>CBDDKG010000021.1:0-26054 GCA_965230105.1 Roseivirga sp. | reverse complement strand
GAGCAACTTGCTAAACGACCGATACACAACATCATTTGGTAACCCAGGTGTAGGTGGTATTTACTACATCCAAATCACTTTTGACGAATTCTTCAAGTAAAACTCAGAACGAAAATGAAAAATATTAAGATATACTTATTCGCCATCTTAGCATTAACCTTCGTCATTCAGTCTTGCGATGAAGACCAGAAGCTGCTAGAACAACTGGAAGATGAAAACCCGCTTCCAGGACCAGTAACAGGTACGCCAGGGTCATTAGACTTAAGCAAATACGTTTCTGTTGGAAACTCTCTGACGGCAGGTTTCATGGACAATGCACTATATACAAGTGGTCAAGACCACTCCTTCCCTAACCTACTAGCCCAGCAATTCGCTGTCTCAGGTGTTGGCGGAGGGGCCTTCAATCAGCCAGATATCAATTCTGCAAATGGTAGATCGGGAGTAAATCCTAATGGAGGTTTTTTTGGTCGATTTGAGCTTAGTTTGAGCCTTTTGAGGCCTGTCCCTACTGTAGGAGAAGATGTTACTCCTTTTGGGGGTGACAAAGCTGCCTTGAATAACTTTGGTGTACCCGGCATGCGGCTTGTAGATGTCTCAGATGCTGGACTTGCAGCAAGAAATGGACTTTATGCTCGCTTTGCCAGTCAACCTGGTGTAAGCACAGTGTTAGGTGATGCACTTCAGGCTGCCCCTACTTTCTTTACTTTCTGGCTTGGTAACAACGACATACTAGGCTATGCTGCAGGTGGAGGAGCAAATGAAGCACTCATTACAGACGCTGCCGCTTTTCAAACAACGCTTACACAAGCTTTGGGAGGATTGACACAATCTGGTGCTCAAGGTGTAGTTTTAACAATACCTCAAATCATCCTGGCACCATTCTTTAGAGCTGTTCCTTATAACTCCATCCCGATGACGGATCAAGCTACGGTAGATCAGTTGAACAATGGTTTTGCAGGTCTCAATGCAGCTTTGGATGGTTTGGCTCAATTTTCATTACTTACTGCAGAGCAAGCGAATGCTAGAAAAGTGAGTTATCAACTTGGTGCCAACCCAATCTTGATGTTTGACGATGCGCTCACTGACATTGGACCACTATTTGATGCTTTAGTAGCTGCCAGTGCTATCACTCCAGCTCAAAGAGCTGCACTTGAACCATTCAGGCAATCCAGACCGGCAAATGGGGGTGACCTTCCAGTATTGACAGCTGCCACTGCACTTGGGCAACCTCTTGTTGTGAACGGAGTACCTCAACCAACTGCTATTGTAGGTGTGAGTTATCCCGCTCCTGACAACTTAATACTGTCGGCATCTGAGGTACAAACTGTAGTGGGTACCAGAGCCACTTTCAATGCTACTATTGCAGGTGTGGTTGCAGGTATTAATCAGGCTGCTGGCGCAGATGTGCTTACCTTAGTTGACGTACAGCCAACGTTTGCTGATGTAGCAGGGTTAGATGCGGCAACAGCACAATTCCTGGTTGACCCGACTAATGGTGCCAACCCTATTCTTGCGGCAATGGGTGCCGCAGCAGGAGCAGCCGCTGACGGTGAATTAGGAATTAGAGTGGATGGTGTCAACCTCGCTCCTGATTTCAGCCCGAATGGTATTTTCTCAACGGATGGCATCCATCCAAACCCACGTGGATATGCAATTATTGCCAACTTAGTTATTGATGCATTGAATGCAAGTAAAGGGTCTACTATACCTGGAATAAACGTACTTGCCTTAAGAGGTGTCTTGACTACAGATTAAAAACGATTTCTATCAAACAGAAAAAGAGCCCCGAAGTATCGGGGGCTCTTTTTTTATAGTGCCATTAAGCACAAAAAAAGAATCCCGAAAACGTATTTTTCGGGATTCACCTCAACCAAATAGATAAAATAACCATCAACTTCACCTACCAACTTCACTTTTGTTTATTACTTAACCTGTACTCCTCTAATTACAAGTGCTCTGCCAAAATGCACCAGATTCATAATAATTTGACTATCAGCTATTTACAAATATTGAACTTTTCAAAACGGGCAAAAACAGTTTCAGAACTGGATTTTTATTCCCAAATCGGGAATTCAATTCAGTTATGACCTTATGAGACATCATCTTTTCTATCTATTTTTGCCAGCAAAATCCCTCTCATATGCCAGGTTTTGAAATATTCGGTGAAGAAGAAAGAAAAGAAGTTAATGATGTCCTTGAATCAGGTATTCTGATGCGTTATGGCTTCGATCACATGCGCAATGGTCATTGGAAAGCCAAAGAATTAGAAAAAGCCATCCAAAACGCTTTTGGAACAAAACATGCGCAACTCACTTCTAGTGGTACTACGGCCCTTTCGACTGCTATGGCTGTTATGGGTGTTGGTGCCGGAGATGAGGTAATCATGCCTACATTCACATTTGTAGCCAGTTTCGAGGCCATTATCACCGCTGGAGCCACACCTATCCTGGTAGATATCGATGAAACGCTCTGTCTCGATCCCAAAGCCGTGGAAGCTGCCATTACTCCGAAAACGAAAATGGTCATGCCTGTTCACATGTGTGGTTCCATGGCACAAATTGATGAGATTCAAAACATTTGTAAAAAGCATAACCTGTTACTCTTAGAAGATGCCTGCCAAGCAATTGGTGGTTCTTTTAAAGGACAAAAGCTGGGTACCATTGGTGACGGGGGAACCTTCTCATTTGACTTTGTTAAGACAATTACCTGTGGTGAAGGTGGCGCCTTTTTGACCAACAATGAGGAGTATTACGTCAATGCTGATCATTATACCGATCATGGTCATGACCATATTGGAAGTGATCGAGGTGCAGAGACCCATCCTTTTCTCGGATATAACTTTAGGATTTCCGAGTTGCATGCAGCAGTTGGCCTTGGCCAAATCAAAAAACTCGACTGGATTCTAGAAACACAAAGAAAGAACAATGCAATCATTAAGGCGGCCTTAAGCAAAGTGGAAGGAATCACTTTCAGGAGGATCCCTGATCCAGAGGGTGATAACGCTTCATTCCTTTCGTTTTTCTTACCAACAGAAGATCTCACTAGAAGAGCACACAAAGAACTTCTTGCCAATGGGCTTGGAGGCAACTTCTATTGGTATGACAACAATTGGCACTACATCAAAAAATGGGATCACCTGAAAAATGCCACTTCCCTATTCCCGCTGAATCCAGGTCTTGTTTCTGCCATTGAAGCGATGGATTTCGATAACTTCAAACAATCGGATGATGTCATGGGAAGAACTATTTCTTCTCTTATCAATCTGAGTTGGACAGAAGAACAAGCATATGAGCGCGCTGAGAAAATGGCAGCTACAATCAAATCTGTGCTAGCATGAAAGTAGTAGCGCTTATTCCAGCTAGATATGATGCCACGCGCTTTCCCGGAAAGCTAATGGCCAAGCTGGGCGATAAATCTGTTATACTCAGAACCTATGAAGCGGTAGTCAAAACAGGCTTATTTGCAGAGACTTATGTCGTGACAGACTCTGATGTTATCTATAAGGAAATAGTAGAGAACGGAGGTCAGGCGATCAGGAGTCAAAAGGAACACGAATGTGGAAGTGACCGAATAGCTGAAGCGGCTGAGCAAATAGAAGCCGACATTATTGTTAATGTTCAGGGTGATGAACCTTTCACTAAGAAAGAACCCCTGTCAGAGTTGTTATCTGTTTTTGAAGGCCCGGATGCTGACAAAATAGACCTCGCTTCTCTAATGCAAGTACTCACCAAAGTCAACTTAATCGAAGACCCAAACTATGTAAAGGTCGTAGTTGATCAGCAAAACTATGCATTGTTCTTTTCTCGCTCGCCAATTCCTTATCCGAGAAATAAGGCCGCGAACCCAAAATACTTCGAACATATTGGTGTTTATGCATTCAGAAAACAGGCCCTACTTGACTTTTACAATACACCAATGACTATCTTGGAAGACACCGAAAAGATCGAATGCCTCCGTTACCTTGAAATAGGCAAGAAGATCAAGATGGTAGAACTGAATATATGGGCATTGAAATAGACACCCCAGAAGATTTAGAAAACGCAAAAGCATTTATTGAAGACTAATGACAGCATTCAAGAACTTCCCAATGGTAAAAATGGTCGTTTACGGCCGTGGATCATTTGGTCAAACCGCAGAAATCCTTTCTTCTCAAAGAAAAAGTGACTATCCATTCATCTTTTTGGTAGATGATTTTTTTCAAGAGAAGCAAGACCTAATTGCCCGTATTCCTCTAGAGGGAAAAGATAAAGTAGTTTTCGCAAGTGCGGATGACGAACCAAAAACTAAGCAGGTCGATGCTATAGCGAAAGATCTGATCGAGGAGTTTGGTGAAGTATCTGGTGTTATTGGTATTGGTGGTGGTAGCATGCTGGATTTGGCAAAAGCTGTAGCCCTAATGATGACCAATCCTGGTTCATCAGCAGATTACCAGGGCTGGGACTTAGTAAAAGTACCAGGAGCATACCATGTGGGTGTTCCCACCCTTTCAGGTACAGGAGCTGAGGTCTCAAGAACCACTGTACTGACAGGGCCTGAACGGAAATTGGGAATGAATTCTGATTATACACCATTCGATCAGATTATTCTGGATCCGGACTTGATCAAGAATGCACCAAAGAACCAGCGTTTCTATACAGGTATGGACTGCTACATACATTGTGTGGAGTCCTTAACAGGAACATACCTCAATACTTTCTCTCAATCTTATGGAGAAATGGCTTTAGAGCTTTGCGAAGAAGTATTCCTTGAAAAAAGATGTTTGGGACGAAGACTCAGATGCCAAATTGATGATGGCATCCTATCATGGAGGTATGTCCATCGCTTATTCCCAGGTGGGTGTTGCGCATGCCGTATCATATGGTTTAAGCTTCTTACTAGGTACCAAACATGGTATTGGTAACTGTATTGTTTTTGATCAGTTGGAAGAGTTTTATCCTGAGGGCGTTTCAAAATTCAAGGCCATGGTGGATAAACACCAAATCCATATACCAAAAGGAATTTGTGCTGGCTTGAGCGATGATCAGTTTGAAAAGATGATTGACGTAGCGCTGTTTCTGGAGCCGCTTTGGGAAAATGCACTCGGAAGCAATTGGCGTGACACTATCACACGGAAAAAACTCCGTGAGATGTACGAAAAGATGTAAATGAAAGCCGGTTTGACCGGCTTTTCTTATTTTGTGGGCTTATTGAATGAAACCATGAAACAGCTACTAGCCTATACCCTCTTCTTTTCCTTATTCGGCAGTATTTGTATTGCACAGGATAAACCTAACTATCCCGTAGAATACTCCTCTGGCACCATATCAGTAGGTGTTGTAGTGAATAACATGAAGAAGTCGCTCAAGTTCTATAAGGAAGTTTTAGGCTTAAAAGAAACCGGTGGCTTTACAGTGGAAAGAGAAGTTGCTAGAAAAACAGGACTCACGGGTGGCAAACCATTCGATGTAGTCATACTGAAAACAGTCGATGAACCCAATGCCACAGAATGGAAACTGATGAGCTTCAAGAACAGTGCTCAACATCCTGAGCAAAAACATATTCAAGATGATAATGGTATGCAATATGTCACCATGTATGTCAAATCACTTGACCCCTTTATTCGGAGACTCAAAAAGGCAAGGGTAAAAAAGCTTGGTAAAACGCCCACTCAAATCCCAGACGGAAGGTATTTTATTTTGGTACAAGACCCAGACGGTACGTTTATTGAGTTAATAGGCCCAATGACCACAGATAAGTAGTTTCAAAGGTGGTTTTTTATTAGTTTGAACAGAATTACAATAAGTATTTAATGAAACGCAGAGATTTTATCCAAAAAGCCAGTCTGGCCACAGCAAGTGTTATGGCAGCTTCACCCCTTCTTTCACAGCCTTTTGATGACGGGGTAATTAAAAAATTGGGCTTTCAAGCCTATACCGTCAGGGATGTCATTTATAAAGATATGCCTGGCACACTTAAGGCATTAAGAAAAGCCGGATATAGCTATTGTGAGCTTTTTGACTTCCAGGATGGGAAGATATTGGGCAAGTCAATCAGCGAGGCGAAGGCTATTTTGGACAAGTCTAAAATTTCGGTTAAGAGTATCCATGTTCCCACTGGAGCCGGAAGAAAGGTGTCAGGCACGATGAATCATGAGTTTCAACGCGCCATTGACGATGCTAAGGAATTGGGCGCAGAATACCTTGTCTGCCCTTGGCTTAATACTGATGAGCGCCAGAATATAGATCAATACAAAGCCTTAACTGATTTACTTCAGAAATGTGGGGAGATGTGTAATGACTCAGGTTTAGGTTTTGCTTATCACAACCATGAGTTCGAATTCGAAGAATTAGATGGACAAACTCCTTTTGACCTTATCCTAGCAACAGACCCTAAGCTTGTGCAGCTTGAATTAGATATCTACTGGGTCCGTTATGCAGGGAAAAACCCGCTTAATATCATGCGTGAAAACAGAGGTCGTATTCCTTTCTGGCATGTGAAAGACCTTTCTCTGGACGAAGGAAAACCTATGACAGAAGTAGGAAATGGAATCATCGACTGGAAGCAAATATTCAGACATCAAGAAGAGTCAGGAATGAAATACTTCTTTGTAGAGCAAGACAGAAACTTTGCCAACAACTCAGTAGAGAGCTTAAAAACAAGTCTCAAATATTTAAAGAAAATCAACTACTAATTGGAGATAAAACAACTTACTAAGGCATCTTCATCAGATGCCTTTTTATTTGGTAAAATAGCCAAAGCAGCCAAGGCCCACTGGGGTTATCCAGAAGAATGGCTCGCCCTTTGGGAAAACGATCTGACCTTTACTACAGACTTTCTCAATGCCAGTTATGTATTCACCCTGTCCATCAATGGTAACATCATTGGGTTTTGTGTTATTCTGGAAGAAGACGAAATGTTTCATATCGACCACTGCTGGATTTTACCTGAACAAATCGGTCACGGTTATGGCAAACAATTGCTGACATTTGCTCTGTCTCAACCACTCTTTAAAAAGAAGGTTTTCCACGTGCTCTCTGACCCGAATGCGCTTGGCTTTTACCAAAAGTTTGGTTTTGAAACAATCAAGATGATTCCTGGAACTCCAAAAGGTCGGGAGCTGCCGTTGATGCAAATGACAAATACCAGAAGGTAATTTTGATAAGAAAATACTATCTTCCAAAGCATCATTTTCAACCTTATGCCATCAAATAAGCTTCGCTTTTGGGCCATAACAGTGGCCTTGGCAGGTTTTCTCTTCGGTTTTGATACCGTTGTGATTTCTGGTGCCAACCAACCAATTAAAGAACTATGGAATACTACTCCCTTCTTTCATGGTACATTCATTATGTCCATGGCCCTATGGGGGACAGTCTTTGGGGCATTGTTGGGCGGCATTCCCTGCGATAAGTTTGGCAGAAAGAAAACACTTTTCTGGATAGGTATTCTATATCTCGTATCAGCCATTGGCTCAGCATTAGCCCCCGAGCCTTACTCCTTTTCATTCTTTAGATTTATCGGTGGCCTTGGCGTTGGAGCATCTTCTGTGGCAGCCCCAACCTATATCTCGGAGATCTCTGGTTCAAAAGAGAGAGGGAAATTGGTGGCACTCTATCAGTTTATGATTGTCTTTGGAATCTTGATCGCTTTCATCTCTAATTTCCTGCTCGATGGAGTTGGGGGAAAAAATGACTGGCGTTTTATGCTCGGAATCGAAGGCCTTCCTGCTGTATTTTATTCCATTATGGTCTTAGGAGTTTCTGAAAGTCCTAGATGGTTGGTTTTGAAGAAAAAGGCAAGCGAAGAGGCCTTGAAGGTTTTGCAAATCATCAACCCACAAAATGCGCTCGATAAATTGAAAGAAATAGAATTAGACATTGAGCCAAAGAACCAACCTAGGGGACTCTTCTCTAAAAAGTACTCCAAGCCGATCATGTTAGCCTTTTTACTGGCTTTTTTCAACCAGTTGTCAGGCATCAATTTCATTCTCTATTACGCACCGGAATTGTTGGATACCGCTGGCATAAAAGATGCTCTCTTAAGCTCCATATCTATTGGAGGCATCAACCTCATTTTTACAATGCTCGGTATGTTGCTAATCGACCGATTGGGACGTAAACAATTGATGTACATTGGTTCTTTGGGCTATATCATAGGCTTGGCAGGCACAGCTTGGTCATTTTACGGTGATGCCGACCCCTTGCTCCTTTTGTCATTTATACTGATTTTTATCGCCTCACATGCGATCGGACAAGGTGCTGTGATTTGGGTCTTTATTTCTGAAATATTCCCCAATCAGGTTCGGGCCTTTGGCCAATCTTTTGGTTCAGGAGTGCATTGGATATTTGCAGCCCTCATCACCCTGCTCACTCCAGTTTTTATTGACAAAGACAAAGGTATCTTTGGAGAGAACCCTTGGCCTGTTTTTGCCTTCTTTGCCTTTATGATGTGTTTACAGTTGCTTTTTACCTGGAAAGTAATGCCAGAAACAAAAGGTAAATCGTTGGAAGCATTAGAAAGAGAATTAATTCGGTAAGAAAGAGATTTGACTAATAGTCCAATCGATAACCACCCATATAGATCATTCTTGTATCGCCATACAGGATTGAGTACATTCCATAAAATTCCTTAAACAAAATACCATGAAGTTAATTCGCATTTATATGCTGGCCTTATTAATGACCCTGCCAGCAGCCATTATTGGTCAGGAAATCGTTATTGAGCCGGAAAACATAGTGCTCGAAGTTGGTGCAAAGAAAAAGCTCAATGCCTATGTAATGAAAGACGGCAAAAAGCTCACCAATCCGGTGAGGATGTTTTCAAGATCAAGAAGAAGCCTTTCTGTTGATTCCACGAATACATTGACAGCCATACTCCCTGGATCTTATAATATCATCGCTATTTCTCCAGGTGCTCCTCGTAAGACTTTTGAGGTGACGGTGAATTACCCTCCCATTGCAGAAATCCAATTAGATGATGTGCCGAATAGAATTTATGCTGGCACTCCCATTACATTGAGTTATTCAGTGATAGACAAGGCAGGTTTGACAAGAAAGAACCCTTCCATTTCATTCACTTCTAAAAATGAGTCTGTGGCCACCGTGAACTCATTTGGCATGATCACAACCTATAAACCAGGAAGAGCGACTATCGAAGTACAGTCCGAAGATGTAGTGAATACTGTAAACATCAATGTAGTTAAGAATCCGATTACCAGAATTGAATTGACAGCCGATGGCGATCAGGCCAGAACCGGAGATGTATTTCACTTCACTGCAAAAGCGCTTGACGCTAAAGGAAAGGTTGTGGAAGATGCCCCACTTACCTATTCTTTCTATGGTGTATCTGATAATGTAAGTATCAACGCTTCAGGGCTCATCAAACAAGACGGACGCTTTGTTGCCGATGAAGCCGGAATGTATACTGTCACTGTTTCTTGTGGTGTAGCTTCAGCTTCGAAAACGCTAAAAATTAGCGCTCGTGAGGTGAAAAGAAAGATTGAAGTAGTGGGCCAAGGCTCTGTCACTGACAAACACACTTCTGACTTCTGGGTATGGGAAGGCATTGATGGCAGAGATTATGCCGTAACCGGAACTTGGGGTGCCGATGGTACTGCTTACTTCTGGGATGTAACAGACCCTGCCAATATCACAAAAATCGATTCTGTTCAGGTAGATGCCAGAACGGTGAATGACGTGAAGATCTCCGAAGATGGAACGCTTTGCGTGATCAGCCGTGAGGGTGCTTCAAACAGAAAGAACGGACTAGTTATTATCGATGTCAAAAACCCTAGGGAAGTAGAGATTATTTCTCGATTTGATGAAAACATGACTGGCGGTGTACACAATGTGTTTATCGCAGACAATCACATTTATGCCTTGAGTGGTGGACAGAAATACTATATCATCAATATTGATGATCCCAAAAATCCTTATGCAGTTTCTAAGTTCGAGTTAGACACACCTGGTCACTCTATCCACGATGTTTGGGTAGAAGATGGTATTGCTTATTCTTCTAACTGGTCGGACGGCATTCAGTTAGTGGATGTTGGAAACGGTATTGCAGGTGGGTCAGTCAAGAACCCAACGCAATTCGCAAGCTATGCCTACCCTAACAACGCTAATCATGCCTCATTCCCTTATAGAAGCAAGTCAACTGGCAAGTTCTATGTAATTGGCGGTGACGAAATCTTCCCTTATGGCTTGAATACCCAAAGAGGTGGTGTTAACCGAGCTGCTGGTTATTTACACGTAGTAGATTTCACGGATTTGGATAACCCAGAGGAAATCGCTCGTTTTGAAGTACCCGGAGCAGGTTCTCACAACTATTGGATTGAGGATGACATCCTTTATGTAGCATTCTACAATGAGGGAGTCCGTGTAGTTGATCTAAGCGGAGAGCTGATGGGTGATCTGAGAAAACAAGGCAGAGAAATCGCGTGGATCGTACCGAATGATCCTAATGGATATACAGCCAACTCACCTTTTACATGGGGAGCTCAACTGTATAAAGGACATATTTTCTACTCTGACTTTAACAGTGGTCTTTGGTCCGCTAAGCTAGAGCCAGAAAAGCCGAAAGAAACTAAGATTCAGAGTAAATAAGGTGAGGAAGTGATTGAGTGATGACGTAAGGCCTAATCATCACTTATTCACCTATTCACTTCTTAAATCAATGTGCATATGAAAAGACTACTTGTAACACTTCTATTTGTTCTTTTGGGAACAGGATTGAAAGCTCAAAAGAAAATTGTGGTATCAAACACTGATTTGACTCTGGAGGTAGGAGATAAATTACAGCTAGACGTATATGTGACAGAAGACGGTCAAAGGACTGAAGATCCGGTAAGAATTTTCTCTAGAGACAAGAAAAAAGTATATGTCGACTCTCTTGGCGTGGCACATGCCTTCTTACCAGGCGAGGTAAACCTCTTGGCATTTTCGGCAGGTGCTCGCTTGGCCTTTGATATCAAAGTGAACTATCCTCAGATTTCTGAAATTAAAATCAGCGATATTCCTGAGCAGGTCTATAAAGGGACTCCCGTGCAGTTTAAGTATACAGTCTTAGACAAGGCTGGACTTACCAGAACAGATATTCGGGTACAACTTAGCTCCAGTGATGAGCAAATAGCGACTGTCGATCCTTTCGGTTATATACATAGTAGAAAGGAAGGCAAGGTTAACATCACTGCCAAGGCGGGCGATATAGAAAACACAATTAGTGTCAATGTTGTCAAAAATCCTGTTGCTAATCTTGAGTTAGAAGTAGATAATAATGAAGGTAGAACTGGAGATGTCTTCCACTTCACTGCCAGGGCAATTGATGATAATGGACGTGTGGTAGAAAACATTCCGCTTCGTTATTCCTTTGATGGAATGGCGGATGATGTTTCAACCAGTGCCTCAGGCTTGATTAGACAGGATGGAAGCTTTGTTGCAGACAAGGCGGGTTTATATACCGTCACTGTTACTGCTGGTGTGGCTTCAGCTCAAAAAACACTTAGGATTATTCCTCGAAATGTCAAACGTAAAATAGAGACTGTAGGGCAAGGAACGGTAAGTGAAAAGTTTACTTCTGACCTTTGGGTTTGGGAAGGCCAGGATGGTCGTGACTATGCGGTAACTGGCACTTGGAGTGCAGACGGTACGGCTTACTTCTGGGATGTTACTGATCCTGCTAATATTGAGAGGATTGACAGTATCAGAGTAGATGCCAGGACTGTCAATGATGTAAAAGTTTCTGAAGACGGAAACGTAACCGTTATCAGTCGTGAAGGTGCTTCTAATAGGAAAAATGGTCTTGTCATTCTCGATACATCTAACCCCAGAGATGTGAAAATCCACGCTACTTATGATAAGAACCTGACCGGAGGAGTTCATAATGTATTTGTAGATAAGGGCTATGTTTATGCACTCAGTGCCGGGCAGAAATACTATGTTATCGATATAAAGGATCCAAAAAACCCGAAGGCGGTTAGTAAGTTTGAACTCGACACACCTGGACACTCCATCCATGATGTATGGGTGCAAGATGGGATTGCCTATTCTTCTAACTGGTCAGATGGCGTTCAGTTGGTAGACGTTGGAAATGGTATTGCTGGTGGATCACCAGAAAACCCTGTTCAGTTTGCTAGCTATACATACCCCAGTGGTGATAATCATGCAGCATTTCCCTTTAAGAGTAAGTCTACTGGTAAATTCTATGTGATTGCCGGAGATGAAGTTTTCCCTTACGGTGAAAATGGCTCTTATCTCGCTGGAGGATATCTCCATATGATAGACTTTACAGATTTGGATAACCCTAAGGAGGTGGCACGCTTTGAAGTACCATTTGCTGGTTCTCACAACTTCTGGGTAGATGAGGAAACCGAAACACTTTATGCCACTTTTTATAATGGGGGTGTTCGTATAGTAGACATAAGCGGGGAGCTAATGGGTGACCTTTTGGCCCAAGGCCGACAGATTAACTTCTTTATGCCTGGTGATCCTAATGGATATATTCCAAACATGCCTCAAACATGGGGAGCTCAACTGCATAAAGGATATTTGTTTTATTCCGATATGCATAGCGGACTTTGGGTATCTAAAGTGGAACCACCTAAAGCAGAAAACGTTAAAATTGAAAGTAAATAAGGTGAGGAAGTGCTTAGGTGATGGAGTATAACCTACTTCATCACTTATTCACCTATTCACTTCATAACCTTTGAAAAAAATGAAAAGAATAACACTATCAATAATCTTTGCGGTACTGTTTTCAGTAACTGCCTTCGGCCAAGACTATTATGTCTATGTTACAGCCGAATCTGAAGATGAAGTATCTGTTGTCAAATTTGATGGCAAAAAAGCGGAGACGATCAAAAACATTCCAGTAGGTGTTTGGCCTCAGGAGATCGAAGGACCCCACGGTATTACAGTTGACCCAGCTGGAGAATATTGGTATCTCAGTTTAGCACATGGCAACCCATATGGAAAGCTATACAAGTACAAAACAGGTACAGATGAATTGGTGGGTTCTGTTGAACTAGGCCTCTTCCCTGCTTCTATGCAAATTTCACCTGTGACCGGTTTACTCTATTGTGTAAACTTTAACCTTCATGGTGACATGGTGCCAAGCACGGTATCCGTAGTTGACGTAGAGAGTATGACTGAGCTAGACCAGATCACTACGGGTGCAATGCCTCATGGTAGCCGTATCTCAGCGGATGGTATGAAACACTACTCAGTAGCCATGATGTCTGGTGAACTATTCGAAATCGATGCCTTTAACCTGAAAGTAGCCAGAACGCTGGACTTGGATGAAGCTTCCAAAGGTTTAGTAGATCACTCAACTATGGATCATTCAAAAATGGACCATAGTAAGATGGATCATTCGGGTATGGATAAGAAGGAAGAAAAAGCCGAGGAAATGGACCATTCCAAAATGGACCACAGCAAGATGGATCATAGTAAAATGGATATGGGGGGTATGAAACACTCAGCCTTTAAGCCCACCTGGGTTAGCCCTCATCCAAGCAAGGACTTAGTATATGTGGCTGGAAATGGTTCTGCTGAAGTATTAGAAATCGATACCAAGACCTGGAAGGCTACGCGCAAGTTCACTACGGACAAAGGCCCTTACAATATTGACCTCAGCCCTGACGGAAAGTATATGGTTGTGTCATATAAAACCGCTGCTAAGACTGGCATTTGGGATTTGGAAACCGGGAAAGAGTTAGCCAGTCTGGAAAATAGCCAAAAAGTAACGCATGGTGTGGCCATTTCATCAGATAGCAGATATGCCTTTGTGTCTGTAGAAGGAAAGAATGATGATCCTGGAATGGTGGATGTAATTGACCTTAAGACCCTTAAGGTTGTCGACACTGCCTATCTGGGAAAACAGGCAGGTGGTATTGCTTTTTGGAAAGTTGAGGACTAAGGAAATTAGCTTAAAAATTTTCTAGAAAAGGTTTTCAAATAAAAAGGCAAGTACTACTTTTGTGAACCCAATTACAGGATGGTCTATGGTGTAACTGGCAACACGTCTGGTTTTGGTCCAGAAGAGTCTAGGTTCGAGCCCTAGTAGACCAACTTAAAACAAAGAATCCCGCCCTTAGGTGGGATTTTTTTTGGTTTATACTGATTTATGGGCGAGAAGCTGTAGCGCAGCAGAAGTCCCGATAAAGCGATAGCGGATATCGGGAAGCCCTAGTAGACCAACTAAAAGTAAAAGCTCAACCCACCAGGGTTGGGCTTTTTGCTTTTATAGGGGCTTGGGCGAGAAGCTGTAACGTAGTGGAAGTCCCGATGAAACGCAGTGGATATCGGGAAGCCCTAGTAGACCAACAAAGCCACACAGAAATGTGAGGCTTTTTTTATACCCTCCCCTTCTATCCTGAGTAAGACGAAAGATCTTTTACCAATCGCTCCTTCCAGTGGCAGCCTCAACAAGCATGCAAGTAAGGGCCCTTTGATTGAGGGATGTTTTACAAATGAACCTTGCGAATTCGCTTAATGAAATTCTTTTTAACAACGCTTGTCTTAATTCTATCATTGAACTATTCTTTGGCGTGTTCCTGCTCAAGAGTCGGAATCCTTGAAGGACAAAAAGACGCAGAGTTTGTATTTACAGGTAAGGTCCTTGAGATCAATAAAATTGTAACCAATGAAAAAGTGACCGGTAGTAAGCTCGAGAAAGAGTATACTAAGTATGAATTCGTTTTTAAGATTAAGAGCATCCATAAGGGTAAAAAGAGATTCAATTTTGGAGATACCGTCTCAATTATTACCACAGGTGGAGAAAGCGATTGCGGCAGCTACTTCAATTTGAACAAACGATACCTTGTCTACTCATACCAAGAACATAACAAAATTGGTCGGGGCCTACAGGATCAAAAAGCCAATGAATCTTTCATGTCTACTCACCTTTGTACTAGAACAAGAAAAGTTGGTTTCTTTACATTCCTTGAGCAACTTATCCTAGAGTTGACATGAACATTCAGTACAAGAAACTCTGATGAACACCCAACTCATGTGCACCAACATCCTGTAAGGGGAAATTAGTATTCAGTCGATTTTCTCTCGGCCACCGGGCATATATTTCTGGTAGCACTTGTTAGTCATAATTCGTATTTTGATTCTTATCGTTTCATCTGTATTAGATGAACACACATAAACTGTATTGTATGAAACATATTCTCGAAAAGTGGTTTGACGAAGTTTGGACAAAAGAAAACGCCTCATTTATTAAAGAAATGTTCGTTCCGGAAACCAATGGAAGTGCAAAAGGCCTCGGTAATGAAAATGGAATCGGTCCCGATGAATTTGAAGCATTCCATACTCACTTGCTTGGGCTTATTAAAAACATTGAGATAACGATCGACAGTCATATTGAAAGTGAAAATGTCATATCCTCTCAATGCACTTTGACTGCTACAGACAGGAAAACAGGAGCTAAAAAGATCTCTATTCAAGGTTGTGTTATTGTCAAAATCGTGAGTGATAAAATAGTTGATGCAGATAACTATTTCGATTTCCTGAGTATGTTCGAGAGCCTGGGTCTGCTACCAAAGAATACGTTTTTGAATTGCTTAAGTGGCCGCTCGCTTAATTAATTAATAACCTTTTCCTGTTGGTGGTTTCACCAACTTGTAGAGTTTCTCTGTCATTTAACAGTTACAATCCATTGAATCAGGTAATTATAATTGGAAATGGTTTTGACCTTGCTCATGGTCTAAGGACAAAATATTCTGACTTCATGCTAGACTTTCTAATTGGCTGTGCAAGAACGGCCTATACAAAACCTGGCGCAGTAATAAATAAAGGACCAATTGCCGTAAAATGTAGAACGATGCTGGTGCAAGACATTAACAGCGTCTTTAACCAGTTTGAAACAATTAACGACATGGCCTCAAGTCCGTTGATTAGCCTTGGAGTAAAAAAGCGATCATCTTCAGGTATTAAATTGAGAAATAGACCTGTCTCAATAAACAGTGATAAGCTGATTTCATTTTCTATCAATTCAACTTTCATTAAGAACCTTCTATCTAAAGAAATTGGAGATAGGTGGATAGATGTTGAAACAGAGTATTTTGACACATTAAATCAATTACTATCTGTTCAGACGAAAGATGATGTAAAGTCCGAAATCATCAAATTAAATGAAGACTTGGATTTTATTAAGCTTCGACTTTTAGAATATTTAAGGAAACTAGAAAGTAATTCGAACCTAAATAAGTCTATTAAAGCCAATCCTGAGTTTGCTGAAAGAATGCATCACTTTCTGTATCCTGAGCCAGATTACATTTCAGGCAAATTGAGGTCTGCTGGTAAAAGATTAATAGTTAACTACAATTACACATCCACTGTTAAACATCATCATGTTCGTATTGACAACATGTCTACAGAAATAATAAATATTCATGGGTCATTGGAGGATGGCAGCGAAATAATATTCGGATTCGGGTCTGTAGACTCACCCGAATTGAAGAAAATTCTGGATTGTGGATACAGAGAATCTACTTATAACTTAAAGCACATGCGTTACCATGTCAATGGTCAGAATGAACCTATAAACAAGTTGATTGAAGAAGGTCCGTTTATAGTAAGAATTGTAGGTCATTCATGTGGTGCATCTGATGGGTCAACATTGCGGAAACTCTTTGAGCACAGAAACTGTGAAAGGATTTCAATTTGTTATGTTGACAACAATGAACACTTTGATAAACTTTATGACATCTATAATCATGTGAAAAACGAATACAAGGAGTTGAAAATTCAACCTCGAGAATCAGATCTGAAATTTCTGTCGTTAAAAAATAATGAGGCCTAAAGCTTATTCTATAGATTAGGACCCAAACTGTAGAGATATTTACTGATTATTGATTCAACTTAAAATAAAGAATCCTATCTCAGGGCAGAGAGCCTCTCCCGAACTTTTTTTTGTAGAGTCCTGCTTTTCCTCCTCTTGCAACTTACAAATCAAGCAGATAACCCAGGTTAAAATTCAGATTGCGGTTTCTGGAAAAATTATTCCTATCTGCATCTCTTACACTACTATAAAAGGCCGTTTCGATAAAGATCCTCCCCTTACCTAAAGTCTTGCTGAGCCCTAAAGTCCCATGAACCCCATGGTCGAACCGATTCAATCGATCATCATTGCTTAAATCCAACTTAGAACGCGTTGGAGCCACAATACCATCCAAATCAGTGACCTTTTCAAATGCAGTTGTCAAATAAGCCATGCCGTAACCTACTTTACCGAAGACCTCTAGTTTTCCGTTGAGCAGAGGCAACTGACCTTGCGCCATAACGGGTAGTTCAGCATACTTCAAAAACAGTTCAGTATCTCCTCTAAAGCCGGGATCAATTCCAATCCAACCAGGCACACAGGCGGCACCACGTTCAACATAACCTGGCTCAACTCCAAGGCTTAAATAGTCATTGACCTTAAGGTAGACCATTCCGGCAATATTAAATCCTTGAACATGAATGCGAGCATCTTCTGGCACATCTACATCATATTTCTCCCAGGCACGGGTATATCCACCTTTAAGCCCTATGGAGACCTGTGCAGAAAGTTGAAGAGTGAAAATTGTAAAAAGTGAAATCAGGATAAGTCTTTGAGTTTTCATATATCTGTTGGTTTATTAAGTTGACACAAGCACTTCAAGACAGGTTGGAAAACATAGCTTACCGTTGAAAGAACTAAGGCTATCATTCGTTCTTCAAACCGTCTAATTCCCTATCTTGAAAAAAAATTTTCGAATGAAACGAATTCTGGTTTTTACCCTTCTGTTTACTTCCCTAAATGCATTCGCCCAGGACTTCACGCGACAAGATTCCTTACGGGGAAGTATTACTCCTGAAAGGGCATGGTGGGATCTCACCTATTACCACTTGGATATCGAAGTACTCCCCGAACAAAAAGCCATTCGTGGTACCAATACCATTCGATATAAGGTTATTGTAGGCAGCAATGAGATGCAGGTAGACTTGCAAAAACCTCTTAGGATTACAAAGGTGACTCAGAACGGGCGAGAGCTGGACTTTCGCTCTGATGGCAATGCACATTTTGTCAAGCTATGGGATAAGCAAATGTCAGGTGAAATCAATGAAATAGTCGTGCATTATCAAGGTAAGCCCAAGGAGGCTGTCCGTGCACCATGGGATGGTGGTTTCAGTTGGAAGAAAGACGCAAATGGCACTGACTTTATTGCTACCTCCTGCCAAGGGCTGGGCGCCTCCGTTTGGTGGCCCAATAAAGACCATATGTATGATGAAGTCGACAGTATGGACATCAGTGTAGAAGTACCCCAACATCTTACCAATGTTTCCAATGGCCGTTTGATTGGTACTGATCACAACAAAGAAAAGAAAACGAAGACCTATCATTGGTCAGTCAAAAACCCCATAAATAATTATGGCGTCAACCTCAATATTGGCGACTATATCAGTTGGAAAGATTCCTATAGAGGCGAAAAAGGAAAACTTGACATTACCTATTGGGCTTTAAAAGTCGACAGGAAGAAAGCAAAAAAAACCTATCAGGAGGTGCCAAGAATGCTTGCGGCCCTTGAACATTGGTTTGGCCCCTACCCCTTCTATGAAGATGGCTATCAGCTTGTGCAAGCACCCTATTTGGGTATGGAACATCAGAGTTCCATCACTTATGGCAATGGCTTTCAAAATGGGTATTTAGGTAGAGACTTAAGCACCACAGGCTGGGGAATGAAGTTTGACTTTATCATCGTTCATGAATCAGGTCACGAATGGTTTGCCAATAACATCACTCACAAGGATCACGCTGATATGTGGATCCATGAGAGCTTTACCAATTATTCAGAAAGTCTTTTTCTAGACTATCATTTCGGTAAGGAAGCAGGGCAAGAATATGTCCGAGGCACACGAACTGAAATAGGCAATAAAAAGCCAATGATCGGGCCATACGGGGTCAACTATGATGGTTACCCTATAGATGTCTACTATAAGGGCGGCAATATGCTAAACACCCTAAGAACCATTGTCAATGATGACGAGCAGTGGCGACAACTATTGAGATCTCTAGGAGAAGAATTCTATCATAAAACCGTTTGGTCAGCGGATTTCGAGGCATATATCGCAAAAACCTTAGAACTAAAACTCGCTCCATTCTTTGACCAATACCTAAGAGATCCAAGACTACCGGTGTTCGAATATTATTTCAAGGATGGCAATCTGAATTACCGATGGGTAAACGCGATCGATTCGTTCGATATGCCAGTTGATGTGACTGTTGCAGGAAAAACAATTAGGCTGTCACCTACAGCACGATGGGGAAGAATACCCATGGAAAAGAGCGACCTGGTTATTGACGAAAACTACTATATAGGCGTTTTAAAGAGTCGATAATTCCGGTTGTTTCAAATGACAGACACTTTCATGTGATTTCATTTGTACAGAGAGATACTTATTTTAGAGATGCACGAATCACTAAAACTATGTCTCGCAGGTTCATTTATTTATGCTACATCTCGCTATTGTGTGCCACTACCCTGGCACAACAATCTTCATCAGTTGAACCAGTATATCAAGACTTGTTAAGTGAGTTTCCAAATATCAGAGATTTTACAATTTCTCAAAGTGAAGACGAGGCCTACTTCACGGCACTCAGTCCATCTGGTGAACTGTCCTTTATTGTCAGAATTGACAAGCGCAACAATAGTTGGACAAAGGAAATAGCTTCCTTTTCTGGTCAATACACTGACTTAGAGCCATTTCTCTCACCCGATGGGTTAAAATTATTCTTCGCTTCCAACCGGCCTAAAGAGGTGGGTGCACCAAGGGTCGACATGGATATCTGGTATGTAACCAGAGCCTCTAAGACAAACTCATGGTCAGAACCAGTTAATGCCGGTCCCATAGTGAATACTACTGACAGCGAGTTTTATCCGGCTATTACAGATAGTGGCAATCTGTATTTCACCTGTAGCAAAACAGGGGCAGAAACTCAAGACGACATCTACTTCGCTACATGGAATGGCAAAAGTTACAACACACCCATTGCCTTAGGGGATGCTGTAAATTCCAAAGGCTATGAATTCAACGCATATGTTTCACCAGATGAATCTATTATAATTTTTAGCGGCTACGGTCGGTCAGATGGAATTGGATTAGGAGACTTGTACATAAGTCAGAAAGACGAAGATGGAGAATGGACTAAAGCCAAAAACCTTGGTTCAGAAATAAACTCCAACAAACTAGACTACTGCCCATTTTTAAATGTAAAGACCGGCACCTTGTATTTCACAAGTAGACGGAGCAGTGTTTTGTTGAAAGAGGGAGGCTTTGATAGTGCCGATTCGTTTCTGACTGAAATAAATAAGTATGAGAACGGACTAAGTAGAATATATAAGACTACTTTAAAGTGGTAAATGACGAGTAATACTCCTGTATTGAGCATCATTATGCCTGTCAAAAATCTTGACAGATATTTAACAGACTGCCTCTCCTCTATCATAGATCAATCCTTCAAAGATTGGGAGCTGTTAATTGTCAATGATCATTCAATTGACCAAACCGAAAAGATTCTAGCAGATTTTCAAAGTAAGGACTCAAGAATCCATATATACCAAAACCAAGGAACAGGCATCATTCCAGCATTAAAACTCGCTTTAGATAAAGCGCGTAGTGCGTACGTAAGCAGGTTCGATGGAGATGACATCATGCCAGAAGGTCGACTCGAAGCAATGGTCAATGCCCTGGACAAAGCACCACCTAAGACAATCATAACGGGTAAAGTAAAATACTTTGGTTCTGAGCCCATTTCTCCTGGCTACCAGAAATATGAAGACTGGCTCAACCAAAGAATTGACCAGAAAGATCATTGGAACTGGGTTTACCGAGAATGCGTGATCGCTTCACCGAACTGGATGCTGCGAAGACAAGAACTAGTCAATATCGATGCTTTTGACATCATGACATACCCGGAGGATTATGATCTCCTACTTCAATGGTATAAACATGACTTTCAGATCAAGTGTCTCGATATTGTTACACTCCATTGGCGTGAACACCTCGAGAGAACTTCAAGAAACTCTCATCACTATAACCAAGAGCACTTCTTCCAACTTAAGGTCAAACACTTTATAGCGCATGAACTCATGGACGATAAACTCGCTTTGTGGGGAACCGATGTCAAAGGAAAACTTACAGCGCAAATCCTTGATCAGTTGGATGCCCCTTTTCAGTGGATGGGCCTTGAACCCAAGGTTCATGAGCTCAATGGACAGAAAGTACTTCCTTACACTACCATCGCTTCTATGTCAAATGTCAAGCTGCTCCTGGCGGTTTATCCATCCCAGAAACAAAAACAAGAACTTGAAAACTACCTGAATGGTCTGGGGTTTCAATTGGGTTTGAATTATTGGTACCTCTGATGCAACCTCTACGCGATGGCGTGCATCTTGGTATCACAACACATTCAATCAACCGGTCATGAACAGATATCTAAAGCAATTCATCCTCGCACTCTCATGTGCCCTCCTTCTCAGCTGCAACGAACGCATAAGTTTTGATGAGGCCCAGCCAAAACAATTGAGGGCACTTTCCGAAATTCCGGCAAAATATCATGGCACTTACTTTGATCATGACGATAGCACCTTTATTGTGATAAGTGCCCAAATGGTCATAGAAAAGGAGATTGTACCGGTTGCGGAATCGCTGCCAGAAGTAATGCCGGACATCGAATCAGAAGACTATGTCGATATTATCAGTCAATCAGATTCAGAACTTGTAATAAGTCTTTGGGGAGATGAACCTACAAAATTTAAGATCCAAAACGATTCCGTTTTCGGTACCCTGCATATCCCGGATACATTGTTTGCACTAGATGCTGGTGATATAATTAAAAGGAATAATGACTATGTCTATCTCAATATTGTCAACAGCAAGGGTGATTATTACCTCAGAAAAGTATGTTTACAAGACGATTTGCTTACCATTTATAAGCTTAGCAGACTCGAAGAAATTCTAAATATGAAGCGCATGGATCGCCCCGATACCTCCTCTGTCAAAGCACTTCGACCAAGCAAAAAGCAGTTCAAAAAGCTGGACAAAGAGGCCTTCAAAATCGATCGGGAATTACGTAAAATCGAATAGTCTTTTACCTTCAATATGTGACTTGTAATTTCTCGGTCTAAAGTCTTGACGCATTGAGGATTGTTTAGATAAAATCCCTACCTTTGCAGCTCGATTTTAAGCACTGTGAAAAACAAAGCCCACGTGAACAAATTATTTGCTGGAAACGGATCGTTCGATCTCGGTAAGAAAATAGGTGAATTCTATGGTCAAGGTCTGGGTGCCATTGAGTTACAAAAATTCAGTGATGGCGAAATGGCTCCGTATTTTAACGAGTCAGTGAGAGGGGCAAATGTTTTTTTGATTCAATCTACCATGGCACCGAGCGACAATTTGATCGAACTATGCCTAATGATTGATGCTGCCAAACGTGCAAGCGCATACAAGGCGATAGCTGTAATCCCATACTTCGGTTATGCGCGTCAGGATAGAAAAGATAAACCACGGATAGCCATTGGAGCTAAAATGGTTGCTAATATCTTAACTGCTGCTGGTGCTGATAGGATAATGACACTAGACCTCCATGCAGGTCAAATTCAGGGCTTCTTTGACATCCCAGTGGATCACTTAAATGGTTCTGCCATTTTTGTCCCTTATTTAAGAAGCCTCAATCTTGACAACTTGCTTTTTGCCTCTCCTGATGTTGGAGGTGTAAAGAGAACAAGGTCATTTGCCCAGCATTTCAATGCTGAAATGGTTGTTATCGACAAGCATAGAAAAAAGGCGAATGAAGTTGCTGAAATGCGAATCATTGGTAGTGTAGAAGGTAAAAACGTGGTACTTGTAGATGACTTGGTCGATACAGGTGGAACTCTTTGCAAGGCTGCCAAGATCATTATGGAAGAAGGCGCCAAATCTGTAAGAGCGGTATGTACGCATCCCGTACTTTCAGGAAAAGCCTATGAAAATATTAATAACTCCGTTCTGGACGAACTAGTGGTAACCGACTCAATTCCATTGCAATCGCAATCTGAAAAGATTAGAGTACTCACAGTGGCTGAGCTTTTCGCCAAGGCCATTCAAAACGTTACGTCTGACGGTTCAATAAGTCAATTATTTATTTAATATATATATCATGAGAGAAGTAGAGATTATAGGGTTTAAAAGAGCAAATCTCGGTAGAGCTGAAGCAAATAAGCTTCGCGCAGAAGGACATGTTCCTGGTGTATTGTATGGTGGTGAAGATTTGGTGCAGTTTTACGCGCCAGCGATTCAGTTCCGTCCAGTGTTATACACCCCAAATGCATGTTTTGTAAACATCAACATCGAAGGTAAAACGTACCGTGCTATCGTTCAGGAGTCACAGTGGCATCCAGTAAGTGAAGCGTTGTTACACGTTGACCTGATGGAATTAACAGTAGGTAAGAAAGTAAAAATGGACATCCCGGTGAAAACAATTGGTAATGCACCAGGTGTAGCCAATGGTGGTTCATTGATACTTAAAAACCCAAAACTGAAAGTCTTGGCATTGCCTAAGGACATGCCTGAGTCTATCACAATTGATGTCTCAGAATTGAAAATGGGTAAAGCGATCAAAGTGGGATCTATTGAAACAGACAATTTTGAAATCTTAACTAGTCCAATTGTAACAGTTGTCAACGTTGCTATTCCACGTGCCCTTAGAGGTAAGAGTGAGGAAGAGCTTGAAGCTGAAGAGGCAGAAGCTGCTGAAGCTGCAGCAGCCGAAGCTGGGGAAGAAGCACCAGCTGCTGAATAAGCGGATAAGTATTAGAATATTTCAAATCCTGTTCTTCACTGAACAGGATTTTTTTATTTTCGGCCCATGAAGTATTTAATAGTCGGCCTGGGAAATATCGGACCGGAGTACGAGTTAACACGTCACAATATTGGATTCCTGACCCTTGACAGACTGGCAGATCAAAAGGGAACCGAATTTGAAATGGATCGGCTCGCCTATCACGCAGACTTCAAATATAAAGGACGGGCAATTCATCTCATTAAGCCCACCACTTATATGAACTTGAGTGGCAAAGCAATGAAATACTGGATGCAAGAGCTCAAAATCCCCAAAGAAAATGTCCTCGTCATTGTCGATGACATCGCCATACCCTTTTCAAAACTCCGCATGAGGGCCAAAGGCTCCAGTGCCGGACACAATGGCCTTAAAAACATCGAAGAACTTACAGGAGGACAAAATTATGCCAGACTCAAGTTTGGAGTAGGTGATGATTTTCCGAAAGGTCGACAAGTCGATTATGTACTGAGTAATTTTACTAAAAAGGAATTCGAAGAGTTACCCTTTGCTATGGACAAAGCCATCGATATGACCTTGGGCTTCTGTACCATTGGTATATCCAGAACCATGACTCAATTCAATGACTAATACAAAACAGATCAACTTAGGGATACAAGTTGTGCCAATTCTTGAGGCAAAGTCAGGATATCCGATTATCGATGCATGTATCGAATTGATACAGCAATCAGGCCTCAATTATCAAGTCACTCCCTTTGAAACCGTCTTGGAAGGACCTTATAGAGAGGTAATGGATCTTGTGGATCAAATTTATGCCAGAGCCAACGAACTAAGCGCGGAAATAGTCCTCAACATTCGAATACACAGCAAGCGAGATACAGACGTAATTGCCTCTGACAAGACGGACAAATTTTAGTCTCATTCAAAAAATTACATACATAATTTTCTTATGCATAAGAAAATTATGTATTATTGTATCATGTCTTCAAGCAAATTGTTGAAAGGTAGTTTAGCCACGATTGTACTCAAACTTTTAGAAGAGCAAGAGAGAATGTACGGCTATGAGATTACCCAAAAAGTCAAAGAAATTACTGCCGGGGAGTTTAAAATTACCGAAGGTGCCCTCTATCCTACACTTCACAAGCTAGAAGCCGAGAATCTGCTCACTACAGAAACGCAAAAAGTTGATGGCCGGGTACGCAAGTACTATAAATTAACCAAAGAGGGCAATGCAGCTGCCGTTTCTAAAGTAGCCGAGCTTGAAGAATTTATTGTAAGTCTTCAAAAGCTTCTGAACCCAAAACTTGGAATGGGATGACTCCTGAAGACCAGAATGTAATCGTCAAATACCTCAAGTCATTAGACATAAAGTCTATGGAGTTCTTTGAGGAAATGTATGACCATATATTCACATCATTTGAATCGCGGAAAAATCTTTCTCAGAACATAGGCGCTCATATTCATGACGTAATTCAGCCAGGTTTTGGAGGAGCTAAAGGTATCCAGCGTGTGATGAAATCACAACAAAGGCTAAGACAGGCAGCCATTTTTACAAGAGCAAAGGAACTGTTCCTTTCTTACCTCGTCAGTTGGCCCACAGTTTTGATCACAATCGTGATTGCCCTCCTCTTGCTTCAACTCAACATCATATTTAAACCTAAAGATGTATTGCTTATAGTCCTGGTAATAAGTGCCATGACACCTCCTATCATAGCACTTGCTGGTCAACTTAGATTTTATATTGATTGCAAAAAACAAAACAAACCCTACTCGTCCAGTGATCTCAATAAACGTTTAGTCTTAATTGCCGCTATAGGCTGTAACCTCCTCAATGTATTACTCAATCTGGTAGCCAAGCTTATTTGGAGCCCTCAAAAAACAGGCTTCGAGAATTTCGCTTCATATCCATGGCTTCAAATAAGCCTGTCGGTCCTGTTTATTCTCTATGCGCTGGTGGTTATTCAGTTACTAAAGGAGAAGTTCGTAACCAAACTGGTCATTTAATTTTAGGAATTTGTCATGAAATTAGCACACTATCAAATAGAGCAAATTAGAGCATACATTAAAGATCAAAACATCTGGTATGACGATGTTCGTGAAGAAATTCTCGATCACGTTGCTACTGCCGTAGAAGAAAAAATGATCAATCCTGGTGTAAAATTTGTTGATGCCTGTGCTGAAGTATTCAATGAATTGGATATTCGTAGCTTCCAGAGACAGCGGCTCAAATATGAGCACATATCTACTTTAAAAGATGTATTTCAGGTAATGCT
>CBDDKG010000020.1:0-119758 GCA_965230105.1 Roseivirga sp. | reverse complement strand
CTGATAGGGGCGAGGAGTAATATGATAATCAGTTTTTTCATCATTCGCTTCTTAAAGAGGTGGATGGATTGACCAAGGCAGTTTTAAGGCCTTGGAAACAAATGGTAACTATGGAAAGGAATAGCGAGGCAATGCCAGCCAATACAAAAATCCATAGGTTTAGATCGATTTTGAAAGTGAAATTGGCAAGCCACTCTTGAGAAAAATACCAGGCTGCCGGCCAGGCAATCAGATTGGCGATAATCACCAAAAGGGCATAGTCCTTAGACAGTAATTTCAAAATGCTAAATACTGATGCACCAAGCACTTTACGTACTCCAATCTCTTTCACACGGAGTAGCGTGGAGTAGTTGGTAAGTCCCAGAAGACCAAGTGCTGCCAGGAAAATTGAAATGATGGAGAAATAGCCTACCATTTGACTAATTTTTCGCTCGCTCTCATAAATCTGATTCAGACGGTCATCAAGAAAGAAAGGGGTAAAGGGGCGGTCTGGTTCGAATTGATTCCATGTGGCTTCAAGATCTTCTATGGACTGGAAGATGTTCTCAGGGCGTATCCTAATGGCCATATAGGCATACCAACCCGGACTGTAGGTGATAACAAGTGGCCTGATTTCCTGCTTTAAATCTGCAAAGTGAAAATCCTCAACTACGCCAATAACAGGTCTGCCTTTTCTGGCCCAGCCTATATGTTTGCCTTCCCAGGCAGCACTATCCCATTGATTAGCAGCAGATTCATTGATCAAAAAGGCTTCTTTGTCTGTTTCCAGATCTATGGAAAAATCTCGCCCTTCTTTAATATTCAGGCCGAAGGTCTTTACAAAGTCTAAATCAGCAAATAGTCCGGGTATGTTTTGAGCTTTTTGTTGGCCCTCAAAACGAAAGGGCCTTAAGGGTACATCATTGCCCAAAATGTCGGACATGGCTGAAGCACTTACCACAGAACTGTTTTTGAAGAGCTCTACCTTGAACTCTTCCGCTTGACGCTTGATGCTTGTTCCCCGAATTGGAACCATTACAACTTGCTCCTTGGTGAAGCCCATGTCTTTATTGAGTAAAAAGAGGTGTTGCTGATTTACTACTATGGCACCAATGATTAGAATAATAGAAGTAGCAAACTGAAAGATCACCAGACTCTTCCATATCCATGGAGACTTTTTGCCAGTAAGCTTTACATTGCCAATTTTTAAGGCATCCACAGGTTTGAATGAGGTAACCAAAAATGCTGGATAGACACCTGCGATTAAGCCGATGAGCATAGTGAACGCAATTGCCACTATAATGAAAATCGGGCTTAGGAGAACAGACAGGTTGACGGGTGAGTTTGTGATTTGCTCAAAGGGCTGAATCAGCATTGCCAGAAGTCCAATGGCTATGATTAAAGAGATTAAGCTTGTCAACAGAGATTCGGTCAGGAACTGATCCAACAATTGTCGTTTGCTAGACCCCATCACTTTTCTGACGGCCACTTCTTTGGCACGTTGAGATGACCGTGCGGCACTTAGGTTCATGAAATTAATAACAGCAATTATGATGATAAAGACAGCAATGGCAATGGCGATGTAAATTGACTTGTAATCACGATTCACCTCAATTTCTTGGTAGAGCTGTGATTTCAAGTGGATATCTGTCAGGCGCTGCATGGGGAATACCAGAAAAGGAGCCATGCTCTGAGGAAAGTGCTTTGGAATGAATTCATCTGTATAAGCTTGTAATTGAGCTTGAGTGAATCCTTCAGGTACCTTAGCGTAGGTATGACATGGGTTCCAGTACCAACCCTTGTCCCCAAATCGATTACCAGTTGCCTCAAATACTTCATCAATGCTCAGGAGGGTCGAAAGAAAATCAAAATGAAAATGAGAGTTGACAGGAACATCTTTGGCAATTCCAGTAATGATCAATGGAAGTTTGTTTTCGAAATGAATAGTTTTGCCCATGGCGGACTCATTGCCAAAGTACTTTTTGGCCATCCGTTCTGTGATGACCAAAGACCTTGGATTGTCAAGTGCTGTTTCGCGATCTCCCTGAACAAGCTCAAAAGAAAAGATTTCAAAGAAGGTAGAATCGGTAAAGAAGAGCTTGTCTTCATAAAAAGACTTTTCTTCTTCACGGTAGGTCATTAGAGGAACCTTCTGGAAGGTCTGATACAAACGTGTCGTGATAATGTCGGGATAGTCAACTGAGAATGTTGGGCCAAAAGGGAAGGGGATACTTGCAGATTTCTCTTCTACCACACCTTCTTCGTTGCTAAAGATTTCTGAAAATCGATAAATATTATCGGCATTTGCATGAAATTGATCATAGGTCAATTCATTGAATACGAAGGAACTGATCAAGATAACCGAGGCAAGACCAATGGCTAGTCCTGAAATCTTGATGAGCGAATAGAACTTGTTCTTGATTAGGTTTCTCATTGAAACCCGATAGTTATTCCTAAGCATGTTGAAACAATTTAAGTTTTTGTACCTACTGTTTTTCTTAATATTGGTCGACTTGAATGACCTGATCACCTCCCAAACAAAGAGCAACTGAGCCCTGACCGACCCAATTTTCTCAGCTCTCAAATGGTAAATCTCATGCAAGTCACCTTGAATCTCATTAACCAAGGACTGATCACAGTACCATTCTAGAAACTTGTCTGCCCATTTTGGTGGGGAGTTGTGCTTTTTCATTATTCAAAAGATAGTTTAGGAGCCATGCTCCAAAGTGTTTCTCTTTGCTTGTTCAAATCTTTAGCAAGCTGATATCCTACATTAGTAATCGAATAAATCCGCTTACTACGGCCACCTCTCAAGTTTGTAGAACCTCCAACCCGTGATTTTATCAGCCCTTTCTCCTCAAGTCTTCTGAGTACTGTATGAATAGCTGGGATTGATATCGTTTTGTTGAACTGTTTGGAATACTCCTCTGAGATAGACACTGCATAGGCACTGTCATTGAGTACGATGACGATTAGAAGTATAATTTCTTCTAGGGCCCCAATGGATTTATTCATTATCTTTTTATTTAATAAATATTTGTATAACAAATAAATTAAAAAAAGCAGAAATCACAAAGTTTCTGCTGAATTCAGTATGCTTAGGTGAAAGGGGATTACTACCAGGTTGAAGTTTTTAAGTCTCTGGTCGCTTTTAAAATATCTCTTCGACTTACCTGGCCAATGAGTTTGCCGTTGTGATCGACCACAGGGAATCTTCTGAAATGAGTTCTGAGAAACTTTGAGGCGATATCAAGCACATCAGCGTCCATTGACACGGTAGCTACCTCTTCACTCATATAATTTTCAACACTAATTCTGCCATGAGGTAAGTTGTGATAGGCTTCGTCTACCATAATTTTGAGGCAATCGACTTCAGAAAGAATTCCCGCCAGACGTCCATTATCATCAACAACAGGTGCGCCTGAAATTCTAAGATCAAGAAAGGTGTCCATGGCCTCGGCAATGCTCTGATCCTTATGAAAGGTGATTACCTCTTTAGTCATGTAATCTGTGACAGGTCTATATTGGTTAACTGTCTTTGGTGGTTCGGGTGTTTTTACGCCTGTGAAATTCATGATGCCTTTTGTTTATCTACTGAGAAATTACTGGGAAAGGGTATAGAAATTACGGATTTTTTTGCTATTCACAAAATAAATTTCTGGGTAATTAATAAATAGTAAAATAATAACTGGCATAAATAGGTATAGACAAGATAAAGGTAGGTTGTTCTTACTGGATGTAAGAACAACCTTGGCATTCTTAGAATTGTATTCTGTACATGATATCAGGAAAGAAACCAATTTGCTCAACTACATTAATTTCATCCGTGACTTCGTTGTATCTTCTTACAAATTCATTCTGCCTATTCGTAATATTCTGTAGGTCAATAAAGAACTGATGGGATATATTTTTCTTTTTACTGTTAATCCTCACTCCGAATTTCACATCTAGCCTGAAGTAGTTGTCATACCTTTCAGAGAAGGCAAGGTTTTCGAATCGTACTTCTCTACCCGCATTGACTCGTGTAGCATCTATGTCGATAGGAGTAAATGGATTTCCTCCAGCAGTCGTCAATTTGGTGTCCAGTGTCCAGGCGTTTCTACCGTTTTCACCAAACTTCCACTCTTTCCCAAAGAGTGCATTGAAGACAAACTGGTTATTAAAGGCGGTACTCCGTTCGATACCATCACTACCCTTGTATTTAGAGTCGAATATTGAAGTAGTAGCCATTAAATAGTAATCATTGCTAAAGAATTTCTCCAGCGTAAGTTCCAGGCCAATATTTGAACCTGAGCCTTCATTTACTAGTGACCCTTCTTCTTCAAAGACGAAGTCTGCTCCTTCATTTAAAACCGAATAGCTGGTTGGTGTGGAATTAACCGGTACATTCGATATGTTTTGATAATAGGTTTCGGCTTTAAGTCTCCATGATGGCGCCAAATTCCAATCATAAGCCAATACAAAATGATCACTGGTCATGAATTCCAGTTCGCGATTGGTCAACTCAAATTGATTATTTCCTACCTCCTCTCTTAAGAATAAGATTGGTGCTGAGATACTTTGTGCATGCCTGCCATAGGCGAGACTAAGTCTTTTGGAGTCATTTACTTGCCAGCTCACGGCTGCTCTTGGTTCTAGAGAGATATCTTCTGTGAAACCGTGGTGTTGAATGTGTAAACCAGCTGTCAAACTCCAATCATCATTGAAGCGGTATTCACCCTGAGCAAAGGTTTGGGTGAGATTAAAACCATCTTGATAGTCCCGAGTAGTTATGAGGAAGTCTGGAATGCCATCATTGTCATTATCAGGAATATCGGCTCGGTTATCACGATCTGAAGTGAATAAATTCAAGTCATATTTTTCATTAACCAGGCCGGCTCGAAGGCTAAAACGTGCACTGAATTTCTTGTTGAAAGTGGAACTTATGGTAAACCTGTTTTCTCTATTCCTCGCATTTGTTGCCCGATAAGAGTTGATTGTTTCTCCAGTACCGTTTTTTATGAGATTGTCCTGCAAGTATTGATTGTAATTGGTAGAAGCACCAAAGACAGTTTTCAGGTAGGCAGTCTTGTCAATTCTAAGGGTGTGACTGAGACCAACAAGTCCCAACTCGTTTTCGACAAATGCATCTTGACCAGGGTTGGCAAAGAGATCAGTTTCATCAATATCATCTCCCAAAAAGTCGATATTACTATTTCCACCAAAGCCGAAAAGTTCTATTCTACCAAGTTTAGTCTGTCCCAGATTGACCTTAAAGGATAGATCTTGATAGTTGGGTACTGCACTAGTTCCAGTAGCGGCAACTGCAGCGATACCATAGCGGTATGAGATCAGGTATGAAGACTGGTTCTTTTGACTGATAGGGCCTTCAACCATAAACTCAGCCCCGCTGAAGGCACTTATTTGTCCAGTGAATTCCACCTTGTCAACATTTCCATTTCTAAAATTTACGTCAAATACCGCAGCATTGGCATTGCCGTATTCTGCAGGAAAGGCTCCAGTCAGAAAGTCTGATGTTCTTAAAAGATTTGTATTCAGTGCATTGACTGGTCCACCTGTAGTTCCCAGTGTAGCGAAATGGTTTGTAGTAGCAATAGGAACCCCTTCAATTCGCCAGAGTAGGCCGGTAGGGGAGTTTCCCCGCACCACAATGTCGTTTCTTGAGTCGTTAGGTGCACTTACCCCTGCGAAAGTGGTTGCCAGACGGGCAATGTCATTTCGGCCTCCTGAGAACCTTGTCACCTGTTCGAGATCAAAAGTCCTTGCGGAAACCTTGGCAAGTTCATTGAGGGGTAAATCTTTGTCGGTATCGGAAGTAACCACAACTTCGTCCAATGCGGTCACTGATTCTTCTAATTTGATATCCAGAACAACCTCTTTACCAGCGGTGACCAGTACATTGGGTAGTGTGATTGTTTTATATCCTACATAGCGGATTACAAAAACTCGTCTTCCAATAGGAACTTTCTCTATCCTGAAGTTCCCGCCAGCATCTGAGGTAGTGCCCACGAGCGGATCTGAGTCTACCAAAATGACACTCGCCCCAAAAAGTGGAAAATCACTTTGGGCATCATAAATCTTACCCTTAACCACCTGAGTTTGACCAAAGCCCTGTGTGGCCATGGTAATAAGCAGAAGGATAAGCCAGCTTCTTTTGTTTTTCATTGTTGATCGTGTTTTTGATTGTGATTCGAATCTAGGCTCAACCTTTACGTTGTAATAGATGAATTGAGGTGAGACAGGAAACAAATGGGCCAATACCAGATTTTGGGAGTTTTAAATCATGCTGGGCCAGAAACCAAAACTCTGCAAGTTCAACCCTTGAATTTCGGGTTTCACTGAGTCGATTTCTCCTTTCACTGGGTTTGCAGCGCTTAGGGATTAAACTTTAACTTTACTTGCGGTATGAAATTGAAGGAAGTACATGTTAGGCTGATCGGTATTCCTATACTGGCTTTGATCATGGCTATTGTTTTTGGCGCCAAAGAGAATCAAGCTTTTCATGAGAAATACCTTAAATCTCTGATGTATACTGCCTTCTATTGGAATGGCGCCTGTTACATGTTTTTCTACTTTAGGAGACGTATCCCCATGATTAGCAAGACGCCTAAGCGTTTGTTTCTGACGTCTGTATCCTTGTTAGGAATGTTACTGGCAGGAGATTTCCTGATTTGTGTCTTTATTGAAGGTAGTGTAACTGGTTTTGCTGACTATGATATTGTGCGCTCTGTACCTACTTTGCTAGCAGGTCTGTTTGTTGGTTTGATTTATGAGGCTGTTTACTTTTTCGAACAATGGAAAAATACTGTACGGATCAATGAAGCACTTAAAAATCAACAGATTCGGACGCAGTTTGAAGTGCTTCAGAATCAAATGAGTCCTCACTTTCTTTTCAATAGCTTGAATACGCTTTCTACATTGATCGCAGAGGATAGGGATAAGGCACAGAGTTTTACCAACAATCTGTCTGACGTATATCGCTACATACTACAGAACAAGGAAAAGGACCTTGTAACCGTTAAGGAAGAACTTGAATTTGCTAAGGCCTATATGTTTCTGTTAAAGATGCGTTACCCTGAAAATCTGTCAGCCAATTTCAAAGTAGGTGAGCCGGTAGAGGCTAAGTACATCGCCCCTCTCAGTATTCAAATGCTTATAGAGAATGCAATCAAGCATAATGTAGTTTCAAAGAGAAACCCACTGCATATCGAGGTATATATAGACGTTGAACAGCATATTGTGGTGCGTAATAACCTTCAAATCAAAAAAGCTATAGAAAAATCCACTAAGACAGGTCTGGAGAATATAAAGAGCCGTTATGCATTCTTTGGTAACAAAGAGATAAAGGTCTCTCAGGACGAAAACAGTTTTGTTGTGTCATTGCCCCTGATTGAAGTAGAGAACAGGGAAGAAAGAAGCCTAGAGGCAGTATGAGAGTGTTGATTATTGAAGATGAAGCTCCTGCTTTCAGAAGGCTTCAGAAAATTTTAGAGGAGCTAATTCCGAATGTAGAAATCCTCGAAGTATTGGACAGTGTTGAGTCTGCCGTGGAGTGGATGAAGCAAGGAATCAATCCCGAATTGATTTTTATGGATATTCAACTCAGTGATGGTCTGAGTTTTGAAATATTTGAACAAACACCTGTCCATGCTCCAGTGATTTTCACGACAGCTTTCGATGAATATCTGCTGAAGGCCTTCAAAGTGAATGGAATTGACTATCTCCTTAAGCCCATTAAAACTCCAGAGTTGGCTCAGAGCCTCTCAAAACTCGACCAACTGAAAACAATTTTTGCCAGTGAGAACTCCTTGGATATAAAGGAGCTACTTTCCTCAATCAGTCTTAAAGGAAAAGAATATAAAAGCAGGTTTCTAGTAAAGCAGGGATCAAAATTGATTTCAATCCCCGTTAACCAGATCGCTTATTTTTACATTAAAGGAGGTGTGTTGTTTCTCAATAGCTTTAATAATGAAAGATTGATCTTAGATCAGACTATGGACGAGACGGCAAAACAGTTAGATCCAAAAATGTTCTATAGGGCAAATAGACAGTACTTAGTGAGTTTTGATTTTATCACAGCGATTGAAAGATATTTTAAAGGCAAAATTCTAATCAAAACCAAACACCCTACAGAGGAAAGTATTACAGTTTCAGAAGAGAAGGCAACCGACTTCAAGGCTTGGTTAAACGATTGATAAGTTCTTTCATTACTAGAACTGTACAGGCCGATTGTTATAGAGCTTAATCTTTTCGTTGAGTAGTTTATAGTCCAGTTTTCCATGAACGTCTCTTAGGTGCTCCAATATAGCCAGACTCTTATTGATCTGCTTGTCTATACTTTTGACCTTACTTACCAAATAAATCAGGCTACGTTGTTTACCCGGTGTTAATGCATGAAAGTACTTGCTTCCTGCTTCGTCCTGGTCGAGCATTATCATAAGGCTTTCTGGCATAGGAAGACCATATTCGGAAGTATCTTTCTCCAATATGAGTTCAACGGTTTCTCCCAGATTTACGCCAAGTTTCTTACGGTTTTTCTGATTAAGCATAATGTAACTACCGGCATCCAGTGGTATAAGTGCGCAATGCATGGAGATGATTCCATTGACTTGGCAGATGACTCGCCTATGATTGTCACTCGACATTTGTTCAGTGACCTCAGGGTTAATCGGAAAATGATAACCCCATATGCCCTGGTCGAATTTCTCAAGTGTGGTGACGACTTTCATGCTGAGTAAAGATACGCTCTTAGGAGAATTGGTCAATAGGTTTTGAGCAATCCGCATTTACCAATCACTCCTTTAGGGTCCGATGGCTTATTTTTCGCATAAAATTCCTGTTAAGGTAAGGTTGTGGCACCTACATTCGTGTTGTAAAGTAGATCAATCAAAACTCACATTTATGAAACAGTCTCTCCGATTATTCCTTAGCCTTACTTTGTTCCTTGCACTTGGTCTTGGTTTAGCAAATGCTCAGGTCACAACATCCTCAATGAGTGGAACGGTTTCTGACGCCAATGGCGATTTGCTGGAAGGGGCAACAGTATTGGCTATCCATGAACCGACCGGGACGAGATATGGTGTTGTTACTCGATCTAATGGTCGCTACAATATTGCCAATTTAAGGATAGGAGGCCCATATAGAGTTGAGGCCTCATTTGTGGGTTTTGAGACTCAAATTAAACAAGGGTTCTTTCTGACACTCGGTAAAAACCAGACAGTCAATTTCGAAATGAAGGAGAGTGCAACGGCACTTGAAGATGTAGTGGTTAGTGCAGGCTCTACGGAAATCAATACAGATAGAACTGGTGCCGCAACGGTGATCGATAATGAGAGACTCAAAATAATTCCTACCATCACGCGATCGGCATCTGATATTTATCGTTTAAACCCGGCTTCTGATGGCAACTCTTTTGGAGGTAGAAATGACCAATTCAATAACTTCTCATTGGACGGGTCAATTTTCAATAATCCTTTTGGTTTGGATGCCGCTACACCCGGTGGGCAATCCAATGCACAACCTATTTCACTTGATGCGATTGATCAAATTCAAGTCTCTATTGCTCCTTATGATGTAACACAAGCGGGCTTTACAGGGGCTGCAGTAAATGCCGTGACCAAAAGCGGAACAAATGAATTTAAAGGGACGGCCTTCTCATTTTACCGTAATCAGGACCTGACCGGAAGTAAGGTAAGGGGTGAAGAGATATTCGTTCCAGACCTCAATCAGTTTCAGGCAGGTTTCAGCCTGGGAGGACCAATCATCAAAGACAAGTTGTTCTTTTTTGCCAATTTTGAATTAGAAAGAAGAGAGGACTTAGGTTCGAATTTCACGGCTACAGGATCCAGTCTGGGAGGAGAGAATGTTTCAAGAGTAACAGTTGCAGATTTGAATGCAGTCAGTGATATTCTTAGGTCAAGATTTGGCTATGAAACAGGAGCTTTTGAAGGTTACACACATAACACAGATAATCAAAAGGGTATACTGAAACTTGATTGGAATATTAACCAAAAGCACTCCTTGACTGCTACATATAACTTTTTGGATGCTTTTAGAGAGCAAAATGCTCACCCTTCGGCCCTTGGAAGAAGAGGGCCAGATGCCAATACACTTCAGTTCTTCAACTCTGGATATAGAATCAATAACAAAATACATTCAGGAATATTAGAGTTGAGGTCACTCTTTAACAGTCAGTTCTCTAATAAATTACAGGTGGGATATACTGCTTTTGAAGACAGCAGAGATCCATTCAGTGATCCTTTTCCTGTCCTAAATATCCTTCAAGGGGGATCACGATACATCATTGCCGGACATGAGCCTTTTTCTATCAACAACAGGCTTGATCAAAATGTATTTCAGTTGACAGATAACTTCGAGATCTACAAAGGCGATCATACGATTACGATAGGGACTTCTTTCGAGAAATTTCAATTCGATAACTCCTTTAATCTGGGAGTATATGAGCCTTTTGGTGTGCCTTATCCTGGAGGAACTTTCGGTGATGGCTTTGCCAGTGTTTCGGACTTTTTAGCCTTTGTGAATGCTGGAAGCATGGATGCTATTGTCGACCATGCCCGCACTACTTTTGCCGATAATAATGCTAATAATAGCTGGGCATTAGCCGAGACTAACGTAGGACAGCTGGCCTTTTATGTTCAAGACAAGTGGGCGATTAACGATCGGTTTACCCTGACTTATGGTTTGAGAGCAGATAAACCTTTGTTCTTTGACACCGAAGATAAAATCCGCGAAAACATTGCCCGTAAAGGAGGTTTGTTGGATCCTGCTAACGGAATTTTTGATGGTAACTATGCCCCGAGTGTCATATACTATGATGAGAATAACGAGGAGGTAATGTTTGATCATACTGTACTACCTACTAATGAAATCCTTTGGTCTCCTCGAGTCGGCTTTAACTGGGATGTTAATGGCGACCAAACCTTTCAACTAAGAGGAGGGTCTGGCTTGTTCACAGGTCGTTTCCCGTTTGTATGGTTAGGTAATCAAGTGGCAAACCCAGATTTCTTTTTCTATACCATTACCGATCCTGACTTCCAGTTTCCACAAGTTTGGAGAACCAATATTGGTTATGATCGAACCTTCGGTGACGGTTGGTTCGTTTCCACGGACGTCATTTATACTAAGGACATCAATGCTATGATGGTCAGAAACTTTGGATTGAGAATGCCAACAGGGTTCTTGTCAGGAGTGGACAATAGAGCGTATTATTTGCCTGGAGATAGATCAATAGATCCTTTTGGTAACCCAGGTCAGAATGCTTATGTCTTTACTAGTGAGGACATGGGTAGAAGCATCAATGTGACGGTTGAAGTGAAGAAGCAATTTTCAAACGGTATATATGCAACATTAGGTTATAACTATTTGGATGCAAAAGATATCAGTTCTATAGAAGCAGAAATTTCTGGCGATGCTTTTGAGAGAAATGCCGCAGTGAATAATGTGAATGAAGCTGTACTTCAGCCTTCCCTGTATGGTAACAGACATAGGTTCGTTGCTACCGCCAATAAAGCCTTCGAGTATGGTGGTAAGTGGAAAACTACGATATCATTGTTTGCAGAGTATGCCGAAGGAGGCCGTTACAGCTACACCTATGCCGGTGATGCTAACGGAGATGGCTCAGCGATTAATGACCTGATTTATGTGCCAACTGCCGCAGAGCTTTCCAATTATACATTTGTAGGGTCTGCAGTGCTCCAGGATATCCAAAGATCAAGGTTCAACGATTTAATAAATCAAGATCCTTACCTCAATGGTAGAAGAGGACAATATGCTGAGCGTAATGCGGCTTTAAGCCCTTGGTATGGCAGATGGGATATGAGAATACTACAAGATTTAACATTGGCTAATGGAAATAAGGTGCAGTTCTCTCTAGACATCCTTAATGTGGGCAACTTGATCAGTTCGGATTGGGGTGTTAGAGAAAACCCGCGCGATCTCCAACCACTTTCCATTACTGTTAACCCAGCCACATTTGAGCCTACTTATTCATACTCTACAGTGGAACCAACTTCCTTTGTGGATGATTTTAGTTTATTGTCTAGATGGCAAATGCAAGTTGGACTGCGCTATATCTTCTAGTTTACACGGCTTTAATGAAGTAACAAACAACAAGGAGGAATCTTGAGATTCCCCCTTGTTAGTTAAAATATTGTTTGGTTTGCTTTACAGAGACCGATGGTGTGTTACCTTTGTACCACCCAGTAGGGATAAAAGCATTCTAAGACATGATTTAATATCATGTTTTTGATTAGGTTGAAAGGAGGTGTCATGGCCTCCTTTCATGTTTTAGTCCACTCATCAAACCTTGCTTGAATAATTTGGGATTACTCCTTATCTCGAGGCAAAATCTATTTTATGAATTCCTTTAAAATCAAACTATTGCTGCTATCCTTTGCTTGCATAGCTCAAATCTCTTTTGCTCAAGATTACTTCCCGAAGAGAGGAGAGTGGGAAACAAAAACAGCCAGTTCTGTTGGCTTAAAACAATCTGAGTTAGACGAGGCGGTGAAATTTGCAGAAGCCAATGAATACAGCGGGGCGAAAGATCTTCGTATTGCCATTGCTCAGGGGTTTCGAGCAGAACCATTTCATCAGATATTAGGCCCTACCAAAAAAAGAGGTGGCCCAGCTGGAATGATCATCAAGAATGGTTATGTCGTAGCCCAATGGGGCGATGTTGATCGAGTAGATATGACATTTAGTGTCACCAAAAGTTATTTGTCAACGGTTGCCGGCTTAGCAGTAGATCAAGGTCTTATTTCAAATGTCAAGGACAAAGTAGGAGACTACGTGTGGGACGGCACCTTTGGTGGAAAACACAATTCAAAAATTGATTGGCATACCTTGCTGAACCAGTCTTCAGCTTGGTCTGGTGAGCTTTTTGGAATAAAGGATTGGGCCGATAGACCTCCAAGACAAGGAGATATTGATGATTGGAAATTCAAAGAACCCGTTGAACCAGGGACTGTCATGGAGTATAATGACGTGCGTGTCAACGTATTGGCCTACTCACTATTACATGTTTGGAGAAAACCTATGCCACAAGTATTGAAGGAGCATATCATGGATCCAATAGGTGCATCTACTACCTGGCGTTGGTTTGGCTATAATGATGCTTGGGTAACAATTGATGGTCAGCAAATGAAATCTGTAACTGGAGGAGGGCACTCTGGAGCGGGTATATTCATCAGTGCTGCCGATCATGCCAGGTTTGGGCTCCTTTTTCTGAATGAGGGCAACTGGAATGGTAAGCAATTGATTTCTAAAGACTGGGTAAAAGCCGTACAAGTTTCTTCTGAGGCACATGCCAGTTATGGATATATGTGGTGGCTGAATCGTGGCCCTAGAAAATGGAGAGGCGTAGAGGATGAATCAATCTATTATGCTGCAGGTTTTGGTGGGAACTTTATTGTGGTAGACAAAACCAATGATATGGTCATTGTAACCCGCTGGTTGGAACCAAATAAGATTGGCGAGTTTGTGAAATTGGTTAGGACTTCCATTGAAGATTGATTTTTAGCGTCCAAATGAGTTTGGGTAATTACTATTTGCTTTTATAACTTCCAATACGTGATCGTTCAAAAGCAATATGTTATTCAATCTTTATGAGGTCTCACTGATCCTCATCAGTTTTCAATGTTTCTTATTTGCTACTATTTTATGGTCTGGCCCGGGTCCAAAACCGAGAGCAAATTTTCTCTTGGCCACACTCATGACCCTGCTTGGGGTTCAAATGCTTGTGATCCTTTTTGAAAATAGGATTTACACTTTTGAAGAAGCTCAGTCTTACTTATGCGTCTTCGGTTTTGGTTATGGGCCCGTACTCTACTTGTATACGAGAAGCCTGATCTATAGATCTTACCGCTTTAGTAAGAAGGATGCGCTGCATGCAATTCCATTAACAATCATGCTCTTATCTGCAACCTTAGGGGTTGGTCTTTGCAGTAGGTTTGGTTCATTCCTGTACATTAGTTTGATCATTTATAGCATATTCTCTTTCAAGGAAATTGTGAGGTATACCAGAGCTTTAATACAAACTCAGTCCGCCAATGGTACTATCACCCTTTCATGGTTGAAATGGACATTAGTGCTGTTTGTGGCTACTTTTCTCATAGATATTTACCAACATTTCTACCAAGATATAGAGGTTTTTCAAGGAGTAACGCTGGTAAACTGTTCGATACTCATTCTTGTGAATAGTATGTTTTATAAGGGGTTGAAGCAACCCATGATTTTTCAAGGAATCACTTTTGAAGAGATGGCTGTGGTAACCAAATCTTTCGTATCGCAAGAGCAATCGGAAGAGGTGGAAAAGAAGTTGGAGCAGATTAGGAGACATATGAATGAGTGCAAACCTTTTGTTAATCCAATGCTTTCATTGAACGATTTAGCGATAGATCTAAATGTTGCTCCTAGAGAATTATCCGGGTTGATCAACCGTCATTTCAATCAAAATTTTATCGATTTTATTAACACCTATAGAATTGAGATGGCCAAGGACAGGCTCAAGAATCCAAAGGATGAGAAGGAGACAATTATTGAGGTCATGTATCTAGTAGGCTTTAATTCTAAATCATCTTTTAACACAATCTTTAAGAAAAAAACTGGCTTAACACCTAGCGAATTCAAGCGAAGTCAGGGAATCTAGGCGTTCGGATATCCGTAATCGTAAATTCGAACTAATTTCTTGCAAGTGATCCGTTCGCATTTCTGCAAGCGAACCATAGTTGTTCTCCGAGTTCATTTCTTTGAAAAAACAAAAAAAGAAATGATGAAAAGAAGAATGATATCCTTGGTACTACTCTTATTTACCTGTCATGTTTTCTACGGTCAAAAGCTAGTGTTAAAAGGTAAGGTTGATGATGAGGTTAGAACTGTTGTGCTAAAGGAATTTAGAGGAGACTCTCAGGAGTATGAACTGTTGAAGAAAATCGAAGTAAATGATGGGAGGTACGAAGCGGTTTTGAACATAGACAATCAAAATTTGCTTCTCCTGGACTTTGGAAAGGAAGAGGTTACTCTTTCTTACACAAATGAATCAATGATAATAGTGGATTTCATAGAAGGGAAATTCAAGTTTATTGGATCAATTAACTCACAGCAACTTCAAAAAATGAGACAAGAGAATGCAAAGCTTCAAGCCAAACATTTTGCAAAGCTTAAAAAAGACGCTGATGCTGCGATGAGGTCTGGAGACAAGGAGGCCATGACGGAGATTCAAAGAAGGTCGGCATCTGCCATTCAAAACTTCTTACCAGAGTTAAGAGATTGGATTGTCTCAAAAGGTGAAGGCCCTCAGGGATACTTGGCAATTCAATATTCGGACTTTAACAAGGAACTCCCCTTCATTGAGGCTCGCCTGGCAGCATTTCAAGAAAAGCTTCCAAAAAGCCAAGTGACTAAGGCCTTAGAAATACAAGTTTATCGGGCGAAAGTATTGTCCATTGGTATGGAACCACCTGCTTTTGAAGCGATTGATATAGAAGATAGAGTGTTTTCATACAATGACTATAAGGGAAAGATACTTTTGGTGGACTTTTGGGCTGCTTGGTGTAAGGCTTGTAGAATAGAGAATCCTCAATTCGCAGAACTATACAATGACTACAAGAATAAGGGCTTAGAAGTTGTGAGTATTTCGCAAGATGAGAAAGTTAAGGTTTGGCAAAAGGCCATCACAAAGGATGGTATAGGTATGTGGAGACATATACAGGACAAAGACCGAACAATAAGTGACCTGTATGGCGTAAGTTCTTTACCACAAAACCTGATTATCGGGAAAAATGGTAAGATTCTAGCAAAAAACCTTACTGCAGACCAGTTGAAAACTCTATTGGCAAAAGCACTTTAGAGTGACTTCTTAATGGGGTCTAGCAATTGCTCTAAACCATTCAGTTTGATTTCGTAGATGGTAGACAGCAGCATTCCCAGTTTTCCTTTAGGGAAACCCTTACCTGCAAACCACTCAAGATAAGAGATAGGGAGGTCGCAAAGCGTTCTCCCTTTATATTTTCCAAAAGGCATTTTCATGATGACGAGTTCCTTGAGAATATTGCCATTAGCCTGTGCTTCCATCTTAACTCAAAGATGTAAACTTCAGACGGCTATTCAAATCGTAAATGTTCCACAGGATTTTCCCTGGCCGATTGCCATGTTCTATAACCTATGGCCATCACAACAATGGTTGTTACAATAAGAATTGGGAGTACGAAATTATCGAATGTCGTCTCAGTATGATAGGCATAGACGATATCCAGAATCATATTGATCACAAAGTAACCAAGGACCAAACCAGCCACACTAGCGATGCTAAGCATTACAATAACCTCGCGATTGATCAAGTAGAGAATTTGCTTGACTGAAGCTCCAAGCACTTTTCTGACACCAAACTCCTTGATTCGGCTTTGAATATTAAGGAAAACCATCGCATAAAGACCAAGTGCCGAAATGATTAAGGTCACTACTGCAACGAAAGAATTGATGCTCAACATTATGTTATTAGTTTGCCTTACAGGTTTTAACACATCTTCCTGAAGGAAACCAAGGTACTGTTCTTCGGGAAATAGCTTATTCCAACTAGACTCTAAGACTCGGTTCTCTTCTAAAGGATTGTCTGTATTGAGTAGAACATTGGCATATTTATAGTGAGTTTCCGGGCTTAAGAATATCACCGAAGGCCTGATTTTATTATCGAGCATAATCGTCCTTAGGTTAAAATCATCTACGACACCAATGATAGTAAAGCGCTCTCCATTGTTGCTGATCTGTTCGCCCAGGACATCACCGCCATGTTGCTTGGCGAACATCTGATTTACGATTACAAAGTTGTTGTCTTCATTTTCACTAAAGAAGTCCCCCTGACTCAGTCTTATATCAAGATTTTCGAGATAGCCCTTACCCACAATAAGGCGGGCTACGTCATAGGCCTCACCAAGGTGCTGAATACTTATGTTCTCACTTTGAAAACCGATTGGGTGCATAGTCCCTGTCACAGTCTTCACAGAACTCAGTGCCTCAAATTCTGACTTCAATACTTGGAACTGATTGAAGTCTCTCACGGGGACGTTTATGGATGTTTTTACAGAATAACCCCTGTCCAAACCTTCCTGATACTTGGTGTTTTGGATAAATAAAATGAGCGAAAAGACATTGTACACACAGACGACTAACTGAAAAGTCAACAGAGACTTAGTGAATAGGTTCCGTTTTGAGAATCTAACTTTATTTTTCAATACCTGAAGGGGTGAAAAACGACTAACATAGAAGGCAGGGTATATACCGGCCAGTAGACCAGTGATCAACCAGACACTGAACATAAACCCTAGAAAAGGCCCCAATGAGATTCGACTGAACTCAACTATTTCAAACTCAAACATAGAGTTGTAGGCATCAGTAAGTATCGAAGTGATAAGCCCTGAGAACAGTACAGCGATAAGCATTTGAACTAGGCTTTCAACCAAAAATTGAACTCTTAAATCTTGTTTACGTCCACCAAGTACCTTTCTCATGCCTATCTCTTTCAGACGCTTGCGCGAAATAGCAATGCTGGTATTGATAAAGTTAAATGAGGCCAGAAGGAGTACAGCGATGGCCGATGACAGTGTGCCCAAAACAGAGGCAGGGTGGAGATGTCCCATGAAGTTGGATTTCTCCATACTATTTTCAAATGCTGGCCATTCGAGAACGGAGGAGACAGAATAGCTTCCAAGTTCCTGACCCTGATTTGACTCATTTTGCACATTGATATAGCGGCCAAGACTGTTGGCAATATGGTCGGCATTGACAGCGGTTCCATGAAGAAAAGTACCATCAATCCATTGCGACCAATCATTTTCCCTGAATCCATTGATATTCATATAGTTCTCAAATGGGAGGATAACGTCATATATGAAACTTGTGTTCTTAGGGAGATCTACGATTACACCCTTCACAGTAAAACCAAGAGTTTTACCATTAGATAGGATCAATTTGAGTTCTTTCCCAATAGGATCTTCCTTGCCAAAGTATTTAGTCGCCACACTAGGGTTTATGAACATATCCTGCTGTCCTGAAAACTTGGCATTTGATCCAGAAACGGTTGGTATTTCGAAGAAGTCAAGAAATTCAGGATCAACAAAGCCTATCGATTGCCGAAAAAGTTGGTCTTCAAGCTTGATCATTTTGTTTTGCCGATGATAACGAACGGCTTTGATGTTGGCCATATCACCATTTATCGATTCGGCAAGGGGGATCGGACTGGTCCCTTGCATGACCGTACCTTCTGCCGTAAGCCGATTACTATTGACTTTGTATAGCTCTCCTGCTTTTGAAAAGAAGGTGTTGAAGTCCGAATTGAACTGAACATTAAAGTAGGCAATGGTGCATAGCGAAAAGGCTAATGCAATTGAGACTAAATTGATGCCCACAAAAAGCTTATTCTTTTTGATGGTTCTTAAAGAAGTGAGGATATAATTTGACCACATAATATTTGAGTTTGCTCAAATATGGTCTTCGAAAAAGGTCCAAACGTCTTATCCGATCAATATGGACATGTTAACTGGACTGTTTAAGGCTGTTTTTGTACGCTCCAGGGGTGATGCCTTCTAATTTTTTGAATACCCCGTTAAATGATGACTTGGAGTTGAACCCGGACTCAAGGGCTACACCCAATATGGTGAGGTGGGCATTTTTGGGTTGTTGTATGAGTTGCTTGAATTCCGATATGCGATACTCATTCACAAAGGTGAAGAAGTTAATCCCGAGTTGCTCATTGATCACTTGTGATAGGTCATGTTTGCTCAGGCCAAGTTTGAAGGCTAGAGACTCCAAACTCAGTTGACTATCTAGAAAAGGCTTTTCTGACTTCATAAAGTTCTGAACTTTCGTCAAGATTTTTGTAGACTCATCTTTCGTTAGCCTAGATCTTTCATATTTGTTTTCAGTGGCTTCTTTTTGAGCCCCCTGTTGTATCCGCTCGTTTGTAAAAATGGAAGTCTGCTTGAGGCCATAGAACCCAATGATGGCAATGTTTAATGTAATTAGACTCGCCACTGCTTTAAAAGATGTTTCAAATTCAATCCATCGAAATGCTCCTGACCATATCAAAAAGAAGCTCAACCAAAAACCGATGAAGGAAAGGATGATCCAGTTTCTCAACCAGTCCATGTTTACACCTGAGAGGTTTGAGAACTTATCAGTCAAGGTCTTCTTATGCCTGAATAGTAAGTAGAGGCTGAGCACGGGGTAAAGGAAACTGAAAAAGGCCATAATCATCCCGTAGTTTCTCATTTGAAAGGCTCTAATTCCGTACATCTGAATAAAGCCATCGTCAACTACCAAGCGTTGACTGTCTTCCAAATTGTAGTAGAAATAGAGCATGGACCCGGCAAGAAAAAAGAAAGGGATAAAGTGAAACCAATACCTTCTGAGCTTAAACGGTCTAGAGCGGACGAGTGAACAAACATAGAAATAAAGAATGGGCGCGGCAGCTGGGGGCAGCACCATGCCTACGAGCTGTAGCGCTTCATATTTTCTAGTGTCATAATTGAAATCATAGTAGAAAGAAAAAAGTAGTAATGCACCTATTATCAGCCAAGCCACGAGAATATGATCGTGGGTGGTTCGGTTGTTTTTGGCAAAAATCAGTAGTGACAGAAAGCCAGCTAAGAATATGCCGATGTACATCACTGCATTCATCGATTCTAAACTGCCAAATAAATCTCATGGGTCAAAACCTTTTGAGTGGATCGTCAGGTGCCCAGTTACTCATCAGATCACATAGATATGTGGTTTTTATAGGTTTTAAGCTTAAGAAAGACGTTCTGATGAGGTAATCAACAACCCTGATTGTTATTGTTAACGTATTAACTCTGAACTCATTTTTTGATTATGCGACTTAAACTTCTCTCTCTTGCCTTTTTTATAGGCCTCTGCCTCTCATTGCATGCACAAAAACCCAAAGTAACCAAAGTGACCACCTTAGGTGATCCAATTCAAGCGGGTAGTGGGGGCATGGAAGTAGATGCTTCTGGTAACATTTATATGAGCAATTTTGGACTCCAACTGGGTAGAGCCGGTGGAGCGGAAATTTTTAAAATGACTCCAGAAGGAAAAATAAGTGTATTCGCTGAGGGTATTAATGGTGCTTCAGGTAGTGATATTGGACCGGATGGACTCTTTTATCAGAGTAATGTAAGCGGAAGGAAAATAAGTGTGGTGAAGAAAGACGGTAGCGTCAGCGATTTTGCCACCGAAGGATTTTTCTCACCTGTGGGACTTGTCAAGACCAAAGACGCACTCTTTGTGGCCAACTGTGGAAGTGGTACAATCCAAAAAGTAGATGAGGATGGTAATTCGAGGGTTTTTGCCAAAAGTGACCTTCTGAAATGTCCTAACGGCTTAGAAATGGATGATCAGGGCAATCTTTATACAGCTAATTTTTCAAGCAGTAATATTGTGAAAATTGATCCGGAAGGAAATGCTTCCGTCTTGGCCAGTTTGCCAGGTAATAACAATGGCCATCTCGTATTCAGAAACGGACTCTTTTATGTAGTTGCCCGGGGCGCACATCAGATATACACTATCGATTTGGAGGGGAATGTAGAATTGCTAGCGGGTTCAGGAAAGAAGGGTAATCTAGATGGCAGTGCCTCAGAGGCTACGTTTACTTTTCCCAATGATTTGGCCTTTAGTCCGGATGGTTCGAAGCTCTATGTCAATGACGTTGGAGCTGAAACACAGGATGGTAGACTTTTAGGGCCCGTACTCATTCGGGTGCTTCATATTACCTATGACTAAATAAGATTCACAGTTTGTGAGGGAAACAGACTTTACAATTAGCGTCTAATTGCCTAATTTTCTATGCACTAATTTTTTTGATCATGCCTAAGATGAGTATTAACCGGTCCGTTATGATTAGCGCACCGATAGAAAAGATTTTTTCAACATTGAATGACTTCAACCACTGGCAAGCCTGGTCGCCATGGTTGATTATGGACCCAGCGACCAAGGTCACGATTCGCGAAGATGCGAAATACTATGAGTGGAACGGAAAAAGAACAGGTGAGGGCAACATGACCATTCTGAATGAAAAAGAGAATGAGTCTATCGATTATGACCTTATGTTCTTGAAGCCATGGAAATCACAAGCCAAGGTTAGTTTCTATTTTAAAACAGTAGGTGACGCAGTTCAGGTAACATGGACAATGGATAGTAGCCTACCGTTCTTTTTGTTTTGGATGAAAAAGCAAATGGAGGCATTCGTAGGTATGGATTATGAGCGTGGTTTGAATATGCTGAAAGAGTATGTTGAAAAAGGTGAGGTAGACTCGAAACTTGAGTTTAAAGGCACTTCAGACTTTCCTCACACACATTATGTGGGCATGAGGACTTCGTGTAATATGGACCAAATGGGCGACCACATGAAGGCTGATTTTGAAAAATTGGAGACTTATGCCAAAGAGAATGAGGGAGAAACTACTGGCCAGGTATTTTCCATTTACCATAAATGGGACATGGTCAAAAGAGTTGTTGAGTATTCAGCGTGCCTGGGAGTAAAGAGCAAACCGAATGGTTTGTCGGGAGGTCTATTTGCTGGAGAAGTACCCGCTACTAAGGTGAATACAGTTCGACACATTGGGACCTATCATCACTTAGGTAATGCCTGGACTACGCTTTACAACATGCAGCGAGGCAAAGAATTCAAAATGGTAAAGGGAATTCATCCCTTCGAAATGTATGTCAACAATCCACAAGAGGTAGAACCAAAAGATCTGATTACCGATATTAGTTTCGCGGTAAAGTAGCTTTAGAAATGATTTCGAGAAGCTGGCAATAGTTCTCCTTTGTTAAGATTATCAAGTTCTACAATGATCTAAACTGATTTTTGATTACCTTTTCAGCCATCGGACTTCATTGGATCAAAAATGAAGTCGCATTGAAGAGAATCAAACATATAGATGGAGAAAAAGGGAAGACCAGCAACTAAACCACCTACCTTAAAAGAAGGTTTTTATTTAGAAGTAAGAAGTAAAGGCTCCAGTACAGGAGTAAAAATAAGAAGAGACACGAAGGCCGAAATGGAATTCGCTGTCCGTCAGTATGAAAAAAGTAAGACTGTGACATATCTCGGTGAGGTAAAAGCCGGAAGATGGGTTGACGGTAAGAACGCAGGAAAGAAAACCTAGCGCTTCCTAATTACTTTTCAATAATCGCTTTACAGCATTGGCATAAGTCTGTCCAATCGGTATAAACCTATTGCCTATTTGAATTTTGCTTCCAGCGATCGCTTCTATATAGGAATTGGCCACGATAAAAGACTTATGAACCCTGAGAAAGGATTTCTGTGGAAGTAAAGATTCCAATGCAGAAATCCTTTCTGGCGTTATAAGCACTTCTTCCTCTAGATGTACCTTGCAATAATTTCCATAGGCCTCTACAAAGCGTATTTGATTCAGCCAAATTTTCCTTTGCTTTCGATCCTGTTTTAGGAAGATACTCCCTGTGATTGGCTCTTCCATGTTTTTTACAAGGCTATCCTTTGAGGATACTTTGATCTTATTGACTGCTTTTAAGAAGCGTTCGAACGAAAAGGGCTTAAGAAGATAGTCCTTGACATTTAGCTCGAATCCTTCTAACGCAAATTCTTGATAGGCTGTAGTAACAATTACCTGTGGAGGGTTTGAAAGTGTTTTAAGTAATTCAAAGCCACTGAGCTGCGGCATATTGATATCTAGAAAAATCAAATCAATAGACTCTTTCTGTAGGATACTCAAAGCTTCCAGTGCACTGTAACAATTGTCGACTTTTGATAACTGTGATAAGTGCTTGGCATAGCCCTCAATGATTCTATGGGCGATGGGCTCATCATCAATGATTAAATATTTAGTCATGCAATCTTCAGTTCTAAATTTGCCAAGTATGTGAAGTCAGTCCTTTCAATTGAGAAATTATGCTTTCTAGGGTAGGTGAGTGCAAGCCTTTCTCTGAGATGAGCTAGTCCATGCCCTCCCTCGCTCGATATTCCAGGAAGCTTATTGTTTTCAATGGTGAAAGCAACTTTCTTTCCTGATGACTGAATATCAATCTTAATATAAGCCTCAGCTGTCAAAGTTTCAGCTCCATGCTTGAAAGCATTTTCGACCAAATTGATAAAAAGTAAGGGAGCAATTGAAAGCTGATCATCGAGTATATTTTCATTGATGCAGATATTCACACGATCCTTATATCTAATCTTATGAATCTCTATATACTGCCGTAAATGTTCAACCTCTTCTCTTAATGTTACCTTCTGCTTTTCACCGTTATAGATCGTGTATCGCATTACCTCTGATAGTTTGAGAATGACAGGAGCCGTTTCATCTGATTTTTCAATGGCCAGACCATATAGGTTGTTAAGTGTATTGAAGAAGAAATGAGGATCCATTTTGCTCTTTAGCAGCTCCAATTGCGCTTTATCATGAGAATTCCTGAGTGCTTTGTATTCCTTCCATTTGTTGAATAAAAAGGTAAATATCACGTAAGCAATGGTGAGGAAAAAGATAAGTTGTGCAAGCTTAAAGGAATTCTCGTAGTAAGCATCCCTGCTTAGCTCATAAGCTTGTTTAAACTGAGCCATGGCTATGCTGGCACCAATTAAAATGATTAAAATGATTATAGTCTTTATGTGTCTTTTCAACCACTGGGTCATAGGCTAAAAGTAAAACTTGACATATGATCTCGCAAAGATCAATGACCAACTGGAAGAAATCGATGACGAACCACCTATTTTTCTGTTGAAGCTGATTTGTCAATACTTCATTCATTTTCGTCATCTAACATCAATAGAAGATCATTTAAAATGACTTCTCAATGATGGGATACACAGTTTCGAGTATCATTTATAAAATTTTAAATCATGTCAATTACTCGAAAAATTTATGTCGTAGCCTTAATAGTGATCACTTCTGTGTTGGGCCAAGCACAAAATCAGGATGATCATAAAGTTTTGAGCACATTACTGGAGAAGGAAATACCTTCACTAATGGAGCAAAAGAATGTTCCTGGAACAGTCATCACCATTTTTGATAAAGGTGAGGTGATTTATCAAAAAGGTTTGGGGCTGGCGGATGTCTCTTCAAAAAGTCCTGTAACAACCGAGACAGGTTTTAACATTGGATCAATTTCAAAATTATTTACCGCCTGGGGAGTGATGCGGTTGGTGCAGGATGGAAAGGTGGATTTGAACACTTCGGTTGAGGAATACATCAGTCGGTGGCAAATTCCCCCATCTCCCTTTGATAGCAGAAAAGTGACTGTGAGGGCTTTACTAAGTCATACCGCTGGGATTTCAGTTCATGGATATCCTGGCTTCAGGCCAGGACAGGTTTTACCAAGCTTAGAAGAATCATTGAATGGGGTAAATGGTGATGCTCGAGCAGATGAGCCAGTGAAAATCATCTTGGAGCCACAAACTAAGTTTCAATATTCTGGAGGAGGTTATACGATTTTACAATTAATGATTGAGGAGGTGACAGGTAAGAGTTTCGCTAAGTACATGGAAAAGGAGGTTTTCAAACCTTTAAAAATGAATAATACAAGCTTTACTCTGAAGAAGAAAATTCTCAAAAATTCAGCAAAGCCATACGATGAGGGTGGAAAAGAAATTGGCTTGGAACGTTTTACGGCTCAGGCTGCCGCAGGTTTGCATACAACTATGGAGGACCTAACCAAGTTTGCATATGCTTCTTTTGAAGGCAATCAGGTTTTAAATGATGAGCTTTTAAAACTAATGAAAACACCTTTGGAGGTTACCAATGGAAGGTATGGCTTAGGATATCAGAGGTATCCCATGGGACCGCTAACAGTCACCGGACATGCTGGGTCTAATGATGGTTGGGAATCTGGTTTTATGATGGACTTTGATACCAAGAGCGGCATGATTATTCTAACGAATGGTTCTCTGGGCAAAGATGTGGCAATAGCTACACTAAGAAAGTGGATAGGATGGAAACTTAGTGTATCAAAATCAGATAAGTAAGTGACCATGCGAATTGTAATATTACTTGTGTTTTGTTTTAGCTTTTTTTTCTGTGGAGCTCAACAACGTAAATACGACTTAGATGAGACTATAAAGTTTCAAAAGCACATTATCGAACAACTCACAGGCGAACTTCCTGTAAGGGGTAATCGATTTTTGAATCAGAGAAGCTCACCTAGTGAAAGAACTATCACGGCTAATTATCTTTCCAGTGTTTTGACAGAGATTGGGCTTAGTCCAAAACATCATAAATATAAGACTCCGAATAGTGTTTTTGTTTTGGACCTTTTGTTCAGACCTTTTCGAGGAATAAATGTCTATTCTATTATTCCAGCTACTCAACCAAGCAATGAATATGTAGTCTTTGGAGCACATTATGATACAGAAAGAGGTAGTCCGGGTGCTATTGACAATGGCACAGGAATAAGTGTCTGCCTAAGATTAGCGGAAAGGCTGAATAGATTATCCAATAGAAAAACCAATTTTATAGTAGTCTTTTTTGATCAGGAAGAAGATGATGAAGTAGGCAGTGGAGCATTTGCAGATTGGCTTCAATCGAAAGATTGGGTAATAAAAGCTATTCATACTATCGATACCATTGGTTGGGATAGTGATGGAGATAGACTTTTTAGTATACAATCTCCACCTTCTCATTTGGAAGTGATCTACAGGGAAGAAGCATCTCTGCTGAATATTCCTTTGAATATAGTCTCAGGCGCATCTTCTGATAACAAATCCTTTTTGATTAGAGGCTTTGAGGTAGTGGGTGTTTCAGAAGCATTTCAGGATATTACACCTCATATTCACAAGCCAACTGATAAATCCGAGACCATTGATTTTGAGTATTTGGCAATAATGTCAGAATTGATTTTTAACGTTCTAAACCGTGTTGTTGATGAGTGTCCTTAGTTATTTAAAGAGTTATAAGGCAATTTTTGCAATCAGCTTGGTACCTATGCTTATCAATGCTCTCGAATATTTACTAATTGGTAGTTACTATCCAATGTTAATTGCTTTTGGTGCTCTAATACCAGTGTTTTATGGCTTTTATGCAAAAGATAGCTTCTGGTCATTTAGATACTGGGGAGGCTTATTGGTTAGTTATGGCCTAGTAAGATCAGCTATACATCTGATGGTGAATAGCGTAGGCGGAGGAGTAGAATCGTCAATAGTCTATCAGTTGACCATTTGGTTCCATTTAAAAAATCTGGCTTTGATTGGCATTGGTTATCTCTTGATCAACCAATCAAAAAAAGAACAAGAGCGAATGCAGGAGGATTTTTAGACCATCAGTCCAATCAGTCAGTTGCACGCCAAACTGAACCAGTTTGAGCTTGTAAAATCAAGATAGGAAACATTTGTGATGATGTGCTGACCAACAACCAAAGGACCATATGGCCTAGAATGTATTCCAAGCTTAGTCCTTAAGTGATTCTAATTTTATGTGGACAGCCCTTAGTGGCTGTTCACCAATGACTTCTGCCTTATGACCATGGATCGACTCATCAAACTCTATGTGTGGTGGTAAATAGTCTTTCGCAATAAACATGGTGCCTGCTCCAAAATCCTTGTAGTCGTCATTTTGTAAAGTAATCCTAAGTGTTCCTTGTTGAACGATGATAAGGGTAGGATCACCTGCCACATGAAAACCTGTCGAGTAACCCAACGAGCTCTCTCTTAGCCTAAAGTTTAAAGCATCAATGCGATTGGTCAGCAACATGCCACCGTGATCATGTTTTGGATAAGCTGTTTCTGAGAATTTTGTGATAAAGTTGTCAGCTGCCTCAACTGTTGTGATCGAGAAAGTTTCCATGCTGCTTATTCTGTAATCTCTTTCTTCTTATCAAAGAGCCTATCTACTGCATCTTCTCCGGCTTTCGAGGCCTTTCTTTTTATTCCTTGGAACCACATGTATAGTCGAATGGCAATGGGTAACAGTACAAAGAACCACCAGAAGGATTCTATAAACTCGATGGTTGACTCTTTTCCAGCCTGGAAGTAGTTTATGGTAATGATAATGACGAATAAGACAACACTGAAGATGGCGTTCTTCAATAGCTTTTTCATTCTAGTCTTTTTGGTTGAGGAGAATTAAGATAAGAAACGCATTTGGCTATTCATAATTGGCTGAATACCGAGGGCAATCAACCAATTATGATGTGAAGTACCTGGAAGAAGGCAATGCCTGCTGCAAGAATTGTTACGGCAGCTAAAGTGTTTTTGGTTTCTACGATTACTGTTTTCATAACTTTTTTGTTTTGTTATTATAGTAATGCGTTTGAGGTCGATTTACCCAACCCCCTATATCAATAAAATTGTATAAGGGGTGAATTCGCTACAGGAGAAGGCTTTGGTAGATGTCTTCGAGCATCAAGTAGACCCATTGCTTGTACATTTTACCAGAGCAGTGGAAGCTATTGGATCCTAAAAGGCTGGTGTCGTTAACCACCTTTTCTTAGAACCTGGCTATTCTCACCTTTACCACCATCAGTGGTTGCTAGTTCTTTTCCCTTTTTCTCCCTAGAGAAACGTCATAATCTTCAGGTGTCCCTTTGACCCTGACACTTAAAAAGGTTGTCCTTCGCGATTCATCTCTATATTGAATGTCATCTACCTGATCCGAATTATCGCGATTCTTACGACCAAATAACTTTCTTAAACCTGCACGGGTAACCACTTTCAATGGTATTCTCATTACATAGTCCATATTAAGGTCGAGACTCTGAGTACCAGAGATTTCAAAATACCCCAGGCTAGTATTGATATTCATGTTGGGGATCACAAGGTCTCCATTGCTTAGCGTAAGCTTATTCTTGAGCGTATCGAATCTTACGAGTTTCAGGTTCTTATCCGTAAAATAACTGGAGAGTGCCTCAAAAGGGGTAAAGTCGACCAGGCTGCCATCCAAGACTTCAATATCCATTTCTAACTCCGAAACGTCAGTTGCAGGAACTAAGTCCGGATGCATGTGAATTTTCCCCATTAGTGATCCGCTGAGTCGCCCATGCAGATTATCTGAAACCAATTGGTCTTGACCAAAATTATCAAACTTAAAAAGGAGCTTATCCAGATCAACGTCTTTTAACTTCAGATGAGGGCTGAAATAGATCTGTTCAGGGTCAGAGCCATTGAAATAGCCGTTGAGTCTCATTTCTCCGCCAGCAGCTTTAAGAGACATGGTATCTACATAGATGTAGTGGTTTCTTTGCATTCTACCTTCTAACATGAAGTCATCAAGAAGGTATTTGTGATAGTTCATTTCACCTATGTCAAAGCTGAAATCCATATTGGCAAATGGTAGGTCAAAAATGTTAAACCCAGCTTCGTGGTCTACTTGTCCGTTTTCGGTATCAGCCTGTGCGGGTATATAGGAGAACAGTTGATCAAAGTCTAGTTTGGGACTTTTGAATGAAAAGGTGTGGGCAGCACTGGTGCTGTCCTGCTTTAAGTAATAGGTAAGATCAGTAACGAATTCTGAGTTACCTACTTTCCCGCCAAGATTTTCGATCAAGAACTTGGAGCTGTCTGCCCATATCTTACCAGCAAAATTTTCCAGTTTCATGCCATGAACTTTCATGGACGCACTCAAGTGGTCAAGTTCTAAGCCAATTGCTTTCATTTCTTTATCAAACTCTAGTTTGGAAAGGCCATGAAACCTCAGGTTTCTAAATTCTTCATGGCGATAGTCTTCAGGAACGTAATTTTCACCTCCATAAGAGAAAAGATCTTCTAGTTGTAGGCGCTCAGCATCAAAATTGAAATCGATCTCTGAAATACCATGGGGATCATCTTGAAACCATAAGTCATAATGGGTGAGTTTACCATCAAAATGAAAATCACTTTGATCCAACATTCCGGTAAAATCTATGACCTTAAAATCGGTTGAATCTATGACAATGTCGGCATTAAAGTCATGCAACTGATGCGGATAATGGGTCAAATCCGCCTTTAGTTTGGTAATGAAGAATTCACCTAATGGTAAATAAGGAGATTCAGTGAAAGCTTTTGCACTGCTTTTGAATTTGAAACCGAGTGATAGGTCACGAATTTGTTCATTGAAGCCTTCTGCCAGACTGTCCATCTTAGTGATTTCCAATAAGTCGATCATTTTGGATTGAATATTCATATTGACATTCACCGGTAAACTGGTATGGTGAATAATAGCCGGTAAATCTGATATGTCTGCTGTAAATGAAATGTTCGAATTACCTGCTTTTAACTCAAACTGATCTATTTCAGCTCTATGCCCGTCCATGGAAGCATGAATGTTAATGTCTTGGAGAGGCAAGTGAAAATTGGGGCTTGTGAAATTAAGATCTTCTACTTCAAGCTCTGTATAATAACTTTCATTCAGTCGTTCAATAGTCTTTGAAGGGTCGTTCAGGTCGATAATATCATGAAAGTTCATGTCTAAGGAGATTTTTCCACTTACATCCTCGAGTCCTTTTATATTAAAAAACTCGGCTAAAAAATCTAGGTTAAACTCTGAATTGACCTTCATTTCAATGTCAGGTGAATCGAAATTTTCTATCCTGACATCTCCACGGAAAGTTCCAGTTTCTGGCCTGGCCGTGAAGTCTTGTATAGTGAGCAACATGGTTTCCGGAGAGTTCTGTGCTCCGGTTGTAAAATGTCCTTTAAAGAATAAGTCATTGATTTCTTTATCGGCTTCGAGGTTTTCTACAAAGGCTTCTTTGCAGCCAAAGTCTATTTCCAGATGTGGACTCTTACCAAAAGCCGCAGGTCCTTTGATGTCGGCATCGAAGTACACAGTTCCTCCATTATCGTACCTCTGAAGTAGGGGAGTGTACTCTTCAGGTACGAAGGCCAAGAATAGATCGAAGTTGGGTTTCTGTCCGCTGAATTGAAGGTCTAGATTGAGACTGTCTTCTACATCTATCTGCCCATCCATCAGAAAGGAGGCTTTTTCTATGAATAATTCTGAGGGGTCTAGGTCAAGTACTCCTGTATTGAGGTCATAATCTATACCGGTAGTCAGAGAAAGGTGTTTGTCATGTAGAAAAGAAGTGTCACCATCCAGCACCAGGTTGAAGAGCATACGACTATCAAACTTGGCTTTGATATGTTCTTCCGACATAGATAAACTGGAGTTTATAGCTTCTATGAACACCTCTGCTAATATGTTATTGGCTTCATTGATCTTGAGTAGATCAATGTTCTTGAGTTCAACAGCCTCGAGACTAAGATTTGAAGGTGCACTTTGTGTTGGAGATGCCTTTTCTTCAATTGCCTGATCATTTGAAAGTGCATTTAATACATTCAGGCTACCATCCGTATGTTGAATAAGTTTAATGAAACCATTGCTGAGCTTTACTTTTTTAACCTGATAATCTCCCTTAATGATAGACATGAGATCGAATCCTACATACACATCTCGAATGCTGACCAATGCCTCTGTACTGTCTGACTTGGTTTCATATATGGCAACACTTTCCAAGTCGATTGATACATAAGGGAAGTTGGCGAAAGGAGATATATGCGAGCCTTCGATGCTGAAAAGACCAGTAAAATCTTTGTTCAGATTTGTTAACGCCTTTTGAATGAGCTTGTCTTGCTGATTGTAAATAATACCAATTACAATTGTTATCAGAAGAATCAGGCCAAGCCCGATGATTGTCAATATTTTAATCCACCGCCTCAACTTGTGTGTTGCTTTCATAAGCTTATGAAAATACACCTCAAAGGTCAGAAGGTCTATAAATTACTTCTGTTTTTAATAGAAATGGAAATGTTGTGTAGCCTGATAGGTGATAGATTAGATTTTCATAGAGCTAGTTGATACCTTTCTCTTATGCCCATATTGCTAGTCTTGATTAACTCTATTTTGACTTTCGCTATTTCACATAATATCCAGAAAAAGGTCGATAGCTTTACCATATCATTGAAGGTCAAATAATAATAGCGCTTTTCCCTTATACCGCTTTTTGCCTTTTTATTAACTTTTCTATCAGGTCTGATTCTTTGTCTCTGATATTTATTTCCCTGCCTAGTATTATTAGAGCAAAGGCAATGACACTGTTACCAATCGCACTGGCTAAAACTGGATTAAGAAACGTGGTCAGAACGGGCGTAAGTATAAAACCAGCCAAGATACCAACTGGTCCTAGCCTAGAAAGCACACTCTCTTTGAGCATTGCTATTGAAAACAAGGTCCAGCCAAAGGTAAAAGATAGTAGGGTGGTAATTGTTCCGATGTCGTATGAGGTCATACGTTCTGAAGAATCAAGTGCAATAAAAGCCTCGGGGTTTTGCTCAGCCAGTGCTCTCATTGTGAATAATTGATTCCATTCGTTTGCAAGCAGTAGGGCACTTCCCATAAATGCTAATAGAAATGATAAGTCAGTGAATTTGTTGGAATTGGCGCTCTGAAATAAATAGAGTCCTACTGTACCAAGGAGCATTAGTGCTGCCGTTAGCGTGGCAGAACTCATTCTAAGCAAGAATAAATCCGATTGAGCGATATCTACAAAAGCATTACTGTCTTCAATCAGAGGAGTAAGTATAACGTTTGTAATGAATAAAAACATTCCTGCCCCAATTAGGGAGTAAGCGGAGATCTTAATTGCCTTCTTCATTTTGAAACTTGAGGGTTCTTACTTTATTTTTTTACTCTGCTTCTTGCTTCAATACCAATCTCTTCTTCCCATTGCGATTTGTATTTGAAGAAGATGACAAAGCCAATTATGAGGACCCCTCCAGTGGCAATGCCTACCATACTCATGAAACCAACAATTTTAGTTCTGGTAAGTATTTCTGATGCAAAAGCTTCGTACAGTGCCACTACTGACCAATACATGAAGTTGTAGTGAAAAACCCTCCAGTTGTTTCGAGGTCTTTTCAACCAAATAGGCAGCATTCCTAAGGCCAGAACAATAAAGCTGGCTATAGCTGCATAGTGAAACAGCCCAAACCCTCCAAAAAGTCTGAATATCAGGAAGGAAGTGCTAAGCAGTAAAACCATACTTGTAAAGTACAAGTAGCCAATTCTCACGTGTTTTTTAGTTCCTTTCTTACTTATAACTACCCAGGTACCGAAAATCAATGCTAGAATGGATGAGAGTAAATGAATGAAGCCTGCTGTGTCGTGAAATAGATATTTCATTTCAATAGGTGGTTGGTGGCTCCCAAAGTTCAATCTTGTTGTTGTCACTATCGAGAACATGAACGAACTTTCCATAAGGGTAGCTTTGAATGGAATCGACTATTTTAACTCCCTTTTCTGCCAATGATTTGACCAACTTTTCAATGTTTTTGACCCTGTAATTAATCATAAAACCAGAACTGGAGGGGGCCAAATAGTCAGAATCCTCAGAGAAAATACTCCATTGGATGATGCCTTCTTTTTCAGGGGCATCCTGCTCTCTAAACCTAAACTGAACCCCATGTTCATCGAGATCCAAACCAAGGTTTTTGATATACCATTCTTTAAGGTTTTTAGGGTTGGAACTGGTAAAAAAAAACTCCACCTATGCCAGTCACTTCTGCAGCATTATCTTGTTTCTCCATATCAATTGTTATTGTTGTTTTGGGCTGATTTTTTGAGCATGAGGAGATCATGACCATAATCAATAAACCTAATAGGCAAATTTGTAATCGCATTATGTAAACTAACTGAGACTCATTCTTTAATAGGTTTCAAAAGTCTTATTGAAACCTAATTTCATTAGCTTGGATTGATTGGTATTAAGACAAGGTTCTTCTGGCATATCTATTGACCAATTTGTGCCTGCATTGCCTGCTGCATTAAAATGTGGCCTAGTGTAATACCGATTATGTCATAAACAGCATGTGCAGTAAATGCTTCCAGGAATGAGCGTTTACGTAAGTAAATCAAAGCGAAGATCAGCCCGGAAATTGCTGCTGATATGGCGCCACTGAGTCCTTGATATAAATGTCCAATTCCAAAGGATATGATATCAATAAGAACTACCCAGACAATAATTCCTTTGCCCTTCCATTTTTCAAAAGTGCTAAAAATGAAAACTCGTTGTAGTTCTTCGACAAAACCACCTCCAATGATGCCAAACAGCAACCAGATCCAGAGATTAGACATGTTTGTGAAATGGGCCATAATGCCGGGGCCTTGGTCTTCGCGAGGAAATACAGAAGTAAGTGCTGGGTCAATAAGCACGCGCGTGAGGGCAAATGTCACTATTCCGAATGCAGTTCCGATCAATAGCTGTTTTGGCCATTGTTGTTTCCTCCATCCTAAAGAAATGAATGTATCACCGCGGCCAAAGACAAGTATTGTTATCACGGAGAGTACACCTATTTTAAGAAATGCTATTCTGGTGAGCAATTGTGTTGTATCGTCAGGGATTTCGACTGGTGGTTGAGTAAGTTTGAAAATATCATATAGCCAATAGACGACTATGACAATCAGAGATAATTGAAAAATGCGCTTTTGAGTATTATTCATAAAACTACTTGATAGAATGAGTAATGGGATAAGATAGATTTAAGGACCACTTAGGGTTTTATAGTAATAAGGGCTGACTGATTATCGCCAATGTCATCGTTCCATGTTTGAAACTCACCGACTGCTCCGATAACCCTTATCTTTTTGCTTTCCAACTCTAGGTCTTTGATTGGTACACCTACTATGTAGTACTTCTCTTCCATAGAAAGGAAGTAGGTCATGTTGTTCATGTATGCAAGGTTCTGGTTACCTGTGGTAAAGTCGTCCGGACTCATTATGCCATTTATCCCTTGAAAGCCACCACTAGACTTCTGCATCCAAAGGGTTAGTGCCTTATCGAAAGTGAACGTAGTATTTTGCCCGAACCAGGCATTTCCAGTACTCTGATTATTATCACTATCAATCAATAAGTTTAAGGCAAAAGCTTTCCTGTTATTGTAAGAATGAAGATCATACCGTAACCAAAGTGTATCGGATTTTTGAAAGTAGGACAATGATTTGCCATCGGTCAAGTTTGTATTCACACCATCACCTTGATCGTCATCTAGGATTTTTGTCCACATTGAATGATCGAAGTTTTCCGGGGCTTCTGGTAACTCAAAATTTTCGTTGATGGTGAATGAGATTCTACTGTTTTCCCAGTGCATTGATATTTCAGCCATATCTGTTGCAGTTCGTGTGATCTGATAGGTGAGGTATTCCTGAGAGCTTTCTGTCTGCTCTGGTGTTACCTCGAATCGGATCGCATCGAAACTCTTTTTATAATTAAATGCACCCCATTGATCTGCAATATGATTGAAGACAACCTGCCAATTCCCTTTACATGGAATTATAAAAAAGCTATACCGACCTTTCTTAAGTTTGAATTTCTCGTTGAGCACAACATCATTTGTGACCTCAATTGTAGTAGCATTGTTGGCTCCTGCTCTCCATATTTGACCAAAAGGAACAAGTTCACCAAAGACCTTTCGACCATTAGCGGCAGGTTGATGGTATTTGAGCTTTATCAGGGTAGTCTCGATAGTCTGACTAATGGAAGCTAATGGGCTTGCAGGTTCCACATTGACTATGTTCTCCGAAGGAATCTGAGATACAGGCTTGTTTGGATTGTTCATAAATTGAGAGAAGTAATAATCAAAGAGCTCAGGTTGATCTATAAATACTAAGTCGTGACTCTCCCAGACTTTGACCATTGAAATGGGTAAATGAGGGTGATTTGTACTCAGCTCTTGCCAGGAGCGAAGGGTTCCAAGATCGCTGGCTTTTGAAGACTGGTCATTGTGGACAGGTACTATGTTAAGAATGGGGATATCCATTTGCCGGATTTCTTCCGTCACATCTTGTGCGGCAAACTCTCGACTATACCTAAAAATCGTATTGACATTATCTGGAGTTATTTGATTTAAATAACTTTGGTTTTTGACCAACTCTTTAGAGAAGGCATAGCTGCTCGACAGATTGGCAGGGCTGACCTGAATGACCATTGAGGTAGGGAAGGCGGTTTGAGAAAGAATCTCCCTTCGTGATGCTGTTACATCATTCCCTGTCATCGGATCAACAAGGCTTGATTGATATCTACCATTGATTGTTACTATGCCAGCCACCTTATTGCTCTTGCTAGCAACTTTTATAGCCAATTGAGTACCAGAACCAATGGTAAGAATTGTCAATTTCTCGTCACCAATCTTATCAAGGTATTCTATAATGAGATCCTCAATGGATGAAAGCCAAGCAGCTTTTGCGTATTCGGATCTATTGGGGTACATCCAAGTGTTGTTTCCACTGGGAAATGAGAGTTCGTGGAAAGTGAAAGCTTCATGGTAACGTTGCTTAAAATCATCAAATAATGTTTTATCAAAGCCCAATTCAGGGATTAAAAGCAAGTGCTTAGTGCCGCTACCAGAGGCAGATAATATGTCTTCAGACGAAATATTGGATTGACCTATGCTTTTAAAATCCAGGATTCTTCCCCTGAGAAATGGAAATGTCAAGTATTGAGACAGTCCTCTAAGTGTTGCTTCGCTCATACTTGGGCTGTCCATAGTGCCCAAATGTCTATAATAGCTGGTGAGAAAATTCTCCCATGCTTTGTTACGTTTTGGAACTTCTTCCTGAATGGCTTCCCCAGTTTTTACCCATTCAATCCAATTGTTTAATGTATCTGGTGAAATTGAAATGGAGGAGTAGGTAATAAGATTTTCGAGCCTTTCTTTAACAGGTTTATCCTCTTGGGCGGATACAGTATTGATTGCTAAGAGGAGTAGCAGGGATGAAAAGAGTTTTTTGACCATTGTTTTTTCTTCAATGGTACTGATGAATTTCTTCCTGAAGGTTTCATCACAGTTGGTGAAACCTTTTTTCCGATAAAACTTCTAACGGGATGCTCGTATGACCTTGACATACTCTGAAGGAGAAACACCTTCATGCTTTTTGAATGCTCGATAAAAGGTCACTTTATTATTGAAACCAGAATCCAAAGCTACTCCTAAAAGGTAAATAGACTTGTCCTTGGATTCGTTTTGAATTAGAGATTTCGCTTCGCTGATTCTCAATTTGTTGATTGTTTCTTTGAAAGTGTCCTGATAGTGAAGACGTATTAATTCGGTAAGTCGATCTTGTTTTATATTACTCAAAACTGCTAGTTTTTTGATATTTATTTCATCATCTAAAAAGGCCTTTTCTGACTCTAAAACGCGAATTAGTTTTTCTATTTCCTCAGAAGCGGCTGGCGGCATGGGGTTGAACGAAGGCCACTTGGCATTGGCTAACAAAAACCAAGCAATTAGTTGAACAGTAAAACTTGATACGAGCATTACAATAGTTCCAAAGCTCTCAGAAGATAGAATGTGAAGGCCGTTTAGTACATAAAGCGATAGCTTGAAAAGATAAAAGACTAAGAAAAAATTAATCAGGTAGGCCACCCACTTCGATTGTGCACTCTTGTCCAGTTTAATATCGGGGGTTAATTTCTGTAGAAGCCTCCAGGTTTTTAAGTAGTAAAAGAGATGGATAAGGTTATTGATTAGAAAGAAAACTATGCCTTGTGTTGTGTCTGACCAAACGTTTCCCTCTATATCATTTAAGTAAATGATTTTCTCGGTATTGCTTGAGAAGATCAGTTGTACAAATAAAAGTAGATATACGACAAAAGGTAGAAAGTGAAGGAGCTGATACTTGCTGAGACGAGTTAAGCCTGAAAAGTACGTCTGTGCAAATCCATAGATTAAAAGAGGTCTCAATATGGATAGGGGATATGAGACGCCAAAAATCTGGGGATAGTCATAAATGATTCCGCTGTAATAAAGAGATTGTTCTGTTAAGCCAATGGCCTCTATGAACAGTAAAAACCCTAGTAATATTGGGGCTCGTTTGTTCTTAGATTTAAATAAAAGTAGTACCCCTAAGAAGGCAGCTTGTAGAACACCAAAAAATACAATGAGTGTTAACCAGTCCAAATTTTTCAATTTTATCCTTGTAACGTGTTTATTTCAAAGCTGTTGAAAAAATGTTAATCCTTCAATAGAAGTTTAGCCTTTTCCAGATTATCATATAAGTCATTTTCGACCCTCACTAGGTCGCCTACCAGCAGTGTCAGTAAGTTTAGATCACTGATTTTAGGGTTCTTGTCGGTTACATTGGTCATATACCCAATAAGGCCATCCAAAACCATTCTTTCAACAAGCTGGAGTTGATTTTGAGCTGCATAAGCTTCGGATAAATAGAGTCTCAAATCATAGTTGACCTTATTGTAAAGCTGACTATTGATAACAAAGTCCCAAGCAGTCTTTTTCAGGCGCTTGTTTATTCCTAAACCCTGGTTGAAGCCCAATTCATTCAATTGCGGAAAGGTTGCCAGACCATCAGCAAGAACTTTTGAGTTTAGTGCGAAAAGGCTGTTATGCAGCGCTTGATGATACTGAACTCTCGTTTTAAGAATGCCCAAATTGCTTTCGACTTCATTTGATACGGTGGATAGCGCCTTGTTTGTCTCTTTGAATTTTCTTTGTTCGTCCCACCAATCATTAACTATAAGTGCTAAAAGCAGTCCAATGAAAATGAGAATAACTTCTCTAAGAAATGATGAGAGGCTTTTCCAGCTGTTCATGATTGTAATCTATTCAAGTTTAATTGGCCTGATTGAAGTAGTAATTACAGAGCATATGCTCTATAGACCCGAGAATCCAAAAGGTCAGCCTCCTGTACATTTTAGGAGCATTTGATTGCTACTTAGAAAGTTTAGCACCAAAATAGAGTTGTGCACCTTCATCATCTCCCTTTTATTGAAACAAGGAGTTTGCACGATGGAAACCGAATAGTTTTTTGCCAGTCGAGTTAGGGATGTTTAAGGCTTGTTTTATAACAATACTATTACCATCAGGATCATCGAGTGAGGCTACTTTAAAACCATCACTTAGTAGAGGTTCATTAAGTGTTCTTCCATGGTTGTTATTTGAGAACTTAAGTGTTTCTTCAATGCTATTTACCAGGACATCAAGCTGAATCTGATTATCCCTTGCATCAACATTGGTGATTGAGATGGGCGCTAATGTGATGCTCGTTTCCCCAATGTAGCCTGTATAAATGGTGTCTTGATGTACTATAACTTGACTAAAGGACACTTTAAACACGGAAGAGTAAAACTGAAGCATTTCTCGGTCGTTTTTCATAGCGATTGAAACTCCTTGAACTCTGGGAGCAAAGTCTTCAAAACCTTTAGTCTTCTCTTGTGTGCACCCCATAAGGAAAAGAGATGATAGGAGAATTAATATGTTCTGATGTTTCATAATTCTACGTTATAGTGTTCATGAACACTAACCTAATATGTATTCAATGCGTCAAGGTTTCATTTATCAAATTGTAACCGATTAAAACGGGAACGCTACTTTTATCTAAGGTCTTGTTTTGAGTTGTTGTTATTGAGAATTTGTATTTTAAAGCATGCGACTAAGAATTCTAGCCCTCTTTCTTTTTCTAACTACAGGACTTACACTTCAGGCCCAGTCAGTTGATCAGTTAATAAACAAAAACTTGGAGGCTATAGGCGGTCTGCCCAGGTTGATGTATACAGATAACATTACTTTCATTGGGTCTGTAACAATCAGGCAAGGCAATAACTCGCGTGAATTCATTTTCTCTCAGGTGATGACTAAAGAGGGGAAAATGCTGTTTCAGCTAATGAACAAGCTCGGGAGTGTGGTCAATATGCAGGGTTTTGATGGAGTGAACGCTTGGGTTGGGACAAAAGCACAGTCTGTATTGATGAAAGGAGATGCCCGTTTAGATTTTATACATAATGCTTTTCTAACGCGCTTTATAGAAAGAGATAAGTACGCGAGAGGTATCAAACTTGGCAGTCAGAACGATATTGAAACGGAGCTTTCCATGACTGATTTACTTGATCGAAAGACCACAATAACTTTGGACAATGCCACAAACCAAATCATAAAAGAAACTTACCGGGATTTGCAAGGTAACTTTCATGTTATTCGAAACAGCGACTTTCAATCCTTTGACGGGCTGATTCTACCTAAGCGGACCAGAGCAAGTCAACTACCGCGCTGTGAGGGCTGCTCCGATGCTGAAAAGAGGAACAAGATTGTTAATATGAGTTATGTTGTCGACAATGTAATAGTAAATGCTACAGGTATTGACCCAAAGATGTTTGAACGACCTGGGGGTTGATTGATAAAGGCCACTTCCCAATACAAAACTTGCTAGAGTTATTCGCCAGAGTTGCAATTATGCATCTTTAGCCTTGCTTCCTTCTTTTCTTTTTTCTTATAAAATAAACAGATGAAGTCAAGATTAGTAGATAGCCCAACAGGAGCATTGTTATGATTCTTCTCATATTAGATTCCATTACCGTGCTATTCTGGATATTAGTTTTCCAGTAGGTCCATTCATCGGCCAAATCTGAGGCAAAACTCCAATTACCTGTTTCTAAGATAATAATCCCATCCTTGGTTTTGAGATTGATTCTAACCGCATTATTAATGGCTGGTCTACTAATTCCGTCATGACCGATGACCATATCTCCGGCACCAGTTTTTCCGAATATCATAGGTCCTAGGCCATGGATTCCTTGACTAAGTGAGGTGTTAGGTCCATTCATTATGTCTATTAGTTTCTTATCTAGTACCTTGTTAGGAGTGAAATTGGCGTTTAGAAATAAGATTAAATCTGATATACTAGAATACAAAGAAGCCGCTGCCAGTGCTGTGTATTTATAATGAGGCCCAATGGATGAATCGCTGTTATAAAACCTAGCTAAATCCAAAGAAGAGGTGTCTGACCAATGGAAAGATGAGTTATCCATTTTTAGTGGTTTAAAAACTGTTTCTGTCATATAATCATTAAAGGGTTTGCCACTAACTTCTTCTATTACCAATTGAAGTAATGTATAACCGCCTCCTGAATACCTGTATTGACTATTAGGCTTATAACCCACTTTTGTAATTCCTTGAGTGGAGTATGCATCTGCTGCCTTGGTTAATGATTCTTCCAAAGTTTGGACAGAGTCTTTAGATGCGAACCCCGCATAACCCAGACCATCAGTTAGTCCTGAAGTATGAGAGAGTAGATTGCGAATAGTAACTTCACTATTATCGAATTCACTTATGGGTAAATGCCATCGGCTAAGGTATTGTTCTACTGGAAGATCAACATCTAGTTTACCTTCCTGAACCAATGCAAATATACCCCAGGCTGTTATCCACTTGCTTACTGAGGCCATTTGAAAAATGGTATGTTTATCAACAGATTTGTCAATTGAATAATAAAAGTCTTTTGATACTTCACCATCTTCTATTAATACCATGGCCAGATTTCCTACAAACTGATTCTCTAGCTTTTCTATTGACGCATTGATAAATGCTTCCGGTGTGTTTTCTGAGCTAATTGGTCTTAATAGGATACCTATTGAGACTGCAAAGTTCATAATAGCCGTCCATGATAAAAGTATCAAGGATGTAATGAATATATACTTGACTGTTTTCATTTGTTATTATTATCTATTCAGCCCAACCTGATAAAGGTTCAGGGTCATGTATTATGTTTTTTGACCATGTATTTTGTGTAGAGGAACATGATCAGTGGAACGACCAGCAACCAGGCTAACAAGTTGATCAGTGACGGCCATCCGGTTAATTCTTGTTCATGATGTTGAATCAATAAAAGAGCTCCTAATGGACCTTTCGAGAATATGGTGTTAAATGTAAAGTTCCAGCCCAGGTGCATACCAAATGGCAAGGCAATTGAAGATGTTTTATCAAAAGCATAGGCCCATACGAAACCCACTAAACCTGTACCTATGAATACAACTATCATAGGAATAATATTCCCAAATAGTCCCATTGAAAACCAATGATAGACACCGAATGCAATTGCTGAAAGGATGACTCCGCTTTTAACACCAAATTTCTCTGTTAAGAGAAATAAGAAGGCCCCTCTAAAAAATAGCTCTTCCGTTATAACAGATTTGACATCCCACCAAAATGCATTTAGGACAGACTTTGCTTCAATTGTGGGGTTTAATTCCCAGTAAGACGAACTCAAACTAACTTCGAGTAACTGGCAAAGGGCACAAAGCATAGCAGCTAGTGTTAGGCCTGATGCAAACTCTGCTAACCTTTTTAAGGCTGGAGAAAAGCCTAATACACTAAGGTTTCTATTGGCTGCAAAACGTAATATAACCCAGGAGATACTCAGGATCACAAGAATTCCTAACATGGATTAAAAACTTAACTGTGAAGGGTTCAGGACCTAGAAGTCCAAAGCCTGTATTGAATAATGGAGATGGTAATGGCGACAAATACCCAGAAAAGGAGCTTCTCAAAAGTTGTTTCAGGAAATGTCGAAGATTGCGCAATAAAAGCAGCTGCTAAAAGTATGGTGATAAGCCCTGAGCTAATTGAGATAATAACTTTTCCTTTATGCGTTGCTTTATGAGTCAAAGGAGTGGTTTCATGGAGAAAGTCTAGTGAGAAGTTCAGACATTCAGCCAAAGTCTTAACGGTATACATCCTGGGTTTTACCTCACCATTTTCAATTCGTTGAATTGAGCGAAGACTGATATTGGAAATTTCGGATACTTCTTTTTGAGTGTAGCCTTTAGCTTCACGATGTTCCCTTACAATATTTGCGAGCATCTTAATCTTGTCTTTGTTCATGGCAAAACTAAATCGGGAAATTTTTGATTTGATAGATTCTCAACGCCATTTGTACGTCAATCTACCGTCATATTCAAAAATAAGCCTTTTGCCCGTAGTGAGGTAACTGTTAGTTTCATAGGAGAAGTATTTTGAAGAGTGTCAAAACCGAATAGCAAATGACGTTGCTCGGCAGCTTATTTCCCAATGCAGAACTTCCCGAAGATGTTAGCCAGCAAATCATCTGTTGTGATTTCTCCTGTGATTTCTCCTAGGTAGTGGAGGGCTCGCCTGATGTCCATAGCGACAAAGTCATTGGTCACTGAACCATCAATGCCATTGATTACATCTTGAAGAGAGTTTTGCGTTTGTAGGAGGGAGTCATAGTGGCGGATATTAGTTACCACTGTATCGCCACGTTTAAACTTATCCAGGTTTACTAATTCAAGGATTCTGGTTTTTAGTATTTCTACTTGTTCAGCTTCTTTGGCGGATAGAAAGAGCATATCAGGATGCTGCTTCTGAAGATCATCGACTATTGATTGCTCTACCTTGTCGATCTTGTTTCCCAGCTTTAGGAAAGGTACTCCTGTATTCTCTAATCGATTGATTTCCTTATTCATCTCCACTATATCTAGATCGGATAAGTCGAAGAGATAGATGATCAAAGAGGCTTGTTTCATCTTCGCCTGCGTACGCTCTACACCAATGGCTTCAATTGTATCGGTGGTCTCTCGTAGACCAGCTGTATCGATAAAGCGAAAAGCTACGCCTCCAATGATTATCTCATCTTCAATAAAGTCTCTTGTTGTACCGGCAATATCCGAGACAATGGCTTTGTCTTCGTTCAATAGTGCATTGAGTAGGGTAGACTTACCTGCATTAGGCTTTCCAGCAATTACAGTCGGCACTCCATTTTTTATCACATTCCCTAAGTCGAAGGAATGGATTAAGGCATTGATCACTTCTTGCAGGCGATTAACGAGCTTTTTTAGATCGTCTCTACTCGCAAACTCGACATCTTCCTCCCCAAAGTCGAGTTCTAGTTCGATCATGGAGGCAAAATGAATCAGTTCTTCTCTCAGGTGCTTAATTTCTCCTGAGAAACCACCACGCATTTGGTTCAATGCAGCATGATGTGCCGCTTCTGAATCGGCATTGATGAGGTCCGCTACTGCTTCGGCCTGTGCCAAGTCAAATTGCCCATTCATAAAGGCCCGTTTCGTGAACTCACCTGGTTTGGCAGGCCGAGCTCCCTTGCGAATGAAGAGCTGGATGATTTGACGAATAATGAAGTTTGAGCCGTGGCAGGAAATCTCAACTACATTCTCCTTGGTAAAGGACTTTGGGGCAATAAAGAGGGAAATCAGTACTTCGTCAAGAATCTTATCACCATCTCTGATTGTCCCAAAATGAATCGTATGAGAGTCTTGTTGCTCAAGGTCTTTTCCCTTGAAAACCTTGTTGACTAGTTTTATGGCATCATTTCCGCTGAGCCTGATTACACCAATAGCGCCAATACCCTGAGGTGTGGCCAGTGCAATGATGGTGTCTTCGTTTTGGGATAATGCCTGCATAGGGCTGCAAAGATATGCTTAGGGATTTGAACTAAAAAGAGAAGGCTTGATTACCCCTTGGTAATAACCAGTTTTTCGATTTCCTGCTTCTGTTTGATTCTCTTTAATAGAATGCCATTGCTGGGGGAAAACAGGTAAGCTAATCCGAATAATAGACCTGCTATGGCCACGACAGCACCTGCTATCGATCCATCAAGCATTACTGCTAAATAATAACCAAAAATACTAATGATAATAGCTACAATACAGGTAATTAGGATCATCTTCTTAAAGTTATCAGTTAAGAGATAGGCTGTGGCAGGAGGAGCTACTAAAAGTGCTACGACCAGAATAGCCCCGACAGAGTCGAAGGCGGCTACTGTGGTCATAGAAACCGAACCCATTAATAAGTAATTCCAAAGTGCTACTGAGATGCCTGTGGTAGCGGCAAAGGCTGGATCAAAGGTTGTCAAGTAGAGCTGCTTGAAACCTACCCGGATAAATAGAATATTGACTATCAGGGTAAGCGCAGAAACATATAGGGCTTTAGGACCCATGTTTTGCCCGGAATCAGATATCCATAAGTCGATTGGCACATAGGCAATTTCTCCATAGAGTACGCATTCCTGGTCTAAGTCAACCTGGCCTGCAAAGACGGAGATAAGAATAACACCCAGGGCAAAGAGTGAGGTGAAGGTCACACCGATCGCAGCATCTGTCTGAAGTTTGGCCTTCTTATGGAAGAATTCGATAAAGAATGTACACAGTATACCCAGCAAAGCTGCCCCAAGAATCATTTCAAATGAGTCTCTGGTTCCTGTAATCAAAAAGGCAATCACAATGCCTGGCAGGACGGCATGGGAAATAGCATCACCCACCATCGCCATTTTCCTCAAGATCAGGAAACAGCCCAATAAGCCACAGGACATGGCAAATAGGGAAGAGGTTAGTATGATATAAAGTGCATCCATCTTTTCAATTAGGAATTGGGAATTAAGAATGGTGAATTGGATTTCAATTGCTTTGTCCGATGTGGATTTTTAAGAGCCATATTTAACTGAACATTTATCATCTTTCACTCAACATTCTTAATAAGGAATCTTTTCTTCGTGTGGATCGAACTCAGGATACTCCAGCATCTTTTCAAGCTGTGCTTCGAGCTCTGGCGTAATGATATGTTCTACTGTCTCCGCATCCTCATGTACATGGTCTGGAGCAATCTTCATGTACTTAGAGAGGTAAAGTTCCCATAGCCTATGAAGCTTCACCACACGCTGTCCCTTTACTTTTCCCGCTTCGGTATAGCTCCAGTAGCCACTTTCCTTTATAAGAAAACCTTGTCTTCTCAGTCGCCTCAATGCTGTCTTTAGTGCTTTCTTTGGAAAGAACCGTTCTTCAATAATCTCGTCTACCGTTCGGCCTTTGTAGGGATCTTTGTCCTTTTCTCCTAAATGATATAGCTCCTTTAGGAGGTTTTCATCCATAATCAGGCGTTGCAACCTTCTCTGCTGTATGCCTCTGGCAAAGATTCCACGTTTAGGAGCAATAAAGAAAGACACTATGGCAATAGCTGAGATGATCATCACAATCCATGGGCCAGTGGGCATTGCGGGAGCTACATAGCTCACATAGGCACCAGAAAGCCCTGAAATACCGCCCATAATGGCTGCAATGAGCGTCATCTTAAAAACATCATTGGTCCAAAAACGAGCTGCAGCTGCAGGGGTAATCAACATGGCAGCCATCAATACTACACCAACCGCCTGAATGCCTGTTACTACAGCCAAGACGGTTAGAGAAGTCAGAAGCAGATCGATCCACTTGACGGGTAATCCCAATGCTTTAGCATAATGGCTGTCAAAAGCGATTAGCTTCAATTCTTTGAAGAACAGCCCTACGGTTACGATCAGTATGACGGCAACAATGCCAAAAATGACCAAGTCCTGACCAACCAGTGCGGCTGCTTTTCCAAATAGAAAGGAATCCAATCCAGTTTGGGCCGCATTGCCCGAATGTTGAATATTAGTTAGCATTAGAATGCCAATTCCAAAGAATACGGACAGTATAAGTGCGATGGCCGTGTCTTCCTTGATCTTAGATTTAGTGGTGATATTGTCAATGATCAGCAGGGATATCCAGCCTGTCAAAAAGGCTCCTAGGATCATCCAAATGGGATTTTTGGTGCCTGACAAAATGAAGGCCAAACAGATACCTGGTAGTACTGAATGTGCCACAGCATCTCCCACCAAGGCTTTCTTCTTGAGGAAAGTGAACGTACCTACTACGGCAGAAGATGCCGTCAGCAAGACCGCACCCACTACAACCGAAACGATACTGGGATCACTGAAAGAAAAGAATTCCTTGAAAGTTTCCATTTAGTATTTCTCTCGGCTTGGCATTTGACGTTTTCTTACCAATTCACCTACTTCCGCTAACACGGTAAGTTTACCTCCATAGGTTTCTTGGAGCATATCATTGTTAAAGACCTTATCGATAGGTCCTGAAGCAACTAGTCTCATATTGAGTAAGACAATCCAGTCGAAAAACTCCGCAGCGGATTGTAAGTCATGATGAACAACAATGACTGTTTTGCCACTAGCTGTCATTTCCTGCATAATGGCTAATATGGCTGCTTCAGTAGCTGCGTCAACTCCTGCGAAGGGTTCGTCCATGAAGTATAGGTCTGCCTCTTGTGCCAAGGCACGTGCCAGGAAAACCCTTTGCTGTTGGCCGCCCGAGAGTTGTGAGATTTGTCTGTCCGTATAAGCTTCCATACCCACTTTGCGCAAGCAGTTCATGGCCATTTCTTTATCTGCTTTTCTAGGGCGGGTGAGGAGCCCGAGCTTCGAGTACCTGCCCATCATTACTACATCGAGCACGGAAGTGGGGAAATCCCAATCTACTGTCTCGCGTTGGGGTACATAGCTCACCTTGTGCCGTACTTTGTCCAAAGGTTCGTCAAACATTCTCACATAGCCTGAGCCTAACGGCAAAAGACCCATAGCCGCTTTAATCAAGGTAGACTTTCCTGCTCCATTTGGACCTATAATGCCAATGAGTGCTCCTTGAGGTAGCGTCATATCGATATTCCATAAGACTGGTTTCTTGTGATAAGACACTGTCAGATCATGAAATTCTACAACTGGATTTTTAGCATCAACTTTCATTACCGCTTTACTTTTGACTTCTTCACTTACTCAGTCCCTTACTTCAAGGCTTCTACTATGGTGCTTACATTTGCCCTTACCATGCCGAGATAGTTGCCTTCAGATGTACCCTCTGCACCCATGGCGTCTGAGAATAGGTTACCTCCAATGATGACATTATGTCCCTTTTGGCGACAACCTTCGACAATGGCATTGATGTTCTTCTCAGAAACCGAAGTCTCAACAAAAACCGCCTTGATCTCCTTTTCTACAATGAAATTGACCAAATCAACTCTGTCTTTCAGTCCAAACTCCGAAAGAGTAGAAATACCCTGAAGACCTCGAACCTCAATATCATATGCTCTACCGAAATAGTTGAAGGCATCGTGGGCGGTAATCATGATGCGCTTGTCTTCTGGAATAGTCGCAATCTCAGTTTTAACCCATTCATGAAGCCCCAAGAGTTCATTGGTATATGCCGAAGCATTCTTTTCGTAGTAAGCTGCATTATCTGGATCTGCTTCAATGAGCGTGCTGGTGACCTCACCAATGGTTGAGGCCCAAAGACTAACATCGAACCAGATGTGTGGATCAAAAGCATTTTGGTAGATAGGGTCATCAAGTAGAAATGTAGAATCTATTCCTCTAGCCACTGGAATAACCGTTTTGATACGTTCGAGCTTCTCAAAGACTTCGCCCATTTTACCCTCAAGGTGAAGTCCATTGTAAAAGATGATATTTGCTCTTTGGAGTCTTCCCAAATCTCCCTGAGTGGCCTTATAAAGATGTGGATCTACTCCAGGTCCCATTAATGCACTTACCGTAACTGAATCCTTACCTATGTTTTTCGCAATGTCTGCAATCATGCCAGTGGTGGTGACAATGGTCAGTTTACCCCCTTCAATAGTTGCATTGTTGTTACAGGACCAAAGGACAGTCGCCAAAATGAGAATCGCTATTAACCTTTTCATAGATTGGCAACGAGTATGTTCTGGGCAGCTGTTTGCGAAATGGTCAAGCTTTTTTGTTGATTAACCATAATGTCTAAGGATCCATCGAATTCATTGGTGTCCTCAACTATGAGCTTAGTACCTATAGAAATACCTACTTTATCCAAGTACTTGAGAAATGCACCACTGGAATCGTTTACAGCAACCACCTGAGCTGGAATGTTCAATTCCAGTTCAGTCAGCGCCACTTTCTTTACAGTTGAGAATGCACCATTCTCATCAGGAATTGGGTCACCATGTGGATCGTGCTTTGGGAAATCGAGAAATTCGTCAAGTCGACTAATGAGTAGGGGGGATTTGATATGCTCAAGCTGTTCGGCAATTTCATGGACCTCATCCCAATGAAACTTCAGCTTATCCACTAGGAACACTTCCCAAAGTCGATGCTTTCTGATTACCCTAAGAGCAACTTCTTTTCCTTTTCCTGATACATTAACGCCTTTGTATTTCTGGTAGTCGACAGCCTTCTTTTTGGAGAGTTTTGCAACCATATCGCTTACAGAGGCAGCGGTGGTTTGCATCTCTTCGGCTAGGGCGTTTGTGCTTACGCTCTTTCGTCCATGATCGGACAAATGATAAATAGCTTTTAAATAATTCTCTTCTACAAAGCTGAACATGATACTGATTTGAGTTCTTTGCAAAAGTAGTATTTAGATTTGTCTAAAAAAAATAATAGTCACATCTAAATCTTATCAAAATACACTTAATTGACACGTATTCAGTATATTGGTTCTTTAAAATTATTTTTTTAGGGCTGTCTAAAATGTGCTAGGTCATCCCTCTAATCAGCTTAATGAGCTTGGGCGCTTCGCTTTTCCATAGGCTGGATTCCGACATGCCTCGATCATAAAACTCTGCTTTAATCATGGTTTCGAGCGTGTGGCCTGGCTCAAAGTTTTCTGGATCTATTACGATAGCGGCATTGAACTGATCGCAAAACGCGACCCAGGTAGGGTTGTTTAAAAGTAGGATTGGCAATTTGTTCGCGGTATATTCGAAAAGCCTGGTAAGTAACTTTTCTTCGTTCATACCTTTGTTTGGCTTTTTTAGTACAAAACCGAAATCGGCTTTTTGGATGGCCTCGATGATTTCGGAATGAGGAACAAGGTGATCACCACCATTCAACTCTATAAAGTCGTAGTCTTTGATTTCTTCCTTTAATCGGATCAAATCTTTCTTTAGAGCACAGTAGCCGACAATTCTCAATCTTATTCTCTGATCTAGCCTATATAGTTTTTTGGTAATCTCTATGGCTTCGAAAATACCATTGGAAGCTCCTATGGTACCAGTATAGGTGAGGTCAATATGGCTTGGGTCGGGGTTTCGATAGGCTGTGTGCTCTTCAGCATAAGGAGCATACTTATTTTCAATGATAGTTCTTTGGCTAGAAAGAAAGGGCAGTTGTTGCTCGTAGATTCTTTCTGCCAGTATGTAGTGTCTGATGAAAGGTTTCGAACACCACTCTTTGATCCGAACCCATGCAGAAAGAAAGGGGCGTATGACCCGTGGAAAGACTTGCGTGCTCGTAATATTTTTGGCGTAGTTTTCTCGAATATCATAGACTATTTTGCAGCCAAATAATATTTTGTATAAACACGTAACTATCAGTAATTCATGAGTATTAAATATGATTACTTCAGGTTTTACTTTAATATAGTTTCTGTAAACTTTCCATGGACGATCTAAACGTGAGAAGCTAAGCCTTTCAAAGGGTTTTAATGGGTGAAAGGTAATGTCTTGAGTAGACTTTACATTTTTTGAATCAAAGCCTATGATATTAATATCATATTCGTTTGTTTCGGCCAAGGAAAAACCAAATTTCTCAAGCATGCGTGTGTCATCAATTGGCTTGAGCAAGGATGCGATGACAACTTTGGTTTTTTTCATTAGTGTACATGAAGTTAAAAATTTTCTGAAGGAATTATGGAATTGAGGGATATCATCGAACGGGCATGGAATGATAGAAGCTTGTTAAAGGATAAGGAAGTGATATTGGCTGTCAAGACGATCATCGAGGACTTAGATAGTGGTGATCGCAGGGTGGCTGAGCCGACAGCAGAGGGATGGGTTGTGAATGAATGGATCAAAAAGGCTGTGATTCTTTATTTCCCAATTCAGAAAATGCAAACTATAGAAGTTGGGCCTTTCGAGTTTCATGACAAAATGAAACTAAAGAGTGGTTATGCCAAAAAAGGTGTTAGAGTAGTGCCCCATGCAATTGCTCGATATGGTGCTTACGTAAGTGAAGGGGTGATCATGATGCCTTCTTATGTGAATATTGGAGCTTATGTAGACAAGGGAACAATGGTTGACACTTGGGCAACTGTCGGAAGCTGTGCTCAAATAGGTAAGGATGTACATTTAAGCGGAGGAGTAGGAATCGGAGGTGTCTTGGAACCATTACAGGCTGCTCCTGTAATTATTGAGGATAATGCTTTCATCGGCTCAAGATGTATTGTTGTGGAAGGCGTCAGAATAGGGAAAGAAGCAGTGCTTGGTGCCAATGTGACCCTTACAGGAAGTTCTAAGATTATAGATGTCACAGGCGATGAACCGGTTGAATATAAAGGTTACGTACCAGAGCGGTCTGTGGTAATTCCTGGAAGTTATGTCAAGAAATTTCCAGCGGGCGAATTCAATGTGCCAGCTGCCTTGATCATCGGCCAAAGGAAGGCAAGTACTGACCTCAAAACTTCGTTGAACGATGCCCTAAGAGAAAATGATGTGGCTGTTTAACCAAATAGTCAGTCTTAGAGGTATTATCAAATACTGAAACTTAAAGGCCATTCAGAAAGTCATCCACCTGCTGTTTATAACTTCTACTGACTTTTACTTGCGCATTGTTATTTAGGGTTATCATGTACTCTGCATTCTGCAGATGTTCCAGGCTGGCAATTTGTTTCGTATTGATTATAGCAGATTTATGCACTCTCAAGAAGCTATTCGAAGGTAACTTTACAATAATACCCTTGAGGCTGCCATTGATTAGGTGGTAGTCATGCTGTAAGTGGATTTTGATGCAATAATCATGAGCTTCAACCCAGAAAATATCTTTGGTATCAAGTAGCAATATCTTACCTGATGCCTTAATAACAAGCCTTTCTATGCTATTGGAGTGAATTAGACCGCTTTGTTCTTCGGTGGTCTCCAATTGCTTTAGAAGCTTGTCCATCTGAGTAGAGAGGGCAGAGTTATCGTTTCTAATCAGCTGTTTGGCACGGGTTATGGCATCGAAGAATCGCTGGTTTGAAAAAGGCTTTAACAAGTAATCCAGAGCATGAAACTCGAAAGCCTTAAGAGCATATTCGTCATAGGCAGTAATGAATATTGTAAATGGAGGCTTTCTGATCGATTTCAATACCTCGAAGCCATTGATAGCAGGCATCTGAATATCTAAGAGCAGTAGGTCGCATGACTCTGCTTTCAAGAATTCAATGGCTTCAATCCCATTTTTGCAAATTTTGATTAATTCAATTTCAGAGTCTTGGGCCAGTAAGGTCTGCAATCCTTCTCGGGCCTTTTTCTCATCATCAACGATTACTGTCCTGAATCTTGTCAAACTGCTAAAAATCTAATGGTAGGCGAATGTTAACCTCAACACCTAAGTCGCTGTTTTGGATTTCAAAGTTATGATTAGGACCGTACAACTTGTTGAGCCTTTGAATTACGTTATTTAAACCTATCCCTGTCACTTTTTCAATTTTAAAATCTAAAGGTAAATCAGGACCTGTATTATGAACTGTCAGTATCAGTCCATCACTGTCTAAAGTGCTTTTGATCGTGAGTTTTGCCTCATCCAAATTCCTGGAAATGCCATGTTTGAAAGCATTTTCTATCAATGGTTGTAGTAACAAGTTGGGGACTAGGTAGTCAAGGGTCTTTGGGTCCATTTGAAAGTCTATCGTCAGATGGTCTTCGAAACGAACTTCTTCTATTTCCAGGTAATTCTTAATCAATTTTACTTCTTCGTGTAGAGGAATGAGTTGTCGTTCTTCACGCTTTAATGAGTTGCGTAATAAATCGCTGATCTTAGAAATCATTTCAGTGGCCTGATCGTATTTCTTGGTGCGAATGAGCATAGAAACAGTGTTATGCGCATTAAATAGAAAGTGCGGTTGCAATTGCATTCGCAAAGATTCCAATTGCGCGTTGGCTAGTTGTGATGCAAGCTCAGCTGTTTCAAGACTTTTCTCTTTATAGTTCTTATAGAGTTCTAGCATATAGAATATGATCAGAAGCACCCATGTAATAATAATCGCTTCCATATAATAGAACAACGTAATGTAACTGTAGAATTTTTTTATGGAGAACCATGAGGCAGAATATGCTCCTGATGAAATGCCCACCACAAAGACGACAAACCACGTTACAAAATTCTTGATTGTTCCTACAACAATACCTAAAAAGACAAGTATCAGCGCTCTTTTGGTAAGTTTCAGTTTAGAAGTTTTCTCAAAAACCCGGAATAAGGGAAAGGTTAGTAGAATCCAGATAGTAGTGCCTGAGATGTACCTTAAAACCTGAATGCTTTCCATAGACAAAAGATTGCCTTTTTTAAGCAGGTCAATGACAACGAAAAGCAGCCAGCATAAGATGACGGCTGCTACATTACTCATAGTACGTTTATTCACTTGAATTGGATTGATTGGCAATACAAGTCATACGCCATTTTGTCAAGCTTGTTTTATCCTCCGAACAATTCAATTGATTTGGATATTGATTGAATCAGTTCTTCGAACTTTTTATTCATTTGATTATACCCGATTTTCTCGGTCATGATAGTATTCATACTAGTTACTACTCTTGAATGCATGGGATAGCTGATGTCTTGACTCGGTGTCTCTAATTTTCTTTTTTCCAGTGTTTCGGTCAATCCTTGACGTGCGTTTTTAAGGAGTTTCACCGCCTCATTGACCTTTCCCAACTTTCTATACGATACATGGAAATAAGCGGGTAGTTGCAAGGAATTGTAAGCTCCACTATAATCAACATACTGAAGTTCTTGATTGATCAGTGTTAAAACTTTCTCATGTTCACCAAGTTTCTGGTACTTATTGGCAAGATTAAATACTTGACCATATAAACCGTACCGATCGGTTGGGGTGGGTTTAAATTTTTCACGATAATCGGCCAGCTTTTCTTCAACTAAATCATGTTTGTCAAAAGCTCGGAATTGAATCTGTAGATACCGCTGCCATGAAGCTCTTCCTCGAGGTGAATCTTCTTCTAAAAACTGACTATATGCTTCAGCGGCCTCTTTTGGCATGAAATTCCAAAAGTAGGTTTCTCCTAAATAAAAAATCTCATCCCCGGTTAAGCCCTCTGTTATGACTCTAGACTGGTATGGTTTGGTATTGTCAATACGCTTTTTATCTGGGTTAAGATCAACGGCATTATACATCAGCACAAGTGCTTCAGACGGAAGCAACTTGCTTTGGCTGGTTTGTGCATTGGCTGTCTCAGTGATAGTCACTAGACAGGTTGTCAATAAAAGGAAGGTGAGTTTTTTCATCTTAAAAGTGTTTTAATTGAACTAATCAATAAATCCAGGAGGGACAATGCCATTTAGTCTTAGATAAACTGTGAGTGCTCCTCTATGATGGGCAGCATGCTCTCTCATTACATGAAATATTTCTTTGAAGGTGCGTGTTGTACTTTGCTCAATAGGGTTTCCCCATGGACTAGTTTTTTTGAGTGTTTGGTCATCGACATTTAACATTGCTTTTAGTGCATAATCAAAGGACGCTGAAAGGATTTCTGTGATTTGTTCCTTTGTCTTGTTCTCTGTTTTTAATGTCTCCCGGTCAACGGGAAATTTCTGATCGCTGGCGATGGAGGAAAACATATAGTTTGCGCTAGCAAGATGCATTGCCATTTGGCCGAATGTTCTTGTGCTGTCTACGGGTTTGTATCCGTAGTTATCTTCCGGCATAGCCTCAACAAGCCTCAAAGTGTAAATTTTGTGTCGTTTCCATGTTTTGGCAAAGGCTTCGCCAAAGTTTGTTTTCGCTTTTTCTTGTGAAGAACAGGTTGTCCATATACATAGACAGAGTAGAGCGGAGAAAATCTTCATCGGTCGTAAGGGTTTAATGGGGTTTTTTAGATTGTTGTTTGCGAAACCAGTCATAAAGCCTGTGATCCTTATAAATGGCTGGCCAAATCCAGTGGTCGGCACCTTCAAAAGTTTCTAGCCTAGCTTGCGCCCCACACCCTTTGAGCTTCTGAACCAGGTTCTTGGATTGAGTGTATGGAGTTATGCTGTCTTTGTCTCCATGAAATGCCCATATGGCTACCTGATTTGCCTTACAGACAATCTTCGGGCTTCCACCTCCTGCGATAGGGGCAGCCGCAGTAAACCATTCAGGGTATCTGGATATTGCACTCCAAGTGCCATAACCTCCGTAGCTATAGCCGGTGATGTAAATACGCTTTCTGTCTACATTAAACTGACTGGTTACCTCAGTTAGGAGAGCATCGAAATCAAAGGAAGACCAATTGCAGCCAGAGGCACATTTAGGGGCAACAACCATGAAGTCCATTTCTATACCTGCCTCGGCTGCATATTTCTTTGGGTGATGTTTAGTATTTGAGCCATCTCCACCGTGTAGGAATAGTATCATTGCCGATCCATTTCCATCCGTTTGGTAACCCTTTGGTAAGGAGATCAAATACTCAACCTTGGTGCTTTCAGATATTCTTTTTTCGCCCAAACCGGACTGTGCTTTACAGAGTGAAATAGAAATTAATAGCAAAATAGTCGTCAGATGATAATGCATAGTGATAGCATACCATTGGTGGAAGCGAATGTTCTAAATTTTCAGTGAAGCGAGATGAAAACCTCGTAAAGCGAAATTCCGTTAACTGTGAGGCCTTTTATTTCCTATATATAACATTTGGTTTAATTTGGTGTTGTTAGTTCTCCGACTAACAGAAAACCCTACCTTTGCGGTCGCATATTTGAGGAGATATGAAAAAAATGAAAAAAACACTGAGTTTCTTACTTGTAATGGTTCTTTTGACTGTTCTAGGCGCTTGTAATTCAGGTCTGACTAAAGAGGCGGATGGGCTATTTCGTGATGGAAAGTATCGTGAAGCAGTAGAGGCATACAATGAATATTTATCGACAAAGCCAAAAGACATTAAATCGATTTATAATCGGGGTAGGGCTTACGAGGAGCTTGGCGATATTGAAAGTGCAAGAAAGGACTTTATCAGGGTTTTGGATCTGGATAATGAAAACTTGAACGCCAATCTCAGTATGGCGCAATACTGGTATAACAAGAAAGACTACAACAAGGCTATCGCATTTTGTGATAAAGTGATTGCCACAGATGGTAGAGAATCTACGGCTTACTTGATTAAAGGTCGCTGTTTACATCAGAAGTCTCTTTTTGACGATGCTAAGAAGAACTATGACCTTGCTATTGAGTTTGACAGGAAAAATGCCGAGGCATTTTTATATAGAGGTGCCTTAAAGATTGTTTTCAATCAAAAATCGAGTGCCTGTAATGACCTGAATAGAGCACTTGCCCTTGGGGCCGATGAGGCAAAAGCTGCACTGGCCAAGCATTGCAGATAGAAATTTATCCTGTTTCTTGACTAGGTTTACTCTGAAGAATTCTTTTTTTTTATGAAGTATAAACGGAAGCAACCTTTTGCAGGCGGTTAGCATCTTATATTAGTAACACAAAAAACTCAAATCAAAATGAAAAATTTATCAACTATTCTTAGAGCCTCTGCTGTCGCTATGTTGTTTTTAGTAGCTGTATCACTTAATGCAGAAGAGTGGACACAAACTAAATACGATCCGACTGGAACTTGGGATTATGAGGTGGAAACTCCTGATGGAAATGTTACAGGTGAAATGATCGTAGCCATGGAAGATGGAGAATACACTGTGACAATTAAAAGTGATATCTATGGAGATATGACCCTTGAAGACATTACGTTTGAAAAGAATGTAATGGAGGGTACTATTTCTGTTGAAGGACAGTCTATGGAAATGGAAATGAAATTTGACGGAGATGAAATGGAAGGTGCAGTGTATACTGGCGAAGACGAACTTGCCATTACAGCAGAAAGACAAAAGAACTAGAAACCGATTAACAGTATAAAAAAAGGGAGTCAAATTTTGACTCCCTTTTTTTATACCGGCGAATTTGTTCTTTAGTTGAACCAGGGACTCTTATCAATATTGGCTTCTAAAGCTTGTTCTAGGTCATCAGGCATGGTAGGGAAGAAGTCTAAACCTGATAAGTCCTCAATTTGGTCAATACTTACCACGAAGGTTTCTAGTGAAGCGCTGCTCTTTTCATTTTTCAGTAAGAAAGCGATTGCCTTAATTTCCGGCTTATGAACATCCAAAATGATCTTATAGTACTGTTCTGGTACCGATACTTCATTACTTCCTATTGTAGTAAATTCTTTATTCAATATAGGTCCTGTAACTACGTATATTTCAGAGTTTTCCATAGACCAATCCCTGACCTTTTCTTCAAGTTTTTTCCAAATTCCTCTGTTAAAAGAGGCCACCTGAGGACTCATGTTACTCATGTAGAATGTTTGAGAAAGTGCAAACTCATCATAGGAGAAGTCAGCTGCAGGTGCCAGGTGTCCGCGGTCATAGCCTGTACCTTTATAATCAGATAATTCTGCTGAACCCGTTCTCACCCTCGGGTCTTTTCTAAAGTTGTCTTTTCGTGCGAATTTCTCTTGTTTCAGACTGTCGGCAGAAAGTTTATAAGCGACCCATATGGCTTGTTCATGAGCCTCACTATACCTCAGTGTATAATAGGGTCTCTCAATAATGGCTTCTTCGGTGGAATACGCTGGCCACATAAAGTCAAAAGCCTTGGTAAAGTATAAGTCAAAGTCTTCAATGTCTAGACCTATTTCAGGGTCAATTTCCGTGGGAATAGGTTCTTCAGTAACTTGAATGGGTTCCGATTCACCCTGCGGTTCTGAGTCTTGAATGACGGGCAGTTCGAAGTTTTCGATAACTTCCGGAACAAGCTTTCCTTCATTTATAGCAAGTCCTGCATAACCCAGAGCCACCAATATCAACAAGCCTAAGGTTACTCTACCGAGGCTTGTGCCTTTCCCTTTTGTTGATTTTTTGCGCGCAGAGGTCCTTTTTGCTACGGTTTTGCGACTCCGTGATGATGTCCTTTTGGCCATGTGGTTTTTTTACAATGATAAGGATAATCAACCTCTTTGAGAGCTAGTATTTTATTAAATTACGAGTCATTTTTAATCCAAACCAAACCTTATATGCCAACCAACTTTAATCAAAAGGTTATGGAAAAACTTGCTAAATGCATAGCACTAGCCATTTTTCTGACCATTCAACCTGCTATGGCTACACCATGGCAAGATGATAAAGACACAACAAAGAAAGGGCAAGAGACTTTTAAAGACCTGCCGCTTAAAGCCGAAAGAACACTTAAATTCAATACAACAGAGGGTACATGGGTGTCTGTCGATATCAGCCCAGATGGAAGTACCATTATTTTTGACATGTTGGGCGATATCTATACTATGCCTTTTGCGGGAGGCAAGGCCAAGCGCTTGACGGAGGGCATGGCCTATGATACTCATCCAAGATATAGCCCTGATGGTAAACACATTGCTTTTACTTCAGACAGAAGTGGTAGTGAGAATGCCTGGATCATGGACCTAGACTCCAAAGAAACCACACAAATTACCAAAGGAAGTAATGAGTGGGTCCAGTCTGTGGAATGGAGTCCTGATGGAGATTATGTTGTGGTTTCAAAGGGTAGAAGAAGTTTTAAGCTTTTTATGTATCATAAAGACGGAGGTGGAGGCTTTCAGCTGATTAAGAATCCCTCGAATCTTAAAGTGGTTGAACCAGCCTTTAGCTCTGATGGCCGTTTTATTTACTATTCACAGCGAAATGGAGCATGGAATTATAATGCTCAACTGCCTCAATATCAAATTGGGGTTTATGACCGAGAGAATGGTCAAAATGCAACGGTAACTTCTCGATACGGTTCAGCTTTCACACCAACTCTTTCTCCTGACGGAAAATGGATGGTATATGGTTCGCGATACGAAGATGAGACAGGCCTTATCCTAAGAGACCTGAATACAGGAGATGAAAAGTGGTTAGCTTACCCAGTACAGAGAGATGAGCAAGAATCGATTGCTCCTCTGGGTGTATTGCCTGCCATGTCTTTTACACCTGATAGTAAGCAAGTAGTGGCCTCATGGGGTGGTAAACTGTATAGAGTTGCCGTTTCTGGTGGCACTGCAGTGGAGATTCCAATGGATGTTGATGTGGAGCTTGAAATGGGCCCTCGCTTGAAGTTCGAATACCCAATATCGGATGACAAGGAGATGATAGTGACTCAAATCAGAGATGGTGTACCTTCTCCGGATGGATCAAAACTGGCATTCACATCTTTGAATAGGTTATATGTGATGAACCTGCCTGATGGTGAACCAAAGCGTTTGACAGATATGAATATGACCGAAGCGCAACCCACTTGGTCTCCAGATGGTGCTTCAGTAGCATTCGTTACATGGTCAGATGCAGAAGGTGGTTCTATGTACAAAGTGAATGTGGATGGAAGACCTCGACCAGTAAAGTTGACTACTGCATCAGCTATTTATGGTACTCCTGCCTGGAATAAGAATGGTAGAATAGTGTTTACCAGAGGGAGTGCTCAGAATCTAAAAGATGCTGCTGGTCCAGGTGCACCACGCGCTACAGAGGACCTTTGCTGGATTTCTGCCGATGGCGGGGAGGTTAATTTCATAATGAAGACACGAGGCAAGGGGAATCCCCATTTCGTTAACAGCGATGATAGAATCTATCTGAGTGGATTTCAGGGTTTGAGTTCAGTGCGCTGGGATGGTACAGACGAGAAAAGAGTAATTGCTATCACAGGAATCAGAACTTACGGTTCTAACCCTGCCGATGGACATGGAAATGATCACATCATCGATCCATGGACAGATGGGCAGAATTCTTCATTGCAAGAAGGAGAGGGTTGGAGAGAAAACAATCCTCCTTCAAGAGCTGCTGCAATTTTTATGGCGCCAGAAGGCGATAGGGCTATGGCCCAGATCAACAATCACATTTATGTAGTGACTGTACCAAAGTTGGGGCAAACACCAACCATTTCTGTAGCAAACCCTTCAAGTGCACAGTTTCCTTCATGGCAATTGACGGAAATTGGTGGCGAATTTCCAGCATGGTCAAGTGACGCTAAGAAGGTCCATTGGTCTCTTGGTAAATCTCATTTTATCTATGATTTAGATGAGTCGAAGGCTTATGCTGATAGTGTCTCTGCTGCTAAGAAGGCTAAAGAGAAGGCAGAAAAGGAGATGACCAAAGAAGAAAAGGAAAAGCAAAAAGCTGATAAAGAGGCCGCTGAAAAAGCGAAGACAGACGAAGAAAAGGCCGCTGACAAAACCAAGAAAGAGAATGAAGGCTATCGTGCCGATGAAATTGAAGTGGTGATGAAAGCCACTAAAGATATACCTGAAGGGAGGGCTCTATTAAAGGGTGCTAGAATCATTACAATGAATGGTGACGAGGTGATTGAAAATGGTGATATTCTGATCGAGAATGCGAGAATCAAGGCAGTCGGCCCTTCCGGATCACTCACAGTACCTAGAAGAACTGAAGTGATTGACGTTTCCGGAAAAACGATCATTCCTGGTATGGTTGATACGCATGCGCACATGTGGCCAGCATGGGGTTTACATAAAACACAGGTTTGGGTCTATGCAGCAAATCTCGCTTATGGTGTTACCGCTACAAGAGATCCACAAACGGCTACCACTGATGTATTAACTTACTCAGATATGGTGGAGACTGGAGATATTCTAGGCCCAAGAGTGTATTCTACAGGCCCTGGTGTAGGGTTCTGGTCATATAACCTGAAGAGCTTAGATCAGACTAAGAAAATCCTAAAGCAATACAGCGAGTTTTACAATACGAAGACGATCAAAATGTATCTGGTCGGAAACCGTAAGCATAGACAATGGATTATTCAGGCTGCCAAAGAACAGAAGCTGATGCCTACAACTGAAGGAGGCTTAGACTTCAAACTGAATATGACACAGATGATCGATGGTTATCCTGGACATGAGCACTCATTGCCAATCGCACCACTTTATAAGGATGTGATTCATTCAGTGGCGGAATCCAAGATGGCTTATACATCTACGCTTCTGGTAGCTTATGGTGGTCCTTGGGCCGAAAACTACTATTACTCAAGAGAGAACCCTTATCATGATGAGAAGCTATCGCGTTTTACACCATATGCTGAACTAGCCCAAAAGTCGAGAAGAAGACCGGGTTGGTTTATGGATGAAGAACATGTGTTTAAGAAGCATGCTGAAGGGGTTAACGCTGTTGTAGAAGCGGGCGGACTAGCAGGTGTTGGTAGTCATGGACAGTTACAAGGGCTTGGTTACCACTGGGAATTATGGTCTGTAGCTTCTGGCGGAATGTCTAACCTTAATGCGCTTAAAACAGCGACTATTCTTGGAGCGACCGCCATTGGCCTTGAAGGAGATATCGGGTCTATAGAAGCCGGAAAGCTAGCTGATCTTGTGATTTTGGAGGCAAACCCATTGGATAATATCAGAAATACGAATAAGATCAGCCATGTAATGAAAAATGGAAGACTCTATAATGCTAACACATTAGATGAGGAGTACCCAAGAAAGAAAAAGGCGGGACCATTCTACTGGCACTCTGAAAAGCCTCAAGGTTTACCAGGCTTGAAGAAGAAATAGTCCAATCTACTGATATAAAAAGCCCAACCAAACAGTTGGGCTTTTTTATTGCTCCATCGAATTTTCTATTGTCTGATCTCTGTCAACTTATTTGTCAACCAGTCCAGTGCAGTTTGGGCATCAGAGGACAGTGTATTGTTCAAGAGATTGTCGTTTTCATAGGGATCATCATCAAGGAAATACAATTCCTGACTTCTATCCGTATTTACAATGAGTTTGTAGTTGGCGTTCCGTATGCACCACTCATCTTCGGTGCCATCATTGTATTCAGCGTAGGTAAATTCCCTAAAGTCATTTTGAGCAGTGCTGAAAAGAGAAGAGATGTCTTTGCTGTCATTCACCTCACTCACATTCACTCCGGTGAGTGATGCAATTGTAGCGAATAGGTCGGTCGAATTGATAAGATTGCTATCTGTGCCCGTTCTCGTTACTCCTTTTCCGCTGACAATCATGGGGGTATTGATACCGCCTTGGTACATAGTGCCCTTCGCTTTTCTTCTGCCATAAGGGGCTTGTGATACTTGACCTGGAGTGCCATTGTCACCAAGAAAGATAATCACTGTGTTTTCTCGTTCAGCTTGGTCAAGGCTGGATAATAGCCTTCCAATTTGAAAATCCATCGCCTCAATACTGGCTATGTAATAGGGCATTGGATTAGCATCAATTGATGCCTGATCCGTGGCCAAAGCACCTTGGGAATGCATGCCTGATGGAGGAGCATGAAAGGGAGTATGTGGTGCGTTGTACGCTAGCCATAGAAACCATGGTTTGGTTTGCTGAGCAAGCCAATCGATGGCCATTGTAGTAAACTGAGTGGTAATGTAATCGGTTTGGGCGGTGACATTACCATCCTCTGTCAGATTCCAGTTATAATAGTCACTAACTGCGCCTGAGTAGAGTCCGGCATAATGGTCTATACCCATGTCCTCAGGGTTGAGTGAAAACATATTGCCTGACAGGTGCCATTTACCAATAATGGCAGTAGCATAGTCGTTCGATTGGTTAATATAGGTTTGCAATGAAGTCTCATTCACTGAAATCTCATCACCTTGCGAACGCACTCCTGTACGTATGCCATATTCGCCAGTAAGGATGGTGGAACGGGTAGGAGAGCATACAGAATTAGTCCACAAGTTATTGAAGATTAAGCCATTGCTCGCTAATGCATCAATGTTGGGTGTATTGGCTTTGACTGATCCTTCGCTGTAGCCATTGAGCGCATCCAGACCCAAATCATCGGCTATAATCAATAGAATATTTGTTTGATCATCTGAATCCGGATCTTCCGTACTCTCGTCAGAGGCAGAGCACCCAGAAAGTATGATCAAAAAGAGTAGAGAGCTTAAAAAGTGTTTAGACATTAAATATTACTTTGTGATAAGACAATGTAACAGGCAATAAGTTTAATCTCATTAAGATTCAGCTACTTTTTTAATGTCCTCCAAATCTTTCTTCAAGGCCTTGACGGTAGCATTTTTGAACATCCAACCCATTACTGCTGACATGAACTTAGCCCCGAAGGTCACGGGTGTTCCATTAAAGCTCATGTTCAGTCTTGAACCCTTCTCATTTTCCTCTATCCAGAGTTTGGAGATGTAAATGGCACCATGGCTTTCGGCTCGTGTTTGATAATATTCGTTTTCGATAGCTTCGGTAATCCACATCACCTCAGTAGCCTCTTTGCCAAACATTGTCCTTGTTTCCTTCCACTTTAAACCTACCATGCCATCGGTAGGTTGATCAATTACCTCTATGGATTGTATAGCATCGATATTGTCTGTAGCGTTTTCAATATTGCTGATCACAGACCATACCTTTTCTTTACTTGCATTTATTTGAATATCTGTTTTGAATTCCATGTTTATACTCTCTTATAATGATGATGAACAAATTGATTCCAGCCCTTTTTGGTTTTTGATTGCACTGTCCAGTAGAACCCTCCCTCTTCATCAGGCCAATATACCTGTCTTGCAATTCCAGCAGGCATATTGGCAACAAAGGCCACTGCGTTCTCGTGAATATCTGTAGCTTCGGTCAATTCGCCAGTTGCTTGTTTGCCGTCAGATTGAAAAGACCAAAAGCAGACCTTCTTATCTGTGTTTACTCCGAAAAGCGTAAGATCCTCATAGACTTTGTTGCCCAGGTCCCAGTCGGCTTTAAGTTGAATGTATTTGCCGTCAAGGGTTTTTGAGAAACTGCGATCACATCGGCAATTCATTCTGTCCGGGCTATTTTCATTGGCTACCCAGTCACCCATGAGAGGTTCGAATATTCCGAGCTTTCCTCTTCCTTTTTTCCAGTTTTTGCTAGACATAGTTTTCTAATTGTTAGTTGAATGTCTGAAAACAAGGAAAAATGGCACTCATACTTTAGTCTGAAATTGGTGGTTTGTTACTGTCTTTTTTCGGAGTCATCATTTCGTAAGCTTTTTCGGTATCATCTGTTGGAAACTTGCATGTTTTGTTTTGACACACATAGATCATAGTCCTATTCTCCTGAAGTTTGTAAGCGAGTAGGGGAATGCTACCTTCAAATGTTCCTCCCAAGAAGATGACATCGGGTCGGAAAGCTAGGTCAAGTTGATTGCGCATGGTCACTGCTTCTTGGCCTAAAATGGCAACTTCGAATGGCGGGTTTAAATCTCTGAGGCGAGCCTGAATCCATGTGCCGGCAAAAGCCAAAGCATCCTTTATCTCATTTTGTCCCTCTGCTAACATGATCTCTCCTTTATCTTTCCAATCGCTCCGACTGTCATAATAGAATTCTGATAGCATTAGCAGGTTATAGGCAGCTTGAGCATTTCCTGATGGTAGATCGGTATCTAAGACGGGAACGCTACGCATAAAAAGCCTGACGTTTTCAGTACTCTGGCTTAGTAGGGACTGTCCTTCGACTTCAAAAGCTCTTAACATACCCTCAGAAAGACTTTCGGCAGTCTTAAGCCATGGTTCTTCAAAACTCACTTGGTAGAGTTGGATTAAAGCACCAGCCATAAGCGAGTAATCTTCAAGAAAGCCAGTCTGGCCTCTGTCCTCTGTTCTTGAAACTTGAGATTGTTCCTTAAGCGTATGCTGGTTTATTAAGTAGGTACCCAACTCTTTAGCATATTTAAGATAGGCTTGATCAAAGGAAGCACGGTACAGCTCTACAAAGCCTTCTAATACCAAGGCATTCCATCCAGTGATGATTTTCTTGTCCTTAGGTGGAGCCTCTCGTCTTGACCTTTTACGAAGCAAACCTTCCTTTAGTGACTCATTGATAGCTTCCAGATAATTTTCTGTTGATGTGCCCAGGGCAAAAAGTACATTCTGACCATTTTCCCAGTTTCCGTCCTGACTGATATTGAAAAGGTCGATTAATTGATCGGATTTGTCTATGGCCTCAATTTCGGCTAAGGTCCAGGTATAATAGCCTCCTTCAACCTCATTACTTACTGCATTGATCGAAGAAAAGTACCCGCCATTGGCACTCTTAAATTCATTCAGTAAACACTGTGCCGTTTGTTCTGCGATATATAAATAGAAAGGGTCATTGAATTTTCGATAGGCCTTTGCATAAATGCCCATAAGCTGAGCATTGTCATAAAGCATTTTCTCGAAGTGAGGTATTTTCCATTCACTGTCTGTCGAATACCGTGTAAAGCCACCACCCAGATGATCGAACATGCCACCGAGTGCCATATTATCGAGCGTCTTCTTCAAGAATGCATCAAGGTTTTGACTTGGTCGATAATAAGTGAAATCAAGGAGTGCTGATAGATAGGGGGAGTTTGGGAATTTTTGAACACCATTGATTCCCCCATTGGCAGTATCACTTTGACTTAACCATACTTGCTCGATCTCAGAGAGTTCAAGATCGAATGCTTGATCTTCAATTGCCCTGTTTTGGCTTAGGGTATTGGCCAAAGCTTCCGCCTGGGTCAGAATTTCCTGAGGGTTGTCTTGGTACAGATAGCTTGCCCGTTGAACGATAGCCTGCCAATCGCTATTCTCGAAATAAGTACCTGCAAAAAGAGGAGTGCCATCGGCTGTGGCGATGATATTCATAGGCCAACCTGAGGTACCGGTCATTTTCTTTGAGGCTTCTGCATACACCTGATCAATATCAGGCCTTTCTTCACGATCCACCTTAATAGAAACAAAGTTGTCGTTCATGAGGCGAGCCACGGTCGTGTCCATGAATGTTTCTTTTTCCATCACCTGGCACCAATGACAAGCGTAATAGCCAATGCTTATGATTAACAGCTTTTCTTCCGCTTTAGCCTTCTCAAAGGCTTCTTCTCCCCAAGGGTACCAGTCTACAGGGTTGGAGGCATGTTGAAGTAAGTATTGACTGCTTTCTGATTGTAGGCGGTTAAGATTTTGGCCGGTCTCACCAGAAGTGTTACAGCTTACGTACAATAGAATAATTCCAAGAAATGTCAATAAATTGATAAAAACCTTCAAAACCGTTTTTTTACCGTTCAAAGTGGATTTTAGTAGTGAATGATATATATTGGAAACTTTACTGGGCATATATGGTGATGAAAGGTGTAATGTTACGAGAATGCAGTACGAATTGCAAGCCGCGTTTTTTTACTTTTTTCGTGATTTTGGTTCTGACGGTTGTGTCGGCATGTAACTCGAACAATGATAAGAGCAACCTCGACTCTGAGGTTAAGGCACCGATCGAGGATCCAATTTTCAAAGAGATTTCGTTTACACAATCTGGGATCAACTTTCTTAATACCATTCGGGAAGATGAGACCCACAATTTCTTTAACTACAACTACATCTATAATGGCTCTGGTCTAGCGATCGGGGATTTCAACAATGATGACCTCAATGACATTTACTTTGTTTCAAACCAGTCTAGAAATAGACTATTCCTTAATAAAGGAGAATTAAAATTCCAGAATATTACCGATTCCGCGGGTGTACATGCACAAGGAGGTTGGAAAAATGGTGTGACCGTGGTCGATATTAACCAAGATGGTTTCGATGACATTTACCTTTCAAGATCTGGCCGATATGAGGATGCTGATGAAAGGGCTAACTACCTCTATATTAACAACGGTGACTTAACCTTTACCGAAAGTGCAGCAGCATATGGTTTGGCGGATAAAGGCTATGGGATTCAGGCTTATTTCTTTGATTATGATAGGGATGGAGATTTAGATCTCTATCAAATGAACCATCGTCTTGACTTCAATAATAAGAACACGATCATGTTTCTCCGTAATGAGAAGCCACAGGACTATGACCCATACTCCAGGGACAGACTTTACGAGAACAGAGGTGGCCGTTTTGTAGATGTTTCGGATAAGTCCGGGATATTGAACAGCGCCTGGGGGCTCAGCGCTGTTATGGGCGACTTCAATGAAGATGGTTGGGATGATATCTATGTAGCTAATGATTACCTGTCGCCTGATTTCCTTTATATCAACAACCAAGACGGAACTTTTACCGAATCTATTCAGGATTATTTTCAGCATATGTCATTTTTTAGCATGGGAAGTGACTGGGCTGATATTGATAATAACGGCCATTTTGATTTGGTAACGCTTGATATGGCTCCAGAGGATCACGTAAGATCAAAGCGCCTTATGGCAAGCATGAGTAATGAGTTTTTCAGAACCATGGTAGACGAAGGTCTACAGCACCAATACATGATCAATACACTTCAGTATAACCACGGTGGTGGTAATTTCAGTGAAGTGTCTCAAGTATTAGGCATTGATAAAACTGATTGGAGCTGGACAGCATTGTTTGGGGATTATAATGCGGATGGACTTAAAGATTTGTTCGTAACCAACGGCATTCGAAAAGATATTACGGATAATGACGCAGTGACAGCTACTGATAGTCTTTATGCTTTGGGTCAGCGCGTTGCTCTGGGACAGGTGCTCAAGCTGCTTCCTAGCGAGAAATTACAGAACCCTATTTATGAGAATGTAGATGGCCTAAAATTTAAGAGGAGTAATGTGAATTGGGGACTTAAAAGAGCTTACAATTCCAATGGAGCGGTCTACTCTGATCTTGATAATGATGGTGACCTGGAGATAATAACCAATAACATGGATTTGATGTGTACCCTCAATCAAAATCTAACAGTTGAAAAGAAAGGCAAAAGACTTCGGAAATTCGAAATTGTAGGTCCAAAGGGTAATCGGGATGGTTTTGGGACAACACTAAAGATTAAGACTGCTGACAACAAAGTAATACTTGAAAAGATAAGAGGCAGCAGAGGTTACCTATCGAGTTCGGACAGAGCGGTGTACCTTTCTGAAGACATTCAGATTAAAGAAATTGAGGTTTACTGGCCTACAGGGCAAAAATCAGCCATCAATGACCTATCTCAAATTGCCGATGGTGTCATAGACTTTGAAGATGCAGTTTTTACAAATGTTGAAACTGAGAAAATTGAGAGTTACTTCACCGAGGTTGAAACTCAGGTGATTGATTTCAAACATGAGGAGAATCAATTTGATGATTTCATTAAGGAAATTCTATTACCTCATAGACAGTCGGAACATGGACCTTTCATTGCCAAGGCAGATGTGAATGCCAATGGTTTAGAAGATATATACGTGGGAGGAGCCAAGGGTCAGGCAGGGAGTTTATTTACCCTAGGTGCTGATGGAAAGTATAGCAAGTCAACTCAGATTGCATTTTCAAATGATGCAAATCATGAAGATATGAATTCGACCTTTTTTGATGCAGATGGTGATAATGACCTGGACCTATATGTAGTTAGCGGAAGTGGGGAGTTCTATCAAGGAAACAACAATCTTCTAAGAGATAGACTGTATTTGAATGATGGGCAGGGGAACTATAGCCGTGCCTTAGATGCCCTGCCCAACGATCAGGTAGGCGGGAGCAAGGCACTTGCTTCTGATATTGACAAAGATGGCGATCAGGACTTGATTGTACTTAATAGAAACATTCCGGGTGAGTACCCACAGGGCCCCAGAAGTTTTATTTATGTAAATGAAGGAGGCCGTTTTATTAATGCAACAAAGAATGTTTCTTCAGACCTCTATGAGTCCCCCCAGATATTAACGGACGGTATTATGGTCGATTTGGACCAAAATGGATTTGAGGATTTGGTGGTAGTTGGCGAGTGGATGAGCCCAAAAATATATTTGAATAACGGTGGTGAATTCGAAGCTGCAGATTCTGGCTTTGAAAACCTCAAAGGATGGTGGCACAGTATTAAACCAACTGATATTGACAATGATGGAGATATAGACTTTGTGGTGGGTAATATAGGTTTGAATAATAAGTTTCATCCGAAACCTGATTCTCCGCTTTACCTGTTTTATAATGACTTTGATGAGAATGGTATAGGTGATATCGTATTGTCTAAAAGTAATGGGGAAGAACTGCTTCCTGTTAGAGGAAGAGAATGCAGTTCTCAACAGATGCCCTTTATCCTTGAGAAGTTCGATAATTATGAAAAGTTTGCCAATGCTGACTTGACTGCGATTTACTCAGAGGAAAGACTTAATGCATCCCTCAAACTTGAAGTCAATAACTTTGCTTCAGGCATACTGATCAATAATGGTAATCTGAGTTTTGAGTTTAAAGAATTACCAACCTTGTCTCAATTTGGAGCTGTTCGAGATGTTATTCTGAAAGACGTTAATAATGATGGTCTAACCGACTTGATCTGTGCGGGCAACTATTATGGGTCTGAAGTAGAGACTGTACGTTACGATTCCAATTTTGGCTCTGTTGTGATTAACAAAGGCGATAATCAATTTGAGACTCTTTCACTTGTGAAATCAGGATTGATCTTAAATTCAGATGTCAGAGACCTGGAAACTGTAACCATCAAGAATGATGAGTATCTAATAGCAACATCCAATAATGATGTGCTAAAAAGCTACAAATTCACAAAACGTCCCTAGCATCTGATTTAACGGTTTATACCTGAACTGTCTTCCATTTACCTTTTTTGAATAACCAAATGGAAACCATGGCAATGAGAATTTCCGCCAATGTAATCGCTGAGAATACTCCGATGGGTCCCCAATCAAGTGTAATCGCAGCCAAATAGGCAAATGGTAGCTGAAAGACCCAGAAGCAGAAGAAATTGATGACAGTAGGTGTCTTCGTATCTCCTGCACCATTGAAGGATTGGGTAATCACCATTCCATAGGCATAGAAAATGTATCCTGCGGCAATTACCTGCAAGCTCAAAGCACCATAATTGACGACATCCTCAACACTGCTAAACAAGCCGATAATATACTTGGCGAATATCAGGTAGATCACCGAAATCACGGCCATGAAAATCGCGTTGTACTTTCCGGTCTTCCAAACGGATACCTCAGCACGATCAGGTTGTTCTGCCCCTAAGTTCTGACCAACTAGTGTTGCTGCAGCATTACTCATACCCCATGCAGGCATCAATGTAAACATCATTACACGGATAGAAATCGTATATCCGGCCAGGACATCACTACCGAATTCTGACATGATCCGCATAAGAAAGACCCAACTTGAAGTACCAATTAAGAATTGACCAATTCCACCTAAAGAAACCTTGATCAGGTTCCACATGACGGCTAGGTTAATTACGAAATCTTTGATACCAATCTTGATTCTTCCCCAACCAAAGAAAAGAATCATGAACTGACCTGTTACCGCTACGCCACGCCCGATGGTGGTGGCAATAGCTGCACCTTCGACACCATAGGCCGGAATAGGGCCCAAGCCAAAGATGAAGATAGGGTCAAGAATAATGTTGAGTCCATTAGACAATACTAATGTCCACATAGCCACTGAAGCATCGCCAGCGCCTCTGAACACGGCATTGATCAAGAAGAGCAGCATAATTGTAATATTGCCACCAATCAGTATTCTGGTATAGCCATAGCCTTCTTCAATCAGACTTTCTTCACCACCCATTAATCCTAAGATTTCCTTCGGGTAAATAATACCCAGTATACCGATGATAACAGCAATGGTTGCCCCAAGAAATATGGCTTGAACGGCAGCTTTTCCTGCACCTGCCTTGTCTTTTTCACCGATTCGCCTGGCCACAACTGCGGTAGCCGCCATGCTTAGCCCAATGGCTACAGCATATAGTAACGTAATCACAGATTCCGTTAACCCTACTGTAGCTACAGCATTCACTGAAACCTGAGAAACGAATATGATATCAACCAATGCAAAGGTCGATTCCATCAACATTTCCAGAATCATGGGTATGGACAACATAAAGATGGCCTTGCGTATGCTGCCTGTAGTGAAATCTTCTTGTTTGCCACCGATGGCCATTTTGAGGTATAGCCAATACCTATGTATAGTATTTTTTGACTGTGTCATTTTTGAGAGTTATGTAGTATAAAAAAGTAAAAGCGGGGGTGCTCGTAAGTTGCTTAGCAACTCACGTTCAATGGCAGCTCTGGGATGGCTGGTAATATGAACGTGGATTTTCTCATAACTTCATGATGAGGCAAATGAAACTGAATTATTTAGAATTTCAAAATTCTAATTGGTCAGAGAGCAAATTTTTTAACTTTTTCATGCCTGAAGTGGCATTTTCAGCAATAAAAACAATATCCGAACTATAATTGGGCGGATTGGGATCGACAAGGTATTTGGGACTTTCAGGTTTGACAAAATCAATTAGACTCGCTGCGGGATAGACCTGTAGTGATGTACCGACTATAAGAAATATATCAGCCTCGTGAGTGAGTCTAATCGCTGGTTCCATCATCGGTACTGCCTCGCCAAACCAAACAAGATTAGGCCTTAGTTGGCTGCCTTTGTCACATAGATCACCCAGTTTTAATTCCCAATGATCCATTGAGTAAACAAGGTTTTCATCCAAAGTGCTTCGTGACTGAAAAAGCTCACCGTGAAGGTGCAGTACATTGGTACTCCCTGCCTTTTCATGCAGGTTGTCAACGTTTTGAGTAATGATTTGAACATCATAATGGCTTTCGAGTTCGGCCAGAATCCTATGCGCCTCATTGGGTTGAGCCGTTTGGGCTTGCTTTCTTCTTTGATTGTAAAACTCTAAGACCAATTCTGGATTGGCAGACCATCCCTGAGGAGAGGCCACTTCCATAACATCATGACCTTCCCAAAGACCATTTGAATCTCTGAAGGTCTTCAAACCACTTTCTGCACTAATTCCGGCCCCTGTAAGTACTACCAGTTTTTGCATCATTTTTTTATGTCTTTAATTGGCACATTACACATCTGTTGGAGCAAAAGCTTCAACCAATAAGATTTAGGCTGTACTTTGAACCAACACCTGAAAGGCAAAACACCCTTTGACTCCTAAAATGACAAATATTTTTATTCTTCTACCGGAGACCAATTTAATATGATCCATTTCCAAACGAGTATTGCGGCAAATAGGAAGTACAGAAGTAAGAGTGGGGTACTTTGATTCCATTCGTAAATGGAAGGGTTAAGCTGGCCTACTAGCCAATTTTTAATTCTTCTTTATTTTCTAATAAAACATTGATAATGAACTGTATATGTTCGGTTATATCAAGTTCTAATAAGTCTACTCCAGTCTGAATCTCATCTCGCTCTACCTTGGCTGCAAAGCTTTTTTGTTTTAGTTTCTTTTTAACCGATTTCGGGGTTAGACCAACTATACCATCGGGTCTTACTTGACAACAGGCCACAATAAAGCCTGTCAATTCATCAGAGGCCAATAAGGCCTTACTTAGGAGGGTATTATACGGAACATTCCATTTGGTGTAATGTGCCGATATGGCATGTGCCATTTTTTCTTCACCCTTTTCTCTTAGCATTGCTACAATGCGGTTCGGATGTTCTTCTGGGTAGGCCTCATAGTCAGCATCATGAAGCATTCCAGTAATAGCCCATTCCTCGGCATCTTCATTAAAATGCTTGCCATAGGCTTCCATAACTAATTCTACTGTCCGTGCATGGCGCAATAGACTTTCTCCCTTTGTCATTGACTCTAGGATTCTTCTAGCTTCTTCTCTTGTCATTTGGCTGTAGCGAGATGTTCTTTAAAAAAGGAGGTAATGACCAATTTAAAATCTGGATTCAGTGGCAGGTCCGGGTTGCTATAGGTTGCAATATTTGCATTTCGTTCCTTTGGCGCATTTTTCAAAACATGATTCATACCATCAATGATAATCATTCTTGTGTCAGGGTTTGCTTTTTTCAGGCGATTCGCATCGTCCATGCTAACTTGAATATCAGTAGTGCCATTAACAACCATAGTTGGAATACTTAATTTTTTGAACTCTTCTTGGGGGTCGTATTTGAGCCAGGAGCTCATGAAGGGTTGAATACTTGGACGAAATAGACTAGCGAAATAGGAGGGGATGTCACTGACTTTGTTGCCTTTTTTTAATTCATCCATAATATTTTTAGCCTGATCAATGATTGCGGGAGGATTTGCTGGATTGCTTTTAAGCTGCCCGATGATCGTTTCACCAATGCCAAGTGAAGGACCTGCAATAGAGATGAAGATAGATGCCGGTTTCTCCTGAGCCACCAGCATACCAATCAACGAACCCTGGCTGTGACCAGCAATACCGACTTTAGTAAAACGCTTTTGCTTAGCCAAAAAGTCAAACCAAAGGCCTGCATCAGATACAAAATCATCGAAGACTAAATTTTGTTCTTGTTTACCAGCAGATTGGCTTAGCCCCATACCACGTTTATCAAATCTAAGACTTGCAATGCCTTGTTCAGCCAAAGCTTCAGCAAGCATCTTTAAAGAATTGTTTTTTCCTGGTACTCCTGCCGAGTTTCCATCTTTGTCTGTTGGACCTGAGCCCTGAATAATCAAAACGACAGGAAATTTCTGCCTTTTCTTTCCCTCAGGAATAAGAATTACACCACCTAGATTGCCATTTTCAACCGGAAGTATTACCTCTTCTTCCTGAAAAGACTGTCCATGACTTACAGAAAATGTAAGAGCAAATGTGAGGTAGATAAGGACGAAATTTTTCATACTGGTTCGTTACTGAAAAATAATGAAATCAGCCGAAACCATGAAAAATATGATATTTGAATGCCTACTTTTTGCGTTTTGCCCGAGGCTTTTTGGCGGGCGCGTTCTTCTCGATTAAAGCCTTGGCTTCTTCCAGGGTCATGTCAGTCACGTCAATGTTCTTGGCTAACTCTACCTTGAGTTTGCCCTTGATCACATTATGGCGTCCCCAACGTGCTTTTTCAACTCTGATGCCTTCTTCTTCCCAACTGTGGATTAGCTTGTCTTTCTCTTTTTGAATTTTGTCTTCAATTAGTTCTACAATGTTATTATCCGAGAGGTTATCCCAATCATACTTTTTATTGACATTGATGAACATGTTGTTCCACTTGATAAAAGGCCCAAATCGACCTTTCCCTTTTTGAACTGGCAGGCCTTCATGGACATAAATAGGAGCATCCGCAGCTTCTTTTTCCTTAATGAGTACGATGGCCTCATCTTCGGTTATGCTTAATGGGTCGGCATCTTTTGGAAGCGATACGAACTTGTCATCAAACTTTATGTAAGGTCCAAAACGGCCAATTGCGGCAATGATTTCTTTGTCTTTATACTGGCCTACCTCACGCGGAAGCTTAAATAGTTCAAGGGCCTCATCCAGCGTAATGTTTTCGATAAACTGACCTGCTTTTAAGCTGGCAAATTGTGGTTTGTTTTCCGGGTCATCAGGATCGGTCTCACCAATCTGAACCAATGGTCCAAACTTACCAAGTCTGGCAATTACTGGTTTACCACTTTCAGGGTCAGTACCCACTTCTCGGCTTGAACCTACATCACTGCGACTGATCTGTTCTGTGGCCTCAACCTTTTCATGAAAGCCACCATAGAAGTTTTTGATCATTTTATCCCATTCCTGGCCACCTCCAGCAATATGATCGAATTCCTCTTCAACTTTGGCAGTGAAGCTGTAGTCGATCACATTAGGGAAATGCTCAACCAAAAAGTCATTCACCACCATGGCTATATTGGTAGGGAAGAGTTTAGCTTTTTCTGCACCCGTAATTTCTGTTTTGCTAGCGGATGATACTTGATCATCTTTGAGCCTTAGTTCTGTATAGTGTCTTTCAACACCCTCGCGATTCTCTTTAACCACGTACTCCCGCTTTTGAACAGTAGATATGGTAGGTGCATAAGTGGAAGGTCTGCCAATGCCCATTTCTTCTAGTCGCTTTACCAAACTAGCTTCAGTATAACGCGCAGGAGGTCTGGTGAAACTTTCTCTACCAAGAATATGGTCTAACAGAAGCCCCTGACCAATGTTAAGAGGTGGTAGCATACCCTTTGCCTCTTCATTGGAATCATCGTCATCCGATGATTCAATATATACTTTCAGGAAACCTTCGAACTTGATGACTTCACCGTGGGCAACGAGTTTTTCACCCGTGGATGAAATTCCAATGGTCACTGTTGTTCTCTCTAATTGTGCTTCGGCCATTTGTGAAGCAACAGCGCGTTTCCAAATTAAATCGTAAAGTCGTTGTTCGTTGTAATCTTTGCCAGCACTGCGATTAGAAAAATCCGTAGGTCTTATAGCCTCGTGTGCTTCTTGAGCCGATTGAGATTTAGTCTTAAACTTTCTAGTCTTTACAAACTCTTCTCCAAATGAAGCTTTGATTTGGTTCACTGCACCAGCTATGGCCTCATTAGACAGGTTGAGTGAGTCAGTTCTCATGTAAGAGATCTTACCGGCCTCATATAGCTTTTGAGCCACCGTCATTGTTTGTGAAACAGAGAATCCTAACTTTCTACTGGCCTCCTGTTGTAGGGTAGAAGTAGTAAACGGAGCAGCTGGCGATCGCTTCGCAGGTTTTTTCTCAAGATTCTCGATTGTGTAATCAGCGCCAACACAACGTTCCAGAAAACTTTGGGCTTCTTCTTTGGATTCGAATTTCTTTGGAAGTTCAGCTTTCATCTCGCGTCCTTCCACATTAAAGAGAGCACTTATTTTAAAGAAAGACTGTGGATCAAAAGCATCGACCTCTCTTTCTCTTTCCACTACCATTCTCACGGCCACGGACTGAACCCTTCCGGCAGAAAGACCACGTTTTATTTTCTTCCAAAGTACTGGTGATAGTTCATAACCTACCAGTCTATCTAAAATTCTTCGTGCCTGCTGCGCATTTACCAGGTCCACATCGATATCTCTTGGGCTAGACATGGCCGCTTGGATAGCAGACTTAGTAATTTCTCTGAATACAATCCGCTTGGTATGGGCGGGGTCTAGTTTTAAAGCCTCTTTTAAATGCCAACTGATCGCTTCTCCTTCACGGTCATCATCACTCGCTAGATAGATGGTATTCGCGGCTTTGGAGAGTTTTTTCAATTCTTTTATGACTTCCCTTTTGTCTGAGGTGACCTCATATGTGGGTTTGAAGCTGTTCTCAATGTCGATAGCCTTATCGCCTTTGGGTAAGTCTCTTACATGTCCGTAACTGGATACTACTTTGAAGTCTTTACCGAGATAACCTTCAATTGTTTTCGCCTTGGCGGGGGACTCTACGATGACAAGATTTTTCGACATTATTTACTAGGTGTTTTTATTCGAAGCGCTCAAAGATGCGCATAAAACTTTCAAAAAAACAAACTAAAACTATTCTGCAGTTCATAGAGATATATCAAAAAAGCAAAATTGTCGTTGTTTTGCACATAACCGAAACAACAACATAATGGTTAAAAATTTGCTACTCATTCGTCATGCAGAGGCGGAGTACCCTGATAGTGATAAGCGAGATTTTGAGAGAAAACTTACAGGGAACGGTCAAAATCAAGCGACAATTTTAGGGGAATATATCCATGGCTTACCCATAAAGCTTGACGCCATCTATATTAGTCCGGCTTTTAGAACACTCATGACCACCAAGGCCATGGTGGAACAAATGGATTATAGCCCAAGGCTTATGGATGCTGAGGAGTTGTATGAAGCCACTCAAAACCTAATGAGGGCATTTGTGAATAGAATTGACCCTCTCTTTAATAATGTAGCTATTGTGGGGCATAACCCTTCTATAGGACAACTTTTTGCCTATTTGACCATGTCCGTCAAAGATTACTCACCCGCAACCTGTGCATGGATAGAATTAAATACAGATGACTGGAATGCAGTCTCTGGGAATATGGGTACTGAAAAGGGGTATTATTATCCAGGAATGTCTGCACAATAAATAATTTTCAGAGGGTAGTATCAACCAATTAGTTTTGGTTTTAATTTTGGCGCATGGCGTCATTAGGTAGACATATCATCGTGGAGTATTATGATTGTACTCCGGAGATTCTAAACGATGTGACTCTCATTCAAGAGAGTATGGAAGGAGCGGCTGAAAAGGCTGGAGCAACAATCATCAACTCTACTTTTCATCATTTTTCTCCATACGGAGTTTCAGGAGTGGTGGTAATCGAAGAAAGTCATTTGGCCATTCATACATGGCCTGAATATGGTTATGCTTCAGTGGATTTGTTTACCTGTGGTGAATCAGTTGACCCATGGATTTCATATCAGTACCTGAAAGATGCTTTTGAGGCAGGTCATGGATCGGCTGTGGAACTCAAGAGAGGTGAGATGGCTCTTCTATCCAAGAAGGAATTTGATGTGAAACAGCTGAGAGATGATAAGAGTGCTAACGATGGAAGTCCAATCAGAACAAAGGACGTATGGTTTACGGAACGGGACGATAAGATCGCTCTTTCTTTGAAGCATGATGGTAAGCTTTACGATCAGCAATCAGATTTTCAAAGAGTGGAGGTCTATAATACCCAAGCCTATGGTAACATGCTCACGCTGGATGGTATGGTGATGACAACTGAAAAAGATGAGTATGTCTATCATGAAATGATTACTCACATTCCATTACTGACACATCCAAACCCGAAGAGAGCACTAATCATAGGAGGAGGGGATGGTGGAACAGCAAGAGAAATGCTTCGTCATGAAGATTTGGATGAAGTAGTTATGGTCGAGATAGATGAAAAAGTGATCGAAGCCTGTAAACTCCATTTGCCAAGCGTAGCCTCAGCACTAGATCACCCTAAGTTGAATTTGGTTGTCGATGATGGCATCAAGTATGTGAAGGAAGCTGCAGCCGGAAGTTTCGATGTGGTGGTAATTGATTCTACCGATCCAGTGGGACCAGCTGAGGGCCTCTTCTCAGTTGAATTCTATAAAGAGGTGCACCGCATTTTGAGTGAAAATGGAGTGATGATCACCCAGAGTGAATCTCCTCGTTTTAACAATAAGGTATTCAAAGAGATATACGATGTCTATGGCTCCATTTTTGGGAACGAAAAGGTACACTGTTATTTAGCTTATATACCAACCTACCCCACAGGGATGTGGTCATTCTCTTATAGTGCCAAAGGGAATGCACATCCTTTAAATGGTTTTGATAGAGAAAAAAGCCGTAAATTCTCAGAGCTTCATAGCCTGAGCTATTATAACGAATCCATTCATGAGTCTGCTTTTGCACTGCCCAACTTTGTAAAGAAAATGATTAATAAGTGAGCCAAATCAATGACTTCAATCCTAGCAGCGTAGGCGTTAAAGGTACACTTTTCGGTTTGCCTTATACTACCGAAAATGCACAAATAGTGGTTATCCCAATTCCATGGGATGTCACGGTTTCATACAATGCTGGTGCAGCTCAAGGACCGAAGGCTATTTTAGAAGCATCAACTCAGATTGACTTTGAGATCCCTGGTATTCCAGATGCTTGGAAACTGGGTGTTGCTATGGCCGAAATCCCTGAAGTGTGGGAGTCTTTGGGAAGGTCACTTAGAACCAAATCAGAAATCTATATCGAATGGTTGGAGGCAGGAAGTGATGATACTCTCAAAGAAGAAATGCATGAGCGCCTTACTCAAATCAACGCAGAATGTGCTCAATTAATGCGTTATGTTCAACAGGAAACGGATTATTGGCGTCAAAAGGGAAAAATAACCATTCTCCTAGGCGGAGATCATAGTACACCCTTGGGGCATATGCTATCCTGTGCTAAAGAAGGAGAGTTCGGTATTCTACAAATAGATGCCCATGCTGATCTAAGGAAGGCTTATGAGGACTTCGATTATTCTCATGCCAGTATAATGTATAATGCACTCCAGTCTTCTTACATAAGTAAGCTGGTACAAGTAGGTGTGAGAGACTACTGTCAGGAGGAAAAAGACTATATCGACAGCTCTAATGGAAGAGTAGTCACTTTCTATGATCAGGAGATCAAAGAAGCTCATTTCGAGGGAAAAACCTGGAGTGAGCAATGTGCAGAAATCGTGAATGCCTTGCCTAGGAAAGTGTATGTATCTTTTGACATTGATGGCTTGGACCCAAAGCTTTGTCCCAATACAGGCACACCAGTTCCCGGAGGTTTTGAATTAGATCAAGTCAATTACCTGATTAAGGAGGTCGTGAAAAGTGGCAGAAAGATAGTGGGAGCGGATCTTACAGAAATTTGTTCTGGAGATGATGAATGGGATGCCAATGTAGGTGCCAGGGCCTTATATCGCCTGGCATGTTTGATTGGACTTAGTCAGGGTATGTTAAAGCTAGTGTCTTAGTCAAACTTAGGTCACTTCCTTGAGTAAGTCACCTTTCTAATGTTCATCGCCCTAAGTTTGTTCATAATGAAATTCACAAATTCATTAGGTGTAGTAGGGTCAGCTCTTAAGGTGATTTGAGCATTTTCCATGTTTACATTACGATTAGATAGTTGATCTACCGATTCAAAAATGACCGCTTCAAAACTGTTAATTGGCAGGTCCTTACCTCTGAACTGTACTAATCGCGTGTCTTGTAAGTATAGTTCAAGCCGTGCATATTTTTCCGATATCAGCTGATAATAGGTGAGCAGGGCGATGGATACTTGATCATTGTCATTTAGTGTAAGGATATCCACGCTATTTCTAAGTCTGGTTATTGGTGCTTTGTCCAGGAGTTTGTCTATGCCGAGATTTTCCGGTTGAACTTTGTCAACTATTGCATCAAGTTTGGCATAGAGCTGTGATGGATCATTGAAATCTCTGTTGACTATATATTTCTTTTCTAAAAGTTGATTTCTGAAGTTCATTAGAATTTCAGAGACATTGATTTCAAGGCCTTCTTTGCGATACTCTTCTTCTAGTATCTCTGTGATAGGTTGAGAAGTTTGAGCAATAAATACTAAGGGAATTAGAAGAGTGCCCAGTAGGAATGTCAGTGTGTTTTTGAGTTTCTCCTTTTTCATAAAATAAATTAACTAATAATTTAGTTATTTAAAAAGGAAAACTAGATTTTAAAAAAAGAGGGGAGGTCTAGTTACTGCAATTTCCATCCAGGATATCCTGAAGAGAAGGGTTGAAGCTATTTTGGCTAACAGCAAAGGTACCATTCAAGCCGCCAGCATTTGCTGCATTTGTTAAACCACAGAAGTCGCCCAATGCTTGATTACTTTCTACCGTAATGGACTGGATTACTTCATCTAGTCCTGTAAAACCATCAATATTAGTGAGCACAGGGTTTTGACGAATCAAAAGGCGGTAAGTCGACTTAATACCCGACAATCCATTCACGTTCTCAAGCTCTGGGTTTTCAAGTATTTGGATATCCGCTCCAAACGCAATTTCTTGAAGTTCATCAATATTGCTGAGTTTGTCATTCTCAGCGATGACCAGTGTAACTACACTATCCTGTTGTGTCAGAGTCGGTAGTTTGTCTACTAAGGGAAGGTTAGCAAAAATCAGATCAGATAACTTTCCACTGAAGGTATAGGCTTCGATGCTTTGAAGCTTAGGAAGACTCCAAAAGGAGAGTGTACTTCTTTCTTGCACAAAGCTAATATTAGTTTGAAGACCGTTTAATGACTCAAGGTTTTCATTTTCGGCAATAATCAGATTCCCTCTGAAACTGCTGATATTATTTAAACCTGTTAGGTCTGTTAAACCTGGATTATTCCGTAGGTACAAACCTGTAGAATTGCTAATTCCCTCCAGTCCTGATAGACTTGTGAGGCTCGAATTATTCTCAATGGATATGTCCCGAACAGCATTAAGGTTTGAGAGGGCTGTGATGTTTTCAAGCCCTGGGTTTCCGGAAAGTCGTAAGCTATTGGCTATTGAGTGCAATGAGCTAATACCATTTAGGTTCGTAATGTTGGGGAGTTCTGAAATACTTAATCCTCCTACAGCAGTAAGATTACCGAGAGCATCTAGGTCTGGCAAGGGCAGCTTCCACAATATAAAATCTCCACCCACGGTGTTGAGTTCCAATGTGGACCCAAGGCTTGCTAATCTTTGATTTGAGTTGATATCAAGGTCTGAAGCGACAGTATGTAAGTTTTCTATACCAGTAGTACTCACCAAGTCGGCATTCATAACGATTGCCATACGTCCTCCAACATATTTTAAATTCTGAAGGCCTCCCAGGTTTTGAAGTGTAGTGGTTCCAATGATTAGAAGATCACCTTTTATCGAATCAATGTTAATCAAAGGAGAGAGGCTTACGATATCCCTAGGTTCACTGAAAGAACCACCAATTCGAATAGAGCCCTCAACCGTTGAGTATCCGTTTTTTCCGAAGTCTTCAATTTGTGCTTGAGTTTGTAATTGAATATCCCCAATGAATGTTCCAGCTTCTTCAGGACTATCGTCATTTTTGCAACTGACAAAGGAAATGAGTAAGGCTAATAAAACTATATGTTTAGACTTTATCATTTTAGAAAGAGGCATGGACAAACCAAATTAACAATTTCTAGTTTAAGGGGAAAGATCGAACCAACTCAGAGCTACTGATCACAGTCTCCTTTGTTAAAATCATCTAGGTTAGGGTTGTAATTGTTTCCATTTAGAAGGACCTTCTCCAGGGCACTAGCAGAGATTAAATCCGAAATGGCGCAAAAATCCTGGAGTGCGTTGTTATTTCGAATGATTAGCATTGAGCCGATTTCTTCTAAGGACTGAAGTCCGTCCAGACTCATTAGGTTTTGATTATTCGAGATCTCTATAGTTGACCCTATTTGTTCAAGCTTATCTAAACCTAAGAGAGATGTCAAGTTTTCGTTCTCTAGGATCGCAGCACTTCCTACCTCTTCCAAATTCTGTAATCCTGACAGGGATGTTACTCCATTTCTAATTACGGCTAAATGTCCATTTATAGTAATGAGTTCATTGAGACCAGTCAGGTCGCTGAGCGATGGGTTATCTCTTATCGTCAATTCGAGATCAACAAATTTAAGACCAGTTAGGCCCACGATAGAATTGAGAACAGGATTATTAGAAATAGTAATATTGGAGAGACTATCAATGCTCTGGAGTGCGTCTAGGTTCTCAAGTATATCGTTATTGGTGATAGACATTGCGTCATAGCCTTGAAGGGCCCTAAGGCCTTCCAGTGTTTTCAGTTGAGGGTTACCTGAAATCAACAAGTGACTGGAAATACTATCCAAACTCTCTAGGCCACTGAGATTACTCAGGCTCGTTTGAGATATATTGACAATACCTTGAACGTAGGTGAGCTCTGGGAGAAGTATTGTTGTTACATCGGATATGACACCGATGACTCCGGTTCCAATCCTAAGATTTCCATTTATTCTAGTGTAACCTGAGGCTGCAAACCTATCCATTGCCTCTTGGGTATTGAGGAATACATCTCCATGGTGTATAACCTCAAGTGAGGCCTTGTCATCTTCATTGCACGCTAAAACTGCAAAGAGGGTGAACAATACTAAGACTTTTGAAAACCTGTTAAATGAAGGCATCTGGTAAGTGAAAGTGCTAGTTGTGTAACTCTACTTTTTAACAAAAGGAACAGTTATAACTAAACTGGTGCTCAGGCGGATGGCACGATGCTGTCAATTTTACCGCTGTTACTATGGTTTCTCTATAAAATCACTATAGTGCTTGTCGCTTCTGGTCAATTGGGCTATTATAGGGGTTTACTTAACGCAAGAAATTTTGGAATTCATAGAAAGCGCAGTACGAGATTTTAGTAATTGGATTTGGGGTATTCCACTTCTTATTTTGGTAATGGGTGGAGGCTTATACTTTATGGTTTATGCTCGATTTACGCCATTTCTTTACTTCAGGCATGCAGTGAACGTATTGCGAGGCAAATATGATGAGAAAGATAAAGAAGGGCAGATCAGTCATTATGAAGCCCTATCTACCGCCATCGCTTCTACTGTAGGTATGGGAAACATTAGTGGTGTCGCAGTTGCTATTACCGCTGGTGGACCTGGAGCAATTTTTTGGATGTGGGTGTCTGCATTCTTTGGTATTGCAACAAAGTTCTTCACTTGTACTTTGGCGGTAATGTACCGTGGTAAGGATTCCGAAGGGGAGGTCAGAGGAGGGCCGATGTATGTGATTACCGAAGGCCTTGGCCAAAAGTGGAGACCTCTGGCGGTATTCTTCTGTATTGTCGGCTTGGTAGGTGCTCTTCCAATTTTTCAGGCGAATCAGTTGACAGCTGCCCTTAATACTATTTTGGGTCCTGCTGTCGGGTATAATACTACATCCTCGTTCAACTTTCTAGGAGCGAATATTGCCTATTCCTCATTAATTACGGGCTTGGTGCTCACTGCATTGGTTTCTACAGTGATTTTCGGTGGTATTAAAAAGATTAGTAAAGTGGCCTCGAAGTTGGTGCCATCAATGGTGGTTATGTACTTTGTTTTAGTGATTTACATTCTCCTTCAGAATGCCACGGCCATTCCAGGTATTTTCGGTTCTATCATAGATGAGGCTTTTACAGGAAACGCCATATTGGGTGGTGGATTGGGGGCCATCATTATTCAAGGAGTGAGAAGGGCTGCATTCTCCAATGAAGCGGGTATTGGTACAGCTCCAATGGTGCATGGCGATACAAAAACAGACGAACCAGTGAGGGAAGGGCTGGTAGCCATGCTGGGTCCAGCGATTGATACCTTAGTGGTCTGTACCCTGACAGCTTTGGTAATCTTAAGCACAGGAGTTTACGAACCTTATTTGGGAGACAGTATTGAGGGTATACCATTGACATTGGAAGCCTTTAACGCAGCTATTCCAGGTGGTGCCGGGGGGTATTTGCTAGGCTTGGCCATTTTGATTTTTGCCGTTTCTACACTCTTATCATATTCATACTATGGGGTAAAGTGTATGTCATTTATGCTGGGTGCTAAAAAGGGAAATATCTATAACTATATCTATATCGGTACTATCGTAATTGGTTCTGTGGCTTCCTTGGACTTTGTATTTACTTTAATCGACAGCAGTTTCGCACTTATGGCTATTCCAACCATGGTTTCAGCTATGGTATTGGCACCAAAGGTGGTCAGAGCCTCAAAAGAGTATTTTGGCAAATTAAAGAGGGGCGAATTTAGTTAGAGACCGTGCCGGTTTCAGAAAGTTTGCTGAGCAGTTTTCTGAACTTTCGAGTGTTGTAGTTGGCCAACCCTGTGTGCTTCACCACTATTTCTCCATCAGGAGATATCACGAAAGTAGAAGGGACATAGCCTGTTTCATACACATTGGGTAATGGAGTAACAGTTTTGTAGATGGGCAGGTCAAATCCTTTTTTATCCACCCATTTGATAGCGGTTTGTAGGTCCCTGTCTTCAGATATCATAAGGAAATGCACATTGGGGTCATCTTTGAAGTTTTCTCTCAATTTATTGATTCCAGGCATTTCAGCTACGCATGGCGCACACCAAGTGGCCCAAATGTTGATGAAAATGGTCTTACCCCTAAGATCACTGACATCAAGAATATTTCCATCCCTATCTGTTAGCTTAAAATTTAAATCAGCACGCTCATAGGCTTCCTCATCTAGCTGAGATGCGTTCATGACTCCTGTATGTAGAAAGACTTGCTGAACCTTACCGAAAACTTCGGCTTGGGTTCCGGTCAAGTAAATAGTCGCGAATATGCCAAGGATAACAACGAGTTCAATAATGTCTCTTTTAGTAACGCTGGCCTTCTTTTGTTTCTTCATACACCACTTTATACAGTAAAGCTAAGCAACAAGTTCGTATTAAAACTGTAATGTGTCTTTCAGATAACTTAAAATATTCAAAACCTTAGTCGTGACCTTGTGTTATTGTTCATGATCGCTTCATATTTTAGCAGCCTTAAACAAAACCAAAAATGAAATTAGTAAAAAGCCTTTCACTAACCCTTCTCATTTCTTTCGCTGTAATGTCTTGTGGGGCAGCAGACGGGGTTTACTTTGAAAACCTGGAAGATGGACAAGAAGTTAGTACTTCTGTATTAGTAAAAATGGGAGTGAGCGGAATGGAAATTAAGCCTGCTGGCGAGATTATTAAAGGAACGGGACATCATCATATCATTATTGACGGCTCCTCGCTAAAAACGGGAGAGATGGTGCCAGCAGATAAGACACATATTCATTTTGGCAAGGGGCAAACTGAAACGACATTGGAGCTAACTCCGGGAGAGCATACTTTAACCCTCCAGTTTGCTAATGGGGTTCATCAGTCCTATGGGCCAGAATGGAGCAAGACAATCACAGTAATAGTCAGGTAATTGAAAAAAATTACAGCTAAAGATGCTCCCAAAGCACTAGGTCCTTATGTATCCGCTATTAGGACCGGAAATTTGATTTTCTGTTCAGGACAGACGGGTATAAACCCTGATACCGGTAAGGTGGAGAGTACGACTGTTGAAGGTCAGACCAAACAAGTGATGACGAATCTAAAGGCAGTGCTTGTCTCGCAGGGTTTGACACTTCAAAATATCGTGAAGTGTAATGTGTTTCTCAGTGATATGACCAACTTCGAAAAGATGAATCGGGTTTACGGGGAGATGCTTGAGGGGCATACACCTGCCAGAACAACTGTGGCGGTCGCGGGACTACCACTAGATGCTCTGGTGGAAATTGAATGTATTGCTGAGCTGTAATTACTTGTGCTGATCAATTAGGATTGCATTACCATCTGGGTCTAAAAGCGCAAATGAAGCAGGTCCTTCTGATTTGTCCATTCCAGTAGAGAATGTTGCCTTTAGGCCACTATCAGAGGCATCCTTAAACATAACTCTTGCATCTTTTGGGTTTATTGTGATGGTATTTTGTGGAAAAAACCCTTGGAATAGACCTACTTTGGCTTTTCCGTTTTGCATGATCAACCATTTCTGTTCTAATCCTCCTTGTCCTTCGAGTGTTGAAAACCCGAGCTTCTCGTAAAAGGCCTTGGAAGCTGCGATATCTTTCACATTTAAGGAGATAGAAAATGCTTCTATTTCTGATTCGGTTTTCTTAGCGTTATTGGTGTAGACCAATGTTGCTGAAATCAAAGTGATAAGGGTAGGTAGAATGTATCTCTTCATATCTTAATTTTTAAATTTTCTCAATGGGCATGCAACAATGTATGTCAAAAGTCTCCCAGCCAATTTCTTCCGGGCCCTTCAAAAAGGATTCGATCGCTGGGCAATGCCGAGGTATGTAACCACTATTGGGCAACCAATCCTTGTACAGAAAGTCCCAAGCCTGAGCGACTTTTAGGATGTCTCCCTGGCAATGTATAACAGCATACAACCCTTCTGGTATCACCGTCTTTTCAATTTGACCTTCCGCAAAGAATTCCTCCTCCATTTCAACAGCAAAATCATATCGGTAGTGGTTGGCTGGAGTAGTATCTGGGTCATCAATAGACATGCCATGTCTTCGTGAATTTGATCTCCTCTTGCCGTCCTTTTCATACCAAGCCATTAACTTTTCATAAGCCATTACCAGGTCGGATCCATCAGCACCAAAAATCGCTTTGATCAGGGCTATAGATCTTTCGCTTTCCTGCCTTATTTCAACCTCAAACTCGGCTGTCGGAAGTTCTCGACTTTCATCATAGGCAATATGGAAGCTGTTTTCTGAACTGTCTTGATAAATCCTGCTATTCAGTAATTCCTTGTTATTTCTTAGTTCGTTAGGGCTCATATCAAACCGAGATTTGAATTGACGGGTGAAATTTTCAGTGGAACCAAAGCCTACTTTCTCGGCAACCTCAAGTATTTTAAGCTGAGGGTAATGTTTAAGGTAGAAAACTGACTTCTCAAGCCTTCTTCTTAGAATGGTATCGTAGGGGGACTCTTCTTTAAGTGCTCTATACAGCCTCTGAAAATGAAAGGTCGAAAAACTCGCAGCTGCAGCAACCTGATTTATTTTAATATCCTTTGCAAGGTTACTGTCTATAAAGTCTAAAGCCTTATTAATCCTTGTGTAGTAATACTCTTTCATTATCTATCAGCAAGATAATAGAAAGCTAATTACTGTGATGATGATCCTTACTTGACTCTTTTGAGTCCGTCTTTTGCCAGTTGCATGTTTGGATCTTCTTTAAGAGAAGCTTCATAAAGCGTCTTGGCTTTTGTTTTATTGCCCATCTTCTCATAGATCATGGCAAGCCGCATTTTAGCTGCGGCATAAGAGGGAGATCCTTCTTGTAACTCCAAGGTCATATAAGTCTCAAGTGCTTTAATTCCTTTTTCAGGTTGTAGTCCGGAGAGGGCACTGGTTCGGCCGATCTGGTATACTGCATTGGTGTTATCGGGCTGAGAGACACTCATTTTTTCGAAATGGCTAAAAGCCTTGTCATACATTTCCCGGGACTGGTAGAATGTTCCCAATGAGGTGGCATAATTGCTATCCAACTCGACAAGTTTGATAAAGGCTTTTTCTGCTTCCGGATACTTTTTGTCTCGTTGATAAACGGTCGATAAGGCCCTGTATCCCTCTTTTTTGTTAAAACCTAGGATTGTATTGGCAGTGGCTGTTGCTTTTTCCATACTGCCTCCCATCATCCGTGGTGCTTGTGTATAATATTCTATTAAACCCCACTGGGCATCCAGGTTTTCTGGATCAATGGCTACCGCTTTTTCATAATTCTTCTTGATTTTAGGGGCCACCATGCCTTGGCGGATTTTACTAATGTTTTGGGTATATACGCCATAAGCATTTCCCAGCCATGCATAGTAATCGGCACTCTGATCATTCTTCTTTATGGCATCCTTGAAATAGTCAATAGCATCGCTATATTCTTCCTGATCAAAGGCAATTCTACCCAGGTAATATCGAGCTTTTTCGTACTCCTGACTTCTTGAACTATAGTCTTCTAGATTAGTCTTGGCTTCTTTTAACTTCCCTTCATTGTAGAGTTGAATTCCTTTTTGAAGGTTTTGAGCAAAGCCATTGATAGCAAGTGAACAAAGCAGGGTGATGAGAAATGACCGTTTCATATGTTGAGCTTTTGATTGAAGATGAAAAAAAATGATTCAGAGTTGCATTAAGAATCAAAAAAAATGCCAACCCGATGATTCGGATTGGCATTTGATTTTTGGCAATGTCAATTAATTGCCATTGGGCAAATCGATCTCAACATTATTTCTATAGTCGCCCAGCAGGTGCTCAGCGAAGAAATACCACATCATTTGTTCGTAATAATCTCTCTTACTACCATATCCGTGGCGTGCGCCAGGAATAGGCATGTAATCAAATCGCTTACCTGCTTTGATTAACTCATTCGCCAGACGCAAACTGTTCGCAGGGTTCACGTTATTATCCCTTGTACCATGCGTGATCAGTAGGTGCCCCTTTAGGTTCTTAGCAATAGAAGGGTTGGTTTTTACTTTTGCTTTCCAGGTAGTTTCAGTGTACTCGTTGCCATCATCATCTTTTTTCTTCTTGTCAACTCGAGTAACACCATTGTGCGTTTCACTCCACCACTTGTTATAAACGTTGTTGTCATGGTTACCTGCAGATGAGGCCGCAGCATCATAGAAATCAGGGTACATCAACATCGCTGCTGTAGACATGAAGCCTCCACCTGAGTGGCCAAAGATTCCGACATTATCCAAATCAATGAAAGCGTGTCTTTCAGCAAGTTGTTCTAAGGATCGCTTGTCATCTGCTAAGGCGTAGTCTCTAAGGTTTTCATAACCATAGGTATGGTAATACTTATCTCTCAATGGACTTCCACCTCTATGCCCCATACTTACCACAATAAAGCCAAGTTGAGCCAGAGCAGTATTATAGCGTCCGGTTATCGTGAAATCATTGACAAATGACTCTGTTTGAGGGCCTGGGTATACATAGGAAATCACAGGGTACTTTCTTGTCGAATCGAAGTCGAAAGGCTTGTACATTACTCCATAGAGGTCGGTAATACCATCATCGGCCTTAACCATAAATCGCTCTGGCATTTTCCAACCTGCCTGATGCAGCAAGGAGAGGTCAGCTGTTTCCAAATCCATGATTACATTTCCATTGCTGTCTTTCAATACTGACTTTGGCACCATATCAACAGCTGAATAATTATCTACATAGTATTTCGATGACTCCGACATACTCATGAAGTGATTGGCTGGCTCAGTACTGATAGGTCTAAAACCTGATCCATCAAGATTGGCCTTATACATTAAAGCATAGTACGGATCAACACCTTGTTCACGTCCGCGCCCTACGAAATATACTTTTCGACCAACAGTATCCACTTGTTGGATTCTTCCTGTCACGAAATAGCCACTGTTGGTAATTTTGTTCTTAAGTGCTCCTGTATTGCCATCATAGAGGTATAGTTGACCCCAGCCATTTCTTTCAGACCACCAGATCAATTCTTCACCTTCATTCAGAATGGAAAGTTGCACGTTAGGAGAGTAGAAGTAAGGGTAATTGGCATCAGTGAATAATTCTTTCACCTCACCGGTATTCGTATTGATAGATACTACATCTAGTGAATCACTTGTTCTGTTCATTCTTGTCATGAACATTCGGTCAGAAGTTTCGCCAGGGAGATAGGGCCTTATCGTCTGATCAATATATTTATCTATGTCAACATCGATTCTATTGCCATCAGGTATCTCAAATATGCTGAGATAACTTTGAGGAACATCCTGCTCTCCAGGCATGGCGTATTTGTAAATCTCTACTTCCGGTCTTGGGTTACTCAGGTCATCGATCACAAAAAGCTCTTTCACCTTTCTGGAATCTGATCGGCTGACAAAGATTTTAGATTCATCTTTGAACCATCGAGCGGCAGCTCTATATCTTTTATCTTTTGTAGTGTCTCCACGATCAAAACCATAGCTAAACCAACGCTCTCCATCATCAGCAAGTAAAATTTCTGTTGAATCCGGATCATCAGCCCTCATCATGTACAAGTCATAATTCTTGGCGTATGTGATATAAGTACTGTCAGGAGAGTATGTGGCCCAATTGTTTCTTTTATCAGCCTTTTCAGTTGAGTCACCCTTCGTAATCAACTTACTATTAATGTCAAAATGATAGTCAATGCTATCCACCATAAAGGTGAATGTCTTATTGTCATCCTCCAACTTCCATGCTTTCAAGTTGAGGTTCCTGTGATCCCATGGTTTACTGGTGAGTTCACTAAGCTGCGCAGCAAAATCCAAGTTGTTAAAGAGCAAGGACTTGTTCTTTTTAACTGGGTCTACCAGATAGAAATTTTTTCCTTCAGTTGTGGTATAGGTGTACCAAAACTTGTCGCTGTCTTTAAACCATCTTGGGTTTACTCTAGTAGACTTCAACATCTTTCTGATATTGGTCGATTTGAATTTCTCGGCCGCCTTGAAGTCTGCTTTATGCTGCGAAAAAGCAGGACTTGCAAACATTCCTAAGACGAGAAGTAGTATGATTTTTCTCATGGTATGGTTGATTTGAAACCTAATGTTATGGCTTGAAAACTATTATTGCAAACTGTTTATGCGACAGACCCTTTTCTGGGGATAAACGGAAATAAAAAAGGCCCCAAGCTCCATTGGATCGGAGTGGGACCTTAGTTTTTGATTTCGTTTCTTTTTAGAACTTGATTGGCATTTCAGCAATGGTATTTTGCCACCCAACTACCAAGTGCGCTCCTCCTTCCACTTCTTTAAACATCATAGAAAGTGCTTCAATCTTTTCATCAGACTTGCTAACAATCCCGTTTATACGGGCTATTTCAGAACTTCCTTTGCCAAGTGTATATCTGCCCCAAGTATTCAACTTACTGTGTAAGATAAAAGTCCAGGTATCTTCGGTGACTTCTGCAAATAAGGAGTAAGTTCCGGCATCGATCTTAGTCTCTCCAACAGTAACATCTTGGTAAAAAGTAATTTCGTTCGCCTCATTGGCGCCCATTCTCCAAATTGAGCCATTCATGTGTTTAGTGAGTTTATCCACACCTTTCAATTGAGGACGACTATAATAGACCTTCATTTTAGCGGGAGCATATTCTCCTCGAAAGTCAGACTTTGGCACATTTGTAGGGAAGAAAACTACATCCAATGGACTGGCATCAAGGTCTTCAAATTTTTGGGCGTTTGCCCCAAAAGATACGAATGTCAATACCAGTGCAATTAATAAAAATGATCGTTTCATGGTTGTTTTTATGTTTAAGAATGAATGTTAAACTTCTAAAGTCTAACAAAGGTTCGAAGCTAATTAATAGAAGAATATATAGGAGATGATTATAGCTGCTATTACGCCAGCAAGGTCAGCTATAAGACCTGCCGTGGCTGCGTAACGCGAGTTTTTAATTTTGACTGCTCCAAAGTACACCGCTAATACATAAAAAGTAGTCTCAGTGGAACCTTGAAGTACACTGGCTACACGACCAGGAAATGAATCAACACCAAAATTTGTATACGTTTCCAGCATTGCCGCACGAGCTCCCGATCCGCTTAAAGGTTTCATCCAGGCTACTGGTAAAGCATCTACAAAGTCTGTATTAACTCCTAGAAACTCGAAAAACATCCTGAAGCCGTCATTGATGAAGTCAAGTGCCCCAGATGCTCTGAAAACACCTATTGCCACTAAAATGCCAACCAAATAAGGTATAATTTTTATGGCCACATTAAAACCATCCTTACCTCCTTCAATAAGAGATTCATACACGTTGACCTTATTTTTCATTGCCATTATTATGAAGGCTGAAACGATTCCAAGCAATATCAGAGCGGCCACGGTATTGGAAATAGTGGTCACTTGTTCCTGAGGAATTGATTGGAAGTATAATAGCGCAGCAACAATCAAAACGGTGAGACTACCTACATAGGCAAGAATAACCTTGTTGAACAGGTTGATCTTTTGGAAAATTGACACTGTGATCAAACCAACCAAGGTTGAAAAGTAAGTAGCAAGGAGTATCGGTATAAAGATATCTGCGGGATTTGCTGCTCCTTCAGTAGCGCGATACGCCATAATAGAAACAGGAATAAGTGTTAACCCTGAAGTATTCAGCACCAGAAACATGATCTGGGAATTAGAAGCTTTCTCTTTTTCTGGATTCAATTCTTGTAAACCCTCCATGGTCTTGAGACCAAGCGGTGTTGCTGCATTATCAAGCCCCAAAAAGTTCATTGAGAAATTCATAAGCATGGGGCCGAAAACAGGATGATTCTTTGGTATCTCAGGAAATATTCTGGTGAATAGTGGACTAATACCACGAGCAATAACCGCAACGACTCCTCCTTTTTCCCCAATTCTCATTATGCCCATCCAGAGTGTAAGTGCTCCCGTAAGGCCTAGAGAGATTTCAAAGCCAGTCTTAGCCATGTTGAAGGTGCTCTCCATCATCTCAGGAAAAACCTCCGTATCACCGAAAAAGATGAGTCTGATAAGGGCTACGATAAAAGCAATTAAGAAGAATCCTATCCAGATGTAATTCAGGGCCATAGGACAATCTTAAGGAAATAAATTCAAAATATGTACTGCGGCTATTGCGGCTGTCTCTGTTCTCAAACGGCTTTGACCCAAAGAAACCTTTTGAAAGCCTCGGGCGAGGGCTAGATCAACTTCTTCAGGCGTAAAGTCACCTTCTGGCCCAATTAAGACAGTGTTATGCTCAGAAATTACTGATTTGAGTGCTATGGGGTTATCAAAGTCGACATAGGCTATGAATTTGTTGTGGTCTTCAGCTGAGTTTAGAAACTCCTTTAAAGTGACCATCTCGTCAATTACAGGCAGGCTAGCCTTTATGGACTGTTTCATAGCACTGATGGCTTTTTTTAACAGTCTTTCAGTCTTGAGGATTTTCCTTTCGGAGTTTTTGCTTAGGACAAAAGAGATTCGATCTACACCGATTTCCACTGCCTTTTCGACAAACCACTCCGTACGGTCAAGGTTTTTGGTTGGTGCTACTACAATATGTCTGAAGTTGCCTGACTTAGTTTCATGCTTTTCTTCAATGACCTCGAATTCGCATCGCTTATGGCTGTCCTTGATGATAAGTGCCTTATAGAAGGTCCCTTTGCCATCGATTAGGTTGATTTCCTGACCAATTTTTAGGCGTAGAACCTTTATGGCATGCCTAGATTCATCTGCATCGAGATGACGAATTCCATTGACCAGTTCGGGTTGATAAAAGAGTTGCATGGCTTTGTCTCACGAAAATATAAAGAGTAAGTGGCTAATCAACTATATTCGTTTTAATGATGCCCAAGGAGTTTATCGATTCCAGGCAATACCGCACTATTCAGGTATTGTCTAATGTGTTTTTTATAGTCGTCTGGTATCTGGCAAACGATGGTTTGGCCTTTTGGGACGATTTCACTTATGTAAATTTTGCTCATCAAATCAGCCAAGGCAGTTTCGAAATCACCGCCAACCACTTTACCAGCCGGGTGGGCTTGCTTTACCCGGTTTCATGGTTGATCGATGTTTTCGGGATCAATCAGTATACCATTACCATTTTTCCTCTCTTATGCGCACTAATAATCCTGAACCTTTTCTTTTGGATTGGTCATCGTCACGGACATTGGATAGGAATTATTTCTGGGGTACTGCTGATCGCTGATTACCATACGATCACTTTCGTAACACATCTTTTTCCAGAGATTCCGATCGCCTTAAGTATTTTCATCGCCTTGCTTTGTTATGATTTTGTAAATAGAAGGGAGGGAGACTATCGCCTATTGGCCCTATTGATGGCTTTAGCCCTTTTCGGGGCCTTCCTGATCAAAACAAGTATTTTGATCATATTTCCACTCTTTGTTTATCTGATATTTAATGATTTCAGAAGAGATAACAACAAAGGGTTTTGGTATATCTCTGTAAGCTTACTGGTTTTCTTCTTCTTGTTACATGGATTTTGGTATAAGGAAGCCTTTGGCGATTTTTTCTACCGCTTTAATAATATCTCTGATAACCATGAAGCTTCTGTGAAGACCTTTTTCGATAAAGATCGTGTTGAGATTTTAAAGCGACTTACCTATTTGCCTTTTCTAGGCTTTTTAAGAGGTGGCTTCTTTATTCCGCTTGGGTTCGCATTACCAGCTCTGCTTACCCTAAGAAGAAATGACTGGAGACTTAATAAGCCAGAAATGTTATGGCCCGTGGCTGCTGTTTTCATGATCGGCTCGTGGTGGTTTATCAGTACTAATTGGAAATACTACAGCCCAATGCCTGTGGATACAAGACATATTACCTTCGTGATTCCTGTCTTGATAATGGCTGGAGCGCATTATTGGTCAGATAAGGTCGTGTTTGCAAAAGTGATGGGCGCAAAGCTCAAATGGCTTCCTCTGGCGGCCATGCTTGCAATTCCCGCCTATAAAATTTACAAGGCAGGAGATAAGAACTACGCTGAGCTGAAATCCATTATAACATCAGAATTCGTTGAAAATCCAGAGGCACAAACAATTATCACGGATGGACTTGTCTCATACGGGTCGCCATATTTTTACATGTTTGAAACCTCTAATGACAGCTATGAATGGTGGGTAGAGTTAGATTTTAATAATGTGAAACCTGGAGATTACCTACTGGTTAATGAGTCTACACTCAACGATCGTTATGAAGAACCTGGCTACCTGACCTTATTGAGAAACAGCATTGAATCAAGAGGCTGGAGGCTAGAAACGATACATGAAGGTGGGGTGCTTTTGCAAGTCGTTGTGGACCAGTAAATACCATTTATGAATAACTTTATTCTACATGAAAAATCCCACAACTATGAATGGTCAGGTGATTGTTTTTTGTCAGTAAAGTCATTTTATACTGGAGAAGCAAGGTATAGTGTTGGCGCAAGAGAGTATCTGGTCAATGATGATAACTTTCTCATACTTAATGAGTGTACCCGGTATCAGCTCATAATCGATAGTCTCAAACTTACAGAGTCGTTTTGTGTTTTTTTTTCACCTGAATATGTAAATCAGTTTATATCCGAATCGTTGTCCACAGATGATGAGCAACTGGATTTTTCTACAAAAACCAATATGGGTTTGAACTTGGTAGAACGAAATTATGCTCATCAGGGTAGAGTCTCTGAATTGTTGCATTATGGGAGACTTCGCAATATAAAGAGCGGTGAAAGACTAGAAATAGATGAGTATAATCATGAATTATTGAATTTGGTTTTCGTAGAAAATCGTTCGACTTTGAATCAGTGTGAACGATTGGACATGAAAAAGAAGTCGACAAGAATGGAAATTCTTAAGAGGGTCTACTTCGCCAAAGATTTTATTGAGTCAAACTATACAGATACACTAACTCTGAATGAGATTGCCAATGCCTCAATGCTTTCTGAAAATCACTTGATTCGAAACTTCAAAAGTATATTTGGCCACAGTCCGTTCCAATATGTCAGTAAGCTCAGGATATTGAAGGCCATCAAGCTTCTTAAACAAACAAATTTGAATATTTCTGAAATTGCCAATTCCTTAGGGTATTCAAGTTTGGGTAATTTTAGCTATTTCTTTAAGAAAGAAGTTGGGGCTTCTCCGACAGACCTAAGAAAAGGTGATATATAGTAAATGCACTACTCGCAACTGCTGTATACTTGCCATGCTACTTTAAAGAATTGCCCGAAATGCTTGATAAGCTGAAAAGTCTAATAGAACAGAGGGATACTCCTAAACTTATTGAACTAATTCAGAGTGATAAATCGCTACTCGATTTGAAAGATGATAAGGGTGTAACTGTTTTCTTTCACCTAATTTATAACGGTTTGAATGAGGCTTTTACATGTGCATCAATGTTGAAGGTTGAAAAGAACCTATTCGAAGCGGTCGTAAGTGGCGAAATAGAGAGAGTGAAGGAGTGGGTTGCTAAGGACACTTCAATAGTTAATAAGTTTTCTGACGATGGTTTCACAGCCTTGGCTCTGGCTTCCTATTTCAACCAGACAGAAATAGGAATTTACCTGTTTGATAATGGAGGAGACCCATCTATATTATCCAATAACCCTACTGGTGTTAATGCTCTACATGCGGCAGTTGCTAGATGTAATATGGAGCTCTGCAGACGGTTTATTCTGTCTGGTGTTGATGTGAACTTAAAGCAACGAGGTGGAGTCACAGCACTTCATTCTGCAGTACACTTGGGCAATTTGGAATTGGCCAAACTACTCATAGAGTATGGTGCTAATGTGCTGTTGGAAATGGAAAATGGTCAAACTCCATTGGATTTTGCTAAAATGCAGGGAAATCAGGAGATGCTCAATTTGTTACAAGAAGCTAATAATCAGAAAGAATAATTATGAAGAGGTCAGACTTTATTACCAATAGTTTTTTGGGGGCGCTATCACTATCTTTTCCTGTTTTTTTGAAACAACAAGACAGACCGCCCGGAATTGATGGCAAGACGGTAATGGAATTTGTGCGAAATGGACATTTCGACCTTCCTGCTGTGAAACAAATGCTGGCAGAGACCCCTGGTTTGCTAAATGCAAGTTGGGATTGGGGAGCGGGTGATTTTGAAACCGCTTTGGGAGCGGCTGCTCATATGGGCAATAAGGACATTGCAAACTATCTGATTGAAGAAGGGGCTAGAATGGATGTTTTTTGCGCAGCAATGTTGGGAGATCTAGAGTTTGTCAAAGGTATTATATCGAAATACCCCAATACACTGAAAAGCAAAGGCCCCCATGGAATTACATTATTGATGCATGCTCAAAAAGGTGCTGATCAGGCGGTGCCTGTAGTCAACTACTTGAAATCATTGGGTGTAGAAAAATAATCAGCTCAATAAAAAAGCCGTCTCGATTATCGAGACGGCTTTTTTATCATCGACCGTTAATTAGCCTATTTTTCTAAGTTGTTCTTCACCAGCTTTCATCACGGCATATTCTTTCCATTCTGAAAACTCTTGCTCATCAAGGATTTGATCAGCGGCTCCTACTTCAGGAGGAGTGAAGGTAAAGCCTGATTCCCACCACTCTCTGGCGTATTCTCTGGCTTTGTCTCTATCAATTTCAAACTGAGTGACCTGACCGTCACCTACTAACCAAGGTTTGTCCTTGGAACTGTACTTCTGAAAGATCATTGTTCTCATTTTGGTACCCATTTCGTCATTCTTTTCGAAATGCGCCTTAGAGTAAGCCAAAGTCTCTGGCTCAATCATTTTATTGTCCCAAAATCTTTTTGATTTAATGATCTGTGCGGAGGTAAGCAAATAGCCCTCTCCAAATTCTAATAGTGAACCTTCTAATTCGCACGCTCGTGCAGGTTTCTTTTTCTTCTTACCGAAGCTGAATATTCCCATTGTTGTTAATTCTATTTTGAGTTTTAAAACCGGGCGCAATATGCGAATAATATCCCAATTTTTAAATAACTTAATCTTATACGAGTGTAATCGTTTTCAGGGTTCAGAAACTTGACCTAAACGGATTTTAACCTGCTTATAAGGTCAATGTACTGGCTCATGGCTGATTCACCGCTTGTCCCTTCAAGACTTTTCCAGGCATTATATTTTGCCGCTGCTTTAAAATCGAAGCCCCCTGGTGCATCACCAGTGCAATCTCCTTCCGTGGCTTGCTTATAAAGTGAATAAATTTTCAATAGATCTTCGTTTGAAGGTCGTTCTGCTATAGTCGAAGAAGCTTTTACAGCATTTTCGAAGTCAGTTTCCAGTGCCATGTGAGTAATTCCTGTTAATTTTGGCACGAATTTATTCATAAATCATACGATTTTCCAACGAATGCCTGCTAAGCTGAAAACCTTGTTATTTATTTTGATCATGATGTCTATGTCATCGGTGGTTTTGGCTCAGGTCTATAGCACTGATCATCAGGCAGGGGCTATTCTTAAAATTGTTAGCGCAAGAATGAATATCAACAGTGAGTTGGTAAGTACTTCCAGTACAGAATCAGAAGTGGGTTATCAGTTTGGAGGCTTTTACCGGGTCAATATTGATCGAATCTATGTTCAACCTGAACTGTTGTTTTCTAAGATCAAGACACAACTTGTTTTTAATGATTACAATGGAGTTTCAGGCTTCAATCCGCTGGCACAGTTTGAATTCAATACGCTAGAAATTCCGGTTAATATTGGTTACCGCATAGGAAACCTGAGGTTAATGATGGGACCTTCCTTCAGTATACTGCTTTCAGGAGAACGTTCATTTCTTAATGAAGTAGAAAAGGTGACGTCAGAGTACAACCGTACGAACTTCATGTGGCACTGGGGAATTGGCGGGGACTTTCAACGCATATTTATTGATATCAAATACGAATCAGGACTAAGCAAAACAGGAGAGAGCTTGAGTAACCTTATAGGTCGAGAGTTTGTGCCTAAACAGCGTCAATGGGTATTTAGTGTGGCCCTGAATTTGTTGAGGGATTGAACGCCTGAATAACTGTACTTATTTCTCAACAGATGTTTCCCAGCCATCATAGATGCCTTTGTATTTTTTTGCTAATTCACGTAATTCAGAAGTCACAGGGTGAATAGAGTCTATGTCAACCTTACTCTCTTTCCATATGTGCAATGTAAATGGCATATCGAATTCGGTATTTATCGTAGACGAATCTATATTAAAGCCTTTTGTTTCAAGTTCAGTTTTGCAAAGTGTTAAATCCGATTTTGACTTGAAAAAGAGATAATGATCTACCCTTCTGGTAATGTTCAACTTATCACCTGCTTCCACTAGTTTTCTGATCACCGACTGATCGGCCATGTAGTTGAGGGTTTGTTCATTGGGATATAGAAAGTCAGTATAATACGTCCATTTTTCATCTTCTTTGACGTTGAGGTAGTACTGATAACCTGGATAATTTGAGTTGTAGTAATCTTCAATCTCTTGTCTTATTCCAACTGTATCTTTAAGGTAGAAGTACTCGAGTCTTTCACTTTGGTAAGTAAATGAACCTGCTAGTGTAGCTGTGGTCATTCGAGTAACAGACTCCAAAAGTTCATCACCAATTGTGTATAAGGTGTCAAAAGTTTCATTATCAGGAAAGCCATCTGGACGTGATGTTTTGTATGTAATTCCCGTCACCAAAACATATTTAAGAGATGTTAATTGATATGAATTAATTAAATCCATTCGAAGTGTTGTTGCTCCAGGTGCTCCATCTTCATAAATAGCTATGTATGAGTCCCAATGCTCTGAGGCACTTTGACAATATACCGTTCCGCAACCAATAAGAACCAGGGCGGTAGTTAGAAGGAACCGTTTTATCATGTTTTGACTTTTGTATTTCCTAATTTATAGAATCTTGATGAGTATGACTTTCTCTAATTAGACTCATGGCTGTAATCAGAGTCCACCCAAATACAACACCAAAGACCAATCTGTGCGTGATGGGCATGGACCAAAGCCCTATGGCTCCACCAATCATGGAGGTTACAAGCAGTATAGCCGCCACATTGGCTCTTAACTTAGTGCTTTTGCATATGGATGCCCTTCCGCTTATTCTGGCAAGTGCGAACAACCAGAAAGCCAGTGCCAGACAAATGGCTACTACATGAGCCTTTGAAAAGACTGTGTCGGTTTCTCCTAAATCAATTGGGATGGAAGTGAAGACAAAACCTAGGCCAAACAAGGCTAAAAGTATCCCAGTCAATTTATCATTGAGCACTTTGCCATAGCTGATGCCAAACCCAATCAGTAGAAGTCCTACGATCACAAAACCCATGATATTCCACCAAAGTGCATGGGGCTGACCTTTGGCTCCCAGTTTACTTATCACATCGCTTGAAAAGCTGAAATCTTTATTAAGAAAGCCAAATATTAGGAGGGAGCCTAAGAAAAGTGTGAAGGCCAAAACACCAAGAATACCAGCGGTCTTCATACTTACAAATAGCGTTCTTTAATGATGTTTATATGATGCTTCTCATGCCCGATAATTGATTTAAGAAACTCTTCCAGTGTTACTGTGTATTGACGGGCTCTTCCTTTTAAACCAAGCTGAGCTTCCGAAAACCCTTCAACCAAACTAATTGAGGACCCTCTGACTTGCTTAAAGTCGTTGAGGAGCTGATCAAAGCTCAGTTCATCAAAACGACTGCCTTTGACTAATGCTTCCTGGTCGTAACCCCAAAGTTCAATGTCTTGTCCTCTGCTTAAGAAGAAAGCACGACTGATTTTTATTCTTTCATGATCGGTAATATGTCCAACTACTTGCTTAATGCTCCATTTGCCTTGGGCGTATCGATGAGTAGAACCTTCCTCGCTGATCAAGTCAAGAAAATCATGTGTATCGGATGAACGGAGCAAGGAAAGTGCCCTGTCTCCATTTGCAAGGTCCAGATAATATGGGAATCCATCTTCAGGGGAGTATTTCATATCTGAGATGAATGTATCTAAATAAGATGTTGGGTCCAAGTGAAGGGCTCACTCAAAGCATCAATATTCTATTGTTCCTTGGACCATACGGAGTTGTCGTCAATTCGCTGAATTCTATTGGCATCTAGTCTTCTGAATATAAGGCTTAGCGAGCTTTGAGGATTAATTGTAATGGCAATTTGGTCACCATTGACCTGATAACTTCCTCTTTCCACAATGTCACTGCCACCTACAAGGACATCCACCTCTGATCCGCTAATAAAGTCTACCCATTCGGTACAATTGATCTCTGGGTTGCCATTATTGTTACAATTGGGTATGTCATGACTATAGCGTTCTTCCAAGTCAGCAGGGTTGGTTTCTTCTTCACAAGCCATGAGGCTTAGGAAGAGAAAGATGATTAGAAGTGAGAAATAGGGCTTTTTCATTGATATGTAAGTTAAGTCGAAAGCTTTTGTGTTCAAAAGCATGGACACCACTTTCCGGACTTAGGTTGTTTTTAAAACAAAGAGCCACCGCAATTTCTCGCAGTGGCTCTATTCTTACTTCTTGAACCTTAAGCCTTTGGACTTGCAGCTCGAAAGCTATTTCTTAAACTGATCCGATACAATCAGCTCTTTAGTACCATGTCCCCAGGAATAGAATCCCTCACCAGACTTAACTCCTAGATAGCCTGCAGTCACCATGTTCACTAATAATGGGCAAGGAGCATATTTAGGATTACCAAAGCCTTCGTACAGCACATTCATAATTGACAGGCAAATATCCAGACCGATAAAGTCTGCCAGTTGCAATGGCCCCATAGGGTGGGCCATTCCCAGTTTCATTACGGTATCGATTTCCTCCACACCTGCAACACCTTCGTGCAGAGAGATGATGGCTTCATTGATCATAGGCATCAAAATACGGTTGGCAATAAAACCAGGATAATCATTCACCTCTGTTGGCACTTTGCCCAGTTTTTTGGAGGTCTCCATGATTAAGGATGTAACCTCATCGGAAGTAGCATATCCCCGGATAACTTCTACCAATTTCATTACCGGTACAGGATTCATAAAGTGCATCCCAATTACCTTGTCAGGTCTTTTCGTAACAGAACCAATTTTAGTAATCGGAATTGAAGATGTATTTGAAGCGAGAATACATGACGGCTTTGTGAATGATTCCAAGTCTTCGAATATTTTCAACTTGATGTCTACATTTTCCGTAGCGGCCTCTACTACAAGGTCAGCATCAGATACGCCTGTTTTTAGATCTGTATGAGTGTCAATATTGGCCAGTGTAGAAGCTTTTTGCACTTCGTCAATTTTTTCTTTAGCCACCATACGGTCCAAGTTCTTTTCTATGGTTTTCAAGGCACGATCGAGGGCATCCTGAGAGATGTCGATCAAGTTCACTTTAAAACCACTCTGTGCAAAAACATGAGCGATTCCATTTCCCATTGTTCCTGAACCTATTACTGAAATTTGCTCCATTATATTATTCTAGTTTTCCTGATCGCAAATATAAAAGCAACATCGGCAGTTCTAATGTCACTCGTCAATATTTCCTCTTTTACGTGTATGATATTGAAGTGATTCTTTAAAAAACAGGCAAAGAGATACCGGATAAATTAAGCCGTGTTATTAAAATTATGGCTTAATTTTCCGGTATGACGACCTACTTGATTTCTTAGTCCATGACGAAGCTTGAAATATGTGCTAATTCCATTGAGTCTGCCTTGAATGCTCAAAACGGTAAGGCGGATCGTGTAGAATTGTGTTCAGAGCTTTCAGTTGGCGGTATTACACCAAGCAAGGGGATGATTCAAATGGCCCGTGAACTGCTTGATATTCCGCTTTATGTCTTGATTAGGCCCAGGTCGGGAGACTTTTGCTACTCCATTATGGAACTGGAGATTATGAAAGAAGACATCGCTTATTGTGCTGAAGTAGGTTGTGATGGTGTTGTTTTTGGAGCACTTACCACTGATCGCAGAATAGATCAGGCCAAAACCATGCTTTTGATGCAAGAGGCAGGCTTTATGGATGTGACATTTCATAAGGCTTTTGATGAAGTCAAGAATCAGTTTGAAGCCCTGGATACCTTAAAGGAGCTCGGTGTTCAACGCATTTTGACATCTGGTGGTGCAGAAACGGCCGAGAAAGGTTATGAGGTCTTGGGAGAATTGATTGAAGAGGCTGAAGACGAAGTGATCATTATGCCGGGAGGAGGAATTCGTCCTGAAAACATAGGTTTGCTTAAAGAACTTGGCGCAACAGCCTATCACAGTGCAGCTATGATTAATGGAGCTAAGCATGCTGATTTGGAGATAATTAAATCCTTAAGGAAGGCATTGACTTAATTGAGGTCTTCACCCCATAGCTCAAGCTCCTTGTCAACTTCAATGAGAATAAGACTATCACTTCCTTTGGTATTTCTGGTGAAGTTCATAAGACTCAGGTAACCCTCAATAAGTCGATTCAATTTGTTAACCGAAAGATCACTAAATAGAATTGCTCTATTAGAAGGGGTTCCACCAACCTTTAGATTCAATTGGTCCTCAATGTCATAGAATTCTTTTACATAATCATTAATCTCTTCCTTCCTTTTAATTCTACTCTGATTGTTTCTGAAGTGCATTTGGAGCTTTCCTTTGAGATCTCCATTTTTTATGAAGGAGTAATACTCACTGTCTAGTTTGTCGTACTGAGGCGATACAAAGATCCAGGGCGTCAAACTGTTTATGATACCTTCATTAATCAGGTTGATAATAGAATCTCCACTTGCCCTTGTCGGCACGGCCATCAGGGAGTCCAGAATTTCAAGCTTACTAATTGTTCCCAAAATATAGCCTTGACCATTGGATGCGTTATAGACTTTGTTTAGCTCATAATTGAATTTACCCTGGTTTTCCTCAAGATCACTTTTAAAATCTTTTAGGTGCCGTATATACTCATTATCCTGAGTTCGTTCGTCCTTGATACCATCAAAATAGAAGGCACAATAAACACTCAGGAAAATCAATAATGCCTCTCCCAACCACCGACCAACTGGCTTTCTGTCACGTCTCATATACGAAATCTACTAAAAACGACTCTATTTTAATACCAAGTCCAGGAGAATGGGTAAGTGATCGCTAAAGCCGCCAATGTATTTCGGGCCCTGATACGTTCTAAAAGGCCTGGTCACTCCGGTGGCACCTTCGGCAAGTAAAAAGGGCATATCAAAGACTTGTGCAGTTTGTCCCAGAACAGAAGTTTTGGCAGAAATGCTCATCAGATTACCAGAAACGATAAACTGATCTATTAAACTCCATTTGTTCTGAAAACTGTGAGTTCCGGTCTTAAAGCGAATTGGATACATAAGGTTATAAAGGTTCTTGGATTGTATGCTGCTATGGTCCGTCATTATACCCAAGCCTAGTGTGATGCTAGCTGCTTCGGGCGTATCATTGAAATCACCTGTGAGTACAATGAGAGCTTTCGGGTTGATTGCAAGGAGGGAGTCCACTTTGCCTCGAAGAAATTGAGCCGCATGCATGCGCTTAGGTGCTGTTTCAAATTCCCCTCCATATTTGGAAGGCCAATGATTAACAAAAAAGTGTAAAGTGTCTTGATTAGGTAATTTTCCAATGATATGGAGAATATCTCTGGTTCGGTTTGAAGTATCCAATGGGAACTTTAATGTGTAATACTCATAGTTGATCAACTCAAACTTCTCAGGCCTGTACAAGGCTGCCACGTCAATCCCACGATTATCTGGAGAGTCTTGATGAATAATCTCGTAACCTGCCGTTTTTAAAGCGGTAAAACCAGTGAGACTATTCAGAACATAACGGTTTTCTACCTCACAAAGTCCAATCAACCCAGGAGCTTCCCAGCCTCCAAGTGCCATGATTGTCTGAGCCAGGTGCTTTTGCTTGGTTTCGTACCTCTTTTTTGTCCAATACTTTCCGCGATTCGGCAGAAATTCTTCGTCCATTTTGATAGAATCATCGAAGTAATCAAAGAGGTTCTCAACATTATAAAAGACCACCCTAAGCCGATCATTTCCCCTTATAGATTCATTAAAGCTTTCTGAGGCTAAATAAGGTCTTGGTTTCTGGCTTTGGCACAGAGGTATATTAATTATTGCCAGTAAGAGTATGAAAACCGACCTGACCATAATATCGTGATATGTAGATTCAAAGACCTTTTTAATCATACCTTTGTGCGTGTTTTAGTGAAAATACAAAGACGAAGAGACTTTAAATGATAGAGATAGGAAAAATTCAGAAGTTGAAGATCGCGCGAGCGGTAGATTTTGGCTGCTATTTAAATGATGGGGAAGACCTGGCAGATGAAATTCTAATTCCGGCTAAATACTTGCCTGAAGAATACAATATAGGTGATGAGCTGGAAGTATTCGTTTACACCGATCATATGAGTCGTCCTATTGCTGTCACCCGAATGCCGATAGGCCAAATTGGAGATATGGTTGGCTTGCGGGTCAAGCAGGTTACGGACTTTGGTGCATTTCTGGATATTGGCCTAGAAAAAGATCTGTTCGTCCCAAATAAGGAACAGGCGATCGAGATGGTTGAAGGGCGATCCTATTTAGTGAGACTCTTATTGGATCATAAGACTAATCGTATGATCGGCACAAGCAAGATTTCAGCCTTTTTGAGCAATGCTTGCCAGTTAGCAGTAGGTGATGAAGTCAAAGTGCACATTTGGCAAAGGACAGACCTTGGCTATAAAGTGGTCATCAATGAGATGTGTCAAGGGTTGATTTATAGTAATGAAGTTTTTGAACAGCTTAACATAGGTGATGAAAAGAGGGCTTTCGTGAAGACAATCAGAGAAGATGGCAAGATTGACCTTTCCCTGCAGAAGCAAGGCTATGAAGCGGTTAAAGACATGAGTTCTGAAGTCCTGGAACGTCTTATAGCTGAAGGAGGAACTTTCGAAATGGGAGATAAAAGTAGTCCGGAAGAAATTAAAGAAGCCTTCGGCATGAGTAAGAAAAATTTCAAGAAGATTTTGGGAGGCCTATACAAGGCGGGTAAAATTGAGATTTTTGACTATCAGATTAGGCTTAAAAAAGTGGAAGGTTAGCCTGAGGAGTAGCTAACCTTCACCTAAACTACCTATAAAACTAAAACTAACTTTGAGCTAATTTTAATCTTTACTGACTTACCATTTTAACGAGTAAAACGATTGCACGAAAGCCAATAAATCAATCAGCTTATTCATCTGATTAGTTCTTAATTTATGTAATTTTTTCGATTTGAGAAATATTATTCTGGAAAAATTAGAGACGAAAAAATATTCCTCTTCTAATTTCCATAATGACCTTATTTTCTACTAAATGATTAGTTGGTTAGTTATTTGATATTCACCTCGTTAGCGATTCCAAGAGAGGTAAATCGCATCTCTAAAACTCTAGGTTCTTCTGGACTACTTTCGCATCCTGGTGCTGGATCGATATAGTAGACATAATAGGTTTGGCTTCGCTTATACAGCTCCTGATCTTCTGGTTGCCCAAGCGACTTAATGATGGCTTTTTGATAAAGGCCAAGAAACTTCGACTTCACTTTGACCAAGTCGTCAATCATCTCAGCGCGATCGCCCTTGCAACCATTGACATCCTCTTTCCACCTTTTGATATCGAAGTGACCCAAGTCAGTAGGACTTGAACAGCCTAAAGTGAGTATAGTGACAAGGAGGGTAATAAGTAGAGGTATACGCTTCATGTTAGCTGTTTTTCACAGCCCGCGAAGTTACTGATCGGGCTCTCAGTAACCAAAACAATGAACCGAAGATAAATACCAATGTTGTCGTTATTGTTATTGGAGACAGCGTAAAGCTTGTCAGAAAGTAGAGCAGGGTTATAGGCACCAGAAATAATCTTAAGATTTCAATAGGTAGTGCCCAAGCTCGGGACTCAAATAATCCACCAAAACTCACTGTTGATATGACAATCAACCCGGCCATTATGGATTTCTCAAGGATGTTTTCATCAAATCTATCCAGATTAAAAAGAAAAAATGCTGTACCAACCAGAAGAATAACATAATGTATAAAGACGTAAATATTAACAGCCTTGATCGCATGTAAATCGTATTTCTGATAGGTCTTTTTGTCGATATCATAAGGCGCACGATACCCACCCATGCTTTCAGGTAGCCATCCTGGTTTTTGAAAAACATACCTGAACTTGTCAGACAGTTTTGGGATGCTCCTAATATCAGCAATCATATCTGAGTAGTGGGCAATATTGGCCCAAATGGGGTTCCAACTATTGAGATTTTTGGTAATACCATAAGTAGGCTTTTCTTCTTCAGCCTTAAAGGTACCGAACATCTTATCCCAGATGATAAAGGTCCCTGCATGGTTCTTATCGATGTATTTCGGGTTTCTTGCATGATGTACACGATGGTGGGAAGGTGTATTCATAACTGCTTCAAACCATCTTGGGAGTTTGTCGATTGATTCTGTATGTATCCAGAATTGATAAAGGAGATTAAAACCGGAAACGGATAAGAGTACAAGTGGGTCGATGCCTGCAAATGCCATAGGTATATAGAAGAGCGATGTCCAAATGATTTGTGTAGAGCTTTGTCTCAGTGCAACAGAGAGGTTGTATTCTTCACTCTGGTGATGCACGCTATGGCCTCCCCAAAACAAATTTACCTGGTGACTCATGCGATGTGCCCAGTAATAAAAGAAGTCATATGCAATAAAAGCAATGACCCATGTTAGCAGACTGTTTTCTATTGTTTCAAAGCGAAATTGCTCATAGATGTAAGTATAGAACCCTATGGAGAAGACTTTGAGGAAGGCCCCGATAACTTGGGACGTTACGCCACAATTGATATTCGTAATGGCATCATTCAGCCGATAAGACTTGGTTGCCTTGATACGATGAACGATCAGTTCAATGCCGATGAGGAGGAAGTACACAGGAATGGCAATGACGGTCGGGTTTAGACTCATTCCACTAACTTAATGAAAAAAGAATTCTGAGTAAATTAGGTAGGAATGGTGACCACTTTTTGCTTGGTTGTATTAAACCAGATAGAAGAGGATAATAGGTATGCTGAGGCAATGATCAGCAATGTGAAACCCGGATTAAGTCCACCGAAGATATAAACAAAGCCGATGGACATAAATACAATTCTTATTACTTCAAGCCAACGACTCCATTTTCTATGTTCGAAAAGAAGGCCGAAAGAGGCTACGGAGAAAATGATCATGATGGCGGATATTACCTTTTGAGCGATATCCATTTCCTTGAGGAAATATAAAAATGACAGCGTGATGGCCATAATCACCACAAACTGAATGACAACATACAAATTGAGTCGACTGGAGGTTCTGTTTTGGAATTTCTTGTAGTTCGGATCTATTTCAGGGGCAGGCTGATATCCACCTAAATAATCTGGTTGCCAACCAGGTTTATTCACCAAAAGCCTCAGCTTATCTTTCAGTTTGGGAATTCTCTTAAGGTTCTTATAAATCTCTGTATAGTGAGCAAAGTTAGCCCAGACAGGATTCCAACTCTTCAAGGGTTTTGTGATACCATATTGGGGCCTCTCTTCCTCTGCCGCGAAACTTCCAAATAGCTTGTCCCAAATGATTAATGTACCTGCATGATTTTTATCAATGTATTTGGGGTTTCTAGCGTGATGGACCCTATGATGCGAAGGGGTATTAAAGACAGCTTCGAACCACTTGGGCATTTTAGAAATGGATTCAGTATGTATCCAAAACTGATATACCAGATTAATTCCTTGAGCAACGATAAAAACTATTGGGTCCACACCCAAGAGTGCTATGGGTAAATAGAATAGGAAGGTCCAGAGAATCTGAGTTGAACTTTGTCTCAGTGCGACTGAAAGATTGTATTCTTCACTTTGATGGTGGACGCTATGACCTCCCCAAAAAAGATTAATCTCATGGCTCAATCTATGTGCCCAGTAGTACATAAAGTCGAAGGTGATAAAGGCTACCGGAAATGCCCACCATACCATGGGGATGTGGAAGAGTCCATAATTCGCTTCCATATAGGTATAAGCATTGAAAAGTATAACCATCAGAAAAGCACCTGTGATCTGCGACACTACACCGCAATTGATGTTTGTCATAGCATCCTTGAGGTTATACGACTTGGTTGCATTAACCCTGTGAATGATGAATTCGACCCCTATTAATAGAAAGTAAACAGGAATGGCGATTACAGATGGATTAATACTCATTTACCGATCATTAGTCAAGTGTACTGGTTAAAGACTCACAACTCTCATTAGAGGTTGCTGCAATCACCGAATATTAAATTGATTTACAATGAAACCAGTTGTATTAATTATCTTCGCGCTCGATTAATAGCGAGCGATGGATAAGTTTATAGGATTCTTCAGAAATGTGACGATTTTATTATTTACTGGAGCTTTGATCTGGTCTTATGCCTTTATGGCCAGTCAGGTCAACTATAGGTTTGATCCTGCAGGAGATGCACTCGGTACTGCTAACAAGAACACCTACTTTTTTGGAGCCATGGCCATCTTTCTTCTGGCCAATGTGGTTTGCTATTATTTCACACGTGTACTCAAGAAAATTGAAACAACAGAAGACGGTAAAGGCATTAGAAATAGATCTCTAAAGAAAGATTTAATCTCCTGGATTAAAGGTTTTGCCGGAGTGCTCAATTTATTCTTCAGTTTGATACTTGTTTTCCTTGGTTTGATGAACATGTCAGCGGATTACAATATCAAGACATTAGGCTTTTATGTATACCTGGGGCCCGTGTTGATTTTGGCTTGGTTCTTTTACCTAGCAGTCATACTTGGCAAACGAAGAAATTAGTAATCTTCTCATTATCAGAGCATGAGCAATTGCTTCTTCGGAAGCTGGCATATTGACGTGCATTTCTAGATTTTTAATTCTAAATTCCGCTTTCAATTTTGTGCTAATGAGCACGGTTGATTTGGAACCTTTTTGTTTTGAAATTTTGAATGGCGAATCAAGTAGCGAATTATACCGAAGATAGCATTCGGTCCCTCGATTGGAAAGAGCACATTAGACTAAGACCCGGGATGTACATTGGGAAGCTTGGCGATGGATCGGCTCAGGATGATGGCATTTACGTATTGGTAAAAGAAGTTGTCGATAATAGTATCGATGAACATATGATGGGTTTCGGAAAAACCATCGATGTCAAAGTTTCCGAACACAAAGTTGAAGTGAGAGACTATGGAAGGGGTATTCCTCTGGGCAAAGTGGTCGATTGTGTTTCTAAGATCAACACGGGAGGAAAGTATGACTCAGGAGCCTTTCAAAAATCTGTGGGGCTTAATGGGGTAGGTACTAAGGCCGTGAATGCCTTGTCTACTTATTTCAAGGTGCAATCTTACCGCGATGGAATGACCAAAATTGCTGAGTTCGAACGAGGCGAGATTACCAATGATGCAAAAGAGATAAAAAGCAGCGGTAGAAATGGTACTCAAATCGTATTTAAGCCAGACGACACCGTTTTCAAGAATTACCACTTCATTCCACAATACTTAGATGATCTCATTTGGAACTATTGTTTCCTGAATGCCGGGCTCACTATCAATTTCAATGGAGAAAAGTATCATTCCGAAAAAGGGCTATTTGACCTGCTATCAAGAAAAACTGACGAAGACAATCTAAGGTACCCTATTATTCATCTTAAAGGCGATGACATAGAACTCGCCTTATCTCATACTAATCAATACGGAGAAGATTATTATTCATTCGTAAACGGTCAGTATACCACGCAGGGAGGTACGCATCAAGCAGCTCTTAGAGAAGCGGTTGTTAAGACTTTAAGAGAATTCTACAATAAGAATTTTGATGCATCCGATATAAGGGCTTCGATAGTAGGCGCCATTGCGGTGCGGGTTCAAGAGCCAGTCTTTGAATCGCAGACTAAAACTAAGCTAGGTTCTCAGAATGTTGCTCCTGAGGGACCTACTATGAGAACTTTTGTGAATGACTTTGTGAAAAAAGCCCTCGATGATTATCTGCATAAGAATCAAGCAGTGGCAGATGCGCTGCTAAAGCGTATTCTGCAGTCAGAACGTGAGCGTAAAGAGATTGCAGGCATCAAGAAATTGGCTAATGAAAGGGCCAAAAAAGCAAACCTTCATAATAAGAAATTAAGGGATTGTAGAGTACACCTTAACGATACTAAAAAGGATGAGGAACTGCGGAATGCAACTACACTTTTTATCACTGAAGGAGATTCTGCCAGTGGATCGATTACCAAATCGCGTAATGTCCAAACCCAAGCGGTTTTCAGTTTACGCGGAAAGCCGTTGAACTGCTTTGGACAGACTAAAAAAGTGGTTTACGAAAATGAAGAGTTCAACCTCTTACAGCACGCCCTTAATATAGAAGATGGTCTTGAGGGGCTTCGCTATGACAAAATCGTGATTGCTACTGATGCCGATGTGGATGGTATGCATATTCGATTGTTGTTGTTGACCTACTTTCTGCAATTTTTCCCTGACTTAGTAAGAAGAGGGCATGTTTATATCTTGGAAACCCCACTTTTTAGGGTAAGAAACAAGAAGGAGACAATTTATTGCTATAGTGATGAAGAAAGGCAGCGTGCCATAATGAAACTAGGCAACAAACCTGAGATTACCCGATTTAAAGGACTGGGAGAGATTTCACCAGATGAATTCAAGAATTTTATTGGTGAAGATATGAGACTGGAACCGATCATTCTCAAGAAGGACACAAGTATTCAGGAGCTGTTGAAATTCTATATGGGTAAGAACACACCAGACAGACAAAACTTTATTATCGACAATCTAAGAATAGAGAAAGACTTGGCTGAGGAGGCCGCTTAGACTAGCATGAGTGACGAGACTATTGACGATTTAAGCAACGAGGAAGACGGAAAGATCAAGGAGGCCATTCCCGTATCAGGTATGTACGAAGGCTGGTTCCTTGAGTACGCATCATATGTAATTCTTGAAAGAGCAGTACCTGCCATTGAAGATGGACTGAAACCGGTTCAAAGGAGGATTTTGCACTCCATGAAAGAGATGGATGACGGCAGGTTCAATAAAGTGGCCAATGTAATTGGTCAGACCATGCAATACCACCCACATGGTGACGCCTCTATTGGTGATGCCATAGTGAACATTGGTCAGAAAGATTTGCTGATAGAGACTCAGGGAAACTGGGGTGATATCAGAACAGGTGACAGTGCAGCTGCAGCTCGTTACATTGAAGCCAGGCTATCTAAGTTTGCCTTAGAGGTAGTTTTCAATCCACAGACTACCGAATGGCAGCTATCTTATGATGGTAGAAAGAAGGAGCCAGTCACTTTACCGGTGAAGTTCCCGCTGTTGCTAGCTCAAGGAGTAGAAGGAATTGCAGTTGGGCTTTCAACCAAAGTGCTTCCGCACAACTTTGTCGAGTTAATTCAGGCGTCCATTAAAGTACTTCAAGGCAAGAAACCTAAGATTTATCCTGACTTTCCAACGGGAGGAATGGCAGACTTCTCAGAGTATAACGAAGGAAAACGAGGAGGAAAGGTCAAGGTCAGGGCAAAGATCGAGGAGGTCGATAAGAAGACAATCGCAATTAAGGACATACCCTTTGGCACAACTACTACGGGGTTAATTGATTCGATTATCAAGGCCAATGATAAAGGAAAAATCAAGATCAAGAAGGTTGTTGACAATACAGCTGAGCATGTAGAAATTCTAATAGAACTGGCAACCGGCCAATCGCCAAATATTACAATCGATGCACTGTATGCGTTTACCGATTGTGAAACGAGTATATCGCCCAATGCTTGTGTGATTATTCAAGACAAGCCGCATTTTGTTACGGTCAACGAAATGCTTCAGGTTTGCACAGAGCAAACCGTTGATTTATTAAGGCAAGAGCTTGAAATCCGTAAGGCTGAGTTATTAGAGAAAATTCTATTCAGTTCTTTAGAGAAGATATTTATAGAGAATCGTATTTATCGTGATATCGAGGAATGCGAAACCTGGGAGTCAGTTTTAGAAACGATTGATAAAGGTCTGGATCCATTTAAGAAAGAATTCTACCGAGAGATTACAACAGAAGATATCGTTCGACTTACTGAAATTAAGATCAAGCGAATCTCTAGGTTTGATGCTTTTAAGGCTGATGAGCTGATGAGAAAACTCACCGAGGAGTTGGCGGAAGTGGAGCATAACCTGGCCAATCTTGTCGAGTATGCTATTTCCTATTTCCAAAGACTTTTAGAAAAGTATGGAAAGGGACGTGAGCGAAAAACAGAAATTAAGTCTTTCGAAAATATCAAAGCGGCAGTAGTAGCCGCGAACAACGCCAAACTTTACGTCAATAGAAAAGACGGTTTTATTGGCTACGGACTAAGGAAAGATGAGTTTGTCTGCGAATGCTCGGACATTGATGATATTATTGTTTTCAGAGCGGATGGTAAGTTTCAGGTGGTCCGAATCTCAGACAAGATCTTCGTGGGCAAGGACATTCTGTGGGCCGGTGTGTTTAAGAAAAACGATGAGCGGAAGGTATACAATATGATGTACCTCGATGGCAAATCAGGACGGACTATGGTAAAGCGCTTTCAAGTCTTGGGTGTTACCCGAGATCGCGAATATGACCTGACCAAAGGAGAAAGAGGCTCTAAGACACTCTATTTTACAGCTAACGCTAATGGTGAAGCAGAGCTCGTCACGGTCTACCTGACTTCCGGAGCAAAGGCTAGAGTGAAAGTATTCGACTTTAATTTTGCAGATATCGATATCAAAGGGAGAGGATCCGGTGGAAACATAGTCACCAAGTATCCTGTCAGAAAGATTCAGCTGAAGATGGAAGGTCGTTCAACCCTCGGTGGTTTAGATATCTGGTATGATGAGTCTGTAGGTCGATTGAACCGTGATGAACGAGGAACTCATTTAGGAAATTTCCAGGCCGATGATAAAATATTGGTGATTTACAATAATGGAGAATACGAATTGACTTCATTCGACTTAAGTAACCGATACGATCAACCTAAGATTCACTATATCCATAAATTCAATCCAGAAGGGGTGATTTCTGCCATTCACTATGATGCCGCAACAGGCACACATTATGTGAAACGCTTTCAGGTGGAGACTTCTACAAAAGATAAGAAGTTTATGTTCATTAGTGAGGAGAAAGGCTCTAAGCTACTGCTGGCCACTACACTTCAGGATGCACAAATCGAAGTGCATTACACAGTGAAAGGCTCTAGAGAAAGAAAAACCACGGTCTTTGATATGGACATGCTGATTGATGTCAAAGGCTGGAGGGCCACCGGTAATAAGTTATCCCCTCATAATGTAAAGAAAGTAGTGCTGCTAGGCGGAAGTGAGAAGCCCGCTGCTGAAGGAGAACCAGCGCCAGAAGCTAAAGCTGAAGAAGAGGTTGCTGCGGTTCCAAAGGTTGAAGCGGAAAAGGCTCCAGTCGAAAAAGAGGCAACTCAACCAAAGCAAGAAAAACCGGTTGAAGAAAAGAAGGCTTCTGAAAAACCGAAAACTGAGAAACCAAAACCAGCACCAGAAAAGAAAGATGACGACAAAGGTGGTGCAGGTAATTATAATGTCGGGGACACGATAGAATTGTTTTAAGAGTTATTGCTCGGTAAGGGTGTCAACAATATGGATTGTCTTTAATTCAGACGGTCTTGAACAGCCGTTCTAAGGTTGTTAAAATATTGTTTGTTCATCTTCCGAAGCTGTTGGCCTTTTTGTCAACGGCTTTCTTTTTTAATGACCAGGCCTTGAGGAAACAAATAATTGATATGTTGGAGGAGTATGTGACTCCTCATAAGGTAGCCACTATAGAGGAGGTCCTTTCGCAAAGAACGCGTCATCTGACGGTTGTATTAGAGGACATTTATCATGCTCAGAACGCGAGCGCTGTTATGCGAACTTGCGATTGTTTCGGTATACAAGATTTATACATTACTCAGCGCTTACATGATTATGAAGTGAATCCTAATGTAGTAAGAGGAGCGTCTAAATGGGTGAGTCAGTACAAGTATGATAGGGAAGAGGAGAGCACTGCTAAATGTTTTCATGATCTGAAAAACAAAAAATATCGAATAGTTGGGACAACCCCATCTAAGGAAGTTGCATCTATCCATGAACTAGATGTAAGTCAGAAAACTGCTATTGTTTTTGGTACGGAATTAGAGGGCTTAACGGATTATGCAAAAGAGCAGGTAGATGAGTTAGTTCACATACCGATGTATGGGTTCACTGAATCATTTAATATTTCTGTGAGTGCCGCCTTGTTGCTCCAAGAATTGGTCTCGAGACTAAAAAGTAGCAATATCGTCTGGCAATTGACAGAAGATGAGAAAGAAGAATTGAAACTTGAATGGTATTCTAGAATAGTGAAACGATCAGATATTCATATAAATAATTTTGTGAGGGAACATTCTCAGAATTCTAAGAGTTAACAACTGAATTAATTAGGCTTACCCTGACTTTTTATCTCTTTATTGCGTTAAAGAAGAGTTTGTAATTTAAAACACGCCACTTTGAAACTGAGAATACTTTTATCTCTTACCATTTTACTCTCCTTAATTTCTACTCTCCAAGCACAAACAGTGATTGAAGGTAAAGTAACAGATGCCGAAAGTGGTGATCCTATTCCATTTGCCAGTGTTGTGATCAAAGGCACCTCTGTAGGCTCCCCAACGGATTTTGATGGTTTCTACCGAATAGAGGGAGATGCAGCGTCTGATACACTGCTGGTTTCTTTTATAGGCTATGAAACCAAGTATAAGGTTTACCAAAAGGGGATCACCCAAACGATCAATTTCCAATTGACTCCAGAGGCAAAAAGTCTGGATGACTTTGTGGTCTTTGCAAGAAAGCAAGAGAACCCTGCTTTTGCCATCATGCGTTCTGTGATCAAAAACAAGAACAAGAACGATAAGAGAACACTCGATGCATATGAATATGAGAGCTACAATAAGATTCAAATAGATGTCGATAATATCTCTGAACAGTTGAGGCAAAAGAAGTACATGCAGAAGATTACTGCGGTACTGGATTCTATTGAAGTGATAGCTGGTGAGGACGGGAAACCCATTTTGCCGCTTTTCATATCCGAATCACTCTCTAAGTTTTATTATCGTGATGACCCAAGGTTACAAAAGGAAGAGATTCAAAAAACTCGAATAAAAGGTGTGGCCATTGAAGATGGATCACTGATTTCTCAGATCATCGGTTCTTCCTTTCAAGAGTATAATTTCTATCAAAATAGAATGAACATTGTAGAGAAGGAGTTTGCTTCGCCTATTGGGGATGCATGGCGAATTATCTATGATTATGAACTTAAAGATAGCTTGTATCTAGGTGATGAGTTCGTCTACCTGCTTGAGTTTAAACCCAAGAATGATCAGGAATTAGCCTTCTTCGGAAACCTCTGGATTAGCAAAGAAGATTATGCTATCAAGCAGATAGATGCTACTATGCAGCCAACGGCTAATCTAAACTTCATTGACCGGATCAAAATTCAGCAAGAGTTGGAGAGAACAGAGGCAGGAGCTTGGTTACCCATTAAATCAAGAGTTTTGATTGACGCTTCTGAGATCACTAAGAAATCTGCTGGGTTCCTAGCCAAGTTTTATACATCCAATAAGAACATAAAGATTACTGAACCTAAGCCTACGAGGTTTTTTGAAAGAACAGTAGAGCTAGCCGAAGATGCCAGATATACTGATGAAGACTTCTGGAAAAACAGCCGTCATGACAAGTTGAGTGATACGGAGGTTAATGTAATGGCGATGATCGATTCGCTGAACAATATCAGGTTTGTGAAAACCTGGACCAACATTCTGAAAACAGTGGCAAGGGGGTATTTTGAAGTTGGAAAGCTAGACTTGGGACCATGGCCTTTTGTTTTTGGAATCAACGATGTCGAAGGTGTTAGGCTTAGGCTTGGTGGTAGAACGAATGAAAATTTCAGTCGCAAATGGCAGTTTAATGGTTATGGTGCTTATGGATTTGATGACGAGAGATTTAAATACGGTGTTGGAGCGAATGTAATTCTGAATCGGGAGAAGTGGACTACACTCAACTTAAGTTACAGGAATGACTTGGATCAATTCGGAATTCAACCGGATGCTGTTACCTCACTGTCTGATGGGAGTGCCTTTCTGGCATTGACCCAACTGGGAAACCTGGTGAGGCCGTTCAGGTATGAAAGGTATCAACTAGAAGGCTTTAGACAATTTTCAAGATCCTTTTCGGCAGCTATTCAACTGAAGAAGCAAAACTATAATCCGGAATTTGATTTCAGATATAGCACGGACTTTAGTAGGGTTGATGCTCCTCTGGCGTCTGATTTTGAGACAACCGAAGCCACCATCAGACTGAAGTTTGCCCGAGATGAAACTTTCTTAGTCAACGATAATAACCGATTTAGTTTAGGCACGCTTAGGTGGCCAATTTTCTTGCTCTCTTATACCAGAGGGTTTAAAACGCTTGGTGGTGATTTTGAATACAACAAAATTAACTTTGGCGTGTCTCAAAGAATAAAGTTAGGTTTCTGGGGAGTTTCTAGGTACCAGGTCAACGCGGGACACATTTTCGATGATGTACCTTACCCATTGTTGACAGCGCATATTGGTAATGAGCAATTCGTGTATACCGATATAGCTTTCAATACCATGAACTTCTATGAGTTCGTAAGCCAGTCCTTCGCTTCTCTTAGATATCAGCATAGCTTCGAGGGCTTTGTCTTCAACAGAATTCCATTGCTAAGAAAACTAAAATGGCGACTTGTAGGTACTGGTAATGTCCTCTTTGGTGGTGTTAGTCAGAGCACCTTGGATGCTCAGATTAGAACAGATGAAGGTGGGAATGATCTGCCCTTTTTCAACGTTCTGGAAAATGGAAGACCTTTTGCAGAAGTGGGGCTGGGTGTTGAAAACATATTCAAAGTTTTCAGAGTAGACTTCATTAGAAGACTTACCTATTTGGAAAACCCGGGAGTGGATAGAACAAGTATTAAATTCAGTTTCAATTTATCGCTCTAAAACAATCAATAAAGAGCCTTTTCAGTAATTATTATTGCATATTTGCATTCGCAAAATTTGATTTTAATAAATCCTGTTGGTTTGTAGCAACAGGTACCGATTAAAATGAGCCAGGAGCAAATAAAAATCACCTTACCTGACGGCAGTATCAGAGAATACGCCAAAGGGTCATCAGCGATGGATATCGCTTTAAGTATTAGTGAAGGCTTAGCCAGAAATGTATTGGCTGCCGAAGTAAATGGAGAGGTTTGGGATGCCAATCGAACCATTGATCAAGATGCCACAGTAAAACTACTCACGTGGAATGACCAAGATGGTAAATCTACCTTTTGGCACTCTTCAGCCCACTTAATGGCAGAGGCATTAGAGGCTCTCTATCCAGGGGTAAAACTTGGTATTGGTCCATCTATTGAGCATGGCTATTACTATGATGTCGATTTTGGAGATCAGGAGTTTGATGCAGCTCATCTCGATGTAATCGAGAAAAAGATGTTAGAGTTGGCTCGCCAGAAGAATGTCTATGTAAGAAAGGATATTTCTAAGGAGGAAGCGGTACGCTATTTCGAAGAGAAAGGAGACGAGTATAAGTTAGAGCTACTCGAAGGGCTTGAAGATGGCAACATTACCTTCTATGAGCAAGGAAACTTCACAGACCTTTGCCGAGGCCCTCATATTCCACACACTGGCTCAATCAAGGCCATTAAGCTATTGAGTGTAGCAGGTGCCTATTGGAGAGGTGACGAGACGAGAAAGCAGCTGACTCGTATTTATGGAATTACTTTCCCTAAGCAGAAGGAACTTACTGAGTACTTGCATATGCTTGAAGAAGCAAAGAAGCGAGACCATAGAAAACTTGGTAAGGAGCTAGAACTATTTACTTTCTCAGAAAAAGTGGGGATGGGTTTGCCGTTATGGTTGCCTAAAGGGGCCAAGCTTCGCGAACGCCTTGAATCCTTTATGAGAAAGGCTCAGGTTAGGTCTGGATATGATCCTGTTGTTACACCACATATTGGTCATAAAAACTTATATGTGACTTCAGGTCACTATGAAAAGTACGGTGCTGATTCTTTTCAGCCGATTGCGACACCGCATGAAGGAGAGGAGTTCTTATTGAAACCAATGAACTGTCCTCACCACTGTGAGATTTACAAATCTCAACCAAGGTCTTACAAAGACCTTCCCATTCGATATGCCGAGTTTGGAACGGTTTATCGTTATGAGCAAAGCGGAGAACTTCATGGCCTGACAAGGGTTAGGGGTTTTACTCAGGACGATGCGCATATCTTCTGTATGCAAGAGCAGGTGAAGGGCGAATTTATAAAAGTGATCGATTTAGTATTGTATGTATTTGAATCACTCGGTTTTGAAGATTTTACTGCTCAGATTTCTTTGAGAGATCCAGAGAACAAAGAGAAGTATATTGGTACGGATGAAAACTGGGAATTAGCAGAGCGAGCGATTATCGAAGCTTCTGAAGAGAAAGGTTTGAATACCGTTACTGAGCTTGGTGAGGCTGCCTTTTATGGTCCTAAGCTGGACTTTATGGTGAAGGACGCATTGGGTAGGAAGTGGCAATTAGGAACCATTCAGGTTGATTATACATTGCCAGAAAGGTTTCAGCTGGAATATACAGGTTCTGATAACCAAAAGCATAGACCGGTGATGATCCATAGAGCTCCATTCGGCTCAATGGAACGATTTGTGGCTGTGCTCATTGAACATTGTGGAGGTGAGTTTCCGCTTTGGTTGACACCAGATCAAGTAGCCATTCTTCCTATTTCAGAAAAGTATGCCGATTATGCTCAGAGTCTTTATAAGCTTTTAGAGTCAGAAGATATTACAGGGTTTGTTGATCACCGTGATGAAAAAATCGGCAGGAAAATCAGAGATGCTGAGGTTAAAAAGATTCCAATAATGCTGATTGTTGGCGAAAAAGAAGCGGAAGAAAATGCAGTTTCCGTAAGACGCCACGGACAAGGTGATGTAGGAAGTTTTAAAATCGATGATTTCATTTCCTATTTTGGTAAAGAAAAGGCTGCCTCCATGGGGCAGCAATAATAATTTAATAAAAAACGTGAGTATTGGTTATTAGAAAATATTGCCGATATTTGCAGTCATTTTGATAAAACAAGGAGGTAAAAATCGCTAAAATGAGAAGGCGCTATCCCCCGAGAGGAAGGGTAGAAGAGCCATATAAGGTAAACGGTAAGATAACTGCACGCGAGGTTCGTGTTGTAGGAGAAAATGTAGAACAAGGTGTGTTTCCGCTTAGTAAGGCCCTAGAAATGGCAAGAGAGCAGAGTCTGGACCTTGTAGAAATCTCACCGAAAGCGGTACCACCGGTTTGTAAAGTAATTGATTACTCGAAGTTTAAATACGAGCAGAAAAAGAAGCAAAAAGAGATTAAAGCTAAAGCGGCTAAAACTGTTCTAAAAGAAATCAGGTTCGGACCTAATACAGATGATCATGATTTCGACTTCAAATTAAAACATGCAATCAACTTCCTAAAAGAAGGAGCAAAGGTTAAGGCCTATGTTCACTTTAAAGGGAGAACCATTGTATACAAAGAGAGAGGGGAGATCTTACTCTTGAAATTTGCTCAGGCTTTAGAAGAATATGCTAAGGTGGAGCAATTACCAAAACTTGAGGGTAAGAGAATGTTTCTCTTTTTAGCCCCCAAGGCGACAAAGAAATAATTAATAAATAATTATATAATGCCTAAAGTAAAAACTAAATCAGGAGCGAAGAAACGTTTCAAATTGACAGGTACTGGCAAGATCAAAAGAAAGCATGCTTTCAAAAGCCATATCCTGACAAAAAAAGAGACGAAGCAAAAGCGTAATCTTACTGGTACAGGTTTGGTAGACAAATCTGACGAGAAGAACGTTAAGCACATGCTCAACATTTAAAAAAACCATTTAAGGTTTCATGTTTAACCGGAGTTTTGGTCTTAAGAACCTGCGAAAGTAGGACGCCAAAAATCAAAAACTTAGAAAAATGCCTAGATCAGTTAACACAGTAGCTTCAAGAGCTAAAAGAAAAAGAATCCTCAAGCAGGCCAAAGGCTATTGGGGAAGAAGAAAGAATGTTTGGACGGTAGCAAAAAATGCCGTTGAAAAAGGTCTCGTATATTCTTACAGAGATAGAAAAGCTAAGAAAAGAGAGTTTAGAAAGCTTTGGATCCAGAGAATCAATGCTGGAGCAAGACTTCACGGAATGTCATACTCTCAGTTTATGGGTAAACTCGGCCAGTCAGGCATTGAGTTGAATAGAAAGGTACTTGCTGATTTGGCAATGAATCACCCAGAAGCTTTTGAAGCTGTAATCAAGAAAGTAAACAAGTAAGATAATTTACTGCACTGAGAACCCCGACTTGAAAAAGTCGGGGTTTTTTATTTTAGGTACAGTTTGGTAGAGTGCATGAATTTGATTTTCAAACCGTCTTCTGCTTCTTCAAGAAGCATGCTCTCATACCAGGACCTATCACTTGGAGTAATACCCTGATTAAAATAGTAAAGGTGAGCCAAGGAGCCTTGAGTTTGAACCACCGGGTCTACAATTGACCATTTTCGACCTAAGGTGTTTGGCATTAGAGATAAAAGGCTATCTGTATTCCAAATCACATCATGTTCAAACATCTCAAAGTCTTCAGCGAGTAATGATCTCATCAGTGTTGTATCACCAGTTCCAAGCGCTACAAAGAAGTCTGAAGCAATAGAGGTTATTTGATCATCAGGGATAGAGTCATTCAGTGCTCGATTATCCTTGGGTATACAGGCAGTTAAGGAAATGAGAGTGAATAGGAGTAGTGAGACGGGCTTTTTCATGGCTGTAATTTTTGTCCTTACAAGTATCGTCATATTGATATAGAATTTTTAAAAAAAGGTGTCAATATATGTTGTGTTTTAAATCGATGAATACATATCTTTGCACCTCCAAAAATGGCGAGGTACCTGCCTGCCGCAGGCAGGGCTCAGAACTGAGCAAGGGTACAGAATCAATTTTGGATAAATAGCATGCTTTGAAGTGCTATTAGTTGTACCAACATGGCGAGGTAGCTCAGTTGGTTAGAGCGCAGGATTCATAACCCTGAGGTCACGGGTTCAACTCCCGTCTTCGCTACTAAAGCCCGGTTCTTTTGAGCCGGGCTTTTTTGATAACCAATCAAATCATTAGAAGTGCATTAAATCAATTGTAAATGCGATCATTCGTAACAATATACTGCTCATTGGGTA
>CBDDKG010000019.1:0-123144 GCA_965230105.1 Roseivirga sp. | reverse complement strand
TGAGGCTAATGTCTGCCAAATCATTGTCAATTACCAAAAGACCCCATTGATCTATATCTACCCTTCCTGCATAGTCTAGAAGAGGTCTTCTTTCTCCAGGGGCTGGGTTAGGGTTCTGAATGTAGTAATCAGTGATATTCTGATTAAATACACTCGCACTCGCAAAGGCATCGGTTCTAATCGTAGGCTTAGCTGCAACATGTCCATTGATTAGGGGAGAGGCTTGAGAGAAAAATGGGAAATCTATAAAGTCTGGAATGTTTAAAAGTACGCCTTTGGCTTCCTGATTACTATTGAGAAACCTGTCTACTAGTTGCTGTAGCTCCAATCTGAAAGTGTCATTACTTAATAGATCTTCATTAGAAGCAATATTGGTATCATCCAAATCAGGGTTTCCAACGGCACCATTACATGCGAAGTTTAAGATGTCCTGGAACCCTATATCCAATATAAATAATGATGGGTTTGAAGCGACAGCTCTATCTATTATTGACGAAGTGTTACCAAAAAAGCTTGAGATATATGGATTTGTATTTCTCGAAGCCTCGGTGATCTCAAGAATACTAGCCTGTGGGAAACTATAAGAACTTAAGGATTCGTTTCCAGTGTTCTCATAATTGAGTGGGGTACCAAGGGTTACTTCCCTTTTGAAAAATAATGTGTCATCCGTAGGAAAGAAGACTCTGTATGAACCAATAGGGGTATTAACTTGATCTTCATATATATTGTATCCATTCTCCGAATTGACTAAGGGTGTAACGATTTGGTCCTGTTCAATAAATTCTAGGCCTTTCAAAAATAAGTTTGGGATGGAATATTGATGTCCTCTGATTGATAATGCACCATCTTCGAGTTCCGCAAACCTTGAGCCACCAAGGAAGACTATATTGCTGAAGTCTACATCACCTGATATAGGGTCGTCTAATACTTCTGGGAACTCAAACTCGCTACAAGCGAGTGTACTCATGAATAAGAGTATATATAGTAAATATCTGTTTTGCTTTCTCATCACTATCTGCTTTGAAATGGATCAAAAGTGTAACTGATATAATAAAAGGAACTGATTTCGGGTCCCCCGTAAGAATTGAACTGGTTGTTGTTTGTGACATTATTACCACCCACTCTGACTAATGAGTTTGCTCTTGGAATTTTAAACGTCATTTGGATATCGAAAGTACTAAAGCCAGCAACCCTTCCATCGGCAAAAGGGCTTCTCCATTCGAAGCCTGTTCTTGAACGCCAGGTAAATTCCGCACCAAAGTTTTGAGAAATTCTTCTATGCCCAAGCTTAATGTTGAACTTAAATGGAGGAGTATTGAACCCAGGTACTAATGGGTCGTCAGAATCTTGAATTATATCTGCAAAAGTGGCGTTAACAGAAAAGTTGACACCCGTCAATCCAGTTATGTCATACAACACCTCCAAGCCCTGAGTAATGATCTGTTTTTCGGAATTGGCCGTGACAAAAATAAGGTCGCTTGTCCCGGGGCTACTGGCCTGATCAGCGGCTCTGATTAACTCCAAGGAGGGGCTGGTTCTTGGCTTTACCACCCGCAAGTTTCCAATAAAGTTCTGATAATAGTTTCTATAGTAGTTTACCTCAAAAACCCTTCTATCCTGAATTAAACCTCGGTAACCTATTTCTATAGAGGTAATCTGTTCGGGCTTAATTCCGCGAAACTGATCTTGTCTAATAATCCCGTTTTCGAGAATATCGACATGCTGTAACTTGGCTAATTCAATTTTTACATTGTCTTCAATGATGGTATTGGTAATCGCTTGCTCATATTCACTTAGTGACTTTTCAAGAAAGGAATTACCCTGAAGGTCATAAGTGTCGGTAACCCCTTCAAGTCCGCCTATTAGTCTTTTATCTCCCAAATTTTGATTGTAGAATTGTTCCCTAATATTCGGGAATCTAAATCCTCGTTGTAATGAGGCTCTAAAGAATTGATTCTCCTTGTACTGACGAACGACAGAGAGTCTCTGACTGAGTTTTCCGTCAAAGTTTTCGTTTTTATCATACCTCAGCGCTCCACTTAATTCGGTTTTATCATCAATCTCTTTCTTGAATTCAATAAAGCTTCCATATTCTATGTTTGTTACATCAATATTGGCACTGTCTATAAATATGGTTCCGGCAGACTCTGGGTCGTATAGACGATAATTGCCCCCTATAGTGAGTTGAGTAAAAAAGTCCTGAAGATCACCTAATTCGTATTTTGATTCAATGTGCTGGAGTTTTGATTCATCAAAAATCAATGCACCTCCTTGGGCCACTCTGGTGGTAACGATGTTATTTCTAATGGAGTCGTATTGTTCTGTACCTGGCTCGAATTTCCTAAAGTAGGTTCCTGAAATTCCCACTGGAAACTGAGAATCGGCCAGATTTCTGGCATTAATCACACCACGGTTTGCCATATAGAATCTCAGGTATTGTGCGAACCAAACCTCATCGGGTTTGGCTCTTTGAACCAATTCGTCTGCCAATAAACCAACATTGAAAGTGTTACCAGCATTCTGGCGGGTGGAATAAGCTCGAATGAGTAAGTTTTTACCCTTCAACTCTGCCTTTTGTTGGTATATCTCAAAACCTCTCAGGGCCATTCGGTCTTCATTGGTGATCATGGCACTTGTTTTGGCGTAGTTTGAAGTAAACCCGAGTATTAAATCCGGTGTCAGCTTTACCTGCAAGTTTGCCTGAAGCTTGAGGTTTGAGGCATCATAATCTACTAAGTCCTCTTCTTTGAAGCCTGATCTCGTTACCGTAAAAGCGGTGTCATTGGGAAAGGGTACTAAAATAGAACCTGCATTTGGATCGATAAAAGTGGAGAAACCGCTAGGAACCGCAAAAAGTGCTGAACGATCGTCTCCATAGGCATTTAAGAGATCAATACTTTGATTTTCAATAGAGTGAGTGGTTTCAAAACTGTTGCCTGGACCTACATTTTCGAAATTTCTAGCTCTGAAGTCTACACCGTTTAGAATAGAGGCATTGAGTTTTAATCCGACACGATCTTTGATGGCAACGGCATAGCGACCAGCCAGTTCAGTGATAAAGTTGTTGCCAAGATTAAGAAACTTGGAATTATCTTTTTCAACTGAGGCTGAAGCGCCTTTAGCAAGGAAAGAAAAGCCTTGAAAGTCAAAGGGGTTTTTCGTTTTAATCTCCAAAACACCATTAAATGATGATGGCCCATAAAAGGCAGATGAGGGGCCAGGAATTAACTCTATGGATTGAACATCAAGCGAGCTGGGGCCAGCAACATTACCTAGCGAAAAACTAAGCCCAGGGGCTTGATTGTCGATACCATCAACAAACTGCCTAAAACGTTGATTGGTCGTGGAATTAAATCCGCGTGTATTCACATTATTGATAACCACACTTTGTGTAGTTAAGTCAACCCCTTTCAAGTTTCCAACGGCATCAAAGAAATTGAAAGAGGGGGTACTCTGGATAGCGGCAATATCCACTTTGATCGTTTCTATAGGAGCTCGAAGGTCTGCTTGACTTATCTTTTCTTCTGTGATGACAAACTCCTCGAGTTGCAGTGAAGCTTCTTCTAATTCAACGATTAGGTTATTCGTTGATTCTGACACTTTGATATTCTTAGAGGCAAAACCAATAGCACTCACCTCCAAATTTATAGGGAAACTTTTGACTGCCAGTGTAAAGCGTCCTTCTTCATCAGTAGCTACTCCTACTGATCTATTCTTATATTCTTGACCGATGAGCTTAATATTTGCAAAAGAGATGGTGCTTTTGTCAGACTTTCTAATGACTTTCCCGATCACAATTTGGGCTTGTGCAGTAGTTGCAATAAGTGCAATCATAATCGCCACCATACAGAAACGTTGGATGCTCCTTCTTACACCAATGCGTAAAATCAGTCTGTAACTTGTCAAGAGTGCATTATTAAATCCACGGTAGGGATATAAAGAAAACGTCTTGCACTCTAAAAGAAACTACCGTCTAAAGCGTTTTTAAGCCTTTGGCCTAAAGACTTTTATCACTTCCTGGTTGGTTTCTAGGAAGGGCCCTTCTATTAGGTCAATACAATAGGGGATTGCTGGAAAAACTGCATCGAGACATTCTCTAATCGATTTGGGCTTTCCAGGAAGGTTCACAATTAACGAATTTCCACGAATGCCTGCGGTTTGTCTGGAGAGGATAGCCGTGGGTACATATTGAAGACTCACTTGCCTCATTAATTCACCAAATCCAGGCATCATTTTATCACACATGGCTTCCGTTGCTTCAGGTGTTACATCACGGGCAGCAGGCCCTGTCCCTCCAGTGGTAACGATTAGTGAACATTTTTCTTTATCAGCCATCTGTTTGATGGTACTCTCTATAAGGTATTGCTCATCAGGAATCACCTGATAAACAGGTTTCCATTTAGTTACTAGGTAGTCATTGAGCGTGTCTATTATCGCCTTCCCAGAAAGGTCTTTGTAAACACCTTGGCTTGCGCGATCAGACACAGTAATGATTCCAATTTTGACAGGTTGTATACCATCCAAATCCATACCCAAATAAACAACCGACTAAAGACTATTGCAATGCTTTATTGCGAAGTATTCGTTCTACCTTTGCTTTTCTAAATAAATAGGTGTGAGTACATTTTCTGAGCTAGGCATTTCGAAGCAATTCATTAGAGGGTTAAATGAATTAAATATTTTTGATCCAACGGATATTCAAAGATCTGCCATACCATTATTGCTTAATTCAACTTCTGATTTTATCGGCCAAGCACAGACTGGAACAGGCAAAACTGCTGCCTTCGGCTTGCCTTTGTTACAAAACATTGATGCCAGTAAATCGGAAGTACAAGGTCTGATTATTGCCCCAACGCGTGAACTGTGTCAACAGATTGCCAAACAGCTTTTTAAGTTTACAAAGTATACTGAGAAAATGTTTGTCGAATCTGTGTATGGTGGTGCTGACATTAATAACCAGATTCAACGTCTCAAAAGGCCTACTCACGTGGTAGTAGCTACTCCTGGTCGCCTAATGGACCTTATTAAACGAGACGCAGTAGATCTTTCAAGAGTAAGACATGTGGTTTTGGATGAAGCTGACGAAATGCTCAGTATGGGCTTTAAGCAAGACATCCATTACATCTTGGGATATGTACCTATCGAAAAGAACGTTTGGCTGTTTTCGGCCACAATGCCGGAAGGTATTAAGGAGATTATCAGGAAGTTTTTGAGAAAGGATGCTCAAAAAATAGAAGTAGATCGCAGTGCTGGAGTTAACTCCAATGTGACGCATGAATTTGTGCTATGCAAGTCGAAGGACAAACTTCCTGAGTTGTTACACTTTTTGGCCTTTCATAATGATGAAAGAGGGATGATCTTTTGTCAGACGAAAAGAACAGCTCGAACGTTGGCTAAACAATTACTTGCTAAAAATCTCGAGGTAGATGTAATCGAAGGTGATATGGGACAGCGAGATCGAGATAAAGCCATGCGAAAGTTCAAAAGTGAAAAAGTGGACCTTTTGGTAACTACTGATATTGCCGCTAGAGGCATTGACGTCCGAGGACTGAGTTTTGTTGTTCACTACGAGCTTCCGCAACAAACGGAGTATTATACACATAGAAGTGGCCGAACCGGAAGGGCAGGTTTGAAAGGTAATTCGGTGCTTTTCGTGAGCGATCGTGAAAAAGAACAGGTTTATTCAATTCAAAAGGAATTGAAGATCAAAATTCAACCACTGAACTAATTTTAATAAGTTTAGGGAAACGGAATGTTATGAAGAAAGCTCTTTTCCTACTGTTTATTATCGGTTCTACAGCCTGCGCTCAAGACAAAACCTATGAAGTTGGTCAGATCAAAACCCCAATGGGTGAAATACTGGTATGGCTATATGACGAGGCACCAAAGCATAAAAAGGCTTTCATTGAATTGGCTAATGAGGGTTACTGGGATGATTATACCTTCAATAGAGTCATAGACAATTTTGTGGCACAAGGTGGTTGTCCTGATACGCCAGAGGGCTTTGCCTATTCTGTTCATTTATTGGAACCTGAGTTCGAAGCGGGTAAAAAACATGTCTATGGTGCATTTGGAGCTGGCAGAGATGATAATCCCGGCAAACTTTCCGCAGCCTGTCAATTCTATATCGTACAAAATAAGAATGGCCTGGCCCGATTAGATGGAAATTATATGATCTACGGTCAGGTTTTTAAAGGTATGGATGTGGTTGATAAGATTGTTAAGGTGGAAAAGGATTCTACCAACCAGCCACTGACGCCAATTACATTGGATGTCAATGTGATTCGTTTAACTGGGGCAGAGATATCGGCTTTGGGTTTTGAAATTCCGGCTTCAAGTAAGTAGTCAAGCCGAGAATATCTCATCCAGAATTTTATATCGATAGGTAAAGATTTGAGTCAATTTGTTCTTGACAATAAGGGGATGAACCATTCGTCCCAATACACCGAGAGGCAGTTTGTAAGAAACCTTATCCCACATTATCAGTCCCTCTTTAGTTTCTTCAAAAATATGTTCGTGGTGCCACATGCTGTAAGGGCCAAAGCGCTGTTCATCAACGAAAAACTCCCTATCCTTCACGTGTGTGATTTCAGTTACCCAATTAGCTCTTATGCCAGGGAAAGGAGATACTTTGTAAGTGATGATTTGGCCTGGATACATGGCCTTGGTTTCACCTGAAGTAATCTCAAAAGCCATATGTTTGGGTGTGATTTTGACAAGATTCTTTGGAGAAGAGAAGAATTCCCAAGCCGTCTCTAAATCAGTATTAAGTAACTGCTTTGTTTTAAGTGTGTAAATACCTGAATGCGTCTCGATGGATACCATACATTGAAAATATGGTAAGACAACCTGAGGTTGTGTCAAAGTGTTTGATCAATTTGAAATTAAAGTTCAATAAGAAAGGTGCGTAAGTCTTTTAGACAAGACGCACCAATCAAATGGTTAATTTATTCCCTGTACAACTCTGACAGGACGGATTTCGACTTTCCATGGACCATCTTCAAAGCGAGGGTCTTGTCTTACTAAATCAGCCACTTCCTCTAATGACTCACCAACCAAGTGATAATAACCTCCAATTATCTCTTTAGTCTCATTGAAAGGAGCGTCTTGAAGATTTCCTTTGGTACCCGAAATGGTTATACCTGAAAGTTCTAAAGGTTGAGCACCCTTCATTTTTCCCGACTGCACTAAGCCTTGAATGTAAGCGCCCACCTTTTCCACATGCTGTTGCTGCTCTTCTGGAGACATCTCAGCCATGTGATCTCCTTCTGTGTAAATGAATGCCATAAACTCTTTCATAATTTCTGTTTTTTAGTTTTCGACCTCAATACAATCTGAATTCGAAAATAGGGACAGGTTTTTCAACAATCTTTTAATTCTTTCTCGCATTCCACAATTCTACGTGTGATTGTCTGGGTCTCAAAAGTAGTTTTACTTAAGGAAAGTGCCTTTTTGAGGTGGTCCATAGCTAATCTAAATTCTTTTTTTCGAATGTAGAGGTCAGCGAGCCCGGTGTGAAAAGGGATGTAGTCTGGTGGGATCGAGCAGCCCAATTTATCAATTTCTTCTATTCCTTTTTCTGGCCCATATATTTCGGCTAGGGCAATGGCGCGATTTAGCCTTATCAAAGGCGATGTATCAACGGTCAGCAGCGTGTCATACATCTTAAGAATGCCTTGCCAGTTAGTTTGAGCAAATTCCTTTGCAGTGCAGTGATAGGCTGAAATTGTAGCAAGAATGTGATAAATACTGATCTCTTCCGACTTTTGAATTTTATTAAGGTGGGTGAGACCTCGATTGATCAGCTGTTTGTTCCAAAGCGAACGATCTTGATGCTCCAAACGGATCATAAGCCCCTGACTATCTACTCTTGATTGAAACCGAGCAGCATTTAAGAGCATGAGAGCAAGTAACGCATGTGTTTTCGAAAAGCTTTTGAATAAAGAGTGATTACAAATTAATTCTACCAACCTTATGGCCTCCAAGCAAATATCATAGTTGATTAATTGCTTTCCTTTAGAGGTGCTGTAGCCTTCGTTGAAAAGGAGGAATATAGTATTTAGGACTGTATCAAGCCGTTCGTTTAGCTCATCGGTATTGGGTAATTCAAAGGTAATTTGCTCTCTTCTGAGTGTTTTTCTAGCCCGAACCAGGCGTTTATTGATTGTTTCATTGTTGGTGAGAAATGCATTGGCAATCTCACCTATACTTAAGCCACAGAGGGTCTTGAGTATAAGGCAAATTTGAGCCTCTCTTGAAATTGAGGAGGTGGAACACGCGAACATCATTCTCAGTTGATCATCAGCAATTTGTTCTTCGGAGAAATTCAACTCTTGAATTAAGGATTCACTTTCTATACTATTACGATATCCTTCCTCTAGTTTTAACTTCTTAAGCGCATTGATAGATTTATTCTTCGCAACCTTGTAAAGCCATGCTGAAGGATTATCTGGAATTCCTTTAAACTCCCAAGTGTGGATTGCCTCCAGTAGCGTATCTTGAACTATGTCTTCAGCGAGGTTAATCTGACTTAGGCCAAAGTAGGGAGTGATTACAGCAACTATTCTTGCATGCTCGAGTCGAAAAAAGTGTTCGGCTAGTACCTTGCTCTTTTTATCACTCGACTTTTGATTCATTCAATGAGTTTTCTGGTATGGATTAGTCCAAAAACTGGTCCGATCAATAGTGTAAATAGAAGCCATTTGGTCCCTATTATGCTCGACAAATACCCAAGCAACTGAATGCTGGGTATGGTCAGCAAGAAACCAATACTAACCGCAATAGTCAAGGCTGTTCCTTTAAATTCAGGTGGGGCTGTGAGCGTATTGAGAGAAGAAAACTGGGCTGAATCTCCAATTACCGCAAAACCCCAAATGAGAAATATTGCGAGAAACAAGGTCTCGGAAAGTTCAAAAAACAAGGGCGAGAACAGACACAAAATACCAGAGAGTGACAAGAAGCCAAAAGCAACTTTTGAACTACCATATCTTGTGGACAGAAGGCCACCTAAGACACAGCCTACAGCGCCCAATGCAATGATTATGAATGTCCAGAGGCTTATGGATATATCGGTAGCATGCGTTTCATTATAGTAGAGTAGTATGACTGGTATAAATGCCCATAGTGTATATAATTCCCACATATGACCGAAGTAGCCAAAGGCTGCAGACCTAAAATCTCTTTTGCGAAATACATCTATCATTTTACTCGGCTCAAACCGAGCTCCTGTAACTCTGTGAGGTCCTTCTCCAACGAAGGCAATCATGGCAATACCTCCCAAAAAAGCCAATATGGAGGTGCCTATAAGTACAAATTTCCAAGACAGGGTCGTGCCAAAATGATTCAGTAAGTGAGGGAATCCGGAGCCCAAAACAAGTGCTCCCACTAGATAACCCAGTGCTTTACCTAGTTTTCCCCCGAACCAATCTGCGGATATTTTCATGCCCACTGGATATATGCCTGCTATGAAAATTCCAGTCATGAACCTAAGCACCAACAGGTTTAAATAGGTGTTAGGAAGAAACATCAGGAGTAAGTTGAAAACCGCCCCGAGTAATGAGCAAATTAAAAACACTTTGCTGGGCCTGAATCGGTCCGCTATGGAAAAGAAGGCAAAACCGAAAGTTCCAGTAATGAAGCCAAGCATAACGGCTGATGTCACATTGGCAAGACTGCCCTCCGGTAAATCCCAAGAAACCTGAATTTGAGGTAGGATGGCATTACCCGCAAACCAAAGTGATGTGCCCGCAAATTGGGCAAATACTATGACGGGCAATATACGTTTTGGTACCTGATTCAAGGTTTCAGGAGTCCAGCTCTTTTTAACAGTGCTTTGACATCAGGTTCTTGTCCTCTGAATTTTTTGTAGAGCGTCATCGGGTGGTCCGAGCCTCCTTTAGACAAGATATTATTCTTAAAAAGGCCGGCAATTTCCTTATTGAATATTCCCTTCTCTTTAAAGTATGCAAATGCATCAGCATCAAGCACTTCTGCCCATTTGTAACTATAGTATCCGGCCGAATATCCTCCCTGAAAAATGTGAGAGAAGGCACAGCTCATATTTGTGTTGGGAATAGGAGGTAAAACGTCCGTCTCAGACATTATTGATCGTTCGAAATCGGCAACACCTTCTAGTTGAGTATTATCTTGCCCGTGCCAAGCCATGTCCAACATTCCAAAGCTCAACTGACGCATAGTTTGGTAGCCCTCCATGAAATTGGCGCTATCCTTAATCTTCTGAATTAAGTGTTGAGGAATGGCTTCACCTGTTTCATAATGCTTTGCAAAGAGATCGAGACATTCTTTCTCATAGCACCAGTTTTCCAGAATTTGCGATGGCAATTCTACAAAGTCCCAAAACACGCTTGTTCCACTCAAACTTTCATATTGGCCGTCCGCTAACATACCATGAAGTGCATGCCCAAATTCATGGAAGAGGGTGGTAACCTCGTTGAAAGTCAGTAGGGAAGGTGTACTACTAGTTGGTTTTGTGAAGTTGCAAACGATAGAGACCAAAGGTCGATGATCACCCTCAGTGTCTTTGTACTGACCTGCATAAGAGGTCATCCAAGCACCCGCTCGCTTGCCTGCTCGCGGAAAGAAGTCAGCGTAAAAGACAGCAATGTGTTTGCCATGAGCATCTTTTACCTCATAGGTCATTACATCCTTGTGGTACTTATCTATTTTTTCAGTAGGTACAAAGTGAAGATCAAAAAGTCGTTTTGCGGTTTCGAAAACACCTTCAATTACATATTCCAGTTTGAAATATGGTTTGAGCATTTCGTCATCGATTGTATACTTTTCCTTCTTTAACTTCTCGGAATAGTAGGCAAAGTCCCAGCGCTGCAGCTCTTCAATACCATCTAATTGCTTTGCATATTCAGCAACCTCCTTTACATCTCTTTCTGCACCACCTTTACCATAAGTTCCTATTTCAGACAAAAAGGACATGACTTTCTCAGGAGATTCTGCCATCCTTTCCTCAAGGATGAAATGGGCATGAGTATCGTAACCTAAAAGATTGGCGCGTTGATGTCTGAGTGAAGCAATTTTCTTAACAATCTCTTGATTATCAAGACCATCTCCCTTGAAGGCTTTGGAACCCGCAGCTATGCTAAGTTCTTTTCTCAGCGCTCTATTAGCAGCATAGGTTACAAATGGCACATAACTTGGATAATCCAATGTGAAAGCCCATTTACCGTCATGTCCTTTTTCCTTAGCTGTCTCGCTTGCCTGGTCAATAACAAATTGTGGAAGCCCAACTAAGTCTGCTTCATTTTCGATGATCATTTCGTACTTATTCGTTTCTGCGAGTACGTGCTCACCAAATGTCAGTGACAATTGAGCAAGTTCAACGTCAATTTTTCTAAGCTCATCTTGCTGATCGGCATTCAATAAGGCACCATTTCGAACAAAGCCTTTATAAGTTTTTTCTAAGAGGGTCTTTTGTTCGGTGTTCAACGCATTCGCATCAACCGTGTCGTGTACTGCCTTTACTTTATCAAAGAGCCCTTCATTCAAAAGAATGTCGTTTGAAAACTCCGTCAAAAGTGGAGAAATCTCTTTGGCTATGACTTGAATTTCATCGTTGGTTTCAGCACTATTCAGGTTGAAGAATATAGAGGAAGCTCGATCGAGCTGTTTTCCTGATTTCTCCAAGGCTTCTATAGTGTTGTGAAAGTCTGGTATATCTTTTTGAGCTACAATAGTGTCAATCTCAGTTTTTGCATCCTTGATCAGTTGCTCGATACCGGGCTTAAAATGCTCATTTTTTATAGCCGAAAAAGGTGGGGTATTGAAAGGTGTTTCGGATTTATCAACAAGTGGGTTATTCATAGACTAGTTTATTCGATGCAATTATAAACAAGATTGTTTCCAGTTGTTGTTCCAATCCAGAAAGATATTCCAAATAATTATCCGGAGGAGCTTTGGTGAAAAAGCACCTGCTTAGCTTGGTACTTTTGGAACCACATTTTTTTCTTAAAAAGATGCTATTTCTGGAAGGGTATTTACCATTAAAAGGTTATCAACAAAGAGAGAATGGTTGTGCATGAGTAAGGGTATTGCTTGATAGTCTGGTAGTTATGTGTTTTTATGAGTACTTTTGTCTAATAATTCGTACGCAAACGCTAGACCTGTCGTTTTGCAAATAGCCGTCCTTCCGGATTGGCAAAACTTCCTTTACTAGAATTCACCTAAATATTACTCAATTACTAGTGAGAATTGGTCTGGTATACATATTGATATTACTGTCTTTCCCTACCTGGGCGCAGACCACCTTTACCAGCACTGGAGGAGGAGGTAACTGGGATGATGGCACTACCTGGGACCAGGGTGGTTCAACACCTGGTTCTTCAGATAATGTCATTATAGCCACGGGTGATGTAGTAACAATGGCCAATACGGGCACCAGGAACATTACCAACCTTACACTTCAGGGATCTGGTAACCTCAATTGGACAGCCAATAGACGACTTAATGTCAGTGGTAACTTGACTATGTCAGGTACTTCAAGCCTTACGGGTACTGCTGGCAATCACAGAATCGATGTTTCAGGAAATTTCGATGTGACCTCAGGTACTGCCACAATTAGTGGAGTCAGATTTACAGAGTCGGGTACGACTACGCTTGATGGCACATTGTCCTTTACAAGCACAACCGGAGCAAAGACTTTCACAGATATTACGGTAAATGGGTCAGGCACTTGGGACAATGGCAACGTTACCGAAGTATTCAATATTGATGGAAGTATAGTGAATAATGGTACTTGGAATGGTTGCTCAAATACTACTGGTTGTCGTTTAACTTTCAGAACAAATGGTTCAACAATCAGCGGTACCGACACTGTTTATATTACCGATGTTCGTGTGAATAATGGAGTTACATTAACCAACAATGGCTTGCTCGTTGTAACCGATAACATTGATGGTGCATCGGCACCCATTACGGGAGTATTTGTCAACGGAGCAACAGGCGTATTAAATCTAAGAGATAACGGGACCTACAGTGAATTAACCTTTACTTTAAATACAGTAGGTAATACTGTAATTTATGATGGTACAGGCAATGAGAATATTACGCTGGGCCCTTTTTATGACTTAGAGGTAAATAAACCAAACATAACCACAAGGGTAGATGTTAGTGGAGCAAATGTCACTGTTGACAGGAACCTTACACTTAGGCGTGGAAGAATGCGTATAAATAGTGCAAATACGCTCACGGTTACTGGTGATTTAACCATAACGGATGATTCAGAGTTCGAGCCCAATAATAGCGAGGCCGTTGCCAATATTACTGGTGACCTAGCAATGTCAGGTGGACTTTTTGATCATAATGATGGTGATTTAAATATCACAGGTGACATTGTAATCACAGGAGGGACCATGACGATGAATGAGGCCACAACTCCGGTGAACCCATCGACAATCGATGCAACAGATATGTCAGTTGCCACTGGTTCTGTTACGTTGTCTGAGGGAACACTCACATTGTCCAATGCCAGTGGCGGACTAACTGTATCAAGCGGTTCTTTCTCTAAGAATAATGCCGCAAATACGCTATCGATTGCCGGAGATTATGACATAAGCGGAGGAACGAATGATATCAATTCGGGTACGATCAGTTTTGTGAATATGGATATTACTGCGGGAGGGACAATAAACGTTGCAAGCCCTACAATCACTTCAACAGGTACAATAACTGTGACTAATGGTACCTACACCAGTGACGGTACTGGCGGAACGTATTCTTACAACAACATTAGTGTAGGTGCAAGCGGATCATGGGTGGCATCATCACCTTATGATCCGACTATCAATGGGAATTTAGAGAACAACGGAACCTTTACAGGCTGTAGCACTGCAACGGGCTGCAATTATACCCTAACAAGTGCTACAGGAACAATATCCGGATCGTCTGCTATGAACTCCATGTCAGATTTTATTATTAATGATGGTGCGAGTTACACAAATACTAACACAGGAGGACTGAATATTACAGATAGACTGGCCACTACTTCGGGGACTGGCACTTTTGTAAATGGGTTAAATGGTGTGATGTCTTATGGAGGGAGTACGGGTAACTTTTCAATAACGAATTTCACGGCATCTGCTAATCCGAACACAGTGACATATAACAGGACCAGCGGCAATCAATTGATAGAGCCAACCACCGATGGGTTTTATCATAACCTTACTATCAATAAGGCGGATGGGGTAGATGTAACGACTAATACTGTGTTTACAATTAACGGTGTGTTGACGCTAACCTTAGGTGACCTGATTATGGGTAATCAAAACCTAATTATAGCCGATGGTGCTACTATTTCCGGAGGTGGCTCGACAAGCTATATACAAGATTCCGGCAGTGGCGTATTGCGCCAGGTGTATTCAGGAGCAGGAGCTACGCTTAGCTTTCCAATGGGTGACGCAGATGATTACTCGCCTATTAATTCATTTACTATTAATTCTGCAACCTTTGGAGCAAGTCCCTTTTTGGATTTTTCAATCACAGATGCCGATCATCCGAATAGAGATGCAGATAATACCGGTGCCGGAGGAGATGATGATGGAACTGCTGCAGTGGCCTATATTAGCAGATATTGGACAGTTTCGTCAAGTGACATTTCGAGCCCGAGATTCGATGCAACTTATACCTATGTGGATGCAGATGTTACGGGCTCTGAGGCGAGTATGGTTGGAACTATATACCGAACACCACCTGGAGAAGCCTTCTTAGATTGGCATGTAGGTGGCACGGTGAACCCAGTTTCAAATACAGTTTCTATTTCCAATATCGATGCTTTTGGTGATTTGTATGCAATGGATAACACCACTGACAGGTTACCTATTGTTCTGGTAAGTTTTGAAGTTCATGCTACCGAGTCTACTGTCGAACTAGAGTGGGTAACCTCATCTGAAGAAAATAATGACTTTTATACCATTGAGCGCTCAATTAATGGTCGTGATTTCACTCCAATAGAGATCATCGGTGGTGCGGGAAACTCAGAACAACTTATAACTTACAATACCTCCGACAAATCACCTTTGCCAGGAAGAACTTTCTACCGTTTAAAACAGACCGATTTTAATGGACAGTTTGAGTATTCTGAGATCCGATCTGTCTTCTTTGAGGGAAAGGAGTCTGTTTTTGATTTCGTTGTCTATCCAAATCCAGTGTCTAGGGGACAGGAGTTGAGATTGAGGTTTACTGAAGGAAAACCAACTGATTTTCTTCAAGTTTTAATCTTAGATGCTTCTGGCAAGTCAAGCGACACTGATTATGTCCGGGCTGGAAATGAATTGGTGATAAATAAAAGGAGTCTGCAAAAAGGACTCTATTTAATACACGTATCGGATGGCAATAAAAAGATAAGTAAGAAACTAATTATTAATTAAGTACAAAGTCAGAGTTACAACTCGTAATAGACTTTAAACCAGATAGATAAGCTTGATTTCCTGAAGTGTTGATTCCAATATTCGCAGCCCCTAGTATTTCATTTTCAAGTGGGCCTGAATCTTCAAAGTGGATTTTGATACTCCCATCAAAGTTGAGAAAGTTCGTATAGTTCAGGGTAGTATTGTCATCAAGAGCTTCTAATAGGGTAACGCTTCTTCCAATACCATTCTCTTCTGTCAGCCTTTCAAGTAGCAAAACAACATCTCCATCATCATCTAAACTCCCTAAATGTAAGTGAACAGGGTGGTCTGCGTTGGTCAAAACATTATTCAAATTTATCTCAATCTGAGCTTGTCCGTTACTCCGTTCTCTTATAAGAATAGTTCCTGTGGTTGTATTGCCTTGAACGGTACCAGGAATCATTTCCATTCTCACCTCATTGCCCGTAAACTCAGATGAAGCGTCATCATCGTTACTACACGAAAAAGTGATCATTAAGGCCAGAATTATAGATAATGAAAGTGACAGCTTTTTCATTTGACTAAGTTTACGAATATGAAACGATAATTCTAATCATTTGGTGCACTTTAAACACCTAAAAAGATTCCAATCTTTCGAAATCATAGAAAGCCTAGAGTTGATTTGACTCTTTTCAATACATCTTTTGCCACAATTCTGGCTTTTTCCTCGCCCTTCACCAATTCTTTTTCGAGTAGATCAGGGTTTTCCATGTAGTAGTTATAGGTCTCTCTCTCCTTAGAAAATTTATCTAGAATTAGCTCATACAGCGCTTGCTTAGCATGACCATAACCATAATTGCCTCCAAGGTAATTCTGTCTCATTGCTTCTATTTGTTCTTCATCTGCCAATAGAGAGTATAAAGAAAAGGTAATATCATTATCAGGGTCTTTTGGTTCCTCCAAAGGAGTGCTGTCTGTTACTATCTTCATGATATTCTTTCTCAATGCCTTATCAGGTTGAAAAATATCTATAATGTTCCCATAGGACTTACTCATTTTCTGCCCATCGATACCTGGCACTGTCATTACCTGCTCATTAATCTGAGCCTCGGGTAACACAAATACTTTTCCGAAGGTGTGATTGATGGTACTGGCCATGTCCCTGGTCATCTCTAAATGCTGCCTTTGATCCTTTCCTACAGGTACGATATTGGCATCATACAATAGAATATCACAAGCCATCAGCACAGGATAAGTAAACAAACCTGCATTAACATCAGATAGGCGATCGGATTTGTCCTTAAAGCTATGTGCATTGGCTAACATAGGAAAAGGCGTAAAACAGTTCATATACCAATTTAATTCGCAGACTTCTGGTACTCTCGATTGCCGGTAGAAAATGTTCTTTTCTGTATTGAATCCACAAGCCAACCATGCAGCAGCCACGGCCTTTGTGTTTTCTTTTCTCACTTCCGAATCCTTGATTGTGGTTAAGGAATGCAGGTCTGCAATAAAGAAGAACGATTCGTTTTTTGGATCGTTCGAAAGCTCAATTGCTGGTTTCATAGCGCCTAGGACATTGCCAAGATGTGGTTTCCCCGAACTCTGTATACCAGTAAGTATTCTTGCCATTGATATAATTTTGGACAAATTAAATAATAATGACATGCTCATTTCAACAATTCAACGTTTAATTTTATCAGTTAGATGAGGAGCGTGATGATCAAGTCAAAATGGGTTAGGTTCATTCAAATTTTGTTGATGTCAATTGTCCTTTGCCTAGCAAACGTATGTTGGGCTCAGGAACTTGAGTTTGTTGATTTAGGTGTAGTGGAAGGCGAGTTTAAGCGCTACAACCGAACGCTGACCTGGACCAGTCAGGCAACAGACTCTGTGAGAATAAGGTTATGGAGCAATAGCGAGGATTTGAGTTTCAAACCTATTAAAAGGTCCATAGCCGGAGGGGAAGAAATTGAGATACCTATTAGCATTAACTTGCCTGATGAAGCAGGCGACTTTGAGTATGAACTCAGGGTTCTTGACGAGAATGATCTGGTCCTCCATGGTTTTCAAATGAGCTTTAAAATGCTTCAAGGTGAACTTGATGTGTTTAAAGCTTACAGAAATGTTCATTTTCCCTTTAGAGCAAAAGAAGAGGTTTTTAACCTGAGGTCTGCGAAACGTGGAGATACCCTGACGGCTGTTTTTGATGTTTATAACCTGGGTGGAAGAGACATCAGAACAAAAGAACTCTTAGCGGGTGATTCAATCAAAGTGAGTTTTCCAACTAACGAGGTGGCTCATAATACATTTTCTAAAATGAGAATTGAATTTATAACGGATGAGCAAAGTGAACTAGGCTTTCAGAAACATGCCATCAAGATATATAATCAAAAAAAGCTGGTAACAGTTCTCCCTGTTCAATACACCCTTTTGCCAAAACCTTTAGAAACTTTAAAAGCACCCAGACTGTCGACCAGCTTGATCAACCATGATTTCAAAGTAGTGAAGAAAGGGCAGACCAAGGAGGTAACGGTTTCTATAGCCAACAATGGAGGAGCACCATTACAAATCGAAAAAATAGAGTCCAGTTGTGCATGTTTGTCATATAATGAAATAGAACGGATAGACCCTGGTACTTCACAATCGCTTAGAGTAAAATTCAATGCTGAAGGAAGAACTGGCCTGGAAAGGAAGACCATAGCCATTTTTACGAACGACCCTCAAAAGCCTGTACTCGTCTTGACTTTTAGAGCGCATGTTAAATAAGAAGTCAATAATTGATCTAAAGATGACATAGATCATGCACTTCTAGTCACTAATCTTGGCCGAATTTGTTAACTTCGGATTCCCTGATATAAGTCAAGAATGAGTGAATTTCTAATTACAGATGAAGCCTTAAAAGACAAGTTCGATATCTCAAAAAAGATGACGAATGAGGACTTCGCGAAAATCCATAATAGAAAAGATTTAGAAAACGTATTGAAGGAAAAGGGGAGAAACTATTCCAAGGCTCTCTTTAACCTGGATTATGAACATCAGTTAGAGCAACTTCAAATTGAACTTGTAAAATGGCAACGTTGGGTTGCTGATACCGGTCAGCGCGTAGCTGTGATATTTGAGGGCCGAGATGCTGCTGGTAAAGGAGGAACCATCAAGCGCTTTGTGGAGCATATGAATCCCCGTTCGCTGAGAGTGGTTGCCCTAAACAAGCCAACAGATTTAGAGCGAAGTCAATGGTATTTCAGGCGTTATATAAAGGAATTACCGAATGCCGGGGAGGTTGTCTTTTTTGATCGCAGCTGGTACAATCGGGCTGTTGTAGAGCCTGTTATGGGTTTTTGTGATGAAGATCAGTATCAACAATTCATGCGTCAGGTGCCGGAGTTTGAGCATATGCTTTTTGAGGATGGCGTCCATGTGATCAAGTTATGGTTCTCCATAAATAAAGAAGAGCAAAACAAGAGATTTGACAGTCGAAGGAAAAACCCCCTGAAGCAGTGGAAATTGAGCCCAGTAGACGAGAAAGGCCAGGAGATGTGGGAACGTTACACCTATTATAAGGAGCAGATGTTCGCTCGAACCCATACCAATTTTAGTCCGTGGACCATTCTAAAAACTAATAACAAAAAGATCGCACGCTTAGAGGCGATCAGGCATGTTTTGTCAAAGTTTGAATATGAGGGAAAGGCTAATGCCAACACAGTAGTCTTGCCCGATCCTAATGTAGTTATGAGGTTTCACCGTTCAATTTATCACCTACTATAAATGGAAAATCAACCAAACTACTCTCTGAAAGATCTGAAACTTCTTAATTCCAATCTTGGTATTAAGCTATTGCTTCAGCAAGGTGATCAGCTCAACCCAGATAAGGTCTTGCGAACTGTAAGGGCAGAAAAAACACTGGAAGATCTGCAAGTTGAACTCATCAAACTTCAACAATGGGTAATCAGAAATAATAAGCGCGTTTGTCTATTATTCGAAGGTAGAGATGCTGCTGGCAAGGGTGGTGCCATTCGCAGAGCTACCCACCATTTGAACCCGAGGAATTATAAGGTAGTGGCTTTGCCGAAGCCAACTAATCAAGAACGGGGTCAATGGTATTTCCAAAGGTATATCAATCAGCTACCCAACCCAGGAGAGATTGTCTTCTTTGATAGAAGCTGGTACAACCGTGCAGTAGTGGAACCAGTCAATGATTTCTGTACAGAGGAAGAGTATGAGCGTTTTATGGCCGAAGTGAACAATTTTGAGCAGATGATTACCAATGACGGTATTATACTGATCAAGTTCTATTTCTCAATCACCAAAGAGGAACAGGCCAAACGCTTCGAAGACATCAGAACCAATCCATTAAAGCGTTGGAAAATGTCTCCTGTAGATGATCGTGCACAAGAACTATGGGATGTTTATACTGAATACAAGGAGTGTATGTTTGAGCATACTAATACCGAAAATAGCCCCTGGGTCATTCTAAAGGCTAATCGAAAGACTGTTGCTCGAGTCAATGTTATCAAGTACTTATTGGAAAATATTCCTTATCAAGAAGAACAGGGGGAGTCTTAGTTTTTGAACGCTAAGGTTTTCAACATTCGTTGAAACTCGTCATGTGGATCAGCTACTAGCTCAAGTCTTTTTTCACTAACAGGATGTCTGAATTGGAGTGATTGAGCATGTAAGAGCATAGTACCCATCTGCCACTTTTCTAGAAATAGTTTATTCTGTTTATTACAGCCATGAGGTCTGTCGCCAATAATAGGATGGAGGATATGGGCAAAGTGCTTTCTCAACTGATGCATTCTGCCCGTTACTGGTTTGGCTTCTACCAGTGAATATCTAGAAGTTTGATGCTTTCCGAATGGTACGTCAATCTCGGTTCGCTGGAGCGTCCTGTAGTGCGTTATGGCCTCTTGAGATTTTCCTTTGTCGTTAGTGAGGACATAATCGATCGTTCCTTCATCGTCCGTATAACCCCTTAGTATAGCCCAATAGGTTTTCTGGACTGTATGTTCTGCAAATTGAGCCTGGAGATTGGGTAATATATCTTTGTCTAAAGCAAAGAGGAGCACGCCTGAGGTTTTTCTATCGAGTCGATGAGCCGGATAGACATGTTTATCAATCTGGTTTCTTAGCTCTTGTACAGCGAATGTGTCTGTATTTGTAGCAATAGGGGAGCGGTGGACCAAAAGACCATGTGGCTTATTGATGGCAATCAGGTGATCATCCTGATAAAGAACTTCAAGTGCTGGCACTAGTCTTCAATTACTTCTTTCACACGACCAATTTGGCCGTCTTCTAAACGGACCTTAATACCATGTGTATGTTTGGAAGCCCTGATAAGGATGTCTTTTACAAAGCCATGTGTAAGGGTACCACTACGCTGATCTTTCTTTAATACAATATTGACTTCGCTACCAATTTTGATATTTGCTCTAAGCTGTCCATCCATGGCGCAAAACTAATAAGAAGAGGAATAATTGACAGTTAATTTTGACTGATACTACAGATTCTTCACCTCACTAATCAATTTTTCAAGTGAGTCTTTGGCGTCACCGAAGAGCATTCGGTTCTTATCATGGAAGAAGAGTTCGTTTTCTATGCCCGCGTAGCCTTTGCCCATTGATCTTTTCATCACAATGATGTTCTTGGCTTTTATCACGTCAATGATCGGCATACCGTAAATAGGGCTTGAAGGATCATTTTCCGCTGCCGGATTTACAACATCATTGGCACCAATCACCAGTACGACATCTGTGTTGGCCATGTCATCATTGGCATCTTCCATTTCGAGAAGTTTGGGATAAGGGACATCTGCTTCTGCCAGCAATACATTCATATGTCCGGGCATTCTACCCGCCACAGGATGAATGGCATAATTCATTTCAACTCCCTTTTCGTCCAATAGTTTCTCAAGATTATGGACCGTATGCTGGGCTTGAGCAACTGCCAATCCATATCCTGGTACTACAGAGACCTTATTCGCATAGGCCAACAGAATAGCAGCATCGGTAACTGAGATTTCCTTGACTGTTCCCTGTTCACCACCTTGACCAGCAGCTGCACCACCACCTCCAAATGAACCTATGATTACATTTGTCAATGATCGGTTCATAGCAGTACACATCAAAACAGTGAGAATGGTCCCGGCAGAACCCACAAGAATACCTCCTGTTAGCATGGCCTGATTTCCATAAAGGAAGCCTCCAAAAGCAGCGGCCATTCCAGTGAAGCTATTGAGCAAAGAAATAACTACAGGCATATCAGCACCACCAATGGGCATTACAAAGAGAACGCCATAAAGTAGAGAAAGCCCTAGAAGAATATAGAGGTACATTTCGTTGGGCACATCAGATATTGACATGACGGTACCCAGACCAAGTATCGCAATCAGCAGCACAATGTTCAGTATTTGTCCTGCAGGCAAGGCTTTATCACCAATCTTCCCTTCAAGTTTGCCATAGGCCACGATACTTCCTGCAAATGATACACTACCGATAATGAGACCCAAAATAATCACGATCATCATTCCTGTATCGACACTACCTGAGTGCAGCGAATGATCGAATTCCACCAAAGAAATGACCGCGGCACAGGCACCGCCCATACCATTGAAGAATGAAACCATCTGTGGCATAGCGGTCATTTTGACCTTGAGTGCCATCCGTGTTCCGATTACAGTACCGACAACTAATCCAGCTAGTATTAAGGCATAATTCAACCATTTGTCGGCCATTAATTCCTCCTTGAAGAGAATGGTAGCCAAAATGGCAATGCCCATACCATAGGCTGCAATGAGATTTCCTTTTCTTGCTTTATCAGGGCTGCTGAGCATTTTCAGGCCCATAATAAAAGTAATTGAAGCAGCGATATAGCAGAGTTCGAGAATGCTAAGTCCTAGTAGTTCTGTCATCTTACTTATCCTTTTTCTTAAACATCTCCAACATACGGTTTGTGACGACAAATCCGCCTACTACATTGAGGGTTCCGAGTACGACCGCAAAGAAACCGAGTATCAATGCGAAATAGTTATCTGGTGAAGCTTCTAACATAATGATGATAGAACCAATGATGACAACACCATGGATGGCATTGGCGCCCGACATTAGCGGAGTATGTAAAACAGCGGGTACATTGGAAATGACTTCGATCCCTAGAAAAATGGATACAATGATGAGAAATATGAACTCCCTGTTTTCGTAAAACAGTGATAGCAAATCTTGCATAGGTTAAGCGATTTCGGTTTGGAAAAGAATGTTTTTGACACGTTCACTCATAATATTTCCATCGTGAGTTACGCAGGTGTTGGCAATGATATCGTCCTCCCAGTTAAGGTTAAGGTTTCCGTCAGGGTCAATCATCAGCTTTAGTAGGTTTACGATATTCTTGCCGAACATCTTACTTGCATCCATTGGCATGGAAGAAGGCAGGTTAGAATTACCAATGATGGTGACTCCATGTTTCTGGACCGTTTGGTCATTTTCTGTAAGCTCACAATTACCTCCTGTGGAGGCGGCAAGATCTACAATTACACTGCCTGGTTGCATATTGGCAACCGTATCTGCCAGAATAAGGACAGGTGCCTTTCTTCCCGGAATCTGGGCTGTACTGATAATGATATTGGCCTTGGTAGCATGATCCTGAATAAGTGCTTGCTGCTTGGCCTTGTATTCTTCTGTCTGTTCCACTGCATAGCCGCCAGCAGCAGCATCGTCTTTAGCGCCTTCAACTTTCACAAACTTGGCGCCTAAACTCTTTACTTCTTCTTCTGCCGCAGCCCTTACGTCAAAGGCTTCTACGACTGCTCCGAGCCTGCGCGCTGTGGCAATGGCCTGAAGACCGGCAACTCCCGCGCCTAGCACCAATACTTTTGACGGAATTATACTGCCTGCGGCAGTCATAAACATCGGAAAGAACCTTGGGGCAGTTGCCGCTGCCTGTAAAACAGCCTTATATCCTGCTACCGTTGCCATAGAGGAGAGCACGTCCATTGACTGAGCTCTTGTGGTTCTCGGTACATTGTCAAGGCTAAAGCTGGTAACTTTTAATGCCTGCAATCTTTCCACAAGTGGCTTATTAGAAAGTGGCTGGAAGATGCACAGAAGGGTTTGTCCGGACTTTAACTGGCCAATTTCATCTTGGGTTGGTGGGTTGATACCCACAAGGAGATCCGCTTCAAGCACGTCCTGCCTAGATGAAATGGCTGCACCAGCAGCCTGATAATCGCCATCCACGCTGAAGGCAGATGCCCCAGCATCCCTTTGAACAAGTACGGTGGTTTTTAAATCGGTGAGTGTCTTTACGCTTTCGGGAAGTAATGCTACCCGATGTTCTCCTTCGGGTTCTTTTAAGAGACCTATGGTCATAAATAGTAAGTTTTAGTCTTACTAAGATATTGATTATGAGGAGTTATAAAAGTGCCATTAATCAGATTATGTATTCTATTTGAGCTAAATAAGAAGGAAAAGGGCATAAAAAAAGCCCTAAAGGTTATCTAGGACTTGGTAGTATATGTTCGTTTGCTGTTTATGCAACCTTTACATCTACAGCGTTTAAGCCTTTTCTACCTTCCTTGAGATCAAAAGTTACTGTGTCGCCTTCACGAATTTCATCGATAAGACCTGACACGTGTACAAAGTACTCTTTGCCGTCTTCGCTATCAGTGATGAAACCAAAGCCTTTTGAGTCATTGAAAAATTTTACTGTTCCTTCTTTCATTTTGTTATTCATTAATAATCGCGCAAGCTAGAGATTAAATTGGTCTTAACCTGCTGTTTTCCTAAAAGGTTGACTTTGTGTCAACCACCCTAAGAACGATCAGAAGTGATTATAGTTCAATTATTTAGGTGATTATTCAGTGATTTTTCTGTCAACGGTGCCCCCCGAGTTTGGGTATAGTACTGTTCTCACCTTTTTTAGACTTTTCATTCCTTAAGCATAGAATCGGTATATTATGCTCTTAAAGGCAATTATGAAGCGATTTAAGTTTCCATCCCCGTTCACAGTTCTCTATATCATTATCATTCTCAGCGCATTGGCTACATGGCTTTTACCAGCAGGTAGCTTTGATACTTTGGCTTATGATACGGATCAAAAAATATTTTTAGTATCTGGCAATACGGAAGCTCAATTACCGGCAAAACAAGAGACTTTGGATAGTCTTGGCCTCAATATGGAGCTTTCAAAATTTGAAGAGGGTAAAATTCGAAGGCCAATTTCCATTCCAGATACCTACAATGAGCAGGAGTCTGTCCCTCAAGGGTTAAAGGAAATTCTATTTGCCCCAATAAAGGGAATTTATGAATCCATAGATATCATTCTGTTTGTGCTGATCATTGGAGGCTTCATCGGTGTCTTTCAACATTCAGGTGCGCTTGATAAAGGTGTTGGATTATTAGCAAAGCGTATGGAAGGCAGAGAGAAATGGCTCATCATTTCTTTGATTCTACTGATTGCTCTGGGCGGAACCACCTTTGGTATGCAGGAGGAGACCATTGCTTTCTATCCCATTTTGGTGCCCATCTTTTTAGCCGCTGGATATGATCTGATTGTTCCTGTGGCTGCTGTATATGGTGGTTCATGTATCGGTTTGATGGGAGCTTTGATTAATCCATTTGGAACGATAATCGCCTCAGATGCTGCAGGAGTAAGCTGGACAGAGGGTATTGAAAGTCGTATAGCCATGTTGGTGCTAGGCGCCCTTGTCCTAATTTGGTACATCGTACGCTATGCTGAGCGGGTGAAGCTAAATCCAGAAACGTCCATTCTTTATGGACTAGGAGTGAAGAACCCATTCCAGGATAGAGAGAAGCCTGCCGCTGAAGGGAAGATGACAACAGGGACCTGGGTACTCTTGACACTCTTCGCTTTGACCTTTTTGGTGATGATCTATGGGGTTTCATCTTTAGGATGGTGGTTCGAAGAAATGACTGCCCTGTTCTTGCTGGCTGCAATCATACTTGGGGTAGTTCAAAGAGCAACGGAGAGCGATTTTGTATCGGCCTTTGTAAATGGTGCCAAAGATCTTCTGGGGGTATCGCTGATCATTGGTGTTGCGAGGGGGATTACCATTGTGTTGAATGATGGTTTGATTTCTGGGACATTGTTGGACGAAGCTTCTAATCTGGTGTCAGGAACCTCACCCTTGGTTTTTCTTCCGGTCTTGATGATAGTATTTTTCGTTTTGGCATTCTTCATTAGCTCTTCCTCAGGATTAGCGCTTGTGAGTATGCCGATCATGGGAGCTCTAGGGGTAGTAGTAGGAGTGCCTACCGAGGAAATTGTCAATGCCTACCTCTTTGGTTTTGGCTTGATGCAGTTCATCACCCCTTCAGGCCTTATTTTGCCATCTCTGGCCATGGTCAATGTGCCTTATAACATCTGGTTGAAGTTTGTGGTCAAGCCGATTATTCCCTTAGCTATTTTGGGCGCATTGATTTTGATTGTGGGGTATTTAGTCTAGAGTCAATTGCGGGTCAAAGAGTTCTGATTGAAGATTTTCATTATTTGATCAATTTCTCCTTTCTCAAGGCCAAAAGGATTTCTGCCAAATTGAGGAGGTGGTTTTCTATCATCTACGTATAGAACATGATCTATTATGTATTGGCCTAGAGACATTGTCCAAGATTCGTCCCCTGAGATATAATCAATGTCATATGCGTTGTCACGAATGCATTGAAGTATTACATTGATCCGCTGTGATGGTTGGAGCTTTCTAATTAGACCTTCATAGGCGATAGCCTTTATTGTGCCCTCAGGGTATTCTACTAGTCGCCAGAGTTCAACGGTAGTAGCAGTTTGCATTATCCAATGTCTTCGGTCAAATTGCTGTGGTTTGTGAGCATCGTGACCAACAACTCCACTAGAAATACCCATATATACTGCGGCCTTTACGCTGTCTTTGATGTCCTCTCGAATGTCGGTCCAATCAAAACCATTTGAATCTTGAGAAATTATAGATGTTATATTAAACAGAACTACACACAGAATCGTGATAAAGGGTAGTATCAACCCGAGTCTTTTTTGTTTTGGATATCGTTTGAAGTTCCTTTTCAATCAGACTTGCCTCAAAAACCTACTTTGTACCACTTTATCGGCAAATCGCTCAGTATTTACACATTCAAAAACCAGTTTTTGAGAGACTTCACCGAACAGGGGATGACCGCCACCAACTAATACTGGAATGGTGGTGATGATCATTTCATCAATCAGGTCTTCTTTAAGGAAGCTTTGAATCGTGCTGCCTCCATCAATATATAGACGCGTATGACCCTTACTATGGATCTGATTGAGTACCTGATCGAGTGGTCCATTGATGAGGTAGGCTTTGTCTTCATAACCATCAGGTAATTGATCTAAAGAATTACTGAGCACATAAACAGGCTTTTTATAAGGCCAGGGAACGTTGAAACCCAAGACTGTTTCAAAGGTGACTCTTCCCATCACCAGGGCATCAATTCGATCCATAAAGGCATAATAGCCCATATCTTCGCCTTCGGGAAAGGTGAAAGTATCTAGAAAGTCAATTTTGCCCTCTGAATCGGCAATATAGCCATCAAGGCTCGTGCCGATATATACACTGTTTTTCTTCTCCATAGAGGTGAACTTAGTTTTGTACTAAGATAGGAACAACAATTTTTGAATGTAACTCACTGATTCATCCAAACCACCACATCTCCAATGATGTTTTCAGGCGAGCTGACTTGGTCTGGTATTATCTCCTCACCGAACTTGTTCTTATTACGATCTGCCATATAAGATACAGTCAGATATAATTGTGAGTCGTCCTTAAGTGTGAAACCTTTATTGCCTGTACTAGCACCACAAGAGGCCGAACCAAACAGTCTGGTATCTTCTCTTCCAATAAAACTAATGGCTAATGCTTCTCCCGAACTAGCCACGGCACCATCAATAAGTACAGCCACTTTGGGTGCTGAATGAAGGAGTTCATAATTGTCACTTGCTTCTGCCAAAGGTCTTCCATCCAATGTAGATCTATGATCAGCATATCCCCAACTTTTGGTAGACCCATCAGGGTCAATGAAATAACCTGCCGTACCTTCACCCAAAACAGGGCCAATACCTGCAATCATAGGATACATATTGCCGCCCAAGTTGCCCCGAATATCAACCACCCACCCAATTAGGTTTTCCTTGTCTTGTGCTCTTATTTGGTTTCTAATTTCTTGTATGTAAAAACGAGCCTCTGGAGTATCAGAGGTGCCATTGAATGTCCTAACCTTTACATAGCCAATGTTGTCAGGTAGGTTATGAGCATTCACGTTAGTTCCTGAGCAACCGACAGTGCGTGCAAATAGGTGAGTACCATCTGGCCTTACTATAAGGCTATGATTGTCATTGAGCAATCGAAGTGCCTCTTTGAGTGGAGCATTTGCCTCGGATATTAGGCTGTCAGTTCCCATAACTTCCAGTACTCTGGTCCGCAGATTATCCCAATCAACAGTCTTCCTATTAATAGAGTTGATTTGCATCAAGTTTATCGTGGATTTGAGATAGTCCTCCAACTCATTTCCAGGCCTGTCGAATTCCGGGACGAAGTCTTCGGGTTGACAACTTACGATTACTAGATTGAAAGAGACTATTATCGCAATTGTGAATTTACTTAGTCTGTCCATAGTAGGTATTGGTTGAGTTTAGTCTTTCTCAATGATTAAGACAGAGAAATTACTTAATAATTGATAGAAATCATTTCCTTAAAGTAAGAAGCAATTATCGTGCTGTTATTTGCCACCCAGCTTCTTTGCCTTCTCAGTATACTTAATGGCTATTCCGGTCAACACCATGGCATCATAGGTATAGTTTCCTTCTGTCATTACTACCGTTCCAACTTCTCTGGCTTCAGAGATTCTGCTGATCTCTATAATAGCATCTGCACCATATTTAGCGGCTTCTCGCTTGAGCAGCTGAACCAAATCATCCATTGAAGCGGCATGTTCACCAGTAGCTTCGAGGTAGGAGAGCTGGATATAAGGCTGTGAAGGTTTTGTATTGATGCCAAAATAGACTTCGATCTTATCGAGTTCTTCTTGGGTAAAGTTTCTGTCTTTCGATGAGCTGCCATTGATGGCATAAGACATGATGCCATTGCCATAACCAATACAGCCTGAGAGGCATAAAACAATTAGGGAGGTTGAGAGAATTTTTTTCATTTCAGATTGAGTTTTTAACCAATCTGAAGTCAACAAATCGAATGCCAGAACATTATTTCCGGGCATAAAAAAAGCACTTTTTTCAAAGTGCTTGATTATTAATGTCTTTGTCTATTATTGACCTGCTTCACTCACCATTTCTACTACCCCTGCCATTTCTTCTAAAGTGGAGATATCCATGGCCGTGATCATAAAATATATACCACGTCTGTGGATCAAGAGGTATTCGCTGTAGTTGCCTTCTAGATCTCTCTTATAAAACTTATAGTTTCTGGTTGCCGACTTACTTCTCATCAAAAGAGAATAACCCTCAAGATTACTTTTCTTTTCAAATGAATCTATAAACCAGTCATTGCCCTTTTTTAGCCCAACTTGAAGACTTGAGACGTATTTGGTTTTTTGAAAGTATTGCAGCAATCTGGGGTCTGCCTGTGAATCAACTCTTTTTGCCATAAGTTTGAACATCTCTTCTGAAGTCTCAAAGTAGGCAGTCTCCTCCTCATCGGCATAGCTCTCTATGGTCTTAATGAGTTTTTCGTTTCTAGTTTGCCCGAAAGTGGGTGCGCTGAATAGGATTAACAGTCCAAGTAAGGCCAGTACCCCTTGCGGCTTAATTATCATCTTTTTCATCATTGAGTATTTCTTTTGTTGTTTCATTGAGTTGTTTAAAGTCTTTGAATGGAATTGAAAAATCCATTTCTGAATACATGTCATCCATACCCTCATTCAATAATCCTGAAATCGCGGAAACTGCTTGAAGGGATTGACTATAGGCTTGATCTAGTTCAAAATCAGTTATAGCATCCATCCGATCCTGTTTCAGCCCAACGAGGGTTAAATAGCCTGCAACACAAATAATGGTAATCGCAGCGGCATAGCGTAAAACCTGAGTTTTGAATCCCTTTTTTGAAAAGCTCAGCGTCTTTTGAGTATTAATAAAATCAGAAGTCTCAGCCTTAGTTTGGTCAACCCATCTAAAATAAGCGCTTAAATGGTGTTCAGGTGCCTCGGACAATAGCTCGCGTAGTTCCTGCTCCTCGTCTCTATCTAGCTTACCTTCGAGGAATTTTTCCGTAAGTAAATCCAATCTATTGCCACTCATGTTTCAATTGTTCAGTTAGATACTTTCTTGCCCTGGAGAGGTTGACTCTGACTGTATTAACAGTCATCTCCATAATCTCACCAATTTCTTCATTGCTAAAACCCTGAAAATCTTTCAGTTCAATGACCATCTTCTGCTTTGTCGGAAGTTGTTTCATCCGTCTTTTAATCTGATCGACCATATCTCTGGATTCAAAGTCTTGTTGTGTGTGCATGTGAAACTCATCTATACTTTGTTCTACATACCTTCCTTGCTTTCTGATCATATCAATACACTTGTTCTTAGTTATGATCATGGCGAGAGATTTAATATTTCTTTCACTATTGAGCGTTTGCCTTCTAGTCCATAGCCTTTCTAGTGTCTCCTGATGAACGTCTTTCGCCTTCTCTGGATCATGTAACAGTCGAATGGCAAAGCCTAAAATAGATGGGTTCAAAGGGGAAACAAGATCCCAAAACTCTTTTTCACTCATCTAGAATAGCATTCATCAATTGATCGATTTGGAAGTAATACGGGGATAAGCCTGAATCATTACAAGCAGATCAAAATTAATTGAAACTCACCTTTTCCAGAATCAAGCCAGAAGCTGGGGCGATAAAGCTCAGGTGTTCTGAGAAGCCCGGTAAAAGAGATGATTCCAGGTCTTGAAGGGTGATTTCTCCACGGCCCAAGCGGAAGAGCTGTCCCATCATGATACGGATTTGATTTCTCATAAAACCCTTTCCTTCTACTTTTAATGCATAGGAGGGCTCAGGGAAGAAACTGGCTGTATAGTAGGTGTTGGGAACAAGTGTACAGATATCTATGGTTCGGGTGGTATTGGTTTTCTCCGAAGGCTTTTTACAATAAGCTCTATATTCATGAGTGCCCTCAAATAGCCTGGCACCCTCGGTCATTTTATCTATATCTAGGATGTCATTGAAGCAGGTAATGAAAGGTGCTGAGAAGGGATGAGCTTTTTGGCCATAGGCGAATAAATATAAGTAGGATTTCGACTTGGGGTTTTGAATAATATTGAATTCAACATTTGTTTCTTCAATCGCCAATGCTCTAATGTCAGCCGGTAGATTAATGTTAAATAACTTTAGAAATTTCCTTTCATCTGCAATTGGAGTGTCAAGGAAAAGCTCCAAGACAAAGTGATCGGCAGAAACCATGGCATCCGTGCGGCTGCCTCCAAGGGTTTTGAAGGCTGAATCCTCGAACACATATGTCAAGGTACGATCCACCATATGGTGTACTGTCTTGACATTCGGTTGTTTGGCCCAACCATGGAATCGAAAACCGAGATACTGTATGTGCAATAAATAATAGTGCTTCTTCATGCATGGAATAAACTGAGCACAAAGTGTAGCTATTTTTCGATTTTGCGAAATATCAGAAAGTCTTTTGGCAATGATTCGAATATCCTGAGTACCTCTCTTTCACTTTCTTGATATTTCAAATATCGATTGAAGAAGTTTAGTACTATTTCACAAAGCGTCTCATAACTTAATTTTGACCTCCCAAAAGCTGGCCAACGGTTATAGTTTTCGATCAAATAACCTAGAATTGAAGCAGAAGTTAAGTCGCCATGATTGGCCTCCATGAATCTTACTAAGAGCTTGTCACTGAATTGCATAAAGGAAAAGGCGCTTGTGTCTTTTTGTGTTTCTTTGATAGTAAGTTTGTTTTGGTGGTTGCTGAAAATAGCCAGAATTGGTACTTGTGAGTAGACTAGCTGATGATTGGGCAAGTAAGTGAGAGCATCTTTACCAGGTTGTGCGTCAAGCATAGCTAATGCATTGAATTGAGTCTCTACCATTTCATTAAGAAGCATTGCCTCTCCTGACTTGCTGAAAGCTATGCCACCTATGCTTGAAATGGCAAAGTTACTCTCGTTTTTAAACCAGTTGACGATGTCTTTTATATCTCCAGCCAAGGATTCCATGTCGCTTTTGACTGTGGTTTCTGATCTGTTTGGACTGGATCTTATATCCGCAAAAGAACACACTATAAAGCCGTGAGATGCCAGATACTGGTTCAGGATGAATTGAGTATAAGCCGGTCTGCCGCCACCTTGACTTGTAATGACAAGAGGAAATTCTTCAGAAATATGCGGAGCTTTCTCATAGACAGGGAGCGAAGTTTCAAGCAGCCTACCGAGATCATTCAAAGAAGCACCTCGAGTGACTATTTTGTTTAGGAAAGCATCTCTTATTTGGTTTTTTCTAGAATCACTGAGCGATTTAAGACTGATCTTACGTCCATCAACATAAATTAACTCTTTGAATTTTAGGCGCTTATTGTTGGTTTCAGTTGCTGGATACCAAATTGAGCATAGGATTGGACGTGGCGACTGGCCATAATTTCTGGTGCTGTCAGCAAAAGACACAGTTTTAAAGCCGACTGGATGCTTGCCTAATATTAAATTACCCATTAGGGGTTCTTGTCCAGTTAATTGAGATGATAATAAAAGAAACAATGCAAATAAGAACAGGCCTTTCATTCCCAATGCTAGTCATATTAGACGCATGTTAGGCCCACCAGGATTAGAAAGTCGTGAATGCCCTTATTTTGTCGTGAATTGACTCTTGTCCAAGAAGGGCAATATATTTTTCTTAAAAGAATTGCTGACAGGAAGCACAGTGTCATCGGACATATAAACATGAAAGCTGCCCCGCTGTCGGACGACTTTATTAATGTGTAAAGTGCTTATTACATGAGACCTGTGAATTCTTACAAAGTGATTGGGTAAGGTTTTAAGTAATTGTGTAAGTGGTACTCTGAGCAATTGAAATTGACCATTCCAATATACCTTTAGATAGTGGTCATAGGTACTTAGATACTCTATCTTCGCGTAAGGGATACTCTTATTAATCCCATCAATTTTTAGCGTTAAACAGTCGGCTGCTTTTCGCTTATGGTTATGAGGAAGAAGGATTTGCCAGCATAAGTAGCTGACTGTGAGATAGAACAAAACAAGTAAGTGGCCGAAATTTAGAAATAGCTTTTTTGTGTCTCGCAATAGAGAAAACTGTATACTTGAGTCTGAAATGATTGCCATGACCAGCTTGTTAAGCAGGGTATAGGCTGTGACAAACACAAGGAATCCTAATATCCAAAAGATCATTCTTGATCTCTTAGCCCTTAGTGAAATATTTACACATTGGAATATCAAAGGACTTAAAACTGCCATTCCCCCAAAGTTTGTGAGCATCCGGATTACCTCGTAAGCATAGAAAAAGGTTTCTCCCCTAGATTCAAGCCTTACATATCTCTGTATAAGGAAAGCAGTACCCGCAAGAAGCATTACACCCAAGCTTAGAAAACTCAGCTTTATTGTGGGTGTTTTATGTCCGGATATTGCCAGCAATGCTAAAGTTCTCTAACTCTAATGTTACGATAGTAGACCTCGTCTCCGTGGTTCTGAAGACTAATCCTACCGGTATTGGACGCAGCATATGAATCGGCATTTGCCCATTTTCCCGCTGCCTTTTTGCTAACCAATCTTCGCTACCTTCTTCGAACTCCAATACTTTTTCATCATTTAACCAGTGCTCCACATGGCCTTCATTGTAAATGATCTTCACTTTGTTCCACTCCATGTAAGGGTTGGGTTTTTTAGTGGCCGCTGCCGGATACATGGCATAGTTAGAAGCCACCATTTTATAAGGCTCGGTTTCCGAACGTGAGTGTTCATCATCCAGCACCTGGTACTCCGGTCCACTAGCGTAGTCATGACCCCATTCTTCTTTTTCTACTACATGATAGAAGATGCCACTATTACCACCCTTGGCTATTTTGTATTCTAGTTCTAATTCAAAATTTCCAAAATCCCGGTTTGTCATGATCGACCTGAAGAAGCCAACATTCTCTTCACCAATACCGGCATTACAAGCGATAGATCCATCGACAATGGACCAATGTTCTGTAAATGGTTCTTCGCCATACATTTCCCAGCCAGTAAAACTCTCACCATCAAATAAAGAAATCCATTCAGATGGTGTTTCTGTGCTTTCAGACGCAGTATTCTTTTTGTCAGCCATGCAGCTGGACAATAGAACGGATATGGTTAATAATAAGAGGGTGGATAATCTTGAATTCATTTGTTAAGGTTTTGCCCTAAGTTAATGAATTCACATGATTTGAAATGTCTTACTTATATAGAAAAGGAGATACTAATTATTCTTCCAAACGATACCGATCACCTGGGCATTTTGACTAAAGTCAGGACAGGTGTTCATCCCAGCAATGCCTCCAAATTGACAAACAACTTCGCAATCTTCATTGACTACTGTTGTCATTATATCAGGATAGACTATTCCTGGGTCAAAGGAATAAACAATCTGACCATTGTATCTGTATTGGGTTAATGAAGCTTCGCTTGAACCTCCCTGAGAAGCACTTTCAATTTCTGATTGGATGCAAGAGGGTAAATCTTCGAGCACATCATCATTTTCGCAGGACAGGATTAAGAATGAGAGAAAGAAGAAATACGTGAGAAGCTTTTTCATAATGGGTCTTTTATCTTTTGACCCAAAAGAACTCCAGGAGGTTGGAATCAGGACAAGTCAGTAGGACTATTCATATTTCTGAATGATGAAGAGCTTACCTCAGAGGTCACCGTGTTGCCATGTATACTCAGGAAGCGGCTCAGGGATAATTCATTCTTCATTACATGTGATTTGAGCTTAGAAGTGACCGAAACTGGCCAAAATGAGGGTAGAGGTTCCCATGTTTGATCTGGCTTGCGAAAAGCAGAAACTTTTGAATTATTGTGAATCAGCTTTTCAATCATTAAAATATTTAGCTGCGGCATGTCGACAGCTACTACCATTAGACTCTCTTGCAGCGTTTCTAAAGCTGTAAGTATACCACCCATCGGGCCTTTGTCTGGGTAGAGGTCTTCAATGCATTTATATTGATGATTTAGTGCTAAGAATTGATGGGAATTCACCGACAGATGAATATCTGATGTTAGCTCATGGAGATTGTCCATAGCGTGTTGCAGCAACGTTTTGCCTCTCCAATTAACAAAGGCTTTGTCATTTCCCATTCGGGTGCTTTGCCCACCCATTAAGATTAAGCCTTTGACCAATATTTTCCCTTTTAATCTTAACCCTTCAATTTGTTCGCTGGAGCTGCTTCCATACCCACACTTCGACCAGCTTTCATCAGTTTATTTACACCTTTAGATTTTCTGATTTTCACAGCCACTACTTTGTATTCTGGACATTTGGCTTCAGAATCATGAACGTCAGAGGTAATCAAGTTCACCATAATCTCAGGGAAATGGAAGGTGGTGCTCATCACACCCGGTTTCACTTCGTCAGTCACTCTGGCTTTGATATCTACTTTGCCACGAGCTGATGTGACACAAACCATGTCACCATCCGAGATGCCATTGTCGCTGGCGTCTTTGGCATTGATAAGAAGAACATCTTCTTTTAGAATCTCACCATTGCCAGTTCTTCGTGTCATTGCGCCACAATTGTAGTGCTCCAATTCGCGGTTAGTAGTGATGATGTAGGGGTATTCTTCACCATGCTCTACAATCTCCTCGGATTCACGCCAATCGAAATAGGTGAAGAGTCCTTTGCCTCTTTTAAATTCATTAATGTGAATGATTTCAGTGCTAGATCCATCCTCTGGAACCGGCCATTGTTTTCCGTTTTCAGCCAATTCTTCCCATGTAATACCTTTAAAGAAAGGTACAATCTGAGAAATCTCTTCCAGCATAGTATCAGGAGCATAATCGGCTTGGTCATACCCCATGCGTTGCATTACGTCTACAATGATTTGACCATCTGCTTTGGTTCCTGGTACAGGCTCAACCACTTTGTTGACACGCTGTACTCTTCTTTCTCCATTGGTAAAGGTTCCTGATTTCTCCAGGAAGGAAGCACCCGGTAGAACGACATCTGCTAGCATTGCCGTCTCAGTCATAAAGAGCTCCTGTACAATGAATAAATCAAGGCTGGTCAATGCTTTTTTAACTTTGCTTGTGTTCGGGTCTGTCTGAACAACATCCTCTCCGATGATCCACATCACTTTTAAGTCTCCAGCAATAGCAGCATCGAACATCTCAGGGATTTTATATCCAATATGTAATGGAATATTATCGGCTTTATAGAAGTCAATGTATTTCTGGTTGATCATAGGGTCAGTGACATCCAAGTAGCCAGCCCCCTGGTGCGGCTGTGCGCCCATATCTGCTGCTCCTTGCACATTGTTCTGTCCACGAAGCGGGTTTACGCCAACACCTCTTCGGCCAATGTTTCCTGTGATCATGGCCAAGTCAGCAATTTGCTGGACGGTGAATGTTCCTTGAGAGTGTTCTGTAACACCGAGTCCATGGAAAGACATGGCATTTGGTACAGAAGCATAAGTTTTAGCCGCTGCCCGAACATCTTCGCGGTCGACACCTGTAATGGCCTCCATGGCATTGATGTCTAATTTTTTAATGTTCTCGACAAAGTCATCGAAGCCCTCCGTTCGAGTGTCGATAAATGATTTGTCGGCTAATCCCTCCTCGATGATGTAGTAGAGCATCATGTTCAACAAGGCCACATTAGTACCAGGTCGCAGTTGCAAGAAGTGATCAGCATATTTCGCCAATTCAATTTCTCGTGGATCGATCACAATCAGCTTGGTGCCCTTCATGGCAGCCTGCTTAATCTTAGCCCCCGTTACAGGGTGAGCGGCAGTAGGGTTGGCACCAATCACCATCATACAGTCAGTATACTGAATATCAATGACCGAATTGGTCGCTGCTCCTGTGCCAAAGGAACGCTGCATACCCAGGGCCGTAGGGGAGTGACATACTCTCGCACAACAGTCGATGTTGTTTGTTCCAACTACCGCCCTGATGAACTTTTGCATCAGGTAATTTTCTTCATTGGTACATCGAGCTGAAGAAATACCAGCAATGGCATCAGGTCCATGTTCTTCTCTGATATTCGTGATTTTATTAACAATGTAATCGTAGGCTTCATCCCACGATACATTTTCAAGTTGTCCATTCTTTCTTACCATTGGCGAACGCAGGCGTTCGGGGTGGTCGTAGAATTTAAAGGCATATCTTCCTTTGAGACAGGTATGTCCCTGGTTTACTTCAGCATCGTATGGTGCGGTAATGCTTACGATTTCTCCACTTGAAGTGGCCACGTCAAGATTACAACCGACACCGCAATAGGTACAAACTGTTCTGGTTGTTTCCTCTGCTTCATTTGTTTTAGAATCGAAAACATCGGTGATGGCTCCGGTAGGACAGGCTTGAGAACATGCACCGCAAGAAACACAATCAGACTCCATAAAGCCCTCATTCATGCCCATAACGATCTTACTATCAAAACCTCGACCTTCCATGGTCAAGACCATTTCACCCTGAACCTCATCACAGGCTCTAACACATCGGAAACAGTTGATACATGAGTCCAGGTGAGCGCGCATATAGGGATGACCAGTATCTGCTGTTCTGTCCAGGTGATTTCTTCCAGGAGCATAACGCACTTCTTCCATTTTGATGCCTACATCATAGGCAACTCGTTTGAGTTCGTTATGCTTAGGATTGTCCGTTTCAAATTTCGCTTTTGGGTAATCGGTCAAAACAAGCTCTACAATGTTCTTGCGCAGGCGCTCCATTTTCTCGGTATGAGTGTAAATGAAGGAACCTTTCATTACTGGCGTATGGCAGGAGGCCTGCACCCTGGTTGGACCGTCTTGCTCTCTAGCTACTTCTACGCTGCAAACCCTACATGAACCAAAAGGATCCAGATTTGGTGCATCGCAGAGTGTGGGAACAGGGTTTTCACCAAAGTTCTTTCTCAATAGTGAAAGTATAGTTTCGCCAGGCTCAAACTCGAAAGGTTCGTTGTTGATATAGGCAATGTTTCTTGAATCACTCATATAAATCTGGTTTATAGAAAGTAGCTTCTAAGTTCTTCTTCAAAATACTCTAAGGCGTTCTTGATACCCAAAGGCAAACCTCCACCCAAGGCACATAAAGAGCCTATTTCCAAGGTCTCTAGTAGATCATCCATCAACTGGCGATCCATTTTCTGTCCATTCCTGGAGTTGGCAATCATCTCTTTACCTCGAACAGATCCAATGCTACATGGGAAGCACTTTCCGCATGACTCATCAGCTGTAAACTCAAAAAGGTGCTCCAGGTATTCAATCATTGGAAACTTCTCCGGAACAGAGACTATTCCTGCATGGCCCAATAAGAAACCGCCATTGGCGAAACTCTCAAAGTCCAAATTCAGGTCGTCAATCTTATGTGTTGGAACGATACCACCTAATGGGCCACCAACATGAACCGCCTTCACAGGTTCTTTAAAACCTCCACCGGTTTCATAGACCAAGTCTTTGAAGGAATGCCCCATCTCCACTTCATACATTCCCGGTTTGTTAAAGAAGGAGTCCAGACAAACCAATTTGGTTCCCGTAGATTTTTCTGTTCCAAGCATCGCATACTGATCACCACCATTTCTGATAATCCATGGCACAGCCGCCAATGTCTCGACATTGTTGACAATAGTGGGTTTATTGAATAATCCCTTTTGCGCAGGGAAGGGTGGTCTCACTCTGACTTCTGGTCTTTGCCCTTCTAAGGAGGAGAGAAGAGCGGTTTCTTCTCCGCAGATGTAAGCACCTGCGCCCTCAATTACCTTGAATCGATAGTTGAAATCACTGCCTCCAATGTTATCTCCATGCATACCTATGGCTTCCAAGGCTTCAACCGCTTCAGTACAAGCTCTTACAGACTCTGGGTATTCTCCACGGATATAAACTGCGCCATGGTCAGCGCCCACTATATAACCTGCCGTCATCATTCCAAAGAGTACCAACATGGGTTGCTCTTCAAGAAGATAGCGATCAGAGTAGGCTCCGGGGTCGCCTTCATCCGCATTGCATACGATGAATTTCTGTGGTTCCGGTTCATTCCTACACGCATTAAGCTTGAAACTCATCGGGAAACCTGCACCACCACGACCTCTGATATTCGAGGCTTTTATTTGCTCTAATGCCCATTCTGGACCATTTTTCAGAATTTTTGAGAACTCGTCCTTAAATTGTTCGGCAGTCATTGCCGCTCCAGTCAGCACCTGTTCACCCGTAGCGCCAACGGTATAATTATCGCTTAAGTCTTTGTCAGTATCCTTGACGATCTCTTCCAGACGGTCTATCGCCTCTCCAGAATAATTCGTGCCATTGTAGTTAAACGCACTGTTTTCATGACATCTGCCCAGGCAGCACATATGTCCGACTTCAGCGTCTTTGAAGTGTCTCGAGAGCTTCCCTTTTACACTGTCTTGGGTGCCAGCAACCATACATGCACTGCCATTGCAAACATGCACTTTGACACCTTCGTGCTCCTTTTTCATGAAATCATAAAATGAAGCCGTTCCATAGGTAATCGCATTACCCATCAAGTACTTTTCGGCCAAGGTCTTCAGCTCTTCATTGTCTGGTGATCCAGTTACTTTGGACTTTTCTACCAATTGTTCGAAGAGGTTATCCTCTAAGCCTTTTCTTCCTGATAATGCACTAAGATTTTCTGACATCTTATTGTATAACTATTAATGACTTTCTTTCGGGTTTGGAAACATATCACTCTCATCTTCAGAGCGTGCTGTCAAACACTTGAAATCCTTTTCAACTAAAATACTCAATTTATCCCCGTTTTCTAGGGGTAATTCTCCCTTGATTCCTACCTGATCGGATTGAATCCAGCTTTTGACTGATCTTTCTGGAAGACTTATGTTGATCTGATTGTCCGAAAAGCTACTGTCCATTTCGTTGGCAATTATGAGCTGATAAGTCAAATCATCACCGTTTGGAAATTGCACAATGGCTGAACAAGAACCTGCTAAACCGAAATCACTCACTTCGGTTTGCGTGAGCCTGAATCGAATGCTATTGTTTTGAATCCTCAATTTCATAAAACCACACGTTCCTTTCCTGAATAAACGTTAAACCGATCGTTTTTGAGAAATCCCACCAGTGTCATTCCGAACTCCTCCGCCAAGCTTACCGCCAGACTGGAAGGCGCTCCAACGGCTGCAATGATTTGAATTCCCGCTCTTAAAGCCTTTTGTACAAGCTCAAAGCTAATGCGGCCACTGAGTACTAGTACAGCTTCTGAGAAAGGGAGGGTATCCTTTATTAATCCCGTACCAATAAGTTTATCAAGCGCATTATGCCTGCCGACATCTTCTTGATGGGCGATTAATGTGCCTTGAGTATCAAACAGTCCTGAGGCGTGTAATCCTCCAGTATGCTTGAATACATCTTGACTACTCCTTAAGCTTTCTGAAAGCCCAAATAACACTTCTTTACTAACCTGGATTTTTTCTTCAGACAAAGGTTGACAGCTTACTTTAATGGAATCAATAGATGCTTTTCCACAAACGCCACAACTTGAAGTAGTATAGAAGTTTCGTTTGAACTGCTCATCGCTGATGGATACAGAGGGCTTCAATTCAACACGCATTAGGTTTTCCATACCTTCGGCCCGACCCAAGTCTTCGCAATACTTGACACTCGTTACCTCATCCATGGTATTGATAATTCCTTCAGTAAAGAGAAAACCTAGACAAAGCGCTTCATCATTTCCGGGGGTACGCATGGTAACCGAAACACTGAATTGTTCCCTTTTATCTTCCTGTCCATGACCAATGCGAATCTCCAGGGGTTCTTCCGAAACCACCAGGTCAGGTTTGGATTCAGTAGACTGAGCCCCAACTCTTATTACTTCTATCGGCTGAACAGGAACGCCCATATATTAAAATTATGTGCTAAGACAAGCCAGAAATCACGCCATCATCATCAATTGACATACCTTCTGAGGCTGGTACTGCCGGTAGTCCAGGCATACGCATCATTTGACCTAGAATAGGGATGATGAAGCCTGCCCCCGTGGCATATTCAAACTCTCTAACATTAACGTCAAAGTTTTCAGGTCTACCATGAATGAACTCATTATCGCTGAGTGATTTTTGGGTTTTTGCCATACAAATAGGCAAATCACTAAAACCTAAACGCTCTATGCGCTTCATTTGGAGTTTGGCCTTTTTGGAAAAGTCTACCTGATTTGCACCGTAGATTTCTCTCGCTATTATTTCAATCTTCTCTTTGATTGGAGCTTCCCAATTATACAATGGTTGGAATCCATTGTCATAGTTTTCTATGGTGCTCACCACGGCCTCTGCAAGTTCCGTCATGCCATCGCCACCTTGGGCCCAGCCGTTAGCAACAACAGCATGAACCCCCTGTCCGGCACACATTTTCTTGATGAGTTCTACCTCCGCTTCTGTATCTGAAGGGAAGGCATTGATGGCTACCACAGGATTAAAACCAAATTTTTGAAGGTTTTCTATATGCTTGCCTAAGTTGGCGAAACCAATTTTTACGCGATCGGTACTAGGCGTATTGTATTCTTCTTTTGTTGCACCACCATGATGCCTAAGTGCCCTAATGGTGGCCACAAGTACAACTGCTTTTGGTTTAAGACCCGAAGAAGCACATTTGATGTTAAAGAACTTTTCTGCACCCAAATCTGCACCAAAACCCGCTTCTGTTACCACATATTCTGATAAAGAGAGCCCCATTTTAGTAGCAATAACTGTATTGGTGCCTTGAGCAATGTTGGCAAACGGACCACCATGGATAATAGCAGGGTTGCCCTCCAGCGTTTGGACCAGGTTAGGTTGAATCGCGTCTTTCAGAAGAATGGCCATAGCGTTTTCTGCTTTCAGGTCGCGAGCATAAATAGGCTGTTTGTCAAATGTATAGCCAATGAATATGTTGCCTAGCCTTTTCTTGAGGTCACTGAAGTTTTCAGCCATGCACAGGATGGCCATTACCTCAGAAGCAGGAGTTATATTAAAGCCGTCTTCTCTTGGAATGCCATTGGTGCTACCACCTAAGCCGATGGTGATTTTCCTTAGCGATCGGTCATTCATATCCATCACCCGTTTCCAGGCAATTGTTCTCGGATCGAGGTTAAGGTTATGGGTTCGGCTTTGAATATTGTTGTCAATTAAGGCGGATAGGAGGTTGTTGGCCTTTTCTACAGCGGAGAAGTCACCGGTAAAGTGGAGGTTGATGTCTTCCATCGGAATTACCTGAGAATATCCACCACCGGCTGCACCGCCCTTGATTCCGAATACTGGTCCTAAGGAAGGTTCTCGCAAGACCACGCAGGTCTTTTTACCAATTTTATTGAGACCTTCGGAAAGTCCAATCGAAGTTGTGGTTTTGCCTTCTCCAGCAGGAGTAGGCGTCATGGCGGTTACAAGAATAAGATTGCCTTCATCAATTTTTGACGTGTTGAGCAAATGCATGGGTAGTTTGGCTTTGTACTTTCCATAATGCTCTAAATCATCTGGTGTTAGGTTCAGTTTGGCAGCTATTTCATTGATGTGTCTGATCTCGGCCGCTTGAGCAATATCAATATCAGTAAGGTTGTGGGTTTTCTTATCCATTCGCAAAAGTAGTTTACGGCCTTGAAGATAAGAGTTTCGCTGACATTTCAATCGTTTGCAGAAAGCCGTTCCATTATTTTATCTGAGTGGTCTCAGGAGTACTGAGTATTGCGTATTGAGTACCGAGTATCACGAATGGAGTACACTGATCGAAACAAGTACTAAGAATTACGCGGTACCCACTTCTCACTACCCAATACAGTTTACCCAATAATCTGCTTCTTCTTCCAGATGCCGGTTTTATACCAGATAAAAGTGATGATCGCAGGCAGTGCATAAGAAACAGGGAAAGACCACCAAATACCGAGATATCCCATGGATTCCATATTGGAGACCAGCCAGGCAAAAGGAAATTGAATTACCCAGATACCAATGATGGTAAAGATCATAGATTCTACGGTATTGCCGGACCCCCTTAATGTCCCTACAAGGGCTAATTGCATGCCCATAAAACCAAAAGAAGGCGCTGTGATTTTGACAAAAGATACGCCCATGGCGACCACTTCATCAGTAGAATCAAGAAAGGTTCTCACAATGGACTCCGCAAAGGCAAAGAAAAGAATACCAATGATACTCATGGAGACAAAGGCAATAGTAGCCGCATAGTTGGAGGTTTTCTCAGCACGATCCATCTTTTGGGCACCTATATTTTGTCCGACTAATGTGGCATTGGCTTTCATAAGACCAAGAGCTACAATGACCACAAAGCTGATCAGGCGTGCGCCAACCCCATATGCAGCCAGCACTTCGGTGCCAAATTTGGCTGCAACTCCGGTAAGGAGTGTTAGGCCAAGGGCGCGAGCAGAGATTTCCAGGGAAGAGGGCATACCAAGCTTAAAAGCCTTTTTGAGTAATGGAAAGTCGAACTTAAAGCCCTTTAATTTCAGGTTGAAGTCAGTCTTTCCATAAAATAGAATATAGTAACCCATCAAAGCTGATAAACCCAAGGTGGATAAGGTAGAATAAGCAGCGCCTGCAACACCATAAGCGGGGATCGGTCCCCAGCCATAAATAAATAGTGGGTCAAGTAGGAAGTTGAGCCCCAGACTGAGTGCATTAATGTATAGTGGAATTCTCACTTCACCGATGCCTCTTAAAAGTGATTGAAAGAGAATAAAACCAAAATTGAACACCAAACCGATAAAAATGACCCGTTGAAATAGATTGGCTTCAGCAAATATTTCTTGTTCTACGCCTAACCAGGTGAGTATTTGAGGGGATAGGCTGTAAGCGATTGCCGATAGTCCAAGTGACATCAGAAATACCATTACCATCGACTGAATGGCAACATGATTGACCATTTTGAGGTTTTTTGCACCGGCATACTGGGCTACGAGAATGGTTCCGGCAAAGGCAAAACCTGAAGTCAATGAAATTAAAAGGAAGTTGACGGGATAACTGACCGAAACAGCGGCTACGGCATTGGCCCCAAGACGTCCTACCCAAAAGGCATCTACCAGCTGATAGCCAGTTTGCAACAAGTTGGCACCGATGATTGGGAAAGCCAGGGCAATCAATGCCTTGAGGATATTGCCTTCAGTGAGTGATGTCTTGACTTGCTTCATGGGTAGCAGCGAAAGTAACAAGTACCTAAGGAAGGACAACCTAAATATCTGATTCATATTTCTATGGTCAATAGATTGTGTAAATACCGGAAAACCGGATGTAATATCTGTTGGTGGTTTGACCTGATTGTAAAAGAATACGATGGACAGAATATTTTCCTACGGAAGGGTAGGTTAAAATTTGTCAATTTTGAGGACAAGAGGTTTTAGAGATCATCATTCTTAATAGTTTTGCGCAAAGACAAAGTACCCAATGAAATCAGTCTTATTTTCCACCCTTTTATGGGTTGCTTTTTTTAATCTAAGTCTTGCCCAAAAAACCTGGATTGATGAAGGCGTAACCATTACTAAGCTCGATACTTTAGGCGATGGGTATGAATCACTTAGAGGAACGTTTGTCATCGAGAATTCTAGTATTTATGAAGTGATGAATCTTATTCTGGATGTTGATGGCTATGACTGGGTGGAAGGAGAGAGCAAATCGAAAATGCTCTCTGTAGACCAAATGGACTCTTCCTTTACTTTTGACTTCTTTGTTCGGATTCCCTGGCTATTTGTGAAAAAAACAGGTCGTGTTAAGGTAGATATTCACTATAAGGACAAAACCTTTCTTACCAAATCTACCCAAATCAAGGATTATAAAAGAGATGAAAACTATGATCTGGTAGACTTCTATTCTGCTCAATGGAAACTTGAAGAGTACAAGGGTAAAGATGTTAAGGTCACCTACCTGGGTGTTTATCAAGATCAGAAAATGCTCATCAATATCAATGGTATTATCATCAATCGAATTAGAAAACGCTTAAACAGCACTTTCCATAACCTGATATCAATAGCTTCAGAAAAAGCTGATCCAGATGATGAATTAATCTGGCCGCTTACCAATGACAATCGGCTGCTTAAATCAGACAAGGACTAAGTTAGTTTTAAAACTTTCCTGTCTTTTATAAAACGTGCCATCTCCTGTGCCCATACCTGATAGGTGAATTTTGAAGGGTGAACACCGTCACTGAAAAAAGTTGATTTATCTGGTGGAACGCCAAGCACTTTGCTCCAATGGTCTATGGTCAAGACATCGCTATTGTAATATACCTTTGGATGATTTTTGATTAACTCATCGAGTTCTTTACCCAGTATCTCGACTAGATTACCGACTACAAAGTGGATCAGTTTGGTAAAGGCAGGAAACTCCTTGATAGGAGGCATATTGGTAAAGACAATGGGGGTTTCCGGATACCTATTTCTTAACTCTTCGATTAGAACATGAATGTCTTTCCGCCATTGACTGGGACGATTTAAAGTGAATGCATCATTGCCTCCAAGTCCGATTAGTATCAAGTCAGCATCCGCCTCTTCGATCTTCGGTACTAGTCTTTCCTTGACCATTTTGGCAGTATAACCGCTTCGCGCATACACTTTCCAAGCCACTGATCTATTGTATGATTCACCTATGCTTTTGGCAAAGGAGCCTGTAAAACCTTCTTCATGCCTTGCTACTCCAACACCAGCAAAAGTGCTTTCCCCAATAGCAAGGATGGTCAATGGTCTGGCCTCGTTTTCTTGCTTTACTGTACCTGATGTACCCTCTGCCTCAGGTAATGAAGGAATCGTTTTACGAATTCGCTTGCCTTGATAATACATAATAGGCAGGAGGGGAATGGAAATGATGGTGCCAAGTATGTATTTCAGATTCATATTGTCTGGGGAACTACAAGGTAATCAACTTAGGGTTTCAATATCCCTCAAAACCTTAATGCCGCTCCTTTTCATTAACTCGCTGGCATTGAAGTCGGTACAAATACCTTCAGTCAGTTTGTAATTAAAGCTTAATTCTCCGCCTTCTATTTTGCTGTTAAAGCTAAGGTTGGAAACGATCATATGCATACCGGATAGCTTTGCCAATTCCAGATCATGTGTTGAAACCATACCAAAGGCATTGAGCTCATTGAGTTGCTTGATTAATGAGACACCACCTTTATATCGATCCTCAGAATTGGTGCCTTTGAACATTTCGTCCAACATAAAGAATATCGGCTCACCACTGGTGATCAATGCGAGCAGCTGTTCCACTCTTTGCAATTCGGCATAAAAGGAAGAAACACCTTCTTCAAGATTGTCCTTGGTCCGCATACTGGTGAACATTTTCATATGCGATACTTGTCCTGATTTGGCACAGCAAGGAGCTCCCATCAAAGCTAAAACCAGATTAATACCTACAGTTCTTAGGAAGGTACTCTTACCAGCCATATTGGAACCCGTGATCATCGTGATTTGTCCACGACCAGTAAGGTTAAAGTCATTGCATACTCTGTTTTTAGCATCAATCAATGGATGTCCAAGTGCATCGAACTGAATATGATAAGGTGCTTCTTTAATCTCGGGAAATGTAAAATCGGCATTCGAGTAAGCAAAGCCAGCGAGACTATTTAGTGCCTCTAATTCGCTTATCGCTCCGACCCATACCTGGATATGGTCTTTATTTCTGGTTTTCCACTGCTCAGCTTTCAGAATGGAGTAGATATCGAAGAGGAAGAACTGATTGAATAGACCATAAAACTTATTGCTATCGCTTCGTCTGGTACCTCTCAACTGAAAGAAGCCTAATATTTTCCTCAGTCTACCAATCTCCTCAACGGCAGAGGAATCATTCTGTTGCAAATGAGTCTGAAGTTTTTGGAGTCTCTCTGATTCAAATTCGTTAGACAAAATTGTCTTTGCCAGCATTTGGTACCCTCCCAGCGTTTGGACATTCTGGTGGGTACTGTCAATGATGTCTTCAGACAATGGCGCTACCTTTTTAAGGATACGGTTATTTAGAAATAACACCATCAGAAAAGGAGGGAGAAAGAACTTTAAATCCGGTGAAGTAGAATTAAAAAAGCTAAAAAGGCCTAAGGTCAATGCTAGTACACCCAAAGCCACACTGCCTGCCAAATAGATATTCCTTTTTGAGAGTAACTGATTGTCGCTGGTCACCCAGTTGAGAAGTTTTTGATATTCACTATCAGTATTGGCAAAAGGCAGGCCTGCCGCCTCGAATTCCTGCCGCCATGGCAGTTTTGGTTTTAACTCTTCAATCGCCTGCTGCCTTTCAAGAATTACTGATTTGGTGGCAGGTTGTGAGAGCCACTGAGCCAGGCGAAGACTTCCCGATTCCGTGGTAGTTCTGTTTAAAAGCTGAAAAAGGGAATGTGATCCAAAAACATCCAAATCAGCCATATAAGCATGCTCTTCATCCAACTGCGATAAACCCTTGTCAAAGCCTGAAAGCTTGTTTTCAAGCCTGAGCAGCTCGTTTTCATTGATCTGTCTTAAGAAATTAGCTCGCTGTTTTTGCTGCATGAGCTTATTATAGTGCGTCAATAAAGAGACAAAAACTATAATAGAGATAGGGCCGACTATCCATACAAACCCTAATAGTCTTTCATTGGCCAGAACAATGATCAGAATAAAAGAGAAGATAAAGGCGACTAATCGCAGCAAAGAATACTTCTTGGTCTGCTCCTCCAGCGCTGCAACCTCTTGCTGGTATTGTTTTATATTATCCTGATAAATCTTCACGACAAACTGATGGACTATTGTCAATTTTGGAAGATGATTAAAAGCTTAGGAATAAGCAACTGAAATGAGAGTGGGAATCGCAGATAGCTTGAAGAGTTTACTTATCTATTCCATCGATCACTTTTGGAAATCAGTGCTTTAAGTATATCCATATTGATGTCAGAGAGTTTTTTAATGTAAAGACAACCCTTACCGGCCTTATATGTTCCTAGTTGATCCAATAATGCTTTTTCCTGGCTGATATCGTACATCACGTACAAAGTGAGGTGTGCCTTTCCAGGAGAAAAACCCACATTGAACCATTCATATTCATCTCCATTTTTACGCTGATACTTATACTTACCGAAGCCGATAATACTAACTCCCCAGATTTTGGGTAGTTTTCCGGTGATTTCGGAGATTAGTTTTACCAACTGTTCACTATCCGATCTTCTAACTTTATTGGAAACAGCTGCTATAAACTCGTCTACACTTTTGTCGGTCTCGACATTGGCTAAAGTTTTCATAACTCTTTATATCTACCCCAATTGAAATTAGGGAATTCTTAAAGAAGCCCCTGATCGCGACAAAGAGATTCTTCGGTCATTTTCTACTTTCAGTAGATTAAATCCCTCAGAATGACGAAAAAAGAATTACTTAAAAGCAGGAATACCAGTGATATCAGCTCCTAAGATTAGGAGATGGATATCGTGAGTGCCTTCGTAAGTCACTACGGATTCCAAATTGGCCATATGACGCATCATAGGATACTCGCCCGTAATCCCCATACCACCATGCATTTGTCTGGCTTCCCTTGCAATATTGAGTGCTACTTCTACCGCATTACGCTTTGCCATAGAGATCTGAGGAGTGGTCTGTTTGCCTTCGTTAAAGAGTTGCCCCAAGCGAAGGTTTAGTAACTGCGCTTTGGTGATCTCTGTTAGCATTTCAGCCAGTTTCTTTTGCTGTAGCTGGAAAGATCCAATCGGCTTATCGAATTGGATACGTTCAGCACAGTATCTTCTGGCCGACTCATAGCAGTCCATTGCAGCGCCAATCGCACCCCAGGCAATGCCATAACGGGCTGAGTCAAGGCACATCATCGGTGCACCCAAACCACTTTTGTTAGGGAGGAGGTTTTCCTTAGGCACTTTCACATTATCAAAGACCAATTCTCCCGTAGTACTGGCTCTCAAAGACCATTTACCATGGGTTTCCGGAGTAGAGAAGCCTTCCATGCCGCGCTCGACAATCAGTCCGTGAATTCTGCCTTCTTCATTCTTTGCCCAAACCACTGCAACATCAGCTTTCGGAGCATTGGAAATCCACATTTTCGCTCCATTCAATAGGTAATGGTCACCCATGTCTTTGAAGTTGGTGGTCATTCCTGAAGGGTTAGAACCGTGATCCGGCTCTGTCAAACCAAAGCATCCCAGCCATTCGCCAGAAGCCAATTTTGGTAGATACTTCTTGCGCTGTTCTTCGTTTCCAAACTTGTAAATAGGATACATCACCAAAGAACCCTGTACAGAAGCAGTCGAACGCATTCCAGAATCACCACGCTCAATTTCCTGCATGATCAATCCATAGGAAATATAGTCCATACCCCCACAACCATACTCAACAGGCAGTTGAGGCCCAAAGGCTCCGATCTCACCGAATTTCTTCACGATCTCATAAGGAAAGTGATTGTTCTCTGCCCAACTTTCGATGTAAGGAGAGATTTCTCTTTTTACAAAATCACGTACTGCACCACGCACCATAATGTGCTCTTCCGTTAGCAGGTCATCCATGCCATAGAAGTCTGGGTGTTCAAAAACATCTTGCTTGGCAGATTTTTGAATTTTAGAAGAAGAATCAGTGCTCATAGTGATTTGTTTTCTGAATTAAATGTGGTCAATTTTGGGCCACTTTTTAATGTATGCAAACGTATGAACAACTCGGAAATCGACCAAGACATAATTGACAGAATTAAGAAGCTGGAAGCGAAGTACGAGGCGATGGGTCAGGATATGTCGTCCTACCTCGATGGCTTATTGCATGCTGACTTCTTAAAATATTGGGATTACATCAACCTTGATTCACTTTTAGGCCTTCAACAGCCCAAAACAGATTTTCCAGATGAGATGATCTTTATCATTTATCATCAGTCTACAGAGTTGTATTTTAAGTTGGCCATGTGGGAGTTGAAACAACTTCATGAGCATGCTCACCCTGATATGAAGTTCTTTACTGCAAGAGTGAAGCGTTTGAATAACTACTTCGAGCATTTATGCCACTCTTTCAGCATCATGACAGATGGTATGGAGCGAGAGCAATTCCTGCAGTTTAGAATGTCATTATTGCCTTCCTCAGGCTTTCAATCGGGCCAGTATAGGATGATTGAAATCGGCTCAACTAGCCTCATCAATCTAGTGAACAAGGATAAGAGGGCTGAAGTCAGTGCAGATTCCTCTTTAGAAGAGCTCTACGATGCTATTTATTGGAAGACGGGTGCTACGGAACTCAAGTCTGGAAAGAAAACCTTGACACTTCAACATTTTGAAGAAAAGTACTCCAAAGAGTTTATGCGATTGGCAGAGGATGTAGAATCCACAAACTTATATGAGCTCTACTTGAAGCATTATGCGGATATGGAAGGGAATGATGATCTAAAGGCCGAACTGAGAAAGTATGATCTATTGGCTAATGTGGATTGGCCTTTGGCACATTATAGATCAGCGGTACGATACCTTCATAAAGACCCTGTGGATATTGCCGCTACAGGCGGTACCAACTGGCAAAAGTACCTGCCCCCTCGTTTTCAAGGTGTGATCTTCTTTCCAGAACTCTGGAGCGAAGAGGAAAGAAGAGATTGGGGTAAACACTGGGTGATTCAACAACTTGGAGGTAAGCACTAGTGATAAGTGATAAGTGATGAAGTGATTAGGAATGAGTCTGTTGAAAGGTGTTATCTATTCAATTGAATACACTGATATTGTTGTTGATCATTTCCGCGAATCCTTAAGAAGTAAAACGAGTGAGGTTCCAGAGGAAGGGAAGAAGTACTACGGTGTCGTAGGGAATAACTTGGTGAAATTGAGGCTCGGCTCTTCGATTTCGGTTTTTGGAGAATTTGGAGAGAGCTCTTTGAAGCTAAAATTTGTACTTAGGCCAGTTTTGATTCTCAATGTCTTGCTTTATCTCTTTCTATCATTCTCATTTGTCTCAGATCCTTATGAAGATATAAACATGAGCCAGTTTAATGTTTTTCTCATCGCTCTGGGTTTCGGATGTATATTTATCCTACAGTTTGTCCTTCTCGTTCGGAGGTTTATTAAATCCATTGATGAAGTAGTTGGGAGACTTTGATTGTTGATTAATTTAAGCCCCTTAAGACTAAGATTTTAGCCATAGACAGGCTACGCAATTATGATAAAGACCGTAAAAACCACACTAAGCCCAGAGCAAGCTTATAACGAGGAGCTCTTTAAAGAGACTATCCTTAAAAGAGCCCAAGTTCACTCTCCTGATGCCGAAATCAGGCCGGTTAGAAGATCCATCGATGCCCGATCACAACGGGTAAAGATTAATGTGGAGGCCCTTGTTTCGGTGAAAGAAGATTTGCCACCGTTGATTTCTTACAAACGCGACTATCCGAATGTGACGCATGCAGAGCCCGTAGTTATTGTCGGTTTTGGTCCTGCCGGAATGTTTGCCGCCTTGAGACTAATTGAACTGGGGTATAAGCCGATCGTGATCGAGAGGGGCAGGGATGTTCAGAAACGGAGGAGAGACATAGCGGCCATCAATAAAGATCATGTGGTAAATCCGGAATCCAATTATTGCTTTGGTGAGGGGGGTGCCGGCACTTACTCGGATGGTAAGCTCTATACCCGTTCCAAGAAGCGGGGTGATATTCAAAAGTCCTTAGAAATATTGGTAGCCCACGGGGCCACTGAAGATATTCTGGTGGATGCGCACCCGCATATTGGTACAAATAAGCTTCCAAAAGTTGTCCAGCAAATTCGCGAATCGGTTTTAGGTGTAGGTGGAGAAATTCACTTTGACACAAAAGTGGCTGACTTTATTGTCAAAGAAGACGAAATGAAAGGTGTAGTCCTGGAAGATGGAAGTAAGGTAGAAGGGCTAGGCGTGATTCTGGCGACAGGACATTCGGCCAGAGATATCTTTCATTTGTTGGACAAGAAGAAGGTTTTGATCGAAGCCAAGCCCTTTGCCCTAGGGATAAGAATTGAGCACCCACAACAATTGATCGATCGAATTCAGTATCACTGCGCTACCGATCGTGGGCCATGGTTGCCAGCATCATCTTACGCATTAGTGCATCAAACCAAATACCAAGGGAAGCAAAGAGGGGTGTTCAGTTTCTGTATGTGTCCCGGAGGATTTATTGTTCCTTCTGCTACCGCTCCGGGAGAAGTTGTGGTCAATGGTATGAGCCCTTCCAGACGCGACTCGAAATATGCCAACTCAGGTATTGTCACCGCTATTGAGTTAGAGGATTTAAAAGATTATCAGAAACACGGTAATTTGGCCGGGCTCGTCTTCCAGAAGGAAGTCGAACAGCGTGCCTGTGTGATGGCTGGCGGAACACAGGCCGCTCCGGCTCAAAAAATGTCGGACTACATCAACGGGCACGTCTCAGGCAAGCTGAATGATACTTCGTATCAACCCGGCCTTGTGTCAGTAGACATGAGCGAAGTGCTTCCAGAAGCCGTTCATATGCGTATGAAAGAAGGCTTAAGAGCTTTTGGTCGTAAGATGAAAGGTTATCTCTCGAATGAGGCTCAAATTGTTGGTGTGGAGAGTAGAACATCGTCACCCGTCAGAATTCCCAGAGATAAAGAGTCTTGTGAGCATCTTCAAATCAAGCGGCTATATCCTTGTGGAGAGGGAGCTGGTTATGCTGGAGGAATACTCTCGGCTGCAATGGATGGAGAAAAGTGTGCCGATCGATTGATCGCGGCTTATGGAAGAATTAAGAATTAATTTTTGCTAGAAGCTAGAAGCTAGAAGCTAGAAGCTAGAAGCTAGAAGCTAGAAGCTAGAAGCTCTTCTAATGTTTAATGAGCAATAAAATTGATTTTATAGAATTCGAACTTCACCTAATCCTGTCCTTCTTTCATCATCTTCACAGCATCGGCAAGGCTTTGAACAATTTCCAGTTCTTCCTCACCTTCGGCCAGTGACTTGGCAATTTCGATATACTTATCGGCATCCTTATAATCACCTAAAAGCCCTTTGGCATAGCCAATAATAGAGTTCAGTTCGAAATTCTTCTCGTCAATATCCAGTGCTTGTTTGAGGAGTTGTGTTGAGAATGCAATCATGTCGTTAGATGCATAATTCTCAATGATCTCATAGGTTGTTGAGAGTGCAAAGTCAGCCTTGCTATCATTTGAAAGATGATTATTCATGTAGGAATTAACCTCCATTTTATAGCTATCAAACTCACCACGCTGACCATAGTATACCGATCGGGTAGAGAATCGAGCATTGGGTAGCTGATCATTTTCAACAAAATGTGGTAGTACATTGAGGACGATATCGTTCATCAGCTTGTCATCACCATATTTGATAGCCAACTCAAGGTTATCATTGTAAACGGCCGTCATATAATCGTTATACTCATTGATACCGTGTGCTTCAACTAATAAATCTTTATGAGTTGAGATGTATAGATATGGATAGCCATTTAACTGGTTCTGATGTCTTGAGAGGAGCCAGATATTTTGAAGGTCTAAAAAGTCTTCTTCTTTGAGTTTTTTGACGTATGCTTTGGCAACCTCACTGGCCTTAACCTCATCTGTTCCTTCCAAAATACTAATGAATTCCAGGTGTTCTTCTCTGGTGATTGTATTAGCATCAAACTTGGCTTCCAGGTCTGGTAATTTGGAGATCATATATGAAATCTCTTTACCATAGGAGAGAAGTGCTTCGGCAGGGACAAAACCATCCACCACTTTGAACACCTGATCCTGCCCCGTCATAAAGAGCAAGGTAGGATAACCAGAGATATTGAGTTGATCAGCTTTTGGGTAACCGAAATCACTTTCAGCATCGAATTTTACATTGATAAAATTCTGGGAGTAGTAGTCTACTACTGATTGATCTGTATAGACTTCCTTATCGAGTTTATGGCAGTAGCTACACCAATCAGTATAGGCATCTACAAAGACCAGTTTGTTTTCGACTTTAGCCTGATCGAAAGCCGCCTGCCATTCGTTGGCATTGGTCACCTCAATAAATGGAATTTGGGCAAGGGTATTGGCCTTGACAAAGCTGCCTAACAATAGCAATATTCCAATCAGATGAACTTTCATAACTCCTCTCAATGTTTCACAATCAACGCTCGGTATTTGCATTGATTATAATCAATGACAAAAATAGCCAGAAATAGTTCCTGACGTTGTTAATTTAGGTTAATGGGAAAAACAGTGATTGTAGGAAGCGCACCGAAGTCTTATCGGTATGCACATCAAGCGGCAATAATGCTAGAAGAACGTGATTTTGACTTCATTCCTTTGGGAATACAAGAAGGAGAGGTGCTCGGCAGGGAGATATTAAATGTCAACAACAAACCTAAAATTGATAACGTTGAGACACTGACCTTATACATCAATCCCACCAGACAAAAAGGCTGGTATGACTATCTGATTTCCCTGTCTCCAAAGCGAATAATTTTTAACCCTGGTACTGAAAATCGGGAGTTTAAAATCATGGCTCAAAATGCGGGCATTGAGTGTATTGAAGCTTGTACTTTAGTTATGCTTTCAACTGGCGTTTACTAAGCTTTTTTTACTTATATTCGTGCTTTGTTTTGGGGCAGTCCGTACCCACTTTTTCTTGATAGACATCAAGGCGGATTCACACCCCTGGAAAATTTGTTTTCGAAAGATTTATGAGCGAGGAAAAAGCGAATCAGAACAAGGATTATTCAGCAGGTAATATCACGGTTTTAGAGGGTTTAGAGGCAGTTCGGAAGCGTCCAGCCATGTATATTGGTGACGTTGGGGTTAAGGGCCTTCATCACATGATTTGGGAGGTAGTTGACAACTCTATTGACGAGGCTCTTGCTGGTCATTGTGATACCATATCTGTGGTCATTGAAGAAGATAATTCTATTACGGTTCAAGATAATGGTAGAGGTATACCTACAGGTATGCATCCGAAGGAGAAGAGATCGGCTCTTGAAGTAGTAATGACAGTACTCCATGCTGGGGGTAAATTTGATAAAGACACTTACAAAGTTTCAGGTGGATTGCACGGTGTAGGTGTGTCATGTGTAAATGCACTCTCTTCCATGCTTGAGGTGACTGTTCACAGAGAAGGAAAAGAATTTAAGCAGGAGTATTCTCAAGGAGCTCCGAAGTATGCTGTGAAAGAAACGGGCAAGGCAACTGATACAGGTACTCGTGTACACTTTCTGCCAGATACAGAAATTTTCACTGTAAGTGAATATAAGTATGAGACGGTAGCTTCTCGATTAAGAGAATTGGCCTTCCTGAATTCAGGTATTACAATTACCCTTGAAGACAAGCGGGAGAAAGATGATGATGGAAATTTTCTGGCTGACACCTTTCATTCTGAGGGTGGCCTGACAGAATTCGTTGAGTACTTAGATGAGACGAGAGAAAATCTTGTAGACGAGCCTATCTACATTGAAGGAGAAAAGAATGGTGTACCTGTTCAGGTGGCCATGACATACAATACGTCATACTCTGAGAATGTGGTGAGTTATGTAAATAACATTAATACCATTGAAGGAGGTACGCACGTATCAGGATTTAGAAGAGCGCTTACAAGAACGTTGAAGTCCTATGCCGATAAATCTGGATTGCTTGATAAAGTGAAGGTTGAAATCAGTGGTGATGACTTTAGAGAAGGACTGACTGCGGTAATTTCTGTAAAAGTCGCAGAACCGCAGTTTGAAGGCCAGACAAAAACGAAACTAGGTAACTCTGAAGTTACCGGAGCAGTAGAGTCCTCTGTTGGTGAGACTTTGAATACTTACCTCGAAGAGAATCCCAAAAGTGCCAAGCAAATTGTTTCAAAAGTGATCTTGGCAGCACAAGCAAGACATGCCGCAAGAAAAGCGCGTGAAATGGTTCAACGTAAGAATGTACTCTCGGGTACAGGTTTGCCAGGTAAACTTGCCGATTGCTCAGAAAAGGATCCGGGACTGTGCGAAATCTATCTTGTAGAGGGAGATTCTGCAGGTGGTTCGGCTAAGCAGGGAAGAGATCGAAACTTTCAGGCTATTCTACCTTTGAGGGGTAAGATTCTCAATGTTGAAAAGGCCCAGGAGCATAAAATATATGACAATGATGAGATCAAGAATATGATCACAGCATTGGGCGTTTCTTTTGGCACGGAAGAAGACGAGAAGGCATTGAATATGGAAAAACTGCGCTACCATAAAATCATTATCATGACGGATGCTGATATTGATGGTAGTCATATTCGTACTTTGATTCTGACCTTCTTCTTTAGGTATATGAGACCGTTGATAGATTCAGGTTATATCTACATTGCCTTACCACCACTTTACTTGTTAAAGAAAGGTAAAGACCAGCGCTATTGCTGGGATGAGTCTCAACGTGCGATTTTGACCAGAGAAATGGCAGGAGAGGGCAAAGAAGATACAGTGAATGTGCAGCGATACAAAGGTCTTGGTGAAATGAATCCAGAGCAACTTTGGGAAACGACCATGGATCCTTCTCATAGAAGTTTGAAGCAAGTTACAATTGACTCTGCAGCAGAAGCGGATCACTTGTTCTCAGTCTTGATGGGAGATGAGGTAGCCCCTCGAAGAGATTTCATCGAGAAGAATGCCAAGTACGCTAAAGTGGATGTTTAACATCCTTAGAAACTAGATAAAGAGGGACTTCGGTCCCTTTTTTTATGCATTCATATGCCAAGAAGTGCATCAGGGATATGCTTTTCATAGAGCATCTGCATAATGCCATCCTTTAGACCAACATCAGGTACCAGAATCTTTTGGGCCTTCGCGGCTTTCATAGCACTTAGATAAATGTTCCCTGCAGGAACAATCACATCGGCACGGTCTGGATTTAGTCTTAATCTGTTGATTTTTTCTTCAGTTGAAAGGTCTTTTAGAAATTCCAAAGTCGTTTCTAAAGTGTCGATTTCGGCTAAGCGTTCTTTGGTCGACTTATAACTGAGTTCATAAAGCTTTTGAATATTACCTCCTGTACCGATCGCTTTAATTTCTCCGATGTTGTCGCCAAGATGGTCCTTAATCCAAGAGGTCATTTTTTCCATTACAGCATGAGCAGACACCTGTTCCAATGTTCTGACTGAGCCCAGTTTAAAGGATTGAGAATTAAGGTTAGTCCTGTTACGAATGACATTCAACTCTGTACTACCACCACCAACATCGATGTGTAGAAAGGTTTCTGAAGTCAAGCCTTTTAGCACCACATTGTTGATGAATTTGGCTTCTTCATCACCATCAATGATATGAATGTGTAGGCCCAAAAGTGCTTTCACTTTGTGAACTATACTTCTGCCATTCTGAGATTCTCTCATAGCGGAGGTGGCACAGGCATAGTAGTCATCAACTTCGTATAGATCGATTAATAACTTAAAAGCGTTCATCAGCCTGAAAAATTTGTCCTCCTTTTCTGGGCCAATGCTTCTATGTTTGAAAACATCATTTCCAAGTCTAAGTGGAAATCGAATGTATTCTAATCGCTTGAAAGAGAGCTCTCCATCATAGTTGATGACATTTGTTACCTGAAATCTAATGGCGTTTGAACCAATGTCAATTGCAGCTAATTTCAATCATTATAGTTTACAGCATTTAATTTATTCATTTCTACAATGATTTCTGAGACACCCTTGTTAATAAGTTTCTGTGAGGGTTCGATGAATTATGGATATATTTAATGCAACAGTGTTGCGCCTTTTTACCAAATAAGAGTTATTAGTTTATGAAGAATTCCATTGCCTTAACATTTTTGATGGCTTGCTTACTCACAAGCTGTTTTAATACACCGCCTCCAAGCTTTCCAGAAGGAGATATAATAGGATATGAACCGGTTTATCTGACCGAAGTTGACAATAGTATAGCATTGACGGCTACCAGACCTGTTGAAGACCCTGGGCAGATCTATTTGTTGGGAGATTTAGTTTTTTTGAATGATGTTGGTAAAGGCATTCATATTATTGATAATGCTGATCCATCCAACCCTGTGAATCGAGGCTTTCTTCAGGTTCAGGGTAGTGAGAACATGGTCATAAGGAATGGAATTGTTTATGTGAATCAGTACAACTCTTTATTAGCCATAGATGTGAATGATCCTGACAATATTGAGGTCATTTCCAGAGACCTCGATGTGTTAAAGTCAGGTGAATATGATGATCAGTTGCCACCGCTTTCAGGCTACTACTTCGAATGCCCCGATGAATCGAAAGGTACTATTGTAGGATGGCGATTAACCACCATCACAAACCCTAAATGCTATAAGTGATGAAGAAGACAGTTCTAATGCTTTTAATATTTGCACTTTTTGCCTGTAGCGATGATGCCAATGACTTTAGTCCGGAATTATCTGGTACGGGAACGGGGGGATCTCTTGCCAAATTCACAGTAATTAACAACCATTTGGTAGTTCTTAATGGCCAAAACGTCCGAAACTACACCATAGAACCTGGAGGGGAGTTGACCTTTGTTAATGAGATATTTGTGGGTGGTCAATTGGAAACCATATTCCCGTATGGGAACAATAATTTATTGATTGGAAGTAGTAATGCCGTCCACTTTCTGGGGATTCTCAGTGATGAAAGGATTGGTTATATTTCTGCATATGAGCACTTGACCGCTTGTGATCCAGTAGTGGCTAGAGATGGAATTGCGTTTTCAACCCTTAAGATTTCTGATTGCAGGTCAGGGACGATAGACTTTTTGGAAGCCATTGATATATCTGATATAGAGAACCCCAAAGTGCTTCGGGTATATGAAACACAATCCCCATTTGGGCTGGCTGTAAGTAATTCCCGGCTGTTTGTTTGCGAGAAGGGTGGTTTAACGATGTACCACTATACAGATACTGGAACCTTGACTGAGATAGATTTTAAGGAATTACCAGGTGCAATTCCCTTAGATGTAATTGTATCAGATACCAACCTTATCATTAGAACTGATAATGGTTTTTACAATATGACTTATGGAGATACAAGTTTAGGTTCGGTTCAAGGAAGCGTAACTGCTGATTGAAATGATTAGAAACTTATTATTAGCAACTCTGATGCTCATTGTGCTTGACCTAAGGGCTCAAGAGTATTATCAACCTGAAGTAGATAGTCAGTTGGTGGTGCCAAAATTCGCTGTGAAAGTTGTCCCCACCCAACTAGCTTGGAGATTTCCTTCGGTAACTGCTGCCATAGAGCATCGTTTGGGCAAGAATTTCAATATTGAATATAGATTCGGAAGCATCTTGCCTTGGGATGTTTTTGAAGATGACAAAACCTATTTTGCCAATAAATCTGGGTTTAAAAGCTCAATAACATTAAAGGTCTACGCCAACGAATCGAAAACTTTATCGGGCCTGAGAGGCTGGCTGAATAGAAATCAGACGACTGGTGTACTGCCGTTCATTGGCCTTGAGTTACTCTTCAATGAAATTAAGTATGATCGGACAAGGGTATTTAGGCTAGATTGTGGCAGTGGTTGTGAATATTTCGAAAAGGCCACTTATGGTATAAACAGGCAGGACATTGGCGTTCGTTGGAATATAGGTTTTCTAACGCATTTAATAGGCCCTATTGATATAGAGCTTTTAGGGGCGATTGGATTCGTTAATCAAGATTTTACACCCGATGCGAGAAGACCTCAGAATTTCGACCGAATGTATGGCAGAGATTATGATGATGAGTTCCAAGGGATACTACCTTCAATGAACCTTAGTTTCAAACTGATGTATTCCATTAAATAATTCGGAAACCATATTAACTATTTCCGCTAAATCATTTTATTTGCATTGCTTATCAAGAAAGACGGAGGGACTAGGCCCTATGACGTCTTAGCAACCTGGGTAATACCTGGTGCTAATTCCTAGCCTCGAGCCATCGAGGAAAAGATGAGGATAGACAACTCTCCAACTTTCTAGTTAAGCCATATAATTAAAAGAATGGCTAAGAAGATTCAAGAAGTTCTGAGGGATAGAATATTGGTGTTGGATGGGGCAATGGGTACCATGATCCAAAGACACACGCTGGAGGAAGAAGATTTTAGAGGAGATAGGTTCAAAGATCACGATCATCCGGTAAAAGGAAACAATGATCTACTGTCGATTACACGCCCTGATATCATTAAAGAGATTCATGCATTGTATTATGAGGCAGGTGCTGATATAGCTGAAACGAATACGTTTAGTGGAACTACCATCGCTCAGGCCGACTACCACTTGGAAGATGCAGTGTATGATATTAATTATCAATCGGCAAAGATTGCCAAGGAAGTTGCTGAAGAATTTACTGCCCGTGAGCCTCATAAACCACGTTTTGTGGCAGGTTCAATGGGTCCTACAAATAGAACGGCCTCACTTTCTCCGGATGTTAATGATCCGGGCTTCAGAGGGGTTACTTTTGACGAACTTGTCATTGCCTACAAACAGCAGGCAGAGGCACTTTTAGATGGAGGAGCAGACCTCTTACTCGTAGAAACTGTTTTCGATACGCTAAATGCAAAGGCTGCCGTATTTGCGATTCAAGAAGTATTTGAGGACAGAGGACAGGAATGGCCTGTAATGGTTTCAGGAACAATTACCGATGCCAGTGGTAGAACTTTATCGGGTCAAACCACAGAGGCATTTTTGGTTTCTCTATCGCATATTCCTCTTTTAAGTATAGGACTTAACTGTGCACTTGGCGCAGAACAATTAAGACCATACTTACAGACACTTGCTAAAAAGGCGCCATTCCATGTCAGTGCGCATCCAAATGCCGGTTTGCCAAATGAATTCGGTGAGTATGATCAATCTCCAGAAGAGATGGCCAGCCTTATAGATGGATTCTTGACGGATAATTTCTTGAATATAGTTGGAGGCTGTTGTGGTACCACACCCGATCACATTAGACTAATTGCAGAAGCAGCCTCAAAACACCGACCACGTCCCATTGAAAAACTTATAGAAGCCTAGTCAGATGAGTAAAGTTACATTAAGACTTTCCGGCCTGGAGCCATTAATTGTGACACCTGAGTCGAACTTCATCAATGTTGGTGAGAGAACAAATGTGACAGGTTCCTTGAGGTTTGCCAGGCTTATTAAAGAGGAAAAGTATGATGAAGCCCTTGAGGTTGCCCGAAATCAGGTAGAAGGGGGGGCTCAAATTCTAGATGTAAATATGGATGAGGGTATGCTCGATGGTAAAGAAGCCATGGTAAAATTCCTCAACCTGATCGCAGCCGAACCAGATATTGCTCGAATCCCCATTATGATTGACTCTTCGAAATGGGAGATTATCGAAGCGGGATTAAAGTGTATTCAGGGTAAGGGGGTGGTTAACTCAATCTCTTTGAAAGAAGGAGAGGAAAAATTCTTAGAGCAAGCCAAAAAAGTGAAAAGATATGGTGCGGCCGTTATCGTAATGGCTTTTGATGAGGAAGGGCAGGCAGATTCATATGAAAGGAGAATTGAGATTTGCGAACGTTCTTACAGAGCCCTGATTGATCAGATAGGCTTTCCGAAGGAAGATATCATCTTTGACCCTAACATTTTTCCTGTAGCCACGGGAATCGAAGAACATAATAACAATGCCACTGATTTCTTCAGAGCTACGCGTTGGATAAGAGAGAACCTTCCAGGAGCCCACGTGAGTGGAGGAGTTTCTAATGTATCTTTCTCTTTTCGAGGAAATAACCCAGTGCGTGAGGCCATGCATTCAGCTTTCTTGTATCATGCGATTAAAGAGGGAATGGATATGGGTATCGTAAACCCAACCATGCTCGAAGTATATGATGATATACCAAAGGATTTACTAGAGCGGGTTGAAGATGTGTTACTCAACAGAAGGGATGATGCTACGGAAAGGCTTCTTGAGTTTGCTGAGACTGTCAAAGGGGAAGGTAAGAAACAGGTAAAGGACGACTCCTGGCGTAAGGAACCCGTTGAGAAAAGGTTGGAACATGCCTTGGTGAAAGGTATCGTAGAGTTCATTGAAGAAGATACGGAAGAAGCTCGTCAGCAACACGAAAAGCCACTTCATGTGATTGAAGGGCCATTGATGGATGGTATGAATGTGGTAGGTGATCTTTTCGGCAGTGGTAAGATGTTCTTGCCTCAAGTAGTTAAGAGTGCCAGGGTTATGAAAAAAGCGGTGGCCTATCTTCTGCCTTATTTAGAAGAGGAGAAAGCAGCCAATAAAGATACTTCTGCGGCTTCAAAGGTCTTACTGGCAACCGTAAAAGGAGATGTTCATGATATAGGAAAGAATATAGTGGGAGTAGTTCTAGCCTGTAACAACTACGATATAGTGGATATGGGGGTGATGGTACCTGCAGATAAGATCCTGGACAAAGCGATTGAAGAGAATGTAGATGCCATTGGTCTTAGTGGATTAATCACCCCATCATTAGATGAAATGGTGACCGTGGCGAAAGAAATGGAGCGGAGAAACATGAAACTTCCGCTGATGATTGGGGGAGCCACTACTTCAAGAATCCATACAGCGGTTAAGATTGATCCGGTTTACTCAGGTTCGGTTGTACATGTACTCGATGCTTCTAAAAGCGTTCCTGTGGCAGGAGAACTCATTAGTGATGAAACTTACGATCAGTTTCATGGAAAGACGAAAGAAGAGTATGCCAAACTCCGTGAGGACCATGCCAACCGGAAGCAGGTCAAAAACTACATCTCTTTTGAGAATGCTCAGAATAATAAGCTCAATATAAACTGGGATAAAAAACAGTTTGTTAAGCCAAAACAAATTGGTAACCAGGTGTTTAAAGATTATTCTATAGGAGAAATTCGGGAGTATATCGATTGGACTCCTTTCTTCAATACCTGGATGCTTAAAGGCAAGTACCCAGCAATTTTTGATAATGAAGTTATCGGTGAAGAGGCTAAGAAGCTTTTTGAAGATGCACAGATAGTTTTAGATCAGATTATTGAAAAGGATTTGTTGTATGCTAATGCCGTGGTTGGACTATATCCTGCCAATTCGATTGGGGATGATATCGAAGTGTATACCAATGATAACAGAGAAGAGGTGCTGACAACCTTTCATATGCTGCGTCAGCAGGGTAAAAAGGGGACAGGTCTTCCAAATTTGTCTTTGGCCGATTTCGTAGCTCCAAAAGAAACAGGAAGTAAGGACTATATAGGCGGCTTTGCAGTGACCGCAGGTATCGGTATCGAATCGTTGATCGAAAAGTATGAGAAAGACCACGATGATTATAATTCTATTATGATCAAGGCAGTGGCCGATCGTTTGGCCGAAGCCTTTGCAGAATTAATGCATGAAAAGGTTAGAAAAGAAATCTGGGGATACGCAGCTGATGAGTCGTTTGGTAATGAGTCACTGATCAAAGAAGCCTATCAGGGTATACGGCCGGCACCCGGTTATCCTGCATGTCCGGACCACACTGAAAAGGAACTTCTATTCAATCTGTTAGAAGCTGAAAATCATACAGGCATTAGTTTGACAGAATCATTTGCTATGTACCCTGCCTCGTCTGTTTCAGGCTTCTATTTTATGCATGAAGAGGCCAAGTACTTTGGGCTCGGCAAAATTGAGAAAGACCAGGTTCAGAATTATGCTTCCAGAAAAGGCTTCAGTTTAGAAAAAACTGAAAAATGGTTAGCACCTAATCTAAGCTACGACATCTAAACACATTCGTCACACCATTCAAATGAAACTCATATGAAAGTCATAGATCACATAAAAAAAGCCAAAGGCAAAACGCTATTTAGTTTTGAAATACTTCCTCCACAGAAGGGAGAGAGTGTCCAGAGTATTTTTAATGCTATTGACCCTCTTATGGAGTTTAAACCACCCTTCATAGATGTGACTTACCATCGTGAGGAATATATCTATAAGAAAAGAGAGAACGGTTTGCTCGAAAAAGTCTCTACCAGAAAACGTCCGGGAACTGTAGGGATTTGTGCTGCTATTATCAATAAGTATGGGGTTGATGCCGTTCCTCATATCATTTGTGGAGGCTTTAGCAAGGAAGAGACAGAAAATGCCCTCATCGATCTGGATTTCTTGGGAATCGACAATGTATTGGTACTGAGAGGTGATGCTATTAAATCAGAAGGTCGTTTCGAAGCAGATCCGAATGGGCATTCTTATGCCAGTGAACTGCTTCAGCAAGTGTTAGATTTGAATGAGGGAGCTTATTTGCATGAAGAGGTCAAAAGGAATAAAACAGACTTTTGTATCGGAATTGCCGGTTACCCTGAAAAGCACTTTGAAGCGCCTAGTCTAAAGTCAGACATCAAGTATCTGAAGATGAAGGTGGATATGGGTGCCGAGTATATTGTAACTCAAATGTTCTTTGATAATCAGAAGTACTTCGATTTTGTTGAGAAGTGTAGGGCAAATGATATTCATGTGCCGATTATTCCGGGCCTCAAGCCAATCACTACACTCAAGCAAATGAATGTATTACCAAGCGTATTTCATGTAGACTTGCCAGATGATTTGGTAGATGCCCTTGAAGGCTGCAAAGACAATGCTGCCGCCAGAGCAGTTGGGGTTGAATGGGCAATTGAACAGTCTAAAGAGTTAAAAGAAGCTGGAGTCCCTTGTTTGCACTACTACACCATGAGTAAATCACTTTTGACTAAGCAGATTGCAGAAGCACTATTTTAGGCCATATCTTTCAACGCGTCTACAAAGGCATCCAGTTCTTTTGTGGTAGTATAGACATTGGGCGAAATACGACATCCATGAACGCCAGCACCATCGATGGCTACTGTGAATATTCTATATTCATCCATTAGAGTTTTTGCCATTTCTGCTGGTTTCATGCCTTTGATACCCACGTTTGCAATTCCACATGATCGTTGACGTTCTTTTGGTGTATTGACAATGATGTGTTCTAGTTCGCGGACCTGGTCAGTCCAGTAGTTCTGAAGGTGTCTCAGGCGCGCCTCTTTTCTTTCGGAACCAATTGTGTTGTGATAGTCAATGGCATTGGCAATGGCAAGGTCGGTGTGACAGGGGTGAGTACCTGTATGGTTTAATATAGAAATATCATCTGGCTCTCTCGGACCTTCGGCAAACATGGGCCAGACCTTGGGTATATTCTCTTTCTTAACATAAAGAAAACCGGCTCCTAAAGGTACACTTAGCCATTTATGTAGGCTAGTGCCATAATAATCACAGTTTAAATAATTGATAGAGAAGTTGAAGTGCCCAAAGGCATGTGCACCGTCTACCATGACATCAACTCCTTTTGAGTGAGCCATATCACATATTTTTCGGATAGGTAGAATCTGACCCGTGACATTGATGATGTGGCATACCATTAACAGCCTTGTTTTGTCGGTAATGGCTTTTTCATACACAGAAACAATCTGCTCATCACTTTTAGGGTGAAGAGGCACATCAATACTCACGGTTTTAATGCCATATCGCTTTTCGACTAGCTTGAACATATTGCGCATAGCACCGTAGTCTGTATTGGCCATTATGGCTTCATCCCCTTTGTTCCAATGGAGCCCCCCAATTACAGTATCTAAAGACTCTGTGGTGTTTCTTGTGATGATAAGCTCTTCGTCACTACACCCTGCCATTTGGGCCAGTTTTGTGGCAATTTTCTTTTTGTTCTCCCATTGAACAGTTCTCATATAGTGCGAACCTTGATAATTGACCTCTCTCACATGCTCAATAAAATGTTCTAACGTGTCCTGTGGAAGAAAGCAGTAGTAACCATTTTCTAGGTTAATGTAGTCTGGTTTGAGTCTATACGAAGCTCTGATTTTCTCCCAGAAGTCTTCATCTCTGGCGAGTAGGTTGGGGCTCAATGATTCGACTGATGATAACAGCTTTTCAAGACTGCCAATAAATGGTGAAGTACTCAAGCCAAGAAGAGAGGCTTTCTTCAGAAAATTGCGCTTGTCCATATCAGTATGATTTCTCTTAAGTTAATGGAATTCAATTGAATAGTATCATAAACCCTTCGATTCATAACTGGCTAAATAAGAAAGTATGTCATAAGAGGAGAGTTGTTTCTCAATACTTAAGTATTGATTTTACTATCTTCAAAGGAAACTTGAGAAAATGAGAAATTCTGTCACAAAATTCGCACTTCTGTTCTTCCTGTCAGTTCTTATAGTTGCTTGTTCTGATAAGAAAAAGGCAGATTCATATGATGAAGCCTTGGCTCCAAAAATTGTTGGAGAAGAAGTTTCCTATGCAACAGATTCTACAAACCTTAAAGGATATCTGGTCTTGGATGAAAATCAGTCGGGTAAAAGACCTGGGATTTTGGTAGTGCATGAATGGTGGGGGCATACACCCTACATGAGAAAGAGGGCTGAAATGCTGGCAGAATTAGGATATGTGGCCATAGCAGTAGATATGTACGGTGATGGTAAAGTGGCTGAACATCCTAGAGACGCACAAAAGTTTATGAGTCAAACATTCTCCAATATGGACGAGGCAAAAGCCAGGTTTGAAAAAGCAATTGCAGTACTACAGAATCATCCAGATGTTGATCCGGATAAAATAGGAGCCATCGGTTATTGCTTTGGAGGAAGTGTTATTCTAAGCATGGCCAATGCCGGATACGATTTGGATGCAGTAGCGGCATTTCATTCTGGTGTGCGGTTACCTATTCCTCCATCAGAAGATTTAACAGCTCGCGTCTTTGTGGCTAATGGAGCTGATGATCCTTTTGTTCCAGAACAAACTGTTGTGGATTATAAGGCCGCTATGGATGCAGTAAATGCGAATTACGAGTATGTGTCTTATGAAGGGGCCCTTCATGGTTTTACTAATCCCGATGCGGATACTTTGGGGGTACAGTTCAATATGCCTCTTAAATATCAGAAAGAGGCTGACGAAGATTCGTGGCAAAAGATGAAGTCTCTTTTTGAAGAAGTATTCAAGTAAGATGATTGTTTTGCTTTAGTGGTAGACTTGCTTAGAATTAGCCTACCTTAGCGACTCACCCGGAAATGGAGCTTAACAAAGAGTTGTCATTTCACTAACAACTCTTATGACATTTAAATCTCTAGGTCTTTCGACCTCGTTGCTACATGCGATTGAAAAGGTTGGATATGATACGCCTTCGCCTATCCAGGAAAAAGCAATTCCAGTCATTCTGAAAAGAAAAGATGTGCTGGCCTCAGCGCAAACAGGTACTGGCAAGACTGCCGGTTTTGTATTGCCGATTCTTCAAATTCTTTCCGAAGAAAAGCAGCCGAAGAGAAGGCCAGTACGCTCATTGATTCTGACACCTACAAGGGAGTTAGCCGCTCAGATTCAAGAAAACGTGATTGCTTATAGTGAGTTTCTACATTTAAACTCAACAGTAATCTTTGGTGGGGTTAAACAAGGGTCTCAAGTAAGAGAGCTTAGAAATGGAGTCGATATTTTGGTGGCTACACCTGGAAGGTTATTGGATTTGCACCAACAAGGACTTGTTTCTTTGACTCATGTGCAGGTCTTTGTTCTAGATGAGGCTGATAGGATGTTGGATATGGGCTTTCTCAGGGATATCAAAAAAGTCATGTCATTGATTCCTGAAAGAAGACAAAACCTATTATTCTCAGCGACTTTTTCCAAAGAGATCAAGCAATTAGCAGGCTCATTCATGATGGATCCGGTAACGGTAGAGGCGACTCCAGAGAATACAGCGGTGGAGGTAATTATTCAGAAGATTTATCGACTGAACAGGACTGACAAAGCAGAGTTTCTTATCAAAATGATTTCAGAAGGTGACTGGCAGCAGGTATTAGTATTTTCTAAGACTAAGCATGGGGCCAATCGCTTAAGTAAAAAGCTTGATAAACGAGGGATTAGTTCAGCCGCTATTCACGGAGATAAAAGCCAGGGGGCTAGAACAAACGCTCTAGCAGGGTTCAAGAAGGGAAATGTAAGAGTATTGGTTGCTACTGACATTGCTGCTCGAGGACTTGATATACCGTTATTGCCGCATGTCATCAACTTTGACCTACCTAAGGTCGCAGAAGATTACGTGCATAGAATCGGAAGAACAGGAAGAGCAGGGGCTAGTGGTGAGGCAATTTCGCTGGTATCAAATGACGACTTTCCTTTAGTAAGGGGAATAGAAAAGTTGCTGGGAGAAAGAATCCCTTCAGAAATCCCCCACGGCTATAAAGTCACGGATGAACCTGCAGAGATTAAAAGTAAGAAAGAGACTTTAACCTGGAAAAAGAAGGAACCAAGTCGAAATGGTCCTAAGAATTCTGGACATAAAAGAAAGAAATCTTTCAACGGTGCTGACAACAGACCTAGGCGCAAGAAAAGACGCTGATTCGCTTTGTTTAAAGAATTGCTTAAAAGAGTAAACAAATAGAAGGCTTTATAGGTTTGTATCACAAATCGAAAAACTTTGTCACTCTCAGTTCAACAGCTTACCAAGACCTCTTCAGTCGAAAGTAAAATAAGCCACTTGCTTGCAGATAGGAATAAGGAGGCCATCCAATTGGTTTTTACCCACTATGGTCCGTTGCTACTTAATGTAATTAATCGCGTACTTCGTGATGAAGTCATGTCTGAAGATGTTTTACAATCAGTTTTATTGAAAATATGGCAGAATGGGCATAATTTTGACAGTTCTAAAGGCTCTCTGTTTACTTGGCTTGTTCGCGTGAGCAAAAATGCTGCAATCGATAAAACAAGAACTAAGGATTATCGACTCTCACAAGAATCTAAAAATGGAGTTGAGGTCGTAAGTATAGCGGAGAGTGTTTCGAGTAGTGACGAGATGGAGACATTGTATGCTAAACAATTAATTGCTCAACTTCCTGAAGATTTGAAGACTTTGATAAGGATGTCCTTTTTTGAAGGGTATACGCACAAGGAGATTTGTGAAAAGCTGGGTATTCCGTTGGGTACTGTCAAAACCCGAATTAGAACTGCTATTAAACACTTGAGGTCGGTCATATAATGGATATTCAAGCCTACATATCATCAGGAATTCTGGAATCCTATCTGGCAGGAGAGCTCAATGAGCAGGAAATGCAAGAGGTAGATAGAATTGCGAGTCAATACAATGAGGTGAGAATAGAATTAGATTCTCTGAGAGAGAGTTTGTTGAAATTTGCCGAAGCAGAATCTAAATCGCCAAAGCCCGAAATTCTTGAAGGAGCATTAGAATCGATACAGGAAATCGAGAAAGAGAAGTTTTTTAAAGTCCTTGATGATGAACCTGAGGTGAAGATTCAGCGCGTGAACATAGTGCCGGTTTGGTCTATTGCAGCTAGTATTCTCTTATTCATAAGTCTCGGTTTTAACTACATCTTTTATTCTCAATTTAAGAATACTAAAGACCAACTCGTGGCCTTGCAGTCGGATCAGACTTCATTGGCCAACCGTGTGAGTCAAACGGACCAGCAGCTTCAATATGCTCAATTGAGAATTGCTCACTTTTTGAGTGAAGATAATATTCACATTAGAATGGATGGTCTTGATTTAGCTCCAGAATCTTTTGCAAACGTGTTTTGGAATACTAAGAGTAATGCTGTCTTTATCAGTGTTGACAATCTTCCTGAGCCACCCCATGGACATCAATATCAATTGTGGGCGATTAAACCTGGACTGGCTCCAATTGATGCTGGAATATTTGATCATAACCAATTGGTTCAAGAGTTGAAGGTAATCCAGGGAGATGTTGAGGCATTTGCTGTGACGCTTGAAAAAGAGGGGGGGAGCCCAGTCGCCACCGTGGACAAGACCTTTGTTAAAGGTTTTTTGAAAAAAAGTTAACGCTTCGAAATCCAAGCCCTCCGAGCAGGTCGTAACTAGGATAGTTTTAATCAAACATTGAAAAATTATCCAATTATGAAAACTCAGAAAATTTTTAGATCGCTAGCTGCTACGCTTTTCGCAATGTTACTAACCGTATCGGTTGCTAAGGCACAGTCAAAAGACATTGTAGAATTAGCAGTTGGTGCTGATAACTTGAAAACATTAGTGGCAGCTGTAAAAGCAGGAGGCTTGGTAGAAACTTTACAGGGAGATGGACCTTTCACCGTATTTGCTCCAACTGACGAGGCCTTTGCCGCACTACCTGCAGGAACTTTAGAAATGCTTCTGAAGCCTGAGAATAAAGATAAACTGGTTGCTATCCTTACTTACCATGTAGTTGCTGGTAAAGTAATGTCTACGGATTTATCTAATGGACAAAAGGCGAAAACAGTACAAGGACAAAACGTATCTGTTTCTATTAGCGGTGGCAACGTTAAGATTAGTGGAGCGAAAGTTGTCGCTGCAGATGTTAAAGCTAAAAATGGTGTTGTTCACATTATTGACAAGGTGATCTTACCACCTAACATGTAAGCGTTAAGTTTAAGGTTGAAAGGCTCCGTATTTCGGAGCCTTTTTTGTTTGTATCAAATAAGAGATATATCCTTTGTCTAATGCTACATGTTGACTAAACTTACTCGATGAAAATAATCGAGTGCCCAAGAGATGCCATGCAAGGCTTGCATGAGTTTATTCCTACGGAGGAAAAAGTCCGATACATCAACCAGCTTCTTAAAGTGGGATTTGATACAATCGATTTTGGAAGCTTCGTGTCTCCCAAAGCAATACCACAGTTGAGGGACACTACTGAAGTGTTAGAACAACTTGATTTGTCAAGAACAACATCTAAATTATTGGCAATCATCGCAAATATGAGAGGTGCCGAAACTGCCGCAAACTTTGATAAAATTGATTATTTAGGCTTTCCATTGTCAATCTCAGAGCAGTTTCAGCAACGAAATACCAACAAGTCAATCAATGAAGCACTAACTACCGTAGCTGATATTCAAAACCTTTGCGAAAAGCAGGGGAAGACTTTGGTGACTTACATCTCAATGGGTTTTGGAAACCCTTATGGTGAGCCTTTTAATGAACAGATTGTTGCTGAGTTTGTTGAAAAACTCAATGCCCTGGGTATCCAGATTATTAGTTTATCAGACACTATTGGTGTTGCAGCGCCTGACGTGATAAAAAGTGTGTTCTCCATGAGTATTTCGGCTTACCCTAGTATTGAATTCGGAGCCCATTTTCACTCAACACCAGAAAAGACAAGAGAAAAACTTGAATCGGCTTACCTGGCAGGGTGCAGACGTTTCGATACGGCCATCAAAGGTTTCGGTGGTTGTCCCATGGCCAAGGACGATCTAACTGGAAATATTGCAACTGAAAAACTTCTTGACTATTTGAATGGCGTTGGTCAGGAAACAGAATTGAACAAGAGCGCGTTTGATCAGGCTATGATAATGAGTTTAGATGTTTTTCCCATAAACTAATGTGATGGGTGTAAGATACGGTTTATGGTTATTTATGCTGTTTGTAGCAGTACAAGTTCAGGGACAGGATGACCCTTTCTTTGTATTTCAAAAACAGACAGTAAGGGGTGTTAATCGAGCAGGAGATGGGCTCAGATCAGGGAGGCCAGAAGTATTTGAGATAGATGCCAAGAAATTGAATGATGGAATCGATCGGATTATGCAACAGGCCATTGATTCCATGGCATTTCCAGGAGGGCAGGTCCTGATTGCCAAGCAAGGACTGGTCATTTATCACAAAGCATTTGGCTATCATACCTATGATAAGATGATTCCGGTCGACACGACCGACCTTTATGATTTGGCTTCAGTTACAAAAACTACAGCATCTACATTGGCTCTAATGAAGCTTTATGATATGGGCCTGTTCGATCCGGATAAGACAATGGGCGAGTACTTTCCTGATGTAGCCAAAGGCAAGAAGAAAAACCTGGTCATGCGTGATGTTCTGGCCCATCAGGCAGGTTTGAGGGCTTGGATACCCTTTTGGTCTGAGTCTCAAAAGCGGAATGGGAAGTATAGGAACAAGACGATAAGTTCGGATTCGTCTGCTAATTATCCTTATAGAATCTCTGAGGCTGGTTTATTCATGCATAAAGACTTTATCCAAAAGAAGATCTATAAAATGATCCGCAAGTCGAAGGTGAGTAAAGACAAACGATATGTTTATTCGGGCCTGACCTTCTATCTGATCCCAGAACTGGTAAGGCGATTGACTGGAAAATCCTTTGATCAATTCCTTTATGACGAGTTCTACATCCCAATGGGAGCTACTACGCTTCGTTTTAATGCGGGTAGGCTGTTTGACTTAGACAGAATTGTACCCACGGAGGTAGATACCTTTTTCAGAATGCAGACGCTGCACGGAGTGGTACACGATGAAGGTGCTGCCATGATGCTCGGAGTTTCGGGTAACGCTGGATTGTTTAGTCGTGCTGGAGATGTAGCTAAAGTATATCAAATGCTGCTGAATGGAGGTCAATTCGAGGGTAATACCTACTTGAAGGAGAGTACGATTCAAGAATTTACAGATTGTCAGTTTTGTGAAGTCGGCAATAGAAGGGGGCTCGGCTTTGATAAGCCATTAGTGGAATACAATGCAAGGTTAAGTAGTGTGGCGAAGGGTGCGAGTGAAGCCAGCTTTGGGCACTCTGGCTATACGGGTACACTGGTATGGGCCGATCCAGACAATGATTTACTCTTTGTCTTTCTGTCCAATAGAGTATACCCCACAAGAAACAATAGTAAAATCTACCAACTCAATGTACGTCCCGATATTCATAACCTGGTATATGAGTTATTACGGGTAAAAGAAGGTACCTATACTATGGGTATGCATTGGTAAAGTGACTTACAATTTCCCAGTCTTATTTCTTCGTTCACACTGTGGCTTAATCAAGGGTTGTTCCTTTCTACAAGCTATCAGTATGTTGAGTGCTTAATTAAGAATGTAATCTTGCCACCCGAGATGAAGTTTCTTCCTAATCGCCTAATCATCTAATCACCCGACTATCCCAATCTATACTCCTTACCCGGCAGAGGCTTGATAATGCCTTCAAATTCTAATTGCAATAGGATGGAAGCTAATTGATTCAATGGAATTTGGCTTTGCCAGCTGAGGTCGTCTAATTTCATTTGCTGACCATTAGCCAATAAGGTATCGACCACCTTCTTTTCGAGGCCAGTCAACTTTTCAAGTTGGGAAGTGATCATTTTTACTTTCTGTTCCTTATCTCTATCCCAATTCAAAGACTCAACAACATCGCGAAACCCAGTATAGATGGATGCCTTATAGTTCCTGATGAGTTGGTTACAGCCCTCTGAGTTCGATTTGTCCAATTGTCCGGGTATGGCAAAGACGGGTCGCTCATAGCCGTGGGCAATGTTTCCCGTTATGAGTGCACCTCCTTTTTTTGCAGCTTCAACAACAATAAGGGCATCAGACAAGCCAGCGATGATCCTGTTTCGAGCAGGGAAATACCTGGGGTCAGCCTTCGTACCGATGGGATACTCGCTGATGAGTCCTCCTGTTTCAAGCATCTTCTTAGCGGTCTCTCTATTGCCGGCAGGGTAAATCGTCTGTAATCCACAGGCCAAGACGGCTATGGTCGGTAGGCCTTCTTCTAAGGCGGCCTCATGGGCTTTGATATCTATTCCATAAGCCAAGCCAGAAATAACGGTTGGTTGATTTGATTCAGCGTCAGCGACAATGCTTTCGGTGGTATTAAGGCCATATTTAGTTGCTTTTCGAGTACCAACAATACCGACTGTTTTATTGGGGTTTAAGTTTACTTTACCTTTGGTGTAGAGCACTGAGGGTGCATCAGATACTTGTAATAACCTCTTTGGGTAAGTCTTATCTTTTAAGCAGTGAATGGCAATGTTGTGTTGGTGAGACTTCTCAATCAGATGATCAGCCTGAATAAGTAGTTTTTGTTCATTGGATAATAGCGAGGAAAGCTTTTCTCCAAAACCATTTACCTTAGAAACTCTTCCTTTTGATGCCTTAAAGACCTCTTGTGCGTTGCCGAAATGATTAATAAGCTGTTTGGATAGGATAGGGCCTATGCCAGATATAAGCGAGAGCGCCACTTGGTAACGCTGCTCCATGTTCAAGGAAGGTTGTTTTTCATCTCTTCCAGGAAAGAGCGAACCTTTTGGAGCGATTCTACTAATTCCGCTTTATCATCAATACTGTCCTTGCTGTTTTTGATATGGTCTTGGGCACCATGAAGGGTGTACCCCTTTTCTTTTACCAGATGGTAGACCAATTTCAATTTTTTAAGATCGTCTTGTGTGAATTTACGATTGCCTTTTGAGTTCTTTTTAGGACGAATAAAATCGAACTGAGTTTCCCAAAAGCGAATCAGAGAAGTAGCTACGCCAAGCTCTTTTGCTACCTCACCAATAGTGAAATATTTTTTGACAATAGGCTTCTCTTTGTACGGCATATCAGAAAGTTACAAAATATGTTGAAAGAATAACTTTAATCCCAAAGATTAAATATGAACCGTAACAAAAGAACTAATTATCGATTAGAATAAGAACCGAGTGACTGGTTTTCGATAGAAGAAAGCCTCAAGATTTCCTCAAACTCGTTAGCATCCAAATCCTTGTAGAAATAATACACAGGATTCACTGCTTTACCGTTCACATGAACTTCATAATGGAGGTGTGGTGCGGTAGACTTTCCTGAGTTACCAACGTAACCAATGATATCGCCACGTTTTACTTTTTGTCCTTTCTTGACAATGTAACGGACCATATGGCCATATAAGGTTTCAAAACCAAAGCCATGATCAATTTTGACATGGTTGCCCAGCCCTGTAAGGTCTTTTCTTGTTCTCGATACTGTTCCATCAGCAGTTGCATAGATAGGAGTGCCTCGTTCCGCGGAGAAGTCCGTACCATAGTGCATCTTTCTCACTTTCAGAATAGGGTCCATTCTTCTACCAAAACCAGAAGAAAGTCTTCTTAGCTCTTGGTTTGAAACGGGTTGAATGGCTGGCATTGCTGCGTAGTAGGCTTCTTTATTTCTAGCCAGATCAAGAATCTCATCATAAGACTTTGTCTGGATATACATCTTTTTCTTAACCCGGTCTATCCTTTCTAATGTACCAACAACCAAGTCTTTATTATCTAAGTCACTTTCCAGCAGATTTCTGTATTTGAGAACACCTCCTGATCCTGCCTCTCTTACCGTACTCGCGATGGGTTCAGCCTCGAAAACAGTACGGTAAACATTATCATCTTTTTCTTGTAAGACCCCAAGCATATTGTCCATGCCAGTCAACTGTTCTTGCATTAGATCATAGTAGAGTTTGAGCTCCTCGTTTTCCTTGATAAGGGCCATTTCTTTTGGAGATTCGAAGTATCTGGAGAGTACTACAATAATGCCTATAGCGAGCACCACTGCAAGAGATGTAAAACCCAGCGCATTGATGATTATATCGCTCTTTTTAACCTTTACCCGCTCGTATTTACAGGTCTCGGTATCGTAGTAATATTTTATTTTAGACATTAAGAATCCTTTTTGAAATTCTCCTAATTTTGTGGCTTTGCTTTTAATGCATAGACCCAGTAAAATTAATAAAATTAATCAAACGCGCTTTAGCAGATAACAGTTCCGGTATGCAGTCGAGAGAGATAAGGTCCAAGTTCATCGAATTCTTCGAAAAGAAGCAGCACAAGTATGTGCCATCAGCCCCTATGGTGTTGAAAAATGACCCGACATTGATGTTTACCAATGCTGGTATGAACCAGTTTAAAGACCTCTTTCTGGGTAATGCAAAGGCTGATTATACTCGTGCAGTCAATAGTCAAAAGTGTCTACGTGTTTCTGGCAAGCACAATGACCTAGAAGAGGTGGGTATTGATACTTACCACCATACCATGTTCGAAATGCTGGGTAACTGGTCTTTCGGTGATTATTTTAAGAAAGATGCGATCAGTTGGGCATGGGAGCTACTAACGGAGGTCTATGGATTGCCAAAAGATAGACTTTACGTAACGGTTTTCGAAGGAGATAAGGCCGATAATCTGGCCTTTGACCAGGAAGCCTATGATTATTGGAAGGCATTTATCGATGAATCACGTATCCTAAACGGAGATAAGAAGGATAATTTCTGGGAAATGGGGGATACAGGACCATGTGGACCATGTTCAGAGATCCACATAGACCTGCGCTCAGAAGAAGAAATTGCAAAAGTACCAGGGAAAGACCTTGTCAATATGGATCACCCTCAGGTTGTTGAAGTTTGGAACCTCGTATTTATGCAATTCGATCGTAAAGCAGATGGCCATTTGGATAACCTTCCAGCTCAGCATATCGATACGGGAATGGGCTTTGAACGCCTGGCAATGGCGCTGCAGGGAAAACTGTCAAATTACGATACGGATATCTTTATGCCATTAATCGATCACTTGTCAGCCAAAGCAGGGTTGAAGTATGGTGTTAAAGAAGAAACAGATATTGCGCTTCGCGTGATTGTTGATCATATCAGGGCGATCTCCTTCGCTATTGCAGACGATCAATTGCCATCCAACAATAAAGCGGGCTATGTGATCAGACGAATTCTGAGAAGAGCCGTACGATATGGCTATACCTTCCTTAATCTGAAAGAACCATTTATGTATGAGTTGGTTGAAGTTTTGGCCGGCCAATACAAGGGCTTCTTTGATGAGTTAGAAAGCCAAAAAGACTTGATTGCTAAGGTGATTCGTGAGGAAGAATCCTCTTTTCTCAGAACTCTGGAGAATGGATTAAAGCGACTAGATCAAATTAAAGTAAGACTTAAAGATACTAATAGTAAAGTCATTGATGGTCAAGAGGTTTTCGAGCTATATGACACTTTTGGTTTTCCACTAGATCTAACTGCTTTGATTGCCAGAGAGAATGGTTTGACCATAGATGAAGCAGGATTCACAGCTGCTATGGAAGCCCAAAAACAGCGTTCTAAGGCAGATGCTGTTTCGGAGAAGGGCGATTGGATTGAAGTCCATGGAGAAGATTCGGTAGAGTTTGTCGGCTATGATCAAGAAGAATCGGAGACCCAGATCATCAAGTACCGAGAAATCAAAGAGAAGAAAGGCAAAGTCTTCCAAGTGGTTTTAAATAAAACTCCTTTCTACGGAGAGAGTGGTGGACAGATTGGTGATACTGGGGTATTGTCCAATGAGGCTGAAACAGTCAAAGTGGTGAATACATTGAAGGAGAATGACCTGATCGTTCATTATACGGATAAGATACCAAACGATCCAAAAGCAACTTTTAAAGCTACAATCAATAGGAATAGAAGAACACTTATAAGGAGCAATCATAGTGCAACTCACTTACTGCATGCTGCACTAAGAGATACCCTGGGTACACACGTGCAGCAAAAGGGTTCTTTGGTATCTGATAATGTCCTCAGGTTTGATTTTTCACACTTCTCCAAAGTAGAAGATGAGCAAATAGAGGAGATCGAACGTATTGTTAATGATCATATTCGCAAAAATATTGCACTTGATGAGAAGAGAAGCGTCCCAATCGCTGACGCAAAAGCTCTAGGTGCAATGGCACTCTTTGGAGAAAAGTATGGAGATCATGTTCGAGTGATCACTTTTGATCCTGAATACTCTGTCGAGTTGTGCGGGGGGACACATGTTAGCGCCACCGGAGATATTGGGATGTTCAAGATCGTTTCGGAAAGCGCTGTTGCTGCAGGCGTTAGAAGGATAGAGGCCTACACAGGACCAAAAGCATTCGCATATGTGCAAGAGCAAGAGAAGGAGTTGAATGAGGTGAAAGAACTTCTAAAGAATCCTAAAGAGGTGACTAAAGCCATATCAAGCCTTATTGATGATCAGAAACGACTAACTAAAATCATTGAAGGACTTCATGCTAAACAGTCTGGCTTGATCAAACAAGATTTACTGAATCAAATAATTGAAGGTAATGAATTTAATTATCTGATTGCTAAAACTTTATTACCTAATAATGATGTATTGAAAAAGCTCTCTTTTGAGCTTAAGAATGAAGTAGATAACCTTGTTGCCGTATTAGCTGCTGATGTTGATGGTAAGCCGCAGATAGCCGTTGTGATTGATGAGAAGCTCGTTGCGGAAAAAGGATTAAACGCAGGTCAGATGGTCCGCGAACTGGCCAAGGAGATCAAAGGTGGAGGTGGTGGACAACCATTCTTTGCAACCGCCGGTGGTAAGGATCTTTTCGGTTTAGATAGAGTAGCCGAGAAGGCCAATGAAATGATTGCTGCTTTGTGAACAAAGTCATCACCAAATTAAGAGATGCAGGTTTTCAGGCAGTTGTAGGCCTTGAGGTTCATGTTCAACTGAATACGGCATCTAAGATATTTTCTTCAGAGTCTAATACCTCAGATGCGCAGCCTAATGAGAATATAAGTGTCATTTCATTAGGGCACCCCGGCACACTGCCCGTTTTGAATAAAGAGGTAGTAGAAAAGGCTATTCTTATGGGCTTGGCTTGTGGTTCTGAGATTACAGAAGTCAATCATTTTGCCCGTAAGAGCTACTTTTATCCAGATTTACCAAAGGGTTATCAGACAACACAAGATAAAACACCGGTCTGCGTAGGTGGCAAAGTAGAACTATTTGGAAAGGACTTTCAGCAACCATTTGTAGCATTGCATCACATTCATATGGAGGAGGATGCAGGCAAGTCGATTCATGATGAGGGAGATTCGACTTTAATTGACTTGAACCGGGCAGGAAGTCCATTGATCGAAATTGTGACAGAGCCAAGCATCAAAGGTCCAGATGAGGCATCAGCCTTTTTGCAGGAAATTCGAAGGATTGTACGCTTTTTGGGTATTAGTGAGGCTAATATGGAGAAAGGAGAACTTCGTTGTGATGCTAATATCTCTATCATGGCAATAGGGTCAGAACAGTTGGGAAATAAGGTAGAGGTAAAGAACATGAACTCCTTTAGTAATGTTCGTAGGGCCATTTCGCATGAACTTGAGCGTCAATTGATGATGATCCAGTCTAATGAACACATTAATGTCGAAACAAGGACCTTCGACCCAAATAGTGGAAAGACCGCTAGCATGAGGTTTAAAGAAACGATGAACGACTATCGTTACTTTCCTTGCCCCGATTTGCCTCCTATAGTCATTGATATCTCTTATCTAGACGCACTGAAGGCTGACATGGCTACAACGCCACAAGAGTACAGGAGCTTATTCAAATCCGAATATCAGCTGTCTGACTATGATATTACTCTTTTAACGGAGGAGAAGGAAACCGCCAGATACTTTCATGCGTTGTGTGAAAGGGTATCAAATAAGAAGGCTGCGGCCAATTGGCTTAACGGAGCAGTGAAGGGCCTGTTGAATGAAAGAAGTTTGTCGATTGAAACCCTTGGAGTTTCTACAGAAAGAATGGCTGGTTTGATCAACCTGATGGATGAAGGTCGCTTGAATAATACAGTCGCCACTCATACCGTTTTGCCTGAGATGCTCCAAAATGATTTGAGTGCTTTACATATCGCTGAAAGCAAGGATTTACTCTCAGTTGATAATGTAGACGCCCTTGATGACATGGTAACGGAGGTATTATTATCTTTACCGAAGGAAGTGGAAGCCTTTAAGCAAGGCAAAAAGAAATTAATGGGGCTGTTTATGGGTCGGGTGATGAAAAAGAGCCAGGGCAAAGCAGATGCAAAACAGGTCCAGGTGATATTGAATAAGAAGTTAAACGGATAGGAATGAAGAAGTTTTTAACCCTTTTGATAGTCGCATTTGTAGTAAGCGCTTGTGGTAGTTCAAAAGACGGTATGATCAAAATTACCGGTACTATTGAAAACCCAATTCCTCAAGGCGAGGTGATTCTCGAGCGTTATGAGACTGGACAAATTACCCCCGTACTAACAGCTTATTCTGATCACAAAGGTAATTTCGAAATAGAAACTGAAATTGATGGCCCTGGTTTTTACCGAATCAATGTCTATGGACAACAGTTTGAGACAATTGTATTGGACGGTGATGATTTAAAGGTAGAGGCCGAAGGACAGGGGGGAAGCATGATTCGCGTAACCGGATCGGATGATGCAGAATATATCGAACAATTGTATGACTACTTGGGTGAATATAGAGATGTCGTAACTGCTTTTAATCAAAAGTACATCAACGCTCGTGATTCGGGGAATGGAACGCTCTTAGAAGAGTTGACAACAGAAGGCTTAGCACTGGAAGCTGGTAAGATCGAAAAGCTAAAGCAAATGGCTTGGGATTTCGATGGATCACTTGTTTCGCTATTGATCACGGACTATATCCCGAATAAGTCAGACGAATTCAACTTTCTGGATTCATTGGCTACCAAACTTCAAAAGGAGATTCCTAACTCAAAGGATGTTGAGTATTTCACTTCAAACCTCGAATTTTTCAGACCTGCCGTAGCAATGGGTGAGGTTGCTCCAAACATTACTTTACCAACCCCAGGGGGAGAGACTGCAAGCCTTGAGGACTTAAGAGGTAAGTATGTATTGCTCGATTTCTGGGCGGGCTGGTGTAAGCCTTGTAGAGCTGAAAACCCCAACGTGGTCAATATGTACAATAAGTACAATGACAAAGGTTTTGAAGTATTCAGTGTAAGCTTAGATAGAACTAGAAACCAATGGGTAGATGCCATTGCTAAGGATGGATTAGTATGGCCTACACATGTTTCTGACCTGAAATATTTCCAGTCTGCAGCTGCCATGACTTATAAAGTGAATGCCATACCATTCGCACTATTGCTTGATCCTGAAGGAAGAGTAATTGGTAAGAACTTAAGGGGAAGAGCTTTGCAGAACAAGCTAGCAAGTATTTTCGGAGGGGAGTAAGCAACTCATCATTGATATTCAAAAGAAGTGCCAGGGTACTTATTCGGATTCAATTGATGAATATTGCCACTAAAATGATTGTTAATGGTTTTAATGATTTCATTAGCAATAAGGGCATTCCCACGACCATTCAAAGAAATACCATCTGCAGAAAAAATTCCAAACTTGCTTACTAAGGGGTCGAATTGAACGCCATTAATTGATTTCCCTTGTGGTGGGTTTTCAAGAAAGAGGTTGAGACCATTGAACAAGTCTTCATAGAATTCATGAATGTCTACTACAACCACTTGTTCTGAGTGTCTTTGCACAACTCTATCAATGATTTCATTATAGGCCATGATTTTGGATTCGATTGATTTTATCTCATCGATCCTCAAATAACCATCTTCAGGTATAGGGTAATAGTATTCATTACCTATCCCTGGTCCTAAACCAGCACCCATACTGGCACGCATGATATACTGAAAGAATATTAGCTCTTCCTCTTCTTCCTGACGGGCGGGGTTAGCTATTGAGATTCTAACTTTTGGTAATGCTTCTCCATTCAATATGGCATCAGGAAGATTTCTATCCTCTAATATGAAGTGCCAGTAAGGTGATTCAGAATCAGTAATAAAGGTCAAGTTGCCTATTTGTTGTTGCAGTCCTCCGGATAGAATTTGCGCATTGTATTCTGCCAGGTTTGCAAAGGCACCACTTTGTTGTGCCGTATTCTGAAGGTATGGCCTGCTTCCTCCGAAAGATTTTAAGAAAAATGGGAATTTCAGAAAATCAGGTATGTTCATGATCATACCTTTTGAGCCCTCTGGTGCAAGCATTTTAGCGATTAACTCTTCTAATTTTTGCTCAAAAAGGGCCTCGTCAAGTATGTCTGTATACTCACTTGCCATGAAGTCGGTCGAATTCAATGAACCTTCTGCACCGTGAATAGCATAACCGACAACCTCTTCTGATACATCCAGGATGAAAAATGTTGGATCACTAGCTGTAATAATGTCAAGTAAAGAGGTTGATGGATTAGGAAGTAATGATGATATATAAGGGTTTACATTCCTACCGGTTTCTGTAAAGTCAACGATTTTTGCTTCTGGGAATACAAATGTTTGAAGTTGACTACTTAGTTCAGAGGCATATGCGAAGGACTGACCTGGTAATATTTTTAAGCTAAAACCTAGAGTGTCGGCTGAGGGAAAGAAAAGCTGGTACCTGCCCACATTACCATTTATGGTTTCGTTTTCAAATAAATTAAATTCAACCCCCTCACTCAATTTCAATACGGAAGTGTTGGTCGAACTCATTGAAAATAGTTCGGTCAATAATAGGTTAGGGATGGAATTTGAAATACCTACTTTAGAAATAGCCCCATCTTCCATACCTGCAAACATTGAGCTTCCCAAAAAGACGAGATTGGATAGGTCAGCATTCAATACGGTGAATTCCTCTTTTTCCTGAGGGGTAGGCAACTCATATTGTCCACAAGAGAAAATAACTACGATAATGAGCAAGAAGGGGCTTGATTTTATCATAGTCGTTTAAAAGTTGGATGTGAGACTTGCATAATATATTGCATTAATTTCTGGTCCTCCGAATGAGTTGAATTGATCTATGTTGATTGCATTGTTAGCCCCCACCCGTAGGAAAGAACTTAATTTAGGAATGCCAAATGTCAATTGCATATCAAAAGTGCTGTAACCCTTGACAAAACCATCCTGAAAAGGACTTTCCCATTCAAAGCCACTTCTCGACCTCCAAACAAACTCTGCACCAAAGTTTGGTCCAATTCTCCGGTGGCCAACCTTCACATTAAACTTGAAAGGTGGGGTGTTAAATCCAGGAACTAGTGGGTCATCAGCGTCTTGAATAATATCAGCAAGGGTGGCATTTACTACGAAGTTGAGACCAGTGTCTCCAGTAATATCATAAAGCATTTCAAGTCCTTGAACGACTATAGTTTTCTCAGAATTGTCGGCAACAAAGACTACATCATGACTGCCGACATTCAATGACTGCTCCATGGCTAGGTTAAGGTCGATCGATGGGCTAGTTCTTGGGATGATTAACCTTGTATTTCCTATAAAATTGCGGTAATAATTTCTGTAGGCCGTAACTTCGATCAGTCGTTTTTCTTCAATTAAACTTCTGTATCCAAACTCTAAAGAGGTGATTTGTTCAGGCTTTAGGCCTAAAAATTGGTTATCTCTGATAACTCCATTTTCTATTATGGAAATATTTTTACTCTTGGATGCATCAAACTCTTCGGTTTCTTCTACAAATACTGATTGATTTACGGTGCTAATGAATTCATCAACCGCGCTTTGTAAGATAGAGTTGTTATGGAGATCATAGGCGTCAGTGATTTCTTTTAATCCACCAATCAATCTTAAATCACCTAAATCTTGATTGATAAATTGCTCATTAATATTTGGGAATCTAAAACCTCTTTGAATTGCAAGGCGAAAGAAGTGATTTTCCTTATGCTGTTTTACGAAAGTAAGCCTCTGACTCAGTTTACCTTTGAAGTTGGCATTTTTGTCATATCTCAAGGCTGCATACAGTCGTGTAGATTCATTAATTGGTCTTTCAACTTCTCCGAAGATTCCATATTCCCAGTTAAAAACATCGTTGTTTACTGAGTCAATGAAAACAGTTCCAGCCGATTCAGGTTTGTAATAACGTAGGCTATAGCCAATATTGAGCTTATCGAAACTTGGAGTAAGATCTTTCAGGTTATACCCGGCATCTAAATGGTAAAGTGATGACTTGTCCCTAATAGCCGCTCCCAAACCAGGTTCTTGTGAAGAGACTATTACATTGCGGAGCGAATCGAACCGTTCCGTTCCGGGCTCAAACCGATCTAGAAATTGCCCAAAGGGAAATTTAGACTCAGCAAGGCTTCGACTTGCCTGAAGGCTTCTGAAGCCGAAAGTGTGTAAACGTCTGTATTGATCAAACCATGCACTATCTGGTTTTTGTATTTGGACCAAGTTATCAGCCAATAACCCTACATTGAATGTCTTTCCTGAGTTTTGCGTTGTGGTGTAAGCTCGAGCAAAGAAATTTCTTCCTTCCATCGCTACCTTGTACTGTTGGATTTCGAACTCCCTCAATGCTATTCTGTCATTGCCAGTAATCATGGCATCCGTAATACCATAAAATGAAGCTAAACTCAGAACAATTTCTTTGTTTAATTTGGCTTGTACCTCGGCATTAAATTTGAAATTGTTGGCATTGTATTCAACCAGATCTTCTTCTCTATAGCCTCTTCGCGTCACAGATATTAGCGTATCTGGACCAAAAAAATCACCTCTATTTTTGGGTACAGTTACAAATGATACTCTATCATCTCCATAGACATTGACTCCATTTATGGCTTGATCTAACTCAGAATAATTTGTTTCAAAGCTGTTGCCAGGGCCTATATTATCATAATTTCTAGCTCTAAAATCAACGCCTCTGATGGAAGTGCCAGCTATCTTAAATGCTACCTTATCTTTTATATTGACCGCATATCTTGCTGAAAGATCACTACTAAAATTACCCAAACGAAAGAACTCCGAGTTGGATTGTTCGATGGATAAGGTAGCACCTTTGACAGCCATAGAAAAGCCTGTATGGTCAAAGGGGTTTTTGGTTTTCATTGATAACACGCCATTGAATGAAGCCGTCCCGTATTGCGAAGCAGCTGCACCAGGGATCACTTCTATCGATTCAATATCTAATTGGCTGGGACCAATAATATTACCTAGTGCAAAACTTAACCCTGGTGCTTGATTATCCATGCCGTCAACATACTGCGTGAAGCGCTGATTGGCGTTTGAATTAAAACCCCGGGTATTGACGTTGTTTATCAATAAACTCTGAGTCGTTATATCTACTCCCTTAATATTAGCGACAAGGTCGATGAAATTAAAGGATGCCGAGTTTTGGATTTCCGGTAAGCTAATTCTGGTGATTTCATTGGGGATTCTGAGTTCTTCAATTGAAATCTTTTCACTCGTGACAATTATATCATCAAGCTGATTATAATCTTCTTCAAGTTCAATCTTTAAGTTCGCCTCAAACCTGGTAATGGTTATTCTTTTGGTTTTGTAACCTATGGCCGAGAATTCTATGTCCAAAGGGAGAGGGGTTCCAATGGCAAGAAGAAAAACACCTTCCTTATCTGATGCTACACCTATCTTTTTCCCTTTTACACTTAGACTGGGTATAGATACATTGGCAAAAGGAATAGGGCTACAGGTGGCACTGTTAAGTATGGTACCCCCAATGGTCTGTCCAATGGCTTCTATGCATGAAAAGCATGTGAGGATAAGAATAAAAAGAATGGGAGTTTTAAACCTCAATCTGTTTAAGCTTAGGATATTATGTGAATTCATTGATGTTTGAGCAACGAAGACTTTTTAAAAAGAAACAGCAAATGAATGAGAGATTATTCCATTCCTGGATTGTCAAACGACTATTAAGAGAGGGTAAACATCACTTGAAGCGCTTTCCAAAGGGCTTTTTTCTTGTCTACGTCAGACGCAATTTCACTGAGCGAATCAGCTTTGAGCATAGCAACATACTCTGGCTTGTGAATTGTATAAGGTTGAATGCCGGTGAGTTCGGTCAATACATCGGTGCCAAAGGCTAGCAGGTGTTTGTGGTTGTTATTGGCCAATAAGGCCTCAATCTGATCCTTTCCAGCATCGCGACAGTTCGCTAGTAAAATGTCTTCAGGATTTCTTTTAACTGCTCCAATGATCTTATAGAGCAACACTTTGAACGGTTCTTCAAGTAACTCCTCAGGTGAGTCTACCAATATGATACAGTGCTTGAGGTTGTTCCCTGCAGTCGGCAAGGGCTTTACATAGACAGGAGCTGCCGGTTCCTTCACAGTCACTGGTGCATCTGCAATGGCAGGCTCTGCAGAATTTGTAGTTTCTTCCGGTTTTGTCTCACCTTTAGCCTCTATGGGTTCTGCAACAGAAGTATCTGGAATAGGACTTGAGTCTTCCTTTATCACATATAGAGGTTCTTCAATGAAATGGGCTAGGAAGTTTTGGTCACTCATATGATCAAAGATAAATCGAAACGGTTATTTACCCAGACTTGAAATAGAAAACATTCATCGACTCGTTCACCATTGCGAGCGAAGCAATCTCTTGAATGAAGATAAAGAGAGGAGTTCTTAAGGGAGAGATTCTTTCGCTGCGCTCAGAATGACGTGTCGGTTTTATACCTCCGTATCGAATATACTTTTAAGTTCAGTGGCTTCTTCTGGCTTCATGCGCTTGGCCAAGACAAGTCTCAGCTGTCTTCTGCGGAGGGCACCATCAAATAGTTCTTTCTCTTCAGCAGTCTCTGGCTTTAATTCAGGTACGTCAATCGGACGACCACCCTGATCTACCGCCACAAAGGTAAAGAAGGCACTGTGGCTCTTAAAACGTGTTCCTGAAGGAATGTTCTCAGCATAAACCTCAACATATACTTCCATAGAAGAGCTAAATGCTCGGGTCACCTTTGCTTCGAGTGTTACGACATCACCCAATTGAATAGGGTTTCTGAAAGAGATGTTATCGGCAGAGGCAGTGACTACAATACGATTAGAGTGCTTTTGAGCAGCAATAGCTGAAACCACATCCATCCAATGCATCAAACGCCCACCCATGAGATTGTTCAGCGTATTGGTGTCATTGGGGAGGACCAATTCCGTCATGGTGACACAAGAGTCCTTACAAGTTTTCTGCTTCTTTGCCATAGTAAATTCTGTCTGATGCAAAATTAGCGATTGGAGCAATAAAATCTTCTAAAAAGATCGATAATCTTAATGGAAAATAATGTATGAAAAAAATAATATATTAAAATATAAAATAATGTTGTTTATAATATGTGTAATTCTACAGACACCATTTACTCAAGTCGTATTAGCTATACGCACTACGATCACTTCCACCCATCGTCACCGAGTAGGGGGACAAACTTAAAGTCATTGAATACTTCGCTTGTGATTTTGCTTTCACCGGTTTTGGTGATCCGCATCATTTGCTGTGTTTTCTGATTACCGACAGGGATCACCAGGCAACCTCCAACTTTGAGCTGATCTATTAAGGCATTGGGTACGGTAGGAGCGCCAGCTGTGACAATAATCTTGTCATAGGGTGCAAAACGACTTAAACCTTGGGAGCCATCTCCGTAAAAGAAGTGAGGCTTGTATCCCATTTTGGGCAAGAAAGACTTCGTATGCTCATACAGAGTTTTCTGATATTCTATGGTGTAGACATCAGCACCTAATTCGAGCAACACAATGGCTTGATAGCCCGAACCTGTTCCAATCTCAAGAACCTTATCCCCAGGTTTGATTTGCAGCAATTCGCTCTGGAAGGCAACTGTATAAGGCTGTGAAATGGTCTGTCCGGCACCAATAGGGAAGGCCTTGTCTTCATAGGCATGTTCTACAAGAGCGTTTTCAAAAAAGAAATGACGCGGAATTTTGCCAATGGCCGCCAGTACGCGTTCGTCTTTAATACCCTGCGCTTGTACAGTTTTAACCAACTGCCTACGCATACCTTTGTGTCTGTAACTATCTTCCATTTATACTGAGGCGAAGATAACTTAAGGTGACAGAATCAAAGAGACTTTTTTCGAAAAGAAGTCAAAGCATTGAGATCTGTCCCTTATCGATTGTCATACTCTAGGTTGTAGAGTTCTCTTCGAAGCTCAGCGGCCTTATCTTGATGTTTGTTTGCAATGTCGGCATAGTGCTGCATCCTCTTGTTCAGTTCTCGAACTCTGGATCTATTAATTAAAGATGAAAAGATTGATTTTGTTAACTGATCAACCTCCTTTATTAGAGGTCTATACATATCGGCATGTCTTTCTTCTTCAGCTTTCTCAAACTCTATTTGTTTCTCGAGCTGTTGAATTCTCACTTTGGTTTTTTCATCCATATAAATATTCTTAAGCGTTTATTGAAACCGGTTTCTCAATTACTTATTAAATTATTAAAAAAGGCCAATGGAATCTCCATTGGCCTTTAATATTGACTAAGCTTCTTTTTACAAGCTTGCTAGTGCGGCATCATAGTTAGGTTCTTGACCAATCTCTGGCACTTGCTCAGTATAGACCACCTTACCTTCAGGGTTAATGACTACAATGCACCTAGAGTGTAAGCCGGCAAAGGCACCATCCATAATCTCTAAGCCATAATCCTTACCGAACTGACCTGTTTTAAAGTCCGATAGCATTTCTACATTCTCAATGCCTTCAGCACCGCAGAATCTACCTTGAGCAAAAGGAAGGTCTCTTGAAATGCAAAGCACCACAGTGTTGTCTAAATCAGATGCTGTCTTGTTGAAAGTACGTATAGAAGTGGCACAGACACCCGTGTCCACGCTTGGGAAAATATTGAGTACAATGCTCTTTCCGCTATAGTCATCGAGTGTTTTCGTTGATAAATCCACCTCTGATAGTTCGAAATTGCTTGCTGCGGTTCCAATGCTGGGTAGGACTCCATTGGTCTGAGTAGGAGTACCTCCAAGTGTAATATTTGCCATCTGACGTTTTAGTTTTAATTGATTTCTATTGAATGAATAAGTAACTCAATTTCGACCAGAGAAGTTTAGGTGTTACTTAATTCTTTTCTGCAACTCGAAGCTCGTGACTTTTGACTTATAATACAGTGCTTAATTTCTACGTATCAACTCCCTACTTCTGAGTATATTCGCATCCAAAGATTCAGAGATGTTCACAGGAATTATAGAGACGATAGGCGAGGTAGTCGCTATAGAGAAAGAAGGATCGAACTATCACTATGATATCAGGAGTGATGTAAGCCATGAGTTGAAAGTTGATCAAAGTATTGCGCATAATGGAACCTGCCTTACAGTGGTAAAGGTATTGGACGATGTACACCGGGTGACCGCCATTGACGAAACCTTGCAAAAGACCAATCTTGGAGATTGGAAAACGGGCTCAATTGTGAATTTAGAGCGCTGTATGGTCGCCAATGGTCGGTTTGATGGGCATGTAGTCCAAGGTCATGTGGATCAAATTGGGACAGTTGTCAATATTCAAGAACAGGACGGAAGCTGGCTTTTCGACTTTACATATGATACTTCACACGGCAATGTTACTGTAGAAAAGGGTTCAGTTTGTGTAAATGGGACCAGTCTGACCTGCTTTAATTCTGAGGAGGGCAAATTCAGGATCGCGATTATTCCTTATACATATGAACATACCAATTTCCATCAGCTCAAAGTGGGAGATAAGGTTAATCTGGAATTCGATATCATTGGTAAGTATGTCAAAAGACTTCTGGGTCAATCATGAAAGTTCGTTTCGAGATAATTCCTCATCTATTAAAATTTAGATTCGAAGCAGGAACATCACGTGGTTCTTTTACAGAAAAGGAGACTTGGTTTATCAAGGTCTTCATAGAAGGAAACGATCGGGTTTTCGGGTTGGGAGAAGCGAGTCCTCTAAAAGGATTGAGTGAAGATTATGGTGTTGATTATCAGGAAGTTTTAAGTAAAACATTAAAGTCGATTGAAGGTATTGATATTCCTGAAATTACTGAAGATATTCTGGCGTTAGTTTCCCGAGAAATTCCTGCACATTTACCCTCTGTGAAATTCGGCTTGGAAACCGCGTTAATCGACCTAGTAAATGGTGGAGTAAGAAAGTTATTTCACACCCAATTCTTTGAAGGCAGTTATCGTATGCCGATCAATGGCCTTATCTGGATGGGTGATGAGGCCTTTATGCATCAGCAGATTGAGGAGAAGCTCAAAGCTGGGTTCAATACCATCAAAATGAAAGTAGGTGCCATCAACTTTGAGGAAGAATTGACACTGCTTGAGAACATTCGACAGCGATACGCTGCCACGGACATCACCTTGCGTGTGGATGCGAATGGCGCTTTTACCGAAGACGATGTAGAGGAAAGGTTAATGCAGCTAGCAGGTCTCGATATTCATAGCATTGAGCAGCCCGTCAAGCCTGGTCAACATGATTTAATGGCCCGTTTGTGTGCTTCAGAGCTGTTACCGATCGCTTTGGATGAAGAGCTGATCGGAGTACATGACTATAAAGCCAAGGAACAGCTTCTGAACACGATAAAGCCTCAATACATCATACTCAAGCCCTCATTGGTAGGTGGGATCAAAGCCTGCCAAGAGTGGGTCAGGATGGCCGAAGACCTGGGTATCGGATGGTGGATGACTTCAATGCTCGAATCTAATGTTGGCCTAAATGCCATTGCTCAGTTTACTTCACAATATAAACCTGAACTACCTCAGGGTTTGGGTACAGGTCAACTTTATCATAATAATATCGATTCCCCGCTAGAAATACGGAAAGGGGAGTTGCTCTACAATTCACCCAAGGATTGGTTGTTTGACTTATAAGTCAGTTGCTGATTTTGTCTCCTTTTGTCGGTAAGTAATCTTCTCTGGTTTGCCCATTGACCCTAATCTTTTCGAAATATGTCCATGCCCCTGTCGGTGAACTAAAATCTGGAATATTCTGCATTTGAAAATGTAGATGAGGTTCGGTTGAATTTCCTGAATTTCCACATAAACCTAGTAAGTCTCCTTGGTTTACCTTTTGTCCTTGTTTCACCGTGATAGAGTTGAGCTTTAAATGGGCAAAAACCAGATACTCTTTATTTTCCGTTTCCATCATTACCACATTACCGTAAGCAGCATCACGATTCATAGATGGCCAATTGTTGTCTTTCACCCCATCCGATGTGAATATGATCTTCCCACCCGTAGGTGCTATGATTTCCTTTCCAAAGGCGTAAAAATCTTCGTTTTTAGATGCGCCATTGCGGTGCGACCTGCCATTCTCACCCATGACTAAAAAATCATAGGCTCCCCGCATCTGGGGACTGGCATTATGATAATTTTGAGAAGTAGTTTTTCCTCCCCAGAAAGTGTACCACTCACCTTTAAAGGGAAGAATTAGAGAACTGATATTGCGTTCTAGTTGAGGTGCATTCTTATGGATGTAGGGCCCCAATGTTAGTGACGACAACAATCCTTTTGAATCTAATTCGAAAACAACTTCAAGCGTGGACAGATTCTCATGAACAACTTTGTATCGGTATTTGCCTTTTGACTTAGCTTGTAGGTCCATTGATTTGACACTTCCTACAAGTCTCAAAGCCCTATTGAGATTCTTGTTGAGTTGAGCTGATTTGCTCTTAGAAATTTGACTGCCAAAGTAAGCGCTCAATTTGGAGATATTGCCCTCGTTGAAGCTTTGCATGTAAGCTGCTCTTATCACCGATATCTCATTCTCTTGAGCTCTGAGAAACAATGAAGAGACCAATAGGAGTATGAGAAATAAAAACTTCTTCGATGCTAATTTCAACCAAGGGAACATATTTGTATCGTTAAATCAAGAGGCGACTCAATACAACCATGAACACAAGCCGCCTCTTTCGGTCTAACAAAAACCCAATATCAGGAGCAGATTGTAGAAAATAGGTTAAGGAAATGTTAGGTATATGAATTGAAAAGTAAATGGTGCTAAAGCTGGCTGACATAGATTAAATCACCTTTATATCCTTTGATATGGCCAAAGAGTAGGAATGAACCATCTGGTGCCATGGCGAAGGTAGCATCTGCTTTAGGCAGGTTTGTCCTAATTTCTCTTCTGACTTTTGTCTCTCTCGTGTCCAGATTATAGGCCATCAGAGAAACGCCTGGTTGGCCAGATGATCTTCTTATGTACAGAATCTCCTGATCCAATACTGTCCAGTTACTCCAATCGGAAAAGGCTAAGCTCGGGATTAGAAGCGTTTCATTTCCAGTTTGCAAGTTCTTATGCCAAATGCCGCCTTCCTTGAATTTCGTATAGAAAAGCGTTTTTCCATCCTTTGATTCTTTTGCAGCATAACCACCATTTCTGGTGACTTGCATTGCTTTATTTCCATTAATGGGTTTTTTCCAAATCTCCCAATTTCCTGTTTCATCAGATCCATAATAGATATGATCTCCATTTGAGGACCAGTTTGGTGCCAGCGCATTGAATTCTCCCTTTGTAAACTGGTATTGATCCATACCAGCCGAATCTATTAAGTAGATATGCGAAAGGCCATTGGGCCTTGCATCAAATGCGATCATATCACCTTTGGGTGACCATTTAGGGTTGGCTGTCAAGGCTCTTTCTATTTGCGTCAGTTTCTTAAGGTCCTTGCCGTTCGCATTGGCCGACCAAATCTCGTAGTTACCAGATTGGTTGGATGTAAAGACTATCTTCTTTCCGTTGGAAGATATATCAGGATGCAAATCCCAGAAGGTGGATTCTAGCAGAGGGTGAGGAGAGGTAGTATCATGGTTTAATTCTAATCTGAAGATGTCAGTATCAGTATTCCATTCTTCTACAACCAATTGACCATTTACAACAGAAGGGTTTTGTTTGTCTTTTCCTAAAGCAACTTTCTTAATGTTCGCGTTCCTGTGTGTAGAAGTTTTCCAGAGATCAATTTGTCCATCAAAATCAGATGAGAAAATCAATTCTGAATTGCTGGTCCAATCAAAGCCATATATACTACTTTGTATATCAGTTATAGGACTTAATTCTCTTGTCTTTAGGCTCAGTGTAAATAGTTCTTGAACTCCCTCTCCAAGTGTTCTTACAAAAGCGACTTGCTTTCCATCTGGAGAATATCTAGGATAAGAATCGCCCCAATAGCTTTTTGGCGGAGTGACCAGACGTTCGATACTATGAGTGCTAATGGAATACAGGTTGATTATGTGTTGATTATTGATGCTATCAAAGTCTACAAAGGCAATCTGCTGACCATCAGGAGACCAGGAAAGTGCAGCAACTTGGGCCTTAGTTTGAATTAACGTTCGCTCCTTGCCTCCATATGCAGGCACCATATTGACACTAACCTTTCCTTTGTCATTACTGTAAAAGGCGATTTGGCTGCCATCTGGAGACCAGCTAGGAGCAAAGTTTAGGCTTGTATTCGTACTAATGACCTTATGATCATTAGCTCCAATATTCTTTGTGCAAATCATACTGTAGTTCTCACCAGCTCTTTGCCAGACAAAAGCCACCGCTTTTCCATCGGCAGAAATGTCTGGATGAAATTCCCAGCCTTTCAAAGCAGTTAGAGGTTTAACATCATAATCATTGGATGAGCCTTCCCAAGTCTGGCTTAAGGTGAAGAAAATGGCCAGTGTAATGACTATAACAGCAGATGCAGCTACTATGATATTGCGAACATATTGATTTGTTGTTTGGCTTAGTCCTATATGATTGGAACTCCCATTCGAACTTCGAACAGGGGCAATTAACCGATACCCTCCCTTTGGTATGGTCTCGATAACACGAGGTGCTGTTGGAGAGTCATTAAATACAGTTCTAAGCTCTGAAATAGCTCGAGTAAGTACCATATCGACTACTACTGTATCCTTCCAGACGGTGTCGAAAAGAAAATCACGGCTTACGACTTCATTTGGCCTTTTAGCCAAAATACAGAGTACCTGCATGATCTTAGGTTCCAAACGCCATTCTTTACCGTCTAATGCAACCCTGTTAATAGAGGGTTGGATAAGCCATTGATCTATGTAGAAGTTCTTATCCATATTTCATTTGCACAGTAGAGATTTGATAACAATCACCTTTTGTCAATAGACTTCAATTTAAGTGCAAAACGAGAAAGAGTCCTTATTAGATACCGCATTATGCAAAACCTAAGGTTTTCTTAAGGTTGAATTTATGCACTGATGATCGACAGAGTTGACTAAAAAATCAATGCCTATCAGATACTTAAGCTTAACAAAAGCTTTTCCTAAGGTTTACTGTCCCATGCTCTTATTCCTTTGAATCTCAACAAAATAAGACAACATGAGCTCAAAAAGATTTTTCTACAAGGCAATGGCAATTGCCTTAATTTTTACAGTCGGGCAGGCCTGTCAAGCACAAAAACTGGACTATCCTGAATCCAAAAAGGAAGTGAAAGAAACTACCTACCATGGTACAAAGATATTGGATGAATTTAGCTGGTTGGATGATGTGAGTGATGAAGCAGTTCAAACCTGGACAAAGACACAGGATGAATTCATGAGAAATTATGTCAGGTCCTTGCTTCAATACGATGCGCTGAAAACCAAGGTCTCCAATTTGATGAAAGCCTCAGGGAGAATGATGCTGCCAGTACAATCAAAAACGCACTACTTCTATACTCAGATGAACAATGAAGGAAAAGGTGTTTTGTATCAACAGTACAAAGGGAGCAAGGATAGAAAATCCTTAACCTTGCCATTTGATGCGAGGGCAGCAATGTTCATTTTGCCGAACGAAGATGGTTCACATTTGGCATTAGCTATGGCCAGACCTAGAGGCTTTTTCGACTGGAAGGTCTATGATGTGGATAATCAAAAACTTTTGGAAAGTACATTGCTGGGTGCACCTTTGGGGGATACGCGATTGGCATGGGCTAAAGACGGAACAGGTTTCTACTACATCGGAATGAACTCAGATGACGAAGGAGCCAGGACCGACAAGAGAATAAGATATCACAAAGTCGGATCATCATATGAGTCTGACAAGAACATTTATACACCAGAATCTCCAGGATCGAAGCTTCATATTGACATTTGTAAGGGTGGGGAATATTTAATCATCGCAGAACGTCAGGGTGCCGCTACAGCAAGTAAGGTCAAATACATGCGTACTGACGGACCTGATAAAATGGTTAAAGATCTTGTCGATAAAGCTGAGGCTTCTTATATATTTCTAGGCAACGATGGGCTTGATTTTTACTTCCAAACCGATCTGGGTGCTCCAAATGGAAAAGTTGTTTCTGTTAATATTGGGCAGGCGACACGTGTCTGGAAAGACCTGATTCCTGAAGGAGAACTGCCAATGATGGGTTTTCAGTCGGCTGGAGGAACTATGTTACCATTGATGATTGGAGACAGCTTTGTTATACCTGTGCAAAAGGATTTGTCCATTATGCTTTGGAGTTATGACCTACAAGGAAGACTAAAAAAGAAAGTCGAACTACCTGTTGGGGGCCTGTACTTTAGAAGTAACGGACTGAATGCTTTAAGTGGTTTGAGGAATTCTGAAGAAGTAATGATTCAATTCATGGGCATTACAGAACCTAATACCATTTTTAGTGTGGATGTAAAGAACGGTGAACTCAGCGTATTCTCAAGAGCTAAAGTAGAATTCAATGCAGATGATTATGTGAGCAAAATCGCGTTTGCCGAAAGTAAAGATGGCACCAGAATTCCAATCTCTTTGACTTATAAAAAGGGACTCAAGCGGAATGGGAAAAACTATATGATGATGCAAGTATATGGTGCCATTGCCTTTACAAACTATCCATACTTTCAAGGAGACTATATGGCTTGGCTTGATATGGGAGGCATTCATGCCGTTGCCCATATCAGGGGTGGCGGTGCCTATGGAAGCAAGTGGCATCAGGATGGTATCGCTCGCAAGAAACAAAATGGGATTGATGACTACATAGCTGCTTTGGAATGGGCCATCGATGAGAAATACACATCAGCCGGCAGAATGGTGATTAATGGTGTAAGTGCAGGAACCATACCTGTGGGCGGAGTTATGACCCAACGTCCAGACCTGGTCGGGGCTGTTGTCTCTCATTATGGAATGTTAGATATGATTGGTTATGCGGAAAAACTCGGGGCTGATGCCAATCACGGTTATATGCTACCGGAGATAGGGCGATCTTCAGACCCTCAAGATTTTGAAGTTCTGAAAGGCTATTCGCCTTATCAGAGATTAAAGAAAGGAAAAAAATACCCACCTGTTCTAGCCCTTACTAGTGAAGCCGATGCGCCACTCAATGCAGATTCTTACAAGTATATCGCAAGGCTTCAGCAATTAGGAGCGACTAAGCCGGCCATGCTGCAAATGGCCTGGGGTTCAGGACATAGCGCCTTTGGGTCTCAGCAGCACAGTCCAATTGAGACCTTTACTGATGAAATTGCTTTTTTGATAAAGGCTATGAAAATCGATGTTGCCGATTGGCTTGGCAATGATTGATGTTGTTTGAATTAATCAATGGGGCTTTTCGAAAGCAAGGCTCCATTTTTTTATGACCTGATAATCTAGTCCTTCAAGTTCTGTTAGATGCGTCTTTTACTTCTCGTCATTCCAGAATTATTATTCACAGCTTGCTGATGAAAGAATAATAATGTCTGGAATCTAATTTTTAGACTTTAAGTTTTGCCTAATTGATACCACATGATAGAAAATAGCGAAGGGTAGTAGCACGCCTGGCAATAGTATAAAAGGTACTTGTACTAAAGCGATCTCTCCGCTAGTACCTATAAAGTCGGAGAAATAGAAAGAGGAGATAAAGGCATAGCCTGTTAGGGACAGGACTAACAACCCAAGAATGTTGAAAGCCAGTATCAGCTGCCTATAGATCAAACCTTTATAAATCAGAAATCCAAGTGGCAGGGCCAATATTCCCATCAAAATATCATAGTTGAGGCCTTCAAACGTAACTCTTTGCGGAAAGAAGCCTTCAATAAAGGCACCATAGATCAGAATCTCCACAACGACTCTAAAAGATTGAATTATAACCGGTACATGTCGAGGGGTGTTGTCCAGAACAGTTTGAAAGCTTTTTCTTGAGGCAGTAATAAAGACAATGATGAAAGCTGGGATAATAATGAAGACTGGAGCTCTGGGAGGCATGGAGAGACTATCCAAAATTCCTGTAAAGCTGATGAGCACAACATAACCAACCCAAGTGATCAGTAGAATTGCACCATTTTTTCTAAGTTTTTGTGGGTTGGCCGCATACTTGAACAAATAAATGACAAAGACTAGCATTGCAGCCGTAAGTGCATAGAAACCGAATTGTACCATCTCTTTTTTTATTCAAATGTATGAGGTGAGCAAGCAATAAATTTAACCCAAATTGCTAATTACTCAATCGAAAGGCTTTGGGGGATGACCCGGTTCGTTTTGTAAAAAAACGAGTAAAGGCAGCGAGTTCACTAAAGCCTAGCGAAGGCGCGATCTCACTTATGGGTTGATTGTTTTCTATAAGAAGTTGGCTCGCCTTTTTGAGTCGCAATTCAGCAATCATCTGCAGTGGTGTACATTTGTAGATGGACTTAAATGTGCGGAGATAATGATACTTTGACATGCAAGCGATGGCAGATAATTCATCGAGTGTAGTAGTCTCTCTGAAATGCGCATGCATATAGTCAACAGACATGCTGATCCGGCTGAGTAATTCAAGCTTAGTAGCGCTCTTTAGATTACTTAACTGGTTCTGCTGTGAATTACTATTCTGAGAATAGTGAAGCATGGTGCTAAGCAGATCTGATAACAATTCATATTCTAAATCTTGTTCTCCCTCGTGAATTTGATAGAATTGACTTAAGGCAAGAATTTTTCCGTGTATCAGCCCATCTTTCCAAGTCGAGCGGATTTTTGATGAGCAATTCGTCTCATAAGATCTCATCGGGTCATCAAGAAGTTGATGGGCTGTGCCATTCCTAAAGGAAAGCACATCATTAAAGAGTCGCTCACCAAAGTGGAGATTAAAGGTGTCTGTACGAGATCCTTCGGGAATAATAAGGTCATAGAACTCTCCGCTATTCATCATACAAAGGTTGTCTGTGGTCAGTTGTACAGTCTTACCGCCAACTTTTACCAGGCTTTCGCCAGAGAGGTTTAGGAAAATGCTGAAAGGTCCTTTGATGCCATTTCGCTCCGCACCAAAGGAAGTAGTGTTGAGTACAACGGTAGGCCAGCCCTTATGACCTAATGACTGACTATTGGCTCCCTTACCATCCTGGAAGTTGTTATTGGCCTGCTTTCGCAGCCAATGTATATCAGGGAACTCAGTTAATCGCATACCATTTCGACTCCAAATAATTTACGGATTCGGTGCCAAAAGGTCGGCAAATTTCACTATAATTTTCTGTCAGATTCCTCAATGGCTAAGTCGTTGATACTTGCGTATCGCTTTGCCATTAAACCGTTCTCATCAAACTCCCAGTTTTCATTGCCATAGGCTCTGAACCATTGGCCTTCAGCATTGTGGTATTCATATTCGAAGCGAACGGCAATTCTATTGTTAGTGTGCGCCCAATAAGATTTCTTTAGTTTGTAATCTAGCTCTTTGTTCCATTTGTCCGAAAGGAACGCCTGTACTGCCTTTCGGCCATTGACAAATTGATCTCTATTGCGCCATTCCGTGTCCTCGGTATAGGCCATGGATACTTTTACTGGATCTTTCGAGTTCCAGCCATCTTCGGCAGCCTGAATTTTTTGTTTGGCAGTTTCTTCGGTGAAGGGAGGTAGGGGGAATTTCTGTTCCATTTTTCTATTGTTTGTAGTGCAACAGAGAATAGGCTCGAATAATTCGTTTGGGCATAAAAAAAGGGTGCATTAGGCACCCTTCAATCGCTGTTAAACTAATATTTATCTATCAGACATGCTGACATAAGGTCTTTCGTTCGCGCCAGTATAAACTTGTCTTGGGCGTCCGATAGGTTCCTTGTTTTCTCTCATTTCTTTCCACTGAGCGATCCAGCCCGGAAGTCTACCCATAGCAAACATTACGGTGAACATATCAGTAGGAATTCCCAATGCTCTGTAAATGATCCCTGAATAGAAATCGACATTAGGATAAAGCTTTCTATCTACGAAGTATGGATCGTTCAACGCTTCCTCTTCCAAGCCCTTGGCGATATCCAATACTGGATCTTTGACGCCTAGTTTGGACAATACATCATCAGCAGCTTTCTTGATGATTTTAGCCCTTGGGTCGAAGTTTTTGTAAACTCTATGCCCGAAGCCCATCAAACGGAAAGGATCATCCTTGTCTTTGGCCTTAGCCATCCATTTTTTAGTATCCCCACCATCCTTTTTGATGTTTTCTAACATCTCAATTACAGCTTGGTTGGCACCACCATGAAGCGGTCCCCAAAGTGCATTGATTCCAGCAGAAATAGAGGCATACATACTTGCATGAGAAGAACCTACAACTCTTACTGTTGCAGTTGAGCAGTTTTGTTCGTGATCAGCATGCAAGATCAATAGCTTGTCAAGCGCATTAGCCACTACCGGGTCAACCTCATACTGCTCTGCAGGATTGGCAAACATCATCTTCAAGAAGTTTGAAGCATAGTTTTGCTTGTTGTCAGGGTAGTTAACAGGTTGTCCAATTTGGTTTTTATAAGACCAAGCCGCAAAAGTTGGCATTTTGGCAATCAAGCGAATGATACTCATGTCAACCTCGTCAGCAGACCTATTCGGGTCAAGTGACTCAGGGTAGAATGCTGTCTGAGCACAAACCAAAGAAGAAAGTACACCCATTGGATGGGCAGTAGAAGGGAAGCCCTCTAGAATCTTCTTGATATCTTCATGTACCAATGTATGCTTGGTAATATTCTCTACAAACTGACTGTATTCCTCGTTGGAAGGTAAGTGTCCGTAGATCAATAAGTAAGAAACTTCAAGGAAGTTTGACTTTTCAGCCAAGTCTTCAATAGAATAACCTCTGTACCTCAATATACCTTTCTCACCGTCTAGGAAGGTGATAGCACTTGTAGTTGAACCGGTATTTTTAAAACCCGGATCGATGGTGATGATACCGCTTTGGCCTCTTAGCTTAGAAATATCAATTGCCTGCTCTTCTTCAGAGCCAGTAACAACTGGAAGTTCGTATGCCTGCCCGCCAATTTTGATTTCTGCAGTGTTCGACATTATCTAAATAGTGTTTACGTAATTGTGCTCCTTTTCAGCGAGCGAATTTATACTATTAAACACGGAAATAAAACACTTGTTCCCGATGTGTCAATTCTTTTTAATTATTGCCCAAAATTAGAGGCAATCCGTCTTTGCCCTGACCAATCACTACGACCTTCGAATTTGTGGATTCCGCCAGTTTTAAAGTGGCCTCAATTCCCCTCATTTTCAAAAGATTCGGTGTCAAACTACTGGTAATGATTTTGTTAGCAGTGGATTCACCTTCAGCTGCGATTCTCTTTCGCTCGGCCTCACTCTTTTCTTTGTCTAGTAGAAACTGATAAGCTAGTGCTTCCTGCTCATTTTGCAGCTTGCTTTCAATAGCCTGCTTAATTTTCTCAGGAAGGTTAATGGAACGAATCAAAAGGGCTCTCATTTGGATGTTGTTGTTCTCATTGCCTAATACAGCACCCGTTTCCTCAATAATTGCTTGTTCTACTTCAGATCGCTTAGTTGAATAAATTTCTTCTGCTGTATAACGACCCATGACTTGTCTTACTGTAGATCGTACTTCGGGAACGACTAACCTTGAGATATAGGCTGGAGTAAATGTCTCGTGAATCTCACCGATTTTGTCATACATCGGGTGGAAACGAACGGAAATATCCACTTGAATAGAAAGGCCATTTTTCTCCAAGACGTCCATAGTTTCTTCTGCCTGGTTTTCTGACACATCATAAACGTATAAGTCATTCCAAGGGGCCTTCAAGTGAAAACCAGGTTGCTTCACATCTTCCTTGTCCAAACCACCTGAGAATTTCTTAAAAATTACAGCACGTTCGTTGGATTGAATCGTGTAAAAGATGCTCGATGACAAGCCTACTACCACGATCAAGGCGATTGTAGTAATCACTACAATGGGTAATAATTTTCTGTTGTCCATATTAATAGGGTTTTAGTTACAAATTTGACTCCCTTGCGGGTTTATATTGGCTTTTGCCTTTGTTTCAGAAAGCTGACGGTAGGATACTATTGTCCAATTTTCATCAGGTTTCGTTGAATTTCATCTAGTATCCCGTGTGCTACCTTCAATGCTTTATAACCATCTTCAATGGTCACAATTGGTTCGGTGTCATTGACAATGGCTTGGTGAAAAGTGAAGAGTTCTTCGCGAATGGCATTGGTTGGGTGTACCTTGGGGTTTTCGAAAATGATCTCTTTTTTACCTTTTCCTTCTCCCAGATCCAATACCATTGAGAATGGTCCTTCATCACCTGTGGCTTCCTGCATGCGCACGATTTCAGATTTCTTTTCAAGGAAGTCTACGGCTACGTAAGCGTCCTTTTGGAAGAAACGTGATTTGCGCATGTTTTTGACCGCTATACGGCTTGTGGTTAGGTTGGCTACGCAACCATTGGCAAATTCAAGCCTTGCGTTGGCAATATCTGGAGTATCAGCAACTACGTTGACCCCACTGGCCGAAATCTTTTCAACATCCGAACCAACTGCTTTTAGGATTACATCAATATCATGAATCATCAAGTCAAGTACCACTGGTACATCTAAGCCACGAGGGTTGAATTGTGCTAATCGATGCGTTTCTATAAACATCGGTTGTTTCAGGTAGTCTTGAGCAGCGATAAAGGCAGGGTTGAACCTTTCTACATGACCGACCTGCATCTTCAAGCCTTTTTCCTGTGACAGACGCATCAATTCTTCCGCTTCCTCAATGGTGTTGGTCACAGGCTTCTCAACAAAAACATGCTTACCAGCTTTTAAGGCCTGACTGGCACAATCAAAATGGGAAAGTGTCGGGGTGACAATATCCACGAGATCGACCACCTCTAACAAAGCGTCAATGGTGTCGAAGCTCTTAATTCCAAACTCTTCAGACACAGAACTCGCATTTTCAGCGATGGGATCATAAAATCCTACCAGTTCGTATTCGGGAATATCTTTGATGCACTTGATGTGAATTTTGCCGAGATGGCCTGCTCCGAGAACGCCTATTTTAAGCATAAATGATGAGGTTTTGCTGAGGGCAAAAGTAACGATTAATCATTCTATGTTCTAAGTTTGAACCTTCAAGTTTGGTAATTAACGAGGAAGGTAGAACTTCGAAGCAGAAACCGACAAATGAAGTATTATATCATAGCAGGTGAGGCCTCTGGCGATATGCATGCCGCTAACATGATGAAGCAGTTAAAACTGATGGATTCAGAAGCCTATTTCAGGGTTTGGGGCGGTGATAGAATGGCCGAAGAGGCGCAAGAACTCGCAAAACACATTCGTGAGACTTCATTTATGGGAGTTTTTGCTGTAGTAAGACATTTGAATACCATCAAACAAAACTTCAAGTTCTGTGAAGAGGATATTATGGCTTTTCAACCTGATGTGCTCATTTTGATAGATAATTCAGGGTTTAATTTGCGCATTGCCAAGTTTGTCAAGAACTCAAAACTGTCAGCTCGCATCTTCTACTATATACTTCCCCAAGCCTGGGCCTGGAAAAGGAAAAGAGTCCATACCATTCAAGGTTGGACCGACAGACGTTTTGCCATATTACCCTTTGAACCGGATTTTTATGAATCCTATGGTTACAAAGTTGATTATGTTGGGCATCCCATTCTAGACTCTATGGAGAAGCGCAAGCCAGATCTTGTCGAAAGGGGTGAGTTCCTCTCAGAGAATGATCTGGAAGATAAACCCATTATTGCTTTGCTGCCAGGAAGCAGGAAGCGAGAGATAAATACCAAGCTCCCCAAGATGCTCAATGTGGTCAAACACTTTCCTGGCTATCAGTTTGTGATTGCAGGTTCTGAAACCATTGATCCATCTCTATATGATCAGTATACCAAAAGCAGCGTTAAAGTACTTTTCGGTAAGACTTATGATATTCTGAATAATGCCAAGGCGGCCTTGGTCACTTCTGGAACGGCCACTTTAGAAACTGCTTTATTCAAAGTGCCTCAGGTGGTCTGCTATAAACCTGGTTTTGTTACCTACTATTTACTCAAGGGAATTATCAGTATCAATCATATCTGTATGGTTAACCTGATACTCAATAGACGATCTGTTCCCGAGTTAATCGAGGCAGACTTGAATGAGAAGCGAATGACGAGCACTCTTCAAGAGATACTTAAACCAGAGACCAGAGAAAGAATCCTTTCAGATTACGCTGAACTAGAAACAAAATTGGGAGGTACTGGTGCTTCTGAAAGAGTTGCCAAAATGATGATCGAAGATTTACGAAACTAATCTGGAAAATTGATAGTTTCACAATCATGGACAAGCAAACCATTGTAGACAGCATTGCTTCATTTCCTGCATTATCTGAGGTGCCAAGAGCTCAAATTGAGTGGGTAATTGAAAGGGGCGAGTATCGCGAGTACAAAGCAGGCGAATCATACTTTAAACCAGGAGAGCCCATAGACAAACTAATATTCGTCTTAGAAGGGATCATAACCTTTAAAATGGAGCAGAACGGTCAGTTCAAAGAACTCGGTAGACTGATTGAAGGAGCTATTACAGGGGCTCTGCCTTATAGCCGGGCGCAAACAGCAAGTGCTATTGGTTCCGCGGTTGTCGAAACAAAACTCTTTGTGTTAGACAAGAACCATTTCAGAGATTTGGTTTGTGACTGCCATGAACTCACTACAGTGTTCGTACATGAGATGACGGATCGTGTGAGGAGCTTCACCAGAACTCAGCAGCAAAACGAAAAACTGATGGCCCTGGGTAAACTTTCAGCAGGTTTGGCCCATGAGCTGAATAACCCTGCTGCCGCAATTGTCAGGAGTTCAGAATCACTACAGAGTCATTTAGGTACTGTACCAGAAAAGTTCAAGCGAGTTATCAATATGAAGGTGACTGAGGAAGAGGTTGATTTCGTAAATGATCTGCTCTTCGGTAAACTGGAGGCTGGTATCGACAAAGGAGAGTCCCTAATGCAGCGTACCGATCGTGAGGATGAACTCACAGATTGGTTAGATGATAATGGCTATGGTGACTGTTATGCACTTTCTGAAACACTGGCAGAGTATGGTTTTTGCGCAGATGATCTGCAAGACTTAGTTGATAATACCAGCGAGGAGTCTTTCCCATCTATTATTGAATGGATGGATAATGTACTAACCACCGAAAAGATGGTCGGAGAGATAAAAGAAGCCTCTAATAGAATCTCCAAGTTGGTCAGTTCAGTGAAGAGTTATTCGCATATGGACAAAGCAGCAGAAATGGAAGCGACTGATGTTCATGTGGGTATTCATAATACCCTCACTATGCTGAACCATAAGATCAAGAAGAATAAGGTTAAAATTGAAGAAAATCTCACCAAAGGACTGTCTCAAATCGAGGCAATCCCTGGGGAGTTGAATCAGGTCTGGACGAACATTATGGACAATGCCCTGGATGCGATGGAGGGAGAAGGTGGAACAATGAGTATCGAGACGACACAGAATGAAAGTAATGTGATGGTAAGCATCATTGATTCAGGTCCAGGTATTCCTGAAGACATTCAGAGTCGCATATTTGAACCCTTTTTTACTACCAAAGATGTAGGAAAAGGAACGGGGCTTGGACTTGAAACCGTTCAAAAGATCGTTGAAAAACATAAAGGAAATATTAAGCTGGAATCACAACCTGGTAAAACCAAATTCGAATTCTGTTTCCCTATTAAAGGATAAACTAACCCATGGCAAAACTACCTATCATATTTACAGTTGACGATGACGAGCAAGTACTGGCCGCCATTAGAAGGGATGTTAGAAAAGAGTATAGAAGAGACTACCGCATCATGAGTACCACTTCCGCTCAGGAAGCACTGGACGCGCTAAAGGAGTTGAAGCAAAAAGGAGAGGATGTAGCCTTGTTTCTTTCTGATCAGCGTATGCCTGAGATGACGGGGGTTGAGTTTCTCGAACAAGCTAAAGAACTCTATCCTGCTGCCAAACGAGTACTGTTAACAGCGTATTCGGACATTGAGGCGGCCGTTAAGGCGATCAATGATGTGCAATTGGATTACTACTTGAATAAACCATGGGATCCGCCTGAAGAAAAACTTTACCCTACACTCAATGATCTCTTAGACGAATGGCAGATCAATCACATTCCTGCTTTTAAAGGAATCAGGGTAGTGGGCTATCAGTATTCTCCAAAGTCGCATGATATAAAGGATTTTCTTTCCAGAAATCTTATGCCTTATCAGTGGCTTGATGTTGAGACTGAGGAAGCCGGCAAAGAGCTGTTAGAACTTGCTGAAATAGAGCTTACGGATCTACCGGCAATCTTTTTCGAAGATGGTACGCATATAAAAGATCCAAGCATGACAGCCCTAGGCGATAAAATTGGTCTTCAGACCAAAGCGGCTGAAGAAATGTATGATGTAGTCATTATTGGGGCTGGACCTGCAGGAATGGCCGCTGCTGTATATGGCGGCTCTGAAGGCTTGAAAACCTTAATGATAGAGAAACATGCGCCTGGTGGTCAGGCTGGAACAAGCTCCCGCATAGAGAACTACCTGGGTTTCCCAAAAGGACTCTCCGGTGCCGATCTTACCCATCGTGCTATTACACAAGCCAAGCGTTTTGGTATAGAGTTTCTTTCTCCTCAGACCGTTACTGGCATAGAGACACAGGACAATTATAAGATTGTTCAACTTGAGAGTGGAGAAAAGATCAATACCAAGGCAGTAATTATCACAACAGGTGTGCAATATAGACACCTAGAGTCCAGAGGGATTGACGATTTTACTGGGAAAGGAATTTATTATGGTGCTGCCACTACGGAAGCCAATGCCTGCAAAGGTAAGAATGTATACATCGTAGGTGGAGGTAATTCTGCCGGACAGGCGGCCATGTATATGGCCAAATTTGCCTGTGATGTACATATTGTCATTCGTAAGCCTGATTTATCATCCAGTATGAGTCAATACCTGATTGATCAGATCGATGGTACTGAAAATATCCATTTGGTACCGAGAACCGTGATTGACGGTGCCATTGGTGATGGTAATCTGGAATGTGTAGAATTAAAGAACCTGGATACCGAAGAAGTAGTTAAGAAACCTGCAGGGGCATTATTGATCTTTATTGGGGCAAAACCTTATACGGATTGGACAGGAGATGATGTGATCAAGAATGATAGAGGTTTTGTGATTACTGGCCGTGATTTACTAAAAGAAGACGGTCATAAAAAGATCTGGAAAAAGGAACGCGAACCTTATTTGCTGGAAACAAGTACACCAGGAATTCTTGCAGCAGGAGATGTTAGGGCGGGGGCTATGAACCGTGTCGCATCAGCAGTAGGCGAGGGTGCTATGGCTATTAAATTTGTACATGAGTATTTGGCGGAGGTGTAGGTCGGTCTATATTTTTTGATATTTCTTCTGAAATACAATTTGGTTACGTTAAATTGATGGTTAGCAATCAATTAACCTTTGCTACTTAATTCATTTAACTCAGCCTTTCATATGACTTTCCGTAAGCACTTTTCGGTATTTTTTGTTCTATTCTTATCTGGTGTTTTAATCTCAGGTTGTCAACCCAAAGCTTCTAAAAAAGGCTTTTTATTGGGACAGGGTGATGGTATAGATAATGCCACACTGATGGTGCGGGATTTGGAAGAAGCCATTCGTTACTATCGTGATACCTTGGGATTTAGTGTAAGGGGAGTACAAAAAGGTGTCTTGGAAGGATCGGTGACTGCTTCTGTTTCAATCCCGGATATGAGTTCTTTCGAATTGCTAAGTATAAGTGATTCTGCAGATGAGGCTACCATCCCCACATTTGTTAAAAGCTTTTTATCGTCTGATGAGGGTGTGAGAATGTATTCACTCTCCACTTCTTCAACAGATTCTACATTTAATGGACTGACTACCAATGGCTACACTATGGATTCGGTACGTTCCTATAGAAATACTGCCCGAAAGCCAGAAGGTTGGTCTTGGGATGATGGAGACCCTACCACAAGAAGCCTTGATTTTGATGCATCGAACCCACCTGCTCAATTGCCCAGGTTTATTGAAAGTGTTGGGTATGACTATGTGGGAACAGACAGTGACTGGAGAACTTACTATGTATATGGCAGGATGTTTAATAAGCACGCCAATGGAGTGGTTGGAATGTCTGCTGTCCGGGTTGTCGTAGAAGACCTTGAAGCTTCCCACAAGCAGTTTGACAAAATGGGTTTCGAACTGATCGATAAAACTGAGGATATGGCTCGATATCGACTTTACCGAAACCAAGAACTGCATTTAGTATCGGCCAAGAGTGAGCAATCACTTCAGGACTTTGTTGCTAAAAGAGGAGAAGGCGTCTTCGCATTGAGATTTCAGGTAGAGCAACTCGATTCTACTTATCAATTCTTTGAAAAGGAACTTCCATCGGAAGCCATTTCTAAATCTTCAGACCTAATTACAATACGATCTGACTATGCCTTTGGTGTCCAATTGGAATTTGAGCAGGAGTCGGATGAGCAAGGTCTAATGGCTCGAAAGCTTATGCCTAAGCCAGACCTGGATAGTACGGCTATTGCACATGCCAAGGAACTATATACTAAGTATTGTACTCTATGTCATGGTGACAATCGCGAAGGCTATGCAGCCGATAATGCACCTTCACTACGCTCAAAATCACTGCTTGCGACAAGCAAGAATAATAACTTCATGCGCTATACTATCCAGTTTGGGCGTGGAAATAGTGCAATGGCTGGTTACCTAAAGAATCAAGGTGGCCCGATGGAATATATTGAGATCGAGCTACTCCTAGAGTGGCTATACCAAATGGCCGAAGTGGAAGAACCGATAGATCTTTCCAGAGAACCAGTACTTGGAGATATTGCACTGGGTGCTGAAGTCTACGGAGCCAATTGTGCTACTTGTCATGGTGCAGACGGAGAAGGGGTGACAGCCCCTGCGCTTGGAAATCCAATGCTATTGGCTACTGCTACTGATCACTTCCTCAGATATGCGATTTCCGAAGGCAGAGATGGTACTCCAATGATAGCTTTTAAAGATAGTTTGAGTGACGAAAAGATTGATGGGCTGACTGCATTTTTAAGAAGTCGAGCATCCGGTTGGGATATTCCTGAATTAGATAGCGTTGTCGTTCCTAAACCAGAGGAGTATGTATTGAATGAAGATAATGAAGCACCTGTTTTCGAATTGAAAGAAGGTAAATTCGTTTCCGCAGAACAGGTAAATCAGGCGATCAAGGATAATAAGCGAATGGTTATCTTAGATGCGCGATCAGAGGTGGCCTGGCGTCAAATGCATATTCCAGGAGCTGTACCGGTTCCGTATTACAAAGATCCAGAAGAGTTTATTAATGACATCCCAAATGATGGTACCCAAATCGTGATTTATTGTGCATGTCCACATGCTGCTTCGGAGCGAGTTTTAAGCACCCTAAAACGAAATGGCTTTAAGAATGCAGCGATTATTGACGAAGGCATTTTAGTATGGGCTCAAATGGGCTTCCCTGTCAGGAATGGGAGTTAATTTTAGGAGTTAGGAGTTAGGAGTTAGGAGTTAGGCTATGAACATGCCTTGTCAGCTCGAAATGACCAGTTTTTTCTTGAGGTTTTCCTCTTTACTTAAAGAATCAACCATATACTTGGCAACACTTAATCTGCTAATCAATAGTTTCGGTTTTGGCTGATTATTTTGACTTTCAATGACTTGCTCTGGTTTTTTGGAATTGGTAAGCCCCACCGGCCTGACAATTGTCCAGTCAAGGCTTGAAGCTTCCAAAAGCACTTCCTGTCTTTCATGGTCTCTGTAAGCAACACCAATATTGCTATTGTCAATAAACCATCGAAACCACCCGGGGAGATCCGCTTTAGTTTCTGCAACACCCCAGGCACTGCAAACTACTATTCGAGTTAGGCCTTGCTCATGAGCCACCGAAATCAGCTGGTTCATTGTCTTGGACAGAAAGTCTTTGGGTGTACGCAATGGAGCCCATGGAAAGTCAGAAGTCCGAGAGATGTTTAGTACACTGATTATAGCATCACAACCCTGAATCGCCTTAATTATGTCATGTTTGTCTTGAGTGTTGCCTTGAAAAACTTTGAGAGAATCATGCCGATTTTTCACCTTCTCAGGCCTTCTGACAAGGCAATTAACTTCATGTCCTGCTTCCAACGCTAGCTGTAAAACCAGTTTACCTGTTCTCCCCGTGGCACCTAGAAGTAGAATATTCATGGACCTTATTCACTTTGTCTTTAATGACGATAAGTCAAGTTAATCAAACCAACCTAGCTTATGTAACTAAACCATATGGTTTTGACTAGTAATTTAATTGCTTGACAATATCTCTTGCCGCTTTACCCAGCTTTGCAGGAGTCTTACGACCACTGTGATTAACCATAATAGAAATACCAAGGTTATATTTTGGGAAAATGAACACCCAGTTTTGCGTTCCTGTTGTACCCCCATGATGGTTGTAAGAGGTGCCGTTTTTGTCTTTCCATCCGTTCCATAAGTAGGCCATCCAGCGTGTTTTCTTCTCATAGATGATTTGCTGTGATTCCTTAAGCGCCTTATTCTCACCTGTTAGGTTAAACTCAATCCACTTCATTAAATCAGACAGTGAAGCGTTTATTCCATTGCCACCACCCCAAAGTGGGATGGTTTGAGGTGGGGAAGGGGTTTCATTTTTCGACCAGTATCCCTTGGCAAGTCTTTCTTTCTGTTCTGCCGTCAGTCTAACGCCTGAGTCATTCATGTCGAGACCATTGAAAACCTGTTCTTTCAGAAGCACATCAAAGGGTTTGTTATAAACAGAGGAGAGTATATAGGCTAGTAATTCAGCCCCTGCATTGGAATATTTATAAGTAGTACCAGGGACTGTCTGAGGTTTGAAGGATTTCAATAATTCCAAAAACCCTTCTTTGGTCATCTCCTTTTCAAGAGATTGAAATGTTGTTGGAACTTCTGCATCTGCCTTCTCAAAAGCTTCGGCCATGCCGGGTGACATAAAATGTGGGAGCCCTGCGGTATGCGTCAATAGATGCTTGACTTTTATAGGGTTGTCTTCAAATGATAGATTTGAGAAATCTTCGGCTATAAGATCATCAATGTTGTCTTCTAAGTTGATTCTACCTTCAGTAACTGCTTTGGCTACCAGATAGCCAGTAAAGGTCTTTGATACTGATGCTATTTCATAAATCGTTTTATCAGTAGGTTTTAGAGAGCCATCGAGTGTTCCAAAATGATTAGTATAGATTTGTCCATCCTTATAAATCCCAATGGATATAGCCCGGAATTCTTTATTCTTCAGTAATGACTTGCCTTGTTTTTCAATGATGCGATCAATGTTTTGCGCCAGCGAGACTTGTGTTGATATAAGCGTTATCAATAGGGAGAGGAACTGTCTCATTCTATAATTAGGTTTCAATGTTGAAACTGCAACCCTCCCAAATATTGGGCCATGTTTATTCCATGTCAACTCTAATTCGAAGCGGTTTTGAACTTTAAAGTCATCGGTTTCAATGGGATTGCCTTCAGGGTTCTATAGTTGTCACCGAAGACTAGCTCATAAGAGGTTAATGGGGCTAGCTTTATTTGATAAGTGACTGACTTTCCATTTTCGGCAAAAGTGACTTTTGTTATCTCTGGAAACCCTTCTTCTCCTAATTCTCCAAGTAAAGTTCCCATGAACCTTTTGTCCATTTCTTCCGAAAATGTGATAGTAAAGGAAGACAGGTCTGGATTTACAGTTTGATCATTTTTTTCTATGCCTATGATAGAAGTAATTCGAGGCCTTGAAGCTTCGTATACCGCTTTATGACTTTCTAAGGGTTGAGAAAAATAACCGGTTGCTTCCACAAATTGCTCTATGCTTGTCGCATTGGTATAGTCAAGTTCTATCAGCGTCTTTAATGCCAGTTTTTTGTTAGTTGATTGCTCATAGTACTTTTTTGAAATCGCATAACCAATATAGTAGCCCAGGTCTCGGGTATTGAATTGGTTGTTTGGCCTATTCCATATCCAGTTGTAGTAATATGGAGAGAACATCTCTTTGACAAACACTTCTTTCACCCGAGTGTCATTTTGGGTACCATAGGCTATGGCCGGCTGAATAGATGGTTGACCTGAAGCCAATTCGGCTATAAATTCTGCAGAGCCTTCAAATAGACTTTGAGACAGGAGGTCGTAGGCCCATGGTGCATTTTGCTGAGTGTGAACAAACTCATGAATGTTTAGGAATGCCAGATCATCAATAGGGTTGAGTTGTGTGTAATTCTTAAAGTAATCCAGGGCAGGAGGGAATTCTGATACATCAGTTTTTTTATGGGTCATGGCCATTTCTGCACCGATCAGTACCATGCCATCGATCGTAGTTCCAGGAGTTCTGAAAACCCCAATTTCAAAGTATACTTTGGCATCTGTGTAGTCTGGATAAAGCAGCTTAAAACCATTTATTCCATCCTGAATTCTTTGAGCATAGGTACTTATCCCTTGGGTATTTTTACGTACCGAGTTCCAAAAGTCGGGATACTGGTTAATAGCCTCAATATACTCTTCAGCTCTATACCGCCTTGCCCTGATAATTCCTGATAATCCGGGTGTTCCCTTGTCTAAATAGTACTCTTGTAGATATTTCAGTTGAAGCGCACTGTCTTGGGTTGATTGAATTTTGTCATAAGCCATCCAAAAGTTAGAAATGTCTTCAGTGACAATATTTACTGCCTCTGATTTTTGCGCTGATAGCTGAATTGAAAAGCATACTATTGCTAGTGAAATTAGAATTTTCATGTTGTTGTAAATTGAATTTTTGAAAAAGCACTGAACCCGGTGACCTAATGGGTTCAGTGCAGATATCTTTTAATCATCATTCGTTTCTTAGACATTCGGCCGGATTAATCCTGGAGGCCTTAATAGTTTGAAAGCTTATTGTTAACCAGGCAATTAGTAAAGCTGAAACTCCAGCAAGTACAAAGAACCACAAGGAAAGCTCAATACGATAGGCAAATCCATTGAGCCAGGATTTGGTAATCCAATAGCTTACCGGTAAAGAAAGGACGACTGCGGCTAAAACAATTTTAGTAAACTCACCAGAGACCAAACGGACTATTCCGAATTGGCTTGATCCTAGGGCTTTGCGGACTCCAATTTCTTTGATTCTCCTCTCTGTTGAAAAAGAGGCAAGTCCAAGGAGGCCTAAGCAGGAGATAAGAATAGCGATCAACGAGAAGTACTTTGACAGGGTGGCTACACGTTGTTCAGCCACATACTGTGCTTCGTAATCCTGATCTAAAAACTTATAATCAAAGTTGAAACCTGGATTGAATTGAGTATAAAGCTCCCCGAACTTGGCAATGGTTTCGCGTTCAAGACCCTGTTGTAAGCGTGCCATTATGAGCCATGTATCGTCTGGTTGAAGAACAAAATAGGCCGGACCGACCTCCTCATGGAATGTCCTAAAATGAAAGTCTTTTACTACACCAACAATTTGAGTGTTTCGTCCACCAATGTTAACTGTCGAACCAATGGGTTGGTCAAGGTCCATAAGGCTTATGGCCTTCTCGTTAAAAATGACTTTGTTATAATCGGTTTTATAGTCAGGAGAAAACGATCGGCCAGAGATGATCTCGAGCTCTAAGAGCTCTATCATATCATAGCTGACTCGCATGTATTCCATACCATAGGAGGCTTTTGGGTCTTTGCCTTCCCATTCAACATCGTACCTCCATCCCGTGTAACCACCCTCAACAAAACTGTGGGCTGTGCTCGAGGCCATAGCAATGCCCGGTATTTTTTTTACTTCAGTGATGAAGGCATCCATATTTAGTTCAATCTCTCCTTCAGCCTCGAAGTATAAAATATTGTCTTTATTGAAACCAATGTCTTTTTCTTGTGTGTATTGTATTTGGTTGTTGACAACCAATACGGAGACGATTAGGATAATGGAAATAGAGAATTGAAAAACAACCAATCCTTTTCTTAACCAAAGTTCTCTTAGTGAACCAGATGACTGTGATTTGAGCACTTTTATGGGCTTAATAGCTGATAGATAAACCGCTGGATAACTGCCAGCCAGAAGTCCTGTGAGCAAGAGGACCGATGAAAGTGTTAAGACAAATTCTGTTGAGAAGGAAATCGAGAGTTGCTTCCCTGTGATGTAGTTGAATTCTGGTAAAACCAAGCCTGCAATAAATATGGCTAAGCCCAGAGAAAATGCCGTCATTAGAAGCGAATCACTCAAAAATTGATAGGCTAATGAACGCCTGCTGGCACCTATAGTTTTTTTGATGCCTATCTCTTTAGTCCTTCTTGATACTCTCGCAGTGGCAAGATTCATGAAATTGATACAGGCTATACCCAATATGAAAAGCGCAATAAGGGTGAATAGTCGAACATTTGAGATTCGACCACCAACCGAGCTACCATTTTCATATTTTCCGTGGAGGTATAGATCGGCATATAAGGTGGCTATTGGAGTAATGTTTTCCTCCCCATTATGATCTCTAACAAAGTCCTTAATCTTGCTATTGAATTCTTCAAGCTTAACCCCTTCTGCCAATACAACAAAAGTAGAAGGTCCGTTATTCTTCCAATTCAGGACCCAGGAATTCAACTCTTCGAACTCTTTATAAGTCATTAGGAAGTCGAACTGCTGGGTAGACGATGATGGCGGTTTTTTGAAAACGCCTGAGACCTGATAGTCGCGAAATTGTTGGAATTTAACCACTTTTCCTACCACATCTGTAGTACTTCCAAAGAGCTTTATGGCCAGGTCATCTGAGATGAGTATGTTAGTCTTTTGTTCTAGTACTTTGCCTCTATCACCCTGAAGTAATTCGTACGAGAAGACCTTGAAATAATCCTTTCCAACATACTGCCCCACAGCCTTTAGTTGAGCGTTTTCATGTGAAAGTGTATAAGTGTTTGTCCATGTTTTGGTAACGGCCATCTCGACTTCAGGCAGTTCTTCTGCCATGGCCTCGGCTAACTTGCCAGGTGTGGCCCGATCGGTCAAAATACCACTGGATGTGGTGCTATTGGATAGCACCTGATAGAGTCTATCACTCTTTTCATGAAATTGATCGACCTGTAGTTCATCATTTACCCATAAATAGATGAGTAGAGTACAAACCAAACCTGAGGCCAAGCCCAGCAGGTTAATGATAAAAGAACTTTTATGTCTCAGATAGCCTCTGAGTGTGATTTTTAGATTGTGTTGTAGCATACCTATGTTGTTGAGTTTTTGACTGCCGCTAATTCTCTTTAGGAGGTTAGGGCGTATTAATTTAATGACCTCTCGATGATATATTCTTCGAGTTTTTTTGATTGAATATCGCTCCAGGTTTTCCTGGAAGATCTCGTCCATATCACCCTCTATTTCCTCAAGGTATTCTTCATTGAGAAAGAACCTAAGGAGCTTTTTAGACCAATTTGAAGGGTTAGAACTATTCATTGCGCAGACAATCCACCGGATTGATTAAAGAAGTTTTAAGTGTTTGAAAACCCACCGTTGCAAAAGACAGTAAGAGTGTTGCTAGGGCCACAAGAAGATAAAGTAGCAGATCTGGCGTATAGTGTATAGAAAACCCATTAAGCCAGTCAAGTACCAGGAGGTAGCTCACCGGTAACGCTATAAAAAGCGAGATAGCTACTAATACAATGAAATCTGTAGACAGGAGCTTGACAAGGGACAATGTGCTGGATCCAAGCACTTTTCTGATGCCAACTTCTTTGGTTCTTCTTTCTGTGTTATATAGTGCCAAACCGAACAGGCCTAAACAAGCAATAAGTATAGCCACGATGGTGAAATAGCCTGAAAGTGTAACAATCTTTCCTTCTGCCTGATAAACCTTGTCATATTCATCATTTACAAATCTGGGATTAAATGGATACTCAGAATTGAATTGATTATAGGCATTTTCGATTGCTGCAAGTGTTTCGGGCTGATTTTCCTTGGCAATCTTCACCATAAAGTGATTTCCATTCGGTATGAAACGGATAATAGCGGGCTGTAAGGGTTCGTATAGCGATTGGATTTTGAAATTCTTCACAATACCAATCACTTCCTTTTCTGTATCGCCATCCATAATGGTTTTGCCCACAATCCCCTCAATACCGATAAGTTTAGCAGCAGCTTCATTGATCATCAGCTTTTCCGTTTCATTCTTGAATTCTGGAGAGAATGCCCTGCCCTGGAGTAGTTCGATGTTCAATGTCTCGAAGAAAGAATAACCCACTTGAGGTCTTCTAAAGGTCACTTCCTCGTTTTCAATCGGGTCCCCCCAGCTGAAACCACCTCCAGCACCTCGTAATTGGGCAATGCTTCCGCCATAGAGGCTGGTTGAAGAAATGACATTAGGAATCTTATTGAGCTCATTGAGGAAGGGTTGACGCAAGTCTCTTTCTCTCAAGGTAAAATGAATCAAGTCGTCCCTGTTATAGCCTAGGTCTACCGTTCGGATATAGCCAATTTGGTTATTTAAGACTAAGAACCCACTGACGAAGAGTGTCGATACAGAAAATTGAAGAACAACTAAGCCTTTTCTTACCCATAAGTCACTTGCTCCTCGCTTGAGCCTTCCTCGGATCAAATCATTCGACTGAAACTTAGAGAGGTAAAGAGCAGGGTAGAGGCCCGCAATTATGGTTACTGCCACCAATATCACAAGGCATAAGGAGAGCGTTGATGGTTCAGCAAACAATGACAGTTCTTTGCCGATGACTTGATTTACTGGGGATAGTACCAAGTTCACTAGGCCAATAGAGACGAGCAATGCAAAAAGTGTTATTAAAAACGATTCTGTAAGTAATTGGAAAACCAATGCATCTCGCCTCACACCAAAAACCTTTTTCACCCCGATTTCCTTTATTCTTTTCGAAGCCTGAGCCGTGGAGAGGTTCATGAAGTTAATACAGGCCAGAAGAAGAATAAAAAGGCCTGCAGCTGTCATTAGATTTACATAGGCAACCCTTCCTCCGGAAGCTTTTCCATTGATGAACTCACCTTTCAGGTAAAGTTGCTCGAAAGGGTAGGCCGTCAAGAGATTATCATCCCTGTAAGGCTTATCGATAATAGCTTTTTCGAATTTTTCATTGAAAGCGCTTAGATCAGTGCCTGGTTTAAGTGTAATGTAGTTTATCGCGCCATTTGCTGTCCATTCTCGAAGCCATTCTTCATGTTTTAAGGCCATTTTGAAATTGACCACATAATCGAATTTGAGTGTGGAGTTCTTGGGTGTTTTCTGAAATACTCCGGTTACTAAGTACGAATCATTGTACAGGTCACGATTTGCTTTTAGTACTTTGCCATTGGCCTTTTCAATAGAGCCAAAAAGCGCAATGGCTAATTGTTCAGATATAACTATGGCATTTTCTGGGCTTAGAACCTCTTGTTCACTACCAGATAAAAGCTTGAATGTAAAAGCTTTGAAGAAGTCGCTATTGGCAAAAATGCCACTCCCTTTAGCTTCTTTGTTGTCAGTTTCAGATTTGAAAATTGCCCTTCGGCTCATTTCAGCATCACTAACTGTGACTGCATGGTCAATCTCAGGGAACCTTTCCTTTATAGTCTCGGCAAGGATAAAAGGCGATCCAAAATCCGTTTCGATACCTTCAGGTGTTACTTCATTTTCAAGCACCTGATAGAGGCGGTCTCCGTTGACATGAAACCTATCGACACTGTACTCATCATAGACCCATAAATAAATTAGTAATGCAGCCCCAATGCCTGTTGAAAGCCCAATAATGTTGATTATAAATGAAGCTTTATAGCGGCTAAAACCTCTAAAGGATAGTTTGATGCTATGGGCCAAGAGGCCGATAACAGAGTATTTTTGTTTGTTCATGACGCTTTTAATAAGATTGAGTTTGAAGAGCCGAAGCACTTCGATTAGGTATTTGATATTCGCGCGTTTGGCACTCTTGACGCTCCTTAAGTCATAATAGATTTCTTCAAGGTCGCCTTCTATCTCTTCAAGGTATTCTCCCTTGATGAAGGACCTAAGAATTTTGAGCAACCAGCGTGGTGGCTTGATGTCTTGGGATGCCGAATTTCTATTCATTTCTTAAACACTCAACTGGATTGGCCATAGATGCTTTGATGGTCTGAAAACCAACGGTGAACCAAGCAATGAACATTGCAGAAATACCCGCTATAGCAAAGACCCACCATTGCAGGTCGATAGTGTAGGCGAAGTTCTCCAACCACATTTGTGCGACTAAATAGGCTACAGGGACAGAAATGACGATTGATAATGCCACTGTTTTTGTAAAAGTGCCAGTGAGTAGTTTCACAATTGTTGTATGACTAGCTCCCAATATTTTTCGAATCCCTATTTCCTTGCTTCGTCTCTCAGCGGTGAAAGCCGCCAGTCCGAATAATCCCAGGCACGAAATTATGATGGCAATTCCAGCCATGTAATTCGAGAGCCTGGCTACTTTGGTTTCAGCACTGTATAGCGCCTCATAATTGTCGTCTAAAAAGGTCACATCAAAGTTGTATTTAGGGTGGAAGGTCTTGTATACTTCTTCAACTGCCTTGAGTGTGACTAGCTCAGTACCCTCTTGAATCTTAAGCATATAGTTCGATCCGAGATTCCTAAACCTAATCACCATTGGCTCTATTTCCTGATGCATTGACCCATACTGGAAGTCTTTAACTACACCTACAATTTCACGTGCTACGTCACTGTAATAGCCATCTTTTAAAATAAAGCCAATGGGATCTTCAAGCCCCATAAGCTCTACAGCAGATTCATTAAGTATTACTTTATTATGGTCGTCATTCAGCTCTTTGGAGAATGATCTGCCCTTGACTATTTCGAGGCCCATCATCTCAATTATGTTGTAACCAAATTTCGGTGATTTAAAGAGATGGTTTTGATCATCTTCGGTCGAAGGGTCCCAAGTGTAACCACCACTTGAATCGAAGCCCCAGAGAAAATCTCCGGCCATATTCCCGACAGAGAGTACACCAGGGATTTTGCTCAATTCAGACAGCATTGGCTGTGGGTTTGGATCAAATTGCCCTTTTCTTTCAAATGTTATGATGTTGTCTCTTTGGTATCCGAGATCCTTATTCAGAGTAAATGAGATTTGCTGGTTAATGATAATAACAGCTGTGATGAACACGATAGATAAGGTAAACTGAAGAACGACAAGTCCCTTTCTTACCCAGTTTTCCCCCTTAAGGTTGGCGAAGCGTCCCTTTAAAACTTCTATCGGACGGAATTTGGAAAGGTAGAAGGCGGGATAACTTCCAGCAAAGAGCCCTGTGATCAACACTAAAAGGACCATTCTTGGTAAATACTGCTCTAAATCGAATACAATGCTTTTTGACGTTAAGTCGTTGAACTGAGGGATGAGAAGGCCGACCAGTAATATTGCAACAACAAGCGACAATAAAGAAAGCAGCAGCGACTCTGAAATAAATTGAAAGATCAATGAGCGCCTGTCAGCACCGATAGTCTTCTTGACGCCAACCTCTTTCATTTTCTTAGAAGCCTGCGCTGTACTCAGGTTCATAAAGTTGATACACGCAATCATCAAAATGAAAATGGCTACAAAGGTGAAGAGTCTCACACTCTCAATTCTTCCGCCATCTTGAATACCGTTATCGTATTGGCCATAGAGGTAATTTTCAGCGTAGGGTCTTAAGAAAAGTGTGAACTTGTCATTATCGACCCTTTGATCCATATAGTCAGCTACTTTTTGATTGAATTCTGTAAGGTTTGTGCCGTTTTTTAACACAAGAAATGTTTGAGCATATCCACCATTCCATGCGTTTGACCACGAGTCGAAATCGATAAGCCACTGATAATTTACCAGTATATTGAATTGGTGAGTTGCATTAGCTGGCGGTGCTTTGAAGACAGTCTGGATCACGAATTCATTATTAAAGAAATCATTTTCCCATTGAATTGTCTTACCTATGGCTGATTCAGTTGTACCAAAAGCCTTTATTGCCAGGTCTTCCGAAATGGCTACTGCAGATTTGTGCTCTAGGGCCTTAGGGTCACCTATAAGTACAGGGTAGGTAAGTACATCGAAGATGTTTGGATCAGAAAACAGACCATTTACTTCGAAATTCTCCTCTTCGAACGAAATAATCCCTTTAGGTCTATGTCGGAAATTTGAGATACGAAGAGACGCTTCTACCTCAGGAAATTCTTCTAACATGGCTCCCGCAAGTTGTCCAGAAGTATAGTCCCATGTGAATTTGTTATTAGAGAGTTGAAAATGGGTAAATGCCCAATAAAGTCGGTCGTTCTTTTCATGAAAAGTATCAACCGAGCGTTCATCGTTGACCCATAACAGAATAAGAAGAGCCGCGGCCAATCCCGTTGAAAGACCAATGAGATTAATCAGAAAAGTGGTTTTGTGTCTCTTAAAACCTCTCAGTGTAATAAGTAAATTGTGTTGTAACATGCCGATATAATTGAGTTGATGATTGCCTCCTATGGCCCTGACCAAATTGGGTCTTAGGAGTTTTATGACCTCCCGGTTATACAGTCTCCGGGCTTTTTTAACCGAGTGAGTTTCAAGGTTGTCCTCGAAAACCTCTTCCATATCACCCTCGATTTCTTCCAGGTAGTCCTTCTTGATAAAGAACTTCAGTAATCGGAGTGACCACCGAGGTGGGTGAATATCGTTTTGTAGTTGATTCAAGATTAGCTTCTGGCTATAGAGGGCATTGATGCCCAAAGTTGTGAACGAACATCTTTCATCTCCTGCAATACCCTATGTGCATGGGGTGTGGCCTGATAAATGCGCTTTCTCTTTCCCCCTCGTTTTTGGCTTGCTTCGCCAAACTCTGATGTGAGGAAACCTTTTTCTTCCATTCGTTTAAGGGCGGATTGAATCGAGCCTACACTGAGTGTTTCTTTAAGTCGATCTTCCAACTCACGTTTGATTTCTACCCCGTAGGCATCCGCCTGTAGTACTACCACTGTCATCAGCACTAGTTCTTCAAATTCACCGAGTTTCGTCTTTTTCATTTTCTATATTATTCGTAATTGCAGTAAATATATAAAAATATATTATTCGTAATTGCAGTTTTAATAAGAAATCTGATTAACTGACTTCTTGAATCTCAAAAGGATGCATGCTTTAGAAAAAAAATATGGAACGATAGGGCAGGGCTTACCTCTTTTTCTTTTTGCGCCTATTGTCCTTTGAGGATTCGGCTTCGCGCATCAACTGCTTCCAGTTATCTGATGTGTCTTCTGTGGTATCGAGTATGAGTTGGTACTCGCCTTTTGAAATTTCGATCCTTTGAATGTGCTTGCCTAGTGCCTCTTCAATTTCACCCAACTGGTCCTTTTCCTCAGTGCTGCAAAAGGAAACAGCCTGTCCTTTTTCTCTACCTCGACCGGTTCTGCCCACGCGGTGAACATAGTTTTCCGATGACTCGGGAAGGTCGTAGTTGATGACGTATTCAACGTTTGGTACATCAATGCCTCGAGCACTGACGTCTGTTGCAATCAGCACTTTGAGTTCACCTTTTCGAAAGCGTCTCATGGTTTGCTCTCTGTCACTTTGAAGTTTGTCACTATGGATGGTGTCAGAAGCCAGATTCACTCTTTCTAGTGCTTTCTTTACCCGTTCAGCTCTAACCTTGGTTCTAACGAATACCAACATTTTCTTGTCAGGATCATTGTTGATCATGTTCTCTAAAAAGAAACGCTTATGATCCATTTCCACAAAAGCTACAGCATGTTCGATGTTTTTCGCTACAGGGTTTTTGGGTGAGATTTGAATACGGATGGCATTGGTAACCAATGAATAGGCCAGTTTCTTAATTTCAGGATTGATTGTAGCTGAAAAGAACAGAGTCTGTCTTCTCTTAGGCAAGTGCCTCATTAAGTCTCGTATATCTTTGATAAAGCCAAGGTCAAGCATATGATCGGCTTCGTCCAATACGAGAATTTCAATACGAGACAGTTTTAGTGCGCCTTGACTAACAAGATCAAACATACGGCCGGGAGTGGCTATGAGCACATCGACTCCCTTCTGCAGCTGTTTAATTTGGGGAGCTTGATCGACACCTCCGTGAATACAAAGTGTATTTACTCGTGTATGTTTGCCTAATGTCTTGAATACATCTTCAATTTGTAAGGCTAACTCATGGGTTGGGGCCATCACTAGACACTTTACTCCATCAGGTCTAAGTTTTGCCGACTTTCGTTCTTGAAGAATGTGAAGGATTGGGATGGCAAAAGCTCCAGTTTTTCCTGTTCCCGTTTGAGCAATTGCAAGAACATCTTCACCCTTGAGTACAGCAGGTATGGATTTGTACTGAATATCTGTAGGCTTCTTATAACCTAGTTTACTAATGCTGGTTTTGATGCCATCGGCTATACGATATTCTTCGAACTTCATGGGCCGCAAAGATACCGGATATTAGTGCTATTTGATCAAATTCTATGATTGTTTTGACCACCTGCCTTATTCCGGGCTCTGATTGTCATGATTCAAGATCCAATTTCTTGATTATCTTTCTTTGTGACTTCTTTTAAAAAGCTTCTGATATGGGAAAGACCGATGAGTCAAAAACGACTATTACTGTGGGTATTTCTCTCGTTTACTTTGATTGCCAGCGTTCAATTTCTACAGTACTACATCTTTTATAATAGCAGTTATCCGTTTCCCTATGTTGCCAATCTGATCAATTCTTTTGGTACGTTTTATACCTACTTGATTTTGTTGCCGCTCTTATTTTTTAGCACCAAATCTATTTTTTCTAATCTGGAAAACTCTTTACTCAGGACACTACTATTGATGCTTTCCGGACTGTTGATGAGTACGCTTCATTTGCTTGTAATGCACCTACTCAATTGGTTGCAAGTATATCAATGGACAGAGGATCCTTTCTGGAATTTATACCGCTTTTTAATATCAAAATGGCTTCATTTCGAACTTATAGGCTCCTTTTTGTTTGTTCTCGCATGGAGGTTTTTGGTTTTTGAGAAGAAGGAATCACAGGTATCTGAGCCTCAATATTGGACACAGATAAAGATTAAGGAAGCCGGGCTGGTAAGCTTTGTCCCAGTAGAGGAAATCCGCTGGATCGAGGCTTATGATAATTATATAAAACTCCGGACCAAAACGGATAAATTTCATCTGGTGAGAATGCCCTTGAGGGAAGTCGAGGCCAAGTTAAATTCAGATCAATTTAAGCGAATTCATAGGTCAGCAATAGTTGCCATCAAAGAAGTAGTGGCGATCCACCAAGACAATGGTCAGTATAGAGTTTTATTAAAGGACAATTCCACCCTTAAGCTTAGTCGCACTTTTAAAAAGTCGATAGAGGATTCGGTCCGTGTTTAGGTTCACCCCGAAAAATTGCATTTCGCCACATTTTGTCAACTGGGGTGGTCTCAAGGCGTAATCTTGAGCAAAAGATCAAATCATGAAAATTCTGAAATTAACATTCCTGGGTATTGTATGGGCACTGTCAATTGGTGCAGACGAGTCTATTGTGAAACTAAATGTTGAACCCAATCATTCCACTGTTGGCTTTGTAGTTCCGATCGCAGGTGGTATTACAAAAGTGAGGGGAAAATTCATGGATTTTCAATTATACATGGACTATGACGATGTTGACTTTACCAAATCCAAAGTCAAATTTATTATTCAGGCTACAAGTATAAATACAGGTATTGATGACAGAGACAATCATCTACGATCTGCCGACTTTTTTGAAGTTGAAAAATATCCTGAAATAGTATTTGAGGGTTCAGGTATAAGGAAGGTTGGTGATGCATATGAACTTGAAGGCAGTCTCACCATGCATGGTATAACTAAACCTGTCAATATTCCATTTAGGGCCACGCAGCTGGGGAAAACACAAGTGGCTATTGGGCTTAAATGGAAGCTTAATCGAAAGGATTTTGGAGTGGGTGTTGGTTTCAAACATACCTCCATCAAAAACTTCATTGGTGATGAAATTGGTGTAGAGGTTGATTTTTGGACAAGAAAGGCCAAAGATCAGGGCAATTAATTTGAAATAGTGAAGGCCAGCGCATTCATTTGCATATGCGCCAGATTTTAAGAATCAATTGGGCTCTCCAGCTATTATTAATTGCCAATGGGGTTTCCGCTCAATCAGGAAAGTATCTTAATGTAGATACAACAAAATATGTCGTTTGGAGTCAGGAAAGACCTATCTCATGGTCTGACTATACGCAATTAGATACAGAGTATGCAAATGCCACAGCTCTTACAGCTGTTACACATTCTGTAAGAGGAGGAATGAGCAAAGGCAAGCCAAGATTTGAAGTATATGTACTCTTTAAAAAAGAAGATTCCTGGGTGACAGATACCTCTGATACGGCACTGTTTGCTCATGAGAAACTCCACTTTGACATTGCCGAGATGTATGGCCGAATGTTAAGAAAACAAATTGCGGCCATGGGAAAAAGAGGGGTGGACGATTTGTCCGAATATCGGAAGGCGATAAAATATTTACTGGCCAAATTCAAAGAAAAATCTTTTGAGTACGATGAAGAAACCAAGCATGGCACCTTGGCAAGTGAACAGCGGAGATGGCAAACCTTTGTTTCATCAGAGTTGCAACGTTTGCATGAATATATGTAAATATTAATAAATGTTAATTTATTAATATCTATGCAACCTGTGTACAAACAATTATCTTATTTTCGAGTTTCTATAAGTGATCATTTTACACTAATTTGAATCTTTCAATAAAATATAATTGTGGAAGAAGCTGTAGTAAAAGAGTACACTAATGGAGAATTGACTGTAGTGTGGAAGCCTGGGCAATGTATTCATTCAGGTATTTGTCTGAAAGGTCTGCCAAAGGTCTTCAACTTGAAACAGCGGCCATGGATTAATATGACGGCAGCTTCATTTGAGGAGATTGTGGGACTTGTAAGGGACTGTCCGTCAAAAGCCCTGTCAATTAAAGGAGTGAGATTCAAAGAAGAGGATAGAAGTGACCAACAAATCACACTCATTCCAGGTGGTCCAATTATAGTCAAAGGTGGGGCTACAGTGAATGAGCGAAAGCGTACTGAAGTTTTTCATGAAACGGTTTCATTTTGCCGATGCAAGAGATCAAAGAATTTTCCGTATTGCGATGGTACGCACGCTCAACGAAAAGAAGATTAGATTAACTATGGCGGTTACCATTAAAGATATTGCAAATGCGCTTCGGATTTCTCCTTCAACAGTATCCAGAGCCTTGAATGATCATCCAAATATAAGTGAGGAGACGAAGAAGGTGGTTTCGGAAAAGGCCAAAGAGATGAAATATCAGACGAACTTCATTGCTGCCGGTCTAAGGACGAAAAAGTCCAATTCCATTGGAATTCTAGTACCACACATTACTAGTTCATTTTTCGCCTCAGCGATTGACGGTATTCAGAAGGTTGTAAGTGATAACGGTTATTTTACGATCATATGTCAGTCAAATGAAGATT
>CBDDKG010000018.1:0-33879 GCA_965230105.1 Roseivirga sp. | reverse complement strand
ACCAGCCATACCCACTGAGCCCGCCACTTCCGCAGCAATGTCAGAAATTATATCCCCATAAAGGTTTAGAGTAACGACAACATCCAAAGACTCAGGACGGGCAGCTACTACTGCAGATCCGATATCGATAATCCAATGGTCAGCTGTTATATCCGGATATTCTAGTTTCACTTGATCGAAAATATTATGGAACATACCATCGGAATGTTTCATAATGTTATCCTTGGTCATACAGGTCACTTTCTTGCGACCATACGCTCTTGCATACTCAAAAGCATAACGGATAATTTTTTCACTTCCAGGCTGAGAGATCAATTTTAAAGTTTGAACTACTTCAGTAGTCTGTTGATGCTCAATGCCTGCGTAAAGGTCCTCTTCATTTTCTCTCACAATCACCACATCCATGTGAGGGAAAAACGATGGTACATATGGAGGGTAGGCTCTAAAGGGGCGAACATTTGAATAAAGACCCAATGACTTCCTAATGGTCACATTCAGACTCTTGTATCCCCCACCTTGAGGAGTAGTGATTGGAGCCTTCAAGAATACTTTGTTGCTTCTTAATATTTCCCATGATTCTGGGCTGATGCCCGATTTGTGACCTGATTTGTAGACCTTTTCACCAATTTCAATGGTATCATATGTAAGTCCCACATTTGCAGCATCCATGATACGCAATGTCGCATCCATAATTTCTGGTCCTATTCCATCACCGTGAGCAACGGTTATCCTTGATTGTGTCCTCATAATTTTACTTGGTAGTTACCTCCTAAATTTGACGGCAAATGTAATCACCATCTCTTCATAATCGAAATTGTAAACTGGCATTTTAAAACATTGTTTACAAGTGGAAAATATTAATGATCAATAGCGTAGTTTTACAATTCTAGACTGACTGTTATCTTTGACCTCACGCTCAACCCAAATCATGGCGAATTATCAGAATATACTATTCGAGAATAAAGAAGGAATTGTTCATTTGACCATCAATAGACCCGACAAATTGAATGCACTCAACATTCAGACCATTGAGGATATCAAAGTAGCCTTCGAAGAAATTTACGATGACACTAGCATAAAGGGTGTCATTATTACCGGTGCTGGAGAAAAAGCTTTTGTAGCCGGTGCAGACATCTCAGAAATAGCTGAATTGAACGAATTGAACGCAAGGAATTTTGCCGAAAGCGGACAGGAAGTATTCTCATCAATTGAAAACTGTCATAAACCAGTGATTGCTCTTGTCAATGGTTTTGCACTTGGAGGTGGTTGCGAATTGGCTATGGCATGTCATATGCGCGTAGCTACTGCCAATGCAAGGTTCGGGCAACCAGAAGTAAATCTGGGAGTTATTCCTGGCTATGGAGGCACACAAAGGTTGACACAGTTAATTGGAAAAGCTAAATCTTTTGAGTTATGTATGACCGGAGATATGATTAATGCCGATCAGGCGTTAACATTAGGGCTGATCAATTATGTATTGGAAAGTCCAACCGAAGCACTTGCAAAGTGTGAAGAGATCCTAAATAAAATAATATCAAAAGCTCCAGTTGCGATTGGTTTAGTAATTGACTGTGTCAATGCCGTGAGCAATGAACAGGAAAACGGCTATCAGACTGAAGCTAATGGTTTTGCTGCCTGTACTAAAACCACAGATTTTACAGAGGGCACTTCTGCATTTTTAGAAAAAAGAAAACCTGAGTTCAAGGGAGAATAAAGCTCCCTTTTTTTATGAGTCAAATTAAAAAACTCGCAGGCCAGACGGCCTACTATGGCATCGGCAGTATACTCGGGCGAGTACTCAATTTCCTATTAATACCCATTTGGACTGACCGACTTGTCAGAAGCGAGTATGGTGCGGTCACTGAGTTGTATGCTTATGTGGCGCTATGTCTCATAGTCTATACTTTCGGCATGGAGACGGCCTTCTTTAGGTTCAGCAATAAGTCCAATAAAAAGGAGACTTATCAGAGTACAGCTACAGCAGTTTTAGCTACATCCGCGTTCTTTTCAGGCCTCATTTACCTTTTTTTCTGACCCGATTGCTCATTCTCTTGGCAATGGAGTGGAGCAGCGATATGTTCAGTACATGGCTGCTATCCTATTTATTGATGGGCTCATTGCTATACCTTTTGCAAAGCTGAGACTTGAGCAAAAAGCACTAAAGTTCGCACTGATAAAGGTTGGCGTCATTACGATTACCATTTTACTAAACTTGCTTTTGATCATTGTATTACCAGACATCTATGACGGTAAATACTTAGTGAGTCTTCAATCAGTGGTTCAGAAGATATATAACCCCTCCATAGGTATTGGATATATCTTTATCGCAAACCTTCTGGCCAACCTCCTCTATCTGCCATTGCTCTGGAGAGAATTGGCACAGATCAGATTTTCTATTCATTGGACAACTTTCAAACCTATGCTGGTTTATGCCTTACCCATCTTTTTAATGGGGCTTGGTGGAATGTTTAATGAGCAAGGTTATGCACTCATATTAAAGCATGTTTTCCCAGAAGAATTAGGTGTCTCTGGTAGTGATGCCTTGGGTGTTTTCAGTGGTGCTTTCAAACTATCTGTCATAATGATGCTTGGCATCCAAGCATTCCGATATGCAGCAGAACCTTTCTTTTTTAGCCATGCCGAAAATAAAGAGGCTCCTGCACTCTTTGCCCGCATCATGCACTACTTCGTGGTATTCAATGTTGTCGTTTTGGTTGGTGTAGCACTCAATACGGAACTTATTGCAGATGTCTTCTTGAGAAACGACAGCTACAAAGAAGCCCTCTTTGTGCTTCCTATTCTTCTAATTGCCAAACTGTTTTTATGGTGTCTATGTCAATCTCAGTGTTTGGTTTAAACTGACTGACAAAACCATATATGGCACCTACTACGCACTCATTGGGGCTATGATTACTTTAGCAGGCAACCTATTATTAATCAAAGAGCTGGGGTATTATGGGAGTGCGGTCACTGCTTTGGTGTGCTATGGAACTATGAGCATAATATGTTACCTACAAGGAAGAAAATCCTTCCCCATACCATATAACTTCAAACCACTCTTTTTGTACTTATTTTTGGGGGTGATCCTAATTTACGGGGTTGACTTCATACAAATTGATAACAAATGGTTCTCTTATGGCTTCAAACTAGTCATCACATTAGGTTTCGCGGGGCTAATGTTTTTATTAGAAGGTAGAAAGATCCAGTACAAATCATCTGAGTAGGATAATTGTCACTCATAGAAATTCTGTAAACTTAAGCTCAATATTCTTCGTTTCTTCCGTAATTGCCTTTGTTGAAAGTCCTTAACACCATATCGCTAATTATCTGCCTGGTTCTTATTATCCCTTCGGAAGGGCTAGCTCAGAGAAAAAAGAAAGAGGCTGAGGCCAACCTGAAGGCAGAGCTTACCCCATATGAAAGAGCCAATTCTGAGTTCCTGATGATCGAAGCACAGAAATTCTTCCTCCTGGAGGATTATAAACGCTCACTTGCCTTCCTAGAAAAGGCATTAGAGGTAGATCAAGAAAACCATGCTGCTCATTTTAAGATGGCCGAGATTCATCTAATAGAAGGAGAACACACTCAAGGACTAGCTGCCATAGAAAAAGCAATAGAATTAAAGCAAGACAATAAATATTACTATGTATTAGCAGCACAAATTCAAAAAGCAAGTCAAAATGTGGCGGGTGCGGCTCAATACTACGAGCTCATGCTGGAAAATTCCCGAGACTTCAACGCGTATCTTATTGAGATCACCGAGGTATATGAAAATCTCAATCAACTGGACAAAGCGCTTAACGTTCTCAATGGACCAGAGCAAAATGGCGAAGCCTTGAGTTTCGATCAAAAGTCTAGAAGAATAGATCTCCTAGTTAAAGCTGGGAAGAGTGAAGAGGCTATTAACCAGTTGTCTTTACTTTTCAGGGAAAACCCTAAAGACAATGAGGTTTTTTATAAATATGCTTATACCCTGGCCTCTAATGGAAAAATCGATGAGTCGATTGAATTACTTGAACAAAATGAGTTGAAGACCAATGAGCTTATCTTATTGTTGGTAGAAAACTATCAAAGAAACGGAGCAGTAGATAAGCAAAGAGATTTGATTTTTGAAGTCCACAGAGATCCAGAAGCAAGCCTTAGCATGAAGACACTTCTCCTTGGACAGTGGGCATTCTCAGATGATTTGAGTGACAAAGCCCACCTAATAGATAGTCTTCAAAACATCTTGAATACTAATTTCCCGGAAGAGCCCCTGGTTGTTGAAAATGGTGGTCTGCTCTATTCTAAATTGGCTAATACTGCAAGTGGCGAACAGCGGGTTAATTATGAAAATAAAGCAATAAACTACTTCAAGAGGCTCACCAAACTGAGGCCGGGAGAGTTTCAGGTTTGGAATAGAATATTGGATTACGAGTATCAAAAGAAAGACTGGGAAGCCCTTGCCGAGTCATCGGAAGAAGCCTTAGATTTGTTTCCCAACCAAGCCGTCTTTTACATCTATCTGGCAAGTGCTAATCAAGGGTTGAAAGCCTTTGATGAAGCCGAAAGCCTTCTCAAGCAAGCCAGTCGCATGGCACTGTCCAATGAATCACTCAAAAGTCAAATTCTGGGAAAACAAGCCTCTTTAGCTTTAGCGATGGATAAAGAAAATGAAGCATTAAATCTCTTCGAGCAATCCATTAATTTGAGTCAGGCGCACCCTGAGAGCATTGCAAGTTATGCTGAGTTTCTGGTAACGTCCAATCCTCAAAAGGCTATCAGCTTAATTAATTCCGTCATCGACTCCCCTTTTAAAAACCTTCAATTCATTAGGATTAAGGCAAAGGCCCTCTTTAATTTGAAAAACTATTCAGAGGCCAACACAATTCTAACTCAGGGCTTGAATGAATTTTCGGGCCAATGGAATGGTAAAACACTCGAGCTTAGTGGAGATATCCTTTTTAAATTAAATCTGATTGACGAAGCTTTGACACAATGGAAAACTGCAAAGAAGCTAGGCAACACATCAGATAAACTCGATCAGAAAATTGAGAACAAGCAATTCAACTAAATACCTCGCTCTTCTGCTAATCTTTAGCGCCATTCTTACTCTAGGCAGCTGTAGTAAGAAGTTCTTAGGCTTTGGCTATGACCCAAAAGCAGAACTGGCATTAGAAGAAATCGACTTTGAATACCTTTCTACGAACACCAAGTTTAAATACAAAGACGGAGAAAGTAAGCAGAAAGCCCGAGCTAACATTAGAATAAAGAAAGACAGTCTCATTTGGTTCACCCTAAGCAACGGAGTTGGCATTGAAGGTTTCAGGGGTAAAATGACGCGAGATTCTCTGATAGTGATTGACAGGGTTAATAAGAAGGTGACAAGTTTCAGTTTTGAAACACTCAGCGAACGCTTCAATTTTGAATTTAATTTTGACTTATTTCAGGCAGTATTGGTAGGCGATCTTCCCGTTGATGTTTCAAAGGCAGATGTATTGGAAAAGCAGGCCAACAATTACTTAGTAACCCAAAAAGCTGGTGACCTGAGAATTCAAAATAAGATCAGTTCGAAAACCAGAAGACTGGAAAATCTGTTTGCTAGTACTTTAGAGAATCAAAACACGTTGGAATTAAAGTATGGAGAATTTAAACTTCTTGATGATAAGCCATTTGCCTATAAGGCAGTCATGCTCCTCACCTACTTTAAGGAAGGTAAGAAGGAAGAAGCCACCATTGATATAGAACATAATAGAGCAAGAATTGAGCGGAAACCATTAAAGTTCCCTTTCAATATACCATCACGCTATGAGCGGCAGTAGAATAACAGTCTTATTAGTACTCCTCATATTGGTCTTTGATGTTTCAAAGGCCCAGACAGAACGCCAGCGATTAGAAAAAGAGAAACAAGAAATACAAGATAGAATTCTTGAGACTCAAAAGATTCTTAGCCAGACTTCGAGTGAAAAGAACAACTCGCTTGGTAGGCTTAGGGCATTAAACAATCAAATAAAGTCAAGAGTCTCGCTTGTCAATGCCATAAAGGGAGAAGTAACACTTCTAGATGAGGAAATAGCCGAAGATCAGAGCATTATCGATGCAATGGAAAATGACCTGAATGCATTGGTAGATGAATACGGTCAGATGATCTACGCCACACAAAAAACAAGTTCAGGGTTTAATCAACTTACTTTTCTGTTTGCCTCTGGCACCTTCAATCAGTTATTCATGCGCATGAAATATATTAAACAATATGGTGAAGCGCGTAAGAAACAAGTAGAGCAAATTCAGATTGTTCAACAAAGTCTAAATGAGCAAATCATCGAAGTTGAAACTCAGAAGTCATCTAAGCAACGCCTACTCAATGAAGAACTTTCTGAAAACAGAAAACTCTCAAACCTACAAAGTGAGCAAAGGTCATTAGTGACTAAATTAGAGCAGCAAGAAAATAATATCAGACAAGACCTGGCTCGTCAAAGAGCTTCGGAACAAGAACTGAGTGACAGGATTAACGCAATCATTGAAGCCGAAAGATTAGCTGCTTTGGCCTCAGCCGTTGATATGTCAGATATTAATGCGGCCTTTGAAGGAGAGAAAGGTCGCCTCCCATGGCCAGTAGATCAAGGCTTTGTTTCGTCAAAATATGGAAAGCATAGGCACCCAACGCTTAGAACAGTCATGCTCACGAACAAGGGAATCGACATTCAAACCACCAAAAATGCGAGTGTTAAATCCGTATTCCCAGGTAAAGTCAGTGCAATAATGTCTATCCCTGGGCAAGGCAATACAGTACTCATTCAGCACGGAGAATACTTCACTGCTTACTCTAAGTTAAAGGCTGTAGTGGTAAAAAAAGGTGAGCAAGTGCAAGCGCAGCAAATATTAGGGCAGGTACTTACTGACAACAATGATGTCTCTGAAGTGAAATTCAAGGTATTCGATCAAAAGACCACTGTAAACCCTGAAACTTGGCTTGAACGAAAGATCAACTAAACTTAGCCGCTTGAATTACGTGAACTGGTAAGAGTTTTTACCTATCTTTGTTTTATATACATTAAGTACATCGTCATGGAAACAATATTAGCATTAGGAATGCCAGGTGGACCGGAAATATTCGTGATCTTGTTCATTGTTCTTCTATTATTCGGAGCAAAGAAGATCCCAGATCTTGCAAGAGGTTTTGGAAAAGGGATCAGAGAGTTTAAAGACGCTACCAAAGAAATTAAGAAAGAGGTAGACGATGCAGGTAAAGAAATAGACAAACCTTAAGGAAGAAGTGAAGAATTATCATCGCTTAGATGAGATTCAAAAAGACCTTAAGCTGCATAAAATTTCTTGCCTCTCTCTAGTTGAACACTATCTCAAAAACATAGAAGACAACGCTCACCTCAACGCATTTGTAGAGGTATATGAACAAGAGGCAAGAGAACGGGCCAAAGCGATTGATCTCAAAATAAAGCATAACCAAGCCGGCAAATTAGCCGGCTTAATTTTTGGTATAAAAGACCTTATCTGCTATCAAGATCATCAAGTATCGGGCAGCAGTGAGATACTAAAAGGGTTTGAATCTCAAATTACCGCTACAGCTGTTCAGAGGCTGTTCGATGAAGATGCCATAGTAATAGGAAGGCAAAATTGTGATGAATTTGGTATGGGTTCCTCCAACGAAAACTCGGCCCATGGTGAAGTAAGAAACGCAATTGATAACTCAAGAGTACCCGGAGGCTCTTCAGGTGGGTCAGCCGTAGCCGTACAGGCAGATATGTGTCAAATTTCTCTGGGTACAGACACTGGTGGATCAGTCAGACAACCGGCTGCATTTACAGGTATTATAGGCCTTAAACCGACCTATTCGAGAATTTCTAGATGGGGTTTGCTAGCCTATGCCTCCTCATTCGACACTATAGGAATATTCTCAAAATCAATTGAAGACAATGCATCAGTCCTTCAAGTCATTGCAGGAAAAGACAAAATGGACGGTACCTCCTCTTCTGAATCGGTTGAGGAGTTTAATCCAAAGACCTTTGAAGATAGAAAGTACAAAGTAGCCTATCTTCATGAGGCACTTACTAGCGAAGGGGTTCAAGAAGAAGTCAAATCAGTTTTAAAAAGAACAGTAGACAAACTGAAAAGCGAAGGGCATCGCGTTGAACAGCTGGATTTTCCCTTGCTCGACTACGTTTTACCGACTTATTACATACTGACGACTGCAGAGGCAAGCACAAACCTTTCGAGATATGATGGAGCTCATTACGGGCATCGAAGTTCAGCTACTACTAACCTTGAATCCATGTATAAGCTTTCCCGCACCGAAGGTTTTGGAGAGGAGGTTCAGCGTAGAATAATGTTGGGCACTTTTGTACTCAGTGCAGATTACTATGATGCTTATTTTACAAAGGCTCAAAAAGCACGGCAGTTGATCAAAGAGGCAACAGAGAAAATTCTCGAGCAATTTGACTTTATCATCATACCAACAACTCCTACTACAGCGTTTAAATTAGGTCAGCATCAAGGTAATCCTCTCGAGATGTACATGGCGGATTTATTTACGGTACAGGCTTCTGTAACGGGCATACCCGCGATTTCTATCCCCGCTGGAAATGACTCAAATAATTTGCCGATCGGTCTTCAAATTATGTCAGGGGCTTTTGAGGAAAATAAACTTTTTGCAATTTCGAAGTATCTATTAAAAGAAAATTGACCCATTGGTTCACACAAGAGTCATAAAGTTTATATCAGTTCTACTCCTAAGTGTAAGCACACTACTGGCACAAAAGGAAAGACCCCTATATGAAGTCTACGATTATGCTCCTGATATTGCCTATGAAGAGATTGAAAAGCGATACAATAATTTAGACCTGACAATCGATATTGCCTTCAACGATCGTGTAGACGCTTTCGTGAACTACTTCACCGTAAGAGACCGAGATTACACACGTGAAATGCTGAGAAGGAAGGAAATTTACTTCCCGATATTTGAGAAGTACCTCAAAGCTTATGACTTGCCCCAAGAGCTGAAGTATTTGCCCATTATTGAAGCAGGACTCAACCCGAAGGCGACATCTGGCCCTCAAGCTGTTGGCCTATGGCAGTTTATGGCTCCGACAGCCCGAGAAAGAGGTTTAAAAATAGATTGGTACATCGATGAGCGCATGGACCCCGAAAAGTCTACTGAGGCTGCCTGTCAATACATCAAATGGCTTTATGGTGTGTTCAAAGACTGGAAACTCACGCTGGCGGCCTACAATAGTGGTATTGGCAATGTGAAGAGAGCTATCAGACGAGCTGGCTACCGAAACGATTTCTGGAAAGTATATCGTTACCTACCTCGTGAAACTCGCTCATACGTACCACAATTTGCAGCAATAGTCTATGCCATGGAATATGCTGACCTTCACAATATCTACACCGAAGATCCGCAGTACCCAATCGACTTTGATATTGTCAAAACTAATCAATTCATCTACTTAAAGGCATTTTCCGAAGAAAGTGGTATTCCTTTGGAAATCTTAAACCAGCTGAATCCTGCGGTGAAGAAAGGAGCCATTCCTGCAAAAGCCAAAAATTTCGAATTACGTATTCCAAAAACCAGCAAGCCCAATTTCTTAAAGAATGAAGTTTTCATCTTAGCAAAAGCCGAAGCAGCAAAAGCCGAATTTGAAAAACTGGCTCAGAATATGCCTGGAAGTACATTTGGTAAGGAAAAAGTAATCTACAGAGTCAGAAGTGGTGATGTCTTAGGCACAATAGCCAGAAAACACGGTGTCAGGCTTGCGGATCTAAAAGCATGGAACAATGTCCGTGGTTCGTTGATTCGAGTCGGCCAAAGACTGAATATTTACATTGGTCCCGATTTCTATGGAAAAAGCACCGTTAGGTTGGTCAACCAGCCTATTCCTGATTCAAAGCTCCACGTTGTTCAGCCCGGTGACACCTTGTGGGATATATCACGTATGTATAAAGGGCTGAGCATTGATAAAATTCGTCAACTCAATAACCTTAAAGGCAGTTCTATTAAGCCCGGCATGCAGTTGAGGGTTGGGTAGGATATTTGATCAACTAAACTTTTAGTAGATTTTTCTTGTTATTCCTGTGATTAATCATTTGTTTGAACACAGACTAAAATTTTAACCATGAAAAAGCTTTTAGCCATTTTGTTTATTACGAGCCTCATTGCTTGTAACGGAGAAAAAGATCAACAAGAAATAGGTGGAGAAAAAGAAGGCAAGGCAAAGGCGGCCTCCTTTCTACCTGATGCCACTGGTGAATCCGGGGAGATAGTGATCATTATCAACAAAAGGAAGTATGATGGGCCTTTGGGAGATGCCATTAAAGAGGTCTTCAGAGAAACTGTTCCTGGGTTAACCAGACCAGAACCTATGTTCACCATTCGGGTCATTGAGCCTTTCGAATTCAACCGAATCTTTAAAGTGGCAAGGAATTTAGTCTATGTAACCTCGTTTGAAGGCAACTCAGCAGCTGACAAGTGGTTGCAAGGTACATTTAGTGAAACTTCCAAAGACCGAATCTTTAATGACTCGGACCTATTTATGCAGACCTCCGAGGATCAATATTCAAAAGGTCAGAAGATTCTTCAACTTTTTGGAAAAGACGATGCTACATTAATTCAGAATCTGAAAGCCAATAGCGGGATCGTTCAAAACTTCTTCAACATCGCTGAAAAGCAAAGACTGGCAAAGACTATTAAGATGTCAACTGCTTCGAAAGGAATTCTCCGAAAGGTCAATGACCGACTGGGAATTAACATCAAAATCCCTGCAGGCTATGAGCTTTCCATTCTTGAGGATGACTTTATGTGGGTCAGAGCCCTACCGGCAGTTGGCCCAAGCAAAAACCTTTTTGTTTACAGCAAGCCTTATACATCTCAAGAGGAGTTCAAACATGAAAACATTGTCAAGCTGCGCAATGAAGCAGGTAAAAAGTATATCTATGGAGACCCTGCGAACGAGGAGTCATATATGATCACAGAAACTGAATATATGGATCCGGTTTTCAGAAATATCAACTTCAATGATCAGTATACGGTAGAAATGAAAGGTGCCTGGAAAACCAATAATTTTTCAGTTGGAGGTACTTTTGTGAGCTATACTTTTGTCGATGAAAGCACAGAGAGATTATACTATATCGAAGGTTTTGTGATCCATCCAAGTGAAGATCACAGGGAGTTGATTAGAGAAATGGAATCCCTATTGACAACCTTCAGGGTTAGTTAGTGAAAATCCGTCTCATTTGACTGAGGTTAAGGTATTCTTCTTAATTTTAACATTATGGCAAGTTGAACTTGCCATTTTTATTTTTAGCTACTTTAACCCAGTCTATGTACGCTTATCTCAAGGGAAAACTAGCCCATAAAGACCCAACTTTTGTCATTCTTGATATTGGTGGTGTGGGATACGAGGTGAAAATATCGCTTAACACATTTTCCAAGATTAAGGATCAGGAAAATATTCAGTTGTACACACACTTTCATGTAAAAGAAGATGCTCAAACCCTGTTTGGTTTTGCCGACACACATGAAAAACAGACTTTTTTACATCTGATCTCCATTTCCGGAGTAGGTCCTTCCACTGGACTCATGGTACTTTCTTCTTTGAACCCTGAAGAGGTTGAACATGCAATTTTAAGTGAAGATGTCAGAACAATTCAGGCCATAAAAGGCATTGGAGCAAAGACCGCCCAACGTATCATTTTAGAACTTAAGGATAAGGTAGGCAAAGACAATGCAGGTGGCGATCTGCTGAATCTACCAATTTCTAATAAAAACACTACACGAAATGAGGCTCTAGCAGCGTTAATAACCTTAGGCATTAATAAAGCCGCTGCGCAGAAGAGTATTGACAAGATTTTGAAGGAAAGCTCCAGCGATATAAGCCTCGAAGAATTGATAAAATTAGCACTCAAAGCAGCTTGAGGTATTTTCTTAAGACTTGATACAACGTAGGAAAATATTAGTCCTCATATTTTTTGGAGTGATGCTCACCAGCATTTGCACACCAACCTATGCCCGCTATTTACAAACGCAGGATACGACTAAGGCCAAGTCTGATACCAGCAAGTATGTAAAATCACCCTATCCGAAATACAGATCTCTCTACCCTTTAGGCGACCCATTGTTTAGACCACAACTTAGATCTCCTTTGTGGTTTAACAAAGGGAGCTTCCTCAAGAAGAGTATTGCCCTAGATACCGGCAAGAATTTGATTTTTAGTGAACAAATCGGGGGCTCTCTCTACCGCCCCCCTACACTTGTGCCGTTTAACGAAGCCGTTAAAAAGTCACTCGAATTAGGTAATAGAAACTTTTTCAGAGAAAAATCTAAAGCACTAGATGGTGAAAGTGCTGTCAGCAATAGAGGCCAACTCATCCCTCCCATTGCACTAAACCCATTCTTCGATAGGCTTTTTGGGGGCGATCAAATACTCATTAACACCAATGGTTTTGTTCAACTAGATCTTGGAGGGCGGTTTCAAAGAGTAGACAATCCGGCCATTCCTATCCGCCAACAACGGAATGGAACTTTTGAGTTCGATCAGAACATCCAAATGAGCCTTCAGGGTACGATTGGTTCTAAACTTAGACTCAACGCCAACTTTGATAATAATAACTCCTTTGACTTTGAGAATGAACTCAAAGTAGAATTCAGCGGACTTGAATCTGACATTATTAAATCCTTAGAAATCGGTAATGTCAGCATGCCGATTGCTAACAGCCTGATTCAGGGTGGACAAAATCTCTTTGGTTTCAAAACTCAACTACAATTCGGCAGACTTTATGCCACGATACTAGCGGCCTCTCAAAGGGGAAGTTCCGAATCCATTGAAATAGATGGTGGGGTTCAGCGAAGCGAATTCGAAATTAGGGCGTCTGACTATGATGAGAACAGGCACTTCTTTCTGGGCCAGTTCTTTCGCAACAACTACGAAAGTTGGAACCAAAGCATCCCTTCCATTATCTCAGGGATTCAAATCAGTAGAGTAGAAATCTACATCCTCAACCGATCGAATAACACACAAACCTTAAGAAACTTTGTTGGTTTTATGGATTTGGGTGAGGGTGATGTATTTCAAGATGGAAATCCGTTTGTTGGAAGTGGCCCCAACAATGCCCCCACAAGCAATAGTGCCAATAGCCTCTTCCAAAATTTGCAAAACAACCCCAACCTCCGACAGGCCGATCAGGTCAGCAGTCTACTTGAAAGTCAAGGTTTAGAAAAAGGTCAGGATTTTGAACGAGTAACAGGGGCACGTAAACTAGATCCTGCTGAGTATACATTCAATAGAGAATTGGGCTTCATTTCTTTAAACAGACAGCTCCAAAATGATGAAGTCCTTGCTGTTTCGTATGAATACAATTTCAGAGGCCAAAACTTCAAGGTGGGTGAGCTCACCGAAGATTATCAGAATAGATCAGAAGATGAGGTAATATTTCTGAAACTTTTAAGACCCAATAAGATCAACACCCAAGTACCTACATGGGACTTGATGATGAAGAACATCTATAATCTCAATGCTGCCCAAATTGATAGACAGTCCTTTCAGCTCAGGGTGATTTATAGAGACGATGACACAGGAATTGATAACCCTAGTCTTCACGAAGGTCAAAACACAAAAGACATTCCTTTGATTGAGATTATGGGCCTGGATAGGCTTAATCAAAACGGAGACCCCCAAAAAGATGGCAATTTCGATTATGTAGAAGGCATCACAATCAACCCCGATGGGGGCTATATGATATTCCCTAAACTGGAACCTTTCGGTCGCACGTTGGATGAACAATTTCTACCCAGCGAGCAATTTCTCAGAGAGAAGTTTGTATTCGATACGCTCTATCGCACCACAAAAGCCGATGCTCAACTCGTTTCTCGTCTGGATAAGTTTTTCATCAAAGGAAGCTTGCAATCAGGTTCCGCCAGTGAAATTAAACTAGATGCGTTTCAAGTGGCCGAAGGTAGTGTTGTGGTTACCGCAGGAGGGACTCCCCTGGTTGATGGCCAAGACTATCAGGTAGATTATGCACAAGGAAAAGTCACCATTATTAATCCATCCATAGCCAATTCTGGAAAGAAAATCAGGGTGACCTATGAAAAGGCTGACCTATTTAATTTTCAAGCCAGAAACCTTCTAGGCGCTCGCTTTGACTATGTTTATAATGAAAGAACCAACGTAGGGCTCACCCTAATGCACTTGAATGAACGTCCTCAAATTACACGTATTGGAATTGGTAATGAACCTGTAAGCAACACCATGTGGGGGCTTGATGTAAACTACAGTGATGACTCCAGACTGTTGACCAAATTAGTGGATGCATTGCCATTTATTGATACCAAGGCACCTTCCAAATTGTCCTTTAGCGGTGAATTCGCCCAATTAACTCCAGGCACTTCAAATCAAGTAGATGGAGAGGGCACCTCCTACATTGATGATTTCGAAGCTACTGTGACCCCTTTTAGCCTTAGTAGTGTTCAGGCTTGGCGATTAGGTGCAACACCAAAAACAGATGACGATCGTTTTGACCTTTCCGACCAAACCCCCGACAGATTGGGAGCAAATTATAGGCGAGCGAAGATCGCTTGGTATACTGTAGACAATGTTTTCTACCGTTCAACCGGTCGTGCCAGACCTGAGAACATTACCCCTGAAGATTTAGAGAATCACTATGTACGCTCTGTAGGTCAAAATGAAGTAATCAATAGAGATGCGCAACAAATCATCGTCAACGAACCTACCCTAGATATTGCCTACTACCCTTCCGAAAGGGGTATGTACAACTATAATCCAAACCTGAACAGCGATGGATCATTGCCCAACCCAGAACAAAACTACGGAGCAATTACCCGGGCGATTACTAATGAGGTAGACTTTGACAAAACCAATATTGAATACATCGAATTCTGGATGATGGATCCCTTCATCAATGTCACAAATGGTGACCTCAATAACCCTCGAGGTCTTATTGATGATGGTATCAATACTCCAAGAGCTAACACTACTGGAGGAAAATTAAGGTTTAACCTCGGAAGTATTTCTGAAGATGTTATGCGCGATGAACGTCATGCCTTTGAACAAGGTCTGCCAACCGATGGCTCGACTGATCCTGATGAAGTGGTAACCAATGAATGGGGGCGCGTGACCAGACAACCCTATCTCAACCCAGCTTTTGACAATACAGCTGAAGCTAGGGGGAACCAGGATGTTGGACTGGATGGTATTCAAACTGCTGAGGAGCAAACATTCTTTCAAGACTACCTCAATGCACTCAACCTGAGTCCCCAAGCAAGACAAGCGATTCTTGATGACCCTTCAAACGACAATTTCAGATACTATCTCGGGGATGAGTTTGATGCGGCTGACGCAAAAATTCTGGAACGCTATAAGCGATTTAATGGAATGGAGGGCAACAGTCCGATTTCAGCCGGAAATCAGCTATTTACCCCATCAAATTCCAACCTTCCAGACAATGAAGACCTCAATCGAGATAATACACTTGCAGACCTGGAAGAGTATTATGAGTATGAGATTGACCTGAGACCTGGTGCTCTTCAGGTAGGAAGAAACAACATTGTAGATAAGATCACCAGACCAGTGAACGGTGACGATGTCGATTGGTTTCTTTTCAGGATTCCTGTTAGAAAACCTGACCGTGTCCAGGGAAATATTAATGGATTTAAGTCGGTACGATATCTGAGAACCTACCTCACAGATTTTTCAGAGCCGATCGTAATGAGAATGGTTAATTTCAGACTTGTAGGCAGCCAATGGAGAATTTTCAATGAAAGCCTCTTTGAGAAAGGACTGTTTGAAATCCCAGAACCATCTGACCCCAACTTTACCGTTTCTGTAGTCGGCTTTGAAGAGAATAGTCTAGGCGGACAAGGCAGACCGCCATATGTGTTACCTCCTGGTATTATACGTGATCGAGACAATACTTCAGCCGTGCAGAGAAGAAGAAATGAGCAGTCGCTTCAGTTGAGCGTTGAGAATCTCCGTGACCGCGATGCCCGCGCAGTATTCAAAAATGTAAGTCAGGATATGGTCAATTATGGTAGACTTAAGATGTTCCTACACGCTGATAGCCCCGATGAAATTGCTCCCGGTGAAGTGACTGCTTTTTTAAGGCTGGGTACCGATTTTACTGAAAACTACTATGAGATTGAAGTGCCATTGACTATGACCTTAGATGGCCAAATATCACCCACCGAAATTTGGCCAGAAGAAAATGAAATAGATGTGGCCTTTAGTAGTCTCTACGAAGTTAAAGCAAATAGAAACCGATCTAATGCCAATCTTAGTCTTCCATTTACAGAACAAGTCGGTCGCTATAACATTACCGTAGTCGGTAGGCCTGATCTTAGCACCGTTCAAACATTAATGATAGGCATGAGAAACCCAAGTTCAGTAGACTCAGAACCAAAGACCTTCTTCTTATGGGCAAATGAGCTCAGAGTTACTGATTTCGACAGTAAGTCTGGGTTTGCAGCCAACGCCAGATTAGATGCACAATTGGCTGACTTGGGAAACGTTTCTGCTTCATTGCGTCATTCATCGATTGGTTTTGGAGCCATCTCTGATAAGATTTCTGACAGAAGCAGAGAGCGCACCACCCAATATGACGTATCCACAAGGTTAAACCTGCACAAGTTCTTCCCTGAGGACTGGGGTCTGGAAATACCAGCTTTTTTCAGTTTTGAAAGATCTCGATCCGTACCACAATTCGATCCATTAGATCCAGACCTTCCATTGGACGATGTGCTCAACTCTTTTGACACCGAAGAAGAAAGGGATGACTATTTCGACAAAGTGGTTGACATTTCTAACAGAAGGAGCCTGAACTTCTCCAATGTTCGAAAGAAACGTACTACCGAAAAGCCTGCAATGCCATATGACATTGAGAACTTTAGTTTTACCTATGCTTATAATGAAGTGACCCGAAGTAATATCAACACCGCTTCTTATGACTACCGAAATTATCGCGGTGCAATTAACTACTCCTACCAGCCCAAGGAAGTAAATATCCAGCCATTCAAAAATGTTGATTTCCTAAACTCCAAATGGTTAAAACTCATTAAAGACTTCAATTTCAACCCCATACCAAACTCAATTATTGTTAGCGCAAATTTGAATAGGAGTTTCCTCAGAACTCAGCTCCGAAATGCTGATTTAGGAATAGAAGGAATCGATCCATACTTCGAAAAGTCATTTACTATGGATCGTGCTTATGCCCTGAACTGGAACCTGGCAGAACGTATAACGCTCGATTATACGGCAAACGCCAGAGCGATAATTGATGAACCCGAAGGTGATCTGGATACTGAAGCTGAGCGTGATTCAGTCTGGAATAACCTCAAGAACTTCGGAAGAATTAAAGACTTTAATCATAACATCACGGCCACCTACACCCTACCCTTTGATAAAATTCCTCTAACAGAATGGATCAGCGCGGACCTGGGTTACAACGCCACCTTTAATTGGCAGGCTGGAGCAATCGGACAAAGAGACACCCTGGGTAACGTTGCCAATAATACACGTGAGGTTACACTAAGTGGTAAGCTCGATTTAGTGAGCCTTTATAACAATATTGGTGTTCTAAAGAAAATAAACTCTCCACAACGGAGTAGATCAAGGGCTCGATCTGTCAATACCGCCCCCGACACAGTAAAAACCAGAAAACCTCTAACAGAGATCCCATTTGTAAAAGGCTTCTTACGAACATTAATGTCAATCAGAAGTATCGACTTCAATTATAACAAATCCGAGGGCACGGTGCTCCCCGGATATATGCCAGACGTATTCTTATTTGGACTCGATAGAGACTTTTCCAACCCTGGGTTTGGCTTTGTCTTGGGAGGGCAAGACCCTGGTATTAGAGACAGATTAGTACGAAACGGTCAATATGCACCGAGCGAGTTTCTTACAACTCCCTTTGGTCAGAACAGGGCTACAGTTTTTTCATATAACGCTGCAGTAGAGCCCTTTCAAGATTTTAGAATAAATCTTACCGGCCGAAAAACATTCACTGAGAATTATCAGGAAATTTTCAGGAATGACTCTGATGCTGATGCATTCATTAGTGTCAACCCCAATAGGTCAGGTACTTATAACGTCTCATATATCATGCTGAAAACAGCATTCCAGAAAGACAATGATGATAACGAATCTCCCCTATTTGCCAATTTTGAGACCTACAGATCTGTCGTAAAAGATAGGCTTGATGCACTAAACGAAGCCGGCACTTACGATTTGAATTCACAAGAAGTTGTAATACCCGCATTTGTGGCTGCCTACAGTGGTAAAGATCCCGAAACTGTCAACACTAGTCCATTTCCAAGATTCCCTATTCCAAACTGGAGTTTGAACTATAGAGGGCTCTCAAAAATTAAAGCCTTGAGTGAGATATTTACGAGTATTAACTTATCCCACTCCTATGCCAGTAGATATGACGTCAGCAATTATGTAAACTCTCCGTTGTATACACTTGGCCTTACCCTGGACAATAATATAACGGACGCAGGTCTCGCGAACCAATTCAATGAAAATGGTGCCCTCGTACCTGTTTATCTGGCACAACAAGTGGTACTATCAGAAACTATGGCGCCATTCTTAGGGCTTCAAGTAAAAACTAAAGGCAACTGGGATCTAAGTTTCGACTATTCCAGAGAACGTAACATTGCCCTCAACTTATCGAATATTCAGGTAACCGAACTGACCTCAAATGCACTTCAACTCAATGTAGGCTTTGCCAAAACAGGTGTAAAAATACCTTTCCGTATTAATGGCCGAAAAGAAAGCCTGCCGAACGAACTCCGGTTCAATATGCTATTCACAGTGAGTGATAGTAAAACCGTGCAAAGAAGAATTGGAGAATCAACAATTGTAACAGATGGTATCCGGATTTTCAGGCTAAGTCCAACACTTGATTACAATATCAGTCAGGCCCTTCAATTGACACTCTATTTTGATAGAAATGTGAACGATCCGAGAGTATCAACCAGCTTCTTAAATGCCAGAACTTCCTTTGGTGGGAGAATTCAATTCAATTTGTCTCAATAATTCTGCAATTCTCATGAAAGCGTGTATTTTTGAGGCGCTAGAAAATCCAGATTATGAATATACCAGCAGAACTCAAATACACCGAAGATCACGAATGGATCAAAGTAGAAGGTGACATTGCCACAGTTGGCATCACCGATTTCGCCCAAGGCGAATTAGGAGACATTGTCTATGTTGAAATTGAAACTGAAGGAGAGACCATTGATGCAGGCGAAGTGTTTGGCACAGTGGAGGCAGTAAAGACAGTCTCAGATCTTTTTATGCCCCTCTCTGGAGAAATTGTTGAGTTCAATGAAAACTTGGAAGATAGTCCTGAAACTGTCAACGAGAGTCCTTACGAAGATGGCTGGATGATCAAGATAAAAATCAGTGATACCAGCGAGGTTGAGAACCTAATGGCAGCTGAATCTTATCAAGCTCATATTGGAGGATAACACCCAGGTTCGACCTAAGGATTGGCTTTTCTTAATGCCCGCTATAATTTGGGCATTAATACTGGCTTTTCTGATGCTTTTACCACAGGAATCCTTTCCAGAATCAAAATTACTTTCTTACGATAAATTAGCCCACATAGGTGTATTTGCCCTATTCAGTGGGCTTTTACTATTTGGCGCACTTAAAACTAATTTTTTAGGTAAAACCAAAACATCTTTGATTGCTTGGTCGTTAACTATAAGTATAGTTTATAGTGCTGGATTGGAATTTCTTCAGAATTTTTCACCTGGCCGGTCGACAGATTTGTACGATTTGATAGCAAATGTCGCAGGGGCTATTTTTGGTGTATTAGTTTTTTATATATTTAACAAAAATAAGTTTGCGATTTATAAACTAATGTTATAGTTTTAAAATCTAACCCGAGAATTATGGAAGCCAAAAAGACTCCGCAAGCGGACGTAAACAAGAAGTCAACCATGTTTATCATGGTAGGTCTGATTGTCAGCCTCGGAATCACATTAATGGCCTTCGAGTATAAGCAATACGATGAAGGTGAGTTGATGGATTTGGGAATGGCAGATGACGATTTTGAAGAACTAACGGAAATCCCTCCTACCGAGCAACCACCTCCACCACCTCCACCAGTGAAGCAACCTCAAATTATTGAGATTCCTGATGAAGAAGAAATCGAGGAAGAGATCGAAATCGATCTTGACGTTGAGATTACTGAAGAGACAGAAGTAGAAGAAATTGTCTTCGAAGAAGAGCCAGAAGAAGAAGAAGCCGATAAGGTATTCTTGGTTGTAGAAGAAGACGCTGCTTTCCCAGGTGGACAAAGTGCCTGGAATAAGTTTCTTAGAAAAAACCTAAAGTACCCTAAGCAAGCAAAGAGAATGGGTATCGAGGGTAATGTTTACCTTTCTTTTATCGTGGACAGAACCGGAACTATCTCTGACATCCAAGTGATTAGAGAAGTTGGTGGCGGATGCGATGAAGAAGCCGTGAGAGTGCTCAAAGCATCTCCTAAATGGACACCAGGTAAGCAAAGAGGAAAAGCTGTTATTCAGCGAATGACTTTAAGAATCGTATTTAGACTTAAGTAAAATATAAAAGGCCCACTGAGTTGGGTCTTTATTTTATATTGTATAACTAAAATATTAGTTGTTAAACTAAAACTACAGCTATGGAAAGAAAGAAAACAATACAAGCCGACCTTTCACGCAAGTCAGCCCTATTCATGATGATAGGCCTTGTTACTAGCCTGAGTATAACCGTTATCGCATTTGAATGGAAAGACTCAGGCATGGGTGATCTAATGGACTTGGGGACAATAGATGACGACTTCCCCGATATACTCGAAATACCGCAAACGGAACAACCACCAAAAGACCCGCCCAAAGTCAAACATTTTCAGATCATTGATATTCCAGATGACGAGGAGATCGATGAAGAAATTGATATCGACATTGACGTAGACATTACTGAAGATACTGAAATTGATGATGTTGTTTTTGAGCCGGAGCCTGAAGAAGAAGTTGCAGACAAAATAATGCTATTCCCAGAAGAGCAAGCCTCATTTCCGGGAGGTCAGAAAGCTTGGAGGAAATTTCTCAGAGACAACCTGAAATACCCAAAACAAGCGCAACGCATGAACTTAAGCGGTGCTGTTATGCTGTCCTTTGTCGTGAACAAACAGGGCATGATATCGGATATTGAAGTGATTAGAGAAGTTGGCGGTGGCTGTGACGAAGAAGCCGTAAGAGTACTCCGTTTATCTCCAAAATGGAACCCAGGTTTACAAAGAGGCAGGGCCGTAAAATCTCGCATGACCATACGGGTGGTCTTTAGTCTGCGATAGTGCATTTTTTTTATATGTATTAACTAAATAAATAGTTATGGAAATCAAAAAGAACCGAAATATTGATCATAACCTAGATCGGCCAGTGCTACTTGCCTTAGGACTATTGATAAGCACCTTTCTGGTATCAATGACATTCAACATTAGGTCAAGCTACCAGCCCCAAGTGCTACCAGAACCACACTCTCCATTTGAGGCTTATATCCCCCCAATTCCGATCACTGAGTTTGACCAGCCCAAGAAGCCTGAGCCAATCAAGCCCAAGCTTCCTAAAGCCGTTGTCTTATCAGAGATACCCCCGATTGACACTCGTAAGATACTTGAGCCACTGCCTGAACCCATTCAAGATGCAATACCAATGGTAGCTGAAGAGTCTCCAATGCCACCCGAAGATGTAGTAACAGAGTTCCTTGTGGTGGAAGAACAGGCCTCATTTCCTGGTGGAAACCAAGCATGGATGAAATACTTGAAAAAGAATTTCAAATACCCCAAACGAGCTAAAAGAGCTGGTACAGAAGGAAGGGTATTCCTAAAGTTCTACGTAGATGCTGAAGGTAATCTGTCTGATATTGAAGTGATACGAGGAATAGGTAATGGCTGCGACCAAGAGGCCATCAGAGTTTTGAAACAATCTCCCAAATGGAACCCGGGCAAGCAGCGTGGTGTCCCTGTCAAATCCCCAATGACATTATTCATCACCTTTAGACTCAAATAAAAAAGGGAGCCATACGGCTCCCTTTTTTATATAATGTTCAACAACTGTTCTTTTATCTTCTCTAACTCATCCTTCATATTGACCACCAACTTCTGTACAGGGGCATAGTTGGCCTTAGAACCGATAGTATTGATTTCTCTTCCTATTTCTTGTGAGATAAAGCCCAGCTTCTTACCCTGAGATTCTTTTTCTCCAATAACCTCATTGAAATACGACAAGTGATTAGTAAGACGAACGATCTCTTCACTAATATCGAATTTCTCGATATAATAAATCATTTCCTGCTCAAACCTATTCTCATCGAATATATCTGAGCTAGACAGTTCCTGTTGATGTTTTTGAATTCGTTCTTTGATAACGAGTACACGTTCAGGATCATGAACGGCTATCTCCTTCAAAAACTTGTCAATATTCGCAATGTAGTTTTTCAATTCCTTTTCAAGTGTGGCTCCCTCTTGCATTCGAAATTCATCTATTGCCTTTATAGCCTTTTGAAAATGCTCTTGAATAAAGTCCCACTGCTCTTTCAGCAACTCCTCATCTTCCATTTGCGGAATTAAAACGTCTGGGCTGTGCAATGCAATTCGAAAAAGGTCTTCCTTAGTTGCTCCCACCTCGTCTGCCAAACGGTCAAAATCATTATAGTAGGTCTTAAAAAGAGACTCATTTACTTGCTGCGCATCAACGCCTCCCTCTTCATTGACCAAATCAATGGACAAACTCACTTTACCTCGATTCAACCCTTTCGCCAATTGACTTCGAAGCTCCAGTTCTTTATCTAAAAAATTCTTAGGGATTCTTATTTGAGCGTCCATGAACTTAGAATTCAATGACTTTAACTCAACCGTCACATTGTAACCACTTCTTTGTCCCTTGGATCGGCCAAAGCCGGTCATAGATTTTAGCATATATTTTTCGTCTAGGGCGTAAAAATAGACGAATTAGCTCGTTAATAAAACAGGATTAAAAATCGTATCCGACAGATAACTGAAAAGTGGGACTCAGCACAGAGAAATTCTGAATAGGGAAGGAAAAGTCCAGTCTTGAATAGAAGCCCAATAGCATCGTCCGCATACCAACTCCAGCAGTCTGCAACCAAGGGTTGCTAAAATTATTGATCACAGCAGAAAAAGGCGATCCATCAGTTCTGATCTCTTCAATATTTTGATTATTACGCTCTTCAAAAGGCGATAAATCATCCCACGAAGAACCGATATCATAAAAACCAATGATTTGAAGATTTTTTAAGAAGTTAGATTTCAAATCGCTGTTTATCAAAAGCTGATCAAGAGGAAAACGCAGCTCACCTGAGAAGGTCATCACATTCCTGCCTTGAAATGTATTGTAGTCATAGCCTCTGAGGTTGACAAACTGATTAAAGAGAATGTCGCTCTTATTTGGGTTTACACCAGTATTACTTACAACTGAAGTAAAAAGCGGCTGGAAGGCTAAATCATCTGTTTCAGGATTTCGAATCTGAGTACTATTGAAAAGCCAATTATCGATACCTCCCAGATAGTATCGCTTAGGAGCCTTACCAAAGTACGATCCAAAGTAAAATCGTGCGGCTAGATAAATACCCTTATTGATTTTTTGATAATGTCTTACATCTAGCTCAACATTATTGAAGCTACGGCTCGCAGCATTAAGCCCACCATGCGCTTCAACCGTAAGTTTGGCTCTTGTGCCCTCATGCAAATTAGTACCGACTACAACGCTATTATCAAAAACCAAAGTTGAGGTCAAACCAACGTATGAAGCTGTTGCATTAGCCTCATCATTAAATCGTGATGGGTTTACCGCAGGATTAGGAATCAACAACCTAAAATCTCTATCAATAAATCGTGTCTGCGTATAAAAAGGATTAGCCTCAACTCTTAAAAGCTGATTTATCGGGTAACTAAAGCCTAACTCAATGCGGTTTAGATTATAACGTTGATCTAAGAATGTAGATCTATCTCTTGCTACGATAGACTGCCTGAAGTACTTCACTTTCGCATCAATCCGATGCTTCAAGTATTCATATTCAGCGTAGATATCGTACCCCTGGTTTAGACTGATTGGTATAAGAAGACCACCGCGTAATCTGTGATTTTCCAGATAATCATTCATTTGAATCTCCATTAACTGGGAAAATGCTCTTAACTCATCAATCATAAATGTTGTCACGAGGTTATCTGTCTGAAATCTATTCTCATAAAGCTTCGGCCCCTGTATGCGTTCTTCTGATTCGCTATTTTGGTAGATATTTAGGAAGCCTCTGCCTGCAGTCGTGGGGTCATCTTTTGGCTTTTCAAACTGATAATCTCGTGTGTCAACCTTAGTCTTCCTATTGAACTGATAGTTCTCAGTATCAATTGCTCCGGCTTTCAACGAATCTAGTTTTTGCTCCGGGGGTCTCACTTGATTAAATTCTATGCTATTCTGAATAGAATCCACCAGTGCCGGATCAGAAGCGATTCGTGCCTTCCTTTGTTCTGCTAATATCTTACTTACTTCTAAGGCTCTTCTCGGTGTTACAGAACTAAAAGTAGAAGTTACTCCATCAAAACTCTGGTAAAAAACGCTCTCGTTTCCATTGGCGATAGATATATAGGCTAATCTACGATTTCGATAATCATAGGAATAGTCTTTGATGCCATATGAGAAATTACTGACCTGTGTACTAATAGAGTCAAGACCGTTGTATCTAAATATGTTATGAATTCCCTGCTGATCACTTAAATAATAAACGTCAGTTGTATTAGGAGCGAATGACTTAACATTAGAGGCAAGGGCATTTGTAAGTTTATTGAATGAGCTATCAGGATAGTCTAAGTCATATGAGAACAAATTAAACTGGTTATCGTCTACAGCTTCCAGGGTCATTGGCCCTGTAACGAAGACGCTATCCGACTTCCTATTAGAACTAAAAACCACCTGGTTTGTACCTGGGATATAGGAAATATCTCGCTCATCAAAGTTATCGTTAGTGATTCTTCTAACCTGACCTCTCACTAGGTTATAGAGAAAAGCATCGCTCACTCCGTTAATGTCACCAGTCATAACCGCTTGTCGGCCACCTTCTTTAAATTCAAAACTCTGGATGTTTGAGAGCAATGGAATACGTAATTTTTGTTCTCCCTTAACTCCCATTCTCTTCACAGCCAACACATTGAAACCTTCTTCGGCATAAATAATACCTAAGGTGGTTGAATCTGCCCAACTCAAAAGTGGCAGTGCGCGATCGACCTCCTGATCTATAAGTCTCAAGCCAGCCTTATAAACTGTCGCTGTGCTCTGATTCCGCGTATCAATCACTTCAATTTCGAATCGCCCATCCCTCGTTTTGGCATATGCCAGATAACTACCACTAGAATTGAAGGCCAAATCTGTGAAGATAGCCGAGGACCGATTCCTACCACTTACGATAAAATCCGGGTTAGGTACTTGAGTATCTCGACTGATGGCAGACTTTGTGGTTTCATAAAAATCTCTCCAATCATCCAAAAATTGACTATACGGAACTCCTAAAGTTCTTTCAATACTGTTCTCTTCATTGCGAATGATTCTAGCTAAGTTTAAGATATTGGATATACTTCGCTGACCATATCGCTGTGTCATATAGTTCCATAGCGACTGACCTAATAACAAGTTCATCTGTGGGCTCAGCTTCTGAAACTTATTCTGACTGTTGTTAGTAATGAAGTCCCGTACTGCATCATCCGATTCTTTCGTCCAACCGTAAGCGATAAAACTCGATATACCACCAGTAAACCATACAGGGATAGGAGATGTCAGAGAACTCTGAAACATTTCAGCAATATTCCCACCATACAACATCTCTTGAATGAGCATGTCAGTGATCGAGAACATCACTTTCTTCTTAAACGAAGCGAAGTCACCGGTATTCGCTATTTCTACTTGAGATTGAACAAAATTGGTCTGACCACCAACCGTAAAATCACTACTTCGAAGTCCTACATTGCTTTGTTGCTTATCCACAACAGAGTTATATAAAAACACTCTTGTCTTCGCAAAAGGGAAATAACCTATTGTCTCTGTTATTTTACTGAATTCAGCCTCGAGGTATTCTATTGTTCTATTGGCCATGGCGCTGCCATTGCCATAGTAATAAACCTCAAAGTTTTCGGAACTGTAAAAGCTCCAGTTGAAGGTCTTATACTGAACTCTATTCTTGCCGAACTCTTCCTTAAAAGCTTGTGCATTTAGCGATTGATTCGCCAAGATAGATAGAAGGAACAGGCACACTGCCGACAATCTTAGTAAGGCTTTTTTCATAGAAGTGACGATCCCAAAAGAATTTTTAAAATAACGAAAAAAAGCGTTCAATATTGACCTCTCTGTCCAATTCATCTCCCTGCTCTAAATGAGCCATTAGTTGTTTAGCGTAAAATGGTGCCAAAGAAACACCCTTTGCTCCTAACCCATTGAAAATTATAAGGTCATGAAATTTCGGGTGTCTACCTACAAAAGGCTTTCTGTCCTTTGTAGCAGGCCGAATACCTACTTTTTGATCAATTACCTCAAAGTCAAATTTCACCAACTCTTTCAGCTTATTTACTAACTCTTCTTTGGCCTCAGAAGTTATAGCCTCTTCAAGATTTTTATTGTCATAAGTGGCACCCACCTTACAAATACCATCAGAAAGTGGGATTACGAATACACCTTTGTTATATATAACACCGAAAACTGCATTTGTCCTTATATAAAGAAGTTCGCCTCTAACAGGTCTGAGGGGTAGCCATTGAAAGTGTGGATTTTTTTCAACAGATCTTCCATCAGTAAATACAATACGTTTTGCGCTGACTCCTTTATACCTAATACCTCTATCTTCGATAATAAGCTGCGTATGATCGAACTTGTCATTCAAAAACAATCCTTCGGTTTCAAGGTGTTCCCGGTAACAATTAATTAGCTTCTCCGCATTGACATAGCCACTGTTATTAAGCAACAGTCCACCAAAGTCGTTTCTAATATCATCTGTAAAACTTGGAGCGGTCTTAATTTCCTTCACATATGGAGCATAACCGGCTTCGGCACTTTTGCCCATCCATTCATTAAGCACTTCGGTGGAAGGGAAAGGTCTATAAATAGGCATTTCCATCAGAAAATTCTGTCCCAATTTATCTTCCAGTGATTGGTAAAATGGTATCAGATATTCGAACAGCGGATCGCAATTCCATGTTTTAACCAGTTTACGGCCCGTAATGGGGTTATAAAGTCCAGCCGCAACTTTTGAGGAATTCGAGAGTTTTGGATCATCTATCACTAAAACTGTTTTTCCCCATCGCAGTACATGTTCGCAAAAAACTGTACCCGCCAAGCCTTGCCCTACAACCAGATAATCCACCTGCATGGAGCGAAATTAAATGAAGTATTTTTGATAAATGCGGTTTATTAAATGAAATTTAGGCCCAACACGAATTCAAGCTATGCAGTTAAAAGCTTTCACTTTTAATCCATTCATGGAAAACACTTATGTTGTCTATGATCAAACCAAAGAAGCTCTGATTATTGACCCAGGTTGTTATGACCCAAGAGAACAACAAGAACTTATTGGTTTTATTGAGGACAATGGGTTAGAGGTGAAGCTAATACTCAATACACATGGTCATATTGATCATGTATTGGGTAATTACTTCATGAAAAATCATTTCAACGTTCCTCTATGGATTGGAGAGATGGATCTTGATACCTTAAGGTCAGTTGAAGCTTATGCTCCAAGTTATGGTTTCCAAAACTATCAGGCTGTTTCTCCTGACAAGCTGCTAAAGTCAGATGAGAGCATAAATTTCGGAGATTCTCATTTGGACATTCTATTTGTGCCTGGGCACGCTCCTGGCCACATTGCCTTCTATAATAAGTCCGAAGGTTTTATCATTGGCGGAGATGTACTGTTTGACGGTAGCATAGGAAGGACTGACCTGCCTGGTGGAGATTTCGATACACTGATCGCCAGCATTCATAATGAGTTCTTCAAGTTTGACGATGACACAGTTGTTTATTCCGGCCATGGAGGACCAACAACCATTGGAAAAGAGAAAGCCACTAATCCATTTTGTGCAATCAGATAAATGCTTTGGATTAGGAAAAACATACCCAACCTATTTACTCTAATGAATCTCTCATTGGGTGTGATGGGTATTCATTTAATCCTGACAAGCGACCCTGGGATCGAACCCACTATTCACTACTTTATCTTTGCGGCAGCTTTCTTCGATCTTTTCGATGGGTTATTAGCCAGAAAACTAAATGTAACTTCTGAATTCGGTGTGCAACTTGACTCACTTGCCGACTTGATCACCTTTGGAGTCCTCCCGACATTTATTTATGCCCAATATGTTGCACTTGAGGGCTGGGGGCTTCTGCTCCTTTCCGTTCCCATCTGTTCTGCCATAAGGCTAGCCTTATTCAACACCGACAGCTCTCAAACAACCAGTTTTAAAGGGATTTCTACCACTGCACATGGTCTGTTTGTGGGAGTTTTACCTGTTGTTTTATATCATAAATCCACTTGGTTTGGTGAATACTTCGCAGGTAATGAGCTAGCCATCGGGGCTTTGGCCTTGTTTTTTTCCTTACTAATGGTTTCTCCTTTTAGAATGTTGTCTTTCAAGTTTAAAAATCTCCTCTTTAAGGACAATTGGGAACGGCTATTACTCATACTAGTCTCCCTTGTTCTAGTAGTATTGTGGCAGTATGACGCTGCCCCCTATATTATGATCATCTACATTGGTTTGTCTTTCACAAGTTATTTCAAAGGGGTTTCTTCCAATAGCAAAGGCTAATTATCGTTATCTTTCAAAGTTATTTCCCAAAAGGAATTTGCTAAGCCTAAAATCAACCATAACACTTTTATTCTGCCTTCTTCTGGCTACATCAGTCTTTGCCCAAACCAACAGTGTTTTGAGCACAGGCAAGTGGGTAAAAATGGAATTCAATGAAGGCGGAATCTACAAAATAGATCATAATACCTTAAATAAACTTGGTTTTACCCCAGCTGAACTAGACCCACGAAACATTGCAATCTATGGAGGCCCTGGAGGAATGCTCCCCCAATCCTTATCGGTTGACAGACCCTTAGACTTACTCGAAAACTCCATAAGGGTGGAAGGTGAAGAAGATGGTATCTTTAATGAAAACGACTTTATTCTCTTTTATGTGGATCAAGTCGACAACACGGTCTTCAATGAACAAACGGGTAGTTTTGAGGTTAGCAAAAACCTTTACGCCACAAAGAACCATTACTTCATTACTGTAAAGGAAACGAATGGTAAAAGGCAAAATACGTTCGACAACCTTGGCACTAATCATCCCAAAATTGATTGGTACAACCGATTGGTATATCACGAAATTGATGAGGTCAATTTGCTTAGTTCCGGTCGTGAATGGTTAGGTGAGCAGTTCAACACTCAAAACATCCGGACATTTAATCATGAGGTTTCCCCTCTTGCTACTAACCAAGAAATTGACATTTCACTAAAAGTCATAGCACAATCCTTCAGCTCATCTAGAATGGATATTGAAGTAAATTCCACCAATATAGGGGAACTTAACTTTAGCGCCATTCCCAATACACAGTACGGCATCAAAGGCAATTCCCAATCGGGTAGTTACAAGGTTCCTACAAACTCCATTTCAGGCAGCAACGTGGAGTTTCAAGTAGTCTATGATCAATCTGGCTCTAACAACGCTGTTGCCTATTTAGACAATTACTTGCTGAATTTACCGACCGAATTGAGTTATAACGGCAGCCCAATACTATTTCGAAATATTGAGTCACTCAACCAGGCAATCACAACCTATGAGTTGAGTAATACTTCTAACAATCTTGAAGTATGGAGAGTGACTAAGCCCACAGAGACGGCTTTGCAAAGCACGACCTTCAACAACGGAACAATGAGTTTTGGAGCTTTTTCTAACGAACTCGAGGAATTCATCATCTTTGACCCCAATGACCTCCCATCGCCTGAGTTGTTTGATGAAATTGACAACCAAAACCTTCATGGAGCACCACCTGTCGATTTTATAATCATTACTCATACCAGCCTACTCGATCAGGCAGAAAGGCTAGCTACCTTTAGAAGGTCTCATGACCAGTTGAATGTTCTAGTGACAACGGTCGATAATATTTACAATGAATTTAGTTCTGGTAGACAAGATGTAACAGCCATCAGAGATCTGATCAAATGGCAATATGATCTTGGAGAACTCAAATATGTACTGTTTCTGGGCAAAGGTTCATATGACTATCTCGATCGACTTGAAAACAATACCAACCTAGTTCCTACCTATGAATCGCGGAACTCGATTCATCCGCTGCTTACCTACTCTTCTGACGACTACTTTGGCTTTCTGGATGAGGGTGAAGGTGAGTGGGTAGAATCTTCTGCCGGAGATCATGAATTGAATATTGGTATTGGAAGAATACCCGCAACCAGCAATACCCAAGCCAAAAGAGCTATTGACAAAATAATGCTTTATCAGACCGATCAACGCGCTTTCGGAAACTGGCGCAGTAAGCTGGTTTTCATAGCAGATGATGGAGACAATAACAGACATCAAAAAGATGCAGATGCCCTAACCGAGCTCATCGATTCCACCTTCATCGATTTTAATATCGAGAAAATATACCTGGATGCCTTTGAACAGCTTCGGTTGCCTAACGGAGAAACCTCTCCGAGCGCAGAACAGGCTATTATTGATGCAGTAAACGAGGGTGCGCTGATAGTTAACTTTACTGGCCATGGTTCAGAAACTGGCTGGATGCAAGAACAAGTATTGACCTTTGACTTAATGGAAAAATGGAGAAATACTTTCAGCCTACCATTTGTTGTCACTGCGACTTGTGAATTTGGTCGGAACGATGATCCCAATACCTTTTCTGGAGCTGAAAACCTTCTTTTTAAGAATACTGGCGGTGCAGTTTCAATGGTAACTACTGCGAGACCCGTTTTCTCAAGCACCAATTTCGACCTGAATTCAGCGCTATACGGCTCAGTATTAAAACAAGAAGCCGGTCAATATCAACGATTGGGAGATATCATCAAGTTCACCAAGAACAACAGTTTGCGTGGCAGTCTTAATAGGAACTTTATTCTATTGGGTGACCCCAGCATGCGTTTATCCTACCCTAGCAAGGCCATTGAAGTTCAAGAAATTAATGGAAACACCCCAAACACTAATGACACAATCCGAGCACTTCAACGTGTGATTATCAATGGAAGAGTATTGGAGAATGACGATGTTGACACAGGCTTCAGTGGCACACTAAGCTTTAGCCTTTTTGACAAGGCAAGTGACAAGGAGACACTAGGCAGCGATGGAGACTCTTTCAACTATTTGGAAAGAGATAGTGAGCTCTTTCGCGGTACTGGCCAAGTTGAAAATGGATTGTTTCAAGTAGAATTTATTGTACCCAAGAACATTGATTATAGTTTCGGAAATGGAAAAATGGTCATCTATGCTATAGATAATAATTCTCAAATAGATGCTCTTGGCACATCCGTTGATTTTGTGATTGGGGGTACCGCTGAGAATTTTGTGGCAGATAATATCCCACCAATGATTGATTTGTTCGTCAATGACACTACGCAGGCAATCCAAGAGATGTACGATCCCAACATAAATCTGATTTTAAAGCTTTTTGATGAGAGTGGTATCAACATTTCTGACAGCGGTCTGGGTCAACACATTAACCTTAGCATTAATGACTCCATCGATTATAACTTAAATGATTTCTATAATGCAGACCTTGATGATTTCAGGTTTGGTCACTTGAATTTTGAAGTAAGTAATCTACAGCCAGGACCTAACAGGATTGAGATTAAAGTTTGGGATACACACGGCAACTCATCGATACTTACCCAAGACTTAATCATTGATGAAAATACTTCCAACATCACAGTAATAAAAAACAACCCAAACCCGTTTAGAGAAGAAACACACTTTAGTATTCAACATTTGATGTCGGGTGAAAACCTCGAAGTGGGGATTGAGATAAGAAATACTAATGGAGAACCGGTTACCGCTTTTTTTAATGAAATATTAAGTGCGGAAGAAACAATTACTGTCCCTTGGTCTGGCACAAATAATTATGGTCAAAAACTCAATCCAGGAATCTATATTTACTGCATCAAAATCTACTCTAAAACCAGTGGAAAATCGGGAGTCAAACGCCAAAAACTCATTATTTCTAATTAATTATATAGTACTATATTTGAACAAAAATTTCATGCGCCTTAGAGCAAGCATTTTCACCTTCCTAATCTTGTCCCTATTTCTTGCACCTGCCTTGCGAGCGCAGAACTCCATTGGTATTAATGGGCAGGACACTACTATCAATGTAATCACTACAGCTGTTCCCTTTCTGTTAATTGCGCCAGACCCTGTTTCCGGGGCTATGGGTGATGTAGGGGTTGCGACTGACCCAGATGTAAATTCTACATTTTGGAATCCAGCAAAACTAGCTTTCATCAATAAAAATGGAGGTATTGGGCTTACTTTTACACCCTGGCTGAAAAAGTTTGTTGATGATATGTCAGTCTCCTATTTGACTGGATTTAAAAAACTTGACGAACAACAGGCCATTGGAGCATCCTTGACCTATTTCAACCTTGGAGACATTCAGTTAACAGATGGAGCGGGAAATTCAATTGGAGATTTTACTCCCAGGGAATTTGCCTTATCAGCAACTTATTCGAGACAATTAAGCCGAAAACTTAGTGTTGGCGTCACTGGACGATATATCTATTCAAATCTTTCAGGCAACATTACAACTAGCCCTGTTACAGATCCAAAACCCGGTACTAGCATTGCCGCAGATATTGGGGTTTATTACAAGTCCGAATTGATGGTCTTTCAAAAACAATCCCAACTCTCCTATGGCGCTTCAATCAGTAACATTGGCGCAAAGATTTCTTATAACAGTGCCGATGAAGAAGACTTCATTCCGACTAACCTGAGGATTGGTTCGGCCCTATCTTCTTTCCTTGACCCGTACAACAAGGTAACCTTTGCCTTAGATTTTAATAAGTTGATGGTTCCTACACCACAACCCGATGGCTCTGAGCGCGACAAGTCACTTTTAGCAGGAATGTTCGGTTCGTTTGGCGATGCACCTGGAGGATTCAGTGAAGAGCTTCAAGAAATTTCCGTTTCGTTCGGTGCAGAGTATGAGTATAAAGAAACCTTCGCAATTCGTGCAGGTTACTTCTATGAGCACAGAAACAAAGGGAACAGAAAGTACTTTACAGCTGGCTTAGGCTTTAAAGTAGATAAACTTGAGTTCAACTTCTCATACCTTGTACCTCAATTTCAGGAGCATCCTCTTGCTGAGACCCTGCGCTTTGGTGCTATCCTAGATTTATCTCGCCTTTCAGACGACAACTAGTAAATGACTCTTGATCGTTCGATTCCTCCGTTGGTCCATGATGTCACTGACGTTGATTTACAGAGTGTTCGATCAGTCTCTGTTAATGGAATACATACTCACTCATTCCTTGATCCAGGATCAGGTACATTTAAGATTGAGCTTCTGACGAAAGGAAGTCAGTTGTATTCAAAAACTTCGGCCCTATCTCAATTGGCCATTAGGCTCCTAAATGAGGGAACAAAATCAAAGTCAGCAGCAGCGCTCGCTGAAGCAGTTGATTCCATTGGGAGTTTTCTGGAAGTAAGTCCAGGCTTTGATTACGCTAGTATTTCTATCTATGGCCTAGCAAAGTATTTCGAAGAAAATCTTCAAATACTATCAGAATTGATTTATCAACCAGACTTCTCGGGTGTCAGTTTGGACAAACTCAAGAATCGCGAGGTTGACA
>CBDDKG010000017.1:42500-366982 GCA_965230105.1 Roseivirga sp. | reverse complement strand
AGCTCGAGCTGACTTAGAAATTCAAAAAGTAGTTGACAACACCACACCAAACGTTGGCTCGAACGTGACCTTCACGGTGACGCTAACCAATAACGGACCAAGTGCTGGTTCTGCTACAGGTATTGTAGTAACCGATCAGTTACCAAGCGGATATACACTGGTATCTTCTACCCCAAGTGTGGGAACTTACACTGCCGGAACCGGCCTTTGGGCTGTTGGTTCATTGGCTAAAGATGCTAATGCCACCTTGACACTTTTGGCAACTGTATTAGCGACTGGAGAATACGAAAACAGCGCTACTGTCACTGCAGTAAACGAATTTGATCCGAATGCTGGTAATAATACAGCCACTGCTACCATAGTGACTCAATCGGCTGATTTAGTAGTTTCTAAAATAGTCAGTGATGCTGCTCCGAATGTTGGAGACAACGTAACCTTCACTGTAAGAGTAAGCAATAACGGTACTGACTTAGCTACTGGTGTAACGGTAACCGATCAACTGCCAAGCGGATATACTTTTGTATCTAAAAACACTGGTTTCGGTTCTTACAATGAGAATACCGGGGTATGGACGATAGGTTCAGTTTCGACAACACAGACCGCGACATTAGAGATTGTAGCGACTGTACTATCAACAGGTAGTTATAACAATACTGCTAGTGTAACCACTGCCGATCAAGGTGACCCGGTTACTGCTAATAATACATCTACCGTCACCGTAGATACGCAGTTTGCTGATCTGAACATGAGCAAGGTGGTAGACAATGCAAACCCTGTTCCCGGTGATGATGTCATCTTCACTGTAACCTTAAGAAACGATGGCCCTGATGCGGCTACTTCTGTAGCAGTAACTGACCAACTGCCTTCTGGATACACCTTCGTGTCGGCCAATGCTTCTCAAGGAAGCTATGTGTCTTCTACTGGAATTTGGACAGTAGGAACTATTGGTAACTCTGCTTCTGCTGTACTTTCTATCAGAGCAACCGTGCTCGCAACTGGTGACTTCACCAACACTGCCACTATCACTGCATCAGATCAGTTTGATACCGATACGGCTGACAATACTGCTAGCACTTCAGTGACACTTCAAGAAGCTGATATTGCACTGACTAAAGTCGTTGACAATGCTACTGCCAATGTGGGTCAAAATGTGACCTTCACTGTTACTGCTACCAACAATGGTAATGATGCAGCGACTAACCTTCAGGTATTAGATCAACTGCCTTCAGGATATACTTTTGTATCCTCTACTTCTACTCAAGGTACTTTCACAAGTGGTACAGGTATCTGGGCTATTGGTACACTTCCTAAAGATGGCGTGGTAACGCTCGAAATTGTCGCTACTGTGCTTGCCAATGGCGTTTTTGACAATACAGCTAGCGTCAACAAATTAGACCAGGTAGACAATGTGAGTGGTAATGATTCTGCTACTGCAACAGTAGATGCACCTAGAGCTGACCTTAGCCTTGATAAAACAGTAAGCTCTACTTCTCCGAATGTGGGTGATGTCATCACTTTCACTGTAACATTGACCAACAATGGTCCTGATGTGGCGGATGCTACAGGCATTGAGGTAACAGATCAGATACCTACTGGATATACTTTCGGAACGGCTACTCCTAGTCAGGGTACTTATGCTTCCGGAACCGGTATCTGGACAGTAGGTACACTTGCCAAAGATGCTACAGCTACTTTAACTATTACTGCTACGGTGCTTGCCGCTGGGGACTTCACCAACACGGCTACTGTTACTGGTAACGATGTCTATGATCCTAACTCAGGGGATAACACTGCTTCTGCTAGTATTGTAGCACAGTCTGCTGATCTATCCATTACCAAAGTAGCCAATGACGATACTCCGAATGTGGATGATAATGTCACTTTCACCATCACAGTAAACAATGCCGGTCCTGATGCGGCTACAGGGGTTCAGGTAACTGATGTATTGCCTTCTGGATATGACTTTGTATCGGCTACTACTGCTTTTGGTAGTTATAACAACACCAACGGACTTTGGTCTGTAGGCTCTGTAGCCAATGCCGGCACTGCTACCCTATCCATTGTCGCTAAAGTGAAGGCTACAGGTACTTATGATAATACAGCCTCTATTACTGCAGCCGATCAAACTGATCCTAATGCTGGTAATAACAGCAGCACTGAAACTGTTGCTGCCCAGTTTGCTGACCTGAACGTGACCAAGTCAGTAGATAATCCTACACCTACCCCGGGTAGTAATGTAGTATTTACCGTTACTGTATTGAACCAGGGACCTAATGCGGCTACAGGTATTGAGCTTACTGATCAACTGCCTGACGGATATACTTTAGTTTCTGCCACGCCTACTGCCGGTACTTACACTGCTTCTACTGGAATCTGGACTGTTGGTACGTTAAACAGTACTTCTTCTGCTGTATTGAGCATTGTAGCAACTGTGCAGTCTTCTGGAATATTTACCAATACAGCTACTGTTTCGGCCTCTGATGTCTTTGATACGGATGGAACTGATAACGCAGCAAGTGCTACCGTTACCCTGCAATCTTCTGACATCAACATCACAAAAACAGTAGACAACTCTACTGCCAATGTGGGCGAAAATGTAGTCTTCACCGTTACGGCTACTAACACGGGTACAGACAATGCAACTGGACTCAGCATTACCGATCAACTCCCTAGTGGATATACTTTCGTTAGCTCAACTGTTTCTACTGGTAATTACAACAGCGGATCAGGCATCTGGACAATCGGAGCTTTGAACAATGCCGCTTCTGCTACCCTAACCATCACAGCTACTGTACTATCAACCGGTGATTATGGAAACACTGCCGCTGTAACCGCACTAGATCAATTAGACCCTGATAACTCCGATGATTCGGCCACAACGGCTGTGAATCCTCCTAGAGCTGATCTTGAACTAACGAAAACAGTCAATAATGCAAATCCTAATGTAGGCGATGTGATCACATTTACAGTAAGTGTAACAAACAACGGCCCGAGCACTTCTTCGGCAACTGGAGTAGCAATTACTGATCTTCTACCTTCAGGTTATACCTTGGGCACTGCCACGCCAAGTACGGGAACATATGTATCAGGTACTGGAATTTGGACAGTAGGCACGATCGCCAAAGACGCTACCGAAACATTAACCATCACCGCTACCGTACTTGCTGCAGGTAACTTTACAAATACCGCTACCATTACCGGTGCTGATCAATTCGATCCTGATGCTGGTAACAATACAGCCACTGCTAGTATAGTAGCCTTGTCTTCAGACCTTTCATTGGCCAAGGCAGTGAGTAATGCAACTCCAAATGTTGGTGATGATATCACCTTTACCCTGACAATGGGTAATGCTGGTCCGGATGTGGCTACCAATGTAGCTGTAACAGATTTGTTGCCAAGCGGATACACCTTTGTCTCTTCCAACACCACATTTGGTACTTATTCAGCATCAACTGGTCTTTGGGATATTGGAACCGTTTCTACAACACAGGCTCCGGTATTGACGATTGTGGCCAAGGTACTTGCAACCGGAACTTATGACAACACTGCATCCATTACCGGTTCTGATCAGGATGATCCGAACAATGGAAATAACAGCTCCACTACAGCGGTAACAGCTCAAAAAGCTGACTTAAGCATCACAAAAGTACAGAATAACAGTACTCCGATACCAGGTGCACAGATAACGTACACTGTTACGGTTACTAACAATGGACCAAACGATGCGACCAATGTTCTGGTGAGTGATCGTCTTCCTTCTGGATTGACATTTGTCTCTTCTACTGAAAGCACTGGAACATATAATTCCGGCACAGGAGTTTGGACTGTTGGAAGTCTTACTAATAGTTCTTCTGCGGTACTAACATTAACAGGAACAGTATTAACAACTGGAAGTACTACGAATGTTGCTAATATTGACAGTGCCGATCAATTCGATACGGATAACTCAAACAACAGTGCAAGCCAAACTTATACGCTACAACAATCTGATATTTCCATCACGAAAGTGGTGGATAATGCTTCAGCGAATGTTGGAAACAATGTGACATTTACAATCACCGTGGCGAATGCTGGTCCTGATGATGCCACTAACCTTGTTGTGAACGATTTACTTCCTTCAGGATATACCTTTGTAAGTCACGTAGCAAGTCAGGGCACTTATGTATCGGGTACAGGTGTATGGACTGTAGGAACAGTGAACAATGCGGCAAACGCTACATTAACCGTAGTAGGAACAGTATTAGCTACAGGTGACTATGGAAATACAGCATCAGTTGGAAGCCTTGATCAGCAAGACAACACCTCCACTAATGACCAAGCGACAAGTACGGTAACACCTCCGCGAGTTGATATTAGCATGGCCAAAGTGGTCGATAGGGAAAGAGTAAATACTGGAGACGCTGTCACTTTCACCTTAACTGTGAAAAACAATAGTACAACAACAGATGCAACAGGAATCACCGTAACTGATCTATTGCCTTCAGGATACACCTACACTGGGGATACTCCAAGTCAGGGTGCATATGTATCTGGAACGGGAGTTTGGACCGTGGGTAGTCTAGCCAAAAACACAACGGCCACCTTGGCTATTACTGCAACAGTCAACGGAGTGGGAGTATTCACGAATACAGCTACAATTACTGCTACAGATCAGTTCGACACAAATACATCAAACAATGTGGCCACAGCTACAACGACCAAGCAGTCTGCCGATATAGCCATATCCAAAACTGTCAATAATGCGGCTCCACAAGTAGGAAGTCAAGTGACTTTCACAATTACAGCCACACACACTGGTGATGATGCTGCTACAGGTGTAACCATTACAGATGCATTGCCAACAGGCTATACCTTCGTAAGTGCTAGCACGCTCACGGGTAGCTATAGTAGTGGAACAGGCATTTGGGACGGTCGGCTCAATTGAGGTTAACTCTTCAGTAAGCTTAACAATTACTGCAACGGTACTTTCTACCGGAACATACAACAATACCGCTACGCTCACCACAATCGATCAAGCGGATAGCAATGCCGGTAATAATTCTGCGACAGCAACAGTAGTAACACAGTTTGCCGACCTGAACATGACCAAGACGGTGGACAATGCCTCTCCTATCCCAGGTGCAGATGTGATCTTTACAGTAACAGTTTTGAATCAGGGTGGTGGACAAGCGACAAATGTCACAATCACTGATCAATTGCCAAGTGGTTATACATTTGTCAGTGCTTCAACCTCTCAAGGCAGTTATCTATCAGATACTGGTGTTTGGACAGTAGGTACTTTAGCCAATGGTGCAAGTGCGTCACTGACACTTAGAGCAACTGTCAAGTCTAGTGGTGTTTACAATAATACTGCTACGGTTACCACTTCAGATCAGTTTGACAGTGATGGAACAGATAATAGCGCCAGTCAATCCGTGACAGTTCAAAATTCTGACATTAACCTTGCTAAGTCTGTCGATAATGCAACTGCCAATGTGGGTCAGAATGTGACATTCACCGTTACAGCGACTAACCAAGGCCCAAATGACGCAACCAATGTTGTAATCAAAGATCAGCTTCCTGCAGGATATACTTTCGTATCGAGCAGCACAGTAACAGGAAGCTACAATAACGCCACCGGACTATGGACACTGGGGTCTTTGACTAATGGTGCAAATGCAACCTTAGACATTACAGCTACTGTAGTGAATGTGGATAATAATACCAATACTGCTTCAGTGCAATCATTGGATCAACTTGATCCGGATGCTACGGACGATTCAGCCACTGCTACGGTAACACCTCCAATTGCAGAGTTAGGAATTACCAAAACCGTTAATGTAGTTACAACTACACCAGGTGATCCTGTTATCTTTACAGTGACTGTTACTAGTGGTGGGGCGAGTACCGCAGATGCGACTAATGTTACTGTCACTGATCTTTTACCAGCTGGTTATACTTATACTGGTGATACACCTAGTCAAGGAACCTACACCTCGGGAACTGGCGTTTGGAATATTGGCACCATCACCAATGGGGCCACGGTTACCCTAACCATTAATGCCACTGTAACGGCTGTAGCAAACTATACTAACGTAGCTCGTATCACTGCATCAGATCAGTTCGATCCGAACGGTGGAAATAATACAGCTTCAGTTAGTCCTACAGTTCAGTCTATCGACTTGCAAATGACGAAAACGGTGGACAATGCCACTCAAGATGTAGGTGAAAGCGTAATATTTACAGTGTCACTACTCAACAACGGTCCTGACCTAGCGACTAATGTTGTAGCGAATGATCTATTGCCTTCAGGATATACCCTTGTATCGAGCACAGTATCTCATGGTACTTATGTATCTGGAACTGGCGTTTGGACGGTAGGTAGTTTGGCAAATGCCGAAACAGCTACATTAACATTGAGAACAACAATCAACTCTACTGGCGTTTACACCAACACCGCTTCAGTAACTTCAGTGGATCAAACTGATTCAAATGGTGCCAACGATTCGGACAATGCAGTCTCTGCCCCTCTACTTTCAGAGGTTGGCGTGACCAAAGTAGTTGATAATAGCACACCACTACCAGGTGGAACTGTAGAGTTTACCATAGTTGCTACTAACAGCGGTGCTGCAACAGCAAATGGCGTTCAAATTACTGATGTACTTCCTTCCGGATACACATTTGTGAGCACACCAACTATCACTGCTGGTACTTATTCTAATCTTTCAGGACTTTGGGATGTAGGAAATATTGCAGCGGCTAGTAGTCAGACCTTGGTCATTAGAGCCACAGTTAATACGGCTGGCACCTATACCAATACCGCTACCATTACACGTAACAATACCTTCGACACCAATGCTGCTAACAACACTGCTTCTGAGTCTGTAACCATGCAGCAGTCAGATTTGAGTGTTACCAAGGTTGTCGACAATGCAACTACAAACGTTGGTCAAAATGCAACGTTCACAATTACAGTAAGCAATGCTGGGCCAAGCAATGCGACCAATGTCAATATCCTTGATCAGCTGCCTTCGGGATATACCTTCGTGAGTGCAACACCAAGCCAGGGAACATACACTTCTGGAACTGGTGTTTGGGCGGCAGGAACCATTAACAATGGAAATAATGCAACGCTCAACATTGTAGCCACTGTACTGTCAACAGGTACTTACAACAATACTGCAAGTGTTCAGTCACTAGATCAGTTCGATGGTACATCAACTAATGACAGTGCTTCACAATCAGTTGACCCTGCCAATATTGACTTGGCAATTACCAAATCGGTTTCACCTATTGGAGCAAATGTTGGAGATCAAGTAACCTTCACTGTCCTTTTAGAAAACAACGGACCTGATGGTGCTACAGGCATATCAGTGACAGACCTCCTACCTGCAGGTTATGCGTTCGTAAGCGCAACGGCCGACCAAGGCACCTATGCCAGCGGAACGGGAATCTGGACAGTAGGTAGTCTTGCAAATGGCGTTGCCAAATCTCTTGAGATTGTAGCCACGTTGAATGCTGCGGGAGCATTGACGAATACAGCAACTGTTTCTGCAGTATCAGAATTTGATACCAATACCGCAAACAATACAGCGACAGCGGCAGCCTTTATAGAAAGTTCTGATATCTCTGTTGCCAAATCCGTAGACAACCTCACTCCTAATATTGGCGAGTCGGTAGTCTTTACCGTAGTAGTGAACAACTCAGGACCAAATCCTGCTGACAATCTAATCGTCACCGATCTTCTCCCAAGCGGATTTACTTATGCAAGTCATACAGTAGATAGAGGTTCTTATGTTTCAGGAACTGGCGTCTGGAGTATCGGCACGCTGAACGATGCCGGAACAGCAACTCTACGTGTTACTGCCACAGTTCTATCCACTGGAAGCTATGCGAACACCGCTTCAGTTACATCGTTAGATCAGAATGATCCAGATGCCACAGATGACACAAGTACTATTACCGTAGTGCCAATGGTAGCTGACCTAAATGTTACCAAGTCAGTGGACAATACCACACCTAATGCAGGGGTTGATGTAATCTTTACAGTAAACGTATTGAATCAGGGAACCGGAGCAGCAACGGGTGTTCAGGTGACTGATCTATTACCAAGTGGCTATACCCTTGTAAGTGCAGTAACTTCTCAAGGCAGCTATGTTTCTTCTACTGGCCTATGGACCATAGGAGGAATCGCGAAATGGTTCGACAGCCACATTAACACTGAGAGCTACAGTGCTCGCAACAGGAAATTACACCAATACAGCTACAGTTACAGCTTCTGATCAATTCGATGGAGATGCAACTGATAACTCAGATACCGCACTGGTTACTTTGGAAACTTCGGATATCGCTATCACCAAAACGGTTGACAATGCAACTGCCAATGTGGGCGAGAATGTAACATTTACAGTTACTGTTAATAACACAGGAACTGACAATGCGACTAATCTCAGCATCAATGAGGCTTTACCTTCTGGTTATGCATTCTTGAGTGCTACGGCATCTACTGGCACTTATAGTAGCGGAGCGGGTGTATGGACAATAGGTTCACTCAACAATGCTACTTCTGCAACATTGACCATTACGGCAACCGTACTTTCTACAGGTGACTTCACGAATACAGCTTCGGTTAAAGACCTGGATCAACAAGATCCTGACAACACGGATGACTCAGCTTCTGAAACAGTTACTGCTCCAGTAATGGACCTAGAATTGGTGAAAACTGTAAGTAATAGCAGTCCAAATGTGGGTGACCTGATCACATTTCACTGTTACACTAACTAATAATGGCCCTACTGCAGGTTTGGCATCAGGTATTGAAGTAGTGGATGTATTGCCTTCAGGATATACATTTAGCTCAGCCACACCAAGCGTAGGTACTTATACCAACGGTACTGGACTTTGGACTGTAGGTAGTTTAGCAAAAGATGCTAGTGCCACATTGGTGATCACTGCTACGGTCCTATCAACTGGAGACTTTGCCAACACGGCATCTATTACAGCGGCTGCTCAGTTCGATCCAAACACAGGAAACAATACATCTACCACAACAATTGTGACACAGTCTGCTGATCTAGCATTAGTGAAAACTGTGGATAGTGCAACACCTAATGTAGATGATGAAATTACATTCACATTGACATTATCTAATGCAGGGCCAGACTTAGCAACCAATGTTGCTATCACCGATATTCTACCAAACGGATACCAGTTTGTAAGTTCCAATACAGCATTCGGTAACTATAGCGCAACGACAGGTCTTTGGACAGTGGGTAATGTTACCACTGCTCAATCTCCAGTGCTGACCCTCAGAGCGAAAGTATTGCCAACAGGCACTTACAACAACACTGCATCGATTTCAGCTTCGGATCAGGACGATCCTACGACAAGTAATAATTCGAGCACTGCTAATGTAGATGCACAGATCTCTGATTTGCGTATTACTAAGATGCTGAATGACAATAACCCTATCCCTGGGGCTACTGTGGTCTATACTATAACAGTAACAAATGATGGTCCTGATGCTGCTACTTCGGTTGAGGTGAGCGATAGACTTCCTTCAGGTATTGCCTTTGCAAGCTTCACTGCCAGTACCGGAACATACGATGCCAATACGGGTATCTGGACGGTAGGTGGCCTAGTGAATAGCTCTAGTGCTGTATTGACATTGACAGGAACAGTGCAAACTACTGGCAACTTCACCAACGTGGCGAACATCAACAGTGCTGATCAGTTTGACCCTGACAATAGCAACAACAGTGCGAGCCAAGGATTGACTTTACAAGAGGCCGATATAGCTGTTACTGTTGCGGTAGACAATGCTTCGGCCAATGTTGGAGAGAATGTGACATTCACTGTTACGGTAAATAATAATGGTGGAGATGATGCCACTAACCTGGTCATCGATAACCTCCTCCCTTCTGGCTATACACTAGTAAGTCAGTCTCCAGCTACAGGATCGTACAATGCGACTACTGGTGTTTGGACAGTGGGCAACCTTGCCAATGGAGGCTCTACTACCCTAACCGTGGTAGCTACTGTAAATGCTTCGGGTGATTATGGTAACACTGCATCACTGAGCAGCTTAGATCAAGTAGATGATAACAGCACAAACGATCAGGATACTGAAACTGTAACGCCTCCAAGAGTAGACATTAGCGTTGCTAAGACTGTTGACCAAGACCGTGTGAATACTGGCGATGAAATCACATTTGTGATTACAGCTACAAACAATGACGGTTCTGAAGATGCTTCTGGTGTCGTGATTACAGACCTATTGCCTGACGGCTATACCATTACAGGCAGCATGCCTAGCCAAGGTACTTACGTATCGGGCACTGGTGTATGGACAGTGGGCAACTTGGCGAGTACCAGTATTGCGACCTTAGCTATTACTGCGACTGTTAATGCTACTGGCAACTTCGAAAATACGGCTACGGTAACTGCTGCAGATCAATTTGACCCTGATACCGATAACAATACGTCTAGCGTATCGACAGAAAAGCAAGTGGCAGATATCGCTGTAACCAAAGTGGTAGACGATGCTGCACCGCAAATCGGAGATCAGATCAAATTTACAATTACAGCTACACATACAGGCACTGACGATGCAACTGGAGTAACAATTACCGATGTTATTCCGAGCGGTTACGATGTGGTAGGTTCTACTACGGTTAATGGTAGCTTCAATAGCGGAACAGGCATTTGGACTGTAGGTACCATACCTGCTAATACAGCTGTTTCTCTTGAGATAATGGTGAGTGTGAAGTCGACTGGTGTTTACAATAACACGGCATCTTTATCCACAATTGATCAAGCAGATGGTGACAATGGCAACGACTCAGCTACGGTCAATGTAGTGCCTCAAGTCGCTGACATCAACCTTATTAAAACGGTTGATAATGCTGCCCCAATAGCGGGTGATGACGTTATCTTTACTGTAACAGCCTTGAACCAGGGAACTGGCGAGGCTACCAATGTTGAAATCACAGATCAACTGCCAAGTGGTTACTCACTTGTGAGTTTCTCAACATCTCAAGGGGCTTACACCACAGGCACAGGAGTTTGGGCTTTGGGCACATTGGCTAACGGAGGAAGTGCTTCATTGACCATCAGAGCAAGAGTACTTTCAACTGGGGATTACAATAACACCGCTTCGGTAACTGCTTCGGATCAGTTTGATAATGACGCAACGGACAATACTGCTTCTAGAAGTGTAACGGTTCAGTCCTCAGACATCAGCATTACTAAAGTGGTTGACAATGCCTCAGCGAACGTGGGTGAAAACGTAGTATTCACCGTAACCGCAAGCAATGCAGGACCTGATGCTGCAACGAACCTCGAGGTTCGAGACGACCTGCCTGTCGGGTACACCTTCGTATCAAGCAGTACGGCTACCGGTTCTTTCGATGACGATACAGATATCTGGACGATTGGTACATTGGCCAGTGGAGCCTCTGCTACTTTGACAATTACAGCTACTGTAGCCTCTGTCGATGACAATGTAAATACAGCATCTGTTAATGAACTCGATCAGCTTGACCCTGATAGTTCGAATGACAATGCTTCCGCAACGGTAACGCCTCCAGTGGCGGATCTATCCATCACCAAAGGCGTAAATACAACCACCCCTACTGTGGGCGAGGAAGTAACCTTTACACTAACAGTACAAAGTGAAGCATCCAGCACAGCCGATGCCACAAACGTTGAAGTTACAGATGTTCTACCTGACGGATACACATTTGTAAGCGCTAGCACTGCATCAGGCACCTATGACAATACTACCGGAGTTTGGGCTGTAGGTACAGTTGCCAATGGCGCCAATACAACATTAACGATTAATGCCACTGTAAATGCTACGGGTGACCTAACCAACATTGCAAGAATTACGGCTTCTGATCAGTTTGACCCTGATCAAGGAAATAATACGGCTACAGTGAGTACAAACTCTCAAGCAATCGATCTTGCAGTAACTATTACCCCAGATGTTACTACTCAGGATGTTGATGGTGAAGTGACCTTCCAAATCACTTTGACTAACAATGGTCCTGATGCTGCAACTGGTGTAATTGCAAATAACATATTGCCTGACGGATTCAGTTTTGTATCTGCCAACCAGGACTTTGGCACCTACAATGAGACTACTGGAACATGGAATATCGGAGCGCTTCCAAACGGATCTACGGCAAACTTGACAGTCGTAGGTAAAGTATTGAGTACCGGAAACTATACCAACACCATTTCGGTAGTTTCGGCAAACCAGACTGACCTTGACAACACCAATGATGAGGCCAGTACTACTATTACTGCCCTCCTATCTGATGTATCAATCACAAAAGTGGTTAGCAATGCTACTCCAGTTCCTGGTGAGGCAATTGAGTTTACAGTAACAGCATCTAACGCTGGGCCAAATAGTGCAAGAGAAGTTCAGGTCACGGATGTTCTTCCTAGCGGATACACTTTCGTGAATGCAACAAGAACAAAAGGTACTTATGACAATACTACAGGTATCTGGAACATCGGTACCATTGGTAATGGAACCACACAGACGCTAATCATTAGAGCGACAGTAAATGCGACTGGTAATTACTTGAACACAGCTACCAGTACTAGAAATTCGACCTTCGATACGGATGCAAGCAATGACAGTGCAACTGCAACTGTTACAGTTCAAGAAGCAGATGTAAGTGTTACCAAGATTGTGAGTAACAACATTGCCAATGTTGGTGAAAACGTAACATTTACGGTTACCGCATCTAATGCTGGACCTGATGCTGCCACCAATGTGGAAATTGTAGACAAGTTGCCTACAGGCTTTGCTTTTGTAAGTGCAGCGCCTAGCCAAGGCACATACAATGCAACGAGCGGAGTATGGACTTTAGGAACATTAAATAATTCAAGCAGTGCCACAATCACCATCATAGCCACCGTTCAATCAACCGGTGTCTATGAGAATGTGGCTTCTGTTCAGCGTGTCGATCAGAATGATACGGATACTACCAATGATTCTGCTAACGCAACGGTAACTCCTCCGAATGCTGATCTTGCTGTCACAAAAGTGATTGACGATGCAAGTCCAAATGTGGGTGACAATGTTACTTTCACAGTGACTGTTACTAACAACGGACCTGACCAGGCAACGGACCTTGTGGTGACCGATCAGCTACCTTCTGGATTCACCTTGGTGAATGCCACCGAAAGTCAAGGTTCTTATGTTTCTGCAACCGGAATCTGGACAGTGGGCAGTCTGACCAACGGTAGCGTGGCAACGCTTGAAGTACTCGCAACAGTCAATGTGACGGGTGACAGAACTAACACAGCATCAATCACAAGTGTGAATGAGTTTGACCCAGAAACTGCGAACAATACCGCGAGCGTTTCTTCAGGAATTCAGAACTCAGACCTAAGCGTCTCTAAGTCTGCCAATGACCTGACGCCTAACGTAGGTGATGAAATTACCTTCACAGTGACAGTGAATAATGCTGGACCTGATGCCGCTTCGAATATCACGATCACCGATCAGCTTCCTTCAGGGTTTACTTTCGTAAGTGCAACTCCGTCTAGAGGAACCTATGACAATTCAACCGGTCTATGGTCATTTGCTAGTCTTAACAATGCAGGTGTAGCAACACTGGTGGTAAAAGCAACGGCCTTATCGACTGGTAGCTTCGTGAACACTGCAACCATCTCTGCTGCTGATCAAAACGATACGGATAACACGAATAACAGTGCATCTGTGACACTAGACCCTATGATTGCTGACTTGAACGTCACTAAGACGGTTGACAATGCCAATCCGGTTCCAGGTGATGACGTGATTTTTACGATTAACCTTACCAATGACGGGCCTGATGCTGCTACTGGAATTACAGTGACAGATCAGATTCCAAGTGGATTTGCTCTAGTGAGTGCAGTGGCATCACAGGGAACTTACTCTTCAAGTACCGGAGCATGGACAATTAGCAGCCTTGCTAACACTGCAACAGCCACATTGACCATCAGAACTACAGTACAGTCGACCGGTAACTTCACTAATACGGCTACAGTTACGGCTTCTGATCAATTCGATGACGACAATACTAATAATACCGTCAGCAGTGCCGTGACTTTACAGTCTTCAGATATCAACGTTACGAAGGCGGTAGATAATGACGATGCAAACGTAGGCGAAACAGTAACTTTCACAGTGACAGTGACTAATGACGGTGCTGATAGAGCCACGGGTCTAAGCATATTGGATCAACTACCATCTGGCTACAACCTGATTTCAGCTAATCCAAGTGCTGGAAGCTATGTCTCTGCAACAGGTATCTGGACCATTGGACAGCTGACCAATGGTAGCACAGCAACATTGACCATGAGTGCCTCAGTACTCTCAAGTGGAGGTTACACAAATAGTGCTTCTGTCAATACGCTAGATCAAATTGATCCTAACGCTGCGAATGATTCGGCTTCTGCATTGGTAACTCCACCAAGAGCAGATCTTGCCATTACTAAGACCGTTGACAATACCAACCCAAATGTTGGTGATGTCATCACATTTACTGTAACAGTAACTAACAATGGGCCAAGTACTTCAACTGCCACGGGTATTGAAGTAACGGACTTAGTACCTTCTGGCTATACCCTCGTCACCCCTACCGCAAGTCAGGGGGCATATGACAGCAATACTGGTATATGGGCCCTAGGTTCTCTTGCCAATGCTGCGACAGCAACATTAACGATGACGGCTTCGGTAAATGAGTCCGGTGACTTTACCAATACGGCCAGAATTTCGGCTAGCGATGTCTTCGATCCAAATGAGGGAGATAACACTGCTAGTGCAAGTATATTGGCCCAGGCCTCTGATCTTGAGGTAACCAAGTCAGTAAGCAATGCCATGCCGAATGTTGGGGAGAACGTAACCTTCACCATCAACTTGAGCAACTTGGGTCCTGACCCAGCAACCGGTGTTCAGGTGACTGATCAAATACCGGGTGGATATAACTTTGTTTCTGCAACAACCAATTTTGGTTCATATGCCGACAACACAGGGCTTTGGACCTTAGGGTCGATCGCTAATGCGCAAACTGCAACATTGACGATTGTTGCTACCGTAACTGAAACCGTCAATTATGACAATACTGCCACAATCACCGCAGTAGATCAGGATGATCCTGAGGACGCTAATAATGAAGCGACAGTTGAGGTAACTGCGCAGTTTGCCGACCTGAGCGTATCAAAAACTGTTGACAATACTTCTCCAGTACCTGGCGAAGATGTAATCTTCACCATTACGGCAGCAAATCAAGGCCCGAATACGGCAACCAACATAGAAATCACTGATCAACTCCCTAGCGGATATGTACTGGTGAGCAGCAATGCTTCTATCGGCACTTATTCTAGCACAACCGGCATTTGGAGCATCGGAAGTATTGGAAGCTCAGGCAGTGCAGTACTTACCATCAGGGCGACAGTTCAAGCTTCTGGTAACTATACAAACACCGCATCTGTAACAGCATCCGACCAGTTTGATGTAGACAGCTCAGACAATCAAGCGTCTACTAGCGTAACTGTTCAAACTTCTGATATTGCTATTACCAAGGCAGTTGACAATGACGATGCTAATGTTGGCGAAAACGTAGTATTCACAGTTACGGTAACCAATAATGGACCGAACACTGCGACAGGTCTGGCAGTAATAGATCAGTTACCATCAGGTTATACCTTCGTGAGTGCTACCTCTAACCAAGGTACATTCACTAGTGCCACTGGAAACTGGGACATTGGAACATTGCCAAATGCAGGCGTAGTTACACTTGAAGTAACAGCAACTGTACTGGCAACTGGTGATTACACGAACACCGCTACCGTAAGCAGTCTAGATCAGGTTGACCCAGACAATACAAGTGATACAGCATCTGAAATGGTGACACCTCCGCGTGCTGATCTTAACTTGACTAAGGTGGTTGATGCTAATAATCCTAATGTTGGCGATCAGGTAACGTTCACAGTAACCTTGACAAACAATGGGCCTAGTACTGCCGCAGCAACAGGAATCGAAGTAACTGACCAATTGCCATCGGGTTATGCATTGACAAATGCCACCACTACCCCAGGCACGAGCTATAACAATGTAAATGGTGTTTGGACTGTTGGAGACCTTGCTAATGGCGAAATGGTTGTATTGACTATTGAAGCTACCGTCAAAGAGAATGGTGACTTTACCAATACAGCCAGTGTAACAGCATCCGATGTATTCGACCCGAATGAAGGTGACAATACAGCTAGTGCAAGTATTGTGGCACAGTCGGCAAACCTATCATTGACTAAGACTACCAACGATGCCACGCCAAATGTGGATGACAACGTTACTTTCACTATCAGTATAAACAACCTTGGGCCTGATGCCGCAACAGGTGTTGTGGTAACAGATCAACTGCCATCTGGCTATGACTTTGTAAGTGCTAACACCTCCTTCGGCAGTTACAACAATACCACAGGGCTTTGGACCATTGGATCGATTGGCAATGGTACAACTGCTACTATCGATTTAATCGCGAAGGTCAAATCGACTGGTAATTACGATAACACAGCGACAATTACAGCTTCTGACCAGGATGATCCTGATTCAGACAATGACGATGCTACAGTAAACATTACAGCACAATTCGCTGATCTGAACATTAGCAAAGCGGTAGATAATGCATCTCCTGTACCAGGCGAGGATGTAATCTTCACCGTAACGCTACTGAATGAAGGACCGAATGCTGCAACCAATATTGAAATAACCGATCAGGTACCTGACGGCTACAGTATTGTAAGCACAACGGCTTCGGTAGGAACATATGTGAGCAGCACAGGAGTTTGGTCATTGAGTAACCTGGGCAGCAATGCCTCCGCAACGCTAGTAATTAGAGCTACTGTACAATCAGCAGGTATCTTCACGAACACGGCAACAGTTACTGCATCTGATGTATTCGATACAGACAATACAGATAACACTGCAAGTGCTTCGGTTACACTGCAAACGTCTAACATCAGTATTGCTAAATCAGTAAGCGATGCTTCGGCAAATGTGGGTGATGAAGTAACCTTCAGTATTGTGGCTACCAACGGTGGACCAAATCAGGCAACTGGCCTGGTTATCGAAGACCTAATCCCGTCAGGCTACAATCTCATTAGTGCTATCTCGACTAAAGGGTCATACAACAGTGGTTCTGGACTTTGGACTGTCGGTTCACTGAATAACGCTGCTACAGCCACGTTAACTGTTGTGGCAACAGTGAAAGCATCTGGAGACTACGCAAACACCGCTTCAGTGACTGCACTAGATCAAAACGATCCAGATAATGCAAATGATCAGTCTACCGCAACGGTAGATCCACCTAGAGCGGACTTAGAGTTAACGAAAACAGTAAGCGCTACTGATCCTAATGTGGGAGATGTAATCACCTTTACGGTAACCTTGACCAATAATGGACCAAGTACATCCAACGCGACAGGTATTCAGGTGACGGATCAATTGCCAAGTGGTTATACATTAGGCACGGCTACACCAAGTGTCGGTACTTACACAAGTGCTTCTGGACTTTGGGATGTCGGAACATTAGCCAAAGATGCTAGTGCTACCTTGACCATCACCGCTACAGTTCTTGCGACTGGAAACTTTACTAATACAGCTAGTATTACTGCCGCTACGGAGTATGACCCTAATGCAGGTAATAACACCGCTAGTGCAAGTATTGTAGCACAGTCTGCTGACTTAGGTATTACCAAGACGGTTTCAAATGCAACACCAAATGTCGATGCAGAAATCACATTTACGGTGTCCTTGGCCAATAATGGTCCAGATGCGGCTACCAATGTAGCGGTGACGGATATATTGGCTAGTGGTTACGACTTTGTGAGTGCAACAACAGCCTTCGGAAGCTATAATCCATCCACCGGACTGTGGGATGTTGGAGTAGTAAACAACAGTGAAACGGCTACCCTCTCGGTGGTTGCCAAAGTAAGAGCTACTGGTAACTACAATAACACTGCAACGATATCTAGCAGCGATCAGGATGATCCTCAACCATTGAACAACACGCAAACGGTTGAAGTAGATGCACAACAAGCAGATTTGAGTATCACCAAAGTGATCGATAACACCACACCAATTCCTGGCGAGCAGGTGGTATATACCATCACAGTGACCAATAATGGTCCTGATGCAGCTACCAATGTTGAAGTAAGCGACCGATTGCCAAGTGGCTATACCTTCGCGGCATTTACCACCAGTACAGGATCATACGATGCTACCACTGGCATCTGGACTGTCGGCACATTAGTCAACAGCTCTAGTGCAGTAATGACCTTAAGAGCGACTGTTCTGGCCACTGGTTCTCACCTGAATGTTGCTAGTATTAATGATGTGGATCAATACGATCCGGATGCATCGAATAATAGTGCAAGTCAAGGTGCTACTGTTCAGGAATCTGACCTTGTAGTAACTAAGGTGGTCGATAATTCAGCAGCTAATGTCGGAGAGAGTGTGGTATTTACCATAACAATTGCGAACAACGGGCCAGACGCAGCAACCAATATTGAATTGGAAGATCGTCTACCAAGTGGGTACTCGTTTGTGAGCTCGACAGTTTCTCAAGGCACATACAATAGCACTACTGGTGAATGGACCGTTGGCACAATTGCCTCTAGCAGTTCTGCCACCCTAGACGTTGTCGGTACTGTTTTGGCAACGGGTGATTATGGCAATACAGCCACGATCAGTGAGATTGATCAGAACGATCCTGACGACTCGAATAATACGGCAACAACATTTGTAAACGCTCCGAGAGCGGATATTGGACTACTAAAAGAAGTGAATATCTCTCGTCCAAATGTGGGTGACGAAGTAGAAATCACCGTAACGGTAGTGAACAATGGCCCTGATGATGCCAGCAATGTCGAAATCACTTACCTACTGCCTGATGGACTAGAGTTTGTCTCTGATAACCCTACACAAGGTGCTTATACAGCAAGTAATGGACTTTGGGCAATCGGAAATGTGCCGAATGGTGATACCGAAACGATTACAATTACAGCCAAAGTACTACCTGACGGTTCTTATGAAAACAATTCACTGGTGACCGACCTTGTGGAGCATGATGAAGTCGAGTCCAACGATGCAGCGGATGTAACCATCTTCCCTACTCAGACTGATATCCTGGTTGAGAAAGCAGTTGACAATGGCGGACCTAATGTGGGTGAGAATGTAGTATTCACTATCACGGTAACCAACAATGGACCGGATGCTGCTACCGGCATTACCCTGGAGGATGAATTGCCAAATGGCTACACTTTCCTGCTCGCCAACGCTAGTCAGGGAGGATTCAATAACACCAACAATGTTTGGACGGTTGGCGATCTTGTGAATGGTGCTTCAGCCACCTTGCAGATCACTGCGCTCGTTAAATCTGACGGAACATACACCAACACGGCAACACTGTTGAATGTTGACCAGTTTGATCCTGATTTAACGAACAACGAAGCAAGCTCAACCCCTCGACCGCAGCGTGCAGATGTTACAGTGAGCAAAACGGTGGATAATGCTAACCCTAACCCAGGTGATATCATCACCTTCCTGGTAACGGCATTTAATATTGGCCCTGATGCTGCTTCTGGTGTGGAAATCACAGATCAGTTACCAAGTGGCTATAGCTTACAGAATGCTTTCGCATCTCAGGGAACTTACGATCCAAATACACAAATCTGGAGTTTAGGTACGCTAGGCGATGGAAGCAGTGCTGTGCTTGTAATGAGTGCCAGAGTGAATGCCTCGGGTAATTTCGAGAATATTGCTTCGATTACGGCTTCTGATCAGTTCGATCCTGATGCCACCAATAATAGTGGTAGCCAGTCGATCACCTTGCAGAAAGCCGATGTGGGCATCATCAAGACAATTGATAATGACAATCCAAACATTGGCGATCGCATTACCTTCACGATCACGGTAACCAACAGTGGACCAGATGAAGCAACTAATGTGGTAGTAGATGATTTGGTACCAGCAGGTTATGACATCGTTAGTAGCTCTGTGAGCCAGGGAGGTTATAATGCTACCACGGGAATCTGGGGTATTGGTAATGTTTCGAATGCTGGAACAGCAACACTGAATGTGGTGACAACCGTTACAAGTTCTTCGGCTTATAACAACATCGCGAAGATTATTGAAGTAGATCAGTTGGATGAAAATGCGGCTAATGACGAAGCTTCTCAAAGCATCACATTACAGCAATCTGACCTGAGCATCACTAAAGTGGTTGATAATCCGACAGGTAATGTTGGAGACTTTGTAAACTTCACCGTTACGATCACGAATAATGGTCCGAATAATGCTACCGGTGTAAGAGTATTAGATCAGGTACCTTCTGGATACACTGTGATTAGCACGAATACCAATGGCAATGGAGTATACAATGAGAACTCCGGAGAGTGGATCATTGGAAATCTCAATAATAGTGCAAGTGCAACATTCAATGTTCAGGCAAGGGTATTGCTAGACGGTGAATTTGAGAACATTGCTTCTGTATCTGCTGTAGATCAGGTTGACAGTAATGGCACTAATGATTCTGCTTCTGCAACGGTTACTTCACCGAAAGTAGACATTGCTATCACCAAGACTGTAGACAATGCCAATGCCAATGACGGTGACCCAGTAGTATTTACTGTAACGGTTACCAACATAGGCCCTGATAATGCAAGCGGCTCGGGCATTGAGGTGGTGGATAAACTACCAAATGGTTATGATTTGGTGGGTACGCCTACTGTGAGTCAGGGAACGTACGATGCAACTACTGGCCTATGGGTAGTTGGTGGGCTGGCAAAAGATGCTTCTGCTACGCTCACAATCAATGCTACAGTGAAGCTCACAGGAATATTTACCAATGTTGCTGAAGTAAGGGATGCAGATCAATTTGATCCTAATGTGGGTAACAACCTTGCTTCTGTAAGTGTAGGGCTACAAACCGCTGATTTAATTATAACAAAAACTGTCAGTGACGATGAACCTAATGTTGGAGATGAGATAACATTTACGATTCAGGTTAAAAATGATGGGCCAGACCCGGCAACCAGTGTTCAGGTGACAGATGCTATTCCTAATGGTTTCTTCTTTGTAGAAGGTATCACAGGCACAGGTAGCTACAATGGCACAACTGGAATTTGGGATATCGGATCTATTCAGGTAGATGGAACAGTCACGCTTGAAATTAAAGCAACAGTAAGGTCTACTGGTGACTATACGAATGTAGCTACCATATCCAGACTTGATCAGGTAGATGCCGACATTACCTCCAACATCAGTCAAGTCACAGTAGATCCTCAGATTGTTGATTTGAGTGTTGCCAAAGTGGTTGATGTTTCGAACCCTAAGGTCGGTGATGATGTGTTCTTCACTGTCACTGTAACGAACAATGGTCCAGACGCAGCAACAAGCGTTCAGGCCTCAGATGTGCTACCTGCAGGTTATAGGCTAGTGAATAGTTCGGCCAGTGTGGGTAGTTATGATGAAACGACTGGACTTTGGACGATTGGTGATCTGGTAGCCTCAGCGAATGCGGTATTAAACATAAGAGCTACGGTAATTTCCAATGAGAATCTGGTCAACAACGTATCTATTGACTTTGCCGATCAATTCGATCCTGACCTTACTAATAATACAGCATCTGCCGGATCTGATGTTGCCTCTGCCGATATCAACATCTTAAAAGTGGTTGACAATCCTTTTGCAAATGTTGGCGAAAATGTGGTCTTCACCATTACAGCCAGCAACGATGGACCAGATCAAGCAACAGGCTTGAATGTGACCGATATCTTGCCTAATGGATATCAATTGGTGAATGCGCTGCCAAGTGTCGGCACGTATACCAACACCTCGGGTATCTGGGCAATTGGCACATTGGATGATGGAGCCCAGGCTACACTCACTGTAACTGCTACAGTTCAGGGAGATGGAGAATACAATAACATGGCGACTGTGACTACTCTGGATCAGTTCGATCCAGATGAGGCGAATAACCAATCCGATGCTAATGTTGCTCCTCCGCAAGTCGACCTTGAGGTGATGGCCTCTGTCGATGAGTCTAATCCAAATGCAGGAGATCAGGTAACTTTTACCTTCACTGTTCAAAACAATGGACCTGATGATGGCACTGGCATTTCTCTGGAAAGCTTGCTGCCAAGCGGATTCACATTTGTCAGTGCTGATCCGAGTGTGGGGACTTATGATCAGAATACTGGAGAATGGACAGTTGGGGATTTGGGTAGTGGCTCTCTTGAAGTAATTACGATTGTCGCCACTGTAAACAATTCCGGTAATTTCACGGCTACTATCGAAACTTCTGATGCAGATCAATTCGATCCGAATACGAATAACAATAGTGCCTCAGCAGGAATAACACTTCAGGGTGCTGATATCGCGGTCGTTAAGACAGTTGATGATTCAGAACCAAATGTTGGTGACAATGTCAACTTTACGATTAACGTTTCGAACGCTGGTCCGAATGATGCAACGAATCTTGATATTCTAGACCTGTTACCGAATGGATATAGTTTTGTAAGTGCTAATCCAAGTAAAGGCACCTATAACAACACTACAGGTATCTGGAATATTGGAACCCTAAGTGGTGGTGGTAGTGAAAGCTTAGTGGTAAGAGCCGAAGTACTCAATACCGGTGATTATGACAATACTGCCTCAGTCAATGCAGTAGATCAACTGGACCCAACAGATACGAACAACAGCTCATCAGCATCTGCTCCTCCACAATTGGTTGACCTGGTGATCACCAAAGTGGTTGACAACGATACGCCAATCATCAACGAGGAGATTGTATTTACCATTACGGTGAGTAACAACGGCCCAGGTAGAGCAACAGGTGTAGTGGTTGAAGATGTACTGCCTAATGGATATACATTAATCAGCAACAATGTCACTCCTGGAACATCCTTCGATAGAGATACGGGCATATTTACAGTCGGCAACCTTGTGAATGGCGGCAATGCTGTGTTAACGCTTCGCGTAAGAACAAGTGAAACCGGTGAGCACGATAATACAGCGACCATCACGGCACTTGATCAGTTCGATACCGATCAGACAAACAATAGTGCTGATCGACCAGTGACTATCCAACGTGCAGATATCAGCGTATTGAAATCTGTGGACAATGCAGTAGCCAATGTGGGTGAGAACGTAACCTTTACGGTGACTGTCAGCAATGCCGGTCCGGATGCTGCCTCTAGTCTGGTTGTGAATGACCTTCTGCCTAGCGGCTTTACACTAGTCAGCGAATCTGCAGCATCAGGCGCATACAATAGCACAACTGGAGTGTGGACTATCGGTAACCTTGCCAATGGAGCTTCCACCACGCTAACAGTAACAGGTACAGTGCTATCACTCGGAGATTATAACAATGTAGCCGCTGTGGTGAACGCAGACCAGGTAGATGATGATAAAACTAACAACTCGGCTTCGATTGAGGTAGTCCCACCACAATCGGACCTGAGTATCTCGAAAGCTGTAAATGCCAACAATCCGAATGTGGGTGATCAGGTAACATTTACTGTCCTTGTGACCAATAATGGTCCTGATCCGGCAAATGCTACTAATGTAGAAGTGACAGACATTCTGCCAAGTGGCTATACCCTTGTTTCCAGTTCGGAAACTAAAGGAAGCTACAATAGCAGCACAGGACTTTGGGATATCGGTACATTGCCAAATGGCGATTCTGAGACATTGACCATTACTGCCACTGTTCTAGCAGCGGGTAACTTTACCAATACAGCTCAAATCACTAATTCCGATCAATTCGATCCGAACCTGGGAGACAACACGGCAAGTGCAAGCATTGTAGCGCAAAATGCCGACCTCAGTATGGCGAAGACGGTAAGCAATAGTGAGGCAAATGTGGGTGAAAATGTAATCTTTACAGTGACACTGTCTAATGCTGGGCCTGATGCGGGTACAAATGTGACGGCACTAGACAAACTCCCTTCCGGATATACACTTGTCAGTTCAAGTGCATCACATGGTGCATATAACAGTAACACCGGAGTTTGGACGGTTGGTGCCATTGCCAGTGGTGAGGATGCTGTACTTTCTATTACAGCAACCGTTCTTGAATCAGGTGAATTCACCAATACGGCTTCTGTGACGGCAGCCGATCAGGACGATCCTGATAACTCCAACAACAGTGCTAGTGCAGGCGTTACTGCACTCAAATCCGACCTGCAGATTGTCAAGATTGTTAATCAATCTACACCAATCATTAATGAGCAAGTAGTCTTTACGGTTACAGTAACCAATAATGGACCTTCGCCTGCTACTAATGTCGAGGTGACAGACAATGTACCAAATGGCTTCCTGGTAACCAGCACAACGACTAGTCAGGGAAGCTACAGTGCAGCGACAGGTATTTGGGAAGTTGGTGACCTGGCCAATGGTGGAAGTGCAGTGATTAACTTCATCACGGAAGCACAACCAACGGGTGATCACACAAACATTGCCACCATTACTGCGGCTGACCAATTCGATACAGATGAGACCAATAACAGCTCACAACAAAGTGTAGTCGTTCAGACTGCCAATGTTGGAGTGAGTAAAGTGGTGAGCGATGCTACTGCCAATGTAGGCGAAAGCGTGGTCTTTACCATCAATGTATTCAACGCAGGCCCTGATGCGGCCACGAGTCTTGAAGTTCAAGATTTACTGCCAAGTGGTTATGAGTTAGAAAACTCTAATACTGCTTCTGGAAGCTATGTTGAATCAACGGGAGTCTGGACCATCGGTACGCTTGCTGCAAATGACACGGTGACCTTAACGGTTCAGGGTGAAGTACTATCCACTGGTGATATGACCAACACCGTTTCGATTACAAACAGCGATCAGGTTGATCCGGATACAAGTAACGACCAAGCCTCTGTTGAAGTCGTATTCCCAACTGCAGATCTGGCACTAACCAAGACTTCAGATATCACCAGAGCTGATATTGGAGAGGAAGTGAACTTCACTGTGACCCTTACCAATAATGGACCTGACCAGGCAAATAATATCCAGATCTCTGAAATCATTCCTAGCGGATTTATCTTAATAGGAACAGAAGCGAGCAAAGGTGATTACGATGCCGGAACCGGACTGTGGACATTGAATTCAATGACCCTTAATGAGCAAGCTACGCTGACTGTCAAAGTACAAACCAAAGCAGAGGGCAGCTTCTCGAATACAGTTAGAGTGGATGATGTAGATGAGTTCGATGATAATACAGCGAACAATAGCTCAACAGCAAGTATCTCGCCAAGAGCAGCAGATTTGGGTGTTACTAAGACTGTTGATACGGCTATACCAAATATTGGAGAACAAGTCGTCTTCACAATTGCCTTGACCAACAATGGACCTGATGATGCTACGAATATTGTTGTTACGGATCAAATACCTTCCGGTTATGAGCTAGTAAGTGTAGCCGCTGATGCAGGTAGTTACGATGCGAGTCAATCCGCTTGGTTATTGGATGGTATCAACAATGGTCAGACATTGAATCTTGTAATCACAGCCAAAGTGCTTGAAGAAGGTGATTATGACAATACAGCAACCATCAGTAGTCTGGATCAGAAAGACAGCAATCCGGATAACGATTCCAGTGAGGCAGAAGTGAACCCTCCTACTGTTGACATTGCCGTTACGAAGACGATTGATAATGATGAAGCGAATATCGGTGATGAAGTAAACTTCAGTATCCTCGTAAGAAATGTTGGTCAGGATGGGGCATCAGGTATCGTAATTTCCGATCTGTTACCATCAGGATATACGTTTGTCGATGGCTTTGCAAGTATCGGTACTTATGATGCTGTTACCGGAGAATGGCAAATCGATCAATTGATCGAAGGTAGTAGTGCCTTCTTGCTTGTAAGAGCAACGGTCAATGGATCAGGAAGCTATACGAATACTGCACGTTTGATAGCAGTCGATCAGTTTGATGTGAATCCAAATAATGACCTGGCCTCTGCATTTACCAGCATCAAACAAGCTGATGTTGGACTGACCAAAACAGTAGACAACACGAACCCAATCATAGGTGATGTTGTGAATTTCACTGTAACAATGGTTAATGCGGGTCCTGAAACAGCATCTGGTATTGTTGTCAATGACCTGTTGCCTGACGGTTATAGATTCATTGGCTTTACTGCGATCGGTAACTATGATGAGAGCCTGGGCATATGGAGAGTTGATACGCTAAGGCTGAATCAGGTGGCAACACTGTCTATCAGAGCAGAAGTATTACCAACAGGTAACTACCTCAATATTGCAAGCATTGAGAACATTGATCAGACGGACCTGAATGCGGCCAATGATGAGGCATTCGCCAAAATTCTGCCGGATATCTCAGATCTTCAGATCGAAAAGTCAGTGAGCAATGCTCGCCCTGAGTTGAACGAAACCATTACCTTCTTTGTAACAGTGGGCAACAACGGACCAAGTCCTGCCACAAATATTGAAGTGCTGGAAGAGGTACCTGATGGATATACTGTAGTGAGCATTGCAGCGGGTGCAGGTACCTATGATACCAATACCAGTATTTGGAGCATCCCAACATTGGGTGTGGATGAAACAGCCACCCTGGGTATTACAGTTACGGTTAACCGTGCAGGAGAATACCTGAATGAGGTATCAATAACTGGAGCGGATCAGTTCGATCCTGATTTATCCAATAACACAGCTGCAAGACGAATCACCCTGCCAAGAGCAGATCTCTCAGTGATGAAATCAATCAATGACGATGATCCTGAAAGTGGTGGTCAGGTAATCTTCACCATTGTGGTAAACAATGCAGGACCAAACCCTGGTACCAACGTGGTAGTCAATGAGCAATTGCCATCTGGTTATGAATTTGTTAGTGCAACCACTACAACGGGTACATATGACGAGGTTGCTGGTACCTGGAACATTGGTATCCTGGTGATCGATCAAACTGAGACACTGGTCATAGTGGCCAATGTGCTTGATGATGGGGAGCATACCAATTCTGTTTCAGTGGTGGGTACGGAAGTAGATCCGGATGAAACCAATAATGTGAGCACGGTTGAATTGACCTTCAACAATCCTCCAATTGCGGAAGATGATGATGTAACCATGCTGCAAAACACCTCATTGACCAACGGAACTGTTATTTTCAATGATACAGAAGCAGATGGTGATCAGTTGACCTACTCACTAGTGAGTGGAGGTACAGCATCAGAACGAGGCACCTTGGTCTTCAACCCTGACGGATCATACACCTATACTCCGACACCAGACTTCTTCGGTGTGGTTACCTTTACCTATCAGGTATGTGATAATGGTATTCCTGTCAAGTGTGACACGGCAGTAGTGACCATTACGGTGTTTGAGAATTCGGATGTAATCCCAGGTCAGGGTATCTCACCGAATAATGATGGTATGGGAGATGAGACATGGTTCATTGAGGGTATTGACAAATTCCCGAATAACAATGTACAGGTCTTCAACCGATGGGGTAATAAAGTTTGGGAGACCGAAGGTTATAACAACACTACAAAAGCATGGAATGGTGATGCGATTGTAGGGCTATTCGTAAACAAAGAAGGTGAGAGATTGCCAGATGGTACTTACTTCTATGTGATTGATTTAAGGGATGGTTCGAAACCATTGAGTGGATTTATAGTGATCAAACGATAATAGATACTGAACATGAAATTGATAAGAAACATATCACTTGCTCTGATTCTGACAGTATTTGGACATGTCGGAATGGCACAACAACAGGTAATGTTTACCCAGTATATGTTTAACGGACTGGCCATTAATCCTGCCTATGCCGGTAGTCATGATAACATCACTGCTACCTTTTTAGCAAGAGAGCAATGGGTTGGCCTCGAGGGAGCTCCTGCCAGTCAGACCTTCAGTATTCACTCCCCTTTCAATGCTAGTGGTAGTGCCAATGTTGGGGCCTTGCTGATTCATGATAAGATCGGTGTGACGGATCAAACCACAGCCTACCTGGCCTTTGCTTACCGTATCCGGTTTAGTGGCTCGGCCCGTCTTGCTTTCGGACTTCAGGGTGGTTTGAGCAACTACAACTCAAAGTTGAGTCGAATTAGTGGTACCGACCCTGCTTTTGCACAAGGTGACATCAACATAAACCGGCCAAATTTCGGTGCGGGATTGTATTTCAATACCAATCGCTTTTTTGCCGGAGCATCGGTACCACAGCTGGTTCGTAGTAAACTGGATGTAAATAATAGCGATTCTGATTCGAGGCTTGAGCGTCACTATTTTGGCTATATGGGCTATGTGTTTGACATTTCCAGAGATCTGAAATTCAAGCCTAATCTGTTGATTAAGTATGTAGAAAATGCTCCTGTCGAGTTCGACATCAATGCTAACTTCCTTATTAAGGATATTATTTGGGCAGGGCTCTCCTATCGTTCATTCGATTCATTCGATGCACTGGTACAGGTGCAAATCTCCAAGCAATTCCAGTTTGGATATGCTTATGATTTTGCCACTACCACCGATCTTAGGCGCGTAAATGCGGGATCACATGAGCTCATGATCCAATACAGGTTTGTATTTGGAAAGAAAAAGATCATTTCACCGAGATACTTTTAAGCAATGCTGAAGAAACACTTAAAACTCTTATTGGTATTTGCTCTGATCTTAAGTTCAGGACTGGCACAAGCACAAAATCGTTCGCGACTGGATGTGATGCGTGCTGGAAGGCTTTTCGATGGCTTTGAATTTGTTGAGGCAGCGAAAATCTATGAAAGACTCATAGCCAGAGACTCTAGTTTTAGCTACGCCAAGCTACAATTGGCAGAATCGTATCGCCTGATGAACCAGCCAGAAAAAGCAGCTGTCTGGTATGCCGAAATCGTAAATGATTCTATCTCTGACCCTATTCATAAACTCTACTATGCGCAAGCCTTAATGAGTAATGGCCAGTACGACCGCGCACGCAGCTGGTTAGAGCGCTATGACGCAGAGGCTGATGATTCTACCAGAGCCAGAAACTTAATCACTGGAATAGACAATTTTGAGGCCTTTTATCTAGACTCAGCCCGTTTTAAGATTGATACGGCAGCATTTAACTCCGAAGGCTCTGACTTTAGTCCAGTCTACTATCGCGAAGGTGTTGTATTCAGTTCAAATCGTTCAGGTTTTAAGATAGTGAAGCGCAGGCATGGTTGGGACGACACTAACTTTCTGCAGATCTATCACTACAAACCTACCAGTGATTCTACCAGCACCGTGGACCTGTTCAGCGATCTGTTGAATACAAAATACCATGAAGGGCCTTTGAGCTTCTATGATGATTTCGAGAAGGTGATTTTTACCCGAAACAATTACAATGGAAAGAGAGTGGGCAAGGCCGAAGACGAAACGATCCACCTGCAACTGTACCTTTCTGAGCGTGCTAGTGTCAACAGCAAATGGAGCAAACCCCAACCTTTTCCATATAACAACAAGGAATATAGCGTGGGCCACCCCGCCATATCCTCTGATGAAAAAACGCTGTACTTCTCCTCCGATATGCCTGGAGGGCAAGGTGGTGTGGACTTGTATATGAGTCAATTGGAAAATGGCAATTGGTCGGAGCCTGTTAACCTCGGGCCTAAAATCAATACTTCAGGTGATGAAGTTTTTCCTTTTGTGAAGGACAGCATACTCTTTTTCTCATCTGACGGACATTACGGTGTTGGTGGTCTTGACCTTTACCAGGTAGTATTAACAGACAGTACGGAAACAGTCCATAATATGGGCATTCCGATGAACTCGAGAAAAGACGATTTCGGAATTATTCTTAGCGACTCTCTGAAAAACGGATACTTCACCTCCAACCGCGATGGTGGTATGGGAAGCGATGACATCTACTCTTTCAGCATTGTGAAACCACCGAAACCAGAGAATATTGCCATTAAGGGAATAGTGGTAGACCAACGTTCTGGTAATCCACTGGGCAATGCTGATGTATTGCTGTCTACTCTAGAGGGAGATAACATCACAATCACTACCCAGGCCGATGGTAATTTTGAGTTTACCCTGGACTGGGATAAGGCCTATGACTTCCGTGCTACAAAACCAGACTGGTCTGTTGGTTTAGATTCAGCCAAGACTTTTGATGATGTATTGGACAAGGAGTTTCTGACCATCCCGCTTCGTGAATTGCTGGTGATTAAAGGAGACTTGGTTACGCCAGCCGGATCACCGGTGAACGATGCGCTGGTTACCTTTACAGAAACCACTACTGGCGAGGTAGATAGTGTCCGCACGAACGAAAACGGATTGCTTTACTTTATCGCGCAGCCGGATTCAGAATACGATGTCTTCTTACAGAAAGAAGGTTATTTCAACTTCAGAACCAAGGTAGAAACGGGTTCTGATCCTGGTGGTATTATCAAGTTTGATCTGGAAATGGACGAAATCGTCATTGGAAGGGCTATTAGGATCGAAAATATTTATTTCGACTTGAACAAGTCAGATATTCGCCCTGATGCCGCCATAGAACTCGACAAAATTGTGGCCATGATGACAGACAACCCAACCATTAAAATTGAGCTGGGTTCACATACGGATTCACGAGGTGGTGACCCTTATAATTTGGCCCTATCCGATCGCAGGGCAAGGTCTTCTGCCGCTTATATTGTCTCTCGCGGCATAGGCCAAGACAGGATTGTAGGCAAAGGCTATGGAGAAACACAACTGGTGAACGGCTGTGAAGATGGTGTGGCTTGTAGCACCGAGGAACATCAAGCTAATAGGCGTACCGAGTTTAAGGTGGTTTCGTACTAGGAAATTTAATCTGTCATTCAAGTCGTCATTCCGATCCCGAGGCTTCGGGAGAAGGAATTTCCCAAACAGTTCATCATTCTGAGCTTGCCTGCGGCAGGCAGGTTTATTTCAGAATCTTACTTTTTAGGTGTTTAAGATTTCTCTCTGCGTTCGAAATGACGTTTTAATAGAGTTTCGTAAAACTCCAAACTTTAGTCATCTCGACTGAGACACGAGGGAGAGATCTAAAAACTAGTTATTCTGGTTCGCAATGTAGTGAAGGTATTAAGATATAAATTACTACACTTCAAGTGTGGCATAAGAGTAGTACTCACTGCAAGTGAGCACTAGACCGTATATGAGGACCAGGGAGATAGTAATCTCCCAAACAGTTCGTCATTCTGATCCCGAGGCTTCGGGAGAAAGAATCTCCTTATTCTGAAAACAAAGTTTGATTTCTAGGAGGTCTAGATTTCTCCTTTCACTCGAAATGACGTTTTAATAGAGTTTCGTAAAACTCCAAACTTTAGTCATCTCGACTGAGATACGAGGGAGAGATCTGTTTATTCTGGTTCGCACTTTTAGCGCGGACCCATCTTAAGTTATTCAATTAAAATACTTTAAGCGTGGAGCAAGGCCAGAATGGTTAAGATTTCTCCTTCCGCCTGTCTACCGATAGGCAGGCTCGAAATGACATTCTAAACTAGTATTTCACAGTAAAAACTAAGCCCCTGACCAATACTGGCCAGGGGCTCTCCCACTTAATCAAACATCCCCAGTCAATTACTCAGGTGTTGGCGAAAGGTGCAGGCTTATTGCGGCTGAATCTCAACACGAATAACATTATATCCTCCTCTTGGGTCTCTCAAGTATGTAGTACCTGGTCCGTTGGCGATAGCTCCCTTGCCAAACTGCACATCCGTTAGCTCAGCTACTCTTCTGATTAGGGTATTACCATCAACAGCTCCCTGATTAGGACCACCTTGTCTTGGTGCCTGATCTGCACCGAAGCCTACAGCCTGATCCACCTCAGTACCTGCATCATATAAGTAAGTTCTAGCACTGTTAGAAGTACCACTTGTAGGCACACCGTTGCTATCCCAAAGGGCTACACCGCTGTTGTTATAGGCGATAAACCAGTCGTTAGTTTGCACTAACATGGTACCCATACCCAGTTTATAGTTTTGACCCGCTGGTACATCAATGCTGAAAGTCAAATCTTCGCCCGGTCCGATATTTACGGTTTCATTACTTGCTGCCACTGGCAAACCAAGGTTAGTCAAATAGTCCACTGCCACTTGGTTGTTACCATCCTCGGCTAATTCTTCAACACCACTTCCTGTTTTAGCAGCTTCACCTTGCGTGAACAATGGATCAGTCGTTGTATTGAAGGCGTAGATCAAACCTGGAGAGAAAACACTTAAGCTAGAAGACATTCTCAATGGTGCACCATTAGTGCCTGTTTCTGTAAACCAATTGTACAACTCACTCGGCATACCATCTTCTGCAATTCTTTCAAGTCCTACCTGTCTGTCTGCTTCACCAAGCGTGAACAATGGCTCTGGCAAGGCGTGTAGCACAACAATACCCGGGGTTACCGCAAAGCCGTTAGTTTGGCTTGCTGCCTGATTGGCATCAGGTGCATTTGTAGCTGTGATGGTCAAAGTGAATGTTCCAGCCTCATCCTGAGCGCCTTGAGCATAAGTCAATACGGCATTCATATAGGCATCGCCAGTAGGTCTTCCTGATACCAGACGTACTGTAGGGTCTGAATCCGCTGCACCTACATTGGTTCCAGCTGGAGGAAAGCTCGCTGGCATACCATCTGCTTCAGTACCCAAATCATACAGCGAAAGTTGATCTGCAATATCTACATTGTTTAATGCTGTTCCATTAGGGAATAGGTCGATACCTGCAAGATCCGTTGGTGCTAAGAACCAGTCGTTACTGTTTCCCATCATGGTCACTGGCGTGAATTTAGTACCAGGCACTGCCTTAAATTCGATTTGGTACTGTGCTCCATTCACAGTCAATGGTCCAGCAGCATTAGCGCCTACAGGTGTAGTGAAAGTGTGAACATTTAAGTAGTTCGTTACATTGGTGATGGTCACGTTGAAAGTAGTCGTTTCAACGCTAGCGTTATTTGGTGCTCCCAATGAAGGGTTCACTTCTTCAGACCAGTCTGATGCCTGATCACCTTCGGTTTCCATATCCAATTCGATACTGTAGCTGTTTAGTCTTACTGTCGGTACAAAGTCTCCAGCCGTCCAGATACCTGCTGATACCGCCACATCTTCTCGGGCGCTTCCGCCTGCTCCCCACTGTACAAAGTCCATGATGGCTGCCGGGTTAGCAAAGGCGTTCATCGAGTAAAGACCCAGTCCACCTTCATCATCAGGCATGGCATATGGCAATACCACAAAGTCACCTGCCTCTACTTGAATATCTCCTGAAGTTGGCGTCAGGCTTCCAATTTGTACATAAGTACCAGGACCAAGGCATAACCAGTATGAACTCAAGTCAATAGTTACCTCACCGTTGTTATAGAATTCAATCAGGTCCTGATTACCGTATTGCACCTCACTGATCACGATAGAACGCGCAGGCTCAGGAACAATCAATACATTTTCAGCACCCGGAGTTGGCTGCATGGTCTCTGCCCAGTTGGCAGCACCATTGCCATCACCATCATAGATAATGCTGTTATCATCATTGCTCACGGTAGGTACATATTCACCAGCTGTCCAAAGACCAGCTGCTACTGCTACGTCCTCACGCGCACTGTTACCAGCACCCCACTGTACAAAATCAACCAGGGCATTGGCATTGGTAAATTCATTCGTGTCATACAAGCCCAAACCACCTTCTGTATCAGGCATAGTGTAGGGTAAAACCAGGTATTCTCCGGCAGATAAGTTATTTACCGATCCTGCCTGAGGCGTGATGCTACCAATTTGTACATAGGTACCAGGACCTAAGCACAACCAGTAGTTAGTCAAGTCAGCGACTTCAGATCCATTGTTCAAAATTTCAATCCAGTCTCCACTTGCATAGTTTACTTCATTCAATACCACGGATACATTCTGTCCGCTTGGTACTTCGCCATTGTCATCTTCATTGTCGCAAGATGTGATGGCCAATGCTGAAAGCATTAGTGCTCCAAAAATGCTCTTCTTTAAAAATTTGCGATTCATTTCTTTTGATAATTATTGTCTGTAAAATTTTCCATTTCGAACCGAGTGTGATAGGTCTTTCCTTTGTTGACTCAAATTCATTTCTCGGTTTTCGATAGCCATATACAGGGCAGCGTTAGGAAAGGGCTGCATGATTATTTTGAGTAGTAGCCTTTTATGTCGGCCAGGCAACATAAAAACATGCCGAAAAGGAATTTCACCAAAGAATATTTGATGGCGTTTGCAAGAATTGAAAGAAGAATATTATGGCTCTGATGATATAAGGGGCAGTACAAATAAGCCCTTCACACTTTTTTTCAGTAGAAGGTTTTTTCTTCAAAAAAGCTGCAAAAAATTTCGCAGCCTTTACGCATCCCCTTTTCCTTGACATCATTCTGATCCCGAGACTTCGGGAGAAAGAATCTCCCAATCGTATTCGTCATTCCGGATTTAGTCCGGAATCTAACTTTCCAGATGATTCAGATTTCTCCCTATCGCCTGCCTATCGGCAGGCAGGCTCGAAATGACGTGCTAAAGTAGTTTTCGGTAATTCCAAACCTTAGTCATCTCGATCCCGAGGTTTCGGGAGAGAGATCTAAAAGAATCATCCAGACCTTAGGCTCACCAAGCCTCTCTCCTGACCTTAGTCAAGGTCTGATCTTCAAAAGTGGTGATCCAAAGTCCGTAGACATCATGCTCGGCATCGTTGTAGGCTAGCTCGAATTCATAGGTTTTATCCCTGACGAGTACTTTAACCCAAAGGAGATCCAGCTGTGGGTTCTCGCTGAGTTTTTTACCCCAGCGTTTGTCCTCAAAGGCCTTTTGACCAATGGTAGCAAATGACTCACTTCTCATGTTGCCATAAGATTGATGCAGGGCTGTGAGGTAAATCTCTGTGTCTGGAGGCAAGGCTCCGTGTAGCATTGGAATATATAGCGTAGCATCCAATTCATTGATAAAATCCAGAGGTCGGACTGTAAAGGCTTGAGCTTCCCTGTCCTTTTGGAAATCAATAGATTGATTTAGGCCTTCTATGTATTGCTGCATTCCTTTAGTTCGGTACTAGTGGTTCTTCAATATAAAAACTCCATCAGCCCCAACAAAAAAGCCCTCTCTCGAAGGCTTCTTTATTCTTTGGTTTATGTCAATATAGCCATATCTAATTGGGGTGTTCAACTGCTATCACACTATCAATAACTTTGGAGTATAGAAGGTTATCATAATCATCCTTCCACTCTAAACTTTTATAGTATGCTTTTAAAGCAAGTTCAAACCTCACAGGTGCAACATAGGGTCTGTAAACTAAACTTTCTTCCTCTTTTTTGGAGGCTTCGCGAATCCTACTTCCCTCAAAGTTCTCAATGAATACGGGCTTTGTACCTATTTTGTAATAAGGGAACTCCAATTCACTGAGGGTGCTTTGGTCATTATCAATTACCACCCAATGCTTGTGATATAACTTAGCATCAAACGTATTTCCCAAGAGTAATATATTATCTCTTAGGATAATATCTATGGTAGGTCGTTTAAGATAAAGACTTTTAAATACAATGATGGTAATTGATTCCTTATTTGGGATATTAACAATTTGACCATAAGCTGTATTGTTGTCATTGATTTTAATCTCAAAAATGTCACCTACTTTCAATTTCATTACAAACGGCTATTTTTTTCTAATTACATTCTCTTTATTGGAAGCCCCACCATTTGGGGGGCACTAGACAGCATGTGAGGACTAGGGGGATTATTTTACTGATCTAACTGCCCAAATATAGATACACGATGTTTTTTTGATAACCTCATAATAGTACTTTCATGATCTCTTGCATAACCATTCCTTAGATCACCGATCAACTCCTCTAAAGTAACTTTATAGTTGTCTGCAGGGTAACTGGATAGAAACCTATCCATTTCACTAATTGCGTTGTCAAACTGACCCATGTCTATATAAGATAAATAAGTACCTAATGAAGCTAGCTCTAGGCTAGGTTCAAGTTCAGAAGCCTTTTTAAAATATTTGATAGATTGCCTATACTCTTTTTGATCTCTTAAAACACCGCCAAGAACGGTATACACAGTAACTATCTTGGGATGGTTATTATATTGTTCAACAATCTCAAGCAAAATAACCTTGGACTCGTTAAGGTATCCATCATTTCTAAATCCAATTGCTTCAGAGAACATCTTTTCTATTGACTCCATTATGGTTCTTTAGCTGTTGACCCCCCTGGTTCGCAATGCAGTGCGGACCTATTTTCATCTTTCTTAATATATGTAATTATTACACTTCAAGTGTAGCATAAGACCAGTACTCACTAAAAGTGAGCACTAGACAATGTGTGAGGACCAAGGGGGGTAGAATTACTTATGTACTTAATAACAGTACAATCATACCTATAATAAGTATTCTAATCAACTATTTGTACTTGATTTTCTTACAGAAGTATGAAATTCCTACATTAGTGTCCTGAATTCAGGTATTTCTATGACTAAGCTTGGAGAGTATTTCAATACTAAATCTGTTAACAAGGCAGAAATTTCCCGCAAAACTGGAATTAGCAAGAATAGGCTTAGCGAATTATCAACTAAGGAATCAGCAAAAATTAGAGGTGAAGAAATCTATTTGATAGCTCTTGCTATCGATGTTACACCTACTGAAATTCTTGAGGTCACTTGTGGGGATTTAAAATTGAAGTAATGGGTTGGTTTAAAAGAAAAAGGAAAAAGTATAAACCTCAAGACTTCTTGTCACCGTCAAAGGATGCGATTAGAGAGGCTAAGCTACATCCAAATGGCTATGTTTACGCTGTAGATGAAGAGTTTCAGAATAAAGCCAATGTGCCAGCTGAAAATATTATAGGTTGGTGGAAAGTCAATGATAATGGGATAATTGACGGACCTTTTATTTACAGTCCAAATCATTGGTCAAAGCAGTCATAATAACCTATCCAGTAAAGTGCTTTATCCAATTCCTATGAAACTCCTCTTGTTCCTCTACAGTTGAAATATCTTCTAATTCCGCTGGATCAAAAATATTGATGATGTCATCGTCACTTGTCGACTTTGCCATTACAAGTTCATATGCTAATAATCCATTACTCATTTGACTGGTCATCCTTGATGGATAGACATTGAGGCAAGACCCTTTACATCCCAAAAAAACATCATACTCCTCTAATTCACGTCTCAGTTCCTTTAGAACTTCGAAGTAATCTACTCCCGTTTTTAGAAAAACTCTGCTACCAATTGAAACCTCAATAGAGATTGGGTTATCCCCAATCTCTAATTTTAACTCGGTTTCTATTCCATTAATTAATCCCTTAATAACCTTCACTAGTTGCCACCTACTCTACTTGAACTGATAATCTTGTTTGCAGGTATTGAAAAAGGAACGGCTATTTCTAGTTCACTTGGATGTGGCGCATTTGAACTTAAAGTTCGATTTACATCTCTTCCTCTGACAGTCCCGCTTATTTGGTAAACATAGCCATTATTTCCAGCAAAGCGCTGAGCAACTGCCCTAGATCTTGAAGTACTCACATAAGCACTGTTGCTTCCGCTAACACCAGATGCATGATTTGCCAGATCAAAGTCATTACCCCTAGCATGGAAACCTCCTGCGTCCATAATCTCTGATGGAGGTCTTGAATCTCCTCTCCATAGAGAATTAGGTTTAATTGGTCCTACAAGATCATCAGCTTTAGAAATAGCTCTGGAACCAGCTGCAACATCATCAAGAGGCCCAGGAATAGCCATGGCCAAGGCAAAAACTGCCATCTCACCTTGAGCACCTGGATCACCACTTATATAATCTCCTGCAAAATTCAGGAGATTCATTCCTGCATTTGCCAAAGCTCTTTCAGGGTCAGCGGCAATTGTTTCTATTGTCTCTATTGTATTTTCCGCAGCTTTGACTGCAGGGTGCTCTTCTGGAGGAGCAGCGCCTACTGTAACTCTAACATGATCAACAGCTGCACCCCATAAACCTGCAAAGAAATTACCAATTGGTTCAAAAAACTCTTGTACAGCATTACAATCCTCACCAGGAGGGCACATCCCATTTGGATCATTCAAGTTGATAGGATTGTTCCAACTGAACTGATAAGGTGACAAATTAATTTGTGAAGTAGCATCAGAAAGTGGATCTATACTATTGAACCTGCCAATTGCTCCATCATAGAACCTAGCATTAAAGTCAAATAAGTTTAGATCAAACTCAGTCTGCTCTTCATTGCCATTAAACTTGTATTTATTAGGCTTACTCAATGGCGCAGTACTAGAGAGTGCATTAATATTCATCCCAAAAGGATAGTAATGATCTTCTTGTAAGATGGCGCCCTTGGTATGAGTAATTTGTAATTCATCGAAATACACCGGTAGACTGCTGGCACTCTCATTAGACAGATACACATAAAGAAAACCTCCTTCATCAAAAGTCAGTGTTTTACTTAATACTTCATGAGAAGTAGCAGCATCGATACTAATCTGCTCGAAGCCTGATTTACTATCATTCAGATCAAAATTCTGATCAAAGAACAAGTAGTTCAAGTATGCTCTTGGCGCATTGCTATTTTCTTCTCCACCAGCGACTAAGACACTAGCGGAATTCGAATTAAAGAGATCATAGATGGCCTGGCTTTCTGTATTTCCTGAATTATTAACCCCACCAAATACTGCAGCAATGGCAGAAATCATAGCTCCTGTATTATGACTGCCAGTGAACGTTCCGCTATACCTACCTTGTACCACCAAATCCATTTGATCACCGGCTGAAACAACCAGCATCTTGGCTGGTCCTACCTGCCCTCCAACAAGTTGAGCCGCTTCGTTGGCATTGATAGTTTGATCTTGCGTTTTATTCCCCAATGTTGACACCACTCTGCTCGAAGGTATATTTAAGAATATTTGCTCTTCGAAATCCTCATATTCAGTTTCCATTGTAGCAGTATAGATCGTAACATCAACATCCTCGGTCAGTGTCATTCGGGTATTGCCCAAATGGTCTTTGATAAAGTAGTCATACACCAGGTTACCATTCTTATTCTTTCTTACCTGGCCTTCTTCATTGGCAAAATGCTGTAAGTCATTGTTCTCATAGATAAAGCCACTGACATAGTCTGTTGTGGTAATCTGTCCATTGTCATTGACCGTCTTTTTAAGCTTAATACCTGCTGCATCGTAGGTATAGGTGATGGTCTTATTGACATTGTTGCTAAACTCTATCCTTTCCGGCAGGTTGAGGTGGTTATAAGTGATATCACCTGCGTTGATGTCCTTGTTCAGGTCCTGGGTCATATTACCATTGCTGTCATAGGCATAGTCTATACCGGTATTACCATCTACAAAGTCGCCCTGACCCAGATCTCCCTCAGCATCGGCTACTTCTATCAGCTGATTACTCTTGCCACTATTGAGATAGGAATAGGTCAGATTGTCAATGGTATGAATACTACCTGCTACTACGCCTTCTCTTTTAAGCGTTAGTATATTACCATTGGCATCATAGCTATATAGCGTAGAGAAATCACTCTTAGTATTAGACCAGTTGCTTTCAAAGTTTGGTCCGCTAACTCCACCTTTCTGAAAGTATTCTGCCTCTAAAAGCCTGTTCGATACATCATAGTCGAAACCATAAGATCTCTGCTTTTTGGAAGACTTACTTCTCCACTGAACACCAGCAATGTTCCCATTCAGCTGATTGGTCGTAAAGCCGTGGTCATAACTGAGATCCATACCAAAGTAGTGACCTGTTCCGCTGGACACATAATCCTCATTGATACCTTCAAGCCAGCCTCTTACATTGTATTCATAGTTGAGGGTCTCCAGGCTGTTGCCCAGTACTTTGGTTTCAAGTTCTCCCAGCTCATTATAGGTATTGGTAGCTATAGTTTTAAAACTGCCAGTATTCAGTTTCTCCTGAATGGTTAATAGCCTGCCAGTGCCCGAACCATCATAGGTATATCTTTTGGAGATGGTCGTCTGTACTGGCGTATAATTAGGATTATTGTGCACTGTATAGGTGTTGAGCACTTTGCCGCTGAAGTCATACTGTGTAGTAACAATATCTCTGCCGCCCACATGATTATCGGCCTGGGTCTGGATTACTCTTCCCCGATCGTCATAGAACATCACCGTTGTGAGCCAGTCGTCTGTCGTGCCCAGTACTTTTACTTTACTGCCTGTGGCAAGGCCCGTTACATTGTCATAATCATCTGGTGTAACCGCGTTGTTGATCCCTGATGCATAGAAGTCAGTATAGCCGATATCGTAGGTTTGACTGGTAAAATCATAATCATCGAAATAGCTAACACTGAGCACTTCCACATTGGCATCAAGTGCTGGATAAGTCGCATCATAGTAACCCTGATAAAAGGTATATTCATGCGGCAATGAGGGTACTACTTCCGTTTCGAATTCAGCTGAGCCACTATCAAAGCCTGGAAGAAACTCTATTGTACCTCCCGTTTTTACACGATACTTTGTAGTGCCAGACACATAAGTGCTAACCGTAATACTCAGACCCTCAACCACGCCAACTGAGCTGTCAATCTCACGCTGTACAAAGAGGTCGTTATTCCAACCATCCACGGTTGTTTGCAGGCTAGCCCGTGAGGAAGAACTACTAAATAGTCCTGTGATGACAGGACGGTTATGCACATCGTACTTGGTGATGAGCCATTTGCCTTGTGCATCCAGATTGGAATCTCTTGTAGCGACCAGTCTGTCAAGTTCGTCATAGACCATTTCTACCACACCAGCACCAGGTACTTTCTTAGTAATCATCCGATTACGGTTATCATAGCTGTATTTGAACACCAAGGCGTCCATATCAGTGGTATTCCATGACCAACTGCTGGTTGAAAGCAATTCTACTGCCCTAGGGGGCAATACTCTATTCAAATTACCTTTATTGTCATACACGTAATAGGTATTGAGCCAATCTCCATGCCCCTGATTAACTGTGGCTCCTTTTTGCACCTGCTTGAGGATTACTCTTCCCAGTTTATCAGTAAACTGCTTCACTTGATTATTTTCTTCGTCCGTTGTAATGGAGGCCATCAGTGACCCTGCTGCATATGTCCCAGAAGTTGAAGGATTTCCCGAACCCACCACAGTCCAAATTCTCACGCCATCGGCTGATGTATTTGGTCGCCAGGTGCTGCTCACTCCTTTATCGCTCCCCGCCCAGCTATTACCGGGCGCCATCTGTTTAATGGTTCTATTCAGAGGTGAATCGTCATATTCTGTTTCTCCATAAAATATATCCTCATAGGGGTAGAAACCAGAATCAGGTTGACCTGTTCCATTCATAAAACTGTTCAGTTCACTACTTGGTGTGAGATGCAGTCGTCCATCATTATGGTTGGACTGAAATGGTAATGGCTGATAAACTTGTCTTCCAAATTCATCATACATGATATACTGTACCAAATCCCTTTTGGCACTACCGTTGAAAAGGGCACTTCGGGTGACTGTCTGAATAGGCCTTCCCAGACCATCCACGTATTGGGTAGACTGCATGACATTACCATTAGTAATTTCAGTGCTAATGCTACCGTCAGTAGTCAAGGCTTTATAGAAGTCATAGCTTCTCACATAACTGACTTTATCAGTGCCTGCGATAGTGGTACTTGGCAGTGCCGAAGTTTTGGCAGCTCTATTAGTACCTGTAGGCTTATTCTGGGCCAATGCAGTCTGACAAATAAGTGCCAATGCAAGAAGAACGGGGGTGATGTTATTGATCTTTCTCATGGCTCTTAGTTGTTTGTTGTGTTAGCGTTTACCTGGTATTTGTATTCCATCTTTCTCAAGATGTTGTTGTCCTTGTCCTTGACATACTTCAGCCGTTTAAAAGTGTCATATTCATAGTAAGTGGTAAGGCCGTTGGGACTGGTCTGCGATTGCATGCCTTCCCCTATTTTGAAAACCATGGTAGTAGCCAAAGCGCCAGGCAAATTCCTAAGGGCTGAGGCTTGGGCTGGAGAAAGCCCTCCTGTATTCAAATCGAAATTGGTTGGAAACTCAGAAAGTCCTTCTATATCGCTATAGGTTGCGTTTTGCACTTGAGCGACAGGGTACTGATCGTCATAGCCCCAAACATAGGACATAGCATTACCATTGGTCAGTTGTTGTTCGATCAGGTTACCACCTCGGTAGGTGAATTGTACTCTTGATTCATAGAGACTGTCCATCAGTGCATTACTACCCGTATAGGAGGTGCTTTTGTAGAGACTACCTTCCAGCACAGCTGTTTCACCTATTTTTAAGGTATAAATCTCCTCCGGCTGAAAAGAGGTCCCATTGTATTTAGTGATCTTACCTCCCAGTACTTCTCGAGTGCCACCATATTCCAAAATATTCAGCTCTTCAATCACCGATGAGTGCATATTTTTCTCTTCCAGGTCGGCTATGAAAGGATGAATTGGATCTACTCCGTAATCCAGTGGATAGGTATACTCAGAAATGGTCTTGCGACCATCACTGCCCGTCACCGATTGGCTTTTGACCTGTAAGTGATTAGGTATTGTCTCGTAAGTATATTCGGTGACTGTTGTCTGCCCCACTTCGTCATTGGAGTATGTGGTCTGTTCTGTCTTGATCAGCTTTTCCCAAACGGCTGCCAGTTTATAGTGTATTTCATCATAGAAATCGACTCCTAAAATGTCAATGTGAGTTGTATAATCATCAACATTAACCGAGCCTATGGACAGGCCTCGAATTGATGTTCCTGCCTTAAAGTCAAAGGTGTTTTTAGTGTATTGAACCTTCTTATAATCCGCACCAGACTCCTGACCAACTTTCCTTTTTCGATAAACGGTGGATTCAAGTAATTGACCATATTGCCAATACGCATAAAAGGATGGGGCAAATGGATGCTGTTGTGGAGCATAGGTCAGGGTGTATTCTGGCCCTAATGCTGTCAGCATAGCCGTGGGATCTGCATTGTAAATGTCAACGATTTGACCATTCTCTCCATTGATACCGACAGTTTCGACTACACGACTATAGCCTAACATATCACCAAAATGTTGAAAAGCACTTCCTGAACGTTGTACAATGATTGGAGTAATTACCTCGCTTGTAGTATTTGGATTTTCTTTGACAAACTTTCGATAAGAGAAAATTGGTTCGCTATATAGAATGCCACTACTCGCGCCCTGTGTATCGGTATATTCGAATTTACGAACGTTGATGACCGCACCACCCGCTTTTTCTCTTTGATTAACCTGTTTTACCCTAAGACCAGGACCGTATAAGTCAGTCACGCCAGTAGGCACCACCCATTCGGCTTCTAAAGTAACCTTATCGGAATGAGCCCCAGACTCTCCTCCAGGGATACCCACTAATCTGTAGGTAGTGTTGGCCAGCAGGCTCTCAACCTTATAAGTATCACTGGTAAAGCTGAAGATTTCCACCCAACCATTTTCTGTATTCTTTTCGAGTTTGGCATAAGATGCTGTAGTGGAATGTTGATCAATCTCAATATCAAATTGCACCTTCTGTGCTGCAGGTATTGTAAAAGTCTTGGTGACGGTATTACTGCTTCCTTCAGGTCCCGTTTCAGCAATAACAATTTCACTATCACTGGTTAACCTCTCATCTGGAAAGGTCTTGTCGAGGTAGTCATACTCATTTATAAATTTGCATTCGATATTGGCGATATTGCAAGACATTTCAGAGCTAAACTGAGTAGGAAAATAATCGACCAACTTGTTAGAAAACCTATGGCTTTCCATCTCAAATTCAGAGATACCTCCAGTTGGATATGTGATAGATTGTAATAATCCCTTCTTTAATTCGGCTTCGACTGGTTCGCGATCGGCACTGCCGATGTTATAGTGAAGATTATAGTTGACTTGGGCATAGCTCTCCTGAAAATCTACTACTTGTTTAGGTAATAGGTCCTGATTTGTGCCTTTACCATTATTAAATCCCCAAAAGTCCTGACCAGTGTAATTATAGGCAGGTAAGGCAGAACCTTCATAGGTAAATATATAGGGTGGATTGCTCAAGCTCCCTGCGTCAAATTCTTGCACCTGATCTAAACGAAGCTTTTGTGAGCTGCCTCCATAGTATCCATAGGTGAATTTGTATTTCTTAATCACCGTATTGGTATTGTCTTTAATTCTTATCTCATCTAATACTTTATCATCTGGCAAATCGGTGCGACTGGTAGTGGATATAAAGTCGATAGAACCCGTACCCCAACTGATACCATTAAGCCTTCTGGCCTGATAACTACCAAATCGTTCGCTGGTCACTACGGAACCTGAGGGATAAAAACCTCCTGTATAGTACCTTCTTTTAGCACTGTAAGACTTGAGTTTCACAATATCGTCCAGCTGAAGTGACGCATCATAGGTAAAGTCGATGGTCTTACCAGGGAAAATGGGCGACTCAATTTTACTTAAGTACCATGCCGATACATACTGGTCGCTAGGTAAATTTTCCTGCGCACCCACCTGCGTAATTTCCGTCACATCAAAAGTGTATTCGGTACCATCTAGAGTGGTGATAATAAATCCACTGTCCACGGTGGTACCACTAATAAATCTTACATCTATTTTGGAATGTGGAAACATATGGAAGTTCTTATTATGGTCAAGCATAAACTTCCCGGAACCACCAGGGAAACTAAAATTGAATACATCTGGGTGACCATCACTCTCCCCTTTGTCGAAGGCCACTAAATCTGCAACCTTTAATAAGCCATTTGTGGCATATGGTCCATATTGCAGAAAGTAACCCGAAACTGCCATGTCATCGGCCAGGCCATTAACGGATCTGGATATGACACCACCCGCACTCAAAGACCAGTTGGTTCCAACCCAGCCAGGTACATCATCAACCTTAATACCTCTAGCATCATAACTCAAAGAAATAGGTACCTGCATGTTATGGTAGCCCACCTGATAGATGGGGATACTGATATTGGGTGATCCTGTAAACTTTGAAGCCGTTATTTCGGCAGCATTAATAATGGAGGCCACAGTTGGTGATGGTGGCATCTTATCCAATAGCGCCTGTGCATTTAGGCTTACAGTGGCAAATAGTAGGCAGAGTACTGTAATGATATTTCTCATAGTGAGGTAGTGTTTACTTATTGTCATTGGATGCGGATTCAAGTTTTTCGATGCGCGCTAGAAGGGCTTCGTATTGGGTATTGAGTAATTCGTATTGAGACTTTAGGCTTGAATTCTCTAACTCGAGCTTCTCTACATTTCCCAATTTTTTCTCTTGAGCGATTGTATAGAGGGTTAGCTCCTCTATTTTTTCTAGCAGTTTTTGCTGGATAAGACCTAAATCCTGGCCATTCTTCTCCACCTCTGAAGCCTTGGGAATATTAGGAAGGTGGCCGTTCTCCTTGATAAAGGCGTTTAGCTCAGAAAGGCTTCTAAGTTTGTAATCGGACTTGAACACGTAATCAGGAAATGAGCCTGGTGTAGCGGTGACTTTTACTTTTTTTACATCCAGATTACTCCCTATAACCACATCACCGGAGGCGTTATCAATAGTTAGACGTGCTGTATTATTGGTTACAAGCGTTAGATCGCTTTGGTTATATGATGTAAACTCACCATTACTGGAGATTATAGGTTTACTAAAGTAAAATGCCGATCTATCCGTATAAAAGTTCATCCAGGAATCTGTTGATATTGTGAGGTTCCCTGGTTGTAATTTCAAAATGAATGTATTCGAGTTATAGGTCGAAATACCCTGATTAAAAACAACCTCTTTATCAAAATAATACTTGGCCCGATCCGTATAAAAGTTCATCCATGCGTCAACTATAAAGCTCAAGTTCCCAGATGAATTGGCATGGTTGAGTTTAATAGTATTACCAGCATTGCTGGATATACTTGTACCATTGCCTATTAATACCTGACTAAATGATGTAGTACAAAAGACTAGAAATAATAAGGTTAGTTTAATTTTCATCTTTCACTGTTTAAAGTTTCTCTATTTCCTCCTGCTGTTGAATATTCACCTCCCTCAACACAATTGCATAAAGCGTAAGTCTGAATAGCGCAAAAAGGTATCTGTTAATGTCTACTGAATTAGGTTAAATCTGCTTTACCTCAATCAAATTAAAAAAACAAAATCAGAGAGAGGTATAGTAAATAGAAAAAAATCTTATACTCTTTTCAATATGAAAAATAAAATTCAATGAACAACGACCGTTCATCATTATTTTAATATTACAATTCTATAATCTTAATATTAAATTATTTATTACTCGAATATCAAACCAGAATTATACGTATCAAACACAGTTATCTGCTGTTCAGAGTGAGGTTGTAATTCAGAAGGAAGTAAAAGGTCTCCTCAAATTGAGGAGAAATAGTTCAGATAATGAGAAAGGTCTACTTCAATTCAACCACAGTAATCCCGGCACCGCCTTGGTCTACGTGTTCATCGCGGTAAGTACTAACTTCTTTATAAGTACCCAGGTGGTTGCGGGTGATTTGTCTGAGTATTCCATTCCCCTTGCCATGGAGAATCTGAAGCTCTTTGGCATCCAACAGAATGGCTTCATCTAACCAAGCGTCTAACAAGGGAATTACTTCTTCAGCTCGCTTACCTCTTAGATCAATCTTTGCTGAGAATTCTGCACGCTTGGTGGTGTAATCAAAACCAGAATAGGATTGTGCTTGGCCTTGATTTTTAAAGGCCTTTTTGTTGACTTTTTCCAGGCGATTGAGCTTTACAAAGGAGGTTAAAGCGCCCATTTTCAGCTCAGCATCCTTGCCTTTGATAGCCGCAATTTGGCCTACAGTTTCCTGCCCCATTACGCGGACGTAATCGCCTACTTTGATTTCAGCATCGGCCTTAGTCTTAGCTTCGGCCTTGACTGCGTTCTTTTGCTTAACAGCTTCAAGCTTTTCGCGTTGCTTTTTCACCACCTCCTTATCGGCTTTCTTCTCTTTGATGACACGTATAGCCTTCTCAACTTCTTTGTTGGCCTCCTGAACGATCTGCGAGGCCTCTTGCTTGGCTTTATTCAAAATCCGCTTCTCTTGCTTCTCGAGATGTGCCTTAAGGTCTGCATATTGAGATGTTAACTCATTCAAGTCTTGCTCACGTTGCTTAATGCGTTGTTCAGCTTTGTTCACTTCCTGCTTTTGGGCCTGCAGCTGACCTAGCATCTGATCGAAAGACACCTGCTTGACACCCACCTTCTTCTTGGCTTTGTCAATGGTTGACTTAGGCAAGCCAATTTTTGTCGCGATTTCCAGAGCAAATGAGCTGCCTGGTTTACCCACTTCGAGTTCATAGAGCGGCTGCAACTTCTGAATGTCGTAACGCATGGCTCCATTAAGCAAGCCAGGGTTTTTGTCTGCATACTCTTTTAGATTACCATAGTGGGTAGTAATGACCCCCATTCCCTTGGAAGCAGACAGTTCCATCAAAATGGACTCCGCAATAGCACCACCATATTGGGGTTCGGTTCCAGTACCAAACTCATCGATCAAAAAGAGACTCCTCTTGTTTACGTGAATCAAAAGGTTCTTCATATTGATTAAGTGAGAACTGTAGGTACTCAAGTCGTTTTCAATAGACTGCTCATCACCGATATCGATGAACAGATCATTGAAAGTTGTGAACTCAGAAGCTTCATTAACCGAAACTAAAAGACCGCATTGAAACATGTACTGTAACAGTCCAACCGTCTTGAGGCAAACACTCTTACCTCCAGCATTGGGGCCTGAGATCAGGAGTATTCTTTCATCAGCACTTAGACCAATACTCAAAGGAACCACCGCTTTGCCCAACTCTCTATGGCTCATCAGTAATATGGGGTGCTTGGCATTTTCCCATTTAAATCTCTTGCTGCCTGACCAGAGCGGTTTGCAGGCTTCAATATCTATTGCAAAGCGAGCTTTTGCCCTAATGAAATCAATCAGCCCCAGGAATTTCATTATTCCCTGCAGGCTTTCGATCTCTGGACGGAGTTCATCTGTCAGTGCAATCAGGATTCTGGCTACCTCGCGATGTTCGGCATACTCGAGTTCCTGAACTTCATTGTTGATTTCAAATACTTCCGTAGGCTCCAGGTATACGGTTTGGCCCGTAGCAGACTCTCCATGAACGAGGCCTTTGATTCTACGCTTGTGCTCTGCAAACATTGGGATGACCATTCTTCCATTCCGAATGGTAATGGATAAGTCATCTGGCGTATAACCTTCCTTTTTAGAATGGGCTATGATACGATCCAGTGCACCTCGAAGCCTTTGCTTCTCAGCAGCGATTCCTTTTCTAATTTCATAAAGTCGATCACTGGCATTGTCCTTCAGTTTACCTCTCTCATCAAAAACTCTGTCCAAAGACCATAACACATCGGAGTTAAAAAACACGGGATGGGTTAATTCCGATAGCACGGAGTATTCTTCTCTCTTTTCTCTGAAGAAATCGAGGCACTTATCGAGTGTTTTGAGCGATAGAATTACATCGAAGAACTCCTCTTCTGTCAGGTGAGCATCCTGTACCCTGATCTTAGCAAAGTAAGGGGTGATATCGATGTAGTTTGAGTTTGGAAACAGTTCACCACTTTGGATGATCTTCACAAACTCATCCGTTTGTGAAAGCCACTGATCTATTTGCTCACGGCTTGGTGAGAACTTAATTTTTTCAACAAACTGACTTCCTAAGTTACTCTCGCAAAAAGATTGTAGATGCTGCCTGACCTTGTCAAAACCCAGCTTTTGCTCTAGATTCTTGGGGTATAACATTTAGTTGGCAGGCCTTCTTCCGGTGGTAAGTTCTTGCTGTCTCACTTTTAAACTGTCTATTACAATATCCGTAATGCGTAAGAATTTCGCAGGATTCAACAAGTAGTAATTATAGCTAGTAATATACTCAGTAGAGTCAATATCGTGATCCTCAAAAACCTGCTCTTCCAACACTCTATATAAAGCAGCTGAAGAGTCATTACTAAGGGTGAGGGTGGAGACTTTTCCTTCGGCAATTCGAATATCAATCATAAGGTCCACCATCTGGGCTTCGCTCAGGATATTCTCTGGGATTTGCTCTTTATCGCCACAAGAGAAAACCATCAAAGTAACCGTAAATAAAAAAACCTTTTTCACCTCAACACGTCCAAGTTAATTTCGAGAACACTTTGTTCTTACGTGGAAGCAAAAGTAAAAGATATGACGGAGGAAAACCCCAGAATTAACCAAAATTAAGAACTAAAGGACTTTCCAGAACTCAAATAAGTCATATTTTTGACCCTTTATTATGGAGCACATTATTTCCAAACTTCGGAAGTACGAGATTCAAATCAGAAAAGCCATTAATTCAAGAATGCAGGGTGATTTTCACTCTATATTCAAGGGTTCGGGTATGGAGTTTGACGGAGTAAGGGAATACCAATACGGGGATGATACCAGAACGATCGATTGGAATGTCTCTGCAAAAGGTCATGGTACCTTTGTTAAAACCTTTAAGGAAGAAAAAGAGCAGACTGTATTCTTTCTTCTGGATGTAAGTGCTTCGCAAGAGATAGGAACACCTGGTGCACAAAAAGTAGACATTGGTAAGGAAATCGCTGGGGTGTTGACCCTGGCTGCTGTAAAACAGCAGAACCGTGTGGGTTTACTTACTTTTTCCGATCGGAAGGAGAAGTATGTGAAGTCAGGAAAAGGCGTTAAACATGGTTATGCCATTATCCATGAACTTTACAATCATACACCAAAGTCTACCAAAACCGATATTAGCGAGGGGATCAAGCGAGCACTTGAGATCATTCATAAAAAGAGTGTGATCATTCTGATCTCTGACTTTATCGATGAGGGATATGAGCAAAACTTGAGGCTTATCGCTAAAAGACATGACCTTGTAGTGATACATCTAAAAGATGACCGTGAGACCGAATTACCTAATCTGGGTATTGTACCTATTTATGATAAGGAAAGTCGTAAAACGGTTTGGGTAAACACATCTTCAAAAGACTTTAGAAAAAAATTAGAGAAGACCTACTCGGTGAATAAAGGTGAGCTTGAAAAGTTCTGCCGAAAACATCAGATTAACTATCTCGAAATCAATACCAAGGACAACTACGTTCCACAGCTTATTAAACTTTTTATGATCAGGAATAAATCGATGAAGCGTGATTAAGAAGTTACTGGCATCTCTGATTTTATTGGTTTTTATGGTAGGAGCATCCTCAGCACAGGAGCTCAAACCCGTTGGCTTTTTCTTAAAAGATAGTGTTAAGATTGGAGAATCCATCTCCTATTCTTTGAGCTATAAGGATCGAAAAAACCGCCCGGTTTTCTTTCCGGATTCTTTATATGACTTCTCTCCTTTTGAGTTGCTCGACAAACAGTATTTCGATACTCAATCAGATTCTATCAACAGTATAGATAGCGCGGTGTATCACCTGGCTACTTTCGAAATTGATACAGTACAAAGACTTAGCTTACCCGTTTTTCTTTATACAGGTACAGACAGCCTTGAGCTTTACAGTTTGATGGACTCTATCATCCTGGATCAGGTAGTTACACAAATGCCTGACTCTGTCAATCTTGCTGAGACCTCCGCTTATATGCCGGTTTCCCTGGAGTTCAACTACCCCTATTGGGTAATTGGCTTAATCGTGCTGGGCATCCTTGCCGTAATCGTATTGATTGTTTGGGGTAAAGCCATTCAGAAGAAAATCAAACTCTACAGACTCAATAAACAATTGATCAAGTTCAAAGAGCAGTTTGATCTGGAAATTGATGAACTAAAAACGGATACCACTAAAATCAAGATTGAGTCCGTATTGAAGTTCTGGAAAGGGTATATGGAAAAGCTTGAGAAAGTACCATACACTAAACTCACCACCAAAGAGATCGTTTTAGTTCAACAGAGTTCTTCTTTAGAGGAGACTTTGAAATCTATTGATAAAAACATTTACAGTCCAATTGAGGTATCTGCCTTGCAGAATGACTTTGAGTTTTTGAAAGATTATTCTGAGGACAGGTACAATCACGTAACGGAAGAGATAAAGAATGCTTGACGAAACACTATACAAATGGTATTCGCTGGAGTGGTTTACACCCACAGCTTTCAAGTCTTTTGACTGGGAGTTTTTCTTTGTGCTTTACTTGATTCCACTTGTACTACTTCTATTTATTCTCAAATGGCTAATTGGTAGTAAAATCAAGCAAAAACTTCCTGTTGCACTCCCCAAAAAGGAAATCAAAAAGCATTGGGCGAGCTATCTGAGATTTGTACCCAATGCCCTGATGGCCCTTTCTATTATCTTGTTGCTTGTGGCATTGGCGCGGCCTCAAAGAACTAATGAAGAGGTAGAGCAGTGGTCAGAAGGAATTGACATTGCCTTGGTGATTGATATCTCGGAATCTATGCAGATTGAGGATTTTAAACCCAATCGACTAGAAGCTGCCAAGCGAACAGCACGGGACTTTATTACTGGAAGGAGTCAGGACCGAATTGGGCTGGTCATCTTTTCTGGTGATGCTTACTCCCTGTCTCCTTTGACAACCGATTACGAACTGCTGTATAAGTTTATTGAGGAAGAGATTGATTTCAATAAAATTGAGAATAGAGGTACCGCCATCGGTAGTGCCATTGCCGTAGGAACCAACCGCATGCGTGAGTCCACAGCGGCTTCTAAGGTAATGATCTTACTTTCTGATGGTGATAATACAGCTGGTAATATAGATCCGGTAACGGCTGCAGAATTGGCTTCAGCCTACGACATTAAAATCTATACGATTGGTATTGGTAAAGAAGGCAAAGTTCCTTTCGGCAAAGACTTCTTTGGCAGACCAAACTATGTTGAGAATACTCTGGATGAAACTACTCTGCGTGAAATCGCAAAAATTGGCAATGGGGAGTTTTATCGTGTTTCTGACAATGAGGCCTTACAGAATGTATTCGAGCTCATTGACCAGTATGAAAAGGCTGAAATCAAAGAAACCCGATACAAAAATACAACTGACTTCTACAGTATTTACCTCAGCTGGGGTATCGTATTCTTCTTGCTTTATCTGCTTTCTAAAAGCACCTTCATCAGCAATGTGCTAGAAGATTAGAATCTGAAAACCAGATCTCTCATTCTTCGAGATGACTATCATTTGTTGGTATAATAAACGAATTAGAACGTCATTTCGATCCCGATTTATCGGGAAGAGAAATCTTAACCCTGTAGAAAGTTAGATTCTGAAACGAGCCGGCCTACTGCAGGCAGGTTCAGAATGACGGCATAACAGTAGACTAGAATAGCTCTATCCCAAAACCCTCAAGTACATAATTGAAGAGCTTTAAGCTAAATAGTACTAAGGCAATACCCACCACCCGGTTCATAATGCGCATAAAGCGTGGAGTAACAATTTGACTCAGTTTAACCGCAAAGTAAGATTTAAGCACATCGACAGAGAAGACAGTAGCGATGAGTACAATGAAAAATGTTATGGCCTCATTAGTGCTGTATTGATAGTTCACTGTGATTTTACTGACTACACCGATCCAGAAAATCAGTACAAAGGGGTTAATACCATTGAGTACAAAGCCCTTCACAATCTGCTGAAACCATTTGGTTTCCTCAGCATGCAATTGTTTCAACCCCTTAGTCGGAATAGGCTTGAACATATAGAAAATACCAAAGACTAACATGATGGTACCTCCTACACCACCTAGCCACATATTAAACGAGGGATTATCAGTAAGTTGAGAAATCCCCAGATAGGTAATGAAGATATAGATTGTATCACTGATAGCGATTCCTACGGCCATAAAGAAGCCTGAGAAAAATCCCTTTTCAATTGCGTTTTGGATCAATGCAAAGAATACGGGACCAATTAAGACACACAGTAATAACCCAAACAAGAAACCATTAATGACTATGTCCATTCAGTCTAGACCTTATTGCCAACAAAGGATAGCCAGCTTTCAAGTTTTTCTTTCTTTAAAACACGGGGGAATTTGGTCTGACCACCTTCTTTGCCCTGGGACCTCAACCAATCATAGAAAACCTCGGTTGGTAATACGTCCATCTCAATATTCTTTAAGGCATGCTTTCGTTCTACAGCATAGTCATCATTTAATTCATTCAGACAATTGTCTATTCTAACTTTTAAGGATTCTGCATCTATGGGATCATCTGTACCAATAAACCAGTGGTGAGAAAATAGCTTACCATCAGGTACACCCGCTACAGTAAATTCTTTGATACCAATATTGAACTCATCTGAGGCCATCTCCACCGCCTGATTCATGTTGTCAACGGAAAGATGTTCGCCACACAGGCTCAAGAAATGTTTGGTCCTACCTGTGATGATGATCTCGGAACTGTGCTTGTCTACAAACCTTACCGTATCTCCTATCAAATACCTCCAGGCACCAGAGCAAGTGGAGATCAGCAGTGCATAATCCTTACCTTCCTCTACTTGGTCGATCATGAGCGTTTCAGGGTTGTCAACAATTTGTCCGTCCTCATCAAAGTTCTCCTCATTAAAAGGCACAAACTCATGGAAGATACCCCCATTGAGCATCAAACGCATACCTCGGTTTTCAGGAGTGTCCTGAAATGCAATAAAGCCTTCTGATGCAAGGTAGGTCTCTATGTAATGTATGGGTCTACCCAATAACTTATCAAAACTCTTTTTATAAGGCTCAAAAGCCACACCCCCGTGTACAAATGAGCCTAAGTTTGGCCAAATCTCATGAATGTCTTTGACGCCATACCTTTCAATGATTCTTTCAAGTAGAATGGTCATCCAGGCAGGTACGCCTACAATCATACCGATATTCCACTTTGGCGCAGACTCTACAATCTCTTCTAGTTTAACCTCCCAGTCCTTATGCTTCTTGATTTTTGGTGTTGGCCTTGAAAAGCCCTGTACCCACAGAGGTAGTTGACCCGTTGTGATGCCACTCAAGTCGCCATAATAGTAGTTACCTGAGAAGTTCAATGCAGTGCTCCCTCCTAACATTAACATGCCTGATTGGAAGAACTGATCTGGAAAATCGTATTTGGAAAGTGTGTAAATATGCCTTGTTCCTGTTTTTCTGATCTGACGAATCATGTCCTTGGTCACAGGAATATATTTAGAAGCTGCTCCCGAAGTACCCGAGCTTAGTGCAAAAAACTTGGTTTTGCCTGGCCAACTGACATCAGATTCGCCTTCACGCATTTTATGCCACCAACCTTCATCCATTTTGTCATAATCCGACACGGGAACGAGTTCTTTAAATTTTTCAAAGAAGTCATACTGACCGAAACTTCTAAACTGCTCTAAAACAGCATGAAAGTCATAAGCCCTGCCGAATTGTGTATTGCGAGCACTAATAAGGAGTTTTGACAATTCCTTTTTCTGTAGGTCGTAGGGAGAGGTATAGTCTTGCTCAAGCGTTTCACGGAGCTTTATGCCTTTTTTTAAAATTGATCCAATTATTGGCATTGGTAGTTGTGTTCTCTAAAAATGACCTTATGCTAGAGATTAAAATCTTCTAACTTTGACCGACCGATCATTTGGTCAAAGATAATAGAAATCTAAACTCGATCGCACTTCTGCAATATGTCAATTGTAAATAACATTAATCACTACAATGAGGAGCTAGCTCCTTACAACACGCAACTTATTGCTGTGAGTAAGACTAAACCTGTCGAGGATTTGTTACAGGCTTATGAAGGTGGACAAAGAGATTTTGGTGAGAACAAGGTTCAGGAGCTCACTGCCAAGCAGGAAGTATTGCCCAAAGACATCAAATGGCATATGATCGGACACCTACAGCGCAATAAAGTCAAGTATATAGCACCTTTTGTGCATTTGATTCATGCGGTGGACAGCCCCAGGTTGCTAGCTGAAATCAATAAACAAGCCCTCAAAAATGACAGAGTAATTTCTTGTTTGTTGCAGGTTCATATTGCCACAGAAGAAACCAAGTTTGGTTTTGATGAGATGGAATTGATGGAATTCTTAAACAGTGATGGTTTAATGGAACACCAGAACATCAAAGTGCTTGGTTTAATGGGTATGGCCACCAATACCAGCAATAAAGCACAGGTACGCAAAGAATTCAACCAGTTGAAGTCGCTTTTTGACCAGATCAAAAACAATATTGATTTGAGCAATGTAGACATGCAAGAACTTTCAATGGGCATGACGAGTGACTACATTGAGGCTTGCGAAGCTGGCAGCACCATGGTTAGAATTGGAAGTGCCATTTTTGGAGCACGAAATTATCCTCAACAATAACAAAATGACAGCAAAGACAATTCTTATACTTGGTGGAATTCTAGGTGCCCTTTCTGTGGCCATCGGTGCATTTGGAGCCCATGGTCTAGAAGCCACGTTAACGGCCAATGCCAGAGTAGAAACCTTCGAAACAGCTGTTAAATATCAGTTCTATCATACGTTAGCCCTGATACTACTGGGCATATTGATGCTTAATGTTCAAAGCAATTACTTTAGCTATGCCGGCATCAGTTTTCTCATTGGTATTGTGATTTTTAGCGGATCTCTTTATACGCTGAGCCTTACCAATATCACATGGTTGGGTGCCATCACCCCGATTGGTGGCTTAGCTTTTATACTGGGTTGGGTATTTATGATCCTGGGTGTTTCAAAATCTATCTAATCAATAGAATCTTGGGTGAAAGTTGACCATAAAGAGCTCTTTTGTCGCTCTGGTCACGGCAGTGTATAACCAACGGACATATTCTCTATCTACCATTTCCTCTGTTAAGTAACCCTGGTCAATGAAGACAGCATCCCACTGTCCGCCCTGCGATTTATGACAAGTCAAGGCATAAGCAAACTTAACTTGAAGGGCGTTTAAATGAGGATCACTCTTGATCGCTTTTATTCTTTCTTTCTTGGTCGGAAGGTCGGCATAGCCCTCAGTCACCTCCTCGTAGAGCCTCTTATAGTCAGCATTGTTCAAAGAAGCTTCTGGCGAGTATAGTGTATCTAATATAACTTTTGCCTCGAAAGGTTCTTGCTCGGGATAGTCTAGTAATTGCACCCTCAATTCAGCAAAACGAAGTCCGTAATACTCTTCGAACTTGATGATTTTCATTACCTCCACAAAATCCCCATTTGCCAAAAATCCGGCAGGAGCATTCTCCGGTAAGAAGTGATAGTTATTCCTTACGATCATTAAGATGTCTCCTGCTTCAATTTCGTCCTCACGATATTGGATGGTTCTTCTTATATATTGATTGTACTGAACCGCATTTTTATTGCTTCGACAGATGATGACCGCATTTTCAGTGCCATATTTATCGTAAGCGTACCGCAAACCATCTTCCAGCCGTTCGGCCGTCATCTTGAATACATCCTTGAATCTTGATGTTGCCAGTTTGATGGTAAAATTCTCATTGAGAAGTTCATTCCTCAAGTTGGTCGCATTGAAAAGTATACCCGACTCTTCTTCCTGCCGCATCACTTCGGTCAATTCCAGTGCACTCACATCATTGCCAAAAGATTGAGCCAGAAACTCACTTTCTAAAGCTGGACTCTCCAAGGATCCAACAGGGGGTAATTGTGCCACATCCCCGATCAACAAGAGTCTATTTCCTTCCTGAGAAAAGACGTAATCCATCAAATCAGCGAGCAATCCATTCTTTCCATACTCTGCCTGATTAGAAATCATTGAGGCCTCATCAACAATAAAGAGCGTGTTCTTATGGTAGTTATTTTGCCTTTTGAAGACCAGTCCCCCACCTGGTTCAGCGGTTTGTTGAAACACCTTCTTGTGAATGGTGAATGCAGTTCTATGGGTATAGCCGGCCATTACCTTAGCAGCACGTCCTGTTGGGGCCATCAACACGTACTTGTAATTAAAGAATGGAAGCATCTTCACAATGGCGCCAACCACAGTAGTTTTACCCGTTCCCGCATAACCTCTGAGGACCAGCACAGGCTTGCGGAGTTTTCGATCCAGGAGAAAGTCATCAAACAGGCTGAATAGCCTTTTTTGTCCATCGGTAGGTGCGAATGGAAACTTGCTGATTAATATCTCTGAGGGCTTGGCCAATCCTAAGCCTTTTTCTTATCCTCAGGAAAAATAGTAACCATTGTAGTACTTGCTTTGGCAATGAGCGTACGTTGTTCGCCATCCACGGACCACACCTCTGCTTCACAAAAGCTCATCTTGCGACCTTGCTTGACTACCCAGCCCTTTGCATGCAATTTTTGACCTCTACCGGGTGTGAAATATGAAATCTTGATTTCTCCCGTGACCACATGCTGATCTTCTGCCACAACGGTTACTGCGGCAAAGCCTGCTACAATATCTGCCAGCGTTGCCGTCACTCCACCATGTACAAGACCAGTCTGTTGCTTATGATCTTGGGTTAAATCCAACCAGCCTTCTGTCCTACCCGCCTCAATCACATTAAGATCAAAGCCCACCAGCTTCATAAAATGCTGTCGTTCCAGAAACTTCTCAATCCTTGACTTGAAGTCAGGATTAAATACCTTTACCATAGACTACAATTTGTGCAAATATATTCACTAGTATTCATCACCCCTACAGATGACTCAGATAGATGCTAAGATATCCGAAGTTTATGGCCTAAAACTGAGGGTACGGGTATGTGGCGTTTGCATTAAGGAAAATCAGATTTTATTAGTTCATCATAAATCACTCGGCAAAACAGGTTCGCTTTGGGCACCACCCGGGGGCGGAATGGAATATGGAGAAAGTGCCGAAGAGGCAATGATTCGGGAGTTCAAAGAAGAAACGGGTTTAACCATTGAGGTCAAAGAGTTCCTATTTGTTCATGAGTATTTGGACCCTCCATTACATGGTATAGAGCTTTTCTTCTTAGTACATCCGGTATCGGGTGAATTAAATTTAGGAGTAGACCCTGAAATGCCCACTGATGATCAGATACTTACAGAAGTTGGCTACTACGATTTAGGCACTCTCAGGGCAGGTCAATTCCAAAGCTTGCATTATGTGCTTCAAAATTCTGTTTCAATCGATGCACTGATTAATCGAAAAGGTTATTTCAAATATCATTAATTATCCATAAACTAGCGGTTCCATTTATTATGGATTACCTAAATAATTAGTTAATTTAGCGAAAATCGACCTCAAAAATGAACCTTACTAAAATACTGACTGCTGTTTTCTTTGTACTAGCGATTGTAGTAGCCTATTTCCTTTATGATGGTATCAACTCCACCATAGAAGAAGCGAAAGAAATTGAAAGAGTAGAGAACTTGGTGAAAGCTAAGCTTGAGCTTATTCGTGACACTCAAATTGCTTATCAAAGTACTTATGGAGATTATGCAGATACTTGGGAGAAATTAATCTCTTATGCTGATTCTGGAAACATCTATGTAATTCAGAGAACTGAAGAAATTGAAATTCTGGACTATGGTGCGGAGAGATCAACTTTTGTGTATGACACTTTGGGAATCATTCCTGTGAGAGACTCTCTTTTTACTGAGGGATATGATTTCGCAAAACTTCCTGAATTGCCTCACTCAAGCGGAAAGTACTTCTCTCTTTATGCCAAAGACTCTATTAAGTCTGGTGTAAGCGTTGATTACATTGAGGTTGTTGACACTTACCCATTTGACAGAACAAGAACTGAGGACAATGAAAATGAGAGACGAAGACCTCTTAGATTCGGTTCTAGAACTGACATTACTACAGCAGGTAACTGGCAATAAAATTGCGTTCCACTAATACGCCAACAAGAATATCATTAAAAGACGAAAGACTGGATATTGATCGAATTGATCAGTATCGTCTTTCGTTTTTTATTGGAGTAGACTCCTGTCAGATCAGTATTCTCGATATTCAGAAGAAACTTCTTCTTTTATTGGAAGACGTGGCCTTTAAATCAGAATTAAGCCTCGTGGATAACCTCGAAGCACTTTATGATGATCATATCCTGATTGCAGCAGGTTTCTGGAAGGAGGTCCAGGTTTATATACGCAACAAGAAATTCTCTCTGGTACCAGTCCCTGTATTTGACAAGTCCTTGCTTCAGCAATACATTCAGCTCAACGCACCTACGGATCCCAATCAGGATGAATATCGATTTAAGATTTTAGATGAGTTGGGCCTGGCCATGGCATTTGCCTATGGAGCTGATGTCAAAGCATGGTTTAAGGATAAATACCCAAATAATGGCTTAAAATTCAACCACCAGAGTATTGCCTACTTAAAAGGGCTTCAAAGTCATTTAAGGAAAAGGGCTCAAAGTAGCATATACCTTATGCTGAATGAGCACGAGGTAATGATAACGGGCTTCAACCTAAGCCGTGTAGCGATTTACAACCAGTTTGAATTCTCAGATTCGATGGATTTGGTTAAACGGATCTTATCTACTGTCAGACAGTACAGCGAAGAAGGCCAATCGATTCCTGTCCTGTTGCATGGAAGCAAAAGCCAGGTGGATAAACATTACCCTACTTTAAAGAAGTATTTCAGCAATATTGAATTGGGTCAGCGACCATCCGACATCCACATGCATCCACTGTTTAATGAGCTTGAACAAATGGAGTATTTCGATGTCCTTTCGAACCTCTAGTTTAATTGCTTAGATTTAAGATATGAAGCGCATAGCACTTTTCCCCGGTTCATTCGATCCTTTCACTAAAGGCCATGAAGATATAGTAATGCGCGGTCTCAAGCTCTTTGATGAAATCATAGTGGCCATTGGCTACAATAGCAAAAAGGCCAATCGCTATTTTGAGATCGAGTATATGGAGGAAAAGATCAATCAAACCTTCAAAGATGTACCAGAAGTCTCTGTATTGGTTTACAACGAACTAACCGCTCAGATTGCCGACAAATTAGAAGCCTCATATATTCTTAGGGGCCTAAGAAATACAACTGACTTCGAATATGAAAACAGTATTTCCCAGGTGAATCGCGACCTTAATGGCAGGTTGGAAACGGTCTTCTTAATTACTTCTGCGGAACTTGCAGCAGTCAATTCATCGATTATTCGTGAGGTTCACCGTTATGGTGGAGAAGTACAGAAATATCTGCCTTACGATTTATAAGCCACTAGCTGCTTCTTGAATTTCTTGTAGACATGTCTAATTGAACGAAAGGCATTGAACTGAGCAACCTCGACCTCCTTCTTGCTCATCCATCTGACTTCGTCTATCCCCTCATCTACCTGAGGCTTCATTTCGCTGTCATCAAGACATTCCATATGATACCAAACCGTCTTCTTTAGGATGCTTTTCTGCCCTGTCGTATAGGTATGCCAGGTGGTGCAAACTTTGTTGAGCACATTTACCTTAACATTGCACTCTTCTTCCACCTCTCTTTTTGCACCTTCCAAAACCGACTCTTTGCCCTCAATCTTACCTTTGGGTAAATCCCATTTACCCAGCCGATGGATCATAAGAATCTTTCCATTCCTATAAACCACTCCACCTCCCGCATTGATGATCTTGAATTTGCTTTTGATGTATTCGACCGCTTCATCATAAAAGGGAGTTACCACGGTAACAGAGTCTAGCCCCTTAATTTTCTTGTTATGAAGAATAAAAAGGATGCTTTTAATCGTATCCCGATTGGCATTACGGATGAGCATATTGCCTCTGAACTTGCGCTCATTAATCAACAAATCATCCTCCTGGATAACTTCGTCAAAAAGACTCTGATCTTTGATGTTTTCAGGCTTCTTGATCCTTAATGGGGTGTCCTTAATATAAATCCTCATTGAAGGGCTTAATTCTTTGTCAATATGAAAAAAAAATCTCTAAGTAGGTGAAAGAAGATCATGACATTTCAGAAAAAAAATATCTTAAATTCGCGACATGGAAAGCCCCCGTACAGAAAAAGAAATAGCACTAAAAGTCGCATCCGACTTACTTCAAATCAAGGCCATTAAACTGAGCAAGGAAAATCCTTTCACCTGGAGCTCAGGATGGAAGTCGCCAATCTACTGTGATAATCGATTGTCGCTCTCTTTTCCTGAAACAAGGACCTTCATCAAAGAAGCCCTTGCTGAAGCTGCAAAAGCTAAATTTCCAGGTTATGAAGCGGTAGCGGGTGTTGCCACGGCAGGTATTCCACAAGGAGCACTTTTGGCAGAAGCCTTAGGTGTACCTTTTGTTTATGTACGGTCGAAACCTAAAGGACATGGGATGGAAAACCTTATTGAGGGTAAGGTGACTCCGGGGCAAAAAGTGATTGTGGTAGAAGACCTGGTATCGACAGGTGGCAGTTCTTTAAAGGCTGCCGAGGCACTCACCGCTTCAGGCTTTGAGGTAATGGGTATGTTGGCCATTTTCACTTACGGGTTTCCTCTGGCTGATGAGAACTTCAAAGCCGCCAATATTCAATTGCATTGCCTCAGCAATTATCAAGTCATGCTAGAAAAGGCAACCGACCTAGGCTATATCAATGAATCAGACGTAGCCTCTCTGGAAGAATGGAGAAATGATCCTGCGAATTGGGGATGATTGAGTACAGGGTATTGGGTATTGGGTATTGGGTATTGAGAATAGAAGGTTACATTCTTAATTCTTAATTCTTAATTCTTAATTCTTAATTCTTAATTCTTAATTCTTAATTCTTGAATTAAAACTTCTCTTCGATACCTAAGCCAAAGAGGGCAAAGTCATATTTGACAGGGTCTTCAGAATCAAATCTCCGTAGATTTTCAGTCAACTCGAGTGCTGTCTGCCAATCCATTTGTTTACGTTCAATCAGTCCAAGTTTTCTGGCTACTCTTTCCACATGCAAATCGCATGGGCAAACCAATTGTGAGGGTTTGATTTTTTTCCATATACCAAAATCTACTCCCTTGCTGTCTTGCCTTACCATCCAGCGAAGGAACATATTAATGCGTTTGCATGCAGATTTTCTGGCTGGTGTAGCAATGTGTTTCCTGGTGCGTTGAGGTGCGTCTGACAATTGAAAGAACTGATCATGAAAGTGAATAAGTGCATTGCCCACATGCGCATCCTTCTCTCTCAAACCCATTAAAAATGCCTCCTCTAAGGAATTATGCTTCTGATAGAAATCTTTGAAATAGGAAACGAAATAAAGGGTATCAATATCATTGAAAGTTCTGTGCTTGAACTTTAGCAGTGGCTTCAAGTCATTTTCGCTATGATTAAGTATAAAATCATAAGGCTGATTATCCATCATGGCGAACAACTCTTTGCACTTATTGATAATGGTCACCCGCTGACCCCAGGCCAATATGGATGCCCAAAAACCGGTGATCTCGATATCTTCTTTTCTCGAATAAGCATGTGGAATACTTATGGGATCTGGATGAATAAATGAGGGCTGATTATAGACCTCTACCTTTTCGTCTAGAAAGGCTTGGAGCCTATCGAAGTCGGTTCGAGTCATCTATTGAAAATAGCTCAATTCTACCCTAAACCGCTTATCTATGGCCTTGAGATGATCGTAAGCTTTTTGATTGAGCTTGATGATCACCTTTTCATCTGTCACATTGGGCATAGCACCAACGACTCTGACATAGACCGTGAGGTCATTCATTAGGTTCTTTACTTTGATCACCGTTCCCACTTTCGCTGTTCTGTGTAGTGCAAAAAACTTAGTCGTGGGCTCAGCTTCTTCTATTACTTCTGCCAAGCCTTCTACTTCAAAGGGTTCAAGCTTGGTACCTCCGTAGTTTTCCGGTTCCGGAGCCTGAACCATCTCTGTCTTGACTGTATCTACCGCGACTACTGCAACAGGATCGGGATCTGCCTGTGTTTCCACTTGAGTGGGTGCTGTAATCGCGGGTGTCTCCACCACAGGTGTTGCTTCCACCTCACTCTCAACTTTCACCAACAACTCCTGACCCAGGGATAGTGAGTTGGAGGACAGGTTATTCCATGTCTTCAGATCAGTAATGCTCACATTATATTGTTTGGCAATTGCAAAGAGTGTTTCACCAGCAGCAACTTTATGCGTTTTGTTGCTCGTGACGGTAAGTTTCAAAGCCTTCTCTTCGGTGGGTAAAGTACCACCAAAAGGAATTTTAAGGGTTTGACCTACTTGAAGACCACCAGCCAAGGCAGGATTAGCCTCGTTGATTTCGGTAACGGTGGTTTGATATCTTTTGGCTAAAGAGAAAAGTGTCTGCTTTGATAATACCTTGTGCACGACAAATACCTTATCGCCTTTTTTCTCAATTCCCAATGAGTCTGACTGCGCAAAGCCAACAGACATAGTCAGGAAAAGAACTACCAATACTCCGAAGTATTTTTTCATATGCTTAAAAGCTATAAACTACTAAATTTCGCTTACCCTTAACAAATATAAGTGCTTGGTTAACTATAAAAAACGTGCCAGTTGCCAGACCCTTCAATCCCTTTTCAAGCGGTTCAAGTAGCAACAAGTCACCTGCTAAGCTAAATACGAACAAATCCAGATTATAGCCTGTATTCTCCTTACTATTTGCTGCCACTGCAAAGTGCCCCTCCCATTCCAGGTAATCGCAACTCCCTTCTAAAACCACATCATGGTGATCCTTTAAAAACCGTGAGACGGTTTCAAAATGAGGGCTCTCGGGTTCGTAATGTAAAGGATAAGAAGTCTGCCAAGAACTCGCTTCTGATAAGGCTACCTCACTCTGTTCAACTTCCAGACCAGTTTGAATATCGATACTGAATTGTGCTTCTGGATCATCCATGGACGCCAAAGTCAATAAACCTGAAGCCACATTGAAAAGCTTTACCTGATCGACTGACCAAATGGCTTCTAAGCTGATGGTATCAAAACCAAAGACAGACCTGGCTTCTATATTCTGAGTATCGTCATAAGTTTGAAATACGATCACACCCTCAGCAAAGTGATAAACACTGATCCACCATGATTCTTCAAAGCTGATATCTTTCCAGAGAAATGATTTAGTACTTAGGTTGAATAAAGAAAAACTGACCGTGAGTTTTTCACTATCCCTTGTGGTAATCAGCAGCTGATCACCGTAGGAAAGCACCTCCCAAATATCGGCATTGAAGTCCTGTGAAAAATCGTGTTGCAGCTGTTTTGACAAGTCCTTTATTCGTAATTTGAAGCAAAAATAAGCTATTCAAGTGGGGATCAAAGGAATTAGAAACGTAGTCAGAGGAATTGTTTTAAGTAGTATTCTATTGCTCACCGCTATTGCCTGGGCATCCGAGCAGTCTAAATATCAAGAGGGCACTATCAAGGTTTTCTTAATGGAAATCCGTGATGACATAGACCCTAGAATGAATCGCTATGTTGACCTGGCGCTCGATCAGGCAACAGATGTAGGGGCCGATATTGTCTTGATTGATATGGACACTTATGGTGGAGCTGTTAATGATGCCAATGACATTCGTACAAGGATATTGGAATATGATAAACCTGTTTGGGTATACATTAACAATGATGCTGCATCGGCAGGCGCCTTAATCTCAATTGCCTGTGATAGTATTTACATGGTTCCCGGGGCCAATATAGGGGCAGCTACGGTGGTGAACGGTGCCGATGGTTCACAAGCGCCTGATAAGTATCAATCTTATATGCGATCGATTATGCGATCCACCGCTGAAGAGAACAATCGTGATCCACTGATTGCTGAGGGTATGGTTGATGATAGAGTTGAAATTGATGGAGTTACCGAAGATGGCAAAATCATCACATTCACAACCTCAGAAGCCATCGCCAACGGTTACTGTGAAAGAGAAGTGGCCAGCATTCAGGATATCCTTGAGAAGAACAACATTGTCGATTATGAATTGATTCGTTATGAATTATCTGGTACCGAAAAGGTGATTTCCTTCTTCCTCAATCCCTTTGTCAGTGGATTGTTGATCCTGGTGATCACTGCGGGAATATTCTTTGAGTTACAGACACCCGGAGTCGGCTTTCCATTGGCTGCTGCAGGCATTGCCTTGGTCCTTTACCTGGTGCCCTATTACCTCAATGGCTTAGCGGCCAATTGGGAAATCGCTGTCTTCTTTGTTGGCTTTGCCCTTATTGCACTGGAAGTATTTGTAATTCCCGGCTTTGGGGTAGCAGGTGTGGCAGGTATCATTTGTACCGTTGGAGCCCTGATTTTCATTATGCTCGGTAACGATAATTTTAACTTTGACAATGTCCCTGTCGGTGAAATATCCACGGCAGCCGTAGTGGTCGGGGCTGGTGTGGTTGGGTCGATAGTAGTCCTTTTTGTATTTGGTTATCGGTTTACTCAGTCAAAGATGTTCGATCGCGTGGCACTGACTACAAGCCAGGAAAAAGAAGATGGCTATGTAGCCACTTTCCACAACAAAGACCTTGTAGGCAGACAAGGAACCGCAAATACAATACTTCGGCCCAGTGGTAGAATAGACATAGAAGGAGAAATCTATGATGCTTATACTCGCGGAGAGTATGTAGAAGCAGGTGCCGGAGTGGTTGTGATCAGTCAGGAAGGTAGTTCGCTCAAAGTCAGAGCCATCAAATAATGGATAAAAAGAATAGAGCAAAGTTTAGTGCCGAAAGCTTGGTAGTAGCTGATGGGCATGACCCCATGGGTGTTTTGAATTCACTCAAGAACCCTATTTTTCAGACTTCCACTTTTATGTTCAATACAGCGGAAGAGGGAAAAGCTTTCTTTGATCAGTATAAGGGAGCAGACACGCTGGAAGAAAGAAACAGCAGCCTTATTTACACACGACTGAACCACCCAAACCTGACAGCCGCTGAGTTCAGATTGGCACAACTAGATGGTGCTGAAGATGCGGCCTTCTTTGAAAGTGGTATGGCTGCCATCTCTACAACCATCATGACTTTTTGCAAAGCAGGTGATCTGATACTGATGTCTTCCCCTTTATATGGCGGCACAGATACATTCATCAAGCGTACACTCAATCACTTCGGTGTAGAGTGGATTGAGTTTGATTCGGAAAACACTCAGGAGGAAATCAAACAAATGGTGCTCAATCACCCCAGAGCTCAGCAACTCAAAATGATCTATGTGGAAACTCCCGCCAACCCCACATTATCCCTAACGGACATTGAAATGATTGCCAACCTTCGTGACGATTTAAGAACTAATGGAGTTGAAGCCATAATAGCCGTTGACAATACTTATCTAGGTCCAATCTTCCAGCAACCCATAGCACAAGGAGCCGACCTTAATCTCTACTCCGCCACCAAGTACATTGGCGGTCATAGCGATGTAATAGCGGGCGCCTGCTCTGGCAAAGAAGACCTGATCCAAACGATCAAGGGACTCAGAACAACCCTAGGGTGTATGGCTTCACCTTTTACCTCTTGGTTGGTGACCAGAAGCCTGGAGACTGTCACTTTGCGTATGGAAAAGCAAGCCTCCAATGCCGAAAAGCTCGCGGACTTCCTACAGAGCCATATCAAAGTAAAGAAAGTCTACTTTCTGGGGCATCTGGAAGAAGGTAGTCAGCAACACTCCATCTTCAAGAAACAACAGAGTTCGGCAGGTGCCATGATGGCGTTCGAGGTAGAAGGTGGAGAAACGGAAGCTTTCAAATTCTTAAACAGCCTGGAGCTAGCCAAACTGGCCGTATCCCTTGGAAGTACTGAAACACTGGCTTCCCACCCTTATACCATGAGCAATTCTAATATGAATGAGGAGGACAGGATTAAAAATAATATCGGAGATAGTCTCATTCGCGTTTCAGTGGGGATTGAAAACCCAGATGACCTTATTTCTGATTTCGATCAAGCACTAAGTCAGGTTTGATGGCTGAAACTCCCACCCTTTATGAGCGAATTGGTGAAGACAATATTCTTCAATTGGTAGATGACTTCTATGCGGGAGTCGAAACGGATGAGCTCATCCGAAAGCTGTATCCTGAAGACCTTTTTCCAGCCAAGAACCGGCTAAAACTCTTCCTAATTCAGGCATTGGGTGGGCGTCAAACCTACACTGATGAACGCGGTCATCCCATGCTTCGGAGAAGACATTTCCAATGGGAGATTGGTAAGGAAGAAGCCACTCACTGGCTACAGCATATGCACAAAGCCCTGGAGAAGGCCACATTTGCCGAAAAAGAGAAAGATGAGTTTTGGGATTATGTGTATAAGGCAGCTTTACATATGATCAATCGCTAGTATTTTCAGCGCCACACCCCAAAACCGTTTATCCGTACAAGAATCCTTCCGCTAAATCTTTGTAAAAAGATATAATATTTTGGAGGTATTATGAAGATATAGTTAGTCCATATGGTATCTTTCTATGGACGATTCATTGCACCTTTAACAAACCCAATTTCAAATGACTGTAGATCTTTATTGGAATATTGCGATTATCTCGAGCTCCCTTTTAGGCCTTCTCGTTTTACTCAATCTTTTCGGTTTTGATGTAGACGAAATTGAAATTGATGGTCTGGGTGATGCCTTCTCTTTTAATGCACTCATTGCCTTTTTCTGTATCGCTGGATGGACAGGATACCTGGCACATGACATGACCGATATGGGCAGCACATTAATTCTCGGCACATCTGTCGCGGTCGGCATAGTATTCTACATTGTTAGCATCTATTTTCTGGACAAACTCAAGGGGATTGAGACAAAGGGTAATGTTCGTATCGAAGGAGCCATTGGACAAACAGGTACGGTCTACCTAACTATTCCTGCTAATCAACAGGGAGATGGTCAAATACAAATCACCATTCAGGGTGGACTTAGAACGTACTATGCGCAGACTAAGGGCGATGCTATTCCAACGGGTGAGCAAGTATTGGTTTATGACATCGAAAACAAAAAATTACTTGTGGAAAAATATAACGTAACTCAATAGACAATATGGAATTTACTTCAACAATTGTGGCCATAGGTGTTGGCCTCTTATTCTTACTGGTGATCATTCTGATTTCTCGCTATAAGCGATGTCCATCAAACAAAATATTGGTGGTCTATGGAAAAGTGGGGAATGACAAAAGTGCCAAATGTATCCATGGTGGTGGTGCACTAGTGATACCGGTAATCCAGGACTGGCAATACCTAAATCTTAACCCTATTCCGATCGAGATCGACTTGAAAGGAGCGCTTTCGAAACAAAATATTCGAATTAATACGCCAAGTACGTTCACAGTTGGTATTTCCATCAGAGAAGAAATTATGCTGAATGCAGCAGAGCGTCTCTTGGGCTTGTCTGAAGACGAAGTAAAGATGCAGGCTTTGGACATTATTATTGGACAGTTGAGGCTTGTGATTGCAACGCTTTCTATTGAAGAAATCAACAAAGACAGGGAGCAGTTCCTCAGCCTGATTAATAAGCACGTTGCTACAGAGTTGAACAAGATTGGTCTGGAACTGATCAACGTAAATATCAAGGATATCACGGACGAGTCGGGTTATATCGAAGCCATCGGTAAGAAAGCAGCTGCTGAAGCTATCAACCAGGCCGTGGTTGAAGTAGCGCAGCAGGAATCTGCTGGTGCCATGGGACAGGCAAAAGCCTTCCGTGAAAAAGATGTACAGGTTGCGGTGGAAAGAGCACAATCAGAAGAAGGTGTGAAAGAAGCCGAAGCCAAGAAGAGGATTGCGATCGCGAATGTCGAAACACAGGCGGCAGTTGGTGAAGCCAAAGCACAAAGTGAACAAGAAATTCAAATTGCCGAGCAAGACGCACTTTCTGATGAGGGCCGAAAAGCTGCCGAAGCACAGAAACGTGTGAAAGTAGCAACACTTGAGGCAGAGGCTATTGCCGGTGAGAATGAGTCTTCTGCAAAAGAGGCTATCTCCGTAGCGGAGCTTGAAGAAAGAAAGGCTGAAGCCAAAAGACGTAGTGATGTCGCCAGAGCTGAATCGCTCAAAGCTATTTTGGAAGCTGAAAAAATTGCCGAATTAGCAAGACTTGAGAAAGAAGAGATCATCAGAAACGAGATCAACAAACGTAAGCAAGTCATTGATGCAGAAGCCAAGGCACAGGAGACCATACAGCTAGCCAAAGGTGAAGCAGACTCTACCCTATTGAAGTTCCAGGCAGAAGCCAAGGGTATGGAAGAGTTACTCAATGCAAAAGCATCAGGTTACAAGGAAATCATCGAGGCTTGTGGTGGAGATAGTAAAGCAGCAGCCACACTATTACTCCTTGAGCAAATGGAATCTTTAGTCAGCAGACAGACTGAAGCCTTGGCTAACCTGAAAATCGATAAGATCACCGTTTGGGACTCTGGTAATGGTTCTTCTGGAGGCGATGGTACCAATGCCACTTCAGGCTTTATCAGAAACTTTATCAGCGCTTTGCCTCCGGTTCATGACCTGGCTAAGCAGGTGGGTATCGATCTTCCAGACTATTTGGGCAGCATGACTGCCAATGATGTTCTCGCCAGTATACAGGACAAACATGGGGAAGCTGTTGAAGAAGCGGACGAGGTAGATGAAGTGGATTCCGATGATGAGACAGAAGAAGAAACTGATAATTAGACTAATCAAATAACGTCTCAGGGTCAGAGTAGTTTTTAACCACTCTGACCTTTTGGATTTTCAAATGATGCGCAACCTAATCAACCTAATACTCTTTGTAATGTTGGCCAACTCAGCCGTATCTCAGACTAGAGATAATGTTTGGTTTGATGGAGATGTCTTTTTGATAGATGGGCAAAGCCTTTCAGGAAAGTTGAATTACAACATAAGAGAACAAATAATTCAAATTAAAATAGACACTGTAGTCCAGAAGTTTGAGGAAGGTCAGATCAAGAAAATGTCTCTTACCTACAAAGAGTTTAGTCATGAATTTCTACCCATCCTTATTAAAGATGAAAGTGACAGTATTAGGTCAATTTTGGTCGAAGTGTTTTATAAAAGTCCAAATAACTATAGTTACATAAAGAGGCATCAAGCGAATATTGAAACTATCTTCTACTATGGTTTACCAAAGCCAGCTGATAATTCACGTGACCTCGGGCTTAGAATCCCTCTTAGGATCAAAACAAAAGCAAATCCAAACAAGGACTCTTTTACATCTAATGAAAACCAGTTATCTCGGAGGAAGTACATACCACTGTTGATCGACTATAAGGGAAACCATGTAAGACTGGAGCGGCAATCATTGCTTGAAACACTCGAAGACAAGAAGAAAGAAATAAAAAAATTCATTCGAAGTCGCCAACTCAAACTATATGTTGATGATGATGTTGTCAAAATCCTCGAGTATTATGACAAGATAAAGGACTAACCTTCTGCAAGGCAGAATTATAGTTTTACCTATATTCGCAGCCATAGATGAAAAGGAGGCTACTATTAATTTATTCTGTCTACGGGCTTATCGTTTTCGCCTTAGTATTTCTTCTACTCCTACCCTTTTTCTTACTCGCCATTTTTATCAAGCCATTGGAAAAAATGGCCTCCACCCTGAATTATATATGGGCAAGACTATTCTTTTTCTTCTTATTCCTAAATCGCACCAAAATCACTTTAGACAAAAAACTCGATAGAAAGCAGCGTTATATCTTTTGTGCCAACCATACTTCATACTTAGACATCCCAACAATCGGCCTGATTGGTCATAACTTTAAATTCATTGGTAAAGCCTCTCTAAAGAAAGTCCCAATCTGGGGATATATGTACAATAAATTGCACATACTAGTAGATCGCAAAAGTATGCGCAGCAAGCATAGCACTTGGCTGAACGCCAAGGAAGCCATTGAGCGAGGGTTCAGCATTGTTTTCTTTCCTGAAGGAGGAATCCTGTCTAAAGAACCTCCCAAAATGGTCGCCTTTAAAGAGGGTAGTTTTCGCATTGCTGTAGAACAACAAATCCCAATAGTGCCTATCACAATTCCTTACAATCATATACTTTTACCAGACGGCATGCCGCTTACCATGCACCCGGGAAAGGTACATGTCCATGTGCATGAGCCCATTTGGCCTAAAGGCAGGGACGATGAAGCCGTAAAGGCACTTAAGCAGAAAGTGCGGAGCACTATTGAAGCTCAGATGGATAAATTTTACAGCGATGAAGGTTGATAAGGAAAGTTTAGCAAAAGTAGCACACTTGGCCAGGTTGAATATTAAACCTGAGCAGGAAGAAAAGCTGCAACAGGACATGACCGAAATACTCAACTGGGTGGACAAACTGCGAGAGTTAGACACTGATGGAGTAGAACCCCTCACTCATATGACCAACGAGGTAAATGCACTACGCTCTGATGTTGCAAAGAAGACCATTGATACTAATGCTGGATTAAAGAATGCTCCCCATCATGACGACCAGTTCTTTAAAGTACCTAATGTTATGAAGCGCAATGCATAGCTTTGTAGTAGCTTTGCAGATAAATCAAGGCATTGAATAATACAGGAATCAGCTACTTCAAAGTTTTCAGTTATACACTCACGGTGTGCTGTTTTGTGTTTTTCATCTATGCCCTATTTGTTGGGGACAATCTGGCCCTTCCGTGGGAAGTACAGACCACCTTCAAAACAAGACCTCTTTTACTTGAATATTTCCAACTCAATGGTAAGGCCTCGGGCCTGTACATAGACCAAATCATAAGCTGGCAAAAATATATAACCGCAGACATCAATTACCTCGCCTGGCCGGAAGCCATCTTGTTCGTTGTTTTCTATCTGGCACTGGTCAGTATTACCACCCTAGTGAGCTATTTTGATAGATTCTCCTATTTTATGGTCTCTGGAGTAGTGGTATTCACTCTTATTCAACTGCGACTCGAAGAGTTGGGGATTTCAGACCCCTATCTCACTTATGGCGCCATTGGAGGTTACTTTGTACTTACTTATCTCTTTCAGAGTTTCTTTCCTCAAACCAAACTTTGGGTTCGGCTTATGGCCAGTCTGACATTTTATGGTGCCTTGGTGGCTATTATCTTACTACTCACTAATGCAGCCGATCCATATTTGCTCAATGTTTCATATGGGGTGCTAAGCCCTATAATTTTCATCACGATTTTCATTGTCTTTATAGCCGGAGACAACGTTTTCAGCCTTTTCAAACTCACTACTCAGGGGTCTTCCAATGGAAAGAATAGCTTAAAGCACTTCTCCATTATTGGAAGCATCTATGTACTGCTCGCCATTCTACTCTTCCTACAGCGAATAGGCACCACTGAAATCGACATTTACTTTCTCAATCCTTACGTGCTACTCACGTTTTCGGTAATCTCGGGGTTCTTCAGTGTCGAAAAGAAATTGGAAAGCATGGCACAGCATATTGACCTGAGGCTTGTTCGGTATTGGCTATACCCCATTGGGGCAAGTCTACTGTTTTGTGTGATTGCCTGGGCCCATTTGACGGTCAACGACTCCATTGTTAATGCCATAGAATGGGTGACCATCATTAGTCATATGACCTTCGGAATTGCCTTTTTTGCCTACGCTTTGATCAACTTCATCCCTCCTTTACTATCAAACTTGGAGGTCTGGCCAGTCTTCTTTAAGGGATTAAGAACTCCCATTTTAATGGTGCGTCTTATGGCATTCGTGCTTTTTTTAGGGGGCATATTCTACTTAGAAAACAGGCCTTATTATCAGGTAAAGGCCGGTCAATATTCCATGTTGGCCTCTTTAGCCAATAAAATAGACAATGAGCTGTTAACCGATCAATACTATAAGCAGAGTGTATATTTCGACTTCTACAATTTTAAGGCAAACTACTCTCTTACCAGAATTGCCGAAGGCCAAAGAGAGCTCAATGAGGTACCCAATCAGCTAAGAAGTATCTTAGAGGCTTCTGTCAACCCAAAAGCCAGAATTGCCTTTGCAAATTACTATGCTGATCGCGATCTACTCTATCGAGAGTTAACCTCTCTTATGAATAGCCCGGAAAGCTCAACAAATGAGCAGGTGGCCAACAACCTAGGTTTATCCCATTATCGGTACAGCAATTACGATTCTGCATACAGCTACTTTGCCAAAAATGAATCTTCTGTAGTCAGTGAGGCGAACTTAGCTGCATTAAACTATGATTTAGCGGCTAATGTCAATTTTGATACTACTGTATCCTATTATCACACCGAAAATATCCATGTGATGATGAACCGCCAAGCACTTGCCAATGCCCAGAAGAATGAGATTACCTTTAATCTTGAATTAGATAAGGACACTTTGCTGTTAAGAGAAGACCTATTTTATCTTTACAATGCAGCTTTAAGTCAAAATACGCTGGATCAATCTTCAATCCTTAGTTCAATAGACTATTATCTCAGTAGTCAGAAAAATGATATTTATTCAAATTTCCTTCTGATCGCCAAGGCCATGGCACTTTACAATGCCGGAGAAATCAATCAAGCTTTCAAGACCATAGACACTTCTATATCCTCCAATCAGGGTTCAGCGGGATTCCCCTACTTCGTTAAGGCCGTCTGGGCCTTCGATCAAGGGCAGGTGGACCTTACGATAGAGAGCTTAGACCAAGCCCAAAAGAACGGCTACAATGAGCCTCAAGTGAAAAATTTCATTGATGAAATCAAGGTACTTGATGTGTATAGCGAAAAAGCCGATATCAGTTCACTTCTTGCAAATTTAGAAAATAACCACTCTAGTTTAGATAGCATTGACTATGCTGAAAGATTGAAAGCCATAGCCCTCACGAATGCTTTTGACGAAGAAACGACACTGAAGGCCATAAATCTTCTGATAGAAATCGAAGTTTCGGAGAGCGGCATTTATGATTTGCTTCTGGAAGCTATTTCGGTCAATGTTAATTCTTCCATGCTATTAGAAGAATATATCTACCAATGTGCCAAAACAGGCCTAAGCGGCTTTGGAAGAACAGCACTCTCGAAAATTCAAGGTATGGTAGAAGGCACCGCTTATAACGAAATAGCGCAGGAGTTCGAAAGGCTTATTGAGTTTAGAAGACAAAGCCTGCTCAATCGATAGTTTTGTTTTAATAGTCTTATACACCTATAATCCGTTAGGTTACCCGCTTACGTAAAGAGATTTTAAACCCTGTCTTCTTTTTGATTCTTTTGAAGTATTAAACCTTTTGCATAATTATTTAGTAGTGTATTAAACTTTTAGTCAATTACTGACGTCAAACGAGTATGAGCAAAACTGTAATTCAAACATCAGATATTTCAAAGATCTACCAAATGGGTAGTGAAACCATTAGAGCTTTGAAATCCGTGAGCATTAATATCAATCAGGGTGAGTACGTTTCTTTCATGGGCCCTTCAGGTTCTGGTAAGTCTACTCTGATGAACATGATTGGTTGCTTAGATACTCCTTCTGGTGGACAATATATTCTGAATGGAAATGATGTGAGTGACATGACTGAAAATGAGCTCGCGGAAATCCGAAATAAAGAAATTGGCTTCGTTTTTCAGACGTTTAACCTGCTTCCAAGAGCTTCTTCTCTTGAGAATGTTGCGCTTCCTCTGATTTATGCCGGTTATAGCAAGTCTGAACGTGAAGAGAAAGCACTAGCTGCACTAGCAGGTGTTGGACTTGGTGATAGAGCACATCACAAACCAAATGAGCTTTCAGGGGGGCAAAGACAAAGGGTTGCCATAGCAAGAGCACTTGTCAACGATCCATCGATTATCCTGGCGGATGAGCCTACAGGAAACCTGGATTCCAAGACTTCCTATGATATTATGGACTTATTTGCCCAACTGCATGACAAAGGCAATACCATCATCATGGTAACACACGAAGACGATATTGCTCAATATTCGCATAGAATCGTTAGATTAAGAGATGGTCTTGTTGAAAAGGATGACATTAATGAAAATCCGACCAAAGTCAATCCTATGGCATTACAGAGCGAAGAAGCATAAGTTTGAAAATATATACTAAAACAGGAGATTCAGGCACCACCTCATTATTGGGTGGTGCTCGTGTTTCAAAGGCACACATCAGAATTGAAGCCTATGGAACAGTGGATGAGCTCAACAGCTATATAGGAATACTACGCGATCAGGAAGTAAATGTTAATCGAAAAGACATACTCAAGAGCATACAAGATAGACTCTTTACACTAGGTGCTGAGCTTGCCACTGAACCTGGAAAAGATAAGGTGGTAAAGCCCGACCTCTTCGAAGAGGATGTTGTTCAACTTGAAGAAGCAATGGATGCAATGGATCAGGAACTTCCTGCCCTTACCAACTTCATTTTACCCGGTGGACATCAGTCTGTTTCCTTTGCGCATATTGCACGATGTGTCTGTAGAAGGACAGAAAGATTGGTAATAAGTCTCAATGAACTTGAACCGATAGACGGGCTTGTCGTTAGATATCTTAATAGACTTTCAGATTACTTATTTGTCTTAGGTCGTAAGATGGCCCAGGACTTACAGGCTGAAGAAGTGCTTTGGGAACCAAGAAAGTCGAAAAAGTGAATTCGATAAATAATTGGGTTTGACAATTTTCTGACAAAACATTCCTTCCCTAAAAGGCACTTTCTCCTTCATATTCTTTGGTCATTCAAGATTGTAAGTAGTTGAATACTAATATTTTACATTCTATACTTAGTTTGCAATTTGGGCGTTTTCGATGTACCTTTGCATTCCGAAATTTTAATAAACTGATTAGATGATAGATACTCAGACCATCCGCATTCAACAGACCAACGCATCCAGAATAGATACGTTGGACGAAAGCAATATCCCATTTGGGCAGTTATATTCTGACCATATGTTTGTTGCCGATTATAAAAACGGTGAATGGCAGGATTTAAGGATTGAACCATATCAAAACATATCAGTAAGCCCTGCGAATAGTGCATTGCATTATGGTATCACAATTTTTGAAGGCCTTAAGGCCTACAGAAACCCTGAGGGAGAAGTAGTGATTTTCAGGCCCGAAGCAAATGCTCAAAGGTTGAATATCTCAGCGGAAAGAATGTGTATTCCTGAAGTGCCAGAGGCACTTTTCATGGAAGCATTGACTGAATTGATCAGGTTAGACAGCAGTTGGGTTCCCTCATCACCGAATACCTCTCTTTATATCCGACCTTTCGTTTTCGGAACAGATGAATATATCGGCATTAAGCCTTCCGAGAATTTCCGTTTCATGATCATCACTTGCCCTGTTGGAGCTTATTACTCCCAACCGGTTAATGTGAAAATTGAAACTAAATTTTCGCGCGCATTTGACGGAGGAACTGGCTTTGCTAAGGCTGGTGGAAACTATGCCGCCAGCATGTACCCAGCCAAGCTTGCTCAAGAAAAAGGCTTTCACCAGTTGATCTGGACGGATGGAAAGACGCATGAGTATATCGAAGAATCAGGTACTATGAACGTGATGTTCATTGTAGATGGGAAATTACTCACGGCACCTACTTCCGGAACGATTCTAAAGGGAATCACCAGAGACAGTGTTTTGACAATTGCGAGAGAATGGGGAATAGAAGTTGAAGAAAGACCTATTGCGGTGAAAGAAATAGTAGCAGCTGCAAGAGAAGGCAGACTTGAGGAGGCATTTGGTGTAGGAACTGCTGCGACAATCGCTCCAATTGCGAAAATTGGTTACGAGGAAGAAATACTGGAAATTAATAATCCATCAGGAGGCGAATTTTCAAATAAAATTCTAAAAGAACTCAATGACATCAGAACTGGTGTGATTGAAGATAAATATGGTTGGACTTATAAAGTTTAACATTACTTAACAACGATTTTAACTTATTTAGCGGCCTATATGAATTTGAAAAAACTGTTTTTCGTTCTAGGGCTGCTTTTTTGCTTTCAAGCCGTATCTGCCCAGGCTTATATGGTACTGCGAAAAAAGGGAACTACTAGGAGGTATGAATACCGTGTGGGCAATTACATTGTCTATAAACAAAAAGGAGAGTCTGACTTTTTCACTGATCGCATCACGGACTTTGCTGATAGCACAGTAGTACTGGAAAACAATATCATCACGCTGGATCAGATTGAAGTGGTGAACGTCTCCAATGCTTTTTCAAATCGTTCTCCTCTACTTAGAAGTGCCGAAGATGTATTGCCAGTAGCCGGTTATGGACTTCTGGCGATTGATCTTTTCAATAATAGTGTAATCGAAGGAAATCCCTTCACTTTCGATACTGGAACCACAGCAACAAGTGCCGCATTGGTACTTACCGGTTATGGTCTGAAATGGATGAGGCGTAAGAAAGTAGACCTCACGAACCCCAAATTTGAGGCCTACATCATTGGATCTTTCTAGATGCTTTAAGTCTTATTTTCTCTTAAACTTAGGTGCTTTGAGGCCTTGAAAAATCCGCCCCATTTCGCCACCTTTGCATCTTCAAAATTTCAACACCATGACAGCAGATCAGCTGAAGGATTTAAAGGCTCGTATTGCGGCCTTGAGGGGGTATCTTTGACTACGATGTCAAGAAGCGAGAAGTAGAGGAGGAAGAACTCGTTACAGCTCAACCCGATTTCTGGAATGACCCAAAAGAAGCGGAAAAAGTACTGAAGGCCATTCGTACCAAAAAGGTATGGACAACAGGCTTCGAAAAAGCCAATGATGCTGTTGAAGACCTTGAAACACTCAATGAGTTTCTGGAAATGGGTGAGGGTGATCCTGAAGAAATCGAGAGGGAATTCCAGAAAGCCACAGTAATTCTGGAAGAGCTAGAGTTTAAAAAAATGCTTAGCGGTGAAGAGGATCAACTCAATGCAATGATTGAGATCAATCCTGGAGCTGGTGGCACAGAGAGCAACGACTGGGCTGAAATGCTGATGCGCATGTATATCATGTGGGGTGAGAAGCACGGCATGAAGGTGAAGCAGGTCAATTATCAGCCGGGTGATGTCGCTGGAATAAAGTCAGCGACTTTAGAATTTGAGGGTGACTTTGCTTACGGACAACTTAAATCTGAATCTGGAGTCCATCGCTTGGTTAGAATCTCTCCATTCGATTCTGGAGGAAGAAGACATACATCTTTTTCTTCCGTGTTTGCCTATCCTATTATAGATGATACCATTGAGATTCATGTTAACCCTTCAGATATCTCCTGGGATACCTTCCGTTCGGGTGGGGCAGGCGGCCAAAACGTGAACAAAGTAGAGACTGGTGTGCGGATCAAACACGCCCCTACTGGTATAAGTATAGAAAACACAGAGACAAGATCGCAACTAGAGAATAGGGAGCGCGCCATGTCAATGTTAAAGTCAAGACTCTACCAATTGGAAATGGAGAAGCGCATGCAGGAACGCGACAAAGTAGAGAGCGAAAAAATGCGTGTTGACTTTGGTTCACAAATCAGAAACTATGTATTACACCCCTATAAGCTCATAAAAGACAACAGAACCTCTGTCGAAAGAACTGATGTTCAGAATGTGTTAGATGGAGATTTAGACGACTTTATAAAAGCATTTTTAATGCAACAGTAATTAATGACAGAGCAAAAAAACATCTTCTCTCTTCAGTTTTTCTTGCTCTGTTTAAGTTCGTTCCTTTTCTTCTCGAGCTTTAATATGATTGTACCCGATCTCTATGACTACCTGACCTCTATGGGTGGCGGAGAAATGAAGGGTTATGTCATCTCTCTCTTTACAATCACTGCTGGCTTATCCAGACCCTTCAGTGGCAAACTCTCCGATACTATTGGGCGCATCCCCGTGATGATCCTTGGAGCCGGTGTGTGCTTTATTATGGGTTTTATGTATCCCTTGGTAGGCACTGTCTGGGCGTTCTTACTCCTCAGGTTTTTACACGGATTTTCTACAGGGTTTAAGCCCACTGGTACATCTGCCTATATAGCTGATATTGTACCTGCTCATCGTAGAGGAGAAGCCATGGGCTATTCCGGACTCTTTGGAAGTATTGGCATGGCGGCAGGCCCAAGTTTTGGACCTAAGATTACTGAGGCTTTTGGCTTGGAAACAATGTTTCATACCTCATCGGTACTTGCATTGCTTTCCGTTCTGATTCTTATCGGAATGAAAGAGACACTGAAGACCAAACAACGTTTTCATCCACGTTTACTAAGCGTTAAGAAAAATGAGATTTTTGAACCCCGGGTCTTTAATCCATCACTATTTTTTCTGCTTACCTCGTTCTCGTTTGGAGCAGCGCTTACCTTAATGCCCGACCTTGCCATAGATGTAGGCTTTAGTCAATCAAACAAAGGGGTGTTTTTTGGAGTATTTGTCCTTTCTTCGCTTATAATTCGTGTTTTAGCAGGCAAGGCTTCAGATAAATTTGGGCGAGTAATAGTCTTAAAATATGCTGCCATTGCCATTGTAATAGCCGACTTGATGGTAGCCTTCACCACTACTCAAGCTATGCTAATTGCCAGCTCTATTGCTTTTGGGGTAGCAGTTGGCATGAATACCCCCACCATCTACGCCTGGACCATTGACCTGAGCCTAGACAAAGCCAGAGGTAAGGGCATTGCCACCATGTATATCGCCTTAGAAATCGGGATTGGGCTAGGCGCATTCATTGCGGGCTATATTTACAGCAATGAGATAGAAAACCTCAGAACCGTATTCTTTGTCTGTGCACTAACAGCATTTTTAGGCTTCCTCTTTCTGGTTTTTGGTTTAAATTGGTCAGGAAGAGTCTTTGAAAGATATATAAGCAATGAAAGTTCATAAGTCCCTTTTTCCATTTCTTATCATCTCAATTCTGGACTTAGCAGGACGGCTTAATCATTTGGATCAAATGATTATGATAACCAAGCCATTGTTGATACCTGCACTGATTTTCTACTTTTTCCAGAGGGTAGCACCCACTCCTTTAAACAAATTTGTGCTCCTCTCCCTGTTTTTCTCTTTTCTGGGAGACACCTTATTAATATTTGTACCAAAGTCAGAGATATTCTTCTTGGCAGGCCTCTCTTCCTTCTTGCTGGCACATCTGGTTTACATTATAATCAACATGAATGCCGTGACCTCAGAAGATCGTGTTTTAAAATTCGAATGGTCTGATCTGGTTTTTGTAGCCTATGGGTTTGCCATTTTCTCCATCATCAATGACAATTTAGGAGATATGTATATTCCAACCCTGGTCTACACTGTAGTCATTTGTATGATGGCCATCACTGCAAAAAAACGTAGAAACAGAACAGACAAAATGAGTTTTATACTGGTTATGGCAGGAGCGGTTACTTTCCTCATCAGTGATTCCATTCTTGCCTACTCGAAGTTTAATCAGAGCTTTGCAATGGACGATTTTCTGATCATGCTGACCTACATAGTGGCCCAATTCCTAATCGTCCAGGGCCTGATTGTCTTCATACAAAAAATCCGGCCAGAAGCCGGATCTTAAAATTTTTTAAAGGGTTAGCTTAGTTGATTCTTCGAACTCTGCCACTACCAGCAACTCGTGAATTAACAGATGGCCGGCCACGGTAGTAAACACTGCCACTTCCCGAAATTCTAACATCTAAATTCTCTTGTGCATTAATTGATCCTCTTCCAGAACCTGAAATAGATATCTCATAATCATCAACTTTCATTTCCTCAGCTAGGTACTTCCCCGAACCACTAATGCTTAACTTAGCATACTGAGCAGAACCTGACAATTCGATATTTCCTGCTCCAGAAATTCTTGAATCGACATCTTTAGCATCCAGTTCCAACTCAATATCGCCAGAACCGGAAACCGAGACTCTAAAATCATCTGATTTGAATACTGTCTGACCTATAATGTCTCCCGCACCACTGACGAAGGCACCATTTAACTCTTTCACGGTAATATAAACATTGAGCTTTGTTCTTGATCTTCTCCAACTCCATCTGCTCTTCCCTTCTTCTCCTATATTCAGTCTTCCTCCTCTAACATCTGTTTCTACTCTTTCTAATACATTCTCATCTCCTTCAAGAATGACTTCGTTCTTATCACCTTGCTTGATATAGACTTTTCCTGATAGTCTCATTACTACCTCATCAAAATCACCTACATCTCTTGTCTCTCTATTCTGCGAAAAAGCAGTGAGTGTAATAAGCATTAGGCAAGTAGCCAATAGCGTTTTCATTGTAGTATTATTTAATTCAAATTAAAGACTCACCTCAAGGTCAAGGGTTGCATTCCCCCGTTCCTTTTTAACAAAATCAGCCGCCTTTTTTCTTGCCAGTCGCTTGAATCGAACAAACAAGGCGAGAGCTGCGGCTGTGAGACCTATCAACAGACCATACCAGATCCCTTCAGGCCCAAGGTCCATCGTAAAACCTAATAGGTAACTCATAGGGATAGCCAGCCCCCAATAGGCGATCAGTGTGATAATGGTTGGCACCTTTACATCAGACATACCCCTTAGGGCACCCAGACCAACCACCTGGACACCATCTGACAACTGAAAGAATCCGGCCACTATAATCAGTGTTTTAGCAATGGAGATCACTTCAGGTTCATCTACGTACAAAGTCGGAAAGAAACTGCTCAGACTAACAAAAAGGAGTGCACAACAAGCCATAAAAGTCAAAGACATCAAAAAGCTTGTATTTCCAACTCGTTGCAAGTTGAAACCATCTTTAGCTCCGATTTGATTTCCTATGCGCACCGTTGAGGCCGCTGATATCCCAGAGGCCATCATATAACTCAATGACACCAAGCTCAATGCGATTTGATGTGCCGCCAGAGGTCCTGTACCTAACCAGCCCATCATAATAGCAGCAACGGTAAAAGCACCTACTTCAAATACAAATTGAATACCGCTAGGCACCCCTATTTTCAGCATGGGTTTAAAAAAGTCTGCTTTGATTTTAGCAAACTGAAATGCGGATCGATAAGCTTTAAATTTATCATATTTGATGACAAAGGCATACAATCCTATGGCCATCAGTACCCTTGAAATAAAAGTAGCCCAACCAGCACCATTTAATCCAAGTTCAGGCAAACCTAGCTTTCCATATATCAAGAGATAATTCAGAAGAATATTCAAAAGATTGGCGGCAATGGTAATATACATGGTTGGTTTGGTCACGGAGAGCCCCTCAGCAAATTGCCGGAAATTCTGAAAGATCATTAAGGGAATCAAAGACGAAGCAATGATCAATAGATATGGGGTTCCAAGAGTCAGAACTTCCTCAGGTTGCTTTAGGTATGGAAAAAGGTAGGTTGCCCCAAATAAGGTCAGAAACAACATGACACCAGCTACCCCGCACAAAATTACTCCATGCCTCAACAGTCGGGTAATCTTATGATCATCGTGCTGTCCATCGGCTTGAGCGACTAAAGGTGTAATACCATAGGATAGCCCAATTCCAAACATGAGAAACACACCTAAAAAGCCATTCGCAAACGAAGCAGCTGCAAGGGGTGTCTGGCCAAGTTGGCCCACCATCATGCTATCCGCCATACCTACCATGATATGCCCAAGCTGACTGAGCATAACCGGATAGGCAAGGCTAAAAGTCTTGTTAAAATGAGCCTTATAGGGTAATGGTTTCATATCTTATATTCCCAGTATTCTGGCATATTTTAGGATTCCACCAACGGACAAGCTATCTGTGATTCTACCATCCATAACCCAATCAATAGCTTCCTTAAAGGGAAGTTTTTTGACCACAATATCCTCAGTATCATCAAACTCGGTTTCGCCTTGGGTCAGTCCCTTTGCAAGGTAAACCATTCCTATTTCATCCGTGACTGAATTTGATGTATGAATCTTACAGAGAAAATCAACATGCTCCGCAATCAAACCTGTCTCCTCCTTGAGCTCGCGCAAGGCACCACTCTCATAGCTTTCTTCCATGGGAACGGCCCCCATTGGTATTTCCCAACTATATTCATTCAATGTATATCGATACTGGCCTACCAGCCAGGTATTTAGATCATAATCTACTGGTATAACACCAACTGCCCTGCCTTTAAATGAAACCTTTCCATAAATACCCCTGCCTCCAGAAGGATTGACCACCTGATATTCATCAAGTCGAATCCATTGGTTCTCATAGATAAGTTCTCCACCTAAGGTTTTCCAAGGATTAATTTTTTTAGACATGGCCCAAAATTATGGAAAGGTTTCAAGTTCTGAGGCTTAGTGCCTAAGTTTATCCTCATCATGTTGAAATCAAGTTTTGGATCGGGTAAAATTGAAGCAGGTTGTGACGAAGCAGGAAGAGGCCCATTGGCAGGTCCCGTGGTAGCAGCGGCAGTAATTCTTCCTGCTGACTACGTAAACCCTTTGCTCAACGATTCCAAAAAACTCACTAAAAAGGTCCTCGAACAACTTGAGATAGAAATCAAACGAGACGCATTAGCTTGGGAAGTGATCGCAGTGAGCCATATCGAAATCGATGAAATCAACATCTTAAATGCTTCTTTTATAGCTATGCACAGGGCCATAGACACACTGGATATCAAACCAGAACTTTTACTCATAGATGGCAACCGATTTAAACCCTATAATGGGATACCCCATGAGTGTGTGATCAAGGGTGATAGCAAGTATATGTCTATCGCTGCTGCCTCCATTCTTGCCAAAACGCATCGAGATCGTTTTATGACCAATGCTGCTCAGCAATATCCAGGTTATGGTTGGGAAACTAATGCTGGTTATCCTACCAAAAAGCATAGGGATGCCATTAGAGAGTTAGGGGTAACGCCATTGCACAGGAAGTCATTCAGGCTACTCCCCGAACAAATAGAGTTGTTCTAAAAAAGAAGAACCGCATCATGGTATGACACGGTTCTAAATAATCTTTTAAAAGATTCTAATGTTGGTGGTAAACCTTGGCAACAATCCTCCAACCACTTTCGAACTTAAGTAAGCTCAAGTAATCGGTATAAACATGTTTACCTTGATTATGTAATTCAATCTTCACTTGAGCAGCATTACCTGTTACATCAACTGAAGCAAAGTTATGATCCCATTTGTTCTTTTCGGCACTAGCATCATAGCCATTGGCCTTTCTCTTTGCAGTGCCATCTGCCCATGCCTTAATGGGATACTTACGAATAGCCTCGCCCTTTGGAGAATAAATGGCGAAGTCTTCGTGGAACCCCTTTCTCATAGCATCAACATCTAATTCATTAAAAGCACCGTTCACATACGCCTTTAAAACTAGCTCCTTGACCTCTTCTTTTACAGCTTCATCTTCATTCGATTTAAAAGTAAATGCCAAGCTGGTGGACAGGAGAACAACAACTGCGAGAACAATAATTTGAGTCTTCTTCATAGTATTGATTTTTGTAAGTGGTTACCTAATACAGACTTGTAAACATCATTCTAGGTTACAAAAAAAGAGTCGGCTTTTGACCGACTCTTTTTTAACCAACATATTTTTGATTATTCGTAGCGTAATGATTCTACTGGATTTCTTCTTGCCGCCTTCACTACTTTACCTGAAATTGAAAACAGTGAGATAAGCAACATTCCAACAATTGGAAGCAAGAAACTAATGAGGTTTAGATCCATGTGGTATTTCCATATCATGTCCATTAACATCCCTGTCAGTAAGTATGCTGAAACCGCACCTAGAACGGATGCTATTGCCACAATAATCAGAAAAGGTCTGTTTATAATGGCGCCTATTCTGGACACTGAAGCGCCAAGTACTTTTCGAATTCCTATTTCCTTTGTTCTACTCTGAATGTTAATTGAGACCAGAGTAAAGAGGCCAATAGCCGAAAGAACGACTGCAATTATTGCCAGAAACAAGAATATCGCCACAATGTTCTCATTTACAGTTCTAGCCTCACCCAAAACATCCTGCTCATGGATCATGATTTCAGCTGGGCGATCGGTGATTAATTCGCTCCATTTACCTTCCATATAAGACTTGACCTCTTGAATCTGATCAGGCGAAACCCTCACTACTAATCTAGAAAGTTCACTATCATCTCTCAACCTAATCATCATAGGGTCAAGTTCTTCCCAAAGTCCAAAGATGAAGAAGTCTTTCACCATACCCACCACGTTATAACGTATGGTATCGTATAATGTCACTTGTTGACCGATCGCATTGTCCCAACCATACTGGGCTGCCATTTTCTCATTTACGAGAATGCTGTTGTTTCTATCTGTTTGGCGGTTCTGTTCGTTGAAACCACGACCCTCAACAAGTCTGAAACCAGCTACTTCGCTATAGTTAAGACCAATATCCATAATTGATACCTCATATTCCTGTCCTCCACTTTTAATGGCAGCGCCATTGGCACCCCATCCAACATGGTGACGCGTCAATGATATTTCTTCAATAGCCGGGTTCTCCATAATTGATGCTTTGAACCGCTCGGCTTCCAGTGGAGAACTCAAGAAAGCGAGCACCATGCTCTCTTTATCATAACCTTGATCGATAGACTTTTGGTATGCTGAATTTTGCAGGAAGGCAAAACCAGAGATCAGAGCCAATACAGAAATCATAAACTGAAAACCCAGCAAAACTTTTGAAAGTACACTTGAACTACCAACTTTTAAAGTCCCTCTGAGTATTGCTACCGGCTTAAACCTGCTGACAAAGAGTGCCGGATAACCACCGGCTAAGAGTGCAGTTGCTAAAAGGACACCCGTCAAGAATATAACAAGCTTTGGATTCTCCTTTAAACTCAGAAGTATATCCATATTAGGCCACATATCACTATACTTAGGCACTAACCACATAGCACAAACGAGACCTACCCCGAGTGACAATAAACAAAGCAAGAGATTCTCTCCTAAGAATTGAAACACCAATTGCCCCCTACTACCTCCGACCGTCTTGCGAATACCAATTTCCTTCAGACGCTTGTTAGACATGGCTATTGCCGTGTTTGTAAAATTAAAACAGGCAAGTAAGAGGATTAAAATTGCCATAATACCTGGTGCCATCATGTGTGCCGCATTCAGTGCTTCAGCCCCCATGCTCCTGCCATTCATATCTCTTTGATTGAATGGCAAGTCATCCATGTTTTGGAGCCAAAAACTACTGACCTGAAAGTCCTTGCGCGCCTCATTCTGGATGGCAGCATACTTCTGAATCAAAGCTGGAGCTGTGTTTATGATATTCTGATCTTCGGTCTGAATAAATAGGCCATCTAAGAAATTACCCCAGTCACCTTTTTCAACCCCGAAAAAACGATGAAAATTCTCAAAGTCTGCAATCAGTTGAAATTGCATCGTGCTCTTGCGAGTAATGTCCTCAAAAACTCCACCTACTGTGAGAAACAGATTAGCACTTCCACCTTGAACTACCTCAAGCGTTTCACCTACGGCATCTTCTTTTCCAAAAAGAGATATAGCTGTTCGAGCAGAAATGAGTACACTCGAAAGTTCTTTGTAAGACTCTTTGTCCCCGTGAATCAAAGGGAAAGTGAACATATCCAGAAAGTCTCCATCGACAAAAGCAACTCTACGATCGAAGACGTTCTGATCCTTTTTAATGGTTATACCGGCCCTATGAAATCGTGAGACTCCCTTTAAACCTGGAATATCAGACTTCAAATTAGGTCCAAGGGGCATGGGTACCATAGTAAATGGAATATTAGCCCCTGCCTGATCTCTATAAATGGATATGGCATAGAGTTCATCATAATTCTCATGCTGCTCATCAAAAGATGTTGCAAAGTCGTAATTCAAATAGGCTACAATACAACAAGCTAATGCCAAGCCTAAGCCTACTATATTGATAAATACGAATAGCTTGCTCTTTAGCAGACTCCTGACAGTGACCTTAAAAAAATTCTTAAACATGATTTGACCTTTTGGTTTGAGATATAAATAGTAGATACAAGTTTAGTCCTAAAGGTTGCACAAATTTTCGATTAATCAACTAATATATTAGTTCACTTTTGACAATCTCTAACTTTTCCACTTGTAGGCCTTGAATATAGACGGCTATGGTTACTTTTGTCAACAGAAAACTTATGGAAAAATGGAATTAAAAAATGTAGCATTAAACGACCTTCATGAGCAACTTGGAGGTAAAATGGTCCCTTTTGCTGGCTACAACATGCCAGTGCGTTACTCTTCTGACATCGAAGAACATAACACAGTAAGAAATGGTGTTGGTGTTTTTGACGTTTCCCATATGGGAGAGTTCGTTTTGAGTGGCCCTAATGCACTTGACTTAATCCAACGAGTTACCAGCAATGATGCTTCCAAACTTGTAGATGGGCAGGCTCAGTATTCCTACTTTCCTAACGAAACCGGTGGTGTGGTAGACGATCTGCTTGTATACAGATTCAATGCTGAGAAGTACATGCTCGTAGTAAATGCTTCCAATATTGACAAGGACTGGGCCTGGGTCTCGAAATTCAATACCAAAGGGGTAGACATGAAGAATGTGTCGGACTCGCATTCTCTATTTGCTGTGCAAGGTCCAAAGGCAGTTGAAGCATTACAAAAACTGACCTCTGTAGACTTATCAGAAATCAAATACTACAACTTTGTGGTAGGCCCTTTTGCAGGTGTAGAGCATGTGATCATTTCAGCAACGGGCTATACGGGTGCTGGTGGCTTTGAAATTTACCTGCATAACGATCATGCAGAATCCGTCTGGAAGCAGATTTTCGAAGCCGGAGAAGAATTTGACATCAAACCTATAGGTCTAGGTGCTCGTGATACTTTAAGAATGGAAATGGGCTACTGCCTATATGGTAATGACATAACTGATGAGACATCCCCTCTTGAAGCAGGACTCGGTTGGGTCACTAAGTTTACCAAAGAATTCACCAATTCAGCAGCACTTCAAAAACAAAAAGAAGAAGGTATATCCAACAAACTGGTTGCCTTCAAAATGATTGACAAAGGGATTCCAAGAAGTCATTATGAGCTGCTTGATAGTGAAGAAAATAAGATTGGTGAAGTCACTTCAGGCACGATGTCCCCTTCTTTGGGTTATGGTATTGGACTAGGCTATGTAACCAAGGACTGCAGCAAAGTAGGTACCGAAATCTTGGTGGCAGTGCGTAAACGCAGGCTTAAAGCCGAGATCGTAAAACTACCTTTCTATAAGTAATGAAAATAGACATTTGTTATACTCCTGATTTGATTCATCAATTTGATGTTTCAGACAAATGTGTTGTGGTTATTGATGTCCTGAGGGCCACTTCATGCATGGTCGCTGGCCTAGGTTCAGGCGTCAGGAGCATCAAGCCAGTAGCCACAGTTGAAGCCTGTGAAGCACTGGGACAACAAGGCTATGTAATGGCTGGCGAAAGGGGTGGTAAAAAGCTGGAACAGTTCGATATTGGAAACTCCCCTTTTGACTACATGCAAGCCTCACTGAAAGGAAGAGATATCGCTGCAACTACGACCAACGGCACGAGAGCCATTGACCTTTCTAAAGAGGCTTCTGAAGTGATCATTGGTGCTTTTCTGAACCTATCCTCTGTTGTTGATTATCTGAAATCTCAAAAAAGAGACATACTATTGTTTTGTGCTGGTTGGAAAGGTAGGTACAACCTAGAAGACAGCCTTTTTGCAGGAGCAGTTTGCGATGGACTGAAGAAAATCGCTGATTTCAATTCAGATGGAGTGACCGCGGCTTTCTATTTGTATGAGTCCATGCAAAAGGACTTGTTCTATTACATCAGCAGGAGTAACCACGCTGCACGACTCTCTAAGTTTGGTATCATGAAGGACATTGAATACTGCTCCAGGACAGATGAATTTAATGTGGTGCCAAGACTGAAAAATGGAGTACTGACAATCTAGTGCTAATCCGCATTGAGGTCTACTTGAACCTCGGCATTCTTGATCACATTCTTAAGACGTTTGCTCTTTTCTCTCAGGCCATAAACCCATCGATTAATGGGTTGAAAGACCTCAGGCATATCCGTTCTGAAAACATCACAGAAGAGCACTACCCTGGTTTCATCAGTTTTATTCCATACGGCATGTTTATAGGTGTCATCAAAGAGAATGTCCTCACCCTCTTTCCAATCATATCGTTCTCCACCGTTTACAATATAGCATTCCCCTTCTTTAGGAATAACTAACCCTAGATGATAACGATACACACCTTTATAGAACCCATTATGTGGTGGAATGTGCTTTCGTGGTCCTAGGATAGAAAACATTGCTGTGGTAATACCAGGTATTTGTTTCAAGAGTTCAGTAGTTTTTGGAGCTCGCGCGCAGTTCTCTTCTTGCCAGTTGCCATAGGCCATAAACATAAACACCCTCCATGCCGATTTATCTCCATCGTTGATGAACCGCTGAATCTTATCGACTTCATGAAACTTCGGTATATCTTTTTCTACTCGAAGTACCTCAATCAACTCTTCTCGAATGATTTCCCAGTTGTCTTTAAGTAACTGATGAGGCTTGAAATGCTTTTCTAAATCGACAATAGGCGGATTCCTATTAAACAGCCTGATAATCAGAGAAAAGCTAATCGCAATTAAGCTGGGCTCTACAAAATAAAGGAGGAGATTTAGGAGGAGAAAGACGACTATTATACCCCCCAGTATCTGAAGAATAATCATATTGGCCTGTTAGATTTAGTTTGTGTTTAATGAGTAATTCAACACAAAAACGAAAAAAAGCCCACCTCAGTTCATGAGGCAGGCTTTCTTTTCCAAAACCCTTTGAACCCGTTACTTCTTTTCGAAAGTAGTACTGGTCTCTGATATGATGGTCATCGGAATCGTGATCCCAGTAGCGTACAAGGTTCCTTCAACTTTTTGAATCGCTTGTACTTTTTTTGGCATTCCGGTCTTGACGTCCAAATCAATAGTGGTCTCCTGATTACCATTCATTTCGGTATTCACTTCGGTACCCATGACACTCATTGTACCACTGACATTAATTTTGGCCATTGCGACCAGTGTATCATCATCCCCCCAACTAAAAGTATTTTCCATTTCAACGGGAATATTATTAACCACAGAAGCAGTTTTTATACTCCACTCAACACCATTGCCCTGATTATAAATTGCCATCAATGACTCCATTGAGTTCTTTAATAAGTCGTCACTATAATTGGTCAGCATTTGATCGGCAACAGCACCCATTCCTGCACCATTAAACTCATTCCTCATCGCACCCCTCATGTCGGAAGTACCCGAAACCTTGAGTATTCTACCCATGCGATTCATTTCAACCATATACGATTTGCCATTCATAACCCTCAACGGCAGACTATTCTGATCTTGATTATCAGAATCCATTTCTGTATTCCCCATAGGAGACTGTAAAGAAATGACCCTCCTCACACCTGTAACCTTAATAGTATAGACATCATCGTTGACAGCTATCACTTCCAGTTCATCTGTATTGATCAAGTTTTGATCGGTAGAAATAATCTGCCCTTGAACTTGTTGTTGAATATCCTGCTTTACACTGGCAGTCATTAGGAAGATATCTCCTTTCTGTAAACTGTATCCTGCTGGTCTTTGGGCAAAAACTCCCATGACACCGACTGACATGAGAATTGAAATCAATACTGTACTTCTTATCATCAAATTATGGTTGTACTATCTAGTAATTTTCACCTCTACCTCAGTCTTTAAACGCATGGGAACAGAGGTGCCCTGAACATTTAGTTCTCCTTCCATTTCCTGAATTGTCTTGATGTTGGTACTCATGCCCGTATTGGCATCGAGGGAAAAGACACTTTCTTGAGTACCAACCATTTCAGCAGTCATCTGCTGTCCCATTGTTTCGAACGCTCCACTGAGGATCATATCTCCATCAACAGTGATTTCCGAGTCGCTAGAATAAGAAAATCCGTATGTAATATTGATTGGCAGGTTATTGACGACCATGCTCGCTTCACGATCCCATGGTTTACCAGGTTCTTTATAAATGTAGAATTGGCCGTCAAAAGAAGTCGTAAGTGTCTTGGTATCATACGCTGTCAACAATTGCTCTGCAGATCCTTCTAATACAGTCCCTGCAAGATCTTTCTTTACGACCTCACCTAATTCATCCAGCCCCTCAATAGACAATACCTTTCCATATTTATTCATCCAGATATAATAACTCTTTCCACTCAGCGCTCTAAAGGCCAAGTGCTCATCTCCATCTAAATCAGAATCCATACTTACCGTACCTTGGGGACCCTCTGTAAGTAATGTCCTTGACAAGCCTGTAGTTTTGAATAAGAACCCTTCCTTATTCTTGTCAACTACCTCATATAAATCTATAGTGGTGATTTCTTGTGTGGTGGTCATGGTTTGGCCAAACATATCTTGCTGAATGTCTTGTTTTACAACAACTGATACTCTGAATTGATCGCCCTTGTTAAGCTTATATTCGGTTGGCCTTTGTGCCGCAAGGTTCAGCGTTACCAAAAGACCTAATAGCGCCAAAACCTCTTTTTTAAACTTCATATCGTTCAGTTATTGTAGTTTCTCGTTGTTCTTATGTCTGTCCTTATCTCTTGATGTCTTTTTATCCATCCGCGCCTGCCAGGCTGATTGTAGGTCTACCCCAGTCTGATTGGCCAGGCAAACTACGACAAAAAGCACATCTGCTAATTCTTCTCCAAGGTCTTTAGATTTGTCAGACTCTTTTTCAGACTGTTCTCCGTATCTTCTGGCAATGATTCTTGCTACCTCCCCAACTTCCTCCGTGAGTTGGGCCATGTTTGTCAGTTCATTAAAATAGCGTACACCAAACGCTTTAATCCAGCCATCTACTTCTTCTTGAATAGAGGTTAAAGGTTTATTTTCTGTCGTCATTACTTCTTGTCTTTAGTGTCAATTATAATCGTAACCGGACCATCGTTGACCAATGAAACTTGCATATCAGCACCAAACTCTCCTGAACCAACAGGTTTACCCAAATCTGAAGCCAATTGTTTTATAAATGCCTCATAAAGTGGAATGGAAACCTCCGGTCTAGCTGCTTTTATATAAGAAGGTCTATTTCCCTTTTTTGTACTCGCATGCAGGGTGAATTGACTAATGACAAGTGCTTCTCCATTAATATCCAATAAGCTCTTGTTCATTATACCCCCGTCATCAGGGAAAATGCGCATGTTTACAATCTTCCTGCTCAGCCATTCCACATCTGTTTGGTCATCTAATGCTTCAATACCCAGAAGAACCATCGTACCTACTCCAATGCTGGCCTTAACCATATCATTAATGCTTACCGAGGACTCTTTAACACGCTGTATTACTGCGATCATGGGGTGCAAAAAACCCCATAAATAATTTAGGATTCAAGTTATACCAGATCGAATATATTATGATACGAGAATTTCGTTGGCTATTTATTTCTGAAAAGGCGAGAAACGCAGATATAGCCTCGCTACATCGAGTATTCTCAACGTATTTCAGGGAGAAATCGGTAGAAAGGCAGCATCATAATGTGTTCCATCTGGTATTAATTGCATATTTTCACCCCATGCGCATCCGGTTATATTGGTTGTATATTTTTTTAGCCATTACCATCACCTGCTTCTTTGGATATCAGCATTTTCAAGATCCAATAAGCTACGATTTGGCTTCAGAGTTTGATGGTAATGATTACAGAAACATTTACGAGTACTTTACCGGAACACAAGTCGAATATCAAGTAGCTTTTCCATTCCATCAGCGCATTCTAGTACCAGTTTTAGCTGCTCTTATCAACTCAGGAGATATTTTGTTCGACTTTCAATTGGTCAATCTGATCTTTTCTCTTCTTGCGGTTTGGATAACCTTTGTGCTTTGGAGGCAGCTAGAGTTTGAAGTCAAGTGGTTCATTGCAGGGTTTATCTGGTTACTTTTTCATTGGACAGGGCTCATTAGACTCAATACTTTCGACCCGATTACGGTAGATGTACCCTTATACTGCTTTCAAGCCATTTTTATCTGGCTCATCCTCAAACGAAAATTTGTTCATCTTCTTTGGATAGCCCCCCTCGCTACTGCGCAAAAGGAATCCTTTATTGCCCTGATGGTCGTATTGCTACTTTATGCATGGTATCACAATAGAAAGTCACAAGAAGGCTATTATGACCTTCCACTCATAGCCGCATCCTTGGTGCTGGCTGTGGTCACACAGTCTTTAATCAGAAGTAACTTCTTACCTATTGAGTCCGGAAAAGGGGCTTTGATCACAATAGGTTTCCATGCCAAGGAAGCCCTTTTGAATCCATTCGAAATTGTGCGGTGGTTGGCCGCCATGGCCATGGCCTTTGGCCCAGCCTTGTTTCTCACTTTTGGCCAATATGCTAAAAGCCATCGATACGATAACAAACGAAACTTGCTACTGATCTTTAGTTTGACCTATTTGATATTTGGCATTTTAGCTGGAGGCGACATGACACGCATTATCTATCTGGGATTTCCGTTTATCGCCACCTGGATCATCTATGAACTGCGAGAACTTAACACTAAGCACCTTCTGACTTTAGGTTTGTTGTCACTGCCATTAATGATGCTCTATAAAAGTATTCCAAACCCAGCCTTCGAATGGGACGTGTGGCAAAGCTGGTATCCTGAGTTTGCCGAACCAGGCATTGTATTGGTCATTCTAGCTTATACATTAGTGGTGACCTTTGTCTTAAATAGAACTATGAGGTTAAACGTGATGAAGTAAATTGCCAACCTATTCTTTCTTACCTTAGTCAATCAAGTATCAACCTGAACTATATCTTATGAAGCTTTCAGTATTTCTTTCATCGGTCTTTCTATTCTGTCTTGCATTAACTGCTACAGCTCAGTCCACTGCCGTGCCCGTCTTTAAAGATGGTGAAGCGCAGATTGTAGAAGCTTTCAGCAATTCGGCTGATTGGATTCGTCATGACCTCTGGGTAGAAACAGAATTCGACACAGATGGTGATGGTAAAATGGATCGCGTGCATGTGGCTGTGACAAGGCCTATGCAAACAGAAACAGAGGGATTAAAGCTTCCAGTAGTATATGAAACAAGTCCTTACTATGCGGGAACTGCCGGCAATGCTCCGGGCTTATTTTGGAATGTTCGGCATGAATTGGGGGCTACTCCCCCACCTAGAAACCATGTAGAAGTTCAAAGAAGAGGTCAAAGACCCATCATCTCTAATTCACAAATCAGTATTTGGGTACCTCGGGGATATATCGTTGTGCATTCTTCTTCTCCCGGAACAGGTTTGTCACAAGGAGCACCTACCGTTGGTGGGGACAATGAATCACTGGCACCAAAAGCAGTGATCGAATGGCTAGCGGGAAAAGACAATGGTTACACAACACCGTATAGCGATGAGAAAGTTGAAGCTTTTTGGTCGACTGGTAATGTAGGCATGACGGGTACTTCTTATAACGGAACTTTACCGTTGGCCGCTGCCACTACTGGCGTGGATGCACTAAAAGCGATCATCCCAATTGCTCCGAATACTTCTTACTATCACTACTACCGTTCGAATGGATTGGTAAGAAGTCCAGGCGGATATTTGGGAGAAGATATTGACGTACTGTACGACTTCATTCATTCGGGAGCAGAAGAAAAAAGGCCGTATAACAATAAGACGGTGAGAGATACCGAAATGGCTAACAACATGGATCGTATCACAGGCGACTACAATGACTTTTGGGCGGGTCGCGATTATCTCAATGACATGAAACCTATGAAAGCTGCTCTGTTAATGTCTCATGGCTTTAACGACTGGAATGTAATGCCAGAGCATAGCAATCGAATTGCTCAGGAAGCTAAGAAAATGGGCATCCCTACACAGATTTACTACCATCAAAATGGTCATGGTGGTCCTCCACCAATGAAAATGATGAACCGTTGGTTTACCCGATACCTACATGGCATTGAAAATGGTGTAGAAAATGATCCCAAGGCATGGATCGTCAGAGAGAATGATACCAGAACAAAACCAACTGCTTATGCTGATTATCCTAATCCTGAAGCCAAATCCGTTAAACTCTATCTGGAGGGCAATGCCCCGGCTGTAGGTAATTTGACTACCTCCAAGCCCAAAGGAAAGAAGACCGAAACCGTCACTGATGATTATACCAAGTCTGGAGCTGAGTTAGCTCAGGCAACTTCTTCAGACAACCGTCTGTTGTTCGTTACACCTATTTTGAAAGAGGATCTTCATCTATCAGGCTTATCTACTCTGACAATTAAGGTGGCCAGTGACAAGCCAGCGGTGAACTTATCAGTGTGGATGGTTTCACTACCTTGGAACGAAGGAGACGGCACAAAAATCACCGATAATATCATTACCAGAGGTTGGGCTGATCCTCAAAACAGTAAATCTATAAGTAAGAGTACTCCACTTAAGCAAGGTAAGTTCTATGAGTTAACGTTTGATTTACAACCGGATGATCAAATCATTCCAGCAGGCCAACAGATAGGTTTGATGATTTTCTCCAGTGATAGTGAGTTCACATTGCATCCAGAGCCAGGCACAAAGCTTATGGTCGACCTAAATAGCACCTCTATTTCCATTCCAGTCGTAGGGGGAAAAGTTGCATTTGAGAAAGCAGTGAAGTAAAAACCATTAATGCAAAATAACCCATCACCCTGAACGCGCGAGTCGGCAGGTTCAGGGTGGCGGATCAAAGTAGTAAGCGATATTACATCTTTCGCATAATCTCCGATTGATAGAAATAGCAGCCTTTATCTTCTTGCTTGGCCACTTTCATCATAGCGTCTGCCACTTTATCGGCATGGATAGGTCGGTATTTTTTCCAAGGACCAATAAACGGGACGATTCTCGTGAAAAGTTGAGCCATTTTTTCACCAGGACGATTCTCCTTTCGCTTACCTCTTAGAAGCGAAGGTTTGAAAATGTAAATCGTTCGGTAGTCGAGAAAAGAAATCTTGTCTTCCAGTTCCCCTTTAACTCTGCTATAGAAATTTCGTGAATTAATTTTCGCTCCCATGGCCGAGACTAAAAAAAATCGTTTGGCTCCTGCTTTAAGAGCACATCTGGCCAACTCCATTGGGTAAGTAAAATCCACTTTATAGAACGCATCCTTAGAACCAGCGTTCTTAATGGTCGTTCCAAGCGTGCAATAGATATCATCAGCTTGAGGAAATTCATCCATCTCAGCCAATTGATCGAAATCTATAGTAAGTTCTTTGAATTTATCGTGCTGGATTCCGAGTGGCTTTCTCACTAGCGCAATGACTTGACCATAGTCTTTGCTATTCAGTAACATTTGAGTTAGTGACTGGCCAATCAGCCCGCTTGCACCGGCAATGATTGCAGTTTTTGATTCCATACATCTAAAATAGCCAAAAATTCATTTTGAAGCGTAAGCCCCTTGTCTTTAGCATACCATAAATGCAAGTATTCAGTAAACTCCTTGCCTGTCTTTTCCTGACTCACTTTGTTAGCAAGAAAGGCCTTTTGCATAGGCTCAGGTCTTGGACCCCAAGTGCCTAAAACTTCCAAAGAATCGTCTAAAGCAATCAATTTGGGAATAGAGCGTCCACCATTGGTCAAAAATCCCTCCATCAGTGACAGGTTTTCATCCCTGAGGACAAACCTTAGATCAATGTTTGGATTTAATTCTGCCATTTTATTAAGGAATGGCAAATTCTGAGCAGCATCGCCACACCAACCTTCGGTGATGACAAGCCAAGTCATTTTTTGATCAATAGCCTGTACTTTGCCCATTAATTCAGGTGTAATCTTGCCGATCTTCTCCCACTTGCGCATGCGCTTCTGATTCAGCGTAGCGTAATTGATCATACTCTCAGACTGATTGGCTCCTGTAGTTTTTCCTTCGGCCAATAGACCATCTAAAAACTCACGATAAGAAGCATAAGTATAAGCTTCGCTGATAAGGGACTGACTAATCAAAAGTGACATAATGCTATCTTCAATGTTCTAACACTGAGTTAACATAATTGTTATTCAGAAAAGTTCGATTGTTCCCAAGTTTTATAATTCTCCAGGTCTTCTCGGAAGCATTTGCCCAGCCAGATGAGAATAGTGGCATCATCCAAAAGGCCTGCCACAGGAATAAAATCAGGCAGTGCGTCTATTGGTGCAATAAAATAGAGAAGCCCGGCAACAATCATTACTAAAGTTTGCCAAGGCATACCTTTATAGGTGCCGCTCATGGTATTAGTTACCATACGAGAAACCAGTTTCAGGTATTCAACTAGTTTCTCCCGTAGAGAATCATCTTTCTCAGAGTCATCCAACTTCGCTTTTAGCTTGACCAGAAGATTTTTCAGGGACTCACTGTCATTGACAATGCCGGCAGCCTTCTTTTTGAATCGGTCGAAGTGTTTTTTTTCTCGTGCAGATGGTTCCTTGGCCATGTATTGGGTGTTAGAATAATTGTCTTATTTCCTCTTTAACAACTGATAGTGTCTCTCCGACAGGATCTCTATCCAATTTAATCATATAATCAAAAATCGCCTCCGCCAGATCGATTGCATTTTTCTTTTCATCCATTTTTTGAGAAGACTCTTGGACAGCAGTCACAATGTCGTTAACCGTAGCCCGCACTCTCGCCCAAACACCGTCAGAGATATAGACTTGCTGAGAGAGATTATGATTAAACTCTTCCCTAATTTCTTTCAATAGCAATTGTTGAAAATCATATGCACTGATTGATGGATCGCTCAGCCTCAAAAGCATATTATTCGGAGAGATTCGTTCCAACAACAAAGCCACTCGCTCATAGGCCTGCAGCCGTATGGGCAAAACAGTTTCGTTGTTTTTAATCTTTATATCCAGAAGCCTGTTATCAAACTGCTTCTGTAAAAAATTGCGCATTACCAGGTACATAGCATACATGACCAGGGCGGCTGGAACTAACAATTTCAAAAACTCGGTTACATAGTCCATAAATCGGAATACACTTCGGTGCTTTTCATTTAAAAACTGAAATTAGTGAGAATCTCGAATAGGTATTTAAGTTTACATCTGAAAACGTGAAATAATTCTCATTCTTATGACCATTGAACCGGTAAGTCTTACTGAAAAGGCTGTTGAGGAAGTAAAAAACATCATGAACAATAAGAGCATACCTGAAGGCTATGGTCTACGGATTGGTGTCAAAGGTGGAGGTGGCTGCGGTGGACATGGCTTTATGCTAGGCTTTGATAAACCCCAAGATGGAGACCTCACTTATGAGGTACAAGGCATCACCGTTCACATTGAAAAAAGACAAACTATGTACCTGGTGGGTCTTGAAGTAGACTTTTATGAAGGCAGCGATGCCAGAGGCTTTACTTTTGTAAATCCAAATAGTAGTAGCACAGAATGACGTATCACCTTTATGATTTTGTGGTTCTCACGGATGATCACCACGATTCACCTGACCACATCGATCAATATACACAAAATGTCCTTGATGAAGATCGGTTGGTCATGGAAGCCCTTAAGGCAAAGGGATATTCGGTATCACGAAAGAGTTGGTCCGATTCGGAATTTGACTGGTCCACAACCAAAGCGGTCATTTTCCGAACCACATGGGATTACTTTGATCGTTTCCAAGAATGGAAGGCCTGGTTGGCTACTACCAACAAGCTTACCCAAATGGTCAACCCTTATGAGTTGATCCAGTGGAATATGGATAAACATTACCTCGGTGACCTTGAGAAAAAGGGAATCAATATTCCACCTACCCGATATATTGAAGTTGGAGAAGAAACCAGCCTAAGCCAACTCATGGATGAAACTGGCTGGAAAGACTGTATTTTAAAGCCATGTATTTCGGGAGCCGCACGACATACCTACAAACTCAATCCAGATAATTTCGAGGAACATGAGAAAAACTTACAGGAGCTGATCGCAAAAGAGGCTATGATGCTTCAGCCTTTTCAGAAGAATATAGTAGAGAAGGGTGAAGCCTCGCTAATGGTAATGGGCGGAACATTTACTCATGCGGTATTGAAAGAGGCCAAACCTGGTGACTTTCGTGTACAAGATGATTTTGGAGGTACGGTACGGTTGTATGACCCATCACCCGAAGAAATTGCCTTTGCTGAAAAAGTGGTGAAGGTTTGTGACCCTCAACCTATCTATGCCCGAGTAGATATTATCAGAGATAACAATGATCAGTTGGCCCTTATAGAATTGGAGCTAATCGAGCCAGAACTTTGGTTTAGGCTATACCCAAATGCTGCAGAGGTTTTGGCAATGGCACTTTAATACAAAAACTCAAAAGCGCTCTTATAGCCTCCTACTTTATTGGCATAGTCTATCACCGAATTGTAAAAGGAGTCACGGCCGAGTGTTGCCGAGTCACCAATAATCACAAGCTGTGTTTTGGCTCTGGTCATGGCTACATTCATTCTGCGATACTCTTTTAGAAAACCAATCTCATTCTGTTCGTTGCTCCTTGTAAGTCCAATGTAAACCACATCTCTCTCCTGCCCTTGAAAAGCATCAACTGTATTAATAGAGATTTGATCGCGAACCTCATCAAAAGCCGGATTCTTCATGAGTAAATCTTTCAACAACTCTATTTGTGCCTTATAAGGAGCAATGATTCCAACAGAAAAATCCGGAGACAAATTGTTCGCAAGGTGGCTCAGCAAAAGGTCTGCCTCCTCCTCATTGTAAGTACTCAAAGTTTCTTTATTGACCTTTTCATGAAAGCCACAGCCGGCAGTATCTATAAATTGGAAGTGTTCTAACTCGTTTCCTTTCTCTCTTAATTGGACTTCCTCTGCAGTTTTCAGCTTCCCTTCATAGAAATGATCTCCAGAGAATTTCATAATATCAGGATGCATGCGATACTGTGTTTCGAGCATTACGGACCCTTCTATATGAGCAATAGCCTTTTCAAATAGGGTATTGGCCAAACCATCTTTTGCTGCCTGAAGTGACTTGATTGTCGGAGGCAGTTGTAGGTGGTCTCCTGTCATAATCACGCGATGTACCTTCCGAATGGCGATCCAACAAGCTGGTTCTAATGCCTGAGACGCCTCATCGATAAATACAGATTTAAAGGTGCGGTCTTGAATCAATCTGTGTGTCGATCCAACAAGGGTGCAAGCAACTACCTGGGCTCGATCAACCAAATCCTCCATTATTTGGGATTCGATACGATCGGCATCGCCTTTTAACATTCGGGCTTCCTGCATGACCAGCTTGCGCTGCATGCGTTCTTCATACCCAAAATTCCTTTTATACTTCTGCCCCATCTTTCGGTACTCATCTGCACGCTTCCGAATGTCTTTCAATTCCTTGAAGAAAGGGTGTTTGGATATCTTCACATCCAGGCTATTCTCAATCACCTCAGGTGTCAGCCGTGCAGGGTGGCCAATTCTCAAGACCTCAATACCAAGACCATCTAGCTTTTCAACCAAAAGATCTACCGCAGCATTGCTCTGAGCACAGACCAAAACCTGTTTTTCTGTCTTTACCACTTCTTTGATGGCATTGACCAGTGTAGTGGTTTTGCCCGTGCCTGGTGGACCGTGGATTATGGCTACATCCTTAGCATTGAAAATTTGTGTTAAGGCCTTATTCTGTCCATCATTAAGATTCACTGACTGAAAATCAAAGCCTTTTTTAAAAGACGCTTGCTTAGCTCCATAGAGTATTTCTCTAAGGTCAGCAAGTCGTCCCTTTTCAGCACTGTGCACTTCCTTAAGCGCCCTTTGCATTTCACGATAGCCTCCTTCGTCAAAAAGTAGGTTCACACCCAATTTCCCATCTCTAATCCAATCGGGAACATCGCTGGCATTAAGTACTATACGAACTTTATCTTTTCGGACGTAACTGATAACACCAGAAACTGCATCGGCATCTTCACCATGTCCTGAAAACACACTTGCAATGGCACCGACCTGAAAAGCATGATTCTGTTCGAGGTGTGTGGTTCTGTCAAGTTCTAAGGTATAGCGATCTCCAGTGCTGATATACTGGTTCATCAACTGAACAGGATACCATGTAACTCCCTTTTGCCTTCTTTCTTCAATGGAAGTATGAAGCATCTTGCGCTGGTATTGTGCGTAATCTTCGTCTTTCTCAATTCGGAGCAACTCCTTGAGATGATGGATGGTAGATTGAGCTTCGGTCATTGGAATGTACCTCTGAACAATACTATTTGTGACGAATCATGGTTATGCGAGATTGCTTTACTTGACCTCCAACCGGTGGGTTTTTCTTGGCCACAGAAATCTCAATAGAAGAGATGTTGTGGAAAGCCTCGAAAAGTCTTTCTAGAATCCTTTGTGCTACACGTTCGAGAAGTTTCGTTGGAATGGCCATCTCCTCCTTAGTAATGGCATAGATTGTCTCATAATTGACGGTACCCTCAAGATCATCCTGCTCAGAGGCAATGGTGAAGTCCGTAGTGACATGAATATCTACAATAAATTCGTTTCCCTTCTCTCTTTCTTCCTCATAAAAACCATGAAAGGCATAGAATTCCATGCCTTCCAGTGAAACAATGTCTTTGTTCATACTATTCGAACTTATCGAAGAAAGAACTCTCCTGCTTGTCTTCTTCATTGCCAGTCTCAGCTGGCTCTTCTTCCGCAGATCCTGTTGTCGCAGTTACTTCTCCTGATTCTGTCACTGCTTCAACTTCAGGCTCTTCATTCACCTCTACAGTCTCTTCAACAACCTCCGGAACCGGCTCCTCTTTCGTTTCTTCTGCTATAGCATCGACTACCTCCTCTGGAGCTGTCTCTTCAATTGGTTCTGTACTCACCTCGTCCGCAGCCACATCAACCATCTCATCAATACTCTGCTCTGCTGCCTTCTGCTCGTTCTCTACCAGAATACTCTCGACATCAACAGGTTTTGAAGTATTATCATTAATCTCTCGTCCTAAATCCTTAGCCTTCTTCAAATGAGGCTTTATATCACTGGGAAAGTCCTGATGCCTGCCAATTTTACTCAATATATCTTCGGCAAGTAATTTCAAGTCGGACATCAATGAGTCTTTGCTGGCATTCATGCTCCTGAATACCTGCTCTAGCTGACGAATCTCATCTTCCATGTCATCAATTATAACCCGCGACTTGTTCTCAGCATCTTCAATAATGGAACGCGCCCTAGACTTCGCTTCACTCATCAAAGCATCCGCCCTCATCTCGGTCTCTTTCATGTGTAGTTCGGCAGTCTTTGTTGCCTGTTCTACCATATTAGCACCAGTATCTTCAGCGGTTTTCAGTGTTTTAAACAAGGAGTTCTCCACTTCGCGCAGTTTCTTCACTTCGTTCTCCGAAGTTTCAAGTTTATACTTTAGCTCTTTGTTTTGGTCATAGAGTCTTTCCCATTCAATGGAGAGAGAGTTCAAAAATGCGCTGACCTCATCTTTGTCATAACCACGAAAGGCTTTTTCGAATTCCTTTTGCCTTATCTCTAGCGGTGTAATGTTCATACTTACCGAAAATTAAAATTTGATATCCCAGATTGATATACTCCGGTCGTCACTGGCCGACAATAACAGGTTGTTGAAGTTTGTCCAAAGTACCTTATTGATCGAGGTGCCGTGGCCTGCATGCCTTGCCTTATCAATGACTTTCAGGAGTTGGAAAGTCTCGGCATCCCAGACCTTTATGGACTTATCCATGCTACAAGTTACAAAATGTTTGCCATCAGGGCTAAAAACCAAATGGTTAATTGCAAACATATGAGCCACAATAGACTCATGCATTTCATAACCTTTTTGTGTATCCCAGATTTTTAAGTGAGCGTCCCGGCTTCCACTAATTAAGTAACGTTGATCGGGAGAATATTGTACAGTGAAAACTGATATTTTATGTGCTTCAATTTCCTTGATCAAACTGAAGTCTACTAAGCTATAAATACGGATGAAATTATCACTAAAGCCTACGGTTAGATGTTCCAATTCTTCAGAAATAGCGATAGTTCTTGCACTTTTTTCCGAAGCCTGTATGACATGAATAGTCTCTAATGTGGTTATATCCAGAATATGTACCTCTCCATTCGCCAAGGCAGCAAAAATTCGATCTTTAATCACTTTGATATCGAAAATGGCACTTGTGCCGAGATTAATGGAGCCTACTTCTTCTTTTTTAGCAAGATCCACCAGATGTATACCATCGAAGTTTTGACCTATTACTAGCACGTTTCTTTCTACATAGTAGCATAGGGCATACACAGAACTAGGTACTTTAACCATCATTCGCCCATTCTCCATATCGTTAAGGTCCCAAAGTGCAACTACGCCATCACCTCCTGAGGAGAAAAACTGGTTGGGTTCCGGCCCTTGCTCAAGTGTATAAACACAATCAGAGTGACCTCCCACAGTATTTACTTTATTGACTTCAATTTTAGGCATCAATGAAAAAGCTAGTATCTTCGATTTGCGGTAAAATTAGTCATTCGATGACCAGCATTCATTAATTATTCATGCCAATTGCCCACAAATCTTCGATTACACCTGAGGTCTCCTATATCCTATGGAAGATCACTGAAACCGAAGACGAATTATTGCAACAATTAAACTTGAATCACGAAGAACTCGATGACTTAAATGCTGTCAAAATTGCGTCCAAGCGATTAGAATGGTTAGGTGCCAGAACAGCACTAAAGCATTTGGTAAAGGAGATTGGTCAATTTTATATCTATAAGGACCAATTTGGAAAGCCTCACCTCAAAGAAACGACCATTGGCATTTCTATGTCACATGCCACAGGCTTTGGTGCAGCAGCTATTAATATATCAGGCGAAGTTGGAATAGACATTGAAACCGAACGTGAACAGATCCATCGCATTGCGCCTAAATTTTTGCATAATTCTGAAGCAGCTTGGGCAGCGGGTAACGGTGAATTCCTCACCAAAATCTGGGCCGCCAAAGAGGCGCTCTATAAACTACATGGCCGAACTCAGCTTACTTTTGCTGAGCAACTTATTGTTTCTGACTTTTCAAATGGTGTTGAAGTAAAAGGTCAAATCTTGGAAAATGGGGTTGTGACTGATTATAAATTGGTAAGTCACTTCTTGGAACCTGTCCATATTTGCTGTGCCTACTGAGCCTATTCAGCTTCCTTTTCAATAATATTCAAGAGTAGTTTAATCTCCTCCACCCTTTCAGTATGGCCCAACTTTTCATGAGAGTTGATCAGGTTTCTAAGCATACGTGCTACAATATCGATATGCGAGCAGGGTTCATAGAAACGATCGTTTGGCGAGAGCTTAAGATTAGCGATGTACTCATCTACTTCTTTCTTGGAAAAAACAAGGCCACGATTAAAGGCATTGATGTAAAATTGAACATCGTCTTGTTTATAAGTCATTACGAAGAGATTGGGAAGGTTAACACCAAATACTGGCATTTTGAGCTTTTGCGCTACCAACATGTAGATAATACATAATGAAATTGGGTTACCCTTCTTGGTCTGTAAGACCACACTGAGCATAGAATTACCAGGGGAGTGGAAGTTTTTAGTATTGGCTCCAAAGTGAAGCTTTCCAAATAGAACTGAATTGAGAATCTTGATTTGATCCACCGGATGGATGTCAGCCTTAAACTCAAGCCAAGCTTCATAATAAAGCTGCTCTAATTCTTTGCTCAATTGATCATATTCAAGGTCTGGATATTGATAGGTATTGATTAACCAAACCCCTTCTAATAAATCCTTTCCTCCATCTATCTTCCAGGCATACAACTTCTCTTTGAGCAACTCAAATTGAAGGTTATGCACCAAATCTTCTATCCGTTTTTGAACCACAGGGTTGAAGCTGTTCTCCCATTCAAACTCCAGATAGGGAATGATATACGTCCCCATGGACTTGATCTTGTCTTCAATATGTTGGACAATTTCAAAGTCGTCATCATCCAGCAATGAGACCATTGCCTTGAGTTCTTTGTTATTCAGATGTTCTTCTTCTGGCATACTTAAGTCTGGATCACTCCCACATTGAATTTCTCAGTGATGGGTGCCTGATTGGCTACCTCAATACCTTTCGAAATTACTTCTCTCGTCTCTAAAGGATTAATTATTCCATCCACCCACAAGCGCGATGCTGCATAATATGGGCTCATTTGTTCATTATAACTGGCAGTGATATCATCCAATAGCTTCTTCTCCTCTTCTGCCGAAATCTCTTTGCCTTGAGCCTTCAGTGTAGACACTTTGATTTGAAGTAATGTCTTAGCTGCGGAGCCTCCACTCATTACCGCGATCTGTGCAGTTGGCCAGGCATAAATTAGTCTTGGGTCGTATGCTTTACCACACATGGCATAATTACCCGCCCCGAATGAGTTACCCGTGATGATAGTGAACTTTGGTACGACAGAGTTTGCCATGGCATTCACCATTTTCGCACCATCCTTGATAATACCGCCATGTTCGGCACGGCTGCCTACCATGAAACCACTCACATCTTGCAAGAAGACTAATGGTATTTTGCGTTGGTTACAGTTCATGATAAAGCGAGCGGACTTGTCAGCAGAGTCGGAATAAATCACTCCGCCCATCTGCATTTCGCCTTTTTTGGACTTAACCACAACACGTTGGTTAGCAACAATACCTACCGCCCAACCATCGATCCGTGCATACCCACAGACAATGGTTTGACCATACTTTTCTTTATACTCATCAAACTCGGAGTTATCTACGAAACGTGTAATAAGCTCTCTTACATCATAAGGTTTAGTTCTATCCAAAGGCATAATTCCTAAAACCTCTTCGGGATCAAGTTTAGGCGCTTTAGGCTCAACTCTGTCGAAACCTGCCTTCTCAAAAGTTCCAATCTTATCAAAAATGTTTTTGATATAGTCCAAGCAGGCTTCATCGTTGGGAAACTTATTATCTGTAACACCGGATATCTCACAGTGAGTGGTTGCACCTCCTAGTGTTTCATTATCAATATCTTCTCCAATAGCAGCCTTTACAAGATAAGAACCTGCCAAGAAAATAGAGCCTGTCTTGTCAACAATGGCCGCCTCATCACTCATAATGGGTAGGTAAGCACCCCCTGCCACACAGCTGCCCATTATGGCTGCCACTTGGATGATCCCCATTGAGGTCATCTTAGCATTGTTTCGAAACTGCCTTCCAAAGTGCTCTTTATCTGGAAAAATCTCATCCTGCATGGGTAAAAAGACGCCTGCACTGTCTACCAGATAAATGATAGGTAGTCGATTTTCCATGGCCACTTCCTGGGCACGCATGTTTTTCTTGGCTGTAATAGGAAACCAAGCTCCAGCCTTTACTGTCGCATCGTTGGCTACGATAACACAAGATCGGCCTTTCACTTTTCCAATTCCGGTAACAACGCCTCCTGAAGGACATCCGCCATATTCTTTGTACATCCCTTCGCCTACAAAAGCGCCAATCTCCAGAAAGTCTTCAGGTGTATCGATTAGGTAGTTGATTCGTTCACGTGCAGTGAGTTTTCCCTTCTCATGCTGCCTGGCAATTTTCTTCTCACCTCCACCCAGCTTTACTTTCTTGAGTTTGGTGTCTAACTGAAAGATCAGTTGTTGTAATTCGTCTTGATTCTTATTGAATTCAATATCCATTAAGTCTTATTTATGCCAATAAAACTGGCAATTCCTCATAGTTTACTTGTGACTAAAATTAGACCCAAGAAGTGGACTTTTCAAGTGCGGAAACCTATCGGTTCTTTTTCTTTTTGTCAGCGGTTCCTCTTCCGTCTGCTGGGGGCCTATTCTTTCTACCAAAGACAGAGAAGTGCATGTAGCGCTTAGGATTGTATCTCAAATCTATAAATAGACTATCTAAATCTGCCATTGTTTGTGTCATTGTGTTGTACAACGAATCATCTGACATCAATTTACCCAAAGTACCATCATTAGAATTCAATCTATCGAGGAAGGTTCTTGTTCCAAGTAGTAAAGAATCCATACTGACCAATCGTGATTCTATGTCAATCGCATTAAGTTTCTCACCTAATTCTGTATACTGATCCGTCAATGGTTTCAATCCACTCAATGCATAGGTAATAGAATCAGTCAGCCAGGCAATTCGATTTTCGACAAGGTCTAAAGAGCCTTCCAGGCGTCCGGTTAAATCTTTCACGTTTTCAGAAGCAGCTGTAAAATTGTCGATTGCCTTCCCTATACTATCCGATTTTTCAACAAAGGGCTCAAGCACATCATTGATTTTATTTACCAATGCCGAAAGTGAGTTTGCAGCTGAAAGACCTTCCTCTGTCAATAATTCCGTAATCCCTCCGTCTATATCACTGATCAGTGTCTCATAGGGTTCTAGCACACGTGTACCAGGATTCATTACGAGTTTGATCTCTATTCCTCCTAGAAAGTCAGGTTTGGTCAAGCGTGCGATGGTACTGTCCGTAAGGTTTATTGTATTATCTATCGCCAGGGTGACTAAAATCTTATTATAGCTTTCATCACTGAAGCCCCTATCAATAACACTACCTACATCCAATCCATTCAGAATGACTCTGTCTCCTTTTTTTAGCCCACTGACGTTTTCATATTCAACGTAGTAAGTGGTCAACGGAGAAAACACATCAAGTCCCCTCAAATAGTTGAAGCCAACGTATAACGCAAATGCTGTCAGCAACACAAATAACCCTACTTTGAATTCTTTTCCTCTTGCCACTCGCTTAGTTTCCAGTTGACTCTAAATATTCAAAATAATCTCTTATTGCCCTAAAAATGGCAGATGCTAAATAGTCTTGCACCTTGGCATTTCCGAGGTCCTTTTCCTCTTTGGGGTTTGTAAGATAGCCTAATTCCACCAAAACACTAGGCATATAAGTACTCCAAAGTACCCAAAGACTAGACTGCTTTACACCCCGACTCTTCCTACCGGCTCGTTTTTTGAACTGTTCATCGATATTTGAAGCAAGTAGAATGCTATTTTCCTGATAAGCCTCTTGTTGAATTGAAAACATGATATCCACCTCTGGAGCATTAGGGTCAAAGCCCTGATAGATCTCTTCATAATTCTCCTCAAGTAAAATAACTGAGTTTTCGCGCTTGGCTACCTCAAAGTTTCTGCCCTCATTTTTGGTTCCCATCACAAAGACCTCCGTACCAGAAACTGACTCATAACCCGGATTCATGGCATTAGCATGGATAGAAACAAACAAATCTGCCTCCGCATCATTGGCCATGATGGCACGAACTTTGGGGTGACTGTACACATCATTTTTTCGAGTATAAATAACCTCAATGTTATCTGTAAGTGTTTCCAGGTATTTGCCGACCAATAGTGTAACTGGTAGTACTACATCCTTTTCTTTGAGGTTTTTTCCACGTGTTCCCGGGTCTTTACCACCATGCCCAGCATCAAGTACAACCTTATACTTTTTCTTACCTCCGCCATTTGGAGCCTGCATTGCATTGACATGCAAACAGGAAACAATCAGAAAGATGACCAGAAGGCTATAATTTTTCACTTTGATGCGAATGAAACGATCGATTAAAATAACTTTACGCAAAAATCTTAAAATTTCCGAAAAACGAAAAAATAGCGTGTTTTCAAAACGGATTATATTTTTTTGCCTCTGTTGCTTCATTTTAGTTATCAATGTGAAGGCACAAGTGAATGCCGTAAAACCTGACTCGCTTAATACCCTTCAAAACCGTACCAATTCTTTAGAGACAACGCTCGCACAGAGTACAGACACTCTTCCTGGTATTCAAGATTCTGCCACAGTAGTAGTCAATGGTATTGAAACAACCATCAAGTACTTTGCTAAGGATTCTATCATCACCAAGACCCAGACCAACATCACCTATCTCTATGGTGAAGCCAAAATCGAATATGGTGACATTAACCTTAGAGCCGAGCAAATCATCATCGATCGAAATACTAACGAACTCACGGCCCGTGGAGTTCAAGATTCTACAGGTATATGGATCGGAAGACCTATTTTTAAAGATAAAGGTGGTGTATATGAAACGGAGGAGATACGATATAATTTCGAAACCCAAAGGGCTAGAATTAAGGGCGTAGCCACCGAACAGCCAGATGGTCAGCTCACCGGAGATATTATTAAACGGAATGCTGATCAGTCAGCATACATTTCTGAGGGCAAGTACATTCCTTGTCTGGATGACCCAAATGCCACCACTTATATCAAGGCGAAGAAAATTAAAGTGATACCCGGAAAAAGCGTGATCACGGGACCATTCCTGCTTTACGTTGGCGATATTCCTACGCCATTGGGCCTACCTTTTGGATTCTTTCCGGATACAGATGAATCTAATCTATCTGGTGTTCTATTTCCTAAATATGGCGATGAGCAGCGAAGAGGTCTATTTCTAAGAGAAGGTGGCTGGTATCAGGCATGGAATGAAAAAATACATACCGCCATTACAGGTGATATCTACTCGAAAGGTAGCTGGGGACTAAATCTTCGCACTGCTTATAATAATCGCTATAAATACAGTGGCTCATTAGACATTACCTATAACCGTAATAGAACACCAGAGACTGACGAGGTACCGCTGGACTCAAGGGACTTTTGGATTTCCTGGTCTCATAGACCAGACTCAAAGGGAAGAAACTCCAATTTCTCTGCCAGTGTCACAGCCGGAACCAGCACTTTTAACCAAAACAATCTATCTACTGTTAACCTACAGAACAACATCCGTTCAGAGTTTCGATCTAATGTAAATTTCAGTGGTGTCATACCGCGATCGCCTTTTAGCTACGCTATTAGCGGTAGACATAATCAAAATGTACAGTCAGGTGTGGTAGACATTTCTTTGCCAGAATTTTCAATGACCATGAATCGCTTGACTCCATTCAAAAGGTCAAAGGGTGAGTTTCTCAAAAGGTTGAATTTAGGCTGGCGTTTCAATGCTTCAAACAGGGTAACCAATGTGGTGCAGCCAGGGTCTGCCGGTTTCAATATTGCTAACAGGGCAGTGACCAATGATACTATTGCAGTCACTTTTGCGAGTATACCGGAATTGCTCGACAACGCTAAGAACGGTGCCAGACATAACATTGACCTCTCTACCTCATTTTCATTTCTTGAAAACCTGACCTTTACACCTTCATTCAACATAGAGGAGCTTTGGTATTTGGAAGAGTTGAATTATGAGTTTCTTCCTGACGAGAATGCTGTGAGAATTGACACGATCAATGGGTTCAGTAGGGCTATGACCTATAGTACGAGCATGGGCTTGTCAACTCAGATTTATGGTATGTTCCCATTCAAGAAAGGGCGTAAAATTGAGGCTATTAGACACATTGTTACCCCAACCATTGCCTTTACTTATAGACCTGATTTTAGCGACCCTAAATTTGGTTTTTATCAGACAGTTCAAACTGACACTACAGGAGATGGTACATTTAGACAGCTATCTATTTATGATGGCTTCCGATTTGGATCACCTTCTTTGGGTGAGTCGGCTGCCTTGAGTTTTTCGGTGAGCAATAAGCTTGAAATGAAGGTAAGAAACGATACAGCACAGGCAAAAAAAGTTACGATTCTGGATAATCTCTCATTAGCAGGCGGCTACAATTTTTTAGCTGACTCCTTCCAGCTTTCAAATATTAGTATCAATGCAAGGACATCACTTTTTGATCGGAAGCTGAATATTATCATGGGTGCTACATTAGACCCTTATACCTATATAACAAGTACCAATGAAGGCGTGACTACAACCGAGCGAAGAGCTACCCTGGCGATAAGGTCTGGTCAAGGACTCGGAAGAATAACCAGTGCTCGATTCTCCTTAAGTACGAATTTAAATTCGCGAGCAAACAGTTCCAGCAGCAGAAGTTTTAGTGGTGGTGGCGCCATTGGAGAGGAAGGCTTGAATGCACTCGGAGATTTTCCCGGTGAAGACCCTAACCAATTTGGGGCACTGAACAATGGTGGTAATAGTGTCCTGCCTGAGTATTTCTATGACCCCAATTCCTATGTGGACATCAACATTCCCTGGAATATTAGACTCAGCTATGATTACAGTTATCGCTGGTCTACGACAGGAACAACTACCCGGCAATCTGTCAGAGCTAATGGACAGGTACAGTTGACCCCAAAATGGCAGATGACCTACAATACAGGTTATGACTTCGATGCCAAGGACTTTGTACAGACTTCAATCGGTCTATACCGAGATTTAGGATGTTGGGAAATGAGAGCCAATTGGATTCCTTTTGGCACCTTTACTTCATATACGATAGATATACAAATAAAAGCTTCTGCGCTTAAAGACCTTAAGATCAGTAGACGCAGAAGCCAGTTCGATACCAGTATCTCTTCTAATTAATTGCTTCAATAAATAAGCCTTCTTCGGTTTTTTCGACTTTTGCCAGTCCATTTTGAGTTAACTCTTTAACAGACTTATCCCACTTCTTGTTAGATAAGCCGGCACTCTCTTTAAGCGCAGGCAATTCTGTTTTACCGGACTTGGTCAACGTTTCAAGAATTCCCTTTGCTTCATCACTCAACTCAATAGCCACAGCTTTCTTCTCTGGCTTCATTTGCGGGAAAAAGAGCACATCCTGAATAGAATTTGAATTGGTCATGATCATAGAGAGTCGATCAATCCCAACACCCAAACCAGCTGTAGGTGGCATTCCGTATTCCAAGGCTCTCAAGAAATCTTCATCAAGGACCATGGCTTCATCATCTCCTCGCTTACCTAACTCTAGTTGCTCTTCAAAACGCTTTCTTTGGTCAATCGGATCGTTTAGCTCAGAGAATGCATTACATATCTCTTTTCCATTACAAATCGCTTCAAATCTTTCTACCAAACCTTCTTTGTTTCTGTGCTTCTTAGCTAAAGGAGACATCTCTACCGGGTAATCCGTAATAAATGTTGGTTGAATCAATTTTGCTTCGCAGTGCTCACCAAAAATCTCATCGATCAACTTACCCTTTCCCATAGTGTCGTCAATCTCTACTTTAAGGTCCTTAGCAGTGGTCCTTAACTGGTCTTCATTCATTTCGGAAATATCTATGCCAGTGAAGTGTTCAATGGCTTCGAACATGGTAAAGCGCTTCCAAGGCCTTTGGAAATTGATCACATGTTCTCCCACCTGAACTTCCGTAGTACCGTGAAGATCCATTGCTACTTTTTCAACCATTGCCTCCACGAGGTCCATCATCCAGTCGTAATCCTTGTAGGCCACATAGAGCTCTACTTGTGTGAACTCTGGGTTGTGGAACCTGGACATTCCCTCATTTCTAAAGTCTTTTGAGAATTCAAAAACTCCATCAAATCCACCAACGATCAATCGCTTTAGGTATAGCTCATTGGCAATACGTAGATATAATGTCATATCGAGCGTATTGTGATGGGTTTTGAATGGGCGGGCCGCTGCCCCACCATATAATGGCTGAAGAATTGGGGTCTCTACTTCCAAATAACCCTTGTTAGCAAGGAAGTTTCTCATTGAGTTCACCAACTGAGTTCTTTTGACAAAAGCATCACGAACGTGTGGGTTCACTACTAAGTCAACATAGCGCTGACGGTATCTCTGCTCCGGATCGGTAAAAGCATCATGGACATTGCCATCTGCATCCGTCTTTGGAAGAGGCAATGGTTTCAATGACTTGGAAAGTACTTTTAACTCAGTGACGTGAACAGAAATCTCACCTACTTGAGTCTTAAAAGCATAGCCCTTGATGCCGATAAAATCACCTATCCCTAAAATCTTTTTAAAAACCGTGTTATAAAGCGTTTTATCCTCCTCAGGACATAGGTCATCTCTTCTTAGGTAGATTTGTATACGCCCTTCAGCGTCTTGCAATTCAGCAAAAGAAGCCGACCCCATGATCCTTCGACTCATTAGCCTACCCGCCATATTCACTTCTTTGAAGCGCTCAGGTTCTGCCTCAAACTGCTCCTTTACCTCTTTTGAAAAAGCAGAGACCTCAAAAGTCTCTGATGGATACGGATTGATTCCTAGCTTTTCAAGTTCAGCCTTCTCCTGTCTTCTTAGTAATTCCTGTTCGCTTAAAACCTGCATTTCACGATTTTTTTGAAGAGCGCAAAGATAGTGATTAGATAATATTAAATAAACATTTATACCCTCTCATGTATCTACCTGAAAATATTTTCTCCTAAAACTTTAGGATTAATCCGAAATCTTTAGGACATTTCCGAAAATATTAGGAGATGAAAGAATTAACCAAGGCCGAAGAACAGATAATGCAGGTAGTTTGGGAGCATGATCAACTTTTCATTAAAGACATTGTCGATCATATGCCCGAGCCAAAACCTGCCTATAACACGGTTGGTACATTTTTAAAGATTTTGGAAACGAAGGGCTTTGTTACGCGGGTCAAGATCGGCAACACTTATGCCTATTCAGCTTCGGTGAAAAAGAAGGCTTATACTCAAAGCTTCATGAATGGGTTTTTGAGCAATTATTTTGAAGGTTCTGCAGAGAAGCTTTTCTCATTTATGGTAGAGGAAAAGAAACTGAACCTCAAGCAGGTAGAAGATTTAATGAAAAAACTGAAAGACAATGATTAATTACATCGTAGAAGCATCAGTATGCCTTGCATGCTTTTATAGCATCTATTGGCTCTTTCTGAGAAGAGAAAAGCTGCTCTCACTTAATCGATTCTATTTATTGGCCACTGCGGTAATTTCATTGGTGATTCCATTACTCAGCTTTGACATTGGCCTGAGTTTATTCTCAACACCAAGTAGTCAAGCTACCATGGTACAGGGAGGCGTTAACAATGTGGAGACCATTTCACAATCTCCAGTACTCTCAATTGGTTTGATCTACAAAATTGGCTTAGGCGTAGCACTCGTTTTGTTAGGAACAAAATTCATGTACGCCAAAAAACGAATTGGTAAGAAGATATCGCTCAAGGCCAAACCCATAGAAATCGCAGAAACTGAAGGGTTGGGAGCATACAGTTTCTTAAATACCATCTTCATTGGTAAAGAGCTGGGAAAGAACTCAGAATTGAAGGAACATATCATCGCGCATGAGTCTGCTCATATTGAAGGGATGCACTCTTTGGACTTGTTCTTCTTTGAAGTACTTAAGTGTGTATTCTGGTTTAACCCATTTAGTTATCTCTACGCGAAATCCATCAAGCTTCAGCATGAATACATTGCTGATCAGCACGCGCTGAAAATGACTAGCCCAGCCAGTTATCAAAGATCTTTATTGGAGCTGACATTATCACAAGTGAATAGTAGCCTTATCTCCAATTTTAATGAACATCCTATAGAAACAAGATTAAAAATGATTCAAAAATTAAACTCAAATGTTATGAAAAAATTCAAAACACTATTGGCCCTACCCGTTATGGCATTGTTGGTCATTGCCTTTGCCTGTACAGAAACAGTGGAGCCTGAAAGTGAGCTGCTAGAAATCGTTGAAGAAGTGCCAGCAGGAGCCAATGAATTAGACCCAATTAACGATAAAATTCTCATGATCGTAGATTCGTTACGTGCCATAGAGGGAAAGTTTAAATACCGCTTCAAATTATTCAATACGGAAGCGCATTTTGAAGGAGAAGACGTTAAAAAGGAGGTATATGAGATTCCCTTTTACGAAATCCGGACAGCCAGAGCCATCTTCAAAGAACAAGAAGAGGCCAAGGATGGTAATGTCTTTGTTGAGTATATAGATGAACAAGACCCAAATTTACACAGGGATCTTGGGCAGTCTTATAAGAAAGCTTACAATTCATTTATAGATGAAAGTACTGCTGATAAAAAGGTCACTGAACTTCGCAGAGCTTTTGAACTGAAAGCTGAGAAAAAAGATCAGCGTAAAAACTAAATCAAGAACAAACGCAAAAGAGCCAGATGATTAAATCATCTGGCTCTTTTTTTAACAAAAGCTCCTTAAGCTCTCCGTCTTTTTAGTTCTTTTTGCACCAAAGTAAGTTCTCTACCACTTTGCCCCTTCACTGATGTATTCTCGGCTGCCCTTCTTATCAGATAAGGGATGGTTGCTTTAATAGGTCCATAGGGAACGTACTTGATCACATTGTAGTCACCATGTGCAAGATTGAAAGAGATGTGGTCGCTCATACCGTAAAGCTGACCAAAGTAGACTCTATCATCATTTGGCTTTAGGCCATGTTCATCCATCAATAAGGTCAACCTATAGTTGGACTCTTCGTTATGAGATCCAGCGAATAAGCCAATCTCGCCAATGTGTTCAATACAATAACTACAGGCAGCATTGAAGTCACGATCTGTTGAAGGCTTATCAGGTTGAATAGGATCAGTATAGCTCATTTCTACGGCTCTTGTACTTTCCTTTTCCATATAAGCACCTCTTACCAACTTAGCTCCAAGCACATAACCTTCACTTTTAGCCCTATCATGTAACTTTTTCAGATTTTCAAACATGGCATGACAATACATCTGGAAGGTGTAGTAGACTACGGCCCTTTCTCTATTGTATTTCTCCATCATAGCGATGGTCATGTCATCAATCGGCTTCTGAATCCATGTCTCCTCTGCATCGATCAGCACAGTAACGCCTAACTCAGCTGCCAGACCACAAATCTTGGCAACTCTATCTTGCACACGCTCATAAGCCGCAACCTCTTCACTCGTTAAAGTTTCTTTGTTATGGATTTTGGCGAGTAAGTCAAAAGAACCGATGCCTGTGATCTTAAAAGCCGCAAACTTCATGACATCAGATTTGGCAGCTGTTTTGATCGTTTCGATGACTTCATTTGTAGTTGCCTCAAAACCTGTTTCCGTTTTTTCACCTTCTACTGAGTAATCGAAAATGGCTCCTATGCCATAGGCTTCGAGCTCATCACAGGTTTCTGAACAGGTATCGAGAGTTTCTCCTCCACAGAATATATCAAAAATGGTAGATTTGACTATGCCTTTTACGGGTAAGCCAACACCTAGACTAAATTTTGTTAAGGAGGTGCCCAAACCGACCATCCATGGCCACTTCATGGTAGAAAAGATGAAATGCCTCTTTTTAAGCGCCTTGTCTGACTTTGCCTTGAAAGCGATTTCTATTTGATCGAAATCAACAAACTTTTTTAGATCCATAGGGTGAATTAGAGAGGCAAATATAATTAACAAACCGTAAGTCGGTTACATTTGTTATACCAAAGAAGTAAGCTAAAGTAGATGCAGATAGAAGCATTAAAGGACTGGGTAAAAGCATATAGAAAACCACTGGTTATTGGAGGCCCTTGCAGTGTGGAAAGTGAAAGGCAATTTCGCGAATCAGTGAGCCCAATTTTAGATAAGGTAGACATTGTTCGTGGTGGCATTTGGAAACCACGGACTCGCCCAGGCTCGTTTGAAGGTGTAGGCGAAAAGGGCTTACAGTGGGTCAAATCATTAAAAGAGAAAACTCCCTTTAAGTTTGCGACTGAAGTAGCTACTCCTGAACATATAACACTTGCACTAAAGTATGATGTAGACATGCTTTGGATTGGTGCGCGTACTACCGTGAACCCTTTTAATGTAAGTGAACTGGCATTAGCACTTGAGTGTGTGGACATCCCGGTTTTTGTTAAAAACCCAATTCACCCTGAGCTTTCTCTTTGGAAGGGAGCTTTAGAACGTTTCTCCAAAGCAGGTATTACCAAACTAGGCGCCATTCATCGTGGCTTCCATACCTATGAGAAAAAGAAATATAGAAACGCCCCTTTCTGGCAGATTCCGCTAGAATTGAAAAGTGAATTCCCAAATCTTCCACTTATCTGCGACCCGAGTCACATTGGTGGTATGCGACATACGATTGAGCCTTTAGCCCAACGAGCACTGGATTTAGATTATGATGGCGTGATGATTGAAGCACACTGTGATCCATCAACAGCACTTAGTGATGCACAACAGCAGGTGAGCGCTTCTTCCCTATTAGAAATCATTGATCGCCTAAACCCCAGAGATGCCAGTTTCACAGAAAAGACCTATCTGGATCAACTCGAAATCATTCGAGAGCAGATTGATCAGGCAGACAGGGAATTGTTAGAGGCGATCGCGGTGAGAATGAACCTGGTTGAGAAGATTGGCGAATTCAAAAAAGAGAACAATGTGGCCATCTTTCAAATCAGTCGATGGAAAGAAATATTTAAGTCCAGACCAAATTGGGGGAAACAATTGAATCTTGAAGATGAATTTATCGTTGACCTTCTAAGATTGTTGCATCAACAGTCAGTGAAAAAGCAGACTCAGGTGTTTAACATGATAGAAGAAGAACAAAATCATCCTAATGACTAATCTAGGACTACTCGGACCAGAAAATACTTATCACGACATTGCCCGAAAACGGTACTTGCCGAACGACAAGCCTAAGTTTTATAAAAACTTTGACGAAGTATTCTCTGCATTGAAAGAAGGAAAGATCAATCGGGCATTAGTCGCTATCAAGAACAGCACCTCAGGCTTTGTCAGCAACAACCTCGAGAAGATCAAACTTGGTGGTTTTAAGATTGTTGAGGAATTTGATCTGCCTATTCACCTTTGTTTAGGGAGCATCAACCCCAACTCTCTACATTCTATTAAGAAGATCTATTCGCACCCGATGGCGATCAAGGAGACACAACGATTTTTTCGAAAGTACAGTCACATCACTTTTATATCGAGTACCAGTACTGCCGGAGCGATTGACGAATTAAAAAACAATCGAGATCCATATGGAGCAGTTATCTCTAGCATGGAGGCTTTGGAAAACAATGCACTTCACGTCATTTCTGAAAACATCGAGGATGAGCCTAATAATTCCACGACTTTTAGCCTGATAGAAAAATAATTCAATCGATTTACTAAACTTTTCGGTAGAAAGTTTTTGACTAGTCAAGAAGATACATATGTTTATCGCATGAATAGAACATCAGCGGCATATTATTACTTCTTTTACTTTTTCAGCTTGAATAAAGTGAGCCGCTGCTTGTAAAGAATTTAAAAAAATTAACAATAAGCCCGGTTCACAAGAATCGGGCTTTTTTATTGCAAAAAAATGGAAATCGTAGACATCAAAGACTGGGGATTAGGTTTATCAGAGCATGTTTTAATTGCCGGCCCATGCAGCGCGGAAAGTCCCGACCAGATTGAGAATATAGCCAAAGGACTGAGAGGCAGTAATATTGAAATGTTCAGAGCCGGAGTTTGGAAACCGCGCACTCGGCCCGGATCGTTTGAAGGCATTGGATCAGAAGCACTCGGTTGGCTAGAAAAGGCCAGAGAAATACTCAATGTCCCTTTGACCGTAGAGGTGGCCAATACCGCCCATGCCGAAGCAGCCTTAAAGGCTGGAATAGATGTTCTTTGGATTGGTGCGAGAACCACTGTTAATCCATTTTCTGTTCAAGAGATTTGCGAAGCTTTGAGAGGCACCGATATCCCGGTGATGGTCAAGAATCCGATTAACCCAGACTTGCAATTGTGGCTAGGTGCGATAGAGAGGCTGAATAAGGTGGGCATCAACAAGGTAGCTGCTATTCACAGAGGCTTTTCTGACCCTTACGAGAAACGATACAGAAATAAGCCAGAATGGAGTATGCCGATTCACTTGAAAAGAATGTTACCTGGCATCTCTGTGATCTGTGATCCAAGTCATATTGCCGGGACACGTGAAATCATTGCCTCAGTGAGTCAAAGAGCGATTAACTTTGGGCTGGATGGCTTGATGATAGAAACGCATCATGACCCAGACAATGCCTGGAGTGATGCTAAGCAGCAAGTCACTCCAGAAACACTTCAGATCATCTATGAAAATCTGAACTTCAGAGAGACACTTGACAAACACCCTGAAGCCATTAGCGAGTTAGATGAGTTTAGGCAGAAAATAGACTTGGTAGATACTCAAATCATCGAATTGCTTTCCGATCGATTCCAGATGATTAAACAAATTGGGGAGTACAAAAGAGAACATAACCTTGCCGTTTATCAACCTAACAGATGGCATGACGTTATGGAGTCAAGAATCAACTCAGGAGTAAAGAAAAACATGACCGAAAAGTTCATGAAAAGCTTTTTATTTGCTGTACATGAGGAGTCTGTCAAGATGCAAGAAGCTCAGTTGAAAGAAAAGATGTAAGTCATTATGAGTCAAATCACTATCGATGATATTCAGGTAAGTCTCAAAGGGTTCTTTGACGAGAGTAGCCATACAAAAGTGGCGGTTTTGGTCGATGAAAACACTCGAGAATATTGCTATCCTATCATTGAGAACTTACTCCCTGAACACATAGTGGTTGAAATTGCCTCGGGAGAGATCAACAAAACACTCGACACCTGCCAAATTATCTGGCAGGCTCTCACCGATGCCAGTTTTGATAGAAAATCATTGTTGATTAATCTTGGTGGCGGTGTTATCGGAGATATGGGTGGATTCTGCGCAGTGACCTATAAACGAGGTATTGACTTCATCAATATCCCCACTACCCTATTGGCAGCTGTTGATGCTAATGTGGGTGGAAAACTCGGCATAGACTTTCAAGGGTTCAAAAACCATATCGGTTTCTTCAAAGATCCGAATGCTGTGTTAATAGATCCCGTATTTCTTAAAACACTTCCCGAGAAAGAACTTAGGTCTGGCTTTGCTGAGGTAATTAAACATGGCTTAATTACAGATAAGGACTACTACCAACAAGTAGCCAGAAAGGGATTAGTTCAGGATAACTGGAATGCCGTCATTGCCCATTCTGTAGAGATCAAAAACCAGGTGGTGCAGCAAGACCCTAAAGAAGGAGGTCTAAGGAAAATTTTAAACTTCGGTCATACGATCGGCCATGCCATAGAGAGCTTTTATCTGGATACAGAAAATCATTTGTTACATGGCGAAGCAATCGCTATCGGGATGATTTGTGAAGCCTATGTTTCGAAAAAGTTATTAAGTCTTGAAGAAGCCGATCTGCAGGAAATTTATACAACAATACTGAACATTTTCCCTGAACTTAGCATTGAAAAGAAAGACTTTACATCCATCATTAGGTTGATGTATCAGGACAAAAAGAATGTGGCAAATTTCCTTAACCATTCTCTCCTATATGAGATTGGTAGAGCAGGCTATGATATTGCTGTTGATGAAAAGGATGTAATGGACGCTTTGTTCTTCTACTTAACCTTAAAGCGATAAATTGGAAACCATAACGCTGAAACACAGTCCGGTTATTAAAAGCTCGGAGGTACAGCTCGAAGCTTCAAAAAGTGAGAGCAACCGGGCCTTGATCATCAATGCGCTTTCAGGAGGAGAATCTAGCCTGAAAAACCTCTCTAATGCCAGAGATACTCAGACCATGCTTCGATTGCTGGCGAGTGATGAGGACACCTTAGATGTACTCGATGCAGGTACCACCATGCGTTTTCTTACTGCTTATTCTATTCTTGGAAACAAGCCAAGAGTACTTACGGGAACAGAGCGAATGCAACAGCGGCCGATAAAGATTTTAGCCAAATCCTTGAAGCAAATTGGCGCCAAGGTAAAGTTCTTGCAAAAGAATGGTTTTCCACCGATAGAAGTTAAACCCCTAAAAGAGCAGAAGAAGAATCAAGTAAGCATCAAAGGAGATGTGAGTAGTCAGTACATTTCTGCGCTTCTGATGATAGCTCCTTGCCTTCCAGAGGGCTTAACATTGAGTCTGAAAGGGAAAGTTGGGAGTCGCCCCTATATTCAGATGACATTAGATATGATGCGCCTTTTTGGAATCGATGCATCATGGACCAATAATACTGTTGAGATCAAACCTCAGGAGTACGGATTGTACGATTACGTAGTGGAATCAGATTGGTCTGGTGCCAGCTACTGGTATAGCTTTGTAGCCTTAGCAGATGAGGCAAAAGTGAAACTTCTGGGACTCAGGCAAAAGTCCCTTCAGGGTGATATCGCCATAGTGAGAATCATGAACCAGCTCGGTGTGATGAGTACTTTCGAAGAAGACGGTGTTATTCTGGAAAAGATTCCTCATGGAAATTCGGTCGAAATTGATTTCTCTGACTGTCCTGACCTTGCCCAAACTGTTGCCGTGGTTTGTGGAGTAAAGAAGATTGAAAGCCGTTTCACAGGCTTGGAAAGTCTTCGCATCAAAGAGACCGACAGAATCAAAGCCCTAAAAAGAGAACTGAAAAAATTCAACATCAAATTAAAGGAGGTTGAGGAAGGCGTTTGGGAAGTCCGCTCGAAGTTTGAACCTGGTCAAGAGACTGTCAGTGTTCACACCTATGAAGATCACCGCATGGCCATGGCCTTTGCACCCCTCTGCACACAACAGGAAATTATTATTGAAGACCCCAGCGTAGTCAATAAGTCTTATCCAAGCTTCTGGGACCATGTGTCTGAAGCCATTGGGCCCTAAATTGACCTAAATCAAATGTCAGCTAAATTACTTTCCATATCTTGGAATCAATTCAGCGTGCACATCGTTTAGCTTTCATTCAATCAACTTACATGGCGAAAAAGAAAAAGCTTCAGAACATCACTTTTGGACAAGTATTTAAGACTATTATATGGCCCAAGAGAGGCCTTCTTTTAATTGGTCTAATTCTTATCATTTTGAGAAGTGCAGCAAGTTTGGCATTGCCCGCTGCTACCAGAATGGTGTTAGACGACATTGTACCCAATGGAGATGTTGATCTTCTCAAACAGGTTATTTTAGGTATAGCACTTGCTATAATGGTCCAAGCAGGTTCTTCATTTGCTTTAACACGCCTTTTGAGTGTTCATGCACAAAAGTATATAGCCGAATTGAGGGTTAAGGTTCAGAAGCAAATTCTGTCATTACCTATTAACTACTTTGATAGTACCAAATCTGGTTCGTTGGTGTCAAGAATTATGACTGATGTAGAAGGAGTCAGAAACATTATCGGCACTGGTTTAGTACAGATTATTGGTGGGTCAATCACTTCAATTGCAGTCTTAATCATCTTAATATACACCAATGCAAAACTCACAGCATTTGTATTAATTCCCGTTGTGATTTTCGGTCTTATCGCCATGAAAGCCTTTGGATACATAAGACCAATCTTTAGAAAACGTGGTCAATTAAATGCTGAAGTAACGGGAAGGTTGACCGAAACACTCAATGGGATACGAGTGATCAAAGGGTTTGGTGCCGAAGAACAAGAAATCAAGACTTTCGAAAAAGGAGTAAATAACCTTTATAACAATGTTAAAAAAACACTTACCGCCACCGCATTGGTGACGAGTTCGGCTACATTTCTATTAGCTGGTGTTGCAAGTACAGGAATTCTTGGAATTGGAGGGTATTACATAATTCAAGGCACCATGGAGAACGGTGAGTTAGTATCCTTCATCTTCTATCTTGCACTAATGATAGCACCGATTGTTCAAATGTCCAATATTGGTTCCCAGATCACCGAGGCATTTGCCGGCTTAGACCGTACTGAAGAGATCATGATGACCGCTGCTGAAGATGAGGATCCGAATCGAAACTTAGAGCTTAAGGACATTAATGGAGACATTATTTTTGACAATGTAAGCTTTGCTTATGAAGAGGGGATCGATGTGCTGAAAAACATCAGTTTTGAAGCACCAAGAGGAAGTGTCACTGCATTGGTTGGTACTTCCGGATCGGGTAAATCTACAATTGCAGGCTTAGCAGCTACTTTCCTTAATCCTGGAAAGGGCCAAATCACCTTAGACGGTACTGACTTATCTACTGTCAAGTTAAGAAGCTACAGAAAACACCTTGGCGTTGTACTTCAAGATGACTTTCTATTTGAAGGTACAATACGAGACAATATTCTCTTCCCTCGGCCGAATGCTTCAGAAGAAGATCTATTAAAAGCTGTTAAAGCCGCTTATGTGAATGAATTCACTGACCGGTTTGAAGAAGGATTGAATACACTAATTGGAGAGCGAGGCGTAAAACTATCCGGAGGACAACGTCAGCGAATTGCAATTGCTCGTGCCGTATTGGCAAATCCAAAGATCCTGATCCTAGATGAGGCTACTTCTAATCTTGATACCGAAAGTGAGACCTTTATACAAAAGAGTTTGTCTGCACTAATGGAAGGCAGAACCACCTTTGTTATTGCCCATAGATTGAGTACTATTAGACAAGCAGATCAGATATTGGTGATCGAAGAAGGGAAAATTGCTGAGCGAGGAACGCATGACGAATTGATCGCCAAAGAAGGTCGTTATTATCAATTGTATACTTATCAGGCCCGTATATAATCCATGAGCAAGCGTATAGATATCATTAATAAGGAGGTCTTATCCGATAATTGGTATACCCTCAGAAAAATTACTTTCGACTATAGAGCGAAGGATGGTTCAGTTCAGCGGCAGGAACGAGAAGCTTATGATCGTGGGAATGGCTCAACTATTCTCTTATATAATAAGGAGAAGGGCACTGTTGTATTGACTCGTCAATTCAGAATGCCTACCTACCTGAATGGCAATGCAGATGGCTTTCTCATAGAAGCTTGTGCTGGCTTATTAGAAGAAGACAATGCCGAAGATTGCATCCGAAAGGAAACGGAAGAAGAAACGGGTTATAGAATTGCCAATGTGCGAAAGGTTTTCGAGAGTTATATGTCGCCAGGTTCCGTCACAGAGATTCTATTCTTTTTTGTGGCAGAATACGAAGACAATATGAAAGTTAATGAGGGTGGTGGTTCCGATGAGGAAGAAGATCTCGAAGTCTTAGAGTTACCCTTCGACAAGGCGGTTGAAATGGTGAGCACTGGCGAAATCAAGGATGCTAAGACCATTATGCTAATCCAATATGCTCAGATCCATGGGCTCCTATCTTCGAAAGCCTAGTTTGATATTAAGCCAACTCTCAAGCGATTAGCAAGTATGTCACCAAAACTACTCCTGTCATAATCAACAGACTCAGTGGTTCTTCAGAAGTCCTCTGATCACTATCGTATTTCTTAAACAACCCAGAGAAGTAAAGTTTAGGATGACTTAGGACTTCATAAGCTTTCCACAATAGTACTATAGAAATTAAGACTATTGTGACAGTCTCAGCAAGTTCCATTCCCAAGCCCAAAACATAGATTATAGATGAGTACAGGGCCACAATCAAAGCAATAATAAAGAAGGAATTAGATTTCGATTTATCCAATGGACTCTTAAAAAGGCCCGTAAAATAAGCCTTGGGCGACTTAAATACCTTATAGACGCTGAAAACGAGCCCAATACCCAAAACTATCCAATTGACCGTCTCCATAGGCAATTCATTAGAAGTGTATTATTTTATTCTTATTAATCTAATTCTTCTTATATAAATATAATTAAAATCAGATCGATAGCTAAGCATAAGGGAGACTTATTAGGCAGAAAGTCCTATTTTAGGTTTATGTCAAAGTTTACGATTACCTCCCTCCTTTTTCTTCTATCCCTTACCTGTTTGGCACAAGACCCAAGCCGATTTGCCGAGGAGGTTGATAAGATCAAAGGCACCGAGGCCAATTATCCTCCAGAAAACAGAATTGTCTTTACGGGAAGCTCTAGTATTAGACTTTGGACAGATTTCAAAAACTATTTTCCCGATCACAATGTGATCAACACGGGCTTTGGCGGTTCTGAGACCAGCGACCTTATACACTATAAGGAAGAGTTGGTCAGCAATTTTAAACCCGAACAGGTATTCATCTACGAAGGAGATAATGATATCAACTCCGGTAAGTCCAGTTTTGAAATCTTCACCGACTTGACCGCTTTGGTTGGAGAATTGATCATAGAAGATGGCATAAAGAACATTGTTATCATTTCACCCAAGCCCAGCATAGCCAGGTGGTCATTGAAAGCCAAATACGAAGAACTGAACAAGGTGCTTGAAGAAGTATGTGCCATTTGGGACGAAATTCAATTCGTAGACGTATGGACACCCATGCTCAATGCTGATGGTTCGCTCAAAAAAGAGCTGTTTATTGAAGATGGACTTCACATGAATAAGGCAGGTTACGACATCTGGATAAGGCAAATCCGTCCATTTCTTATTAATCCATAATTTTTTTCTGAATTCTTTTCTGGGCTCAAAACCCTCTTTTCGAGTGATTCAGAGTGGTTTTTGGAGGAATATTTGCAATCTCACTTTTAGAGGTAGATAATTTTTTATGAATATATGTTGAATATTTCATATATGTTTTTCATCTTTAGATACATTTAACCTAAACAGATGAAACCGATAGCAGTATACGTACTGTTCTTGGGCGGCATGATGGCTACTTATTTCTCTCAAAAAGAGGATAAAAGGCCATCGTACTATGCCCAGCTGGAGTCGATAGAACTTGAATCTCCAGTTCAGCTCACCGGCTACTACTCATTGCCTGGTGAGCGCACCGGTTTCAATCAAGAAGCACCTAAAAAGGCATATCACATCTACTTTGAGAACAAGTCTTCAGCTCCACTAAAGGTAGCCATCCGTTATAAGGAGATTGATGGCGATTGGTCTGTAGATGGTCTAGTAAAGCTTGCCCCAGGCGAAAGAAAGCTCATGGGGAAATCTGACGAAAAAACATATTTCTACCACGTTGCCACGAAGGATAAATCGCAAAAAGCACCTTCGGACTCCTTCAAATTTCCATTAAAGGCTAAATCAGGCAAAAAATACCCTTTTAGGAAAAAAGAGATTTGGGAGTGTTACGACATGCAAGTGTGCAACGCATTTGCCGTGTTTAGGTAACGTAAGGACGGGGAGGCTGCTGGAGCCTCCCCTATGTCCATTTCTTTGAATTCATCAAAACTTCTTTAACAACTCCTTAAAATAAGCTGGCGACTCCTTGAGTCGGCTTCCATACCAACTGAATAACTCACCGTCCACCAGTTCGATTTGGGTAGTTGGTAGTGCTACTTTCAATTCATCAACATGTTGCTCCTTAAATGGATAAGGCTCTGAAGATAAAAGCAAGGCATCTGGATTTAGCCTCTGAAGTTCTTCAACATCTAAATCGGGGTATCGAACTTCTTTTACGAGGTTTTCCAAGCCTACGGTCCTGATCATGTTGTCAATGAAGGTATGCTTACCAGCGGCCATATAGGGGTCTTTCCAAATCAGATATATCACCGAGGACTTAGAATGAGAAGGAACAATTGCCGAAAAGCCCACTTGAATTTCATTCATCAAGTCTTGTGCCTCCTCTTTCTTCCCAACAAGTCCTCCAACAGCCTCAATCATCTCGAGCGCATGATTCAGATTACTAATATCACTCATCCAAACAGGATAATGCTTGGCTAAGGTTTCAATTCCCTGTCGTTCATTCTCTTCCTTATTGCCAATGATCAAATCTGGCTTAAGCGCATCAATCTTATCCAGGTGATACTTTTTAGTACCTCCCACAATGGTCTTTTCAGACCTCCAATGTTTAGGGTGAATACAAAACTTAGTAAGGCCTACCACACGATCGGCCAAACCGAGATGGTATAATAGCTCTGTTTGAGAAGGAACCAGTGAAACAATGCGTTGAGGCAATTCAGGGACCTTCACTCTACGCCCCATTTGATCAATTACCTCAACCATCCTATTTGAGGTAGCTAAAGTCATGATCGGCCGGTAATTGGACCAGAAACTCATACATCAAATCGATCACTTTTTCAATGTCCTTTTCATGAGCCGTTTCAACCGTAGTATGCATATACTTTAAAGGAAGCGATATCAATGCTGACGGCACACCCTCGTTCGAGTAAGCAAAAGCATCTGTATCAGTACCAGTAGATCTGGAAGAAGCGGAGCGCTGAAAGTCAATCTTCTTGTCATCTGCAACACTCATAAGCATTTTGAGCAGGTTATTATGCACTGCTGGGCCAACAGTCAAAACAGGGCCTAATCCTGCTTTCTGATCGCCATCGAACTTCTTATCATACATTGGTGAGTGCGTATCGTGGCAAACGTCTGTAACAACGGCCACATCAGGCTTGATTCTCGCTGCAATCATTTCAGCACCACGAAGCCCGATCTCTTCCTGAACTGCATTCACTACATAAAGGGCGAAAGGCAATTCAACCTTATTTTCCTTAAGTCTTCGAGCTACTTCGGCAATCATAAAACCACCAATACGATTATCCAGTGCTCGGCCGCACCAATACTTATTATTCAACTTGAACAGCTCATCTTCGAATGTGATTACAGTGCCCACATGAACACCCATCTCGAGTACCTCCTCTTTCGAAGAGGCTCCAACATCTATAAAGATGTTCTTGAGTGTCGGTGCTTTCTCACGGGCTTTGTCTCTTACATGAATTGCTGGCCAACCGAAAACTCCTTTTACCACTCCCTTGTCGGTATGCAAATTCACACGCTTAGAAGGGGCTATTTGATGATCCGATCCACCATTGCGAACTACATAGATATAACCATCATCTCCAATGTAATTGACGAACCAACTGATTTCGTCAGCATGGGCTTCGATCACTACTTTGTAAGGCGCATCAGGGTTGATCACCCCCACTGCGGTGCCATATTTATCAGTGTAAAATGAATCTGTGAAAGGTTTGACATAATCCAGCCAAATCTGTTGACCCGAACTTTCAAACCCAGTCGGAGAAGCATTATTCAAGTATTTTATTAAGAAGTCTTCGCTCGTCTTATTCATCTTACAATGGTATGTTACCGTGTTTCTTTTTAGGTAAAGTATCTACCTTATTCTCCAACATGCTAAATGCCCGGATCAGTTTGAGTCTGGTGGTATCCGGGGTAATTACCTCATCTACATATCCTCTTCTGGCCGCACGATAAGGATTGGCAAACTTGGCCGTGTACTCATCTACCTTTTCTTGTAATTTTGCCTCGGGATCATCGGCCGCTGCAATCTCTCTTTTAAAGATAATTTCGGCCGCACCCTTGGCACCCATTACAGCGATTTCGGCCATAGGCCATGCATAATTCATGTCAGCACCGATATGCTTAGAATTCATGACGTCATATGCGCCTCCATAAGCTTTTCTAGTAATCACAGTGATCCTTGGTACTGTGGCCTCAGCAAAAGCATAAAGCAATTTGGCTCCGTTAGTGATAATCCCTCTCCACTCTTGATCGGTTCCTGGTAAGAAACCTGGCACATCTTCTAAGACTAGTAATGGAATATTAAAGCTATCACAAAAACGCACAAATCTGGCTCCTTTTACACTCGCATCAATGTCGAGTACACCTGCAAGTGATGCAGGCTGGTTACCTACTATACCAATAGACCTACCTCCGATCTTTGCAAAACCGACAATGATGTTCTCAGCATAGTTTTTATGCACTTCAAAGAACGAATCTTCGTCAATCAAATGCTCAATGACCTCATGCATATCATAAGGTTGATTAGGGTTGTCCGGAATAATATCATTGAGTTTCGTTCTAATCTCATTCTCGGCATTGTACTTGTAAACCGGAGCATCCTCCTCGCAGTTTTGGGGAATGTATGAGATCAGTTTCTTAATGTCGTTTAAACATTGCACCTCATTGGCAGATGAGAAGTGAGTAACACCACTTTTAGCACTGTGCGTACTTGCTCCACCGAGTTCTTCGGCTGTCACATCTTCCTGAGTAACGGTTTTCACAACGTTCGGGCCCGTCACGAACATATAAGAGGTATTTTCTACCATAAAGATGAAATCTGTAATGGCTGGTGAATACACCGCACCTCCTGCACAAGGTCCCATGATAGCAGATATCTGAGGAATAACGCCTGAAGCCCTAGTATTTCGGTAAAAGATATCGGCATACCCTCCCAATGAAACCACGCCTTCTTGGATTCTGGCTCCACCAGAATCGTTCAAGCCAATGATGGGAGCACCATTCTTCATGGCCAAATCCATTAGCTTACAAATCTTTTCTGCGTGTGTTTCTGACAAGGAACCTCCAAAAACTGTAAAATCCTGAGAGTAAACGTAAATCAAACGTCCATTGACTGTTCCATATCCTGTCACAACACCATCACCAAGGTATACCTCTTTGTCTAAGCCAAAATCGGTAGCACGATGCTCAACAAACTTGCCGATCTCTTCAAACGACCCTTCGTCTAACAGTAATGTGATACGTTCCCGGGCAGTAAGTTTACCTCTCTTATGTTGTGCTTCAATTCTTTTCTCTCCACCACCCAACATGGCCTGTTCGTGCTTAGACTCAAGCAGTGCATATTTCTCTTCCTTGCTTAACAGGTGGGTTTGAGGTGCCCCATTTTTCTGATCTCCCATAGGTACTTAATTAAGTAGCCAAAGATATATAGATAGACTCAAAAAAGAATTTTCGGCTAGAGTAATTCCACAATCGGAAGATTCATTATTTCCCAATATGCCTTATATTCGGCCAACCTTTAATCAGGCACTATTGAGTATGCGTAAAGCGGTTATCGATCTTGGCACAAACACTTTTCATCTCTTCATTGTGGAGATTGATAAGGGTGAGATGAAAACGCTTTATAAAGAAAAGATTGCAGTAAAAATTGGTCAGAACGGCATAAGCAAAGGAAAGATTGCTAATGATGCCATCAAAAGGGCCACCCACACCCTGAAAATCTTCAAAACAGTCCTTGATCAGTTTGAAGTAAATGATGTTAAGGGTGTCGCAACCAGTGCCATACGTAGTGCAAAGAATGGTCAAGAGCTTGTAGAATTAATTAAGCAAGAAACAGGAATCCATATCAATGTGATTTCTGGGGAACTGGAAGCTGAATTGATTTTCGAAGGAGTAAAAGCAGCCATGGAAATGTCTGACCAAAATCAATTGGTAATGGACATTGGTGGTGGCAGTGTAGAATTCATCATCGGCAATGATCAGGATATACTTTGGAAAAGTAGCTTCGAAATAGGTGCTCAACGCCTACTTGACAAGTTTCATAAAAGTGATCCAATGCCGGCCGAAAATGTAGACGAAATGTTCGTTTGGTTGGCCGATGAGCTCAGCGACCTTAAAAGTGCACTTAAAGTACATAAACCGACTGGTCTTGTGGGTTGCTCGGGTACTTTTGACACGCTATCTGAGATTTACCTAAATCAAATCAAAAAAGAACGTAAACTTTCAAGTACTACTTTCAAGCTACCCATCAAAGACTACCATGACATCCACAGAGATCTGCTGATCAAGGATAAGGCCGAGCGTTTGGCCATACCTGGTATGGTAAGCATGAGAGTGGATATGATTGTTGTGGCGAGTTGTCTGATCTCCTTTGTCTTGGAAGATCTAGATGTGAAAAATATTACGGCATGCACTTATGCCCTCAAAGAAGGACTGCTCTTCTCAGGCAGGGCCTTAACCGAAATATCAGATAGTAATTAATTTATGGCTGTTTATACACATAAAAAACTCTACCATTTCGCTCATGCGGTTTTTATGAAAATGGGTTGCTCTGAGACCGATGCAACTACAGCTTCTAACACCTTGCTATCGGCAGACTTAAGGGGTGTTGATTCTCATGGTGTCGCTCGGCTAAGTGGCTATGTAAGGCTCTGGGAAAAGGGAAGAATTAATACTACACCTGATATTAGAATTGTGCATGAATCTCCCAGTACCGCAGTGGTAGATGGTGATGCCGGTTTGGGTTTAGTAGTCGCTCCTTTTGCGATGGAAGTTGCCATTGAAAAGGCAAAGAATGCCGGAACCGGCTGGGTGGCGGTAAAAAACTCCAACCATTACGGCATAGCAGGCTATCATGCAATGAAAGCACTGGAACATGATATGATTGGCATGTCCATGACAAATGCTAGTCCTTTGGTAGCTCCTACTTTTTCTAAGGAAAGACTGTTGGGTACCAATCCGATTGCTGTAGCCATTCCAGCCAAGGACGAACCACCATACGTTGGTGACTTTGCCACAACTACCGCTGCTAACGGTAAACTGGAAATCTTACAAAGAAAGGATGAACCAGCACCAGAAGGATGGATTCAGGATGCCGAGGGAAATGTAACCACTAATGCCTATGGCGTAAAGGAAGGTGGAGCACTGAGACCGCTTGGAGGCGACAGGGCCAACGGAAGCCATAAAGGTTACATCCTAGGTTCTATGGTAGACATTTTCTCGGCTGTGCTTTCGGGTGCCAACTATGGGCCATGGGCCCCTCCATTTGTCAGCTTTATGGATCCTGTAAGTGATCCTGTGGGTGAAGGTCTTGGCCATTTCTTCGGTGCCATGCGGGTAGATGCTTTCAGACCTGCTGATGAGTTTAAAGCCCATATGGATAAATGGATTAGAAGATTCAAAAACTCAGAGCCCGTAAATCTGGAAGAACCTGTTCTAATTCCTGGAGACCCAGAAAGAGCAATGGAAAGCGAGCGAATGACCAATGGCATTCCACTATTGGATGCCGTTGAAAATGACCTGCAACAGCTCGGTGATCGTTTTGGTGTGAGTCTTAAAGAGTAATTCCTCCTCTAATCACGATCGCACTGTTGTAAGGAGATTTAAGATCGTCATGCAACAGATTGAGCAGTACAGTCAGATTGACCCCACCTCTTCCAAATACGGGTTGAAAAATACCGCCACCAATAAACAGTCCTGGTACCCACTCTCTAACCGTTCCTTGCGATCCGTCAAAGGATGGAAATTCGGTATTCAAGGTCTCAAATTCAGCATGAGCAAAGAAGTTGTCAAATACGCGATGCCTTAAGAAGGTTCTCCCTCCATATACACTGTTACTGATAGTAAATCTATTACCTGAAGGAATTGCTATAAACTCTCTTGACAGGTATAAGTAAGTCGTTCCTACACCTACCGAAAAGTCATCGTTAATCATATATCCTGCTAATGGAGAAACGTCTATGAATGTAAAGCGATTACCAAGGTTGAAGGAGAAGTTTCCTCCGAAGTACAATCGATCCTTGAAGCTTAACTCTTGTGGTTCTTCTTCGAAATAGACTTGGGCATTTGATGCAGAAACAGCTCCGATTATGAGCGTAAGGGCAATTAAGATTTTCTTCATATGAACTGTAAACGAAAAAGTCCTCGAAAGAGGACTATAATTCTTGATTATTTTTCTTAGTCTTCGGTGACCACGATGTATAAATCCTCTGAAGGCTTTTTCATGAGATAGTTTTCTCTGGCAAACTTCTCGAGCAAAGCTTTATTAGTACTTAACTCTTCCTTGTCCTTTAACACTTGAACTTTCTTATCAATGTAGAAAGACTTCTGGGCTTTAAGCCCATTGAGTTTTTGCGTCATTTTAATCTGAGAAACTACATCATTGGAGTCCACAAGGAGCATCCAAACAATAAAGAAGGTTCCGAAAAGGAAATAGTAGTTCTTAAAGAATTTTGGAATCTTGGTGAAAGGATTCATAGTATAAAAGTAATCAACTTTTCACCAAGATTCCAAAAAGGAGTACCCTAGTTATTCGGTGCTCCTCCATCAACCCAGGCCAGAATACTTGTAATTTGAGCATCCGACAAGGCAGGAGAGCCACCTGGAGGCATTGTTCTACCAGCTACTCTGTTCCTAATGGCAGCAGCTCTTGGTTGTACATCTGCAAATCCATTAATAGCAAAAGGAGCATTGCCACCATCTACATGACATCCTGAAGTTGCACATCTGGTTGTAAAAATCGGTGAAATATCATTTGCAAAAGAAGGTACAGCTTGTCCATCTTCGCTAATCACCACCTGCTCAGTTCCTGAACATCCTTGGTTCGTACGAGCAGTCACAGTATAGGTGCCAGCTGCTAAGTTAGAGAATGTACCTGAGGCCTGAAATGTATTACCATCAATGCTATACTCAAAAGTTCCGCTACCTCCTGTTGCGGAAGCCGTGAAGCTACCATCCGATTGACCGGCTGCAGCATTTGTATTATTTGAGATAGCAATAGATACAGGTACAGCACATGGATCGGGTTGATCATCGCCTCCTCCGTCACTACCACAGGCAGAGATTATAAGGGCGATTGCTATTAGTGAATAAAGTACTTTAGTTTTCATAATCAATCATTTGACAGCCTATACCCTATGAAGCGAAAAAAGGCTGCGATGATTTCATATATATTTTCAATTAATTGAAAGATGTCAGTTATATAACAAAAAGCCCCTTGCGTGGAGTACGCAAGGGGCCTTTTTAAGGGTTTTAAAGAAGCTTAGTAAGCGTTTCTGAAATTCTTTCCAGGAAACTTAGCTACTTCTCCCAATTCTTCTTCAATTCTAATCAACTGATTGTACTTGGCCATTCTATCTGAACGCGAAGCGGAGCCTGTCTTGATCTGACCTGTATTCAATGCAACCGCCAAATCAGCAATGGTATTGTCCTCAGTCTCACCAGACCGATGTGACATCACAGCTGTATAGCCATTTCTATTGGCAAGACTGACTGCTTCAATCGTCTCAGTCAGAGTACCAATCTGGTTTACTTTGATTAAGATCGAATTAGCAATTCCATTATCAATTCCTCTCTGTAGCCTGGTTACGTTGGTTACGAACAGATCGTCACCCACCAACTGAACTTTGTCACCAATCTTGGCTGTCAAAGCTTTCCATCCTTCCCAATCATCTTCGAACATTCCATCTTCGATAGAAATAATAGGGTATCGCTCGCTAAGGTCGGCTAGGTAATCGGCCATCTCTACAGGAGAAAGTTTTTTACCTGTTGAATCTTTAAAGTAGTATACCTTTTCATCTTCCAGATAAAACTCTGAAGAAGCTACGTCAAGTGCATAAACGATGTCTTCACCCACTTTGTAACCAGCGTTTTCAACAGCTTCGGAGATTACCTGAAGTGCCTCATCGTCAGAACCCAGGTTTGGAGCAAAACCACCTTCATCTCCAACGTTTGTTGCCAAACCTCTATTTGAAAGTACTTTCTTCAGGTTATGGAAAATCTCAGCACCCATTCTAATAGCCTCAGAGAAACTATCTGCTCCTACTGGCATAATCATGAATTCCTGAAAGTCAATTGAGTTATCGGCATGTGACCCACCATTAATGATGTTCATCATAGGCACTGGAAGGGTATTCGCGCTCACGCCACCAACGTATCTGTACAATGGAAGGCCCAATTCAGCAGCAGCAGCTTTCGCAACTGCTAAAGAAACACCAAGAATAGCATTCGCCCCTAGCTTACTTTTGTTATCAGTACCATCAGCTTCAATCATGATCTTGTCGATCAGGTTTTGCTCGAATACTGAAAATCCGATGAGCTCATCGGCTAGGATATCATTAACATTCTCTACTGCCTTCTTCACACCTTTACCCAGGTACTCGTTTCCGCCATCGCGTAATTCCACTGCTTCATGTGCACCAGTAGAAGCACCTGAAGGTACAGCAGCGCGACCCAAAACTCCGTTTTCAGTGATTACATCTACTTCTACAGTAGGATTACCCCTAGAGTCCAGAATTTGTCTGGCGTGAATACTTTCTATTAAACTCATAGTTTGTTTCTCTTACGATTTGATAAGATTGATAAATTCATCGAACAAATAACGTGAATCATGCGGACCTGGTGACGACTCTGGGTGATATTGTACGGAAAACGTTTTCTTACCTTTTACTTGAATTCCTGCACAAGTGTCATCATTTAAGTTTATATGTGTCAACTCGACTGTATCGGACTTTTCAACGTCTTCTCTGCTTACCGCAAAACCGTGATTCTGCGAGGTTACCTCACTCTTGCCAGATACTAGATTCTTAACTGGATGATTCAGCCCTCTATGGCCATTGTGCATTTTGAAGGTAGAGATACCGCATGCTAATGAAATGATCTGATGTCCAAGGCAAATACCAAATAATGGCATGTCCTCAGCCATAATTTCCTTAGCTGTTTGGATCGCATAGTCCATTGAAGATGGATCACCAGGCCCGTTGGACAAGAAGTAACCGTCAGGGTTCCAGGCTTTCATTTCTTCGAAAGAAGTTTTCGCATTGAAAACTTTCAAATAGCTACCACGACTCGCCAAGTGCTTGAGAATACTGGTCTTTACACCAAGGTCGAGAACAGCAATTTTATGATCAGCATTTTCATCACCTACGAAATAAGGTTCTTTCGTGCTTACAAATGATGAAAGCTCCAAACCTTCCATTGAAGGCACTTCCGCCAACCTTCTTTGCAATTCATCATCAGACAAATCTTCAGAGGAGATAATGGCATTCATGGCGCCTTTGCTTCTGATGTGTCGAACAAGCAAACGAGTATCTAATTCTGATACGCCTACTATGTTATTAGTCTCTAGATATTCTTGCAGGGAACCATCAGCTAAGTTTCTGCTAAAGTCCTCTGAAAATGTGTTGACAACAAGGCCTGTAATCTTTGGCGCATCAGACTCATTTTCTGAATCTTCGACTCCATAGTTTCCGATGTGAGAGGTAGTATTTATAACGATTTGACCGTAATAAGAAGGGTCCGTATAAATCTCCTGATAACCTGTCATACCTGTATTAAAGCAGATTTCTGCTCCTACAGTCCCTATTTTTCCGATGGCAATTCCTTCAAAGCGAGATCCGTCTTCTAGTAAGAGGACTGCTTTCTTTTGGGATAAATTCAATGTGTTATGCGACATATGTTGATGGGCGTGCGACTTTTCGCATCGTGCAAAAATAAGCTCAAAAGTTTACCGAGCAAAATGGATTTTTCTTGAGTCAAAATACGGTATAAAAAAAGGGATTGAACTTATGCTCAATCCCTTTTGAATTATTTGTTAGATAAGACTATTCTGCGTCTTTCTTCTCTTCTTCACTGTCATCAGCAGAAGCTTCTGGCTCAGTAGCCTCATCTGCTTCAGCAGTTGGAGCTTCTTCTTCCTCAGTTGCTGCTTCAGTAGTTTCTTCTACTTCTGCCTCAACTACCTCTTCTACTTCAGGAGTTGTTTCTTCAGCGACTGCCTCTTCAACAACCGCTTCTTCAACCACAGCCTCAGTAGCAGTAGCTTCAACAGCTTTATCAGCTGCTTTCTTCTTACCACCTCTTCTTCTTGTGCTTTTCTTCTTAGGCGCTGCCTCAGTAAGCAACAATTCGTTGTAGTCTACCAACTCGATGATACACATATCAGCATTATCACCTAATCTGTTGTTAGTTTTGATAATTCTGGTGTATCCACCAGGACGTGTAGCTACTTTTTCAGCGATTTCGTTGAACAGTGTAGATACTGAATCCTTGTCTTGTAGGTAAGAGAAAACAACTCTTCTAGAATGTGTTGTATCATCTTTGGCCTTCGTGATCAATGGCTCAACATATTTTCTCAACGCTTTTGCCTTCGCTACAGTCGTTGTGATTCTTTTATGCTGAATCAAAGAAGAAGCCATGTTAGACAGCATAGCCTTTCTGTGAGGCGCTGTTCTACTTAAGTGATTAAATTTCTTCCCGTGTCTCATTTCTCTTACTCCTCTTCGAGTTTATATTTTGCCAAGTCCATTCCGAAAGTCAGGTTCTTGTCAGCAACAAGTTGCTCTAGCTCGGCTAAAGACTTCTTACCAAAGTTTCTGAATTTCATCATGTCTGAAATTTCCAATCTTACCAAGTCGCCCAAAGAACGAACATCAGCAGCTTTCAAGCAGTTGTAAGCTCTAACAGAAAGATCAAGATCGTTCAAGTTAGTTTTCAATAGCTTACGCATGTGAAGCATTTCTTCATCTACTTGCTCTGGCTCATCTAGTGCACCAGTTTCTAGGATCATGTTCTGATCAGAGAATAGCATGAAGTGCTGGATCAAAATGTGAGCTGCACCCTTCAATGCGTTCTCAGGGTGGATAGAACCATCAGTTTTGATGTCTAACACAAGCATTTCGTAGTCAGTTTTCTGCTCTACCCTTGTGTTTTCCACACTGTACTTCACGTTTTTGATTGGTGTGAAGATGGCATCGATCGGAATAAATCCGAATACTTGCTCAGAAGGTTTGTTATCTTCCGCAGGAAGGTAACCTCTACCCTTCTCGATTGTCAATTCAATCTCGAACTTGATACCATTGTCTAAGTAACAAACCACGTCTTCCGGATTCAAGATCTCAAAAGCACTAGTGAATTTTCCAATGTCACCTGCTGTGAATTTGTCTTGACCTTCGATCACTACATTTATCTTGTTGTCAACCGTGTCAGAAATCTTTTTGAATCTTACTTTTTTAAGGTTCAAGATGATCTCAGATACGTCTTCAACTACACCCTCTATTGTAGAGAACTCATGCAGTACGCTAGGAATCTTAATTCCTGTGATCGCATAGCCTTCTAAAGAAGAAAGTAAAATTCTTCTTAGTGCATTACCAACTGTTACCCCGTAACCTTTTTCCAATGGTTTAAATGTGAACAGACCGTGGAAATCGTCTGCCTTCTCCATCACCACCTTCTCCGGGATTTGAAATGCTAGTATTGACATATATCTAAAATTTAAAAGGTTCTTAAATGTATTATTTAGAGTAAAGCTCGACAATAAGCTGCTCTTTGATATTCTCAGGAATATCTTCTCTGGCAGGCGTATTGATGATTGAACCTGTCATTTCTGACTTGTTCCACTCTAACCAAGGGTATTTCTGTACAGAATTAGCGCCTAAGCTGTCTGTGATCAACTCAAGAGATTTTGATTTCTCTCTCACACCAACAACGTCAGTAGATTTCACCTGGTAAGAAGGGATGTTCAACACTTCACCATTGATAGTGATGTGCTTGTGAGAGACTAATTGTCTCGCAGCTCTTCTGGTAGGTGCAATACCTAATCTGAAAACGATGTTGTCTAGTCTTGTCTCCAATAACTGAAGTAAGATCTCACCGGTAATACCCGATTTTGCCGAAGCTTTATCAAAAAGATTTGCAAACTGTCTTTCTAAAACACCATAAGTGTATTTAGCTTTTTGCTTTTCCATTAACTGGATTGCATATTCAGATTGCTTTCTTCTTCTGCTCCTGCCATGTTGGCCTGGAGGATAAGCTTTCTTTTGTAATGCTTTGCTGTGACCAAAAATAGGATCATTAAATCTCCTTGCAATTTTAGCCTTTGGACCTCTATATCTTGCCATTACTAATAATTTCTAAAATTAAACTCTTCTTCTTTTTGGAGGACGACATCCATTGTGTGGTAGTGGTGTTACATCTCTAATGAGTGTTACTTCAATACCAGAGTTCTGGATAGTTCTGATTGCAGACTCTCTACCTGCACCAGGTCCTTTTACAAAGACTTCTACTTTTCTTAATCCCAATTCGTATGCTTTTTGAGCACAATCCTGAGCTGCCTGTTGCGCAGCATATGGGGTATTTTTCTTAGAGCCTTTAAAGCCCATTTTTCCTGCCGAAGCCCAAGAGATTACCTGACCTTGTTGGTTGGTCAAAGAGATGATGATGTTATTGAAAGACGCTTTAATGTGCGCCTGTCCAAGTGCATCCACCTGTACTACTCTCTTTCTTGCTTTATCTTTTCTTTTCTCAGCCATCTTTATAATATTTTTTAGCTGTTATTATTTAGTTGCCTTTTTCTTGTTAGCAACTGTCTTTCTCTTACCTTTTCTAGTTCGAGAGTTGTTCTTAGTATGCTGACCGCGAACAGGCAAGCCTCTTCTGTGTCTCAAACCTCTGTAACAACCAATATCCATCAATCGCTTGATGTTCAGTTGCACTTCAGACTTAAGTACACCTTCGATCTTGAACTCTTCACTAATGATAGTTCTGATCGCTTTCTGCTGGTCATCATCTAGTTCACCAATCTTGGTATTTACATCAATACCAGCTTTGTTCAGCACATAATTAGCTGAGCTACGACCAATACCGAAAATGTATGTTAAACCAATTTCGGATCTCTTGTGATCTGGAATATCTACTCCTGCAATCCTTGCCATAATTATCCTTGTCTTTGTTTGAATCTAGGATTCTTCTTGTTAATCACGTACAACTTTCCGTTTCTGCGGATTACCTTACAATCAGCGCTACGCTTCTTGATGGACGCCTTTACTTTCATCGTTAGTTATTTATACCTGTAAGTAATTCTACCCTTTGTTAAATCATAAGGCGACATTTCAAGTTTTACTTTGTCACCTGGTAATATTTTGATATAGAACATTCTCATTTTACCTGAGATGTGCGCTAGCACAACATGTCCATTTTCCAATTCAACACGGAAAGTCGCATTGGGCAATGCCTCAATGATAGTTCCGTCTTGCTCTATAGATCCTTGTTTCGCCATATTAAAGTTTTACTACTTCTTCTATGTATTTATGCGTTGTCAATATTTCTGTTCTATCCTTGAAGATGGCTACCGTATGCTCATAATGTGCTGATGGCTGACGATCTCTCGTTCTAATGGTCCACCCGTCACTTTCCTGAACAATGTTTCTGGCTCCCAAATTGACCATCGGCTCAATGGCTATCACCAAACCTTCATTCAATTTTGGGCCCCTTCCACGTTTTCCGTAGTTCGGTACTTCTGGTCCTTCATGAAGGCTTCTGCCTAAACCATGACCTACCAGCTCTCTCACCACCGTGTACCCTCTGTCTTCCACATATTTCTGGACGGCATAGGCTACATCTCCTATTCTGCTACCAAACTTGGCCTCTTCAATACCTTTGTACAACGACTCTTTCGTTGCTTTAAGAAGTGATAATGTCTCGGGGGAAATTTCTCCTACTGGGTAAGTATAAGCGGAATCGCTATGAAAACCTTTGTAGAAGACTCCACAATCTATAGAGATTATATCACCGTCTTTCAATTCGTACTCGCTAGGAAATCCGTGAACGACTACTTCGTTCGTAGATATACATAGCGTTGCTGGAAATCCATTGTATCCTTTAAAGGAAGCTTTGGCTCCATGATCTGCGATAAACTCTTCAGCTATCTTGTCCAGATCTTTTGTTTTTACGCCAGCCTTAACATGCTTGGCTACTTCTCCGTGTGCTTTGCCTAATATCTGGGCACTTTCACGAATCAGTTCAATTTCTTCTTCAGTCTTATAAAAGATCATTATGCAACAGCTACACTCTGAGATCTACCTCTCATCTTGCCTGACTTCATCATACCTTCATAATGTCTCATCAGAAGGTAGCTTTCTATCTGCTGCAAAGTATCTAATATTACTCCTACCATAATAAGTAGGGACGTTCCTCCGTAGAACAACGCAAACTGATCACCAACACCAGCATTTCTCGCAAATACAGGTAGTACTGCAATGATTGCTAAGAAAATAGATCCTGGTAATGTAATTCTATCCATTACATCTCCTATGAAATCCGAAGTAGGTTTACCTGGTTTGATACCTGGAATAAAACCCCCGTTTCTCTTCAAGTCGTCAGCCATACTCGATGGATTCACCGTGATTGCTGTGTAGAAGAATGTAAATGCTATGATCAAAATACCGAAAACGATATTGTATTGCCATGAATATGGATTCGAGAAGATAGTAGTAACCTTCAATGCAAAGTCATTTGTATCTGCCCAAACCTGACCAATCAAAGTTGGTAAAATCATAAGTGCCTGTGCAAAGATGATCGGCATTACACCAGAAGCATTCACCTTTAAAGGAATGAACTGACGCTGTCCACCATATACTTTACCGCCCACTACTTGTTTAGCGTATTGTACCGGAATTCTTCTCGTTGCCTGTACTAGTGCAACTGTAACCACCACTACGAAGAATAACACGATCAATTCAACCACTGTAAATAGAGCTCTGCTGATACCATTGGTTTGTACAAATTCGAACCAGGCTGCACCTGGCAAACTTGAAATGATACCAATCATAATCAACATAGAGATACCATTACCAATACCTTTATCAGTAATCTTTTCACCTAACCACATGCAGAACATTGTACCTGATGTCAATAGGATCATTGAAGAGACTAAGAATAAGGTAGGATCCACATTTGGAGAAACTGCTCCTTGTTGAATGATAGTTACTTTGATGTAACCAAAACTCTGAGCAAGTGTCACCAAAATGGTAAGTACTCTTGTAATCTGTGTAATTTTCTTACGACCAGATTCTCCTTCTTTTTGCATTTTCTGGAAGCTCGGCACTGCCACAGTCATCAACTGAATCACAATAGATGCAGAGATGTAAGGCATAATACCCAATCCAAAAAGGGAAGCCCTACTGAAAGAACCTCCTAATAATGTATTTAAAATACCAAGTATACCACCATTCGTATCACTCAGCGCAGCTGGGTCAACTCCTGGAAGTACAACAAAAGAACCAAGTCTGAAAATGATAAGGAACCCTAGCGTAGCTAGGATTCTATTCCTTAGTTCCTCGATGGAAAAAATGTTCTTTATGGTGGTAAAGAATTTCTTCATATGATTAAAGGTTTGTAACTGTTCCTCCTGCCTTTTCTATTGCCGCTGTAGCAGCTGCAGAAAATTTATGGGCCGTTACTTCTACTTTAGCTTTTAATTCACCTCTTCCTAATACTTTGATCAAGTCGTTCTTGGCTGCCAAACCATTCTCTACCAATGTTTCATTAGTGATAGTAGAAGCTCCAGTCTTATCAGCTAAGGCTTGAAGTGTATCAAGATTGATTGCTTTATACTCTACTCTGTTCGGGCTTGTGAAACCAAACTTAGGCACACGTCTCTGCAAAGGCATTTGACCGCCTTCGAAACCAGACTTACGTGAATAACCTGATCTTGACTTAGCACCTTTGTGTCCTCTTGTAGAAGTACCACCTCTACCAGAACCCTGGCCACGTCCTATTCTTTTGCTACTCTTAGTAGAACCTTCTGCAGGTTTTAATGTATTCAGTCTCATCTTATGCTTCCTTTACAGATACAAGGTGATTTACTTTATTTACCATTCCAGCAATCTGAGGAGTCAATTCAACTTCTACAGATCTGTTGATTTTACCTAGACCCAAAGCTTGGATAGTTCTCTTCTGCCTTTGAGGTCTGTCGATGGTGCTCTTTACTTGTGTAATAATAACCTTTGCCATGATCTCTTAACCGTTAAAAACTGTGTTCAATTCAACGCCTCTTTGCTGTGCAACAGCGTAAGGATCTCTCATTTGCAATAGGGCATCAAAAGTAGCCTTCACCACGTTATGTGGGTTAGAAGAACCTTTCGATTTAGCTAGTACATTCTGAATACCTGCACTTTCAAATACTGCACGCATCGCACCACCAGCAATTACTCCTGTACCTTCAGATGCTGGCTTTACCAACACAAGACCTCCACCGTACTTACCAAGCACTTCGTGAGGCACTGTACCTTTGAATACTGGAACTTTCACTAAGTTCTTCTTAGCATCATCTATTCCTTTGGTAATCGCATCCGTTACCTCGTTGGCCTTACCCAAACCATAACCGACAACACCATTTCCATCACCAACAACGACAATTGCAGAGAAGCTAAATCTTCTACCACCTTTTACCACTTTGGCAACTCTTTTTATTGCTACGACCTTCTCTTTCAAGTCGATCTCACTAGCCTTAATTGCTTTCATATTCTGTGTCATCTCGATTAAAATTTAAGACCGCCTTCTCTTGCTCCTTCAGCCAAAGCCTTCACTTTACCATGGTAGATGTATCCGTTTCTATCGAATACTACCTCAGTAATTCCATTCGCCACTGCCTTTTCAGCTAACTTCTTTCCAACTTCTTTAGACATCGCTACGTTGGTGTTTTCTTTTGCACCAAGCTCAGCAGATGAAGCTGCTACCAAAGTATGTCCCTTCTGATCGTCAATGATCTGGGCATATATTTTCGCATTACTCTTGAATACAGAGATTCTTGGTCTTTGCGCAGTACCAGAAATCTTTGCTCTGATACCTTGTTTGATTCTAAGTCTACTATTTCTAACAGCCATGATCTATTATTTAGCAGCAGTTTTACCAGCTTTCCTTCTAATTTGCTCACCAACAAATCTGATACCCTTTCCTTTGTAAGGCTCGATCTTTCTTAGTGATCTCAATTTTGCCGCAACCTGACCGATCAATTCTTTATCAGCACTTGTAAGGGTTACGATAGGGTTTTTACCCTTTTCCATTTTAGCAGCCGCCTGAACCTCAGTAGGCACAGACATATAGATGTTATGTGAGTAACCGAGGTTCAACTCCAAAACGTTGTTTGCAACAGCCGCTTTATAACCCACACCCACTAGTTCCAGCTCTTTAGTAAAGCCAGCACTAACACCTTCTACCATATTGTTAATCAGAGAACGGTACAGACCATGAAGCGCCTTATGTCTTTTTTGCTCTGTTGGTCTCTCTACATTCACAACACCTTCGTTGATTGAAACCTTGATATCAGGATTAACCTCTTGGCTTAATTCTCCTTTTGGTCCTTTTACAGTTACTACGTTCTCTGCAGAAACATCTATAGTTACACCCTCAGGAAGATTTACCGGTTTATTACCAATTCGTGACATTCTTTCTCAGTTCTTAGTATACGTGACACAAAACTTCACCACCAATATGCTCAGTTCTTGCTTCCTTATCGGTCATAATACCTTTAGAAGTAGAAACGATAGCGATTCCAAGACCATTTAATACTCTTGGTAATTCATTCGCACCAACATACTTTCTTAGACCAGGCTTGCTAATTCTTTCGAGCTTAACGATTGCTGGTTGTTTAGTAGAGGGGTTGTACTTCAAAGCAATTTTGATGTTGCCTTGAGGACCATTCTCTTCAAACTTAAAGTTCTGGATGAACCCTTTTGAATGAAGCACCTTTGTGATTTCCTTCTTCACCTTTGAAGACGGAACTTCGACTATTCTGTGATTCGCACTGATGGCGTTTCTTAGTCGCGTCAAATAATCTGCTATTGGATCAGTCATTTTATTTTTTTTGTGTGTTCCAGATTACTCTGGGCCACTTTGTGCCTCTGGCGATATCTCCCAGAAAGCAATATTTTATAAAAGTTAAATACCTTCCGCCCGAAAGCGGGCTGCAAAGGTATTAAATAAATTCAGTTATTAAAAGAAAAGTAATTACCAACTTGCTTTGGTCACACCTGGTATTTTACCAGCTGAAGCCATCTCTCTGAAAGTAACCCTAGAGATACCGAATTTTCTCATGTATCCTTTAGGACGTCCAGTAAGTTTACATCTGTTGTGAAGTCTTACCGGAGAAGCGTTTCTAGGTAATTTATCTAAACCTATGTAATCACCTTCAGCCTTAAGTCTTGCACGCTTAGCTGCATACTTTGCCACAAGTTTTTCTCTCTTTCTTTCTCTAGCTTTTACTGCTTCTCTAGCCATTTCTAGTCGTTATTTTTTTTACCACCTGCGAAAGGCATACCAAATGCTTTCAACAATTCGTAGCTTTCTTCATCTGTATTTGCAGTCGTAACAAAGGTTACATCCATTCCTGAAATCTTATTTACCTTGTCGATAGAGATTTCTGGGAAAATGATTTGCTCTTTGATACCTAAAGTATAGTTACCTCGTCCGTCAAAACCTTTGTCTTTAACGCCTCTGAAGTCTCTTACCCTTGGAAGTGCAATATTCAAAAGACGATCGATGAATTCGTACATTCTATCGCCTCTCAATGTAACTCTTGCACCAATTGGCATTCCTTCTCTCAACTTAAAGTTTGAGATTGAATTTTTTGCTACAGTAGCAACAGCTCTCTGACCTGTAATAGTCGTTAGCTCTTCAACTCCAATATCTACCAACTTCTTGTCTGCCACAGCCGCACCAATACCTTTGTTCACTACTACTTTAGTGATCTTTGGCACTTGCATTACAGAGGTGTACTCGAACTTCTCTTTTAGAGAAGGAACGATCTCTGCATTATATTTTTCTTTTAATCTCGGACTAGCCATTCTTAATTACCTCCCCAGATTTTTTAGCGTATCTAACTAATTTACCATTGTCATCAGCCTTACGACCTACTCTTGACGCTTCACCACTTGAAGGATCTACCACCATAAGATTTGACAAATGAATAGAGGCCTCAGTTTTGTCGATGCCACCATTTGGATTGCTTGCTGACGGTTTAATGTGCTTAGAAACAACATTTACACCTTCTACAATCGCTCTATATTTTGCAGGATGTACTTCTAGTACTTTGCCTGTTTTGCCTTTAGAGTTTCCAGAGATCACTTTTACAGTGTCTCCTTTTCTCACGTGAAGCTTTACTGTTGATGTAGCCATGATTTATAGTACTTCAGGAGCTAGTGAAACAATTTTCATGAATTGCTTTTCACGCAATTCTCTTGCAACTGGACCGAACATACGAGTACCTCTCGGCTCATCGTTCTGGGTCAGCAATACAGCAGCATTATCTTCGAACCTGATATAAGAACCGTCCTTACGTCTTACTTCTTTTTTGGTTCTAACTACTACTGCTTTAGAGACAGTACCTTTTTTAAGGTTACTTGAAGAGTGAGCTGATTTTACAGAAACTACAATCATGTCTCCTACGCTGGCGTACTTTCTTTTAGTACCTCCTAGCACACGAATACAAAGCACCTCTTTGGCACCACTGTTATCCGCTACATTAAGTCTTGATTCTTGCCTGATCATAATTACTTAGCCCTTTCAATAACTTCAATTAGTCTCCAACGCTTATTCTTACTCAGCGGACGAGTCTCCATGATCTTAACAGTATCTCCGATACCACAATCATTTTTCTCGTCATGAGCGGCAAACTTGGAAGTTTTCTTAACAAACTTTCCATAAATCGGGTGCTTCTCACGTCTTTCGACAGCAACAGTAATGGTTTTATCCATTTTGTTACTTGTCACAATCCCGACTCTTTCTTTTCTAAGATTTCTAGTCTCCATGCTCATCTTATTTAGCTAATTCCTTAGCTCTTAATTCTGTTTTCAATCTTGCGATCAATTTCTTCGCCTGTCTGATCTTCATAGGATTTTCGATAGGAGAAATAGAATGAGCAAAATTCAATTTCTGAAGGCTTTCTACCTCAGTTCCGATTTTTTCCTGTAGCTCCTCAACAGAGAGGGCTGCTATTTCCAAATTCTTCATAACTATCCTACGTAATCTCTACGAACAACAAACTTTGTTGAGATTGGAAGTTTTTGGGCTGCAAGCCTCAAAGATTCCTTCGCTAACTCAATATTTACTCCTGAAGACTCAAAAAGTACGGTTCCAGGCTTAACACATGCCACCCAATAATCAGGAGCACCTTTACCCTTACCCATCCTTACTTCAGCGGGTTTCTTAGTAACAGGCTTGTCTGGAAAAATTCTAATCCAAACTTGACCTTCTCTCTTCATCGCTCTTGTCATGGCGATACGAGCAGCTTCAATCTGGCGGCTTGTAATCCAACCTGGCTCAAGCGACTTAATACCAAATGTTCCAAAAGACAAAGTGTGACCTCTCTGTGCGATACCACGCACGCGGCCTTTTTGCATCTTTCTAAACTTAGTTCTCTTCGGCTGTAACATCTTCTCTCTTGTTTAAAAAGGTGATTACTTCTTCTTGTTTCTATTAGGTCTTCTTGCTCCTCCGCCTCTTCTATCTCTGTCGCCACCCATTTGATTGCCGGCTCCTACATTTGGAGAAAGGTCCCTTTTACCGAATACCTCACCTTTGAAGATCCATACTTTGATACCAATCTTTCCGTAAACAGTATCTGCTTCAGAAATAGCATAATCGATATCAGCTCTTAGTGTATGCAAAGGGATTCTTCCGTCCTTGTACATTTCAGTACGTGCCATTTCAGCACCACCCAATCTACCAGAACATTTGATTTTGATTCCCTGAGCACCAACTCTTACTGCAGAAGCAATTGCTTGCTTCATGGCTCTTCTGTATGAAATTCTTGCTTTTAGTTGCTGAGCGATTGACTCACCTACCAACTTTGCATCTAGTTCAGGGCGTTTGATTTCGAAGATATTGATCTGAACATCTTTGCCAGTCAATTTTTTAAGCTCTTCTTTAATACGATCAACTTCCTGACCACCTTTACCAATAACAACACCTGGTCTTGCAGTGTGTACAGTGATGGTAATTCTCTTAATAGTACGCTCGATGATTACCTTAGAGATACCACCCTTTGGGATACGTGCATCGATGTACTTTCTGATCTCTTGATCTTCAACCAATTTACTTGGGAAGTCTTTACCACCGTACCAGTTGGAATCCCAACCTCTTACGACACCCAATCTGAACCCAATAGGATTTACTTTCTGTCCCATCTGTTATTTATCAGTTTCGTTATTTACTTCTTCAACTACTTCAGCGGTGACGTCAGCATCGTTCTTAGAAGCGATGACAATAGTCACATGATTAGATCTCTTTCTGATTCTGTGAGCTCTACCCTGTGGAGCAGGTCTCAATCTCTTCAGCATACGGCCACCATCAACTCTGATTTCTTTGATATAAAGATCTGCATCTTCTAATCTTTCATCTTCGTTTTTAGCTTGCCAGTTAGCAATAGCAGAAAGCAATAATTTCTCAAGTCTTGCAGCACCTTCTTTGGCTTCGAACTTCAACATGTTCAAAGCTCTGTTTACCTGCTGGCCTCTGATCATATCAGCAACCATTCTCATCTTACGAGGAGAGGTAGGTACGTTATTTAGTTTTGCTATTGCTTCCATTATCTTCTCTTATCTTTTTTAGCAATGTGACCTCTGAAGTTTCTAGTCGGTGCAAATTCTCCGAATTTGTGACCTACCATATTTTCAGTGACAAAGACAGGGATGAATTTGTTTCCGTTGTGTACAGCGAAGGTATGACCAACAAATTCAGGTGAGATCATCGATCTTCTGGACCATGTTTTGATCACTGATTTCTTGCCAGAGTCATTCATGGCATCGACTTTATTTTCAAGTCTGAAATCGATATAAGGTCCTTTTTTTAATGAACGTGCCATTGTTGATTATTTCTTCTTTTTACCAATTATCAATTTGTTCGAGTACTTCTGAGGAGTACGTGTCTTCTGACCTTTGGCGTAAACACCATTTCTAGATCTTGGGTGACCTCCAGAAGATTTACCTTCTCCACCGCCCATTGGGTGATCGACAGGGTTCATCACAACACCTCTTACTCTTGGTCTTCTACCTAACCATCTTTTACGGCCGGCTTTACCAAGTCTCACATTCATGTGCTCAGCATTACCAACAGAACCGATAGTAGCCATACAAGTAACAAGTACGTTTCTCATTTCGCCAGAAGGCAATTTCATAGTAGCGTACTTACCTTCTCTTGCAACAAGCTGCACATAAGATCCTGCGCTTCTCGCTAAGGCTGCACCTTTACCAGGTTTGAACTCCACATTGTGCACGATGGTACCCAATGGAATGTTAGCCAGAGGCAAAGCATTACCCACTTCAGGCGCTACATTTTCTCCAGACACAACAGTCTGTCCAACTTGTAAACCATTAGGAGCAATGATGTATCTTTTCTCACCATCAGCATAGAATAACAAAGCTACTCTTGCTGATCTTGATGGATCGTACTCAATACTTTTCACCGTTGCCGGTACATCAAATTTTTCTCTTTTGAAGTCGACAATTCTCAACTTCCTTTTATGACCGCCACCCATGTAGCGCATGGTCATTTTACCACTGTTATTTCTACCACCAGTTCTTTTCAGAGGAGCTAACAACGACTTCTCAGGAGTTGCCGTAGTTACATCTGCGAAATCAGGAGCTACTCTACCCCTTGTTCCCGGTGTCATTGGTCTTAGTTTCTTAACGCCCATTGCTCTCTAATTAAATGCCGCTGTAAAAGTCAATTACTTCACCATCAGCAACAGTTACGATGGCTTTCTTAAACGAATTCTTTCTTCCTGAAATGATTCTGGACTTAGTGTATCTAGACTTCATTTTGCCCTGATACCTCATAGTGTTCACATCTTCTACTGTAACACCATACATATCTTCAACCGCTTTCTTGATTTCGACCTTGTTTGCGTTTTCATCAACGATGAAACCGTACTTGCCGCTCTCATTAAGCTCTGATACTTTCTCCGTTACTAAAGGCTTCTTTAAAATACTCATGTCGCTTACTTTAGTAGGTTTTCAATTTTCTCAACTGAACTCTCGCTGATCAACAAGCTATCTGCATTCAATACATCATATGTACTTAATGTGTCGGCAGTGATCACCTTAGTGTTTTGCAAGTTACGCCCTGAGATAGCTACGTTCTTGTCTTCATTAGAAACCACAAAAAGTGTTTTCTTATCAGCAACTGAAAGGCTATTCAAAACATTTACAAAATCCTTAGTCTTAGGAGCATCAAAAGAGAAGTCTTCCAAAACCATTAGGTTATTATCCTTGGCCTTATAAGCCAAAGCAGATTTTCTGGCTAAAGCTTTAAGCTTCTTATTCAACTTAAAACCATAGTTTCTTGGTCTTGGACCGAATACACGACCTCCACCTCTGAAAATTGGTGACTTAATACTACCAGCTCTGGCAGTACCAGTTCCCTTTTGCTTCTTAATCTTTCTAGTAGAACCAGAGATCTCTGCTCTTTCCTTCGACTTGTGAGTTCCCTGACGTTGGTTAGCCAAGTATTGCTTCACATCTAGGTAGATCGCGTGATCGTTTGGCTCGATCGCAAAGATATCATCAGAAAGGCTCACCTTTCTACCAGTATCTTCTCCGCTGTTTTTTAATACTGCAATCTCCATCTTCTTATTTCTCTAGTACTACGATTGAATTCTTAGCGCCAGGTACAGACCCGCTCACTACAATAAGATTCTTCTCAGGCACAACCTTCATTACTTCTAGGTTAATCACCGTTACTCGATCGTTACCCATTCTACCTGCCATACGAGTACCTTTAAATACTCTTGCAGGGTATGAAGCACCACCGATAGAACCAGGAGCTCTCAACCTGTTGTGTTGACCGTGCGTAGCTTGTCCAACACCACCAAAGCCGTGTCTCTTAACTACACCCTGAAATCCCTTACCTTTAGAAGTTCCGATAGCGTCAACAAAATCACCTTCTTTGAATACATCTCCGACAGTGATCTGATTGCCTAACTCTACCATTCCTTCAAATTCCTCACGGAAATCTCGAAACTCAACTACCTTTTGCTTTGGAGTTGTATTGGCCTTTTTAAAGTGACCTTTCAACGCATTGGGAGTATTTTTCTCCTTACGCTCTCCATAAGCTAATTGAACAGCTTGGTATCCGTCTGTTTCCTCATTTTTTACTTGCGTTATCACGCAAGGACCAGCCTCTATCACCGTGCATGCGACATTACGTCCATCGGCACTGTATACGCTAGTCATTCCGACTTTTTTTCCGATAATTCCAGACATCTTTCAATTCATTTAAAGCACCATAAACAGAGTGCTCCCGCGAAACGGACTGCAAAGATAGGGATTTAATATTTTGTAGCAAACAGTGCTCATTAATTTTGAGCAATAATTTGCAGCTATCTCTTCAGTCCTTCTCTCGGCTTGTTTTAAGCATAAAAAAGAGGCCATTCTTTACAGAACAGCCTCTTTTGAGTTATTTAAAAAGGTACTTAAACCTTGATCTCTACATCAACACCTGAAGGCAATTCAAGCTTCATCAAAGCATCAACAGTCTTAGCACTTGAAGAGTAGATATCTACTAATCTTTTGTAAGTACAAAGCTGGAATTGCTCACGAGCTTTTTTGTTCACGTGTGGAGATTTCAATACTGTAAATTTCTCTTTTACTGTTGGCAGTGGAATAGGACCACTCACTACAGCTCCAGTAGTTTTTACTGCTCTCACAATTTTCTCTGATGACTTATCCACCAAGTTGTGATCGTATGACTTTAATTTAATTCTAATCTTCTGTGTCATTATAGTAAAATTTACAGCTTATTCTCCTTTTGCTTTTTTGATAACCTCTTCGGCAATTCCGTTTGGTACTGCTTCATAATGAGAGAATGTCAAAGAAGCGGTAGCTCTACCAGAAGACATTGTTCTCAAATCAGTAACATAACCGAAAAGTTCTGAAAGTGGCACGTCTGCTTTTACAACAGTTGATGTACCTTTTGTATCCATACCTTTCATGATACCTCTTCTTCTGTTCAAGTCACCAGTAATACTACCAGTGTACTCATCAGGAGTTACCACATCAACGGCCATGATTGGCTCCATCAATTTCGGATTGGCTTTTCTAGCAGCTTCTTTGAAACCTAATCTAGCAGCCATCTCGAAAGATAGTGAGTCAGAATCCACATCGTGGAAAGATCCGTGATACAACTTCACTTTCATTCTCTCTAGAGGATATCCAGCGAGTGGACCATTATCCATCGCAGATTTGAAACCTTTTTCAATCGCTGGAATGAATTCTCTTGGAATCACACCACCAGTAATTGCATTTTCAAATTGCAATCCATCCTTCTCGTGATCTTCGTCTTGTGGGCTCAGTTCGAAAACGATATCCGCAAACTTACCTTTACCACCAGACTGCTTCTTATAAACCTCTTTGTGATCAACCAATGAGTTGATAGATTCTTTGTAAGCCACCTGAGGTGCACCTTGGTTCACTTCTACTTTGAATTCTCTCTTCAAACGATCCATGATAATGTCTAGGTGAAGCTCACCCATTCCTCTAAGGATAGTTTGTCCAGTTTCTTCGTCAGTATTTACTCTTAAGGTAGGATCTTCTTCCACTAGTTTAGCAATGGCCATACCTAGTTTATCAACATCCGCCTGAGTTTTAGGCTCAATCGCGTATCCAATTACCGGATCAGGGAAGTCCATTGATTCGAAAACAACTTTGTGCTTCTCATCACATAAGGTATCTCCTGTCTTGATATCCTTAAATCCTACAACAGCAGCAATATCACCAGCATGAAGGCTGTCGATAGCATTCTGCTTGTTTGCATGCATTTGGAAGATTCTAGAGATACGCTCTTTCTTGTTTGTTCTTGTATTGTATACGTAAGAACCAGAATCAAGCATACCTGAGTAAGATCTCACGAAGCAAAGACGACCTACAAATGGGTCAGTAGCAATCTTAAATGCAAGCGCTGCAAATGGATCTTCTGGAGAAGGCTTTCTAGTAGTCTCTTCTTCAGTATCAGGATTGGTTCCGACAATGCTTTCTCTATCTACTGGTGAAGGAAGCAATTCCATCACGTAGTCAAGAAGCGTTTGAACACCTTTATTTTTAAATGCAGAACCACACATCATTGGAACAAAGTCCAAATTGATTGTAGCTTGTCTCAATGCTGCAAGAATCTCGTCTTTAGTAATTGAATCTGGGTCTTCGAAGAATTTCTCCAACAAAGAATCATCATACTCAGCGATCGCCTCTAAAAGACCCTCTCGGTACTCTGCAACATCATCGACCATGTCTGCAGGAATTTCGATTTCTTCGAAAGTCATTCCCTGGTCAGCCTCGTTCCAAACGATCGCTTTGTTTTCAACCAAGTCAACAACTCCTCTGAATCCTTCTTCTGCACCAATAGGTAACTGCAAAGGCACTGCTTTAGTACCTAACATTTCTTTTACCTGACCGCAAACCATAAGGAAGTCAGCACCTGCACGGTCCATTTTGTTCACAAAACCGATACGAGCTACTTTGTAGTTGTCTGCTAGTCTCCAGTTAGTTTCAGACTGTGGTTCAACACCGTCTACTGCTGAAAACAAGAACACCAAACCATCCAATACTCTTAAAGATCTGTTTACCTCAACGGTGAAGTCAACGTGACCAGGAGTGTCAATGATATTGATGTGATATTCTTTCTCTTTATAAGGCCAGAAAACAGTAGTAGCAGCCGAAGTAATAGTAATACCTCTTTCTTGCTCTTGCTCCATCCAGTCCATCGTAGCAGCACCATCGTGTACTTCACCAATTTTGTGAGATACACCAGTGTAATATAGTATACGCTCGGTGGTAGTAGTTTTACCAGCATCGATATGCGCAGCAATACCGATGTTCCGAGTCAATTTTAAATCTCTTGCCATTTTAGTTTAGGAATTAAAATCTAAAGTGTGAAAATGCTTTGTTTGCGTCTGCCATTCTGTGTGTATCGTCTTTCTTCTTCACAGCAGCACCCTCACCCTTAGAACCGGCAATAATTTCTCCAGCTAGTTTTTCAGTCATGGTTTTCTCACCACGCTTACGCGCGAACATGATCATCCATTTGATGCCAAGTGATGTCTTACGACCTGGTCTTACCTCGATAGGCACTTGAAAAGTAGCACCACCTACTCTTCTACTCTTCACTTCGACTGACGGCATGATATTACTCAATGCTTTCTTCCAAGTTTCAAGACCATTCTCACCAGTACGCTCTTCTACTAGCTCAACTGCTTTGTAGAACGTATTGTAGGCAATACTCTTCTTTCCATCGATCATTAGATAGTTCACAAACTTTGTCACCAAAGTATCGTGGAACTTAGGATCGGGAAGAATATATCTCTTCTTTGGTTTAGCTTTTCTCATTACTTATATAATTGTCTATTTTTTGTCTTTTGGTCGCTTAGCGCCATATTTTGATCTTCTTTGAAGACGACCACTCACTCCTGCAGTATCTAATGCACCACGGATGATGTGATATCTTACACCTGGAAGGTCTTTTACTCTTCCTCCTCTGATCAATACAATTGAGTGCTCCTGAAGGTTGTGACCTTCTCCTGGGATATATGCGTTCACCTCTTTACCATTGGTCAACCTTACCCTAGCTACTTTTCTCATAGCTGAGTTAGGTTTTTTAGGCGTAGTCGTATATACCCTTGTACAAACACCCCTTCTTTGTGGGCAGCTATCTAATGCTGGAGATTTTGACTTTGAAGTCAATTTCTTTCTGCCCTTACGTACTAGTTGGTTTATAGTAGGCATTTACAATTTTTTAGATTTATTAATTCCTAGTTAAATTTTCGGACTGCAAAGGTAGTAAAAGAAGTTTTCGAAACAAACACCCTATCTCAAATAAAATGTCTCTGATTTCTAGCTTCTTAAAACCACACTTTCTGAGTCCTTAACATAAAAAAGGGCTGCCGAAGCAACCCTTCCTATTCATTATATATTTCTCAACTAAGCCTCGCCTACCGTACCTCCAAAATTCATTGGGAATTTCGGTGGCTCTTCGCTTTGCTTAATCGGACCAAAGTGATTTTCGAACTTGTCGATATTATCCTTTAGTGCCAATAGCAATCGCTTGGCGTGCTCAGGCGTAATCACTATTCTCGATTTTACTTTTGCCTTAGGAACCCCAGGCATCATTTTGATAAAATCGATCACAAACTCACTGTTCGAATGAGCAATCATTGCCAGGTTCACATATTGTCCTTCCGCAATTTCTTCCGAAAGTTCAATGTTCAATTGGTTCTGATTTGCTTGCTCGTTCTGGTCAGCCATTTGCTTATAGTTCTACGCTTTCTTCTTCTGATTGTGCCTGATAAGCTTCTCTTGCAGCAACTAGCTTGTCATATTCAGCTTGGTTACCTACGATCAGATCATCATACTCTCTCATACCTGTTCCTGCTGGTATCAAGTGACCTACGATCACATTTTCCTTCAAGCCATTCAATGTATCTGCCTTACCTCTGATAGAGGCTTCACTCAATACCTTAGTGGTCTCTTGGAAAGATGCAGCAGAGATAAAGCTCTCAGTACCCAATGACGCTTGTGTAATTCCTTGAAGTTTTGGTTTAGAAACTGCAGGTTGTGCATCTCTCACTTCTACTAACTTCATATCCTTTCGTCTCAAGCTTGAGTTCTCGTCTCTCAACTCTCTTGGAGATACAATCTGACCTTGTTTCAAGTTCTCAGACTCTCCAGCTTCAGTTACTACCTTCATATCAAGCATGGCATCATTTTCTTCTCTGAAGAAGAACTTATCTACCACCTGACCTGGAAGGAACTGCGTATCACCAGCATCCATGATCTCAACTTTCTGCATCATCTGCTTCACAATCGCTTCAATGTGCTTATCGTTGATTTTCACACCCTGTAGTCGGTATACTTCCTGAATCTCGTTCACCAGGTATTCCTGAACTGCAGTAGGACCTTGAATATTCAAGATGTCATTTGGAGTAGTTGCTCCATCAGACAACTGGTATCCAGCTCTTACAAAGTCATTGTCCTGTACCAAGATGTGCTTAGACAATGGCACCATGTATTTCTTCTTCACACCATCTTTCGATTCGATGAAGATTTCACGGTTACCTCTCTTGATACCTCCGTAAGTCACTACACCATCAATTTCTGACACTACTGCCGGGTTCGATGGGTTACGCGCCTCGAACAATTCAGTTACTCTAGGAAGACCACCCGTGATATCCCTTGATTTACCCATTGTTCTTGGAATCTTAGCCAATGGCTGTCCAATTTTCACTTTGTCACCCGCATCTACTGCCAAGTGAGCTCCAACTGGAATGTTATAAGCTTTAGACTCAGACTTAGCGTTAACAACCACCGCTGGGTTCTTCGCCTTATCTTTTGTATCTGTAATTACTTTCTCTCTGTGACCTGTTTGCTCATCAAACTCTTCTTTATAAGTCACGCCTTCTTCGATCGCATCGAACTCGATGGTACCGTCAAATTCTGAAAGGATTACCGCGTTATACGGATCCCACTTACAAAGCTGATCATCCTTCTCTACCTTCTGACCTTCCTTAACTTCAAGGATAGCACCATAAGGCACGTGGTTAGAGATAAGTACTTTTTTCGTTTTAGGATCAATGATCTGGATTTCACCAGTTCTACCCATTACGATATTAATCTTATTGCCATCATTGTCAGTAGTAGGCAATGATCTCAATTCTTCAAATGCAATTACACCAGCAAACTTCGCCTTCACAGTAGCATCTACTGCAATGTTCGAAGCAGTACCCCCTACGTGGAAGGTTCTTAGTGTAAGCTGAGTACCCGGCTCACCGATGGACTGTGCAGCAATTACACCTACAGCCTCACCTTTTTGTACCATCTTATTGGTAGATAGGTTTCTACCGTAACATTTAGCACAAACACCTCTCTTGGTCTCACAAGTCAATACTGATCTGATTTCAACCTCATCGATTGCTGTTTCATCAATTTGATCAGCAATTTTCTCAGTGATTTCCTCACCAGAAGCAATGATCAGCTCCTCAGTGATTGGATCGTATATATCGTGAACAGATACTCTACCAAGAATTCTCTCAGATAATGGCTCAACTACTTCCTCATTGTCTTTCAAGGCTGAAACAGTTAATCCTCTTAGTGTACCACAATCCTCCTCGTTGATCACACAATCTTGTGCAACATCAACCAGACGTCTTGTCAAGTAACCTGCATCAGCAGTTTTCAATGCTGTATCGGCAAGACCTTTACGAGCACCGTGTGTAGAGATAAAGTATTCCAATACATCCAAACCTTCTTTAAAGTTTGAAAGAATCGGGTTTTCAATGATCGCCCCAACAGAACCTGCAAGGTTTTTCTGCGGCTTGGCCATCAATCCTCTCATACCACCCAACTGACGAATCTGCTCTCTAGAACCTCGAGCTCCTGAGTGCATCATCATAAAGATAGAGTTGAAGCCTTGGTTGTCTTCTTCCATCTCCTGCATCAATCCGTTGGTCAATCGTGTATTTACACGTGTCCAAATATCAATTACCTGATTGTATCGCTCATTATCGGTAATAAGTCCCATCAAGTAGTTTTGCCATACAGCATCCACTTCTTCTTTAGCACTTTGTACCAGGCTATCTTTTACATCTGGAATGTGAATATCATTCAATCCCATTGACAGACCACCTTTATAAGCCATTTGGAAACCAAGCTCTTTAATATCATCCAAGAACTTAGCAGTCTTTGCGATACCGCAAATCGTCACTACATTCTGGATAATTTTCTGAAGCTTCTTCTTCGTCAATAGCTCATTTACGTATCCTACTTCTTCCGGAACACTCTCATTGAAGAGTACTCTACCTGCCACTGTCTCGATCACTTTCTCAACCAACTCATCGTTTTCACGAACTGTGGTTTTCACATGAATGTAAGCGTGCTTAGAAAGAACGCCTTCGTTCATCGCGATCAATACTTCTTCTGCGGAGTAGAAACGCATGCCTTCACCGGCTACCTTATGATCGTCAGTAGATCTTCTACCTTTCGTCACATAGTAAAGTCCCAATACCATGTCTTGAGATGGTACAGTTACCGGAGCTCCGTTAGCAGGGTTCAAGATGTTGTGAGAAGAAAGCATCAACATGCTTGCTTCCATTACTGCATCTTGCCCTAGTGGCACGTGAACAGCCATTTGGTCACCATCAAAGTCAGCGTTAAATGCTGTACATACTAATGGGTGCAATTGGATTGCCTTACCTTCAATTAGTTTTGGCTGGAAAGCCTGAATACCTAATCTGTGAAGTGTAGGAGCTCTGTTCAATAGTACTGGATGTCCTTTCAATACGTTTTCAAGGATATCCCAAACCACTGGATCTTTTCTGTCAACAATTTTCTTCGCTGACTTCACTGTTTTTACAATACCTCTTTCAATCAGTTTTCTGATGATAAAAGGTTTGAAAAGCTCAGCTGCCATATTCTTAGGCAAACCACACTCATGTAGTTTCAATTCAGGTCCTACTACGATCACTGAACGACCAGAGTAGTCAACCCTCTTACCTAAAAGGTTCTGACGGAATCGACCTTGCTTACCTTTAAGCATGTCACTCAAAGACTTCAATGCACGGTTTCCATCCGAACGTACTGCGTTAACTTTTCTTGAGTTATCAAATAGTGAGTCAACAGCCTCTTGAAGCATACGCTTCTCATTTCTAAGAATTACTTCAGGAGCTTTTATATCGATCAATCTCTTAAGACGGTTGTTTCTAATGATCACACGTCTGTAAAGATCATTCAAATCTGACGTAGCGAATCTACCACCATCAAGCGGTACCAATGGTCTCAATTCTGGTGGAATAACCGGCACCATTTTGATCACCATCCACTCAGGACGATTCTCGATTCTAGTTTTTGCATCACGGAATGCTTCAACTACCCTCAGACGTTTCAAGGCTTCTGCCTTTCTCTGCTGAGAAGTATCTGTAGCTGCTTGGTGACGTAAAGCGTATGACATGCTATCCAAGTCAAGTCTCGCCAATAACATTTCTAGTGCTTCTGCACCCATTTTGGCGATGAACTTTTCTGGATCATCATCATCAAGCATTTGATTCTCGCGTGGGAGTTTGTCAAGAATATCCAGGTACTCGTCTTCAGTTAAGAAGTCCATGTAGCTGATTCCTTCCTCTTCCTTGATACCTGGCTGGATTACAGCGTATCTCTCATAGTAGATAATCTGATCCAACTTCTTAGTTGGTAAACCAAGTAGGTATCCAATTTTATTAGGAAGTGACTTAAAGTACCAAATGTGTGCAACAGGAACCACCAATTCGATGTGTCCCATTCTCTCTCTTCTAACCTTCTTCTCGGTTACTTCAACACCACATCTGTCACAGATGATACCTTTATATCTAATTCTTTTGTACTTCCCACAATGACATTCCCAGTCCTTAACAGGTCCGAATATTCTTTCACAGAATAAACCACCCATTTCAGGCTTATAGGTTCTATAGTTGATGGTTTCCGGTTGCGTTACCTCCCCATGAGAAGACTCAAGGATAGATTCCGGAGAAGCCAAGCTAATAGTGACTTTGTTAAAGTCGTTGTTAAGTTTTCTATTCTTTTTAAATGCCATAGCTTTTTTTGATTCTTAATTGTGGCCTAAACCAAACTCAAATTTTGTAATTAGTCTAAAGTGATTTCTAGTGCGAGACCTCTAAGCTCGTGAACCAATACATTGAATGATTCAGGAATATTTGGCTTAGGAATAGAATCTCCCTTAACAATCGCTTCGTAAGCTTTCGCTCTACCGATTACGTCATCTGATTTTACTGTCAGGATTTCCTGAAGAACGTGTGATGCACCGAATGCCTCAAGTGCCCATACTTCCATCTCTCCAAATCGCTGACCACCGAATTGTGCTTTACCACCTAGAGGCTGTTGAGTAATCAATGAGTAAGGTCCAATAGACCTTGCGTGCATCTTATCATCAACCAAGTGACCTAGTTTCAGCATATACGCGATACCTACTGTTACTGGCTGGTCAAATCGTTGACCTGACAATCCATCATTTAGGTACTCACGTCCTGCACTCGGTAGACCCGCTTCAGCTAATTCTGCTTCCACTTCTTCCATGCTTGCTCCATCAAAAATTGGAGTAGCATATTTTCTACCCAGTTTCAAACCAGCCCATGCCAACACAGTCTCATAAATCTGACCAATGTTCATCCTTGAAGGTACACCCAGTGGATTCAGTACAATATCCATTGGCGTTCCATCATCAAGGAATGGCATATCCTCTTCTCTTACAATTCTTGCAACAACACCTTTGTTACCGTGACGACCCGCCATCTTATCACCTACTTTAAGCTTACGCTTCTTAGCAACATAGACTTTGGCCAATTGTACGATACCTGTTGGCAACTCATCACCTACCTCGATAGTGAAACGCTGACGTTTGAACTCGCCAGTGATATCATTACGCTTTAGGTTGTAGTTCTTAACCATCTTAACGATCAGATCGTTAGTCTTTTTGTCTTCTGTCCAACCATCAAGGTTAAGGTCAGAGATCAAATTCACTTCTTCCTGAACGCTATAGTTACTCTCATCTCTGTAGATGTTCTTTTCAGGGAAAAGATTCTGCGAGATGTTGTTCTTATTGAACTTCACGCCTTTAGAGATAATCTCATCTCCAAACTTGTGTGTTACTCCGCTACATGCTTTACCTTCTAGCAACTGAGTCATTTTGTCAATGATCTGAGTTCTTACGGCAAGCAAGTCTTTGCTGTATTGTGCTTTAAGCACTTCTACTTCTTTCTTAGACTTAGCACGTAGATCTTTATCTTTCTTAGGACGAGAGAACAACTTCGTATCGATTACCACTCCTCTTAATGAAGGAGAAGCTTTCAATGAAGCATCTTTAACATCACCAGCTTTATCACCAAAGATCGCTCTTAAGAGTTTCTCTTCAGGCGTTGGATCTGTTTCACCTTTAGGAGTAATCTTACCAATAAGGATATCTCCTTCTTTGATTTCTGCTCCTACTCGGATGATACCATTTTCGTCAAGGTTCTTCACAGCTTCCTCACTTACGTTCGGAATCTCTGAAGTCAATTCTTCCTGACCACGTTTTGTATCTCTTACTTCAAGCTCATACTCATCAATGTGAATTGAGGTATAAACATCGTCTCTAACAACTCTTTCAGAAATTACGATCGCATCCTCAAAGTTGTAACCTTGCCAAGGCATGTAAGCCACTTTAAGGTTTTTACCCAAGGCCAACTCACCTTTCTCCGTTGAGTATCCTTCGCATAAAACCTGACCCTTTTCTACCTTCTGGCCTTTAAGTACAATAGACTTAAGGTTAACAGTAGTGTCCTGGTTAGTTCTTCTAAATTTAATTAGATCGTAAGTCTTGTATTCTGTATCAAAGTTGACCAACTGGTCATCTTTAGACTGATCGTATTTGATAACGATCTTAGTAGCATCAACAAAGTCAACAACACCAGACTCTTCTGCAATGATCAATGTTCTCGAATCACGAGCTGCTCTTGCTTCCAAACCAGTACCAACAATTGGAGCCTCGGGCTTCAATAGCGGCACCGCTTGACGCTGCATGTTCGATCCCATCAACGCACGGTTTGCATCATCATGCTCCAAGAATGGAATCAATGAAGCCGCAACCGAAACAATCTGGTTAGGTGCAACATCCATGTAGCTAAGCTCTTTCGGCTCTACTACAGGGAAATCACCCTCGTATCTTGCTTTAACTTTATCATTAAGGAAGTTACCTGCGTCCTTTAGTGGCGCATTTGCCTGAGCAATGTTGTGCGTATCTTCCTCTTCAGCAGTGAGGTAAATCACATCTTCAGACATGTTTACTTTACCACTTTCTACTTTTCTATATGGCGTCTCAATGAATCCCATGCTATTCACTTTAGCATGTACACATAGAGATGAAATCAAACCAATGTTCGGACCCTCTGGTGTCTCAATAGTACAAAGACGACCATAGTGAGTATAGTGAACGTCACGTACCTCAAAACCGGCTCTTTCTCTTGAAAGTCCACCAGGACCTAAGGCTGACATTCTTCTTTTATGCGTAATCTCTGCCAGTGGATTTGTTTGATCCATGAACTGAGATAACTGGTTGGTTCCAAAGAAAGAGTTAATCACTGAAGACAAGGTTCTTGCGTTGATCAGATCAACAGGTTTGAAATCCTCGTTGTCACGAACATTCATTCTTTCCTTAATGGTTCTGGCCATACGAGCCAAACCAACACCAAACTGAGCGTAAAGCTGCTCACCCACTGTTCTTACCCTTCTGTTAGAAAGGTGATCGATATCATCAACAATTGCTTTAGAGTTGATCAAACCGATCAAGTACTTCACAATAGAAATGATATCCTGGGTAGTAAGCACTAGTTTTTCAGAATCGATATCAAGATCAAGCTTCTTGTTGATTCTGTATCGCCCTACTTCACCAAGGTTATATCGCTTGTCAGAGAAGAATAGTGACTGAATGATGTCACGTGCAGTCTGCTCATCTGGTGCGTCTGTATTTCTTAACTGACGATAGATTTGTTCTACTGCTTCTTTTTCTGAGTTAGAATTATCTTTTGAAAGCGTGTTATAGATAATGGTATAGTCAGCAATGTTGATATCCTCTCTGTGAAGGATTACAGACTCAACATCTGCCTCGATAATCATTTCTACATGCTCTTCAGCAAGTACCGAGTCTCTTTCTAACAACACTTCATTTCTATGAATAGATACTACTTCTCCAGTATCCTCATCCACGAAATCTTCAACCCATGTTCTCAGTACTCTTGCAGCTAGTTTACGACCAATAGCCTTTTTCAAGGCGGTCTTCTTAGCTGCGATCTCTTCAGATAAACCGAAAAGGTCTAAAATGTCTTTATCCGTTCCATAGCCGATTGCTCTTAGGAGCGTGGTTACAGGGAACTTCTTCTTTCTATCGATGTAAGCATACATTACACTGTTTACATCGGTAGCAAACTCAATCCAAGATCCTTTGAAAGGAATGATCCTCGCAGAATACAATGGAGTTCCATTGGTGTGCTTGCTCTGCGCAAAGAATACACCAGGAGATCTGTGTAATTGAGATACAATAACTCTTTCGGCACCATTTACGACAAAAGAACCCTTCTCAGTCATGTAAGGAATATTCCCTAGGAATACTTCCTGTTCAATAGTTTCGAAATCTTCGTTGTCCTCATCATTACAAGTCAAGCGAAGTTTAGCCTTCAAAGGCACAGAATAGGTTAGTCCTCTATCGATGCATTCTGCAACGTCATATTTTGGAGGATCAACCAAATAATCCACGAATTCAAGAACGAAATTCTCTCTTGAATCGGAAATAGGAAAGTTCTCAGAGAAAACCTTGAACAGACCATCCTGTGTTCTTTTGTCAGCGGGTGTTTCCAGTTGGAAAAAGTCTTCAAAAGACTTTACCTGCACATCAAGGAAATCAGGATAATCTAAGATTGATTTAATCGAAGAGAAGTTTATTCTTTCTGATTGATTTGCTAGAATAGCCAAGGCCTTATATTTTTTGTTATTGAATAATTCTTGATTGCATCTTAGAGATGCAGAAAAAGGGATTGCTCCCTAAATTGATACAAACAGGAAAAGACCCGTGATCTCGAGAGACCAGGGCCTATTCCAAAGCCATTTTAAAAATGGCTAATCAAATTACTTAAGCTCTACTTCAGCACCAGCTTCTTCAAGCTGCTTTTTAAGTGCTTCAGCTTCGTCTTTAGCTACACCTTCTTTGATTGCTTTTGGAGCGCTATCAACAATCTCCTTAGCATCTTTCAGTCCAAGACCAGTAAGTTCTTTCACTAGTTTCACAACCGCTAGTTTAGAACCACCAGCTGCAGTAAGCACTACGTCAAACTCAGATTTCTCTTCAGCACCACCTTCGTCTCCGCCACCAGCAGCAGGACCAGCAACAGCAACAGCTGCAGCTGCAGGTTCGATACCGTACTCATCTTTAAGGATGTCAGCAAGTTCGTTAACTTCTTTTACAGTTAAGTTCACTAACTGTTCTGCAAATTCTTTCAAGTCTGCCATTATATTATTTGTTATAAAGTGTTTTAAATCTTGTTAATTATTAGTTTTCACGCTCAGACAAAGTCTTGAGAATACCAGCCAATTTGCCGCCAGAACCTGTAAGTCCTGAAATAACATTCTTAGCAGGTGATTGAAGTATAGTAATTACTTCGCCAATTAGCTCAGCCTTAGACTTAAGCTTGCTTAGCATATCTAGATTCTCTTCTCCGATAAAAAGATCTGTATCGATGGAAGCGCCTTTTAATATTGGAGAATCTCCGCCTGATTTTTTTCTGAATTCCTTGATCAATTTTGCTGGAGCATTTGAATCCTCACCAGAGAACATAACACCAGTAAAACCTCTCAATACACTCTCGTCAAAAGGCACGTAGTCAGTATCTAACTGCTCCAATGCTTTTTGCACCATAGTGTTTTTGATTACTCTGTACTCGATTCCTCGCTCGAAGCACAATCTTCTCAAATCGTTGGTCTGAGCAACCGACATTCCGGATGCATCCGTGATGTAAAAGTTATCGTTAGCCGAAAACTTTTCTACCAACTCTTCAATTAAAGCTGCTTTTTCTACTCTATTCATGATTATAGTCCGGAAATTGAGTTCTTATCTATTTTCACTCCTGGGCTCTGAGTTGTAGAGATGTTGATACTTTTAAAATAAGTACCCTTAGCAGAAGCTGGCTTCAATTTAGAAAGCGTCTGAATCACTTCTTGAGCATTTTCCGCGATCTTCTCCTGAGAGAAAGATGACTTACCAATACTTGTATGAATGATTCCGGCTTTATCTACTTTAAAGTCAATCTTACCACCTTTTACATCATTTACAGCTTTCGCCACATCAAGTGTAACAGTTCCTGCTTTTGGGTTTGGCATAAGACCTCTTGGTCCTAATACTCTACCCAAACGACCAACTTTGGCCATCACAGTAGGCATAGTGATGATCACATCAATGTCAGTCCAACCACCTTCTATTTTAGAAATGTAGTCGTCCAAACCTACGTGATCCGCACCTGCATCTTTAGCTTCTTGCTCCTTATCAGGAGTACAAAGCACAAGTACCGTTACCTCTTTACCTGTACCATGGGGAAGTGCAACTACACCTCTTACCATTTGGTCAGCTTTACGAGGATCCACTCCCAAACGTACGTCAATGTCTACTGAAGCATCATAAGAAGCACCGTTAATTTCCTTAACAATGCCAGCCGCTTCAGACAGTGGATACTGCTTGGCTGGATCATATTTACTAAAAGCTAATTTTTGCTTTTTTGTCAACTTTGCCATTTGTACAAATCTTTAGTTATTCCAAGGTGCTTTACCACTCACCCTTAACCCCATGCTTCTTGCTGTACCAGCTACCATTTTCATAGCAGACTCGATTGTAAAAGCATTCAAATCCGGCATTTTAACCTCAGCGATCTCTTTTACCTGATCCCAGGTTACGCTACCCACTTTAACTCGGTTAGGCTCAGATGAACCCTTCTTTTGTTTAGAAGCTTCTAGCAACATTACTGGTGCCGGAGGTGTTTTGATTACAAATTCAAAAGACTTATCACTGAAGATGGTCACGAGCACAGGCAATACCTGTCCCATTTTATCTTGAGTACGTCCGTTGAATTGCTTACAAAACTCCATGATATTAAGTCCTTTCGAACCTAATGCCGGACCTACCGGTGGAGAAGGGTTGGCTTGGCCACCCCTGACTTGCAACTTCAGATAACCAGCTATTTCTTTAGCCATATTAATCTTGTTTTTCTACTTGCATGTAACTTAATTCAACAGGTGTATTTCGGCCGAAGATCTTAACCATAACATTAAGTTTTCTTCGCTCCTCAAATACCTCCTCTATAGTTCCTGTAAATCCACTGAAAGGACCGTCCATTACTTTCACGGTCTCTCCGACTATGTATGGAGAATCTAGTTGTTCGTCAAAATCATCAATCTCTTCAACCTTACCTAAGATACGGTCTACTTCGCCTTGACGTAATGGGACTGGCGGTGTGGAAGCTTGGCCAGCCTTTTGACCTAAGAACCCTATGATTCCAGGAATATTTTTGATCATGTGAACGACTTCACCATTGGCAAGATTAGCCTGTACCATGATGTACCCAGGAAACATATTACGATCACGAGATTTTTTCTTTCCATTACGGATCTCGTAAACTTTCTCCGAAGGAATCATTACTTGAGGAATCTCTTCCGTGAACTTCTCACGGTCAATCTCATTCTCAAGATATTCTTTCGCTTTTCTTTCCTGGCCTGATACGGCCCTAACCATATACCACTTTAGTTCTGACATCGTTCGATTGTTTCTTATAGCTTGTAAAACCAGTCCATTATTTCATCGAACCCTAAATCAATCACACCAATGAAAAGTGCGAAGATTAAAGAGGCTACTAATACCAACACTGAACTACTCTGAAGATCAGAATACTTAGGCCAGCTTACTTTATGCCTCATCTCGTCATAAGAAGCGGTAATAAAGGACTTTAATTTACTCATCGGTTTTACTTCTTTTTTTTGCACGGGTGGTAAGATTCGAACTCACGACCTTTGGTTTTGGAGACCACTGCTCTACCAACTGAGCTACACCCGTATTCAACTCCATTCAGACTTCTTGCAAAACTCCTTGATTATCAAGGGGTTAAAACGCAATTTTAGAAGATAAAAAATTCTCAAAAAAAGCGCCTCAAATGCCACAGAAGCCCGAAACGGGCTGCAAATGTAGAAAATTATTTATAACGAAACAAACGCGCTTCCGAAAAATCGAAAACGCGTTTGTAATAAAAATCTATAAAGACTTGGTGTCTTAGTCTAGGATCTCAGTTACCTGACCAGCACCTACTGTTCTACCACCTTCTCTGATTGCAAAACGTAGTCCAGGCTCAAGTGCTACTTTGTTAATCAAGTTAACTTCGATAGTCACGTTATCACCAGGCATAACCATTTCGATATCAGCAGGAAGCATGATCTCACCAGTTACGTCAGTTGTTCTTAAGTAGAACTGAGGACGGTACTTGTTAAAGAATGGAGTGTGACGTCCACCTTCTTCTTTTGAAAGCACATAAACTTCAGCTTTGAAGTGAGCATGTGGATTCACAGAACCAGGCTTACAAATGATCATTCCTCTTTTGATATCAGTTTTCTCGATACCTCTAAGCAATAGACCTACATTGTCACCAGCTTCACCTCTATCCAAAATCTTACGGAACATCTCAACACCAGTGATAGTAGACTTCATGTCTTCTGCACCCATACCGATGATGTCAACAGGATCTCCAGAGTTGATTACACCTCTTTCGATTCTACCAGTAGCAACAGTACCACGTCCAGTGATCGAGAATACGTCTTCTACAGGCATCAAGAAATCTTTGTCAGTCAAACGCTCAGGAAGAGGAATATACTCATCCACAGCAGCCATCAATTCTTTGATTTTATCAACCCACTTACCTTCGTTGTTCAACCCACCTAGAGCAGAACCTTGGATAACTGGAATATCATCACCTGGGAATTCGTAGAAAGAAAGCAATTCTCTTACTTCCATTTCAACTAGCTCAAGAAGTTCTTCATCATCAACAAGGTCAACCTTGTTCATGAAAACAACAAGAGCAGGAACACCTACCTGACGAGCCAAAAGGATATGCTCTCTAGTTTGAGGCATTGGTCCATCTGTAGCAGCAACTACAAGGATAGCACCATCCATTTGAGCAGCACCCGTAACCATGTTTTTCACATAATCCGCGTGACCAGGACAGTCTACGTGTGCATAGTGTCTGTTGTCAGTTTGGTATTCAACGTGAGAAGTGTTAATAGTAATACCTCTCTCTTTTTCCTCAGGAGCGTTGTCGATCGCAGAGAAATCTTTTACTTCAGCAAGCCCATCATTTGCCAGTACTGTAGTAATTGCAGCAGTTAATGTGGTCTTACCGTGGTCAACGTGACCGATAGTACCAATATTAACGTGCGGCTTGGAACGGTCAAAGGTTTCTTTAGCCATGATTAATTTTAGTTAATATTAATGTTATAATTTATTCTTAAGCCATGAACCGTACTTCGGTTCAACGTATTAATTTCTTTTTAGAGCCAATGACGAGATTTGAACTCGTGACCTCTTCCTTACCAAGGAAGCACTCTACCCCTGAGCTACATCGGCTTTTCTCCGGCTCTCAGTTCATTGTTCATTGTTCTTAGTCAAACAACTTGGAACTCAGAACTTCGAACTTGCAACTCGAAGCAATGAGCGGGTGACCAGGTTCGAACCGGCGACCTACAGCTTGGAAGGCTGTCGCTCTACCAACTGAGCTACACCCGCTTGTCAACTGCAATTAAGACGCTCACTCATTAGTGATTATCTTAATCAAAATTGAAAAATGTGGGGGGAGCAGGATTCGAACCTGCGAAGTCATAAGACAACGGATTTACAGTCCGTCCCAGTTGGCCGCTTTGGTATCCCCCCTTGATTATCAGAACGTTAAAGAGCGCATAAAAAACCCTCTCTGCGAAAGGGACTGCAAAATTAGACCCTTTTTTATTTTATTCAAATAATTGCAATAAAAAGATGAACCTTTTTCACAATGTGTGAAAATAGCCTTCACAGGGCTTGTATTGCCCTTTTCAAAGAATCATCTCCTTTTCTTGGATTGGGCAAAAGTAGCTTCAATTTGACATCAAACCATTCAAAATAGTTCTATATATTTGCGTGATTTCAACTGAGGTATTTGTGTCAAGTTCTTCGGGGGGAGTCAATAGAATAAAACCTACTGAATGTATCAGACCAAAACCTCTGCTGGAGCGCCCGTTTCAATAACATTTGAAGGTGACCAGCTGCTGTATAACAACCAGCCTTTCGATTGGTCATTAAACCGAAAGAGCGCCAACTCTTTTTTAATCTTAAAAGACCATCAAAGTTTTCGTGCTGAAATTCTAAGCATCGACACCAGTTCAAAGACGGCAACTATCAAAATTGAGAAATCCATATTCGAAATTGAATTGAAAGACAAGATGGATATGCTTCTGGAGAAGATGGGTATCTCGAACCTTGACAGTACGCAAGTCAATGATATGAAAGCTCCAATGCCTGGTCTGATCCTTGACATACTGGTCAAACCCGGGCAAGAAGTAAAGAAAGGTGATCAGCTTTTGATATTGGAGGCCATGAAAATGGAAAACGTGCTTAAGGCCCCTGGAGATGGTACAGTGAGCTCAATTGAAATCACCAAAGGTGATAGTGTAGAAAAAGGCCAAGTCCTTATAAAATTTTAGAAAGTAGAAATGGGTTACAAAAGAGTATTGTTAAAGCTGAGTGGAGAGGCCCTAATGGGAGAACAGAATTATGGTATTGACTCGGCTCGTCTAGAGCAGTATGCTTTAGACATTAAAAAGATACACGACTCCGGGGTAGAAATTGCTATAGTTATCGGAGGTGGAAATATATATAGAGGTGTTCAAGCCGAAGCTTCCGGCATAGACAGAGTTCAGGGTGATTATATGGGAATGCTCGCCACTGTGATCAATGCAATGGCTATTCAAAGTACGCTTGAAAAGCACGGCATGTATACCCGTCTGATGTCCGGAATCAAAATGGAAGCAGTTTGCGAACCCTTCATTAGAAGGAGAGCAGTCCGTCACCTAGAGAAGGGAAGAATTGTCATTTTTGGTGCAGGCATTGGTAACCCCTACTTCACCACAGACTCAACAGCGAGCTTAAGAGCTATTGAAATTGAGGCAGATGTGGTACTTAAAGGTACTCGAGTAGATGGTGTTTATTCTGCCGACCCTGAAAAGGATCCAAATGCAGAAAGGTTCGAAAAACTCAGTTTTGAGGAAGTCATTCGCAAAGGATATAACATTATGGATATGACGGCATTCACACTATGTCAAGAAAATAATGTGCCGATCATTGTGTTTGACATGAACAGAATTGGCAACTTAGAAAAACTCGTTAATGGAAACGAGTCAGTTGGTACACTTATAAGCTAACCCCAATGGAAGAGATTGAGATTTACTTAGAGACGGCAAAAGAAATGATGGATAAAGCCATCGCACGATGCAAAACCGAATTGGCCAAAATTCGAGCAGGTAAGGCCATGCCCAGTATGTTAGATGGTTTAATGGTCGAGTATTACGGTACTCCTACTCCAATCAATCAGGTAGCCGCGCTGACTACTCCGGATGCTCGAACCATCTTTATCAAACCCTGGGAAAAGTCTACCATTCAGGAAATTGAAAAGACCATTATCAACAGTGGCTTGGGTTTTAACCCACAAAACGATGGTGAAAACATTATCATCAGTGTACCTCAACTTACCGAAGAACGCAGGGTTCAATTAGTAAAGCAGTCAAAAGCAGTGACAGAAGATGCAAAGGTGAGCGTGAGAAATGCGCGAAAGGAAGCCAATGACGAGCTAAAGAAACTTTTAAAAGAAGGCGTTTCTGAAGATGCTGTCAAAGGAGCAGAGGGAGATGTACAAACTTTGACTGATCAGTATGTCAAGATGCTTGATGGCCTACTTGAGACCAAAGAGAAGGACATTATGACGGTTTGATTTGAACTTACCTCTTTTCTTATCGATCGTACTTATTTCTTAAAAGAATTAAAAGTCCTGACAGTTGTCAGGACTTTTGATTTAAACCCAGCAAGTGCTCGGATTACTGGTAGCCAGTAGTCAAAATTTCCTCACTATTTGATTAACGTGATATTGTAATTTCCTTCAACACCGTGTTCTCCATTAACTACGCTTCCGCTACCTGAAAAGGAAAAAGTGAAATTGAAAAGTGTCTCAGTCAGCGTTACGATTGTCACTAATTTCCCATCATCCAAAGTGATCTGCCGTGCTTCCTGATCAGCCCATGCCCAGGTACCAGAAGCGGAAAACAAATCCCCGGCATTCACAGTTGTGAAGCTCCCATTTGTGAAGGAAAGGCCAAAACCTGGATAGTTTAAACTGGCATCTTGCCCATCTACCAAGATAGCATTTGTACCTGTGAGTCCCCAAGTACCAGACAACTTTTCAAATGCTAAATCTTGCAGGGTCTGTGAAGGAGTATCATCAGGGCCGCAGCCCATAAAAGCGGTTGCCAACATCATTATAGACACGAACTTGAATATGTTATTTTTCATCATTTAAATCTTTTAAACTCATCTATTGATCTCAGAACTATCTTCTGACTATGACTTTTTTCTTGACAATTGACTTCTTTGTTTTGATCAGTACGATATAAAGGCCTTGATCAAATTTGCTGACATCTATTGACAGACTGTCGCTATTCTCAACCTCTCGATCGAACATTTTCAAACCTGACATTTGAAGGATACTTACCTCGGCAGATTGCCCATTGAGTTTTGACAAATCTATTTGAAGCCTCGTTTTTGCCGGGTTCGGATAAGTAACTATATCCTTAGCTGAAACCACATCATCTTCAACGCTGGTAATCACGACTCCTTCACCTAAAAGACTAACCGTCCTTTCACCTCCCTCATATGATACTAACAAGTCGCCTCCATAACTCCTCGCCTCCAACGGTCTGAATGTTACAGGAATCGTGATAGTCTCATCAACAGCTAGAATAACAGATGATAAACCAGATGTAAAACCAGTAGGTGTTGATATAACTCTTACCTCAATAGCCTTTTCGCCCGTATTGGTTACAGTAAAACTCTCTGAGCTGCCAAGTCCCAATGCGGTATCTTCGAAAGTTATGCCTCCTGAGACTGAAATATTAGGTTCTAGAACATTGACTATGTCAATGGAAAATACTTGCTCAAATGATCCACCCTTACCATCATCTGTCTTGATACGAATGTTATAGCTTGACTGGGTTTCAAAGTCAAAAGATTCGGCTGCCTTTAATTGACTGCCATCTACACTAAAGCTTCCGTTATCCGTATCACCCGAACCTGACACAAGCGTGTAAGTATGAGCATCTGAAGCATCTGCATCCGTGGTGCTTAGATTACCGATTACATCGCCAATCGCATTGTTTTCATCTATACTGTTATCATCAAGCCCAATGTCAGTTGGTGCCTTATTGATTGCATAAACCTGACCAGTAAATGTTCCATCCAGTGCATTCCCAGCCTTATCAATGATCGTATTATCATCTTTAGCATTTAAACCTATGGTGCCTTCTCCTCCAATACCACTCACACTGATGTCATAAGTTTTATTGTCAACCTGAGTTATTGCGTTTAATGATCCAGTTGCAGAAGCTGTCAGAGTCACTTCGAAGTCTGTTAAATCAACTCCAGAAACATCTTCAGAGAAGATTACTCTGAAGTCAGCCAAAGAAGTTCCAGTATTCAGAGGGTCAGAATCCTTGCGATTAATAGAAACTACCACAGGAGCTGTTCCATCAAACGCGGCAGTGACTTCATTGCTTGCACTACTACCGTTTCCAGATACATCTGAGGCCACTCCACTATTCAGGTTGATAACCACATCCCCATCAGAAGTCGGGGTCACGTCAACAGACCATTTTTGACCAGCTATTATTGGAGTAAAGTTATCTGCAGTGCCATTTGACACGGAAATATCTCCTAGCTCGAAGCCACTTACAATTTCATTGTACTCTACTACTACCGAGAAGGCAGTGTTCGTGACATCAGTAACGAGGGATGTAAGCGTTGGAACAGGCGCATCTGTATCCAAAATTAGACTTGTTGATGTGCTTGACTCACTCGTATTGCCAGCAACATCAGTTGCCTTCGCAGTCAGCGTATAAGTAGCATCGGAAAGTATAGTACCAGAATGATCGAAACTAAATTCTCCTGAACCGTTGGCAGAGGTGGTTCCTATACTGACAGCATCAATAAACACTTGAACTGAAGCATTGGCTTCTGCCTTTCCACTGAAAATCAGTGTGTTATCATTCGTGATAAAGTCAAGACTAGAGGCTCCTGTATCATTTGTCACTCCATCAATCGAAGGAATTAATGGGCGTTGTGTGTCAATTGTGATGGCCAACACACTGCTTAAAGGACTTGTATTTTCTGCGGCATCCGTGGCTTTTGCAGTGATTTCTCTAGCTCCATCACTGAGCGCACTGACCAGTGTAAGACTCCAATCACCATTCGCATCTGCATTGGTGATTCCAACACTGGCTCCATCTACAAACACTTCGACTGAAGCATTGGCTTCTGTGGTTCCTTCAATAATAGGCTTGTTGACATTAGTAATGTCATCACTGTTACTACTTCCTGAATCCGAAGAGCTTGCCAAATCAATCGTTGGCGCATTCGGAGGTGTAATATCAAAGACCAGAGCAAGTGAATTAGAGGCGGTGTTATTGTTACCCGCTCCATCAACAGCCACGCTTGCCCCTATCTCCACATTGGCACCTGCCCCTGCAGATGATATTGAGAAGGTATAAGTATCCGCATCCACTGCCATGAAATCACTTATACTACCATCGGTTGTAACATCAGTCTCGATAAATCCAGTAACTGCTTCGCTAAACTGTGTGGTTATAGTGAATTTCCCATTCACAGGAGATGGAGATCCTGACGAGATAGTCACAGATGGCTTCGTCTCGTCATTTGTTACACTCAATTGAGTTGCGGCAGTGTTATTATTCCCGGCTGCATCTTGTGCTTTATCTGCAACCACATCTACTGTTACTGCGCCATCTGCCACCGGAGTAACACTTGCCGTATAGACAGAGGCACTGGTAGCGATGAAGTTGCTCACTGCTCCATTGCCTACAGTAATATCGCCTAATTCAAATCCAGTTACACCCTCAGAGAAAGTAAAGGTTGCTATGAAAGCCCCGCTGGTTGGATCAGCAGAAGAAGTAATTGTCACAGTCGGCTTGGTTTCGTCATTAGTGACACTCAACTGTGTTGCTGCTGTATTTCCATTACCAGCCGCATCATTGGCCTTGTCTGCAGCCACATCAATAGTCGTGGCTCCATCGGCAACCGGTGTTATGGTAGCCGTATAGACACTCGCACTAGCAGCGTTGAAGTTACTGGCAACTCCGTTACCAACTGAAATATCATCTGATGCGAATCCAGTCACATCTTCTGAGAAGGTGAAAGTAGCTGTAAAAGCACCACTCTGAGGATTGGCAGCATTACTCGTAATCGTTAGTGTTGGCTTGGTTTCATCATTGGTTATACTCAATTGAGTAGCTGCTGTATTACCATTGCCAGCCGCATCATTGGCCTTATCAGCTGCCACATCAATAGTCGTAGCTCCATCAGCAGCCGGTGTTATGGTAGCTGTATAAACACTCGCACTAGTGGCGTTGAAGTTACTGGCAACTCCGTTACCAACTGAAATATCGTCAGATGCGAATCCAGTTACATCTTCTGAGAAGGTGAAAGTAGCTGTAAAAGCACCGCTTTGAGGATTGGTAGCATCACTCGAAATCGTTATTGTTGGCTTGGTTTCATCATTGGTCACACTCAATTGAGTAGCCGCTATATTTCCATTACCAGCCGCGTCATTGGCCTTGTCTGTAGCTACATCTATTGTGGTGGCTCCATCGGCTGCCGGTGTAATCGTGGCAGTGTAGACACTCGCACTAGTGGCGTTGAAGTTACTGGCAACTCCGTTACCAACTGAAATATCATCTGATGCGAATCCAGTTACATCTTCTGAGAAGGTGAAAGTAGCTGTAAAAGCACCACTTTGAGGATCGGCAGCATTGCTCGTAATCGTTACTGTTGGCTTCGTTTCGTCATTGATTACGCTTAGCTGTGTTGCAGCTGTATTTCCATTGCCAGCCGCATCATTGGCCTTATCAGCTGCCACATCAATTGTCACTGCTCCATCAGCAGCCGGTGTTATGGTAGCTGTATAGACACTCGCACTAGTCGTATTAAAGTTGCTCGCAGCGCCATTGCCTACTGTGATATCTCCCACAACAAAGCCAGTCACAGCTTCTGAGAAAGTAAATGTTGCAGTGAAAGCTCCGCTGGTTGGATTAGCGGAAGAAGTAATTGTTAGTGTTGGCTTGGTCTCATCATTAGTCACACTCAATTGCGTAGCTGCTGTATTTCCATTGCCAGCCACATCATTGGCCTTATCAGCTGCCACATCAATAGTCGTGGCTCCATCAGTTGCTGGAGTGATGGTAGCGGTATAAATACTTGCACTGGTCGTATTGAAGTTACTCGCAGCGCCATTGCCAACAGTAATATCTCCCACAACAAAGCCAGTCACAGCTTCTGAAAAGGTAAATGTTGCAGTGAAAGCTCCGCTGGTTGGATTAGCGGAAGAAGTAATTGTCACAGTCGGCTTGGTTTCATCATTGGTCACACTCAATTGAGTAGCCGCTGTATTTCCATTACCAGCCGCGTCATTGGCCTTGTCTGCAGCTACATCTATTGTGGTGGCTCCATCAGTTGCTGGAGTGATGGTAGCAGTGTAGACACTCGCACTAGTGGTGTTGAAGTTACTGGCTACTCCGTTACCAACTGAAATATCATCTGATGCGAATCCAGTTACATCTTCTGAGAAGGTGAAAGTAGCTGTAAAAGCACCACTTTGAGGATTGGCAGCATTACTCGTAATTGTTAGTGTTGGCTTGGTTTCATCATTGGTCACACTCAATTGAGTAGCTGCTGTATTTCCATTGCCTGCCCCATCATTGGCCTTATCAGCAGCCACATCAATAGTCGTGGCTCCATCAGCAGCCGGTGTTATGGTAGCTGTATAGACACTCGCACTAGTCGTATTAAAGTTGCTTGCTGCTCCATTGCCTACTGTGATATCGTCAGATGCGAATCCAGTCACAGCTTCTGAAAAGGTAAAGGTTGCTGTGAAGGCACCGCTTTGAGGGTTGGCAGCATTGCTTGTAATCGTTACTGTTGGCTTGGTTTCGTCATTAGTGACACTCAACTGTGTTGAAGCTGTATTGCCATTGCCTGCTGCATCGTTGGCCTTATCAGCTGCCACATCAATAGTCGTGGCTCCATCAGCTGCCGGTGTAATCGTGGCAGTGTAGACTGTTGCACTGGTCGTATTAAAGTTACTGGCTGCTCCATTGCCTACTGTGATATCGTCAGATGCGAATCCAGTCACAGCTTCTGAAAAGGTAAAGGTTGCTGTGAAGGCACCGCTTTGAGGGTTGGCAGCATTGCTTGTAATCGTTACTGTTGGCTTGGTTTCGTCATTAGTGACACTCAACTGTGTTGAAGCTGTATTGCCATTGCCTGCTGCATCGTTGGCCTTATCAGCTGCCACATCAATAGTCGTGGCTCCATCAGCTGCCGGTGTAATCGTGGCAGTGTAGACTGTTGCACTGGTGGCATTGAAGTTACTGGCTGCGCCATTGCCGACAGTGATATCTCCTACTAAAAAGCCGTTGACATCTTCTGAAAAGGTAAAGATCGCTGTAAAAGCACCGCTTTGAGGATTGGCAGCATTGCTCGTAATCGTTACTGTTGGCTTGGTTGCGTCATTAGTGACACTCAATTGAGTAGCCGATGTATTTCCATTGCCAGCTGCATCATTGACCTTGTCAGCTGCCACATCAATAGTCGTAGCTCCATCAGCAGCCGGTGTTATGGTAGCTGTATAAACACTCGCACTGGTCGTATTAAAATTGCTTGCTGCTCCGTTGCCTACTGTGATATCTCCCACAACAAAGCCAGTCACAGCTTCTGAAAAGGTAAATGTTGCAGTGAAAGCTCCGCTGGTTGGGTCAGCGGAAGAAGTAATTGTCACAGTCGGCTTGGTCTCATCATTAGTGACACTCAACTGTGTTGCTGCTGTATTTCCATTGCCAGCCGCATCATTGGCCTTGTCTGCAGCTACGTCTATTGTGGTGGCTCCATCAGCTGCCGGTGTAATCGTGGCAGTGTAGATTGTTGCACTGGTGGCATTGAAGTTACTGGCTGCGCCATTGCCGACAGTGATATCTCCTACTAAAAAGCCGTTGACATCTTCTGAAAAGGTAAAGGTCGCTGTAAAAGCACCGCTTTGAGGATTGGCAGCATTGCTCGTAATCGTTACTGTTGGCTTGGTTGCGTCATTAGTGACACTCAATTGAGTAGCCGATGTATTTCCATTGCCAGCTGCATCATTGACCTTGTCAGCTGCCACATCAATAGTCGTAGCTCCATCAGCAGCCGGTGTTATGGTAGCTGTATAAACACTCGCACTGGTCGTATTAAAATTGCTTGCTGCTCCGTTGCCTACTGTGATATCTCCCACAACAAAGCCAGTCACAGCTTCTGAAAAGGTAAAGGTTGCTGTGAAGGCACCGCTTTGAGGATTGGCAGCATTGCTTGTAATCGTTACTGTTGGCTTGGTTTCATCATTGGTCACACTCAATTGAGTAGCCGCTGTATTTCCATTGCCTGCTGCATCGTTCGCTTTGTCTGCCGCCACATCAATAGTAACCGCACCATCAGCCGTTGGAGTGATTGTAGCAGTATAAACCTTGGCACTGGTGGCGTTAAAATTACTCGCTGCTCCATTGCCCACTGTTACATCTCCTACTACAAATCCTGTCACATCTTCAGAAAACGTGAAAGTAGCCGTAAACGCTCCACTGGTTGGGTCTGCCGAAGCAGTAATCATAATCGTTGGCTTAGTTTCATCATTCGTCACACTCAGCTGTGTAGCTGCTGTATTTCCATTCCCAGCAGCATCATTCGCTTTATCAGCTGTTACATCCAGTGTAGTGGCTCCATCAGCTGCTGGTGTAATCGTAGCCGTGTACACTGTAGCACTGGTGGCATTGAAGTTACTCGCAGCGCCATTTCCCACCGTGATATCTCCAACTACAAAGCCTGTCACATCTTCTGAGAAAGTGAAAGTGGCTGTGAAAGCACCACTGGTTGGGTTCGCTGAAGCTGTAATTGTGACTACAGGCTTTTGGGTATCGATCGTGAAATTACCTGAATCTGTAGTACCTGTTCCTGCATTTCCAGCGTTGTCCGCTACTCCTGATTTATCTACTGTGAAAACGTTGGTCGCATCCTCTACATCAGCAGTTGGTGTAAAGGTAGCAGTGTAGGTAGTTCCACCATCTGCTGAGCTCACATTGGTCATGGTTCCGTTAGGAATGGTTATATCAGCATTGGTAAAACCGGTAACTACTTCCGAAAATGTGAATGTCACCAAAGTGGTTTCACCGACCATTAATGCATTATCAGTTATGACAATAGAATTCAGATTTGGTCGGTTGGCATCGATGCCATCGCTTGCCTGACTAATGGCTGTGCCAAAGGTATTCCCAGCTTTGCCTCCTGAATCTGTTAGTGTCACGCTTACCGGAATATCACTCCCGGCTGCCACATCGGTACCTCCATCGGATAAGGTAAAGGTGGCGGTATAGGTTGTAGCATTTGTTCTCGACAAGCTGCCTAATGCAAACCCACCAATGGTGCCGCTAATTCCTCCTGAACCTGTAGTATAATCGTCAGTGTCACTACTCACTGTGATGGTAGTCGTCACCACATCTCCCACTTTCATGGCGGTATTAGGAATGCTTATGCCCGTGATATTCGGACCAACGGCACTAGAAATGACAGTCGTATTGGAGTCGTTACTCGTGGTTGTTCCATCATTGATACTTATGGTAAAAGTGGTGGTTTCAGTTGTAGCGCTACGATTCTCAGTTGGTGTAAAGGTCAATGCACGAATGGCAGCTTGCATATCTGCAAGTGACTTACTTGCTATTGTATAGGGTCCTGAACCGACAAGATCGGTACCTGAAAGCGTTCCTTTGGCATTGTCGTCCAATGTAATTGTAGCAGTAACATTAGGATTACCCAGGATAGTAAGTACAACTCCAGAAAAGGGATCTATGGTAGCATTATCATTAACCGCTTGACCAGATGAAGTACTAGATATTACTGGCACCAATACGGTAACCCCATACTCTTCTACCTGGCCAAAATCAATGTTTTCGCACGGGCTTGCTATCCCATTGTCAAAGAAATCAGACAATACACGCATTCTCAAAACAGTATTGTTGACAGCGGTAAGTGGAGCCGTAATCGATCCGGTATGAGATATCTTTTTATCACTGCTAAATGCCAGTTCTCCCGCATCATTAAAATCCCCATCATTGTTATAGTCTATGTATACCTTAACATCTTCCTGGTTATGGGTAAAGTTGGTTACCGTAATGGATTGCGGTACACCAGCGGTAATGGTAGTCTGTTGCGTACAGGTGAAGTCATGCAATGTCGGATCTCCCTGGCCAGGAACACTTGTGCTATTATCTATTGTTCCAAAAGCGACTCGCTTAATACCTAATTGAAAAAATGCCTGATGGCCAGTGAAGCTTGGGTTACATTGTACCGCAGTCAGGGAACAAGACTCTTCGTTCTTCATCTCAGAATTAATCTCTTTCAAGGCATTCTCATGAGACATTGTTGGTTTCGTCTTTTCAGTTGCCAAGATGGCCTTAGGACCAAAAGTCGAAATCAAGACAAATGTGACTAGTAGTACTCCGGAAAATTGTTTCGCACACTTCATAACACTGAGTTTAAATCAGTATGAAAGTCTTTGATTAAAGCGCGCTGAAGGGGCTTATGTGCGTAAACTGCAGTTTTTTGGGTGTGAATATCAACCTCAATGGAATGACATTAAAAAACCGGTTGACTAGAGTCTAACCGGCTTTCGATTCTTTCTGAAAAATTGATACTAGCCTATCCTTTTATTTTTTATTGATATGTCTAATTACACCTTTTAACTCAACCGCTGGGGATTCCAGCAGTTGTCTTGGTGTAACCACAGTTTCTTTAATAGGCGGCCAATCTCCGTCAAGATTATCAGTTGATGATTCTAATTCCTTTTCTAACTCCGTTAGATCGAATTTTGGGCTTGGTAACGACTGGTCTTGGTTCAGCTCGAAAACATGAACAGGTAATTCATGGCCTGCGTTTTTGTACATCATTGCAACTAATGGGCTGCATGCTACCATATCTCGCTGATGATGATCATTGTACTCGTTAATCTTTCTTAGGATTTCTCTTACAATGAAACGTGCAACCTTAGTTCCAAATCTCGATTCAATCATCTCAAAAATTGCTCCTTTTGTATATCGCATGGAACAGATAGCGGAGAGCATCCAAGCCGTTTTAAAAGAATAATGTCCTTTTACTTTGTAAAATTCTCTAATAGCTTCGTTTATCTCGTTATGAAAGTTTGGGGTTTGATCTTTCAATCTGCAGACATAAACATTCATAACCGTTTCATGCTCCATTGTACCTTGAAAAGAGGCATGTCCAATTCCGCCAGTACCTGCCTGCACCACGCAATCTTCAAATGATGGAGGTAGTTCCTTATCTCTATTGACATCCACATTTCCCCAAATACCAGCATGGTAGATGTTCTTGTAATTAGCCCCTTCTTTACCTGGATCAAACCAGGCGATTAAATAATGGAGCAAATAGTAAAATACTCCACTCAGGCCTCCTTTTTTCCATTTCTCCCAGAGCTTAGTATATCTAAAATCGAAATCTTCGAAAATTAGTATGTCGCCAATTTCCAAATCTGATTTTTTTAATTCTTTCATGTTGTCTGTTTTTGGTGTGTACTAAAGCATTTGTAGTCTTTTGACTAATTCATCCTTGTGTGCACGACCCAAGGGCACTTCCGCACCATTGATTCGAACGATAAACAAGCTCATATCTATGTCCTCAATCTCGGCCGCATTGACGATAAATGATCGATGAGTCTGTACAAAAAGCGATGGATCTAATTTTTCAGCTAAGTCTTTCAGAGACTGCCTGAGGGTGAATTTCCTGTCCTTTGTATGAAGCATACAGTATTTGTCCTCCACTTCAACCCAAAGGATCTCATCCAACTTAATCTTGATCAGCTTACTTCTGTCTTTAACAAAGAAGCAGGAAGACGCCAATACTACCTCCTCGTTATTCTCAAAGACTTGTTCTCCTTCTGCAAAGGCATGTTGTAAGGCCAACTCAATACTGCGTTGCAATGCCTCTGGTTGAAACGGTTTGATCAAATAGGCATAGGGAGCCGTTTGTTTGGCTTTGGCAAATGTCTCTTTATCCTCGAATGAGGTAATAAATATAATTGGGGTTGCACGCTGACCTTGAAAAATCCTGGCCAAATCTATCCCGCTCAATTCCCCTTCAAGGTGTATATCCATCAACACCAGGTCAGGGTTATGTTCATCATACAAATCAATGGCTTTCTTACCACTGCTGGCAATTCCCACTACCTCATAACCCAAGTTATCAACAAACATCTCAAGGGTATCTGCATAATTGGCTTCGTCTTCAACTATTAGAATGTTCATTTGCCTGTTTAACTGATCTGTAGCGCTTTCCATGAAAAGTAAATTCAATTTTTGGCCAGAATGATAAAATGTGCGTAAAACAACCTCAGCATGGCGTAAACTTCATAAAAAATGTCGTGAGTTATGTATGTACTATATCAGGTTTGCCGACAATGCTTTTGGTGTTCTTAGGTAAACTAACGGTAAAAACTGTCCCTTTTCCAGCTTCAGAGCTCACCACCATCTCACCTTTGTTTGTGCTTACAAATTCCTTACACAGCTTCAATCCAAGACCAAAACCCTTCTCACTTGTTGTGCCAGGCGTACTCTTTAAGCTGGTGGTAAAAAGATCATCAAGCTGTTTTTGTGTCATTCCCGGACCTTCATCTTCAATACTCAGATATGACTTACCTCCAATTACCTCATTGTTTATAAATACCCTTCCTCCCACTTTCGTAAATTTTATGGCATTACTAAGCAAGTTTCGAATTACCGTTGAAATTGAATTCGCATCTACATAAGCATGTATCTCCATAAGTTCAAAGTCAATTGAGATATCTTTTGATTGTGCCAAAGACTCGTACAACCTCACATTTTCACGTATCAATTCTGCCAGGTTAGTTTTTCCCGGGTTATGCGGAACCCCTCCTGTTTGAGAAGTAGCCCAATTCAAGAGATTATTAAGCAAGTGATTCAATTGATCAATGGATTGATCGATTTGCCCACCCATTTCAAGTAGTTTCTCCTGCTTATTCTTTCTGATAAAATATTCCAACTTTTGTCCTACTCCCTGAAGTCCAATCATAGGACTTCTCAGGTCATGAGCAATGATTGAAAAAAACTTGTCTTTAGTACTATTCAGTTCTTCCAGTTTCAGTTTCTGACTTTCTATCTTTCTTTTGTTGGCCGAAATCTGTTTTAATAACAGCAAGACGAGAACTAAAAATATGCCCAATATTATCAAACCAAATAGATAGGCTTGTTTTCTTGATCTTTGAATCTCCTCTTTTTCTGTGAGGTTTACGATCTCCAGTTCTTTCTTCTCAGTCTGATATTTGGCATCTACTTCTGCCAATTGTCTTTGTACATCCACTTTGTATAGAGAATCTCGACTGACAATGTACGCGGTATAAAATTCTGTGGCTTTCTTAAAATTAGCGATATCCTGATAGCTATCAGCTAGAATTTTTTCCGCATCAACGATGTGTGGTTGCGATTTAATTTCTTTTGCCAGAACATGTGCTTTTGTAGCATAGCTTATTGCTTCGTGGTAATTGCCCAATTCTCTGTTCAATCGTGCTACATTATTGTAGGTATTAGCCCGATCTCCATCTATCATATCTCTTTCCAGAGCAATTTCATAAAGTTCAATACAACGCTCGTAATCCTTTAGAGCAAAATAAAGCTCTCCCATATCATTGAGATTCATCGTGATTGCCCTATCTAATCCAATTTCCTGTGCAATTTTGAATGATTCCTCCAGACTCTCTTTGGCTAACTCATGCTTCGAATCTTGATAATAAACCACTCCAAGTCTATTGAGGTTATAGGCCAACCCATCAATACTGTTTGTTTCTTTAGAATGAGCAACAGCAATTTTCAAATAATGCGCAGCAGATTCGAGATTATTAGCACCACGATAGATCTCTCCTACAGTCCTGAGTAAAGTATTGTACTGACTTGCGTTGACCTCCTTGATCAAATCCAGATCATCTATCACTGTTTTAGCCGCTAAATCAAACTGACCCATAGAGTAGTATGTCACGGCCAGATCAAAATCGACCCTCGAAGCTTCATAGATTTCATTCTCAGATTTTAAGATTTGCTCTGCTTGAATCAACACATTTCTTGCTGAATCATAACTGGTTTTACCCAGCAGTAATGTACCAGTCTTTGCAAGTGCTAGGCCCTGTCCTTTTCCATATCTGATTTGGTCACACTTGTCTGCCAGTAACATATAAAGTGCAATTGATTGATCAGCAGAAAAGTCACTCTCCTCAATTTTAGCAAAGAGACTATCCACATCGGTATTGTTTTTAGCCTCCTTGATTAAACTTTCTATTTCTAATGCTGTTTGCGAGTACAGTGATATACTTAAGCACACATATAAGGCTACCTGAAAAAATCTATACATAGAGCAAACTATCTATAAGTAGGTACAATTATTTTAAAAACACTCCCTACCTCACTACTATCAACAGAAATTGATCCCTCATTCATTTCTATAAATTCCTTACAGAGCTTCAGCCCAAGACCAAAACCCTTCTCACTTGTCGTACCAGGCGTACTCTTTAAGCTGGTGGTAAAAAGATCATCAAGCTGTTTTTGTGTCATTCCCGGACCTTCATCTTCAATACTCAGATATGACTTGCCTCCAATTACCTCATTGCTTATAAATACCCTTCCTCCCACTTTCGTAAATTTTATGGCATTGCTAAGCAAGTTTCGAATTACCGTTGAAATTGAATTCGCATCTACATAAGCATGTATCTCCATAAGTTCAAAGTCAATTGAGATATCTTTTGATTGTGCCAAAGACTCGTACAACCTTACATTTTCACGTATCAATTCTGCCAGATTAGTTTTTCCCGGGTTATGCGGAACCCCTCCTGTTTGAGAAGTAGCCCAATTCAAGAGGTTATTAAGTAGGTGATTCAATTGATCAATGGATTGATCGATTTGCCCACCCATTTCAAGTAGTTTCTCCTGCTTATTTTTCTTAATAAAGTATTCGAGCTTCTGCCCTACTCCCTGAAGTCCAATCATAGGACTTCTCAGGTCATGAGCAATGATTGAAAAAAACTTATCCTTGGTAGCATTGGCTTCTGAGAGCTCTTTGGTTCGTTCATCTACCTTCTGCTCTAGTACTACTTTTTGCTCTTCCAGCAACTTGGTTTTGAACTGCTCTTTTTCCAGTTCTTTTTCGGTAATCTCTCTTCGCATGCCACGGATACGGTCAGCCAAAGCAAATGAAAGCAAAACGATCTCTAATGCTCCCCCAATCTCAATAGCAGACTCCGTAAAGAAGTTGGTTGGCACCCAACCCGCACCGTGCATTGTTCTGACCACAATTCCCAAAATGTAAGGCACCCATGCTACGAGGTAGTAAAGGGCAGGCTTAAAACCGTTTCTATAAACGTAAGCCCCAATCAAAATATATGAAGGAAACGTTATTAGCACGAACCACCTAACAGGCTCTCGAATCGGATCTAATCCTATAAATGTGGTAAGAACAGAAATTAACAATCCAAATCCTGTCAATAGCCAGAGGTATTGGTTGATACGCTTGTTGAATTGTTTTATTTGCAGAAAGACCGCTGCAAAACGGCTTGAGAAAGCAATACTAATACCCGCAAAGGTCACATATATATTCAGATCCAGACCCTCTCTTCCTGGCCATAAATACTGTTCACCTAAACCATTTGTAGCTACGGTGGTCAGTATGTTAAATACAACTACACCCACATATAGAATATAGGCTTTGTCTTTTAGAGAGAAGTACAATAACAGATTGTAAATGGCCATAACGACCATTAAGCCAAAGAAAAGTCCCAAGAGCAGACTCCTGAGTTCGGTGGGAGGATTTTCCAATATATTTGGTGCCTGTTGAACCAGGAAAAAAGTCATATGCGTCTTGGCAGCTACAAAAAGTAATTCAATCCGAAGATAAGGAAGCTAGGCAAGATAGCACAATAGAAAAACTGAATTTGTAAGGACTATTCACTACAATCAAAAGGGTCGTATGTTCCTAAAGTAAAGACCGTGCTGACTCTCTTTGAAGCCCCTCCAATGACAATTGACTACAGATTAATCCCAGTTCATCGCAGATCATTTTAGCCTAGAAAAAATCTGACCTAACATTACACTTGAAAATGTGCATCAACCATATATTCATGTTTTGTATAATTAATAAAAAAGTCTGTATCCATTTTTTATACATTTAGAGAATAAATAATCAAATATGAAAGGAACAAACCTTGGGGAATTCGAAGAAGTGGTCTTACTAACCATTGCCGCATTGATCGATGAAGCCTATAGCGTAGCCATTTGCGATGAAATTGAGCGTGTTACCGATCGCCAGGTAAAGCTTAGTGTAGTTCATGCTGTACTCAATCGTCTGGACAAAAAAGGCTTCGTAAAATCACATTTGGGCGACCCAACCAATGCTCGTGGAGGGCGCAGGAAACGCTTCTTTACGGTTACCCATGCCGGAAAAGTAGCACTCACAAAAGTAAAGGAACAAAGAGACCAATTCTGGTCCGTAATACCAGAGTTCAATCTAAAATTCATATGAAAAACAATAGTGTTCACCCACCCAAATGGGCCAACAGGTTATTGGAATGGTACTGCAAGCCAGAGCTATTCGAAGACCTGCAGGGTGACCTCTATGAATACTTTGAAAGAAACATAGAAGCGAAGGGCAGACGGAGAGCACGCTTCAATTACGTTTTAGATGTTATCAAGTTCTTCAAGCCCTATACCGTCAAAAAACTCGAAATATTAGGTCAACTAACGCAATTCATCATGTTTAAAAACTATTTCAAAACATCCATTAGAAGTATCGGCCGAAACAAATTGTTTTCAGCCATCAATGTCCTGGGATTGGCTATCAGTATGTCTGTATGCCTATTAATGATCACCATGTTTTCTGAGGTAAAGAACTATGATCGTTTTCATGCCGATTACGACAGGATTCACCGGGTAACGAATTCTCAGCAATATTTAGAAAACGAACCTAATCTGTTTGCCTCTACCTCCGTTCTTGCTGGGAGAAGGCTAAAAGCAGAGGTACCAGGTATTGAAGCAGCCACAATTATTACTAGAAGTTTCAGTGCTGACGCAAAAATTGGAGACAATACTTTCCCTTTCAATGCTCCCTGGGTTGATAAAGATTTTTTTAAAGTCTTCTCCTTCAAGCTACTCAGGGGTAATGCAAATGAAGTGTTAGCAGAACCCTATTCAGTAGTCCTTACGGATGAGACTGCCGAAAAATTCTTTCCGGGTCAAGACCCATTGGACCAGACCGTTCTAATGAATGATCAAAACTACCGAGTATCCGGTGTCGTAGAAAAACCACCTTTCAACTCCCACTTTAAGTTTTCTGCATTGATCTCTTATTCTACTTATGAACAAGAAGAACGTAAAAGAGAAGAAAACGACTGGTGGTTGAGCTGGCATAACATGTGGTCTAACTACGCTTATTTTAAGCTAGACGAAAATACCAGCATAGAGCAAGTTCAAGCTCGCCTTACAGCCATCGCAGACGATGAGACCGAACCTAAAGATCAGACAAAAATCATTTTGGGAACTCAGTCCTTAACCAATATTATGTCTGGTCCAGATATGAGCAATCAGTTGGGAGAAAGTATCGGTAATCAAGCACTGTGGATCTTAGGTGTACTGGCCTTTGTGGTTATTTTATCCGCGGCTTTCAACTATACCAATTTGTCCATAGCACGATCTCTGAGAAGAGCAAAAGAAGTAGGCGTTAGAAAAGTAGTTGGTGCCAGTAGAAAGCAAGTATTTACCCAGTTCACCATCGAAGCCTGTATCATCTCTGTTTGCTCGCTGATCATTGCATACCTATTATTCTTTGTGCTTAAACCGCTTTTCCTAAATCTTAGCCCAGAGATGCAAAGGAGTTTAAAGCTCGAACATGAGCCCATCATGTTAGTGTATTTCTTGTTTTTTGCCATTGCCGTAGGAATCTCTGCTGGCTTCATTCCTTCACTATTCCTTTCTAAACTAAGGGCCATACAGGTTTTAAAGGATGCTTCCAGCACTCGACTCTTCTCAAAGATTAATCTACGCAAGGTCCTCATCGTAGTGCAGTTCACCTTGTCATTGGCATTTATCATTTCGGCAAGCATCGCCAACAGGCAATTCAAGTATGCATTGAATTTCGATTTGGGCTTTGATACTGAAAATGTATTGAACGTAAGTCTAGCCGGCAACGATCCCTATTTGGCCAAAGCCATTTTTGAGCAGATTCCTGAAATCACAGACATCTCCATGTCGTCTCATGTGCTTAGTACCGGTAGTAGATATGCCAATAGAGTAAAGAGCGAGGATGGTCTTGACTCCGCAACGGTTTACTTGTCTCAAATCGATCACAAATATATTCCGCTAATGGGTCACCAGCTATTAGCCGGTACGAATTTCGTAAGTAAAGACCGGGTAGAGAAAGAAGAAACCATAATTGTGAACGAGACCATTTTGAAAAAATTCAAGTTAGGCACTCCTGAAGAAGCCATAGGAAAAGTTCTAAAATTCGGGAGAGAAGATGCCTTAATCGTTCAGGGAGTAGTCAAAAACTTCCACTATGCCACTTTAGACTCAGAAATTGAATGCTTCGCTTTCAGGCATCAGCCTCAAAATGCCGAAATACTCAACTTGAAAATCATGAGTGACAATATTCTGAGCACCAGACAAAAAATTGAAGCGGCCTGGCTTGAATTTGATGATGTTCATGAGTTCAGAGGGTCCTTCTATGATGAACGCATTGAAGCGGCATATTCTGAATTTGAGGTAATGTTTACCATTGTAGGATTTCTGGCCTTTATCACTATCACCATTTCCGCACTTGGCTTATTGGGAATGGGAGTTTACACGGCCGAAACACGACTTAAAGAAATCAGTATTCGCAAAGTACTCGGTGCCTCAGAAGGCAGTCTGATTACCTTATTATCAAGGGGTTTTATGTGGCTCTTATTAATCGCCTCATTGATCGCCATACCAAGCACATATTATTTATTTGACAGCGTACTACTTTCAGATCAAGCACACCGAGCAGACATTGGTGCTCTGGAACTATTGCTCGGTGTAATCGTAATTTTCGTGATCGGTTTTATGACTATAGGTAGTCAGACATGGAAAGCTGCCAAGTCAAACCCTGCACAAACTTTAAGAACTGAATAAACAATTTTCAAAGGCGTGTACCTTTTTCAGAGATACACGCCTTTATCTTTTTCATCACATTCAGTACACAATTCTCCCAGTTCAGTCACGTTTTCAGACATATAATATCGTCATTTACGAATTTAATCATTAGTATTATCGTCAAATACGAATTATATAGTCATGAAAGGAACGAACCTAGGGGAATTTCAAGAACTTGTCCTACTCACCATCGGCACGTTATATCCAGAAGCCTATGGCGTAGGTATCAAGGATGAAATCCGAGAAAAGACAGGACGAAAAGTTACACTAAGTACAGTACATGCCGCACTTAACCGGCTAGAAAAAAAAGGCCTGGTCCAAAGTAGTTTTGGTGAAGCAACAAAAATACGTGGCGGCAAACGTAAAAAGTACTTTACCATCACTTCGTATGGCATAAAGGCGCTGGAAGAAACACGTGCTCAACGTGAGCAATTATGGAATGCTATTCCAAAGCAGGTTTTCCAAATAAACTGGTCCTTGTGAATTTGGCTAAGGAAAACCATAGTCCTCCACGCTTATCTAAACGCTTCCTTAAATGGTATTGCAAGCCAGACTTGTATGAAGACATCTCTGGTGATATAGAAGAAGACTTTAACAATAGAATCGCATCTCATGGCGTGAGGTCAGCCCGGGTTTATTACACTCTGGATGTGATTCGATTCTTTAGACCCTTTGCGGTTCGAAAATTATTCAAAACTCAAATGAACAATCGTATGTTTAGTATCAACTCAAAAATTGCCTTTAGGAATCTGGGCAAACACAAACTCTATTCCTTTATCAACATTAGCGGGCTGGCGCTCGGCATAGCTGCATGTCTAATTATTGCCCACTATGTGTCTTTTCAACTAAGCTTCGACACAAGCTTTACCAACTCCGATAGGTTATACCGTGTTCACATGACACGTTACCAGAATGGAGTAGATCAAGGGACTGATCCCAATGTAGGTTACGGTCTGGGACCGGCCATTCAAGAAGCAGCACCAGAAATTGAAAAGGCGTCCTTAATTCACTTTTACTATGACGGTGCCATTGTAAGCAAAGTAGTCGATTCAGTTGCCTCCACCCCATTTCAGGAAAAAGACATACTCTTTGTTGAGCCTTCCTTTATCGACATGTTCTCACTCGAGTTCCTTTCGGGTGACCCTAAAACCGCTTTGGACAATCCGAATTCAGTGATCATTACGGAATCTATCATGCGGAAATACTTTGGAGAAACGACTTCTCTCCCTATAGGAGAAACACTCAACATTATAGGTAACTGGGGTGAGGCCGGTGGATTCTCCATTTCAGGAGTTATCAAAGATTTTCCTGATAACTCTCACCTCGAAATAGACATGTTACTCCCTATGAGTAATGTATTAAAAGATGGTCAATATCAATCAGAGGAGTCCGCTTGGGGTTGGAGTAACTTTGAGCTATATGTCCAATTGCTTCCACAAATAACCGAGGATGCTGTAGAGGACAAGATTGCTGGCTTGATGAAGAAATACGTGGGGGAAGAAATGGAGCAGAATGGTGAAGACAGAGTTTTGAGCATTCAATCCATAGAAGAGCTCCACTTGAACTCCGAAAGAACAGGAGAAGAAGGTGCTATGAACTCGGTTTACTTTCTTATTCTCATCGGTGCATTTATACTGGTCATTGCATGGATCAATTTTATCAATTTATCTACTGCAAAATCTGCAGAAAGAAGTCGTGAGGTAGGTGTTAAAAAGGCCATGGGTGCTATCAAAAAACAAATCATCTATCAGTTTCTGACAGAGTCATTTTGGCTCAATTTGTTCGCAACTCTTTTGGGCATATTAGTGGCCTATCTATTGCTCCCTAAACTCGGTGCTATCATTGGTGAGTCCTTTAGTCTTGACCTAAGCAATAAGGTCACGCTCATCATCATTGGCAGCATGATTTTCATCGGTCCTTTACTAGCAGGCATTTACCCGGCATTTGTGATGTCGGCATTTAAAACAACTGATTCATTGAAGGGCATCAGAAATGTCGGTAAAAGCAGGGTACCGCTCCGTAAAGTATTAGTCGTCTTTCAATTTATCATCTCCACTTTGATGATTGCAGGCACCTATGTAGTATCTGAACAGCTCAAGTTTATGCGAAATGAGTCAACTGGCTTTGAAATGGAGAAAATGTTGGTGGTGAAAGGACCAAGAACAAGTGTCAAATTTGCCAGTTTCCAGAAGTTCAGAAATGATACTAAGGCCTTAGCGTCAGTAGAAAGTTTTGCATCCTCAAGAAGCATTCCAGGTGCGGGATATAATTGGGGGACCGAGATGTATAAGTTCGGAGAAGACAAGTCTAGCCGAGACAGAGTCAGTGTCACTTGGGTAGATCCTGACTTTATACCGACTTATGAACTCGAGATGTTAGCTGGAAGGGATTTTTCAGATCCAATCACCGATGCAGAAGACCTTAATGTGGCCAATGGAGCGATTATCAACGAGGCAACACTAAGGGTTTACGACCTTGGCACACCTGAGGAGGCAGTTGGTCAGAAGCTGGTGATCAGTGGTACTACCATACCTATTCGAGGGGTATCTAAAGATCATAATTGGCAGTCATTGCACAGCGAGATTACTCCTAGTGTATTTCTATTCTCTCCTGCCTCTAAAGATTATTTCTCCATAAAGTTAAACATGACTAATGCGGAAGAAGCGATCAGTACCATTAGCGATTTCTACGCAGCCAATTTTCCAGGTAACCCAATCGAGTATTACTTTCTGGACGACTTCTTTAATGAGCAATACAACGCAGACCGTCAGTTTGGTAAAATCTTCAATAGCTTTGCCATTTTCGCCATCGTGGCAGCCTGTTTGGGACTATTCGGATTGACGGCTTTCAGCATGCTCCAAAAGTCTAAGGAAATTGGAATCAGAAAGGTGCTTGGAGCCAAAATGGGTCATATCACCTATTTATTCTCCAGAAACTATCTGCTTCTCATTTTAATTGCCAATGGCCTGGCGATACCTATCTCCTACTTCGGTATGGAATACTGGCTTCAGGATTTTGCTTATTCTATAACCATTAGTCCCAAGTTATTCATCGTTCCAATTGTCCTTCTGATGCTCATAGCACTTATGACCATTACTTTCCAGACTCTGAAGGTAGCTACTTCTAATCCTGTAAAGAGCCTCCGGGCAGAATAGTGCTCTGTTATTATTGATAAAAAGGCTCACTCATTGAGTGGGCCTTTTTATTTATATTTCACAAAGCTGTAACACATTCAAGTTTTCTGAATCATAGGTTAAAACCTATTCGTATGAATCCCTTTATCACTGAATACACCACCGATCAAGATGACCAAGTCTTAATTGAGAAATCCATTGCTGGCAACAGGCAAGCACTAGAAGATCTGGTCAAAAAACATCAGCCTTACATCTACAACATTGCGTGGAAAATGGTCCAAATGCCAGCAGATGCTCAGGATATTACTCAGGAAGTTCTGGTGAAAGTGGTTACAAATTTATCTCAGTTTCAAGGTAAGTCTTCATTCCGTACGTGGTTGTATCGTATTGTTGTCAACCATTTTTTACAGATGAAAAAGTCATCAAGAGAAACTTTAGTTAATGAGAGTTTTCAAGGCTTTTCTGAACGATTGAATAGCATCCCTGATCAACCTTTGACAGACATTGAAGTTGAAGAAAGACAGATTGAAATTAGAGAAATGAACTTGGCCTGTATGTCTGGCATGCTCCTCTGCCTGACCAGGGATCAACGAATGGTTTACATTTTAGGAGAGCTATTCGGTGCAGATCATTCTATAGGCGCTGAAATCCTTCAAATAAGCAAGGGCAACTTCAGAATTAAACTCTCAAGGGCAAGGAAGGATCTTTGGCAGTTCATGAATAATCGCTGTGGACTGGTGAACAAAGCCAATCCATGCCGTTGTCATAAAAAGGTTACTTATGCCTTCGACAAAGGACCTCTCAATAGCAGAGACTTGCTCTTCAACAAAAAGGATTATCAAAGTTTCCAGCAACATATCGCACAAGATGCCGATGATGCCTGGCAAATTGTAGAAGATAAGGCAAGAGAATTACACGCCAATTTTCCTTACAACCCGATGGCTAATAAAAAGGAGTTCTTTGACCAGTTAATTAACAACGATCGGGTAGTGGCGCTGTTTAACCTAAACTAAGTTGTAACACATGCTAAGATGCCTCATCTAATGAGAAAAAGAACTATGAGGAATCTATTAGCCATTTTAATTATGTCAGTGATAACAGTAGGAACTCCTGCTCTAGCACAGAAAGAAAAGAGGGTACAGAAGTTTGAAGTCTCTAAAGTAATTCCCTTCCCAGCTGATAAGGTTTGGGCCATTGTAGGAGAAGATTATGACGCAATCGCCTACTCTCACCCTAAGATTATCGAGTCTGAATACATCAATGGAAGTTTAAAAGCAGGAGAAGGTGCCGAACGCGTTTGTTATTTCAATGAAAAACATACGCAGTATCTAGAGGAAAAGATGATCGACTACTCTCCAGAAACCATGTCATTCACCAACAAGGTATCTCAGGCAGGTAGGTTTCCGGTAAATCCTGACTATACAAAAGCGGTTTACAATGTGGATGATCTTGGTAATGGTACCAGCATGTTAACATTTACCATGCAGTATAGAACTAAGCCAGCTTTTATGGGAGGTTTTGCTAAGGGTAGTTTTAAAAGGCTCATTAACGATTACTTCATTGCCATTGAGCATCATTTGAGTACTGGAGAGAAAGTAACAAAGGCAAACTTCAAGCAAATCAAGAAAGAGGTTAAGAGTAGAGAGAGGCGTGCAAACTCAAAATAGCACTTTGTTAAACACCTGAATAAAAGGGCCTTCAGATATTCTGGAGGCCCTCTTTTCTTGTTTGTGTAACATTTTTATTTGTATTTAGTCTTCATTTAAGAATCAAATGTATAGATTAGGTCTTCATTTAAGTAACTAATTATGAAAGGAACGTACTTAGGAGAGTTTCAAGAAATAGTGCTACTCACCATTTTGGTGCTGGACGAAAATGCCTACGGCATCACCATCCAGGATGAGATTGGAAATCGGACTGGTAGAGAGGTGAGTCGCGGAGCACTGCATACCGCTCTGACACGGCTTGACGAAAAAGGCTTTATATCATCAGAATATGGTGGAGCAACTGCTGAGCGCGGTGGTCGAAGAAAGCGATACTACCAGGTTACCAATCTAGGTAAAAATGCGCTTGAAGAAGCTAAGTCCTTGAGAGATGACCTATGGAATGCAGTACCTAAAATCTCACTTCAAAGGTCATAGGATTGAAGCACTTTTCTCACCCCCCAAGATTTTGGACTAGGCTATTCAAGTGGCTATGCAACGAGTCCTTCTATGAAGAGCTTCAGGGCGATTTGGAAGAGCAATTCTATATAAATATTGAAAATATTGGCCTTGGTCGGGCCAAAAGTATTTACCGAAGAGAAGTCCTGAAAATGATGCGTTCCTCGGTAATCAAAAAACGTCAAAAACGTCAATTAAACAACATCAGTATGTATCAAAACTTTCTCAAAGTAGCATTTCGAAGCTTAGCGAAACACAAACTTTTCTCGTTTATCAATATCACGGGTATGGCCATTGGTATGTCTGTATGCTTATTGGTGGTCAACCTTATATATGACGCCTATAAGTTTGACGAGTTCCATGAACATAAAGACAGAATATATCGGGTAACGAGCACCCCTATTCAACCTGGTTTTCAGGTCAATGAAAATGCTACAAGCCCTCCCCCCCTAGCTTCTAAAATTCAATCTGAATTACCAGAGGTTGAAGAAGTTGTTAGTATTCAAAGAAGGTTTAATGGTCAACTCAGACTTCAGGATGAGAACATTAGACTTCAGGGCATTTATGCTAGCGCGAATTTCTTTGAAGTCTTTTCATTCGAGTTAATACAAGGAAACAAGTACGCGGCACTAAAAGCACCAAATTCAATTATTCTTACTCAGGAATCTGCCTTCAAACTATTTCCAAATGAAAATCCTATGGGAAAAGTGGTCAGTTTTTCTAATCAGGGAGAATACCTGGTAACCGGAATCGTTGAGACGCCACCTGCTCATTCTCATATGAACTTCGAAGTCATTACCTCATTGAAGCCATTAGAATCCAGCATTGAAAACTGGAAAAACTTCAATACACATTACACCTATTTACTGTTAAAAAAAGAATACAATGAACAGAAGCTAAGGCAATGGCTCAGCGGACTCAACCAAGATATTTACGGTCAGTTGGAGAACCTTGATGTATCGTTTAAACTCCAGGCGCTTACCAGTATTATTCCAGGTAGAGATCTTAACAACCAAATCGGTGGCGAGTTCTATGTAACACCGATCATCATCCTTGGGGGTATAGCTCTGGCCATACTGCTCTCAGCATGTTTCAATTATACAAACCTCAGCATTGCCAGGGCCTTAAGAAGAGCAAAAGAGATAGGTGTTCGAAAGGTCGTGGGCAGTTCAAAAAGTCATGTTTTGGTTCAGTTTACCATTGAGACAGTACTCATCACCATCCTATCCGTAGTATTTTCGATTGTTATATTCAGTTGGATTAAGCCTTTCTTTCTGGCCAATATTCCAAAAATAGATAGTGTCTTACAGCTGGAAACGCCTCCAATACTTTTCGCGTATTTCGTTGGCTTTGCACTGGTGGTAGGTATCCTTACTGGCCTGATTCCGGCTCTGTTCTTCGCACGCATCAAGCCGTTGAACGCTTTAAGAAGCGGAAGTTCGATGCGTTTGTCTTCAAGACTCAATATAAGAAAAGCTCTTGTGGTAGTTCAATTTACCTTATCAATGGTTTTTCTAGTAGGCGTGAGTATTCTGTTCAAACAGTATAATTATAGCGTGAACTTTGATATGAAGTTTCAGAAAGAAAATGTTCTGAATATTCCCCTTCAGGGCAATGACCTAAACAAGCTTCTTCCTGAATTCGAGAAAATACCTGAGGTAACAAACATATCAGCCTCATCCATGATACCTGGTACCGGTGTATGGGAGCGTAGTATTCTGAAAGATCCCAGGACTAACGACTCTACTTACAATTTCACCATGGCGATAAGTCCTACCTATTTTGATGTTTATGGAATTGAAATTTTAGCTGGAAGAGTTTTTAATCCTCAACCTCTGGGCTCCCCTATGTCCGAGATCATGGTCAATCAGCATTTCGTTAAGGCTTATGGGTTTGAGTCGATCAGCGATGTTCTTGGCAAGCAGTTTTACATCAAAAACCAACCGCTTACCATCGTAGGAGTCTTTCAAGACTTTCAATATCAATCCATAGAAGAACCCATCACTAGCCTAGTGATGTTCGAAAAAGCTGCTTCGTTCGAGTATCTTAACCTAAGGGTTCAGTCGGGTGACATAAATGCTGCCATAGGCAAAATGGAGGCTGCCTGGAAATCAGTTGATAAGGAACACAAAATGGAAGCTAAGTTCCTTGATCAAGAGCTTCAAGACCTCTTCGGGTTGTTCCTTGTCTTTATGAAGGTGTTAGGCTTTCTGGGCATTGTTGCCATTAGTATCGCCTGCCTAGGTCTTTTAGGAATGGCCATTTTCAATGTCGAAACAAGGGTCAAAGAAATTGGGATAAGAAAGGCCATAGGAGCCTCTGTTGGCGATCTAGTCATGACACTTTCCAAAACATTCTTAGTGCTGGTAGTGATCGCTGTGGTACTTGGCAGTTTTGCCTCTTACTTCTTGTACGAAGGGCTATTTTTGTCCCAAATCCATAATAATGCCGGCTTAAATCTTGCTGATTTTCTGAAAGCTTTAATCCTATTAACAGCACTATCAGCCCTAGCTGTGGGCTCACAAACTTGGCGTGCAGCCAAAGCTAACCCAGTTCAATCCTTGAGAAATGAGTAGTCATCCACCAAAATTCTGGACCAAGCTCTTTAAGTGGCTGTGTAATGACTCATTCTATGAGGAGCTCCAAGGTGACTTGGATGAACGATATGCGATCAATGCTGAAGATAAAGGATTTCAAAAAGCAAGATCCATATATCGCAAAGAGGTGATCAAAATGATCAGACCCTCTGTACTCAAAAAAACTATAACTAGAACTCGTTTAAACAACATCGCCATGTTCAAAAATTATAGCATAGTGGCTTTTAGAAGTCTAATACGCAATCGACTCTTTTCTACCATCAATATTATTGGACTTGCCATTAGTATGGCCGTAGGACTGATAGCCATCACTTTTGTCAGTGAGATTAACAGTTACGATGACTTTCATGAAAATGGCGATCGCATTTATCGTGTCGTTAGTGATGTAACAAGAACGCGAGGTACCGATTACTTTGCCACAACACCTCTTATCGCAGAAAACAAACTGAAAAACGACTTCCCTGGTCTGGAAACTCTGATACCAGTAGACCGTGGTTTAAGAGGGGACCTGATTTCTGGTGAGAACAGGTTTACCACGATGGGAATATATACCAACCCCACTTTTTTCGAAGCCTTCACTTTTCCACTTATTTATGGGGATGAAAAAACAGCACTGGAAAACCCTTATTCAGTAATACTTACAGAAAAAATGGCAATGAAGGTCTTCGGGCGTACTGACATTGTGGGAGAAGTCATTGAGCACTCTCGTTATAAGGAGCTGACCATAACCGGTGTGGCTAAGAATCCGCCCCATAACTCTCATATTCAATTTGATGTCATTGGATCATTAGCAACACTAAAGGCAAAAAATAGCAGCTTATTGACAAGGTGGGGACAAAGCACTGCCAGCTATTTATACATCATGGTTCCAGAAAATCAGGGTACTGAAAATATTCAAAGAAATCTTAATCAGCTGGCACAACAGGAAAACGCTAAGGTGGAAAATATAAGCCTTGAATTGAGCCTACAGTCCATAAATGATATTTTTCCCGGGGATGGCAGGTTTAATCAATTTGGCACGGTAATGCCCAGAGAGAATGTGAATTCAATTATTGTCCTTGCTCTCATTGTAATATTATCAGCCTGCTTTAACTACACCAACTTATCCATGGCCAGAACATTAAAAAGAGCCAAGGAAGTTGGGGTAAGAAAGGTTGTTGGTGCCTCAAAATCTCAGTTGATCCTGCAGTTCATTATTGAGGCAATATTGGTGTCAATTTTTGCCCTTTTTATAGCCAGTGTTCTCTTTACACTCATCAGGCCGCAGTTCTTATCCTTGAACCTCTATATCGAAAGAACTGTAACCCTTGTGCTTAACACTAAGACGTACCTTTTCTTTTTACTTTTTGCCATTATAACTGGCGCCACCTCAGGGTTTCTCCCAGCTCTTGTGCTGAGTAAGCTCAAACCCATTACCATAATGAAGGGGATCTCTTCAATTAAAACCTCTCAGGGTATAGACTTCAGAAAGGTGCTCACGGCCCTGCAGTTCACATTATCAATGGGTTTCTTTATTCTGGTTACCCTGACTTACAAACAGTATCGATACGCCATTAATTTCGATCTGGGTTACGATACGGAAAGTGTCTTAAACGTTGATGTTCAAGATAATGACATTGAGCTTCTGAAGAATCAGTTTGCACGAATACCTGAAGTTGAAGGCATTTCCTCCGCTTCAATGATTGCCAGTACAGGGTCTTATCAGTCTTTTTCTGTTAAACATGATAATCCTTTAGATTCAGTACTAGTCAACGCTATCGATATTAGTGTAGGCTATATCGAAAACATGAATCACGAATTAATCTTTGGTGAGTCTTTTTCTGAAAATACTCCTTCAGGAAAACTAGTGGTCAATGAACTAACTTTAAAGGCCTTTGGAATTTCCTCTGCCCAAGAAGCGATTGGCGAGGTTTTATCATTTGCCCGTAAGAAATGGGAGATCATCGGAGTAATCAAAACCTTTCATGATCGAAGTATGGACAAGCCATTGGCCCCTTTCATGTTTACTTCAGGTTTTAATCAACACTATCATATCAACCTGAAGCTTGAAACCGATGATATGCTTGAGTCCATGACAAAATTGTCCGATGCCTGGTCTAAAGTCGACAAACATCATGAATTCACCGCAAGGTTCTATAGTGAGAATATTGAAAGAACATATTCAGATATTTCGGCATCTATCAAAACTTACGGGCTGTTAGCAGCCATAGCTATCTCAATTTCTATTTTAGGGCTGTTTGGCATGGCCGTTTACACTACCGAGTCTAAAACCAAGGAACTTGCTATCAGGAAAGTTCTAGGTGCCAAACTGTCGAATCTACTAGTACTGTTGAGCAAGAATTTCCTTCTCATCTTTGTAATTTCTGCTGCCATAGCGATTCCTGCAGCCTATACTATGTTCAATAAAACTGTGGTGCCGGATGAGGTCTATAAAATCAAGATTGGTTTTTGGGAACTATCAGGGGGAGCCATTATAATTATCCTGATAGCGTTTCTGACCATTAGTTCTCAGACCTTGAAGGCAGCTCGATCAAATCCAGCTAACAGTCTTAGAAATGAGTAGCAAACCACCTCAGTTTTGGACAAAGCTATTTCGCTGGTTTTGTAATGGATCCCTTTTCGAAGAGCTACAAGGCGACTTAGAAGAACGATTTTATCGTGTTAAGGAAGAACAAGGGATCAAAAAGGCAAAATTGCTATATAAGAAAGAAGTAATAAAACTATTCAGACCTTCAGTGTTTAAAAGAAGCTTTACTATACCAATTATGAGACATTCCCTGATAAGTCATTTTTGGAAGATGAGCTTTCGAAATTTGAAAAAGAACTTATCCTATACCCTTTTAAATACGATCGGTTTTGCAGCTGCCATTGCCGTTTGTCTCTTCTGCATCAATGCTATTTATTCGAATCAACAGCTTGATAAGAAGTTCTCTGATGGTGACCGAATCTATCGGATAAACCTGGAATCAAAAGATTTAAGTGGTTTCAGTTTAAGTGCAACAACTCAAATATCGCTCTACCAAAAAGTTCAAGAGGCAATTCCGGAGGCAGAAAATATTGGCATAATTCAAAATCAGGTGATGTATACGGCCGCTTATCTTAAAGGGGCCAGGCGCAATTTACTTGGGCAAGCAATCAACAAGGACTTTTTAGAAATCCTGGATTATGAGATGATTTTGGGTAGTAAAGAGAGTCTCTTCGAGAATCCAAAGCACATCATCATTACCAAGAAGCTCATGGATAAATACTATTCGAGAGAAACTGTGATTGGTTCAGACTTGGGAAAATATATCATTAGTGGTGTAGTTGAAGACCCAGCTGAAGTATCTCACCTGGACTTTGACTTTCTACACAGTGAATATCAAGATCATACAGCATCACCTTTTTATACGAGTTGGAAAGTCTATTCTATGCAAGCTTTATACCTCAAGCTTTTGCCCAATACTGAACCGGCATATGTTGAGGAAAAGCTGGCACTACTTTCTGCGAGTATTAATGAGGAATTGAATAATGCAGAAGAAAGTATTGAATACAATTACGTTCTCGAACCTCTGTCTGAATTGGCTCAATCTAATGCGACTCACAACAAGGGTGTACTCTTAAATAGTGATGGACAGCATATGCTCATTATACTCATGATTGTGATTCTGGTGATTGCCAATTTTAATTACACTAATTTGGCCATGGCCAATGCTATTTCAAGAGCAAAGGAAGTGGGTATTCGAAAGGTTTTGGGTACCGGAAGGTACTCCTTGGTATATCAGTTTTTGATAGAAACCACCATGCTTTCACTTCTAGGCTTTATGCTCGCCATTCTCATTTTTAAGCTACTGGCCCCAAGTGTAGCCTCTTTTACGGATTTCACTTTTCAAGAAGTCCTAAGCTTTGGTCAGGTATCATTATTCTTACTTTTCTCTCTTATTACCGGTATCATTTCAGGCCTGATCCCAGGACTATTCTTCTCGAAAATTTCCATTCTCAGTTTGTTCCGAAAGTCGACTGAAAGAAACAGTCTATCATTTGTGAGGCTCAAAAAAGGCCTAATGACCACCCAAGTAACAATAAGCCTTTTGGCCTTTACCTTGGGTATTTTGATCCTTTCTCAGTCTAGCCTTATTTTACACCAGACTACCCCCTTTAGTGGTGAACAAATCGTAGCGATTGACTTACCTTCTTCGGATAGTTTGAGTTCTGTATTTAAAACAGAAGCACAACGCTTGACTGGAGTAGAATCTATAGCCGGAACTCTTGCCGTTCCCTTCATGAGCTCTTTTGGAAACTTTGGCGTAAGAAAGGAGCATATAGACGATCCTAATCTAAGATATCCGACCGTTGTTCTTCAAGCAGATAGTGGCTTTGTATCGACATTCGGCAAGTCTATAGCGTGGTTGACTGACAAAGAATTGCTAAGGGATCGACCATATTTTTTGGTCAACCAGGCCTTTACTGAAGCCATGAACGATTCCATAAAGGCATTTGATCTAACTACTTATTCACTAGGTCGAGACTATTATCCTGTGTTAGGAATCATAAATGACTTGAATCTCACGGACCCCGTTGAAAAGGCCAAACCAGCCGCTGTTTTGATAACACATGAATATCCCTTCGGCACTCTGATGCTGCAACTAAACAAAGTGTCATTTGCAAGAACAATCAGTGAATTAGGCGAATTATTCAAGCTCAGGTACCCTAACCATGACTTTCAACCAGTATTTGTAGATGACGTATTGGCCAACCGAATGAGTCAATTCAAGAATATTGTTCGTGCTTTGATTTTTGTATTCGCATCGATCATTGCCATTACATTAATGGGGCAAATTGGAATGGCCATATACCAGTCTAAAACGCGCGAGAAGGAAATTGGCATAAGAAAAGTGCTTGGAGCAAGTTTCAGGCAAATTATGCAGCTCATTCTAAGATCTACTGTATTACAACTTATCGTAGCCGGATTGATTGCTTGTCCTTTGGCATGCCTATTATTTTTAGAGCTCTCTCCTGATCTCGCCATTCCCCTAGAAATGAACCCATTTCATTTCCTCGGGGCATTCCTTCTGTTTTCACTTGTTATAGCTACACTTGTTTCCAGTCAAACCTGGAAAACTATCGTTCAAAACCCTGTCGATTCCATACAAAACGAGTAATTCAAAATAAAGAGAGGATGAAGTATTCTCTTTATTCTTTCATGTCTTCATTTTAGAACAAGTTTTCTATATTAGTCTTCAAATTAGAACTAGCATACTATGAAGGGGACTCATTTGGGCGAATTTCAGGAAGTAGCCCTCCTAACCATTCTTGTTTTAGGTGATGATGCCTATGGCCTTAGCATCAAAAAAGAGATTAACAAAAATGTAAACCGAAGCATCAGCCGAGGGGCACTTCATACCGCGTTGACTAGACTCGAAGAAAAAGGACTTCTGAAGTCGAGACAAGGTGAAGCCAATGAGGAGCGTGGCGGCAGGCCTAAACGGTACTACGAAGTAACCAATAAGGGAAAGCAGGCCTTGCACGAAGCCCGCGAAATGAGAGATACCCTTTGGGACAAAATCCCAAGTATTAGGCTAGAGCTTCAATATGCATAGTAAGAAGCAACTGCCTCCAAAGCTTTATACCAGACTCTTCGAATGGTTCTGCAAGGAGGAGTATTTTTTAGAATTACAAGGAGACCTACAGGAAGAGTTCTCCGAAAACCTTAGCGAGCACGGACACTCCATTGCTGCGAGGCTTTACAAAAAAGAGGTCCTGAAAATGATCAGGCCATCAGTACTCAAAAAAGTCAAACTCAACGATAACAACTTTTCAGCCATGTTTAGAATCAACGCCAAACTAGCATTCAGAAATCTGCTCAAAAACAAACTTTACACCTTTATTAATGTTGGAGGGCTCGCCATAAGTCTCGCAGTCTGCATGCTCATCTTACTTTATGTACATAGCGAAACTAGTTATGATGACTATCATCCCAATAAAGATCGGTTATACCGCGTGGCACTGGACAGATTCTATCCTGACCACACCTCACATTATGCCGTTACGCCATTTTCAATGGCGGAACAAGCGGCAATTGACTTTCCTGAAGTCGAAGCTTTCTGCCGAATCTTTCCGGGTTTTGGCATCAACGTCACCTACGAAAATGAAACCTTCCTGGAAAACGATTTAAGAGCTTCGGATAAGAACTTCTTTGACCTCTTCGGTATCAAACTACTTAAGGGCAACAAAACAGAACTTTTCGATGTCCAAAATGCTGTCATAATATCAGAGAGTACAGCCATCAAGTACTTTGGGCAAGATGAAGCAGTAGGTAAAATTTTGAAATCAGACTTGGGTGACCTGATCGTTACGGGTGTAGCCGAAGACACTCCCGAGAATACTCACTTCAAATTTGACCTGCTGATCAACTTAGAGTTACTCAACTTTCTTCAAGCTAATTTTGTGAATTTTTCAGTACACAACTATCTCTTACTGAAAGAGGGGGTTGACCCCGAATTAATCAATAAGAAATATGTTGACTTGGTAGAAACTTACGCTGCCGGGCAAATTGAAAGAAACCAGAAGATTTCATTTGAAGAATTCAAGGCCAGTGGAAACGGATATAATTACTTTCTTCAACCCGTCACTGACATTCACCTGAAGTCGCAGCTCGAAGCCGAATTCGAGCCTAATGGCAATATTACTTACATCTACATTTTCCTTTCTATTGCGGTATTTATTGTAGCACTTGCAGCAGTAAACTTTATAAATCTTGCAACGGCCAGGTCTACCGAAAGAGCGAAGGAAGTGGGCATTAGAAAAGTTCTGGGATCAGAGAAAAAACAACTGATTAGTCAGTTTCTCATAGAATCAGTTTTTGTAAGTATTGCAGGAATGTTGATTGCTGTAGGCTTGGTCTACCTAATCACTCCTGCCTTCAATGGATTCATAGACAAATCCATTTTGCTCAGTGAATTCACCACTGCTACAAACATCGGAGTTCTTACCGCTTTTAGTTTGATCCTTGGCGGCATAGCTGGTATTTACCCTGCCTTTGTATTGTCCTCATTTCAACCTGTAGTTGTGCTAAAAGGTAAAATGATCCATAGTAAAAACGGTGCATGGATCAGAAATGGCCTAGTGGTTTTTCAGTTTTTTATCTCGATTGTACTGATTTGTAGCACACTGATTGTCGGACAGCAGATGCGTTATATGCAAGACCGAAATCTTGGCTTCGAAAAAGACAATATACTTGTGATTGAAAGGGCCTTCAGTGTACCGGACATTGAGACTTTTAAGACTGAGGTTGGTAAAATTCCTGGTGTCAATGGTATGGGTGCGTCAAGTGCCATGCCCGGAAGCGGCTTTTACTTCGGTGCGTCTTTCCGGCTTCAAGGGGTAAACGAGTCCATAGCGCTCAACTGTGCAGTATTCGCTGATGATTTCCAGGAAACTATGCAGATGGAGCTTATCGCAGGTCGTTCTTTCTCTAAAGAATACCAGGACACACTCTCCTTGATCTTAAACGAATCAGCAGTGAGCGCCCTGGGCATCGAAGGAGATCCTGTTGGGCAGAGGGTGATCAATGTTCAGGGTGCCAACAATCCAGGAGGTGATGCTGTCTATCAGGTTGCAGGCGTTATCAAGGATTACAATTATAAGTCCCTACACACTGAAATCACGCCTATGGCAATATTCAGCGATGAGAGTTCATTCGGTGGTAATGTTGCCAATCTGGCACTCAAGATTGATCAGAATCAGGCGTCAAGCATTATTGAATCAGTTCGTGAAATTTGGAGAGAACAGGCGCCAAACCAAACTTATGTCTACAGCTTTTTGGATGATACTCTGCTTGAACTATATGAAGCAGAAAAGAAATCTGGCGACCTCTTTTTGGTATTTACCGGCATCGCCATTTGGATCGCTTGTATTGGGTTATTCGGTCTGGCTACCTTCATAATTGGCAGCAGAATCAAGGAAATTGGAGTGAGGAAAGTTTTAGGCGCTACATCAGCCAGAGTAGTTTTCTTATTGATGAATGACTTCAATAAGCTAATTTTTATCGCGGTAGTACTCGCCATACCAGCTGCAGTATGGGTAATGGGTCAGTGGTTAGAGAGCTTTGCCTACAGAATTAATATGATGGATACCTGGATCTCTTTTGTAATTGGAGGAATTGTTTCACTGGCCGTAGCCTGGATTACCGTGAGCTATCACTCGATAAAAGCCGCTATGTCTAACCCGGTGAAGAACCTAAGAACGGAGTAGTTATTGATGAATGGTGTTTGGTCACTAATCGATTAATGACCAAACACCATTTCCTTATTTTCTATTCCCAGGGTTATAGGTCTCCTGTGCCCTAGCCTCCACATCTTCTCTATAATAGGCAACATCTTTGAATTGCATATCAGCGTACCGTTGTGCCTGATCATCAAAGTGAGGTGAGTTAGGGTCATTACTTTGGCCTCCGGCCAACATAGTCTTAGCTTTTACCTTATCACCAAACTCAACCATCGCCACAAAGCTATTACCTCGATAACCGTAGATTTTCTTTGTCCCATTAAAACTTCTAGCGCCATAGGCAGCCAAAGCGCCCCAACGGCTGGTAGTCATACCCACAGGAATACTTGGGGCATTATCGTCATATTGTAAGTCCATATCTCCCGAAAGTCTCTGAAAACGGTTATAATCTCCCCAAGGAGTCTCCCAGGTACCAAAGTCTTCGGTAATAGCAGCAACTGCCTCTTCGAAAATAGAAATACGTTCGGCATAGGGTGAGCCTGTTCCGAAATAATCAAAGCGCTCGTTACCTCTAAGTCCTTCAGGATTCTTTCCTTTCCGGTTATAAATGGTACCATAGAAGTGTGCCAGTGTCATGGCGACTGATTCCTTCGAAGTCTTTAGATCCCAATTTTTCAAAACCTGATAAGGTCCTCTCAATGATCTCATCTTCGCAGGACTACTTTCGATTGCTTTCAATAATCCAGGAATCACCTTTTCAAAAGCCGGCAAGTAAGGGTCATGCGCCAATTCAATCAAGCCGTCAATGGTTAAGTCCTTTGCTTCGCTTAGCAGTTGCACTGCATGTACTCCTCGGAAATTCTCCGCATCAGGAGCCATATAGAGTGGGTAATCTTCAGGTTTAGGGCTAAATTCTGCAGCAGCGGTAAATGGAGTAGAATTACAATTTTGAATCCAACCATTTCCTGGGTTGACAATGGTAATGATCTCATCTAACTCGTGCATGCCTTGCCAATCTGTAGCCGGATTACTACCATCCACTGGTCTCTGATAGTCAAATTGAGGATCACGCTTCGGTACAAAGTCACCATGGTAATAGGCGATGGTACCATCGGCATCCGCATAAACGGTATTGTTAGAAGAATTCCTTCTGATTTTCATCATTTCCCAAAATTCCTCATGATTGGCAGTCTTTGTTCTTGTAAAGGACTGGATAAGTGCATCCACAGGCTCCCAGTTTAGTTTAGTAGCAACCCATTTGTCATCAATTCTACCCGTGATTGGTCCATGATGTGTTCTATAAGTTGGAAAGGTTTTTTCCTTCATTTCGGCACCATCCTTATACTTCAAGGTTACCTCTCCCACTTCTACATCTCTCCATTCTTCTCCGTACTTGTACTGAAGCTTACCGTCCCGCTCCTCCACAGTTTCCAGGAAATCATCCATGAAGTCAACTCGTGTAGAGGTATGCATCCAGCCATTTTTTTCGCTAAAGCCCTGATAGATAAAAAACTGACCCCAAGTAGTAGCTCCATAGGCGTTTAGCCCCTCCTCACTTACTACCTGAGACTCTCCTCTGAAATAGAAAGAAGTATGCGGATTTATAAGCAACATGGCATTCCCAGAAGCAGTATGCTCGCCTGAAATGGCAAATCCATTAGAACCACTTGGTTCTTCTTCAAACCTTTCCTGCGGTGTAATGTCAGCAAAAGCCATGGCCTTGCCCTCTCCATAAAATGAACGAATTCTTCTTGTAGAGACGCTTTCTATGTCTCCACCGATCGATCCTTCGAAGAAGAACATCGGAAACCAAGGCTCAAAACGAGTAAGTACCTTGGGTTGTACTTCTGGGTGTGTATGTAAATAGTAATTGATTCCATCGGCATATGCCTGACATAATTTCTTCAACCAATCTGGTGCAGATTCATAGGCTTCTTTCGCTTCATCAATGGTCATATAGAGTCTTGCTCTCAGATCACTGTACAAAGCAGCTTCTCCTTCTGCTTCCGCTAGTCGCCCAATAGCCCAGTAATAATTTCTTTCCACTCTGGGAAAATCATCTTCGCATTGAGCATACAACATGCCGAAAACCGCATCAGCATCAGTTTTTCCATAGATATGCGGCACACCATAATCATCTCGAATAATCGTAATTTTTTCTGCTTGTGCTTGCCATTTCTCAACCTCACTGGTTGTGCTCGGTTGGCATGCGTAAAGAAAGAGTAATAGAAAAGAGAGATAAAGATTCTTCATCAGTTTTAAGGTTTGCATCTAAATTGACACAAGAAAACTGAAGGATCAAAGTCTTTTTTTTAAATGGAAGCTTGGCTACTTGGCCAAGAGATAATTGGTCAGGTCAATAAGCTCTTGTAAAGTTCTCACACTGCCTATGTCAATTTTATACATCCCATTGACTACTAAAGTGGGCACATTGGTGACCTTCTTCTCTTCCCAGAGTTTTGCCATTTCCTTAGCCCTATACTCTACTTCTTCTCCATTAAAAAGACGATCAAATTCAAGCTCATCTACCTCGTTTGCCAAAAAGATCTTTTTTATCTCTTCAGGAGTATCCATTTTCATGCCTTTAACATGAATGGCTGCAAAAAATTGCTTGATGAGTTCTTTTTCCATATCCAACTCGCGCATCGTCACAAATGCCTTAACGATGTCCAATTGAGCCTGCTCATTGTCTCTGGGGAGATAATCGACATGTGACTTTACCAATATTGCCTCTGAACCTAATGATGCTTCAAGGGTATCTATCAAGGCTTCAAACTGGAAACAATGCCCACAGAACAATGAAAAGAATTCAGTCACTTGAATTCTCATTGACTTTTCCTGAGAAACCACTTCATAATGTTTCCCTTCCTTAAAGGTCTTCTGGGCTTGAAGTGACACAGACGCCATTGTCAATACTAAACAGATTGCTAGAACTCTCATTGTTTCAATTTTCATTAAAAGTAATAGAAAAGGGTTTCTCCCGAAACCCTTATCAATTCAAATGCCAAAACGAAACGAAATTCTCAACTAACTGCCTCCAACAGCGGTTGGCTCTGCCAAAGAGATTCCTTTGTTAATGCCAAGTTTCCCTTTCTCATATAATAATCGCTGACGCGGATCATTACGGTTAAGCTTGCGATATTCTTCGGCCGTTAGGCCTACTCGCTCACCGTAAATGGTGTAATAGGCAGCATTGATTTCATCCATCACCTTAATAAACATATCGTAACCACTACCCCTGTCCGTCTTAACAGACACCACAGCCTCACTAGGTCCGTCTGAAGAGTCTTCCCGTCCCAGGCTACGGGTAATATAATTCTTCATAGTGGCTGGAAGTGTTTGAAATGTTTCTTGATCGCTCATATTGGATTTACCCCGTTTCTTATCATCCGGAAGGCCAAAGTTCAAGACAAAGTCGTAGACAATCTTATCAATGTCATCTACATTGGAAACAGGTTCCTCCTCAATCTGAATCTTGTCAGCTGAATTGATCTGGATTTTTAGCACATTCCTTTCATTCAACGGAACATCGATGTTGTCTTCCTTGGGCGGTGGAAGTACCATTGTGAGTCCTTTGTTGGTGGCAATTTGTGTGGTGACCAAAAAGAAAATGAGTAGTAAAAAGGCAATATCTGCCATTGAACCGGCATTTACCTCCTGGCTTTGTCGTTTTTTGTTGTAGCCCATAATTCACTAAGTTTAAAATCTTAGTTAAGTAACTATTTAATTAGTTTAAATACAACTAATTAAGTAGTTAAACTTTCATGAGCATCAAATTTGTCCTAGTTACTATCTCCGATAATCGCAGCGACTCCTATTCTAACTCCAAAATCTTTGGCTTCCCATCCCTGAAATGACTGGATGAATTCAAGTCTGAAGATTCGGAAAATATTATCGATGGTATAACCCACCTCAGCATAATCTTCGGCAGCAGGAGTCCTTAAATAGTTGAGGAACAAGTTTTCCTTAATACCACTGAATCGAAGCATTGGTAAGTGTGTGAATGCGAGTTTTCTAAACCTAAAGTGATTAAAGACTGAGAAGTATTCATCTCTTGTACTGAATCTATAGTAATCCAGCATTCTAAAGCCCCCAGTCACTTTAAGCGGCACAAACAACAATCTGTTACCACTAAAATGTTTGAAATCAGTAAAGGCCACCGCATCATTATTTAAGAACTTTCCGGCCTCGACCTCTATATCTACCAAGGCCCTAACACCTAAACTAATCTGACTTGTTAGCCCTAACTCGATATGATCATAGTCTACATCACTCCCGAACAAGCCATTAATACCTTTCCTATAGGTCAACTTAAATTCCGGAGATGTATCACTGATAGGAATGAGTCTGCCATTGTATCGTCTGAACTTCAACCAAGGGCGTACGGCATAATACAAATATGCTTTTGAAGCAACTGGCCTAGAGATGACCGCCTCGTTGCCGAGTTCAAGGTTCACTGGCCTATTAGGCCTAAAGGTAACTTCCGACCGGTCTCCAAAGCTGAAATTTGTGTTATTGAAAAGTTCATTTCTATCGGCCCACTCAAAGCCTGCACCAAGGGTATGCTTATATCTGATTCTCCTTGCCCAAGTGGCTTTTACAAAAGTCTTTTCGTAAAGCTTCATAAAGTTGCGTCTCCCCACAAGGGTCACATAACTATTGATTAGTGGGTTGACAATATCAGGATTGAATTGACTAATATAATGACCACCAGAAATTCTGAAGGTATTCCTTTGCTCGCGTTGGCCGACACCGAAAACTGTTTCTACTTTACCATACACTTGCTCACTGGCAAAACCGTAACGTACAAATGGCGTGATTCTCAAACGAGTGGTTGTGTCTTTCCGCCAGAAGAACTCCCCCTTTGCCTCTACTTGCCAGCCTTCCACTGTATTGAATCCAGTGCCTACTAATAGCCCCTTATGTTGAAACCTGAGTCGTTCTCCCAGTTTGTAGTAACCACCACCTAGTAGATCAGTTAATTTAAACCTCTCTCCATTCTGAAGTCTTAGTGTATCAGACTCTGCCTTGGCTTTGTCAGCAAAGTATGTACTGTCTTCTCTCACATAGCTTTCGACCTCTTTAGTCGTCAATGGTACTGGCCTGAGCTTAGCCCAGTAAACAGAGTCCTTCTTGGCTGCAGCCGTGTCCACCTTAAAACTATAGTCTGAAATTACATCGGGCTCTTCTTCCGCCTCACGCTCCTGCTTTTCGTATTCGCGCATCAGCTTTCTGAACTGTTTGCGAGACACTTCCTTGTCTTCTTCGAAAACTTCCTTTACTCCTACATCCAGGTCTCCTGATTTTATCGCCTCTATCTCTTCCGGAGCCGGAGCAATTTTTTCATCAATCAGCACTACCGACTGATCTAAATCCTTGTTAGGAGTCACCTCATAATTGCTCACTGAAGCCAAATAAGAGTACTTTCCAGCCAGACCAAAGATGGAACCCCCAAATTCAAACTTTTGGGTTACCGGCATCCAGGTTTCACCTTCAATAGGCGCAAAAATTTGCTCTATACCTACCTTAAAGCCCATCAGACTTGTAGTCAGATCCAATGAATGGATATTCCAAAAGTCTTCCCGAATATATATTTCGCCCTCAAAAACATCATCCCCCTTAGATCTTGGTGTCACCTTAATCTTATTGATCTCATAACCTCTTTCTCTAAAACTCCCTTGATATTCAAACTTATAGTATGAAAAGGCCCTTGGACTGAGTGGAGATATCGCATTTACAACTTCAGGTAAGTAAAAACTACTATTGATATAAGAGTTCGGATTGGCGTTGTCCATATCCTGTCCTGAGGCACGAACTGATATTACCTTTTCAGAAAAGGTATTGGGTCGTTCAAAATATATCTCACTCACCGATTCTGAGGTAAATACCTGACTGGTATCAATTCCTTCTTTCTCAAGTGTTCTTCTCAATATCCATGGCACTTTTGTGATTTGCCCGGTGCCTTTCATATACACTTCGGCAGAGTAACTGTCATTCTGCAACAAATGATATTTGGCCTTGGCTATTGCCTTTCTCATTATCGTATATGAGGGATCTTCTTGCTTACCAACCACTTCTACAGATTGGAGCTCTATGACCTGTGGAACCAGTACAATGTCTAATGTTGTGAACCCACTTGTGACTTCAATTTGCTTAATTTGAGTCGTAAAGCCCATAAACTGATAGGCCACACTATATTTCCCTATTTTCAAAGGCAGTTCATAGTTCCCCTCAAGATTGGATGAGGTTCCTGTACCCATTTCCTTGACATAGATAGAAGCAAAGGGCAAGGGATTGCCTTCATTGTCCTTAATTGTTCCTTTGATACCTTGTGCCAGAAGACCCAGTGGCATCAATAGACTTATTGTGATTAAAAGTATGCGTTGCATTTGTTGAGGTTTTCGACTTTTGAACAATTAACGCGCCAAAAAAGGCTATGTTCTAAAAGTAGTTTGACAGTTGTTAGACGAGCTAATAGACCAAAATGTCCGCTGTTCGATAAACTTTTTTTAAAGTCCAATGTTTTGGCTTGTTATCAAAACCAACCAGCGTTAAGAATTCATAAATAATGCGAATCGTAACTATTGATAAAACTTCTTGATCTTAATATAGTCAACCACTGCTTGTGGCAATAAATACTGCACGGAGTGTTCGTTGCGAATAGAGTTTCTTATAAAAGTGGCAGAAATATCAAGCATTGGCGAATCAACATATCGGATGTTTTCATGCTCAATTTTGATCTTCGATCTATCTACCTGAGGTCGAGGATAGACATAAAGGCCAAAATTCTCCAAAATAGCTTTGTGATTCTTCCACTTATGAAAATGCAGTAGATTGTCCTCCCCGATGATGAGTTTAAACTCATGCTGCGGATTTTTATCTGCCAAATAACCTAGCGTATCAGCTGTATAACTTGGCCTTGGCATATTGAACTCCACATCGTTAGCTCTGAACTTATAATTATCAGCAATTGCCAACTCGACCATCTTGAGCCTATCGAACTCATGTAAAAGGGTACTACTACTTTTGAAAGGATTCAGTGGGCTGACAACAAACCAAACCTCATCCAAATCCGTCTGGTCTGCCATAACATCGGCTATCACCAAATGCCCAATATGGATAGGATTAAATGAACCAAAAAATAGCCCTATACGCAATTTCTAAGAGTTTATAAATTCGTCAACTAGTCTTTCTGCTTTCGCAAAGGATTCTTCCATCGTCTCATTAAGTAGACTAACATCGAATTTGTTTTCAAAAGTCATTTCGAACTTAGCCCTATACAATCTTTGGGACAGACTCTCTCGAGACTCTGTGCCTCTACCTGTTAGTCGTTTCTCAAGCTCTTCCATACTGGGGACTTTCACAAAAATTGCTAATGCATCATCACCGAAATACTCTTTCAGCTTTAGTGCTCCTTTCACTTCCACATCGAAGACTACATGTCTTCCTTCATCCCAAATTCTTTGGACTTCCGACTTGAGTGTTCCGTAATAATTACCAGTGTAGACCTCTTCCCATTCTATAAAGGCCTCTTCTTCGATTTTCTGTCGAAAGTCATCCCGGCTGAGAAAATAATAGTCCTTGCCATTCTCCTCCGTTCTACCGCGTTTATCGCGAGTCGAAGCTGAAATGGAAAAACCTAAACTTGGATTATTACTTAATAGATGCTTTACAATAGTTGTTTTACCCGAACCGGATGGCGCGGTAAAGATAAATGCCTTGCCTTTCTTCATTCCTTAGAGATTGACACTTTTCCTGATCATCTGTGCCAGATCATTAGGAATATCGTTGTTATGCGTTGAAAGCTTCTTCTGAATTTCTTCACGCATACTTTTTTCTTTCTCGTATGTAAAATTCGACTTCACACAAGTACTGATTTTTTGTTGAAAAATGGCTATAGACTCTTCGTCTGCTTCATTGTCAAGCACCAATTGTACTATTTCAGAGAACCGATCTTCGTCAACAAGATTCCCTTTCTCGCAATAGCAATTTTTAAATGTGTCCTTAAACCAATCTGAAAACTCCGACATCTTAACTTTCTTTATTGTATCCCATTTCTTTTGCGTAACCTGCCAATCTTTCTTTTAGCATATTACGCGCTCTGTGCAATCTAGACCTCACGGTACCTATTGGTATATCCAAAATTTTGGACATCTCCTCATAGGTAAACCCTTCTAAATCACTTAGTATGATCACCGTTCTGAAATCCACCGGAATACCATTGAGTGCCCCGGAAATCTCATCCCCGATCATGTGCTGAACTGTCTCAACTCTCAAATCGGTTGTGATACTTTCACCAGCGTCATCAGAGTTATAGAATTGTTCTACTTCGTTATAGTCAACTTTAGAAGGCTGTTTACTCTTCTTTCGAAACTCGTTAATGAAACTGTTTTTCAGGATTCGGAACAACCACGCTTTTGCATTAGTTCCTCTCTGAAAAGAATTGATGAATCTAAAAGCCTTTAAATAAGTGTCTTGCACCAGGTCTTTCGCATCATCTTCGTCAAAAGTAAGTCTGTAACCAAAATTGTACATTGAATCTACATGAGGCATAAATTCAGTGTCAAAAATTTCAGTCTTCTCCTTCTCTGAATAATTCTGTCTTTGAACTTCTTGTTCGTCTTGTAATACATCTTCCGACATGCGCTAAAATTAATAAATTATGGCCGCTAGTTCCTAGTTTTCGCAGCTATGTTTCGGATAGCTTAAAGCGTTAAAGTTCTTTTATAGCGTATATCCTAATTGGAGAACTTGCTTATCAAGATTGGTTTGGTGTTTTTTGTGAAATCAAGACTTTGAAAAAGCTAAGCATTCTATTTCTTACCTATCAGGGTGACGTGGCGGGTTCTACCAATTCCATCGCTTACCTAGCCAAAGGACTGGCCGATCGTGGTCATAATATTCATATTGGCATTAGAAAAGAAAGCCTGCTTTGGCAGTTGCTGGAAGGCTCAAAAGTAAATCGCATTCCAATGACCTTCAAAGGCAAATTTGATTTTCAAAACTGGAAGCAAATCAGAGATGCCGTCAAGGAAAACCATATTCAGTTGATAAACGCCCAGTCAAGTCACGACCGATATACAAGCATCTTTGCTAATTGGAGGTATAATTTGGGTATTGAAATAGTCCATACAAGAAGACAGATGCCTTTAAGTATGGGCGGTTCTTTGCAACGCTATCTTTACAATAGAAAGACTTCCGGAGTTGTAGCGGTGAGCGGTCAAGTAAAAGAAGGTTTGGTGAAGCTTGGGTTTGAAGCAAAACACATCAAAGTTATTCATAACGGAACGCCCACCTCTAAATATGATCACATTGATTCGGCAAAAATAGAAGCGTTAAAAGCAAAGTTTGATATTAAGTCGGATGATTTCGTATTGGGTTGTGTATCACGAATGAAGAATCAAATACAGGTTTTTCAGGCCTTAGCAAAAATAGAGGAGCCAATCAAGGCCATCTTTTGTGGCATTGAAGCAACCGAAGAGATTGAAGCCAAAATGAAGACTTTTCCAGTTCCGCATCGAATCTTCTTCGAAGGCCAAGTGGATGCTCCAGACATTCTCAACTATTACAAACTATTTGACGCCAAGATTCTTGCTTCTACGATGGAAGGCCTTTCCCAATCCTTATTAGAGGCTATGGCGTTAGAAACTCCAGTCATCGCTACTGCCTACGCAGGTAATTTGGATTTGATAAATGATGGTGAGAATGGATTACTTTTCAATGATCAGGACATTGATAAAATCGCTGAGGGGATTCTTAAAATCAAACATGATGATACGCTGAGGAATAAACTCATTGTCAATGGAAAACGAACTGCTCTGGAGACTTTCAACATCGAGAATACGATTTCAAATTATGAGCAATACTTCTCTGATTTGATAAAAGAAAATTAGATTCATCTCTTAACTTGCAACATCAAGTCGAGCCGAATTTTGTGCTGAATGGAATACCTCTCTTCTCTTAATGAACCACAGTATGAAGGTGTAGTCAATACCGAAGGACCTTCAATGATTATTGCAGGTGCCGGTTCGGGTAAAACACGTGTTCTTACCTACAGAATTGCCTATTTAATTAAAGAGAAAGGTGTCGATCCATTCAACATTTTGTCACTAACATTTACCAATAAAGCGGCAAAGGAAATGCGTCACCGGATTGAAGAGGTAGTGGGCAATGATGCGCGTAACCTTTGGATGGGCACCTTCCACTCAGTCTTTGCACGAATTCTGAGGTCCGAAGCGGATAGACTCGGTTACCCGAGCAACTTTACTATATACGATGCCGATGATTCTAAATCACTGATAAAAACCATTGTTAAAGAATTTGGTCTTGATGATAAGGTCTATAAGCCCAATGTGGTTTTCAATAGAATATCAGGTGCCAAGAACCGCCTCGTCTCATGGCAGGACTATTTAGCCAACCCCCTCTACGAAGCGGATGACACCGCTGCACAGAAACCAGAGATGGGGAGAATATATAAGACCTATTGCCTAAGATGTTTCAAGGCAAATGCAATGGATTTTGATGACCTACTGTTCAATACCAATGTATTGTTCAGAGACCATCTCGATGTATTGAATAAGTATCAACATAGGTTCAAATACGTTTTGGTTGATGAGTTTCAAGACACCAACGTTTCCCAGTACTTGATTACCAAGAAACTATCATCGGTCAGTCAGAATATCGCGGTGGTCGGAGACGATGCACAATCCATCTACGCCTTCCGGGGTGCCAACATTGAAAACATTCTGAACTTTGAGAAGGACTTTCCTGATCTCAAGGTGATCAAGTTAGAGCAAAACTATCGCTCTACTCAAAACATTGTTAATGCCGCCAACTCTGTTATTGCCCGCAACAAAGGTCAATTGAAGAAAACCGTCTGGACTTCCAATGATCAGGGGAATAGAATAGAACTCATCAAGTCTGTTTCTGACAACGAAGAAGGCAGATTTGTCTCTTCCGCCATTTTTGAACAGAAGAGTCAAAACGGATACCAGAATAGAGACTTTGCTATTCTTTATAGAACCAATAGCCAATCTAGAGCAATTGAAGAAGCCCTACGAAAGGCAGGTATTCACTATAAGATCTTTGGTGGGTTATCTTTCTATCAAAGAAAGGAAATCAAAGACCTAATGGCTTATCTCCGTTATGCCATGAATACGGAAGATGAACAGTCATTTCGAAGAATCATCAATCTTCCGAAGAGAGGAATTGGAACAACTTCGGTAGAAAAAATTGTGGTAGCTGCTTTCGAACATGACATTCCCCTCTGGGAAGTACTCACAAATGTAGATGCCTTTTTACCCGGAAGAGCAGCGAATGCGGTCAGAGATTTTGTGACCCTCATCAAAAGTTTCAAAATCTATGTTGAAAGTAAAGATGCCTACGAAGCAGCCAGCCATATAGCAAAGAATTCGGGCTTACTTAAAGAGCTCTATGAAGACAAGACTGTTGAGGGCCTAAACCGTTACGAAAATGTCCAGGAACTCTTAAACGCAATCAAAGAGTTTGTAGACACTCCGGAAGTGGAGGACAAGAGCCTCGGGGCTTTTCTTCAAGACATTGCCCTCCTTACCGATCAGGACAGTGATGACAAGGGAAATGATGACTATGTATCATTAATGACCATCCATTCATCCAAAGGTCTGGAATTCAAAAACGTATTTATTGTTGGGTTGGAAGAAGACCTCTTCCCTTCACAAATGATGCTCAGCAGCCGAGACGACTTAGAAGAAGAGAGACGCCTTTTTTATGTGGCGATTACCCGAGCCAAAGAAAACTTATACTTCTCTTACGCCTTATCACGTTATCGTTACGGAAGACTGATCAATTCAGAGGCAAGCCGCTTTATAGAAGAGGTAGACCCAAGCTTTATTTTCGTGAATACAAGGTATGGAAGCAGAGAACCCAAGCTGGGAAGAAGCGATGGGCCTCCGGGTTTTAATTCAAGCTTCGCCCGGAATTTGATGGCAAAAAAGAAATCGGCTCCTAAAAAACCGATGCAATACCACAAGCCTTCAGCCGACTTCAAACCCAGTGATACTTCAGGCTTGCAAGAAGGAATGAAGGTAGAACACCCCAAGTTTGGATTTGGCAAAGTGTCGAAAATGGATGTGGAAGGTGCAAATAAAAAAGCCAAGGTGATCTTTGAAGATTTTGGTGAGAAAACACTCTTACTCACCTTTGCTAAGTTGAGAATCGTGGATTAGGGCTGCTGCCATAGCCGTCCTTTGAGATAATTATTGTTAATTTGACCTATACTTTAAGAATTAATGGGATTAGAATATAATACAGAAAGAACTGACGTAAGGCTGAAAGAATACGGCCGTAACATTCAGAAACTAGTAGATCATATCAGAACAATTGAGGATGCTGAGAAGAGAAGTGCCTATGCACAGACGCTAACCGACCTCATGAAACAAATCAACCCGAACCTCAAAAGCGGTCAGGACAATGACCAAAAGGTATGGGATGACTTATACATCGTTTCCAATTTCGACCTTGAAATCGAAGCCCCATTTCCAATGCCAGAAAAATCTGTGATCGGAAAAAAACCTCAGCGCATGGAGTATAAAAACTCCAAGATTAAGTACATGCACTATGGGCGCAGTGTAGAACATATGATTGAGCAAACCATTAAAATGGAGGATCCTGAGACCAAAAAATCTGCCGTAATCCACATTGGTAGACTTATGAAAGGCTTCTACAACACATGGAACAAGGACAACATTGACGATGAGATCATCCTTAAGCAAATCAAGCAACTCTCAAATAATGAGCTTGACATCGACATTGCTGAAGTAAAAGAATTCGGTCTGTTTGACAATAATATTCGCGAGAAAAGACCTCAGAATAGAAACAACAGAGATCGCGATAAGAGAAATAATAATCGTAGAAGAAACAATAACAGACGCAGAAACTAAATGTCCTCATTCGTCATTGAAGGTGGCACCAGACTTTCTGGGGAAATAATTCCTCAGGGTGCTAAAAATGAAGCGCTTCAAATCTTGTGCGCTGTTTTACTGACTTCTGAACCCATTACGATCAACAAAGTGCCTGATATCAGGGACGTCAATAAACTCATTGAGTTATTGGCAGATTTGGGCGTTGAAGTCACCCATCTAGGTGGCGAAAGTTATAAGTTCTGTGCCAAAGATGTCAATATTGACTACTTGGAAACTCAAGAGTTTCGTACTAAGGCCTCTTCCCTTAGAGGTTCCATTATGATTCTCGGTCCGTTATTAGCCAGATTTGGTAAGGGCAAAATATCCAAACCAGGTGGGGATAAAATAGGACGAAGAAGGCTTGATACACACTTTTTGGGCTTTCAAAAGCTTGGGGCACGTTTCCTGTATGAAGCGGAGACCGGAATGTACCACATCGATGCTTCAGACCTTAAAGGCACCTATATGCTTCTGGATGAAGCTTCTGTAACAGGTACGGCCAACATATTGATGGCTGCCGTCCTAGCTAAAGGTAAAACGACCATTTACAATGCCGCCTGTGAGCCTTATCTGCAGCAGCTTTCGAAGATGTTGAACAGAATGGGAGCAAAAATAACAGGGGTGGGTTCCAATTTACTTCATATTGAAGGTGTTGAGGAACTCTCAGGCACTGAGCACACAATGCTCCCAGACATGATTGAAATTGGCTCGTTCATTGGAATGGCAGCCATGACACAATCAGAGATAACGATCAAGGATTGCCAGATTGCTGAGCTTGGCTTGATTCCGGAGACTTTCAGGCGCCTTGGCATCCAAATGGAGTTTAGAGGGGATGATATCTATATCCCTACACAAGAGCACTACGAGATAGAAACTTTCATTGATGGCTCTATCATGACCATTGCTGATTCAATTTGGCCTGGATTAACACCAGATCTATTGAGCATTGTGCTAGTGGTTGCCGCTCAGGCAAAAGGCACCGTACTAGTGCATCAAAAAATGTTTGAAAGCCGGCTTTTCTTTGTTGATAAGTTGATAGACATGGGTGCCCAAATTATCCTTTGTGACCCGCATAGAGCTACTGTGATTGGTCTGAATAGAATCCAAAAGCTAAAGGGTATTCGTATGACCTCGCCCGATATTAGAGCCGGTCAGGCACTCCTCATTGCAGCCTTGTCTGCAGAAGGCACCAGTGTCATAGACAATGTGGAGCAAATTGATCGGGGTTATCAAAACATTGATGGGAGACTGAATGCACTTGGAGCAAAAATTGAGCGGATAGAATAGAAAAAACCTGTCATGCGATTAAAAAGGCTATTGAAAAGTCAAAACCTGAAAGTATACGTTATGGAGCTATTCATAGTGATACTGGGAATATCGATCGCGTATCAGCTTAATATTATTAACGAGCGAAGAATCAATAATCGGCTAGAACTGAATGTCATCAAAAGCTTAGACAAAGAAGTTCAAATCAACATTGCCGAATTTCAAAGCCTAGAGCGTTATCGGGCGAGAATCACTAAAGATGCTGAAAGCCTGCTTCGCTTGCTTGATAAAGCCCCCATTTCCCTAGACAGTGCCAATAAATATGTTTTCCGCCTTGTGCAAACCTCAACTCCTGATCTACAACGACAGGCCGCTAATTCTTACCTGAGCAGCAACTATGGAGAATCTAATATTGCCCTGAAGAATGAGTTTCTTACGCTGGAGACATATTTGCAAGAGTTGCTTCAAATGTCCGAGGGCTATGCGGACCGTAAGCAAGGTGATTATATGACATACCTGAGAAACAGTGTTGACTTTGCAAAAAGAAAAGTCACGGACATAGAAATGATTAGGGCGCTGGCTTTTAAGAATATTGTTTGGAATATGGCCGCTGATGAGTACGAGTTAAACAGGTTATATGCCCAAGCATCAGCACAGCTTAGTAAGATCGATAGCCTGATCGATGATATTCTATTTCCTGTCGACTAAGTAAGCGAGTCTCGATGTCAGATTTTGTAAAAACAGAAAGCTTAAGCATCTTTAGGGTCTGCTCAGGCGTCTTTATTTTGACAGAGCACATTCAATGGTAAAATTCGGCACTTCCAGACGACTCAAACGCAATGATATTTATACCTATCTGATGGAAATATTCATTGTGATATTTGGTATTACTGCCGCCTACCAACTTAATGTTTACTACGAAGACCAGAAAGACCTAAAGCTCGAAGATGCAGCTATTGAGCGGGTTTCAGATGAAAATGCCAACAACATGGAAGTCTTCGAAAACTTGATAGAAAGACGCAAGAAGCTTGAAGAGGACACGCGTCAATTGGCCCGGTTTCTTTTCGTTGGTGAGAATCTCGAAGTAGATAGCATTTCACACTACCTTTTCGACATCAACAGAACACATAAACCCATCACCCAGATGGAAGCCCTTAATTTCTATCTAAATACCAATTACACTAATAAGAATTCGGACTTGAAGAGTGCTTTGATACAAATCAAGGCTTCCTATTTGGAACTAAGAGACGTTGTAGAATACTATGTTCGAATGAAAGAGAAGTATTATAGCGACTTTCTTGTCTCCGATGTTGACTTTGGAGAAGAGAAGATCATTTCTCTCGACAAAATTCAGAGTGTTGAATTCAAGAACCTGGTAGTAAATCTACTATCCAATGAACTTGAACTCAACGCACTCTTCGATCAGGTATATGGCCAGTCGGTAGTTCTGCAAGAGTTCATTGAAGACATACTCGACTAACAGGCAAAGCCTACTCCTACCGTATTATTGGTAAACTCATCGATCAAGATGAAAGCCCCATTAGCTCTATTCTCATTATAAGAGTCAACATGCAAAGGTTTTGAAGACCTCAGTGTAACCTGACCAACATCATTCAAATTGAGTTCGGTAGCAGTCTCATCCTTGATGAGGTTCGAGGTCTCAACACGATAGTTGATGCCCGAAACCTTTACTCGCAATTCATTGATCCCATGTTGAAGTTTGTAAGTTTTACCATTCACCAAAGGGGCATTATCCATCCAGCAGATGTTAGAAACTAATTCTTTGGAACCAGTAAGTACTTCGTCTTTCACCAACATATCACCCCGGCTAATATCGATATCTCTATCAAGTCTGATCGTAACAGATTGGGCAGCTTCTGCATACTCCAAATCGCTCTCAAACTGATCAATAGACTCAATCTTGGCTGTTAAACCCGATGGCAATGCTCTAATTGTATCTCCCTTAGAAAAGACACCACTGGCTACCTTGCCGGCATAACCTCTATAATCATGGAAATTTTCAGCCTTTGGTCGAATGACCAATTGCACTGGAAAACGAGCAGGTTTATTATTACTATCCGGATTTACCTCCATAGATTCCAGCATATTCAGCAAGTGATCTCCTGTGTACCAACTCATTTGCTTATTGTCATTGGCTATATTTTCGCCATGCAATGAACTGACAGGGATAAAGTCAATGGAGAGATTTTCAAAAGTCTCATTGTCCAGCAATGCTTTAAAATCTTCAACTACCTCATTAAATCTCTCCTCATTATAATCGACCAAGTCCATTTTGTTTACGCAGACAATAACTCGCGGGACCCGTAAGAGGTGCGAGATATAAAGGTGCCGATGGGTTTGTTCTGCAAGACCATTACGGGCGTCTACAAGGACAATGGAGACATCAGCATTAGAAGCCCCTGTTACCATATTGCGTGTATATTCAACATGGCCCGGAGTATCGGCAATGATAAATTTTCGTCTTGGGGTTGAAAAGTATATGTGAGCTACATCAATGGTTATTCCCTGTTCCCTTTCGGCTACGAGACCGTCAGTAAGTAATGATAAATCGGTATAACCAAGCCCCTTCCTTCGGCTACTTTCTTCAATAGCCAAGAGCTTATCTGTAGTAATTGAATTAGTCTCATAAAGAAGCCTACCAATTAACGTACTCTTTCCATCATCTACGCTTCCTGCAGTAGCGATTCTTAAAACTTCCTTGTTCTTAGAAATAGCCATTATTTTTTCTTTTTTCCATTGCTGCCTCCGAACGTTTATCATCTATCCTTGCACCGCGTTCAGAAATTGTGGCACTCAATATTTCCTCAATTACTCTATCTATATGGTTTGCCTCAGACTCTACAGCAGCGGTACACGTCATATCGCCCACTGTTCTGAATCGCACCACTTTTTTACTTACTGCCTCACCATCCGATTTGTTGATAAATGGTGAATCTGGCAAAATCATACCATCACGTTCGAAGGTGTCACGTTCGTGAGCATAATAAATCGAAGGGATTTCAAGTTCTTCTTCTCTGATGTAGTTCCAAACATCAATCTCCGTCCAATTTGAGATAGGAAAAACACGTACGTTCTCACCTACATTGATTCTGCCATTGAGCATATCAAAAAGTTCAGGCCGCTGTTTTTTAGAATCCCATTGACCGAAATCATCGCGAACAGAGAAGATTCGCTCCTTTGCTCTAGCTTTTTCTTCATCTCTTCTGGCACCTCCAAGGCACGCATCAAACTTTAGCTCTTCAATTGCATCTAATAAAGTCACTGTCTGGAGCGCGTTTCGACTCGCATACTTACCTGACTCTTCTTGTACTTTTTTCTGATCAATAGCGTCCTGCACGTAGCGTACAATAAGTTCCAGGCCTAATTCTTCTACCAGACGATCTCTAAATTCAATGGTCTCCGGGAAGTTATGTCCCGTATCTACATGAAGCAGCGGAAATGGAATCTTACCTGGGTAAAAAGCTTTTTGAGCCAACCGTACTAGGGTGATAGAATCCTTTCCCCCAGAAAATAGGATAGCAGGTCGCTCAAATTGTGCTGCTACCTCTCTCACGATATAGATTGCTTCATCTTCCAGTTCTCTTGGAAACTGACCGTCAAATATTTTCATGTTTGTGTTGTTTAGACCTTAACTTGATGTAATCCGCATTCTTTTTTGGAGGCCTCCCACCACCAACGTCCAGCTCGGGCATCTTCTCCGGCTTCAATAGCTCTGGTACATGGGGCACAGCCGATGCTGATAAATCCTTGATCATGTAGTTTATTATAGGGAACCTTATTTGATTTTAGGTAATCAATCATTTCATCATATGACCAATTGAGTATAGGGTTAAACTTGATCACCTGATTTCCTTCATCCCATTCAAGCATATCGAAGACCTGACGATTATCAGACTGTCCGGCACGTAAACCAGTAATCCATACTTTCGCCCCCTTTAAAGCCCGCTTCAATGGTTCTACTTTCCTAATATAGCAGCACTCCTTTCTGCTCTCAATTGATTCGTAAAAGCTGTGCATACCTTTCTGAGAAGTCAGTGCTTCTACAGCTTCAGTATTTGGATAGTAGACCTTAATATCTTTTTTATACCTTGACCTTGTCTGATCGATAAGATCATAGGTCTCTTTAAAGAGCCTACCGGTATCTAAAGTGAACACTTGGATTCCAAGGTCGTTTCGAAAAATTGAATCAGCAATCACCTGATCTTCCTGGCCAAAAGCAGAAGAAAATACTACTTGCCCTGAAAACACCTCAGCTAAAAACTCCAAAGCTTCATTAAGAGGTTTACCTTCAATCTCTTTGTTTAAAAAATCTAAATTCATCTCTACTTTCGGAATTTTACATTTGCCCATGCACGCTCATGGAGGTAATACAAGATCATTTTGGAGACTACTTCTACAGAACCGATCGATAGTGCCATTGCTACCTCACCAGTCACAAAATAGGCGATGAGCATGGTATCAATTGTACCTACAATACGCCAACTAATAGTTTTGGCAATGCTTTTCAAGTTACTATCACTCTTGTTCGAGGTAGTCTCTATCCTTCTGTTAATAGTGGTATCTAATAGCATATTTCGTCACGTCTATAGACTTACATTTGCAAATCTATGTATTCCCTACCATTTTTGTAGACTAATAACGCAAAAAAAATCTATCGGTTCCTCAAAATGTCTTTTAGCGTCTTGTTTTCTAAAACTTTCAAGGTGTTGTCACGCACATTTGCCATGACACGATTCAAACCACAGATCTCCTCCTGACAATTTTCACACTTCTCATAATAGTTAAGGCTGACGCAGGGTAATAAGGCAATAGGTCCATCCAGAACTCGGATCACTTTTGCTAAGGGAATCTCTTCCGCAGGTTTTATGAGGTAATATCCCCCTCCTTTACCCTTTTTACTACCCAGTACTCCTGATTTTTTAAGTTCAAGTAAGATATTCTCCAAGAACTTTAATGAAATCTGTCGCTCTTGAGAAATCTCAGAAATCAGGATAGGTCCTTTACTGTGATTTTCTGCCAAATAGGTCAAGGCATGAAACGCATATTGGGTTTTCTTAGATAACATGTTTAATGACTGCTGGTGAAGTTAGAAAAATTTTATCAAGAGGTAATTAATTCTCCGCTTTTCGTCATCCTTCAGCAGAGGCCATTCTCACCTCATTAACCTCCTTGGCATAAGATCGAGAGACTGGAATTGGTTGGTCCATATGAAACAGCTTTACTTTATAACCTTGCGTATTCCCATCAAGGTGCATCACCTTATCTACATTAATGATGTACTTCCTATGGCACCGAATGATTTCAGGGAATTCACTTAGAGCATTCTCCAAATTGGATATCCTATTTCTCAAAAGTACTTTCTCAAGTTTTTCATTTCGCTCATAGAAGATTTCAGAGTAGTTGCCCGCAGAAGAAATAAGCAGGATATGACTTCGGGGTATTGTCAATTTATCCTTTTTGTTTTCCGAGATGAAATGAGCTATCCCCTCCCTAGACTGACCTACCTTAGCAGAAACTTCTTTAATCTGTGACTTTAGTGATTGGCTCTGCTTATATAGAATTACTCCTATCGCAGGCATCAAACCGATTGTTATTGTGTAGGCCGTCACCACTAGATATGATATCAAATCCATTTGAGGTGCTTCATAGAACATGAGCGCATACACCCAATTAACAAATGCAATACACAATAACATCCAGATTACCCATACTAACTCCTTACCAACTGTCCATCCCTCGTTCTGCAAAAACTTAGGGAAAACTCTTGGCAGCAGAACCATATTAAAGAGGGAAGTCATGAGGGTGATTGCACCAAAGCCGATAGAAATTAACCCTGGGTGATCAATTGAGGAGTCGTCTATACCAAATGGTTGAAAAACATAACAGAAAGTGCCTATAAAGAGAGAAATGACAAACACAAGCCAAAGTGCTTGTTTTGTAGAAGAATAAAATGGGTATGGTTTCCTTAAAAAGTTAAGCACTCACTTCGAAAGCTTAGATGATCATTCCAGACTAAAATTTACGAAAACAAATTTGGACTTAAATCGGGCCAAAGCTTTTCCCCTTTAAGTAGAGTAGCATTAAAGTCAAGGGTGGCAACGCTCTGAAACCAGAGCATCACCCAACCCTTGAGGATTGCCCTACTGATTTTCACCTATAGCAGCTCTTTCGTTAAAGAACGGGCAAATAGGTCACCTCGACTGACTACAAGAGGTATAACTGACACAAACTGACTGAATTCAGAAGGATCCTTTATTACTGTCCTAAGTCGACTCTAAGAAAATGGAATTGGCAACCATAGCTGTCTGAAAAAAAACAGAGAGTGACGAATGACTGCCTATGTGGTACGAATGAGCGCATAAAAAAAGGAGCCGAAGCTCCTTAGATAATTTTCACTGATGAAGTGCCTAGTAGTTATTCAACATAACTGGCATTACCAACATCAAAATGTCTTCACTTTCATCCTTCTCTCCTGGTACGATCAGTCCCGCTCTGTTAGGTGCAGACATCTGAAGCGTGATTGACTTAGAGTGTAGGTTACCCAACATCTCTACTAGGAATTTAGCGTTGAAGCCAATTTCCAGATCCTCACCTTCATGTTCACAAGCCAAAGTCTCTTTCGCCTCGTTAGAGAAATCCAGATCCTCTGCAGAGATGGTCAACTCACTCCCAGTAATTTTCAATCGAATTTGATGAGTCGTTTTGTTAGCATAAATCGAAATCCTCTTCAGTGAGCCCAAGAACTCATTCCGATCGATGGTCATTTCAATTGGGTTCTCACTTGGAATCACATTTTCATAATCTGGGAATCGCTCATCAATCAAGCGACAGATCATTTTAATATTGTTGAAGTTGAAGTATGCATTTGAAGCGTTGTACTCCAGTATCACATTCGAATTCTCAGATGGAAGTGTTGATTTCAACAAGTTCAGTGCCTTCCTTGGGATGATAATAGACATGCCCGAATCTGTTGCGACATCTACTCTTCTATACCTAACCAGTCTATGACCATCTGTGGCTACAAAAGTAGTATTCGTATCATCAAGCTTAACAAAGACACCCGTCATTGCTGGCCTTAGCTCATCGTTACTCGTGGCAAAAATCGAATTGTTAATGGCACTACTCAACACATCGGTAGACATATCAACAGAGTAAGCATCCGTTACATCCGGCACTTTAGGGAAATCTGTAGCGTTCTCACCGGCCAGTTTATAGCGACCGTTGTCAGAGTTAATTTCAACACTGTAGGTATCACCATCTATGCTGAAAGTCACTGGCTGCTCTGGTAAATTCTTTAGGGTATCCATCAAAATCCTCGCTGGAACTGCTATACTGCCATTTTCCTTTGCTTCGACATCTATTTCAGTAATCATTGATGTCTGAAGATCAGAAGCTGTGATGGTCAAAAGTCCATCATTAATTTCGAATAAAAAGTTTTCTAAAATAGGCACCACAGGGTTCGTGGTAATTACTCCATTAATGTTGGAAAGTCGCTTGAGAAGCTCGGCTGAAGAAACAATAAACTTCATAAATGGTCGATTTTTGAGATGGTTTTATTAAGCGGATAAAATTAACAATAAAATCTATACATAGAACTTTATTGTCCCTTTTTGAAGCACTTACATCAGCTTCTTTTCCTCTCAGTCAAACTACCCATTCCAAAGCAATTCGTCACTTTTTAAATCAAGATGGAACCATTTGAATATTATTACCCTACTTAATTGGTAGGTTTAATATCCTTTTCATTTACTTTGCGTTCAATTCTTCGCATTAAGCAGACCAAAAAGTATTAATTATGTCATTACGCGTTTCAACAAAAGTCAGCCAGGCAGCAAAAAAAGACATTCTCGAACTCCAAAAAAGGATCGACAAATTCAACAGAGGAGAAATCGAAGAAGATAAATTCAAGCTGTTTCGCCTAACACGTGGAGTATACGGACAAAGGCAGCCAGGTGTACAAATGATCCGTATCAAATTGCCTTATGGCAAGGTCACCTCACAGCAACTCATTAAAATTGCCGATACTTCGGATAAATATGCGACTGGAAACCTACATCTCACCACAAGGCAAGACATCCAGTTGCACTACGTAAAACTAGCCGACTCTCCAGCACTATGGTCTGAGCTTGAAGAAGAGAGTGTTACGCTGAGAGAAGCTTGTGGTAATACCGTTAGAAATGTCACCGCATCACCGGATGCGGGCATCAATCCAAACGAACCATTTGACATTAGCCCCTATGCACATGCTTTAACCCATTACTTTCTCCGGAATCCAATCTGCCAGGACATGGGGCGCAAATTCAAGATCGCTTTTGCGTCAGACGCAAAAGACACAGCCATGACCTATTTCCATGATGCAGGCTTTATCCCAAAGCTGAAATACCAAGGAAATCAAAGTGTACGGGGTTTTAAAGTCGTCATTGGGGGTGGCTTGGGTGCACAAGCAATACCTGCCCAAACGGCATATGAATTTCTCGAAGCAGATCAGATCATACCCTTCACAGAAGCAATGATTCGCGTATTTGATCGCTATGGAGAGCGTGCAAATAGAAGCAAAGCTCGCATGAAATTCCTACTCAAAAAGATGGGTTTTGAGCAGCTTATGGAACTCATAGAAGCAGAAAGGAACGCACTCGCTAATCAAAGCTTTGTAGTTGATGATCATTTGGTCTCTACAGCTATACCTGAGGAAAAATCAGTGCCTGTAGTGGAACTAGAAGACTGGGAGGCTTTTGAAGATTGGAAGCGCACCAATGTCTTTGAACAGAAGCAAAAGGACTTCTTTGGTGTTTGGATTAGAGTCCCGCTCGGAGATATCCATTCGAATACGGCCAGGGCTCTCGCTGAATTAGTCAGGTTATATGCGGCTGATGACATCCGTGTTACAGCAAACCAAGGACTTTTACTGAGATATGTCAGGGTAGAATATTTACCATTCATCTACAAAACCTTATCTGAATTAGGCCTGAGTAAACCTGGCTTTGACTCTACGCATGACATCACCGCTTGTCCGGGGAGTGATACCTGTAATCTGGCAGTAACCAATAGCACCGCACTGACCACCAAGCTTGAGGAGATGCTAAGTACGGAGTTCAAACATCTCATTGATGAATCATACATAAAGATCAAAATCAGTGGTTGTATGAATGCTTGCGGTCAACATATGGCTGCTAACATCGGCTTTCATGGAAGTTCCATCAAGAATGGAGCTCTTGTTATTCCTGCAATGCAAGTGGTGATTGGCGGTGGTCTCTCGCCCGCTGGAGAAGGTTTTACTAGCCGAAAAAGTAATTAAGGTTCCTACCAAGCGGATTCCTTTAGCCTTAGCAGTGGTACTTCGAGAATTTGAGGCTAAATCTGAAGCCGGTGAATACTTCAATGACTTTTATCAAAGACTCGGGTAAAATGCACTTCTACCATCTGCTCAAACCGCTAGCCGATGTTCCTTCACTGGCTAAAGAAGACTATATGGATTGGGGGAAAACCGAAGACTTTGTACCTGAAATAGGTGTCGGTGAATGTGCTAGTGTTATGCTGGATGTAATAGGCACCATCATCGAAGAGGCTCAAGAACGACATGATTGGGCAAAGGAAGGATTGGAACAAGCAGCATTAGCTGATTCCATTTACAATAGCTATAGCAGTTTTGTGATTGGTGCAAAAGCATTGCTACTGAGTGATGACATTAAGTGCAATACTCAGATCGGTATCCTAGAGAGCTTTGAAGAGCACTTTGGCAATCATGAATTCTTCAGACTGGAAGGCGGATTCAAAGCATTCGTTTTAAGAATGAAATCACAACAACCCGAATCCGAGTTTGCTGAAACCTATTTTAAGGACGCCAGCGCATTTCTTGAGCGGGTAAGACTGTTTAGAGAGATTCAACTCAAAGCATCTGGAAGTGAAGAAAAACTAGTAATCTCTGACTTCTATAAGGCCTAAAATGAATATACTACCCAAACTTACCCTTGTAGGAGCCGGACCTGGTGACCCTGATCTGATCAGTGTCAAAGGCATTAAAGCGATTGCGGATGCTGATGTGATTCTATATGATGACTTGGCAAGCAAAGAACTTCTCACCTATGCCAAGTCAAAAGTCGAAAAGATCTATGTTGGTAAACGTGTTGGTAAGCACAGCCATACACAAGATACAATCAATGAACTGATCGTACACTTTGCCAGGGAAAAGGGACATGTAGTCCGTTTAAAAGGTGGGGATCCATTTATTTTCGGCAGAGGTTATGAGGAAGTAGAACATGTGAGAAAGCATAATATTACTACTGCCATAGTTCCAGGTATTAGTAGTGCTCATGCAGTACCTGCATTGCAAGGTATTCCACTAACCAGTAGAGGAGTGAGTCAAAGCTATTGGGTGGTTACAGCCACTTCCAAAGATGGTACAATAACCAAAGACCTAAGTCTTGCGGCTCAATCAACGGCTACGGTTGTCATCTTAATGGGCACTCGAAAACTTAAGGAAATCTGTGCCACCTTCTCTGCATATGGCAAACAAGATATGCCTGTCGCTATCATACAAAACGGCACCATGCAAAATGAGAAAATAGTCATTGGCACGGTCGATTCAATATATGATAAGGCAGTGGAAGAAAACATTACGTCTCCGGCCGTCATCGTCATTGGAAAGACCGTAAAGCTCTCAGATGCTTCTTGGAAAGAGCGCCTAAACCTGAACCAATATTTTGGATAAGATGGCTAACGAATTATATCCCATTTTTTTGAAAACTCATCAGTTTGATACACTCATTGTAGGTGGCGGAGAAGTGGGCCTTGAAAAACTGACATTCCTATTGAAAAGTAGTCCTAATGCGTGTGTAACGCTAATAGGAAAACAGATTAAAACAGAGATTAAAGCTCTGGCGTCAGGTCATGCCAATGTGACCTTACTTGAGCGTGAATTCTTCAATGAAGACCTGACTGGAATGCAAATGGTCATCATTGCTACTGAAGATCATGAGACTAATGTGAGCATTAGGAACGAGGCGAAGTCGAGAGACATTTTAGTCAATGTGGCCGACACACCTGATCTCTGTGATTTCTATTTGGGTAGTATTGTCACGAAAGGTGACTTAAAAATTGCGATTTCTACCAATGGAAAATCACCAACCATTGCGAAGCGACTGAAAGAAGCTTTGAACGAAGCCTTACCCAATGAGATCGATAGTTTACTACAGAACATGAGAGAGCTTCGAGATCGGCTTAAAGGTAACTTTGGTTTTAAAGTCAAAAAACTGAACCACATCACCCGATCACTAGTTTCTCAAGAACAAAGTGAAAATCCTTGTCCTGAAGGCTGTCCTTTAGCACAGAAGCACTAATATTAAAACATGAAAGAAATAAGCGTAAACGAGCTATCAGCACTAAAAAAGTCCGGTACCGATTTTCAACTGATCGATGTAAGAGAGCCTAATGAGTTTGAGATTGCGGAAATCGGTGGTGAATTGATCCCAATGAATTCAGTACCTCAAAATATAGACAAGTTCTCAAAGGATAAGCAAGTGATTGTGCATTGCAGAAGTGGGAAAAGAAGTGGCGATGTAATCCAATGGCTAGAAGCAAATCATGGCTTTGAAAATCTTTACAATCTCAAAGGTGGTATTCTTGCCTGGGCCGATGAGATTGATCCTAGTGTCCAGAAATATTAGGTCTTAGGCAGCGAAGCGGCTATATTTTCGTTTTCTAAGCATTCCTCTTATAACACCAAAAAGAACGATCAAAATAATCGGCCCTACTAGGTTGAGTACTTGCCAATAGGTCCTTTCGGCATTGACCTTGACCTTATTCAGCGGGCGAATTTGAACTTCTTTGGCACGGGCGGTTATCAAACCATTCTCATCGGTGAGGTAAGTCAGCGCATTAAAGAGAAAGTCTTTATTGGCGTAGCGAACTTTCTGCCCTTCCTCCCTGTAAGGGTTAAAGCCTAATTCCATAGGCGTACCATTCCTCAGATCTAATTCGTTTCGAATCATATCCCCATCAGAAACCACAACAATTTTACCTGATTCGCTTTCTGCTTTGAATGCAGTATTTTCTTCATCAGACAAGACACGATTCTTGAAAAGTGAGGTGAAGCTACCCTCCAATAAATAGGCAATAGGCTCTCTCCCATGGTTAAAACTTGCCGGATCAGGCTGATTGGCATAGTCTTCAAAGGCCACACGGGCCGGAGCCGCCATTACACGGGTGAAATCAGAGGTAAACATAAGAGGTGTTTTCTTGACGCCCTCAGCCTTTACGGTATCTATGGTTCCAAAAGTCCTAGCGTAAACTGCATCGAGATTCTTTGTAATCGGATGATCAGTAAAATCATTGACCGCAGCATAAAACGGCCAGGGAAGATTAATGATATTCTCATTATCATCAACGACAACAGGGTATCGACCAAAATTCTGAATGTCTTGAAGGTAGTTCTTGTTCAGTCGAACACCATAGCGAAATAACATATCATCCAGACCTGTTTCAATTGGTAAACCGACAGTTCCAGAACCTCCCGCTCTCGCCATATTCGCATTCAAAGCGTCAATAAGAAACAGGGCTTTACCACCATGCATTATATATTGATCCAACTTGAACTTATCATCTCTGGAGTAGGCCTCAAGGGGCTTAGAAACAATGAGTGCATCGAAACCCTCAACATGCTCTACTTCCGACAAATCCACATACTCCAGGTCGAAATATTGAATCATCTCAGCATTGAACCCGGCTATATTTACCGAATCTAACTCTTGATGCCCTCTTACCAGCCCGATCTTTTTACGATCCACTTTAGCCAATCGCTGAATACCCACTGCTAAATTGAATTCCAGATTCTCAATTGACTGATTGATGGCTTCATCGGGGCTTAGACCAATTTTCTGTCCATCTGAAATTAATATCGCCCCGGCTTGGCCATTGTAACTAATGATCACGTAAGGGAAAATAAAACGCCTTACCTGATTACCATTTTCATTGAAAATCGCCTGGGTAGGTGACAGCCTCAGGCGACTGGTCAAGTAGTCAAAGTTTTCTTGCCTTTCCTGATCCGTTTCGGCATCATTAAAATCTGTAAAGAAATAATTAAGCTGACCGCCTGATTTGTTTTCAAACTCCTTTAAGGTCTGTATCAAAGATTTTTGCAGCCTGAGGTATTGTGACGGCAAGTCTCCAGCTAAAAGGATCTCGATGGAGAGGGGTTCGTCCAATTTACTCAATAACTCACCAGTAGCTGGCTTCAAGGTGAAGCGTTTATCGGCTGTCAGGTCTATCCTCAAATAGGCGTTGGTTGCTGCAATATTGAAAACGAGAATAACGAATATCCCGATCGTAAATCCTCTTAAAATTTTGCTACGAATGGGTTTAAAGGAGAAAAGCCTTGTCGCCATTTTTAAATGCGTCAACAAAAGCACTATCGCTGCTACACTTATAAAATAGGCTACGTTACGGGTGTCTATTAGTCCTCGCCCCATCGCTTCGAAATGGTAACTTAGACTTAATTCTTCTATCAAAGTGGACAATTGGCCAGAAAACAGGCCTGCTAATGACTCCACTCCCGCAAACAGGAAAAAACAAAAGAAAACAGCGATAATGAAGGCAATAATTTGATTCTCACTAAGGGAAGAAGCCAGTATACCAATGGCCGCAAACACCCCTCCTAGTAATATAAGTCCAAGGTAAGAACCGGCAATGCCTGGTACATCCAGATTACCTACTGGATTACCCAACTCGGAAATGGAATAGCAATAAATCAGTGTCGGCAGAATCGAAAAAATGACCAGGGTAAATGCCGCCAGGAATTTGCCCAAAATGATTTGAATATCTGTCAGGGGCCTGGTGAGTAGTAATTCAATAGTACCGGTCTTATTTTCTTCCGCCAGCATACGCATGGTAATAGCTGGTATCAAAAACATGAAAACGAAGGGCCCCATTGTGAACAGGGTTTCCATGTCCGCATAGCCATAAGTGAGAATGCTGGTCTCCGGAAACACCCAGGTCAATAAACCAATGCCTGTTAGAAAAACTCCAATGACCACATAAGCAATCAGGGAATTTAGAAACTGTCTGATCTCCTTTTTATAGATCGCCCACATCCGAAGTTTGGGTTAAGTTTCTAAATACTTGTTCCAGGTCTTTTTCCTGCTGTTGCATACTCAGGATGACCCAGTCATTCTTTTTAGCAAGCTCAAAGACTTTAGGTCTTAAATCTTCTTTGGAAGCATGTGTGATTTCGAAGATAGTCTTACTTACAGATTGAACCGATCCGAAGGACTCAAGCTCCTTTTCATTGATTGAAGACTGTAGTTCAACTCTTAGCACCTGCTGACTTTCTGTAAGGTTTTCGACCGTATCATCAGCGACAATATTCCCCTTGTCGATAATGATCACGCGATTACAAAGTGCTTTGACTTCTTGCATGATGTGGGTCGAAAGGACAACCGTCTTGTCTTTGCTGATCTCTTTAATAAGATTTCGGATTTCAACCAATTGATTAGGGTCCAAACCAGTTGTCGGTTCGTCCAGGATCAAGACACTCGGATCATGGATTAAGGCTTGTGCTAAGCCGACTCTCTGACGATAGCCCTTGCTCAGGGTACCTATAAGCTTATTTTGTTCAACCGTCAATCCGCACAAGGAAACCATTTCAGCAATTCGCTGTCTCAGCTTCTGCCCCTTAAGTCCGTGCAACTCCCCAATAAAGGCCAGGTATTCATGAACATACATATCCAGATAAAGTGGATTATGCTCTGGCAGATAGCCAATTTGCTTGCGCGCGCCAATCGGGTTTTTTGTTACATCCGTATCTCCTACCTGAACCGTTCCACCAGATGGCGGAATAAAGCCCGTGGTAATCTTCATGGTAGTGGATTTACCAGCACCATTGGGCCCTAGAAAGCCTAATATATCACCCTGATTTACTTCAAAAGAGACATCATTTACTGCTTTCTGATTTCCGTAAACCTTAGTGAGTTGGCTGACTTTAATGGACATTGAAAAATTAACGTATTGCCGACTTATTTATTGGGCCTGCCCTTCGGCATTAATGGCCTCACCTCTACATCCACTACATGATAATTAGGGTGGGTTTCAAGGCTTTGCAATATAGTCATTGCTATGTCTTCCGGACGCATCATATTCTCATTTGCATTGGCAAATTCAATACTGTCAAAGAAGTTTGTGTTAGTAGAGCCAGGATAAATAGTGGAAACTTTTATGCCATGCTGTCTCAATTCCTTAAAAATAGACTGGCCAATCCCCCGCACTGCGTGTTTTGTACCCACATAACCCGACATGGTCTCCACTCCATTGGTGCCTGCGATAGACGCAATATTTACGATATGACCTTCTTGCATCTCGATCATATCCGGGGCCACCATTTTTGTACAATAGAAGAGTCCATGAACATTCACGTCAAACATGGCTTTCCAGTCGGCTACTTCCATTTCATGAATAAGTCCCTGGACACCAAAACCCGCATTATTGATAAGGACTGATGCCTTACCAAGCTTTTCTTTCGTCAGCCTGAAAGAACCCTGAACGTTTTCCCAGTCGGCCACATCTGTACCAAAGAAATGATAGTTCTCATGATCTATCTTAGGGTTGGTTCTCCCCCAACCTGCGACTACCATTCCTGCATCCAGCAATACTTTTACCGTTTCTAATCCGATGCCTTTGCTTACACCGGTTACTATCGCAAGTTTTCCTTTTAGTTCCATAACTATTGTTTGGCTATTAGCTCTTTAATTATTGTGGTCATTCCTTTTTCTGCCTTAAAAGCAGCCTCAAGAATTTTGCTAATCTCGGCTTTTTCAAGGTTATCCGGATCACAGAGATCGGTGATAGCGGAAATAGCAAAAACTGGAAGGTCCATATGTCTGGCAACAATCACTTCGGGAATAGTGGACATGCCGACCGCGTCTCCGCCAATTCGTCCTATGTATCGGTATTCTGCTCTTGTTTCCAGATTGGGTCCACTTACGCCTGTGTATACACCCTCATGACATCTGATATCATTGGCCTTGGCAATCTTCAGGGCCTCATCAATCATTTTTCGTTCATAAGGTTCACTCATATCTGGAAAACGCCCCCCAAAGTCATCCAGATTAGCACCGGTCAGTGGGTTTTCCTTGGTCAGATCAATATGGTCTTCGATGATCATCAAATCTGCCACTTGGTAGGTCAAATTGACCCCTCCGGCTGCATTAGAAACGAATAGTTTCTGAATGCCTAGCTTCATCATCACACGAACAGGGAAGGTTACCTCCTTCATATCATAACCTTCGTAGTAATGAAAGCGACCTTGCATCGCGACCACTTTTCGTCCTGACAGTTTACCAAAAATCAATTTTCCACTATGACTCTCGACCGTTGAAACAGGAAAATTCGGAATATCAGCATACTCTAATTCCTTTTCAATCTCTATGTCATTGACTAATGCCCCCAGGCCTGTGCCCAGAATAATTCCGAATTCCGGAGCGTAGTCACATTGGGATTTTATAAAGTCAACAGTTTGGTAAACCTTTTCAGCGTAAGTCATAATGTAATTGTCAATGAAAGTCCGAGTGAGACGGACGAATATGGGCTGTAAAGATGCAAAGTTTTTAAATCTTCTGAACCTTTCATATTCCAATTTGCTTTATATGTCGTGACATTTATAGCTGGATTGAAAATCCAAGAAATGAAGTTATTTTCGCAGCGAAAAATATGCCCATGATTACTATTGTAGTAGGAACTAACAGGAAGAATTCGAATAGCCGAAAGATTGCGGATTATTACCAGGGAATTCTCAAATCCAAAGGTGCAGAAAGTCAGGTAGTCGACCTTGTCGATTTACCAGAGGATTTTGTAAGCAATGCGCTGTATGAGAATAACGGTAAGAACGAGGCGTTCAATGCTATTCGTGAACAAGTCCAATCGTCAGAAAAGCTGGTTTTTGTAGTACCTGAGTACAATGGTTCTTTCCCTGGTATCTTAAAGACCTTTATTGATGGTCTTAAATATCCTGAAGGTGTTCGAGACAAGAAGGCTGCCTTAATTGGTGTTTCTTCCGGTGTTCAGGGAGGAGTTTTTGCCATGTCTCACCTGACAGACATATTCAATTATCTGGGCATGCATGTACTCGCACTAAAACCCAAGCTTGCAGGTATTGAAAAAAATCTTTCGGAAGGAAAAATCACCAACGACCTATACAATCAACTACTAGAGCAGCAAGCCGAGAAATTGATTGAATTTTAAGTTACTACTCGTCATACTGAACTTGTTTCAGTATCTCTGAAATTGGGAGATTGTTTCGCTTCACCTGTCTACCGGCAGACAGGCTCGCAATGACGCACAAAAAAGACAGCCATATGCTTAGGCTGTCTTTTGAGAGTCATTCAAAAAGGTTCTAATCTTTCTTTTCCAGCTTTTCGAGCCTTTTTAAAAGTTTATTGATCAAGTCATTTTGCCTCTGAATCCTTTTCTCCTGATCAAGAGTGTATAATGTCAGTTCTTCAACCTTCTTTAACAGTGTGGCATCCATTGCTCCAAGGTCCAAACCATTTTTCTCTATTTCCTTTGCAGAGGGCACTTCAGGTAGATGTTGGTTCTCTTTAATAAATGATGCCACCTCGGATAACGGCCTTAGTTTAAAGCTTGGGGCAAAAACATAGTCTGGCCAGCCCGTAGATTCTACCTTGACTTTTTTGGAACGGATCGTTCCATTGACTTCTAGTTTCTCACCAGGTGAAGTAGTACCAATACCGACATTTCCATACATCACGACTCCTCCCCCATATTGATCAAACTCACTCACTCCCATGACAATTTGCTTATCCCAGCCGGCACCCAGTAATAAATCCCTACCAGGAGCTGTCATATAGCCGTTCAGATCATCTTTCTGGCCTAGAATTAGACCCCATGAAGCTTGCTCATTGGTATGTCTAACCTTAATTGCTGGCGCAGAAGAATTTACTAGCTCCAAAAGCTCGCCTGGGGAGGTAGTGCCGACACCAACATTACCGGAATTATAGAAAATATTATCATTTGAATCAGATGACCAAAGACTGGCTGATGGAACACCACCACCTTGTCCACCCGTAGTTACACCATAGACCATTAACTCAGATATTTCTGATGCAGACAATGCTTTATCATAGATTACTATATCGTCAAAAACGGCATGAGAAAAGTAACTACCACTGAATGTCCTGGCTATAAGCATATCGCGTGGCGTATCGTTCAATGCACCAGTACCTATATTTGTAGTATTTTGCAATACGCCATCCATATATAATCTCAAATCAGCACCTTCACGTACTGCCACCAAGTGCGTCCACTGATTGATTTGTATATCGTTATTAAAGCTTTTAACAGAGTAATTCGTGTTATCTGCCATGGCCACCGTAAATTGAGGTTGATCAGAATTAGAGCCACCTCCACCACCTATAGCGAAAGACCACTCATTGGTACCAGCATACGCACCTGAGTTCCATATATTAATGGCAGCTGTGTTGTCCCATCCACTCGTAGAAGACAATTTTTTTACCCAAAAGCCAATTGCAAAATCGTCTACTCCGAACGCTAGTGCTGAGGCATTCGCGCTCATATAATCTACCTCTAATGCCTGACTAGCACCATTAAATTCCAATGCATTGTCCACAACAGAATTTCTATCCGGAGCATGAGTAGGTCCATAGTGCACAATCACCTGGTGAGACAGGGAGCTTTGATCTGTTATGTTATTATCTAAAGGCAGATAAAAAATTAATCCCTGTGTGAGGTCGTGGGTTTGACCCTTAACTACAATCACGGAAGTAATTAAAAAAAGTGATAGTAAGTATTTTCTCATTTGAAATTGGTTTAATTATTCAATGATTTATTTGACTAATTAAATTATCATTTAAATAAATTAAGAACTAACCTTTTATCAAATTTCCGTCAACCTTTTTCTATCTGCAGGTAATTTGGTGCTGATTCGCTGATCAAAGGAGGGCTTCACTATGACAGTTTGCCTTCGGAGTGTTCTAGCCTTACTTGAATTAGGAGATTGCTTCGCTACGCCTGTCTGCCGACAGGCACGCTCGCAATGACGAATAAAAAAAGACAGCCCATGGCAGTAGGCTGTCTTAATCACATGTCTCTTTTAACCCGTAGGCTAAAAAAGTAATTAATCTACATTATCATGTAGAAACTTATTATCTCCCATTATCTCATCGTCATCATTGAGATTGAATCTGGAGACGGATCTTTCAGAAGACGGAAGGTTATCCGTCAACCTTACTTGCTTTCTTTGATAAGCTGGTATTTCGAGTTTCTCTTTGAAGTCACCTTGATCAATTTGCTGACCGCTCGTTCCTCTAAGTCTCTCCTCGCGAATCCTTGCTTGCTCCTGAAGCTTCACACGCTTCATCTCCAAAAAGTTCTTATTTCGCTCTTCCTGAAAATCATTGTCTAAAGCCTGATTTCGTTCCTCAATCTCTGACTCCTGAGGGGTTGCCGGAGGAAACTCTTCTATCTCGTACTTCTCTGCCAAGCGACTAAGGAAAGAGTATCCTGAGGTCATTTCTTCAGGCTCATCTTGAGGTTCTTCTTTTGCTTCAGGTCGAGGCTCCTCACTCTTCACATCATCTGTTGTGTCAAAAAGGAGTGTCTGCGATTCGTGTTTAGGTGAAAGGGAGTCATCGTGACTAGATTCGATCTCTTGATTGCTCTCAAGATCGATTACCTTTTTCCTTACAACGGTTTCTGCTTTGAGCTCTGGAGTCTCAAAACCTGTAGCAATAACTGTGACGCTGATGCTCTGGCCATGTTCTTGATCAATGCCATGCCCGAAAATAACCTCGGCATCATCACCAGCTTTTTCTTGAATGTACTCTGTAATTTCTGTCAACTCATCCATCTGCAGCTCGGCTTCTTCGCCTGAGACAATGGATAGTAGTATTCTCTTAGCGCCATGGATGTCCTTACTATTTAACAATGGAGAAGAGATGGCCATTTCAGCAGCACGTAGTGCGCGGCCTTCGCCTTCTGCCAATGCAGAACCCATTACAGCTGCTCCGGCTCCTTTCATCACTGTCTGAACATCCATAAAATCGACATTCACATAACCTGGTACCGTGATAATCTCTGCGATACCCTTGGCTGCTGTGGTCAGTACATTATCGGCTTCGCCAAATGCACTACTGATTGGGAGGTTGCCGTGAATCTCTCTTAGCTTGTCATTTAAAATGACAAGTACGGTATCACAATTTTCCTTGAGTTCAGCAATACCCTGATTGGCTGCTGCTGTCTTCTTTTTCCCCTCAAAACTGAATGGGGCTGTTACAATACCGACCGTTAATAGGTCCATATCTTTGGCAATTTTAGCAATCACAGGTGCTGCACCAGTACCGGTACCTCCACCCATACCCGCTGTGATGAATACCATTTTGGTATCATCACCGAGCATCTCTCTGATTTGATCCTTGCTCTCAATTGCTGCGTTTTTACCTGTGTCAGGATTGGCTCCTGCCCCAAGTCCTTCGGTAAGCCCAATTCCAATCTGTAATCTATTAGGGATAGGACTACTTTTTAATGCCTGTGCATCTGTATTGCACACTACGAATTCCACATCTTTAATTCCTTGATTAAACATGTGGTTTACTGCGTTGCTTCCGCCACCGCCAACACCAATAACTTTGATAATTGACTTGTGGTGAGAAGGAAGCTCAAACATGTATGAATCTGCCATGATCTTTGTTTTTAAGTCGAAAGAGACAAGCCTTAAGGTTCAAGTCCCATTCTTAGTTTCTATTTCGCTTTTGGTTTTGGATGAGGTCAGACGCCATGCCTTCTTTAGCCTCAATCCTTTGACCTTTCTACTTCAGTTAATACTCGTTTTTATCATGAAAATCGTCCATGAGCAAACCTTTCGTGCGATCAATCAGCTTGCTGAAGAATTCAGAACCCTTCTTCTCACTTTTTGTCGGACGTTTTCCTGCGCCATGGCTTTCCATGTACCTGTTTTCTCTTTCATCGATCGCTCTAAAGCCAGACAGTACCAGACCTACCGTTGTCGCATACATAGGGCTTTTGATTGCTTCGATTTTCGACTTGCCTAAATGCTCATTTGGATATCCAATGCGTGCATCCATGCCTGTCATGTATTCAAAAAGTTGTTTGATGTAGGCCAACTGAGACCCACCGCCTGTAATCACAATACCTCCAGCCAATTTGCTGGCATATCCTGATGTAATGATTTCAGCATGGACCAACTCAATGATTTCTTCCATTCTTGCCTCGATGATATGGGCAAGGTTCCGAATTGAAATCTCCTTAGGAGGTCTGTTTCTCAAACCTGGGATCGATACGATTTCATTAGGGTTCGCTTCTTCCGCAATGGCCTTTCCAAATTTAGTTTTTAGTAATTCGGCCTGGTTCTGCATTACTTTTAAGCCTTCCTTGATATCACTGGTAATGATATTACCACCAAAAGGAATTACTGCCGTATGCCTGATAATGCTGTCATGAAAAAGTGCTACATCTGTAGTACCACCTCCAATATCAACCAGACAAACACCAGCTTCTTTTTCTTCATCTGAAAGCACCGACATACTTGATGCCAATGGCTCAAGAATCAAATCGTCAATTTCGAGATTGGCCCGTTTTACACACTTGTTGATATTTCTAATCGCATTTGTTTGTGCTGTGATCACATGAAAATCCGCTTCAAGCTTAACGCCCGACATACCAACAGGATCTTTGATACCATCTTCATAATCCACAATGTAGTCTTGTGGCATTACATGGATGATCTCGCAACCTGGAGGCATTACGATTTTGTGAATATCATTGGTAAGTCGATTAATGTCTTCGACCGTAATTTCATCATCTACTCTATCTCGGGTAATACTTCCATGATGGATTGAGCTCTTGATGTGCTGACCGGCAATTCCTACATTAACCACATTGATTTCGATTCCTGATTGCTCGCTGGCTTCAGCAATCGCCTTCTCTATGGCCATTACGGTTTTGTCGATGTTGGTTACAATTCCTCGGATAACCCCGTCAGAAACGGCCTTACCCATCCCGAGTACCTCAAGTTTTCCGTACTCGTTTTTGGTACCTACAATGGCACAAATTTTCGTTGTTCCAATGTCGAGTCCTACTACAATTTTATCGTGTTGCATGGCATTAATTAGTCACAGATTATCTGGTCTTTGAAAGCAACATTTACCTTCTTCTGATAGGCATCCCATCCTTTAGTAGGTAGTATTTGCTTAAAAAATATTTCTAGTTTTTTGAATTTCTTTTCAATGTCTTCTATCTGCCCAAACTCCATTCTGAGCTTACCCACTTGTGGATACATTACCACATATCCCTTGCTATCGATATCTATCTGACCCACCTGCATGGTCCAGAATTTATTCTCGTTGATATAGTTGATCAAGTCATAGACCTTTAGATCATATTCTCCTTCATGCACGTTGCTGAGCTTCATCATTTCGTTGACGTAAGCTCCTGTCACTACAGGCACCCTTGCTGTATACTTGCTTGACACAGGTAGTAAATCTCCATCTTCACCCACATAGGCATTATTGCCTTTGGTCCCCATTAGTCTGGCGATCGGCTTATTCTGTTTTGCTTTTACCACCAAGTGGCCTTTCAAATCACGATATACCTCAGCATCCTTGACAAAACTGTGTGATTCGATCCGTCTTTCGATTGCTTTCAAACTGACTCTTCCAAACTGATCACCAAGGATCGAATCTCCTTCATTTTCCATGATCAGAGACAGTACATCATCTTCGTCCACAAAGAAGTTTTCGAAAGCATTTTCGATCTCTACATCTATATCTGCAATACGGTATCCGAGCTCTCTCTTTTCTACAAAGCTGATCATGAGAAAGAGTACTACACACCCTCCTATAATCCCTGCTATTCTTAAAAATGTTTCTTTGGCTTTCATGACAGTGCGTTTTTAATAGGTTCAACTAATTTGTCAATATCACCTGCGCCAATCGTCAACAAGACTTCTGGCTTCCACTCTTCTATCTGATCAATCAGATTTTCTTTACTCGTTTTTGTTTTTTTGTCTGTTTCTATCTCATCCAATAACATATCAGATGTAATGCCCTCAATGGGTAATTCTCTTGCCGGGTAGATATCCAATAGGATGACCTCATCGGCCAATGACAGGCTTTTAGAGAACCCCGCTGCAAAGTCTCTTGTCCTGGTAAAAAGATGGGGTTGGAAAACCGCTGTAATCTTTTTATCTGGATATAAGTCTCTTGCCGACCTTAACAGTGACTCAATCTCTACAGGGTGATGTGCATAGTCATCGATGAAGGTTACTTCAGCATTTTTAATAATGTATTCAAACCTTCGTTTGACGCCTTTATATGAGCGAACACCCTTTTTAAGGCTCTCATCATCCGCACCCAGTGACCTGCATACCGCAATCGCAGCAAGCATATTTTCTACATTATGGTAACCTGGTACATTGAGTTGTATACCATCTATATCTCTCGATCCATTTCTATAATCAAAGACAAAGGTTGAACCTTCGATTCTAAGGTTTTCCGATCTAATACCACCCTCGGTTAAACTATAGCTTGTATGACCTAGAATGGTCCCACCGACCAACTCTCTGGATAGTTCATTTTTGACAAATAGATGTCCATCTCCTTTTATCTGTTTGACAAAGTCTCTAAAAGACTCTTTCAATGCATCTTTATCGCCATAGATATCCAAATGATCTGCATCAGCAGCAGTTATTACTGCTACATCAGGGTGCAGTGTTAAGAAGGACCTATCGAACTCATCAGCTTCAATGACGGCAATACTTCCAGGCTTATCATTGAGCACCATATTGGTCTCATAATTAGTAGAAATACCCCCTAAGAAGCCGGTACAATCAATCCCTGCCGTTTTCAGCAAGTGTACAATCATTGAAGATGTTGTGGTTTTACCGTGTGTTCCGGCAACCGCAACGCTCTTCATGTTTTTGGTGATAACACCTAATACTTCAGACCTTTTGAGTATTTGATATTTGTTGTTCTTTAGCCAATTCAGGCCAATGTGCTCTGTTGGAATTGCCGGGGTATAAACCACCAAAACGCCTTCATTTGAAAGCCTGACAGACATGCCAATCGACTCAACAACGTCTTCGAAATGAATTGCTATTCCTTCCGCAATCAATTGATCCGTTAGTGCAGTTCTGGTTTTGTCGTAACCAGACACAGCTTTGCCATTATGCTTAAACCAACGGGCTAAAGCACTCATTCCGATCCCTCCGATCCCTACAAAATAGACGCTATGGATTTTGTCTAGATTCACGTTATCAGTTTGACAATTTCTTCTACTATATCTTCTGCAGCATTGGGTTTAGCCATTGCCTTAATATTCTTACTCAATTGATCCTTTTGGGCTTCATCTCTAATGAGTTCTATAGCTCTTTGAATCAGCTTTTCTCTCGCCTCAGCATCTTTTACCAATACAGCTGCTTCATTATCAACCATTGCCCTAGCATTCTTAGACTGGTGATCTTCTGCCACATTTGGTGAGGGCACGAAAATCGTTGGTTTACCTGCTATGCTCAGTTCCGACACTGAAAGTGCTCCTGCCCTGCTGATCACCACATCGGATGAAGCATAAGCCAGATCCATTTCCTTTAAAAACTCAAAAAGGTGAATCAGACCATTGTGTTGTGTCTTGGCCAGCTTCTCCGCCATCTCTTCAAAATAGAATCGACCGCATTGCCAGATCACCTGAATTCCTGCATCAATCAGCTGAGGCAAACTCTCGATCATACTATCATTGAGTGTTCTTGCACCAAGGCTTCCGCCCAAGATCATCAGTACTGGCTTGTTCTCATCAAGCCCGAAATGTGAAAGACCCGCATTTCTCTTTCCAGATAAATCCGTAATGTCTTTTCGAACCGGGTTTCCTGTAACCACGAGCTTTCTGACAGGGAAGAACTTCTCCATATTAGGATAGGCCACACATATCTTTTGCACACGCTTCGCGAGTATTTTATTAGTCAAACCGGCATAGGAGTTCTGTTCCTGAATGATAGCCGGTATGCGCTTGCCTGTTGCTATCCTAAGCAATGGACCAGAGGCATAACCACCAACACCTACCACCGCATGTGGTTTGAATCTGCGGATGATTTTTGCGCTCCTGTTCAAGCTATTGATCACTTTGAATGGAAAAGAAAGGTTATCCAGTGTCAGCTTTCTTTGCAAACCGCTAATCCAAAGTCCCTGAATCTTATAACCAGCCTCAGGCACCTTCTGCATCTCCATCTTACCCTGAGCTCCTACAAAGAGGATCTCAGTGTCTTCAAACCTAGACTTAAAGGCATTGGCAATGGCAATGGCCGGATATATATGTCCGCCAGTTCCGCCTCCGCTAATGATGATTCGATATGGTTCTTTCTTTTCTATAACTAAATGGCTCTTGCCGTATTTCTTAATTCTCCATTGATGGCTGACATATCTTCTTGCTCTCCGCGACTCACACTAAGGATAATTCCCAGTGAAAGTCCAGTAAAAAGAAGTGACGTTCCGCCCATACTAATCAGTGGTAGTGTCTGCCCTGTTACAGGTCCCAAACCCACTACTACACCAATATTTACAAGTGCCTGAATCACTATTGCGAAACTCAGGCCTGCCGATAAAAGCCCTCCAAAGGCTCGGTCGCTGTTGGCGACCACTCGCATACCCCGGTAGAGCAAAACCAAGTATAGGAAGAGCACGAATACGCCTCCAATAATGCCATACTCTTCGATGATGATGGCAAAGACAAAATCCGAAAATGCCTCTGGCAAAAAGTTTCTTTGCACACTATTCCCTGGGCCTTGACCCAGCACGCCACCTTTGGCAATAGCGATATAAGATTGCTCTACTTGATAGGGGATTTCACCATTGAAGAAATTGGTCATTCGACTCATTCCTGTCCCGCCTCTCTGACCAAATTGAATGGCCAATAGGCCAGCAAAGAACCCTACGACCACCAGCATAGCTAAGTATTTCATCGGTACGCGGCCAATGAATAGCAAAAGCATACAAGTCATAAATAGTAAGACTGCCGTAGAGATGTTAGTCATCGCAATCAGTCCACAAATACCTCCACACCAAGCCAACAATGGAATCAGAGATTCCTTTATATCATCAATCTTCTGCTGTCTTTTTGCAAGCATTGTGGCCAAAGCCGCTATCAAAGCGAGTTTTGCCAGGTCCGATGGCTGAAACTGAATCCCGATAAATGGTAAGTCAATCCATCTGTTGGCTTCATTAATCTTTGAACCATACTGCCATGCGTATAAGAGTAGTGGTGCAGAGATGATGAGTGCATACTTGGTCAACTTTGAGTAATACCTGTAATCAATTTTGTGGGCCACCCACATAACAAGCAGTGAAAGGGCCACCATAAGTGTATGGCGAATCAGATATTTTTCGGTATTACCATCGGCAAAACGATAGGCCAAAGAGCCAGCAGCACTATAGACCACCAGAATCCCAATCACAGAAAGGCATATCACTACCAGCCAAATGACGGGATCGCCTTGGATGTGTTTGTCAGTCCATGTTTTGATTCGATGTATCATAATGCTAGCACCGCTTCTTTAAATTTTTCTCCTCTATCCTCATAGTTCTTGAACAGGTCAAAGCTTGAGCATGCCGGAGACAGCAACACTGTATCTCCGGGCACAGCCAATTCCTTGGCCCACCTCACCGCTTTGATCAAATCATCCGTGGCCTTCACCACAGGGACAATGTTCTCAAATGAGGTTATGAGCTTTGAATTATCTTTTCCTAAACAGATCAAGGCTTTCACCTTTTCCTGCACCAAAGCCTCTACAAGGCTGTAATCATTTCCTTTATCTATACCTCCAGCAATCCATACAATTGGCGTATCGAAGGCATCGAGGGCATATTTCACAGAATCTAAATTGGTTGCTTTTGAATCGTTGATGTATTGGACTGACTCCAGGTTTCTTACTGGCTCTAGTCTATGCTCAGCATTCTTGAAGGTCTTTAGACTTTTAAGAAGACTAGACTCATCCACTCCTGCCAACAAGGCCGCATTTCCTGCTGCCATGGCATTCAGTGCATTGTGTAGTCCCTTGATTGAGATATCTGCTCTGGGGGCAGATACCTCAATATCTAAAGGGACATAAAACAACCTATCATTTTGTATATGTGTTATCTCGGCAGCGTCTCCGCCAAGCGAAAAGGGATGTACATTCAAGCCACTAGTGGCTTTTTTAATGTCGTCCCCGTACAGGGTGTCATCCAGCCAATAGACTGCATGACGTCCCAGGTGTATAAGGTGAAATATGCGCATCTTGGATGCGATATATTTTTGAAAGTCATTGTCGTACCTGTCCAGATGATCTGACGTAATATTCAACAAGACTCCTATTTCTAGTTTTAATTCATAGGTGTCATCGAGCTGAAAACTGCTCAATTCCAATACATACCAATCGTAGTTCTCCGTTAAAACCTGACGGGCGAAACTCTTCCCAACATTTCCTGCTACACCTACTTTGAACCCTGCTTCCTTGAGCATGTGGTATGTCAGCAGCGTAGTAGTGGTTTTTCCGTTGGTACCCGTAATACCGATCAGTTTGGCATCTGTGTATTTTCCAGCAAACTCTATTTCTGAAATGATCAAGTTTCCGTTTGATCTAAGTACCTTGATTAAAGGTGCGCTTTCTGGAATCCCAGGGCTCTTGACCACCAAATCACTTTTCAGAATCCTCTCCTCAGAGTGTCTGCCTTCTTCGAATTCAATTCCTTCTTCCTTGAGTTCAGCCTTATGCTCAGCAGCAATAGAACCATAGTCTGAAACGAACAAGTCATACCCTTTGGCTTTCCCTAAAAGGGCAGCCCCTATACCGCTTTCTCCGGCTCCAAGTATGGTTAGTTTTCGATTCATTCTATTCTATTTTCCCAAAGGGAATCTTTTCTTTTTAGCGCAGTTTTAATGTGGCCAGCGCTATAATGGCCAGTAGAATCCCTATGATCCAAAATCTTGTAACAATCTTAGCTTCAGGGATTTCCATTTTCTGATAGTGGTGATGTAAAGGCGACATCTTGAAGATTCGTCTTCCTTCACCGTATTTCTTTTTTGTGTATTTGAAATAGCTCACCTGCATTACTACAGAGAGATTTTCTATCACGAAGATTCCGCACAACACAGGAATCAAAAGTTCTTTTCTCAGCACAAGTGCGAGTACCGCAATCACTCCCCCGAGTGAAAGACTTCCAGTATCACCCATAAAGACTTGAGCTGGGTAGGAGTTGTACCAAAGAAATCCCACACACGCTCCCACAAATGCAGTGCAGAAGATCACAAGCTCGCCTGAGTTTGGAATGAACATTACATTCAGGTAGTCTGAGAAAATCGCGTTACCTGATATATATGCCAGTATGGCCAAGGCCAGTCCAATAATGGCTGAAGTGCCTGCCGCTAAGCCATCGATACCATCCGTGATATTTGCTCCGTTTGAAATGGCTGTAACAAAGAATATTACGATTAGAATATAGATAGCCGCGGTAATCAGATCATTCTCCGTGGGGTTCAACTTACTATAGTCCAACTCGTTGTCTTTCACAAAAGGAATTGTCGTAGTCGTTGACTTAGCATCTGTATAAGTTGGAATAACCTCTTCCGTTTGAGCGTCAGTCACGGTAACCTCATCAAACTCCCTAACCACCACTGCATCGCTGAAATAGAGCGTTGAGCCAACTATCAATCCTACAAGAATCTGACCCACGACTTTGAACTTTCCAGCTAAACCGGCCTTGTTCTTTCTAAAAACCTTGATGTAGTCATCTAGAAAGCCAATTGCCCCCAAAATCACTGTGGTCCCCAGTAGGAGAATGACATAGATATTTTCTAAGCGAGCAAATAGCAATGTCGGTATGACAATGGCTGCTATTATGATCAGACCACCCATAGTAGGTGTCCCTTTCTTTTCCATTTGCCCAGTCAAGCCCAAGTCTCGAATTGACTCTCCAACTTGCTTCTTTTGCAATAATTTGATTAGCCTTTGACCAAACACAATGGTGATCAAGAGTGAAATGAGCGTAGCCATACCCGCCCTGAAGGAGATATACTGGAATACGCCAGCTCCAATCAGGTCAAATTCTCTATCCAAATAGTCGAACAAGTAGTATAACATTAGTTCTGCTTGTGGATTAGGTTTAACATTTCGCTCAATACTTGGCGATCATCAAAATCTGATCGCTCACCTTTTACTTCCTGATAAGTCTCATGCCCTTTTCCGGCTACCAGAATTATGTCTTTTGGCTCTGCCAAAGCTGCTGCAGTTTTAATAGCCTCCTTGCGGTCTTCTATAACCAAAGTCTTTCTATAGTTGGAAGGTGTGACACCTTCCTGCATATCTTTAATTATGGCCATCGGCTCTTCAAAACGAGGGTTATCAGAAGTCAAGACCACTTTATCACTCAGATCACAGGCAATCTTTGCCATAATTGGACGCTTTACGGCATCCCTATTGCCACCGCATCCCACTACGGTAATGACTTTCTCATTTCCTGTGCGGAAGGCTTTGATAGTCAAAAGCACGTTTTCTAATGCATCAGGCGTATGAGCATAATCGACCAAAGCCGTGATACCTGTTTCAGTAATTACCTGCTCGAACCTTCCCGGTGCCGGATTTAGGTTTGATAATTCCTGAAGTATCTCGGACTCATCTTCTCCTAATAGAATGGCCGTACCAAGAACAGCCAGAAGGTTATAGGCATTGAAATCACCGATCAATTTGAACCAAACATTTTGCCCGTTGATATCTAACTCAAGCCCCTCAAGAGTATTAGATAAAATGCGTGCTTTATAATCAGCAAGGCTCTTAATCGCATATTTGTGCTTTGAAGCCTTCGTATTTTGAAGCATTACCATACCTCGTTTATCATCAGCATTGACTAATGAAAATGCATTCGATGATAATCCGTCAAACAGTAATTTCTTCGCCTTGATGTATTCATCAAAGGTTTTGTGATAATCCAAATGCTCATGACTGAGATTGGTGAAAACCGCACCTTCGTATTTGAGGCCAGCAATTCTGCGTTGTACAATAGCATGAGAGCTGGACTCCATAAAACAATGAGTGCAACCTTTAGCTACCATATGAGCCAAGATTTTATTTAATGAAATGGCGTCAGGGGTAGTATGAGTAGCTGGAATGACCTCCTCATTAACCTTGTTTTCAACTGTCGAAAGTAGGCCGGTATTATACCCTAAACCTCTAAAGAGCTGATATAACAATGTTGCACAAGTGGTCTTACCATTAGTTCCGGTAATGCCGACAAGTTTGAGCTTTTCAGATGGGTTTGCATAAAAGTTTGAAGCCATTACACCAAGTGCTTCTGCCGAGTCGGCCACTTGGATTAGTGCTATATCGTCAATAGTTGTCTGAGGTAATTTTTCACACACAATGGCAACGGCTCCCTGGTCGATCGCTTTATCAATGAAATCATGACCATCTACCTGAGTTCCTGACACTGCTATGAACAGGCTGCCCACATCGACCTTACGAGAGTCAAAGGCAAGCTGAGTCACCTCGGTTTCCATATTACCGGAAACCGACTGTAACGATACTTTGTATAATATGTCCTTTAACTGTGGCATTAGCCTAGCTCTAATCTAATTTGTGCACCTTGACTAATTCGTCTACCGGCCGTAACAGACTGCTTGCGCACCCTGCCCGTGCCGGTAATCGAAACTTTTAACCCTAAATTTTCCAAGATGAATACTGCATCTCTTAATGTCATTCCCTGCACATTCGGCACAAGGTTTTCGTTGTCATGGTTTTCTTTCCAAATAATGGCGTTGTTGCTGACGCTTGATCTTACCCATTCCGTTTGTACATCTTCTCCTATGTGATTTGAAATACCGAGCTGATTACACAATTCATTAAGCTCCTCAAATTTGCCAGCTCTGATAAATGGAAATTTGCCTTCGCTCGCCAAAAGATTTGACTCAAAGGAATCATGGATTTCCAGGTTTTGTGCATAGATCATATCTGCGATTTCCTTGAAAACAGGTGCAGATACATCCCCACCAAACCGGTTCCAGCCTTCCGCACTGTCGATTACTACAATACAGCTATATAGTGGGTTTTCTGCGGGAAAGTACCCGGCAAAAGAAGCGTAGTATTTCTGCCATGTATAACGTCCATTGATCAACTTCTGGGCAGTACCTGTCTTGCCTGCGATCTTATAAATATCATTTCTGATGTTTTTAGCGGTACCTCTCTCGACAACCCCTTCAAGCATCTGCCTTAGCTTGGCTAAGGTTTCTTTCGAAGCGATTCTCTTATTGAGTACTTTGGCTTTGAACACTTCTACAGGTCTATCAGCTCTATTAATGCTCTTGACAAGAATGGGCTGAATCATTTTACCATCATTGGCCACCGCATTGTATAAGGTTAAGGTCTGCAAAGGAGTCAACTGCGTCTCATAACCTACTGATATCCATGGCAAGCTAACATCCGACCAAGAAGGGTCATCTGCATTCTTAATATATGGCACTCCTTCGCCCATTAGCTGGAAGTCTAATGGCTTTCCAAAGCCAGTACCTTTAATAATATCTATATACTCCTGAGGGTTACGACCAAAGTTTTCGTTCACTAGTCGTGCTGTACCTACATTGGATGACTTTATAAATACGTCTTCCACGCTGAGCATGCCATAGCCTCCATTTTTGTGGTCGCGCATCACCCGATCGCTAAATTCATAGGCTCCGTCACCTGTATCTATAGAATCTGTCAATTCTACTTTACCCGCCTCTAGTAAGGCCAACATAGAGGCTAGTTTAAATGTTGAACCAGGGTCGTTATTCTCTGCTACGGCAAAATTCTTATTCTCAGCATACTTTCCGTTTCGCGTTCTTTTCAGGTTAGATATCGCCTTAATCTCACCAGTTTTAACCTCCATCAACACAACGGTACCATAAGCTGCATTGTATTTGGTCACTGTTTTGAGAAGTGCATTTTGTGCTACATCCTGAAGATTAATATCAATAGTGGTATGCACATCATAGCCATCTATTGGACTAATATCTGAAGAGGCATTGACTGGCATCCAGTTATTCCCCGCTACTTTTTGAAACAGTCCTTCCCCAGATTTCCCAGCCAGATAGCGATTAAAACTTCTTTCTATTCCAACACCTACATTATCGCGCAAATACCCTACTGTCCTTCCAGCAAGATTTTGAAATGGATTGTGCCTCTTATCTTCTTTGTTGAAAATCACACCACCCTTCATTCTACCCAAATTGAAAATAGGCCACTGCTCCAGCAGTTCCTTTTCCTGATAATCAAGTTGGCGGGTATTGAGAACTAAGTACTGTCTTTTGGACTGTCGAGCTTCCGAGATCTTCTTCTGATAGTAGTCTGAAGAATGATCTCGGAAAAATGCCGACAATAGGTGTGAAAGGGAGTCTAGATTAGACGTAAATATCTCTTCGTCAACAACTGACGGATCGAATGCTAGTTTATAGAAAGGCAGTGATGTTGCGAGCAGATCATTCCCACTTGCATAAATATTGCCTCTCGTAGCCTTAATTTTTCTGTAGTCAAGACTAAAAGTCTCAGCCTTCTCTCTCCAAGTATCTCCTTCGATTACCTGAATATCTACCAACCGGTAGACTACGGCTAAAACAAATAGCACAGCCACCAAAAATGCTATGCGGACCCTGAGTAATATGGATTTCTTAATATTCATTGCCTTCTACAATGATTTTGGCCGGTGGCTCCATACTCTCCTCTAAACCAAGCGCTTTTACCTTCTTGGCTACTTCTGATTGCTTACTACTGTACATGTAGTTCGCTTCCAGCGTGGTCACGTTTGCTCTAAGATCTTCGACTTCGTCTTCCAACTTGTCGATTTCCCTTACGGTACGTTCTGCATAGTGATTGTTCCAAACATAGAACACACCCAGCAATACCGTAAAAGCCACCTTAGGCAGGTGCTTAACAGGAAGTTGTGAATTCCAAGACTGGCTTAGCCTGAGCTTTGCAGACAAGAAGCCGAAGAACCCTTTGCCCTTGGGCTTTTCGTTTTCTCTGACTCTAAATCTGTTTTCAGCCATCTTTATATTCGCTCAGCTATCCGGAGTTTCGCACTCCTAGATCTACTGTTAGCTTTTAACTCCTGTTGATTCGGTTGTATTAGTTTTCTATTCACTGCCCTTAAGGGCTTTATTTCGTTTCCGAAAAAATCTTTCTCCACATCACCAAAAAATTTTCCCTTGTTGATGAAATTCTTAACCATCCTATCTTCAAGCGAGTGATAACTCATTACCACCAGCCTACCCTCTGGTTTTAGCATTTCGGCTGACTGCGTTAAAAAGTCTTCCAAAGCACCCATCTCATCATTAACCTCTATTCGTAGTGCCTGAAAAACCTGAGCGTAGTATTTATTCTCCCTACCTCTTGGCGCATACTTTTCGAGCAATGCGATCAAGTCGAAGGTGGTTTTGAATGACTGCGAAAACCGCTCTGAAACGATTGCGGCAGCCAGTGTTTTAGCATTTTTCACTTCACCATAAATTCCCAGAATGCGATGAAGCTCTTTCTCTCCGTAAGTATTGACTATCGTTGCCGCAGTCAACTCACTTCCTCTATCCATCCTCATGTCGAGCGCTGCATCCCCTCGAATTGAAAACCCGCGGGACACTTCATCGATCTGATGTGACGAAATGCCTAAATCAGCCAAAATACCATCAACTTTGTTGACACCATACAACTTCAAATACCGTCTTAGGTGTCGAAAATTGGCTTGTATAAATGTGAAAGAACGATTCTCAATTTTTGAGGCATTTGCCTTGGCATCATCATCCTGGTCAAAGCTCAAAAGCCGGCCCACATCAGATATATACCTCAGCACTTCAATTGAATGACCTCCGCCTCCAAAGGTCACATCTACATAAATTCCGTCAGGTTTGATTGCCAGCCCTTCGATGCATTCCTGCAGCATTACCGGCACGTGATATTCAGCCATTCTCTTTAGTCATCAGCCAAGTATTTTTCGGCCAACTGAGAATACTCTGAAGCATCATTGATGAGGTTTTCTTCGTACAGGTCTGGATTCCAGATTTCGACTCTATTTCCCAACCCCACTAAGACAACTTCTTTTGTCAAATCCGCATATTCCAGCATACGCTTCTGAATATTGATCCTTCCAGCACTATCTAACTCAACTTCTGCATTCCCTCTAAAAAAACTGCGCTGAAATCTTCGATATTCTTCATTGAATTCACTCAACGACCGAACACGATTGATAATCTTTTTATACTCGATCATAGGATACAAAATCAAGCACGACTCAAAACCCCGCCTTAAGACAAGTTCTTGATTAGCTACATCAGGCAATGCCGCCTTCACCTTTGCAGGCAAAGCCAACCTTCCTTTTGCATCTAGCTTACAGTCATATTCTCCAGTAAAAAAAGACATTACACACCTGAACTAATACAAAGATAGAAAAACTCTCCACATTGCTCCACTATTTTCCACTTTTTCACACTTTTTCTTAAAAATGCTGATTTATGAACGAAAAGACAAACATTTTCAGCAAATAGACATCGAGGGCCTTACGAATCAATTGATCATTTAATTGATTGTTAATCAGAGTTTTATAATTAATCAGGTTTCTTAAAAATATCCAGCAATCAAAAAATGTTTGAAAGTGGAGCAAAGTGTTGTAAGATTTTCAAATTCCATCCATTCTCTGACTTTTAGTGTCTAATTATCGATTGAAACAGAGAATATCAGACCAAATTAATTGTCAAATGCGTTTAATCACTAGCTTCGTACTAAGCCAATAATTATGAAAAAATTATTCCTGTCCTTATTTATTTCTACCACCCTTTTAATGGGCTGTGATGCCACTGACGATGTTTCTACAGAAGTGGGTGCAGTCGCCATGTACATCATAGATTACACATCAAATGAGCTACAGTTTGGGGCAACTTTGAACGTTGCGAAGGTCTCATCCCAAGTCACAACATTACCCGTTTCTGCCAGCTTAACACAGCCAACCAATGATCTCAATGGTGCTGTGAGTTTAGTACTTAATACTACTGGAGATCAGCTGTTTGATGGCGAACTCTCGGAAGAAGGGACATCTCGCATATTTGCACCTGTTTTACTACCCCCAAATGATTTCTTTAGACTAGACAATACTGTTCCTTTCCCAAGTCAATTGGATGTACTTGACATTGAAGGGCCATACAGCACCTCATTTGAAACAAACTGGCAAGCTATTGATGACCTGAGTCTTACTCAGATATTTCTTAATCAAGGTGCTTTGTTTGGTCGTTATCTATACCAACCCTCACCTAATGTCAGCGAACAATGGAAGTGGGTGATCATTCTCTACGCTCCTTGAAAGTGAGCTAATAAAATTAGAATTTCTTCAAATCTCAGTAAGGTAACTCTTCGATCGGGTTGTCTAATTATTAGAAAGAAGTACAAACATAGGTTTGGTCTTTTTTCATACAACTAAACTACAAACTAGTCTGAAGCGCTCGCTGGGATCCAGCGAGTGTTCGTTTTTTAAGGGCTATCTACTTAGATCTTTCGATGGTGTACTTAACTAACTGACCCAGGGAAGTTTTGAATTCAGAATCTGGAAACTCATTCAAAATCTCAGTCGACTTATTATAGAAGTCGTTCATTACAGATTCCGCATATTCAATTCCGCCATTGGCCTTTACAAAATCTATGACCTCTTGGACTTTCTTTTGCGTCTGGTTATTGCTCTTAACAATTCTCTTGATCCTTCTTTTATCCGCACTGGAGACCTTCTGAAGTACGTGAATTAATGGAAGAGTCATTTTCTTCTCTTTAATATCAATACCCAATGGCTTACCAATTTGATGAGTGCCATAATCGAAGAGATCATCCTTGATCTGAAATGCCATACCTACATTAAGACCAAACTCTTTCATTTTTGCTATTACCTCTGGGTCTCCATTGGAAGATGCTGCACCGGCAGCACAACACGAAGCAATTAAGGATGCTGTCTTTTGTCTGATGACATCATAATAAAGTTCTTCGGTAATATCTAGACTGCGTGCCTTAGCCATCTGAAGGAGCTCACCTTCACTCATCTCCTTAACTGCTTCAGAGACAATCTTCAGTAAGTCGAAGTCCTCGTTTTCAATTGAGAGCAACATGCCTCTAGAAAACAAATAATCTCCAACGATAACGGCTATCTTATTTTTCCAAAGAGCATTGATGGAGAAAAAGCCCCTTCGAAGGTTCGAGTCATCAACTACATCATCATGAACAAGGGTTGCTGTATGAAGCAACTCAATTAAAGCCGCACCCCTGTGGCTACGCTCTGAAATCCCGCCTACTACTCCTGCAGATAGAAAAACAAACATAGGGCGCATTTGCTTACCCTTTCTTTTTACAATGTAGTTTGTGATTTTGTCAAGCAGAAAAACCTTACTCTTCATAAATGACCGGAATTTCTGCTCAAATTCGACCATTTCGGAAGCTACAGGGGCTTGTATTTCTTTCAGTTTCAGTGCCATTCGGACTAGGTGCTACAATATTAACAGGTAATGCAGCAACACCAAAAACATAAATGTAAAATCGGTTCACAAGTCTCTTTCAATCGGTGTATTCTACACCCCAACTCATAGAAACATTTAGTCTTTTTGGAGAAATCTCAGTTGCAACTCCAAAGTCACATAAGCATGCCTGCCAATATTGCTCACTTCAGGACTCAACCAATTATAGGTGAGTTTAAAAGTTGCCTTTCTGGAGCTTGAAGCAAATCCAAGTCTAAAGTGCCTGACCCATGGTTGGGAAGTTTCTGTATGGGGTGCACTGTTGTTCCAAATAGAGCCATTGATGGTAATGTTATGGGCTACATACTGAAGACCATAACCTAAGAAGATATAGTTATGTCTTGGCGTCTGATCACTACCGGCACCCATCAATGCATTGGTAAAAGAAGAATTTCGCAACCACTGCAACTTGCCAAGTCTTATGTCGATTCGTTGCATGGCATGTGTAAACCCAGTACCTAAGGAAAAAGACGTACTGGAAATTAAATCCAGAACACCTGGAGTCAACACTATTTGCCGGTTAAACTCTCCTTTAAAATCAATTATGAATTCGTTTGGTATTTGATACTCCCAGCCCCTGGGTGCCGGAAAGCTGACTGCGTTGTGATACCATTCTTGAAAACCTTGACCACCTGAGGCCTCTCCAATTAAACCAAGTTCCAGGCCAAAGGACCTTCGGATTGTCTTTTTCCTGTAAGTAGCATAGCTAACTCCTCCAGACAGTATCCCTGCATATGGACGATGAAAGTCATCAAAATCGCTTATTAATAGATCTTGAGGTGTGTAAATTCTATGTGCTATACCTACATCAAAAACTCGTTTGGCAGAATCCTGATCAGAGGTCTTCCTCGATGCCCATCTATAATTGAAAAACAGTCCATTTGAATAATACCGATCACTGTCATTTAACAGATAGAAATCATTGTCATTACGCAATGAATACTCTCTATTCATTAGGCTGTCTTGGGCGTACAACTGTGTAGATAAGAATAGTGAAAGAAAAAGAAGAAAACCCTTCAAATACATATATTCACGACTTGGGGCAAAAATGACTAAAATTTGACTCAATTACGATCCTCATTTTAGAAATGAATCAAAAAACAAAACTCGAAGACCTTCTAGCCAAGCGTAAGGAACAGGGATCCTTTAGAAACTTGGGCGTCATAACAGGTGGTAAGATTGACTTCTCTTCAAACGATTATTTGGGCCTTGCCAGATCTAAGAACTTAAAAAACATAATTATAGAGCAATATACTCGATCCAACTACCCGAATGGTTCCACAGGTTCAAGGCTTCTGACAGGTAATAATGACCTGACTGAAGAATGTGAGGTGTATCTTGCTAAGCTCTTTGGATTTGAACAGACAACCCTTTTCAATTCAGGTTACATGGCCAATCTGGCACTTCTTTCAACTTTACCGCAGAGGGGTGACACTATTCTTTATGATGAATACTCTCATGCTTGTATTAAAGATGGTAGTCGCCTCAGTATGGCAAATAGGAGATCATTCAAACACAATGACCTTGTTGATCTTGAGAAAAAATTAAAGACTGCCGAGGGGGAAATATACATTGCTTGCGAATCGGTTTACTCCATGGATGGAGACCAGGCACCTCTAAAACTCCTCGCCAAACTAGCGCATACTTATGGAGCTAAACTTATTGTTGATGAAGCACATAGCACCGGTGTATTTGGCATCAATGGTTCAGGCTTAGTTGCAGAATTAGAACTTCAGGACAGCGTGTTTGCGGTAATCTATACCTTCGGCAAGGCCATGGGCATTCATGGAGCAAGTATAGCAGGTGACGGCAATTTAAAAGAGTTCATCACCAATTTTAGTCGGCCATTTATCTATACTACTGCTCCAAGTCCATTCGAGATTGTTTCTATACGATCAGCTTTTGAATATTTGAAGAATCATCCAAGTCTAAGCCTCAATCTGTACAGTAAAATAGAACGCTTCAACCGACACCTCCCAAAGTTTGCCAGCCCTTCTGCCATTAAGTCGGTGGTTATTGGGGGAAATGAAAAAACCAAGTTAATGGCTTGTCAACTTCAAGATAAAGGCTTTGACATTCGGCCAATCCTAAGCCCAACAGTTAAAGAAGGCTCAGAAAGACTCAGGGTTTGTCTCCATACATATAACACAGAAGAAGAAATTGACTTAATTTGTCACTTCTTGAAGAATTCACTGGGTTAAACGTTTCTTAAATCCACTATCTTTAGGATGCTATTTGGATGGAAGCAATCTCACCAGACTACGTAAAGAAAAAATACGAACCCATTGTTCGTGGAGGTATCAATGAGTGGCCTGTTGTTGCCCTCAGCAGAAACCGAGAAGAATTCATTGAAGAAGTAGCTGCCGAAAGCATTAGGCGTATCAAAGACGCGGCTCCAACTCGTGACGCGCTGATTGAAGAGTTGGAAACAACAGTTTTCCGAGAAAAGCTTCGCATCAAAAGAAACCCTTGGGCGGTGGACCCTGAAGATGATGGTGATTTTTTGAAGCTTGTTAAGGAGCGACTACTAGAGGTTTCTCAAAGTGATGACAACGAGGAAAAAGACCAAAAGCTGGATGAAATTCTCGAAGAGATTGTAACACGCTATGCTAGCGAGATTGCGGGCAATTTTAAGAAATCTCGTTATCGAATGGCTCGATCTATCGTGACTTTTGGTTTCGCCAGATTGCTTAATGCCTCACGTGCAAGAGGTTTCTGGTCGATTTTCAGTACGCAGTATACACTTCAAGATAAAATCAATATCACCGGAGAAGTCGATCAACTGAGAACCTTGGCCAAGAAAGGTACTATCGTAATGGTACCTACTCATTTTAGTAATCTCGACTCTATTCTAATTGGTTGGGTTATAAATGCGCTAGGCTTGCCTGCATTCATCTATGGTGCCGGACTCAACCTTTTCAATATTAAGATCATTTCATATTTCTTGAATAGTCTTGGTGCCTATAAGGTCGATCGAAGAAAAAAGAACATGCTCTACCTCGAGACTTTGAAGTCCTATTCGAGCCTGGCCATGCAAAGAGGTTGTCATAGTCTTTTCTTTCCAGGAGGAACCCGATCGAGATCTGGCAAAATTGAAAAACGTCTCAAGCTTGGGCTTCTTAGCACTGCGATCGAAGCGCAACGGGTCAACTATCAAAAAGGCAAAAGGGATTCGCTTGAAAAGATCTTTGTTGTGCCGGTTACATTGAATTATAACTTCGTGTTAGAGGCTCCTAGTTTAATTCGTCAATTTCTGAGGCTTCAAGGTCAGGAGCGCTATTATGTGGAAAATGATGAATACTCCACCTCATACAAAATCTCAGCATTCCTTGTAAAATTCTTTACCAAGGGATCCGATATATCAGTTTCCATAGGAAAAGCCATGGATGTGCTCGGCAACTATGTAGATGAACAAGGAGAGAGTTACGATAAAAATGGTAGAGTAATCGATACACAAGAGTATTTCACACTTGATGGTAAAGTAATCTCTCAGAATGAACAGCGGGAAGATGAATATACCCGTATGCTCAGCGAACGTATTGTTGAAGAGTTTCACCGGATCAATAAGGTTTTTGCCAGTCACCTGGTGGCATTCACAGCCTTTGTAATCATTAAGAAGAAATTCAAAAAGCTTGACCTTTATAACCTCCTCAGATTACCAGAAGAAGATCTGATCATTGATTATGATGAGTTTAAAACTTCATTTGAAAGTGTATTGAGAAAAGTACACGGCATGTATAATGAAGGTAAAGTGAATATATCACCTTATCTGACGGGAGACCCAGATCAAATTATTAAGCATGGTTTGAAAAATGTGGGTATGTATCACTCAAAACGTCCTCTTGTAAAAACCCGCGCTGGTGTTATTACCACACAGGATTTAAATTTACTATTCTATTATCACAACAGGCTTGACGGCTATGAACTCGAAAAGTATGTCTGATAAAATAGTTGGTGTTCTAGGGGCTGGCAGTTTTGGAACAGCTGTTGCCAATATTCTTGCTAGGAATAGTAAAGTATTGCTCTATGCCCGGAACCCCTCCAGTGCTTCAGAAATTCAGGAATCGAGAAAATCAGCAGGTCAAGGACTTTCTGATAATATCACCGCTACATATAACCTTGAGGAAGTTGCAAAACGATGTAATGTTATCTTTCCCGTGGTGCCTTCTTCTAACTTCAGGGAGCTGATACTACAACTAGCACCCCATCTCAGGCCATATCACATGATGATCCATGGCACTAAAGGGCTTGACCTTCAGATCCCTGAAGTGAAGGGCCCGAATTTTGTCTTGGGAAAAGAACATGTATCAACCATGAGCGAGATTATAAGAAAGGAAACGGTAGTCGTTCGTGTGGGTTGTATGGCTGGCCCTAACCTTGCCTCAGAACTATCTACCGGGCATCCTGCGGCCACAGTAATTGCCTCACCCTTTACGGAAGTAATTCAAGAGGGCAAGGCACTTTTACGATCGGAGAACTTCCAAGTGTATGGCAATGCCGATTTGAGGGGTGTTGAACTCTGTGGAATCCTTAAAAACATCATTGCGATTGCCTCCGGAATTCTTTCAGGCTTAGGTATGGGAGAGAATTCACGTGGCCTTTTGGTAAGCAGGGGTTTAGTAGAAATGATATATCTTGGCCAAGCCCTTGGTGGAGAAATCGCATCTTTTGTTGGACTGGCTGGCATAGGTGATCTTGTAGCCACTACAACCAGTACAAACAGTAGGAACTTCACCCTTGGCTTTAAAATCGCTGAGGGTAAAAGCCTGGATCAGGCACTTGAAGAAATGGACGAAGTTGCTGAGGGTATTAATACGATCAAAATCGTGAAACAACTTGCTGACAGTCAAGGACTCAAGCCCCTTATCACTGAGACTCTACACAAAATTTTGTTTGATGGAATGACCCCAGAAAATGGCGTCAACTTTCTCATGCGCCATCAGGCAAATATTGATATTGATTTTCTATAAGTTCTCCATCGCCTCAAGCCTCTGAAGTAAAGTTGGGTGAGAATAATGAACTTTTACGTACAAAGGGTGTGGTGTTAAATTACTTAAAGAAGAAACTGAGAGTCTCTTTAGGGCGTCCATTAATGGCTTGGCTTCATATGTATCCGCTGCATAAGCATCAGCCTCATATTCATTCTTTCTACTGAGTAAATTCATGAAGTAACCTGTCAACCTCGAGATAGGTGTATAAAGGAGTGCAAAGGCTATGAAATTGATATGAATTGCCACCTCTTCAGCACCCAGGGCTCTAGACAAGTCCAGATTAAATATTAACAGGGACATTATATAGAAGGTCACCCCCATCTGAAAGACACTAAGCACTAAGCCCATAACGATATGTTTCTTCTTAAAGTGGCCTACCTCATGCGCCAATACGGCTACTAATTCTTCATGAGAATGGTCATTGATCAAGGTGTCATACAATACGATCTTCTTCTTTTTACCCAATCCTGAGAAAAATGCATTCGCCTTGCTCGATCGTTTTGACCCATCAATCACGAAGATATTATCCAAGGGGAAAGAGACTTTTTGAGCATAGGCATTGATCTTATCCTTTAATTCTCCGTCTTCCAAAGGCCTTAACTTATTGAAAAGAGGAAGGATAAGAGAAGTATAGAAAATGTTCATAAAGAGTATGAAACCCGTGACTAACATTAACGCGTAAATCCAAAAATTCTCACCCAATTCATTCACGATCCACAAAAGTGCATACCCTAAAAGCCCTCCGATAATTATGGCCAATAGGTAGCCTTTAATTTTGTCCATGACGAATGTCTTCACAGTCATTTTATTAAAACCAAACCGCTCTTCGATAACGAAAGTGGAGTAGTAAGAAAAGGGAAGATTAATTATATCAGAAAGGACAAAAAGCACCCCAAAAAAGGCCAATGCCTTCAAAATAGGGTCCGCAACATAGGGTGTCAGAAGGTTGTCCAAATAGCCGAAGCCACCAAAATATAAGACTGCCAAAGTGAGTAAAGTGCTGAAAGCGGAAGTCCAGAAACCAAATCGAGATCTTGTCTTCTGGTAGGCCTGCGATTTGGCATACTCATCCTCCTTATAAATCCCTTTTAATTTTTGAGGGATTTCTGCCTTACTATGCTTTTGATTAATAAAATCGAGGGCTTGATCGAATATATAATCAAGAACCACAATACCGATAATCAGGTACAGTAACTGCTCAGAAATGATCATTGCATTTAGTTTTTCGGACACGGAATCCTCCACCTACTTCGCGGTGTGATTTGAGGCTTATTAAAATCGAGGACATACGACAGGGAGAATTCATGCGCACCTCCGGCATCTATGGATAAATCCGATAGTGTGTAATCAAAGCTATAACCGATATTGAAGTTATTAGTGGTTACTCCCAATGTGAAAATCAGGGCTTCGTTATTAGGGAAGTTCTCAAAAGTATTAAATGGAACACCTCGATATTGGATACCAAAGTTGATTGGCTCTAGGTGTATAAAAGCCCCTATATCTAATTGGGTGAAAGGGCCTTGCGACTTGTACTGAAAAACCGGAGTAATACTTCTTTCGGCATACGTATAGGTCAAATCTTTTCTTAGAGGTCCTCTACCAAGAGATATCTTATATCCGCCATGAACGGTAAATCTCTGTGGTAATGGACTGGTCTCATTAATCAATGATTGATTAGGCTCAGTAATATGTTGTAAGGCAACTCCCAAAAATAAATTTCTGGAATAGAACATACCTCCAACACTGATATCTCCAAAACTCACTTGTAGATCTTGCCCAATAATTGACGGATCGGTGATGGTCGGATCGATATCTCCGCTAACCGGATCAATTTGATTTGCAAAAACCAAATCCTGGAAGCCGGCACTCCTATTGAACAAGCTATATTGAATCCCAGGCCTGAACATAAGGTTATCCCCTAATTGAAGCTGATAGGCGTAGCTAAAACCAATACTTGTAGACCTTAAACCTTCTCTTCCCTCTCTATCAGTGGTCAGGATTAGCCCAATACCACTGTTATATTTTTCTACAAAGTGATCGGCATAAAACGAAAAGGTTTCAAATGAAGCATCGAGATTGGGCCACTGACTTCTATAATTCACTCCAAACCGGGTAAACTGTGACGCACCGGTAAAAGCAGGGTTTATATACAAGGGAGCTGCATAGAATTGAGAAAATTGCGGATCTTGTGCTTTCAACTCCATGGAAGCACAAATGGCAACTAAGCCTATAAGTAGCGAACAAATTCTCCTCATCTATCTTTTAAACAATTAAACCCCTAACGACCCTTGTGCCATAATATTTCGTTGGCAAAAATTGAAGAATCTATTTATTCAGACAACGTTTCCTCAAAGAAGTTTTCCGTTATCTTAGGGCTTCTTATATAAGGCGTTGAATATAATAAAAACTGAGCCAAACGCGTAATAAGGGTATCGATTTACCTTGGTGTTTACCAGAAAGAAAGAATTATCGTGCACAGAAAGCTAAAGGTTGTACTACTACTCACTTGTATTCTTGTTTCCCTAGTGGCAAAGGGGCAAGATTTCACCCGAAACAACTGGTATTTTTCAGGTGACAATCAGGCGCTGATCTTTGGGAAAGGTCCTGCAGCAAGATCGACCCTAAGCCCTGGAAAAGTCCCACAAAACAATATTGGTGAGAAAGTCACCGCTACCGACCCCACCTCTGGCGACTTAATATTCTATTCTGATGGTATCAATATTTATGATGCCACCAATCAGATAATGCAAAACGGAAATGGAATCCTGACGGATCCGAATGGAATTCAGGCCATGAGCACCAGTCCTGTACCCGGTGCTGGAAACGAAAACCTCTACTACCTATTTCATAAAAATGCAGCCGGAGAGATCAGGTATACGGTTATTGATCGCAGTGTGCAAGGCAATAGAACGGATGGGCCGCCTGCTGGTGAAGTTATCAGTATAGGTCGGAATATTGCTTCAGGTATTACCTCCAGAGGTAATGGAATGATCACAATCGGCTCAAGGGATATGACTGAATTTTGGTTGGTTTCGCAGAACGCCAGTTCTGGAGCGATCGAAATACATAGTATTCCAGAGCCAAATGGCACCTTTACTATGGTCGATGATTTGACACTGACAACACCGATTGAAGCCCTTCATTTTGCCTACCACCAATTAAGTGGGCAGATTGCCATTGTACCCTCAAACAATTCAAATATTCAAATTATTAGGTTCACCGAAACGGGTCAATCCATTGACTTCGAAAGAATATTACTCAACACTTTTATTCCTGGTAATACCTTTGGTGGCTCTGCAGGTTGGTCGGCAACAGGACAATACCTTTATTTTAGTCGAAACACTGCGACCAACGGCAATGTCTACCGGTTTAACATGCACGACATTCGGGACGATGCTCCCTTAGACACCCTCCTTAATAACCCTGTAGATGAGAGTATGAGTTTATTGCTGGCACCAGACAGCACAATTTATCACATTTACAGAGACACTCCGGGTGGAAGTCGTTTTCTGGCAAGAGTAAATGAACCAGATAGTGCCATTGCATTAGTGGACTATGAAAGTGCTCTCTTTAATGGCACTGATGTCAATTCAAATTATTTCTCTCAATTCAGCCCGGAGGCCGATATCACACCTTTGGTTACAGCGGTACTTCCTGCAGGCGATCTCTGCATGAACAACCCAGTACAGTTCTTTCCAATGATTGAGCCTTCCACCGCCATTCCCACGGAGTATTTCTGGGAATTTCAGCCGTTTGGACTGACCTCCACGGAACAAGCTCCAATTATGTCTTTTGAGGAAGCGGGGCTATTGTCCGCAACATTGTCCGTAACAATCAATGGCGAAACCGTTCGATCCAATACTGTCATGCGGCAAATCCTTGAAAACGATCTGCAAGTACAATTGCCAGATACCACAATTTGTGAGGGTGAAACACTTGAACTGAATGCAGAACCAGAACAAGGTGGTCAGGGTCAACAGGGTGGAGCCTCAGGCGGTCCATTTGAATATCTCTGGAGTACAGGAGAAACTACCTCAACGATTAATGTGACAGAAGCAGGAGATTATTGGGTGGTGATTACCCCCACTACGGGTTGCCCAATTTATGCAGAGGCACAGGTAGATGTATATGCAGATGAAAGTACGACTGCCAATATATGGTACTTCGGTGATGGTGCTGGGATTGACTTTAATGAGGAAGATGGGCTGGACCCACCTCCACGGAGTATTACCACTCCACATGCCATGAATGCCCCGGCTGGTACTTCAACCATATCAGATGCCAATGGTGACGTACTCTTCTATACGAATGGTTCCAGGGTTTGGAACCGAGAGAACAATGTAATGCCCAATGGTACTGAAATTGGTGGCGATAGCACCTCTACTCAGGCTGTCATCATTGTCCCTTTTGTAGATGACGACACTCAGTATTACCTATTTACGACCAAAGAAGTCTATGGCGATAACACCTTTGAGGTGAAATTCAGTGTAGTGGATATGAAAGAGGACAATGGTCGTGGGGATGTTGTCATCAAAGATCAAATACTATTTACTAGAAGCACTGAAAAAATAGTTGCTTTGGATGGTGGTGGTGGTTCCTGGTTGCTAGTCCATGAATATGGGAACAATACCTTCCGTACTTATCCAATTACAGGAGCAGGTATTGGGGCACCAATTATTTCGTCTGCTGGTGCAGTACATTCATTCAATGACCCTCTCAGTGGTCAGGCCGGCATGAAGTTTTCTGCTGACGGTGAACGCGTGGCTGTAGCCTTGATTGAAGGTACTGAAGACTATGTAGAACTCTTTGACTTTGACCCGATTCTGGGGGAAATAGTCGATTTCGAATATCGCATTGATCTCAATGAAGGTGGTGGTGGAAATGATGAGGTATATGATGTTCATTTCTCACAAGGAGGTGCAAAACTCTTTGTCACTATGAATAACAGAAACACCGGAGCCCCAGGTGGCCGAGTACTTGAGTATCGAGTGGATAGCCTCTCTACTCCTGCAACCCGATTAGCTTCAAAAGCAGACATTTCTGATGGTTTGAACATGAATGTCAATTTTGGACAGATGCAAACAGGCCCCGATGGCCAAATCTATATGGCTGTTGAAACACCCGGAAATCCGGCAGGATCTGCGTTTGTTAGTTCCATTGCAGCGATAGATGATACCTTGTTTGTTTCTCCATTAAACCCGCAGGCGGTATTACTGACAACAGGTAATTCCAGGCTTGGTCTACCAAATTTTGTACAGAACAATGCCAACCCCCAAATGGACCCTTCCATGTCGGCACCGGACTTAACTTGTACAGAAGAACGAATCGAGATGACAAGTTCAGGCACCTCCGATATCGATGAATTCTTGTGGTCTATTACAAATCAGGCAGACAACTCTACTGTTTTCAGTGCTGTGGGAATGGATACGGCTTATACCTTTCCGCAAGGACAATCTGGGCTTTTCAATATCTCTGTCAACATCTTTAATCGATGTGGCTTTGACACTACCATAGTTCAAGAAATTCAGGTACTGGATATACCGGCTCCTCCTACCGTACCACAGGCGATTTCTGTCTGCGAGGGAGATACTGCACCCTTAGATGCGATTATGGGACAGCCAGATGATCCCAACCTTATTTTCGAATGGACCAATAGTCAGGGGGCGGTGGTCAGCACAACCCGAAACTTTGTGGTGACACAACCTGAAATATATACTGTTACCATTACCAATATTGCAGGTTGTAGCAGTTCTGCAGAAATCTTTGCTGGGCCACCCTTTGAAATAGACCTGCCCGATGATGCCATCGTATGTCAGGATGCAGAACTGATATTGGATTCTAATGTTACTGCCAATAACTACATCTGGACAGTTATTAATCCGGGTGGTGGCATCACCGGCCCTCTTGATAATGACAGGCGAGCCACAGTAGACACCAGTGTACCTGGACTCTATACTTATGTTGTTTCCATAGAAGATCCTATAACCCCCGGTTGCTTTGTGAATGACTCTACCAGAGTCACAGTAAACCCTATAGCTCAGGCCACTCTAGGAACAGTGGTTAATGCCACATGTGGAAGCAGTGATGGTAGTTTTGAGTTTGCTCTTACGACAACTGGGAACTACTCCTACGTGGTGACCGGAAATGCTTCTGGTACTGTAGGTCAAGGTAACAACCTCACAGGCCCTGGCATCGAAACGATAACCGGGCTAGGCCCAGATGTGTATTCCGTTCTGATTACGGATAATAGCAGCGGTTGTACCAATACACTGGATGGTATAGAGGTCCAGAATGATGGGGCAGGCTTCACCATTGCCAATGTAGCAGTCACCAATGCAGATTGTATAAATGCTACCGGAGATATGACGGTCACCTTGAGCGCTGATGTATTCCCAATCACATATACGCTTACCAATACGGCAGATGGCACAAGTATCACAAGAGGTGCCGCTACGGCACTGCCAACTACAACTTTCGATTTCCAGATTACCGGCCTGGCTGGTAGTACTTATGATCTTGCCGTAGTCGCAGGTGGTTGTACCCAAACTCAAGCAGGCATTGTTGTAGACACACCACTTCCTGTCGATTTGACTACTGAACCATTTGTAGAAATTTGTGGCGCATCGGCACCTTTGACAGCTAGTTCTGCCACCGCAAGTGCAACTTTCAGTTGGACTGGTCCAAATGGCTTTACCGATACAGGTGCCAATATAAATGCTCCAGAAAGTGGCACATATACAGTTACAGCGTCTGCTCCAGGTAGTTGTGATGTAACAGAAACTGTAGTTGTGGACCTGACAGTCCAGCCGATTATTCAGATTAACGAAGTCGGAGACGTCTGCACAGGCGAAATCACACTACAAGCAGAAGTGACCAATCCTGAGGCAGGAACAACTTATGTTTACAATTGGGATACTGGTGCGAATACACAGTCGATTACAGTAAATACCAGCGGCACCTACAATGTTACCGTCCGTCCTGCAGATAATTTGACCTGCACCGAAACGGCCAGCATAGTCATTACTATTCCTGAAGAAATTGAGGCTACAGTTTCTTCAACCCCGGCTTGTAATGATGGGTCAACCATTACCCTCACAGTGGATGTATTGACGGGCAATCCAAATTCTTTTACCTGGACTCGTGATGGTCAGGCCATTTCTCAAAGTGGTCCAGTGATCAATATTACCGATCCGGACGGCCAAGGCAGTTATACCGTTCGTATATCTGATGGCACCTGCTTTATTGAAAGAAGCATTGAAGTCAGAAGACAAACCGTACCCCCTGGCATTCTTCCTGATGTTGGCCTCTATTGCCCAACCAGAGCTATACAAGAAACTCTACTTGCAGGAAGGGGCTTTGAAACTTATGTATGGACCCGAGATGGAGTTCCGTTTCCTGATGCTGGCCAAACGCTGACTATACCGGGACCAGGCTTATTCGAAGTAACCATGACTACAGCGACCGGTTGTGTTCAAGTGGATCAAGTTAGAGTTATCGAGAGTTGTGATCCTCGAGTGGTGGCGCCTAATGCTTTTGCCCCAACTAGTAATCCACCGAACAATGTTTTCTCTGTAGTACCAAATGATTTTGTAGACAACTTTGAAATCTTCATCTACTCCAGATGGGGTGAGTTGATCTTCCAAAGTACTACCCTCGAATTTCAATGGAATGGTGTTTTCAATGGAGAGGTTGTTCCACTAGGTACTTATCCCTACATCATGAGGTTTACTTCACGATTTGAACCAGAGCGTGGCACATTTGAACAATCCGGTGCAGTTACTGTAGTCCGTTGATTTAGGAAAGAATAAAAACGAAAGGCAAGTTCAAAGAACTTGCCTTTCGTTTTTTGTTTGGATTGAAACTATAATATTAATCTTCCAAAGCGGCCACCCCCGGTAAAACTTTACCTTCCATATACTCCAAAAGTGCTCCACCGCCAGTAGATACATAGGATACATCATTGCCATAACCCAGTTGGTTAACTGCTGCTGCCGAGTCTCCTCCTCCAATTAGAGAGAATCCTCCATTTTTGGTTGCTTCAACAATTGCTTCGGCAACTGCTTTGGTGCCGTTAGCAAAATTATCCATCTCAAAAACACCCATTGGTCCATTCCAAAGAATGGTTTTAGACGCTCTAACAACACGAGAAAACACCTCTGCAGCTTGTGGTCCGATATCAAGGCCCATCCAACCCTCTTGGATCGTATTGTTCATGCTGATCGCTGTATTGGCCTCATTACTAAAATTATCAGCCACCACAGAATCAATTGGAAGTTCAAGGTTTACACCCAAATCCTTGGCCTTCTTGATTAATGACAAAGCCAGATCAAGCTTATCTTCCTCTACTAAAGAGTTGCCAATGTTTCCACCCATTGCTTTGAAGAAAGTATATGACATCCCTCCCCCGATAATCAGGTTATCGACTCTTTCCAGCAATTGCTCTATGATCAATATTTTATCAGATATTTTAGCCCCTCCCATAATGGCAGTTAGTGGCTTTTCTCCTGACTCTAGTACCTTTTGTGCGTTCTCGATTTCAGCTTGCATCACATAACCGCAGCCTTTACTTTCGAAAAACTGAGCAATTATTGACGTTGAAGCGTGTGCGCGATGTGCCGTCCCGAAGGCATCATTGATATAAATATCACCATGGTCAGCTAGTGATTTAGCAAAATCGACATCTCCTTTTGTCTCTTCTTTATAGAATCTCAGGTTTTCCAGAAGTAGCACTTCTCCCTCTTTCAAGCTCGAAGATATCTCCTTACCTGCTGAGCCGATGCAGTCATCGGCAAACTTCACATCCGTTCCAAAGACATCTGAGAGGTGTGACACGAGGTGTTTTAATGAAAACCTATTTTCAGGACCTTCTTTTGGTCTTCCTAAGTGAGACATTAAAACCACAGCACCACCATCCGAAAGTATCTTCTTTATGGTAGGCGTAGCGGCCTTTATTCTGGTATGGTCAGTAATTTCAAAGCTATCATTCAATGGAACATTAAAGTCTACTCTGATCAATGCTCTTTTTCCTTTGAAATCGAAATCGTTAATGGTCTTCATTATTTACTCTTTAGCGGTTGCGCGTCTAATTCTATCATTGATGGCTCTTCCAAGGCCAATATTAGGAACAAAATTCGTTACTATCGTGCTGATGTCACTTCTTTGATCAAGTGCTCTGAGCCCTGTGAACAATCGTCTTGCGGCCTCATTCATATCTCCAGTTTCAGATAAGAGAAATTGGTTATTAGTGTCAATACTATCCAAAGGCTTATCAAATACAAGCGCCCCTATACTCGACAAATGTTCTACAGACTGAGCATCAAAAGCATCTAAAAGAACGATCTCCGTTTTTGGCGCATAATGACTCTTCAACATCCCTGGAGCATCAGGCTTTGAGCTCGAGTGTATATTGACTTCTACTGAGCCAATCACTGCTTCAATTTCTTCAACGGACAGTCCCCCCAACCTGAGTACTTTTGGACTGGTTTCTTCGAAACTCACTATGGTCGACTCTATTCCCACCGTGCAATTACCCCCATCTAAAATATAATCCACTTCGCTACCAAGCTGCTGATTTACATGTGCCGCAGTTGTAGGGCTTACATAGCCGAAAGGATTTGCACTTGGAGCCGCAAGAGGGAAATCAAGTTCTTTCAACAATTTCTGTGTCAACTCATGAGCAGGTACTCGAATAGCGACTGTGTCCAAACCGGAGGTAACTAAGTCGGGAATGATTGGTTTACGTTTGAGTAGTATTGTCAATGGCCCTGGCCAAAAACGGGATGCTAAAATCTCCGCCTGTTCTGGCACCTGTTCCACAAACTCTCTTGCCTTATCCAGGCTGGAGGTGTGCACGATCAATGGATCAAATGATGGTCGCTGTTTGGCCTTGAATATCTTGGTAACCACTGAAGCATCCAGCGCGTTTCCTGCCAGACCATAGACGGTCTCTGTCGGAATTGCCACTAAGCCCCCTGACTCAAGAACCTTTTTGGCATGGTTTATATCTTGGCCAATATCAGCCATTATTGAGCACAGTTCTGTCCAATGGCTTCGCTGGCTCCTTCAAAATTGAATGATTGAGCATTAAAGAGATATTGACAACCTTCGGGTTTATTATCCTGTGCTAATTCAGCCAAACCAAGCCAATAATAGGCCTCACCGTACTCTGGCCGCATTTCTATAGCCTTCTTTAAATCGTAGATAGCGTCTTCTGGATTGTTGATTCTAAGCTCAGCCTTACCTTTATTCAGGTATAACAAGGCATTGTTCGGCTCTATTTCCAAGGCGAATTGAAAATCAAAGAGTGCCCTGTCGAATTCCTGATATTTAAATAGAATGGCACCCCGGTTAATATAGGCATCAACAATGTCGGGTTGTATGTTGATCACATAGTCGTAATCGAGCATTGCTTCATTGTCTCGACCAAGCAATCGGAAGGCATTCCCTCGATTAAAAAAAGCACGATAATTAGTAGTATCCGTGTTAATCGCTGTTCCGAAAATTGTAATGGCCTCATCCAGTTGGCCCAATCTTAACAAGGCCACTCCTTTGGCATTTAGAGCAGAATAGTTCTGTGGGTAACTATCTAGCAATTCATTAAAAGTTTTGATTGCCTCTGCATATTTGTTTTCATCCATCAAGGACCGTCCCTGGGTCAATAGCTCTTCCTCTGAAGGAGAACAACCCATGACAACTAATGTTATTATCACTAGAAATTGAAGGCTTAATCTTTTCTGCATCGTCCTGCTTTAAGGCTGCAAAGATAAAGCAAGCATACTACACCTGAAAGGGTTATTGTCTTGTTAAAAGAACCCGTCTTACAGTATTCTGTCTAAGGTGAGTGATTCGGATCAAATATACACCGTCAGGTACCGGATTTCCTCTGGTATTGGTACCATCCCAGAAAAATTCATTCTCCCCAATAAAGCCCAAACCGCTTGAAATGGTCCGGATTTGATTTCCTGATGAATCATAGATTCTTATCAACACAAAATTGGTCTGAGGCAGGTTTACTCGAATAGTAACCAGGTCGCTAAACGGGTTTGGAAAAATTGCATCAACTTCAAAGCTATCAGAACCACTGACGGGTTCTGGGGGTACCACATTACTCACTCTGGAAGTAAACATTCCTCTACCATGGGTTGCGGCTACTATTTTTCCGTCCACCCTTCGATAGTCCACCATATTAACCACTGCGTTACCTATACCTTCTGCAGACTCGATCGCCCAGTTGGTAGACTGACCATTGATCAGGGTAGTGCTATAGAGACCAGTACTTGTAGCGGCCATATACAATTTGGAGTCATCATCAATTGGTACGATGGTCACCCACCTTACAGAAGGACCATTTCCCTCTCCCGATGGGTTTTCTTCCAAATTACCAGAAACATCCTCAAAGCTCTGGCCACCATCAGTGGATCTAAAAATGCTAGGAATGCCGTAGTTAGAGAATGAAACCAATATCTCATCCGCGTTGGTCGGGTCAATGGCTACTGATCTTATATACCCATTTTGAGGAAATGTGGTCCCGGTAATATCTTCCACTTCGTAAACCTCCGTACTTGCATTTGTGATTTTGAATAACCTGCCAGTCGAAGTACCATAGTAAACGATGTTCTCTGGTGTAGTAGACACTTGTACAGCGGTGATGGTACCATCTGAAAGCTCCGTTTTATCTAAGCGGGACCAGTTCGTTGAGGTAGTAGTTTGAGATCCCGTCAAGATTTGAGATAGATTTCTGTTTCTCCAAAGGAAGTCTCCTCCTGCCAAATACATTCGGTTTGAATTGTTAGGATCAAGTGTATAAGGGTTGATAAATTGATAAGGCTGTGAAGGGTCCGCCCCTCCGCCAGTCGGATCAACCCTGGCAAATGAAATGATATTGAAATTTTGATTTAGCGATAGTCTGAAAATTCTTGAGTTCTGAAATGACATATAATAAAATACTCCGATCGGGGTTGAGGCAGCAAAAGCCCCGTCTCCCCCGATCACTCGGGTACCATTGTCAAATGAATTGATGGCGGTGTTCCTCGTTAATATGCTCCCATTGTCTTGTGTACCTCCAATCACAAAATCATCAGGCGGGTATTTGCTAAATATCCCAGTGTAGAATTGAGTGGTCACAAAGCCATTGTTCAAAGAGGTATAAGTGACTTCAGCAGCCCGACTATCATTCGTTACAAATATCCCTCCATCATTAAAGGAGATCATTCTATCTGGATTAGAAGGTGAGAAGATTACACCATGCTGATCGGGGTGATGATTTGGATAAATACTTGCCCCGTTATCTTCTGGATCGTACCCCCCTATCCAGGTAATATTATTGCTCGTAGAAAAGGCATCCGTGGACCTATAGATATTAGTTCCACCCAGGAAAACAACAGTCGGATCAGTCGGATGAACTGACACAAACATATCATAGGAACCCTGCGAGTCATATGCCTCAATATTATTAGATCCATCCGGAATATTAGTCGACAGGTTGATCAATTGTCTTGATACCAAGTTGTATCTAAAAAGCGCATAGTCTGGACCTTGATCGGCTATGAAATAAAGAATGTTTGGGTCCGACTGGGAAGAGCCAATTTCAACTCTTCGAGAATTACTATTTGACAGATTGAGCAATAAGGTCCAATTCACGCCATCCACCGAAGAATAGACTCCTCCCTGAGGAGCACCAACGGTAGCCACATTAGTCACATTACTCAAGGATGCTATTAGCACATTGTCAGCTGTTCGATGTATATCCGTATAGAAAATTGCCGAAACATCATTCAGATCACCATCAACAGGAAAGTTGAGTAGATCATTACCCAGGACCGTTGTCCAGGTTTGACCTCCATCAGTCGACCTAACAATTCCTCCATAAATGGCTGCTAATACCTCATCATCCGCACCATTAGGGTTTGTGGTAATGTCCCAAACATATTGGAATGGCGAATTGAATAAGCCCGGTGAATTTGACTGAGTTGAAGTCAAAGGCCTCCAGGAAACACCATTATCAATTGATTTATAAATGCCATTTCCGCGAAAAGGAGCACCTGGCGCACGGGTAGAATTACCAACAAGTTCCCCTGTACCGTAATACCAAATATCCTCTTGCCCAGCTTTTATATTTTGTGTTATCGCTGAAACACTTTGTATCTCTTCAGCCAGAGAAGTTCTAATCCAGTTTTCTCCCTGATCGGTAGATCGCCAAGTACCTCCTGAAACACCACCAGCGATCAAGATATCTTCATCTCTGATATCCATCACAACAGCTCTGGTCCTACCTCCAAAATTATTTGGCCCTACCTGGCTCCAGTTTAAAGACTGAAGAGCACTACTTCCTCCGCTATTGCTACTTTGAAAGCGCTGACCATTCAGCAGTTGGTTTTGATAATTCCTGGCTGCAAAACTTAATTCCTTCGATCGAATATCTACAGGTATCTCACCAGTTTTAGGGTCAGCAAGCAGTTGACGTTCGTATTCAGTCCTCGACTGCCTATCTTCTCTACCTTCGATTTCAGATTTCTCATTTTCTATGATTGGGGCTACGGCAACTTCTTGATGGGTAGGAATAAAACTCCAGAAAATGGCAAAAAGGACATAGAAGAGTACTGTAATCAGTAAGTAGTTCTGCCGCTTTAGGTTACTCATAAGTCTAAATATAACGCATGAATGGGCTAAGGTATCACTCTCCCAATCACATTTTTGTCCTTATTGTTTCACATTTATTGATCATTCTCAAAATAGAGTCGTTACCATTGCATAAAGTCGGAATGGTTTCAAAAGAATTCCACGACACATCATTTGATTCATGATTCCTTCGAATGGGTTCATGGGTATCTCCCACAAACAAGAACCTCACATCGTAGTGGTTATGTTCTGGAATGCCTTTTCTTTCAGGAATAACATGAATATCAATGTCGAAAATTTCTCTTGAATAGAACTTGGTCATTTTCAAACCTGATTCTTCTTCTAACTCTTTTTGGGCGACAAGTCTAAGGTCTTCGATACCATCAGCATGTCCTCCTAACTGGAGCCATCGATTGAGTTTCGCATGGTGAATCAAGAGCGCCTGTTCGAAAGTCTTATCTACCACCCAAGCCGAAGCCGTAAAATGGGCGTGGAGCAAGCTCCTATCAAAGCAGTTAGGGTAAGTGAGCAAATCAATCATTCGCTCACGAAAATGACCCTCTACCTCAAATGGGCTACTGTAGGCTTCTAATTCTTGCTTAAAGAGTCGTCTTTCTTCAGACGCCATCCGATATCACGATATTCGCCTTATTCACCTTTCCTTTTGACAATTCACTGATGATCTCTCCTCCGTTTGAATTGTCCATGTCATCTTTACGAACGATAACATAATATGACTTTGTCTCTAGATTCTTGAATGTCACTCTTCCTTTACTATCCGTGAGCTTATAAGGCTGCACCGGATTGATTTCTTTGTTGTAGTCTGCCTCACTTGCGTAAAGGGTAACCTTGGCATCCTTGACCACATTTCCCAGGTCATTGAGCACCGTAATCTTCAATTTGGTGGAGAAAACTTGTGCTGAAGCTTCTTGTGTATTGGCCATTGCCAAGCAAGAAATAAAGGCTAATAAGATCAATCTTTTCATGTTTCTATGGGTTTGAACAGCTGTTCGATTAATTCTGAAAATGGTTTTGCTTTTGTGTATAATCTATCCTGGTAGACATTGGCCATCAACTTTAAGTAACTTGGCTTTCGATCTATCTCGGTTTTCTCTATTAAAATATTTCCATACTTCTGATCACTGACTCCCTCGTCAACATCAGTCTGTGGCTTTAAATACCATTTCTCTATGGTTTCTTCATAAGTGTCTTTATCCAGTACTCTTCGGTCTCCTTGAGCTAGCTTATAACCTTGGGCTAAGCCCCTGTCTTTTAAGAAATCAAATACATGACCGAAGCTCTCCTTGCTGAATTCCTTATTGAAGCTAATGGCAAATCCATTAGCGTACTGTGAATCCAACAGGTGTACTTCTACAGCAGAAACTATGCCCTGCTTTTTCATAAAGTATGCTCGTTCAATATCGGCAAGAAGGGCCTTAGCATTTTCCGTTTTCTTCCATCTGTCGAAGTCCGAAAGTTCTTGATTAGACCTCTTGAGTACTTCATGGATAAACGCAGTTTTTGGACTTTGTTTACTGAACAGTTTATCTACAATATTGTCGAAGAAACTCATGGTGTAAATGTATGAATTATCGAAAAGCTCATCAGGGCTAATAAGAAGTTCTTGAGATAATTAAATGTCCAAAATCATCATAATGGATATCTCCGTGATCGATGAGCGCGGCTAGAAGATCCAGAAATAGCTCCTTATTCTTAGGCATTAGAGTCTCCACCAACTTTTCTTCATTGATTTGATCGGAATGACCTAAGATTTCCAGTATTTGTACTTTGTAATGCTGCCTCTCCTTTTCATCGTCTCGATGTTTAGCATTTTCGATGCAATTGTTGCAAACACCACATTGACCATAATCTTCTTCTCCAAAATATGACAACAAGATTTCGGTTCTGCATCGTTTCTGCTCATGAACGTAAGCAATTACTGACTCCATTTTGGACAATTTGAGCTTTCGTTTTGCTTCAAGCGCCTTCTGATCGATTGGCAATTTCTCAATTTGCTGCTTTGGCAATAAATATGTGAGCTGAGGCTGGTCCTTCTGTTTCTGATACTCCACAATTTCTCGTTCGGCCAGCGCATTCAATAAATCACGCACCTGATCGGTTGAGGTACCCAGAAGTGCTGCCATATTGGTTTCTTGAATCTGAATGCTTTGATGGTATAGCTCTCCACCGTACAGCCGTAAGAGTCCCTTGATAATGGGGTCAAAACCAGAGTTTGACACCTGAAATTCATACATTTTTCGCTGATCAAGCAAGAACATCAATCGGGAAGGGCTGAAAAAGGCCTCAGTTAAGTGGATCAAGCCATGTTCTTGTAAAGCCTTTAAGGCATTAAATACTTCTAGTGGATGCCGATCAAAACGTTTTGAGAACTCCTGAAAATCAAAATCAAAACTTGTCTCTGGATGACTTCCATTAGCTAGCTGAAAATGGTTGGCCAGCATCTGGTAGACATCTTTGATCAACTCGATTCCCGGTAAGGACTGTTCGGTTTTCTTTCTGAGGTCATCAATATCTTTTTGATTGGCGATGATCAATGCAAAGGCCTTCCGCCCATCTCTCCCCGCTCTTCCGGCCTCTTGGTAGTAGGATTCCAGATTATCCGGTAAATCCATATGCGCCACTATTCGAACATCTGGCTTGTCGATGCCCATACCGAAGGCATTGGTAGATACCACAACACGCGTTCGGTTATGAATCCAGTCTTCCTGTCTTTGGTTCCGCTCTTGATGTGTCAGGCCGGCATGATAGAAATCTGCAGATATCCCCTGCTTACGAAGCATCATGGCAACCTCTTTGGCATGTCTTCTAGTGGAAACATACACCACAGAAGAACCACCGACCCTATTGAGTGCTTCCAAGAGCTTTCGATCCTTGTGTTCTTCAAAACGAACCGAATAAGAAAGGTTTGCTCTGGCAAAACTCTTTGTAAAGACTTTTGGCCTTTTGAAGGCCAGCTTGTCCTGAATGTCCTTCCTGACCTTTGGCGTAGCCGTAGCCGTTAGGGCCATTACGGGAGTCTCGGGCAAAAGCTCGCGAACCTTCTCAATTTCCAAATAAGCCGGTCGGAAATCGTAGCCCCATTGTGAGATACAGTGGGCCTCATCTACCGCAATCATAGAAACGCCTCGGGTTTCATATACTCTCTTTATTCTAGCCTGGAATATTTCAGTCTTCAAGCGCTCTGGAGAACAGTACAAGAATTTTAAGTCTGAATTCACGGCATTGTCCAAAGCATGATCAATCTCTCTCTTGGATTGCCCCGCATGAAGTGCAATGGCCGAAATCCCGCGCTCCTTTAATTGATAGACCTGGTCTTTCATCAAGGCAATCAATGGAGATATTACGAGGCAAAGACCATCTTTTGCCATGGCTGGTACCTGAAAACAAATGGACTTCCCCCCACCAGTGGGTAGCAAGGCCAAGGTGTCATGACCACTAAGTACCGACTGAATGATGTCCTCTTGCAAAGCTCTGAAAGAGGCAAACCCCCAGTAATGCTTAAGTATGTCAATCGGTTGGTCCATGAATTGATACGTGAGCTATTTATTCTGCTTGCTAAGGAAATCGGCTATCCCTCTTTGACAATCTTCTGTAGCCCTGGCCAGGGCATTTTGTTCTGCTGCATGGTTGAGCCCATCTTCCAGACTCATGGCTTGCACATTTGCAATCATCTGCTTGGTGGCTTTCATAGACTGGCCAGAGTTTTTCGTAGCCAGCTTGGATGCAAAAGCATAAACTTCTCCTTCCAATCGCTCCGCTGTCACCACTTCATTAACCATACCCAGCTCTTTAGCTTTTTGTGCATCGATTAGCTCACCCGAAAGCAGTAAGCTTTTTGACTTCCCCTCCCCAATCTTTCTTAGCAAGAATACCATCACAATGGCTGGGATAAACCCAATTCTAACCTCAGTATAACCGAACTTTGCCTGGGGTACGGCAAAGGAAAAATCACATACTGCTGCTAGCCCACTGCCGCCAGCAATCGCGTGGCCCTGTATACTCGCAATCACTACTTTCGGGTGGGTATAGATTTGGTAGAAGAGTTCTTTTAGGTGATTGGAATCTGCTAGATTCTCTTCATAGGTATTTTGCTGTAGCTCCTGCAAATAGGCCAGATCAGCTCCTGCGCAAAAGGCCTCACCTGCCGCAGCTAACACAATCACTTTGGCTTCAACATCCTGAGCTGCTCGTGCAAAGGCTTCCTTGAGTTCGGTAACCACTTTTGCATTCAGCGCATTCCGTTTTTCCGGTCTATTTAATGTGATGGTAGCTACCTGATCAGCTACCAAATAAGTCACAAATTCTTGTTCTTCCATTGTCTACTATAATATCCGTCTTGACGAACCGAATGGTACTTTACTTTCAATCGCTCGGCTTGTTTGGCCAGCGCCTCATCAGTATACCAACTGTTGCTAGGATCAAGAATGAGTTCTTTAAAAAGAATCTTTCCGCCCAATTCTTCCAAGTCTTTCAGAACATCTCTCCCTAAAATTAACCAATCTACTTCAATGGGAGTTGATGATTGCACACCGCTCAGTACATTTCTATCTAAACAAAGAATACGTTGCCCATCAAAGCTGAATAATCTCCCTAAAGGAGTAGAAAACATCTTCAATTCAAAGCCATCAGCAACGGTCTTTTCTTTACTTCCAGAAAGTAATCTTTTGGGATGTAGATGAAAACGCTGCCTTTCCGTGTCAGATATAAATAAAGAATCCGCAATCATATGAGCGTTAAAGCCACTGCGAAAATCCATTACTTGGCTTCCGGAAACGGCCATGACACTGAATTCGTTAGTAGAGGAAAATTTAGAAAAGTGCCACAGCTGAGATGCTGAAAACATCAGAGACAAGCCGAGACCGTATTTCAAATAAACCAGTCTTTTCCTGGCAAAGAATACGACTATAGAGACCAACACGCCATAAATCAACCAGGTATCAAAAATGGATATATAAATTCCTTTGGCTGTACTACCGGGTAGTTGACTCACCCAAAAGACCAAGGCATTTACAAATAAGATGAACTTAGTAATCAGCCAACCTAATGCTGTGGCCAAAGGCAAAATGAAAGAAATGCTCAGGAGCAACAGGCCTGAAATTAAAATGATGAAGGCTGCGGGAATAATGAAGAGGTTCGAAAGCAAAAAGTAAGATGGGAACTGGTGAAAGTAAAGTATGCTCAATGGTGCCGTAGCCAATTGAGCTGCTATAGATACACAGGTAATTGCCCAAACTTTGTCCAACAACCACTGATTGACTTCGATCAGTGCGTACAATCTTGGTTGTAAATAAACGATTCCAAAAACTGCTAAATAGCTCAACTGGAAGCCCACGCTCATGATCAGGTAGGGATTGTATAGCAATAGTGCCAAAGCTGAAGCGGCCAGCGTATTATAAATATTGGTGTGTCGTGAGAGAGCCTGTCCCACTGCAATAAAGCTAAACATAGTAACAGCTCGTAAGACAGACGGAGATAGCCCTGTGAGAAGTGCATAAGCCCATAGGGCTAGAATACTTATCAGGGCTAGCCAACGCTTGTATTTTGGTTTAGACAGGCCGAGTCGCTTAAGCAGGAGAAAGATGATCGCATAGATAATTCCAACATGTAGACCAGAGACAGCTAAGACATGCATGGCTCCGGTAGCCGAAAATGCCTGAATGACGTCATCCTGAAGGTCATCCTTAACGCCTAACACCAGGGCAAGGACAACCCCTCTGACATTCTCTTCTATAATGAATGAACTGATTACTTTCACGCCCTCATTCCTAAGCAAACTGGCTTTACTCACAAACCAGTTAGGAGGCTTATTACCTATCAAAGCAAACTGATCTCTGATAAAGTGTTGATGATGAATTCGGTTGTAGACTAAATATTCACGATAATCAAACTCTCCAGGGTTAGCAGGCGGAAGTGTTGTAGCAGGCCTTCCTTGGACAAAGAGTAGATCCCCATAACTCAAGCTTGTTCCCTTAAGAGTATCCAGGTAAGCATTGACAATTCCATCGGCTGCTCGCCAAGTTCCATTCACTAATACCTCATACACCTCTAGTTGACAATTGACACTCCTTTCTTTGATTTGAGGAGTTTCTAGTACAACTGCCTTATAAGCTTGAATAGCTTCCGGTTGATTCAGCAAATGATCAGGTTTCGACTCGCCCTTGTAGCAGGCCAAACGCTGAGTACCCAAACCAAAGAGAATAAAAAGCGCCAGGCCGGCTAATATGGACTGGTATCGGAAAGTACTTCTTAATGTCAGAAGGCAATAGGCGACTACAGCCAGCATCAAGATATACCAAGGAATAAATACCAAGTCTCCCAAATAATGAAAGCCGACAACGCCTAAGGCAAAGCAGAATGTAAGTCTTAAAAGGGGGTAAGCAGAAAAATCAATCAATTTAAATTAACTAATATTACATTAGATAATTTAAACTAAATAATAATTACCTCAAAGTGTCTTTTTCATGAGAAAGTGCTTAATGCCTGCTTCAACAAACATCTCGCCTTCTTTTTGGAAGCCATATCGCGCATACAGCGGCATGGCATCCAATTGAGCATGTAGATAGAGCAAAGTCTCTGGTTCTCTAGTAGTTTCAATTTGGCCGAGCGCGGTCTGCACCAGGCGTTTTCCGACTCCTTTGCCACGGTATTCTTTAAGGACCGCAAAGCGCTCGAGTTTCACACCTTTATCTGTGGTACGGTAGCGACTGGTACCCACTGGCTCTCCGGAGATATAAGCTATAAAATGAATTGACTCATCGTCAAAGCCATCAAATTCCTCTTCAGGAGGACATTCCTGTTCATCGATAAATACCACTTCTCTAACCTTAAAAGCTTCTTTCAGCTCTTGGTCAGTCTCGACTTTTTTTACTCTTATCACTTTTCGCTTGTTCTTTGTCGTATGCGTTTATAATCTCTTTTACAAGTTTATGTCGCACCACGTCCTTAGTAGTTAATTCAACGGTGGCTATCCCTTTTACGTTACTCAAGAGTCTTACAGACTCCGATAATCCTGATTTCTGATGGTGTGGTAAATCCACCTGAGAACGATCACCCGTTACGATGACTTTAGAATTTGGTCCCATTCTGGTCAAGAACATCTTCATTTGCATAGCGGTGGTATTCTGAGCCTCATCCAACAGCACAAAAGCATTGTTCAATGTTCTTCCTCGCATATAAGCCAAAGGGGCTATTTCAATAATATTATGCTCCTGATAATTCTTGAGCTTTTCCATGGGGATCATATCTCCCAAGGCATCATAAATAGGTCTTAAATAAGGGTCGATTTTCTCCTGAAGATCACCCGGAAGAAAGCCGAGGTTTTCGCCAGCCTCCACAGCAGGACGTGTAATAATGATCTTTTGTACTTCTTTGTTCTTCAAAGCACGAACCGCCATGGCCACAGAAATAAAGGTTTTACCGGATCCTGCTGGGCCGATCGCAAAAACCAAATCATTATCCTTAACAGCCTTTACCAGCGCCCGTTGATTAGCCGTTTTTGGTTTGATGCCAGCACCTCTAGTTCCATATACAAGGGTATCGTCACTGCTATCTGCAGCCATATATTCCGACTCACGCTTAATGTAAGCCTCTACATTATCGCGTGTAATCTTCCCATATTTATGATAGTGCTGTATCAGAGCATGAATCACGTCATTGATCTGAATGATCTCCGATGCATTCCCTTTTATCAGAATTTCATTTCCACGAGAGACAATTTTGCTCTTAGGAAATGCTGAGGCTACCTCTTTTATATTTCGATTTCCAACACCGAGGAAATCTACCATAGCCATGTTTTCGAGTGTGATGAGCTTTTCTACCAATAGTAAGAACCGATTTTAGTGATTGCCTAGGCTTAAAATTTCAATAATTTTGTCTGCGTCTAAATTATAGAATAAACGCCAATAGTCGTTCATGACCCTTATCACTTTTACATCAGATTTTGGCTTAAGTGACCATTACGTGGCGTTTACGAAGGCGGGCATCCTAAAAACCTACCCTGAAGCTCAGATTATTGACATTAGCCACCAGGTGAAACCGTTTGATTTAGCACACATGTCTTATGTCTTGCAATCATCCTTTCGTGAGTTTCCTAAAGGAACTATTCATTTGATTGGCAATGAAAGCAATCAAAAACCTGCCTCTTACATCATTGCGGTTATCGAAGAACATGTTTTTGTTGGTGCCAATAATGGTCTTCTAAGCTTAATCAGCGAAAAACAGCCTACCGAAATCTATGAAATTGACTCAGCATCTGCCGAAGGTTTTCCTAAGCTTTCAACCATTGCTGCTAGGTTGGCAAAAGGAGAATCAGTCAGTTCTTTTGGTGAGCCTTGCCAAAACTTTGTTCAATACATGGCACGAAAAGCCCGTGCTACCAAGAAAGAAATTGCCGGCCACGTCATTCATGTGGATCATTACGGCAACCTAATGACCAATATTGAAAAGACAGACTTTGATATCCTAAGTCGAAACAGGTCTTATCGCATCACTTTTGGCAGGGATGTCGCTCATCAGGTCAACGATCAAATTTCCGATGTCGAGCCAGGAGAAGTTTTCTTCACCTTTAATACTAACAGCCGATTAATGCTCGGTATCAATCAAGGGCATGGAGCTCAACTCCTTGGGCTGGAATACGATAGTCCTATCATCATACAATTTGAGGAATGATGTTGATCCGAGTGGTACGTATGACATTCAGAGCAGAAGAAAAGGACAACTTTCTAAGGCTGTTCGATCAAAAGAAAGAGAAAATCAGGCATTTTCCCGGCTGCAGCCATTTAGAACTTCTCAAGGATTATAATGATCCCAATGTGTTTTCTACTTACAGTTATTGGGAAGATGAAAATGCTTTGAACGCCTATAGACACTCTGAATTATTCGCAGAAGTGTGGGCCGATACCAAGTCTAAATTCGCTGCAAAACCCATTGCTTTTTCGCTGAAAAAATTCATCCAAGTGGATTGATATTTTCGTGGCTTGGCTTGTTGGATAATCAAAAATCTTTATCCATTTTTGCACACCCAATTCAGAAATGCCCAGGTGGCGGAATTGGTAGACGCGTTGGTCTCAAACACCAATGCCTTCGGGCGTGCCGGTTCGACTCCGGCCCTGGGTACCAAATGAAAAAGAGCTCCACATAGTGGGGCTTTTTTCGTTTGTACTGGTCGGAGGAGAAGTTTATCCCGATGAAGCGAAGCGGATATCGGGAACTCCGGCCCTGGGTACTAGAAACAAGGTGGCTCCTCATAGAAGGGCCATTTTTGTTTCTACACATTGGCGGGAGGAGAAGTCCTATCTGCCGACAAGCAGGCTATTCCGGTAAACCGAAGCGGATATCGGAATTCATATTTGGCACAAACATTGATTACAAAGCAGACAAAATGGTCTGCACTCCTGTACACATCAAATAATTAGATATGTAAAATAGTGTGTAATAAAGGTATTTATCATTATAATTAAAGTCTAAATAAAAACTCAAATTCTACCAAAATGAAAAAAACACTCCTACTTGCCCTGATGGCATCAACAACTTTGCTTTTTTCTGGCTGTGCCAGCATTTTTAGTAAAAGCAATTACCCTATAAGTATTAGTAGCAATCCAGCTTCCTCAATATCAGTGACCAATTCTAAGGGTATGGAGATATACAAAGGCCAAACCCCTGCTACAGTCAACCTGAAAGCCGGAGATGGTTTCTTCAAAAGAGCTACATACCAAGTAAAGTTTACAGCACCTGGCTATGATGAAAAAATAGTCCCGGTTATGTTCAAAGTTGATGGCTGGTACTGGGGTAACATTCTCATCGGAGGCGTTATCGGAATGCTTATTGTAGATCCAGCAACAGGGGCCATGTATAAACTGGAAAGCGATTTCATCAATGAGACACTTACCAGAACCGTGGCTGACGCAGATGCCGGTGGCCTTAAGGTGTATGGCCTCGAAGAAATTCCAGAAAGCTGGAAAGCTCACTTGGTCCAACTCAAATAATTATTCTCGAATTAGAACATAGAATAAAGGCTCCGTAAGGGGCCTTTATTGTTTCTACACATTAGGTTGGAGGAGAAGTCCTGTCTGCCGACAGGCAGGCTAATCCGATGAACCGAAGCGCATATCGGAAACTCCGACCTTGGGTACTAGAAACAAAAAGACATGAATTGATTACATTGCTTTTATACACTAGTTATGTGGAATGAACACTAGTATTTGTGAAAGATAATTTTTCGACAGAATCTGATAAATACGCAAAGTTTAGACCTGCCTACCCTAATGAGTTTTTCGATTATTTAAACTCCATTGTACAATCGAATGCTGTAGCATGGGATTGTGGAACCGGAACAGGTCAAATAGCTTCTGTTTTATCGAAAAATTTCGACTCCATTCAAGCTACTGATATTAGTCAAAGCCAAATAGACAATGCTATTAAAAGGAGTAATATTACCTACTCGGTTCAACCTGCCGAAAAAACTTCCTTTGATGACAATCTTTTTGACTTGGTAATAATTGCTCAGGCAATTCATTGGTTTGATTTTGATAGATTTTATACTGAGGTAAACAGAACAGCAAAGAACAATTCCATAATCTGTATAATTGGTTACGGTCGACTAGAAGTAAACGAGAAGATTGATTCACTGATTACTAACTTTTACACCAATGTAATTGGGGAATACTGGGATAAAGAAAGAAAGTTTGTCGATGACAACTATCAAACCATTCCTTTCCCCTTTGATGAAATACATTGTCCAAAATTCTCAAACCAATATTCTTGGAACTTAGCACACCTAAGGGGTTATCTTAACACATGGTCGGCTGTCAAACATTTTATTAAACAGAACAAAACCAACCCAGTTGATGATTTAATTAATGAACTAGGTGATAATTGGAAAAAGGACGAGTTTAAAAATGTCAATTTTCCAATACTATTGAGAATAGGAAAAATAAAAGACAATTAAGAAGGTATCTGAAATCATAATCGCTTAACGGCAGACTACGCTTTGTAGACTAAACGTTGACATTACCGAATAATCACAATTTTGCCAAAGCCATTATCAAAGGCCTTATCTGAGGAGGTGGAGCGTCTGGTCAAACTACTACCATTACTGTGCTGGATTTGCACGCGATAGAGATAGGTGCCATTGGCCAGTAGGTCTCCAAATTCATCTCGGCCATCCCAGGCATACTCTGAAACATTGTTTCCGATACGCAGTGGTCCCAGTTCATCCTGTGTTATTTCCCTCACCAGTTTACCAGATACTGTAAAAATCTGAATCTTAATTTGATCTGGAATCTCACTGCCTGTCAAGGTAAAGACAAAGCGAGTACTTGTCGAAAACGGGTTCGGATAAGGATAGAAATGTGTAACTGTAGACTCATTCACTACTTCAAAGTTGATCTCATATGGTCCAATTCCCGCCTGATTTCCTGAGGCATCGGTGGCATTCACCTGGAATAAATATCTACCGTCCGCAAACTCATTGGGCTGATACATTACTCTGAAATTCGAATTTTCTGAAGCAGGTGTGAATGTCACTTCAGGGTCCGAGAAGTTAATGCGCTGAGGTTCGCATCCACTTTCACAAAGCTCAGTAAGCGTCAGTTCTACACCGAGTGTGTCGGTTTTGAAGATAAAGTTGTTATTGTCCCTCAATTCAATCTCAACCAGTGGTGTTGGTGAAATTACATCACCATCAACAATATACACACCATCAAATGTCACGTCCATTGAAGGGCTGACTTCATCCCTTATTACATTAAAAAAGGACTCCAATCGAATCACATTATTATTAGTAAACTGTTCAATCTCATCTCCAAGATTAATGACCACTTCTAAGTCATTTAGCCCAATACGACCGGCTGTAGCGATCGGCAAATCGAAGGATACCGTCTGCCCCGCTGCTACCGGTGGAATCTGCGCGGTTTCGGTGCTTTCTTCGTTAGAGGTCTGATTAGTGAGGGTATATCTGATATTCAAATTACCCTGGAAATCATATTCAGAAATATTGGTGAATTGGAAAGCTGCGCTAAATGGTTCCCCCTCCTGTAATTCAATATCTTGATTTCTGTCATTCTGTAGTGTCAATATCCCTTCTGGTACTCCCTGATAACTCACCGACCACTCATTAATTTGAGCTGGTGTTGCCGAAACTCTATCGACCATATTAATATAAAGCCTCACAAAAGGGTATTGATTGGCATCTATACTACTCAGATCTAGTTGATCCACATTATTAACTGTAAAGAGTGTTACTTCTGTACCATCTAATTGACGCCCCCTGACTTCGAATTCAACCTGGTCTTCTACGGGGTCGGATGTGATACTTTTTACCAGTTGGCCCCACTCACTCACAGGACCTATCACTGGGGAAAACATAGTACCACTATCCGTACTGGCATTAATGGTTGTAGAAAAAGATATCTCAGTACGTGATGCATCAGGATCGGCACCTGCAGGTACGCCTTGAATAAAATCCGCACTCCCTGCTGCAGCTCCTTTGGTACCGAAAATGATCAGAGGATCGCTATCTGAGGACATAGTGTTTAGATCAAAAATAGAGACACCAATTCTGGCGAAATCATTCTTTGTTTCATCATCCCAAGAACTATACAGTGCAGACCCAATGGTAAAGAAGAGTACCCGATCACCATCATCCATACCATTAATATACTGACGCAATAAGCGATCATCACCAGAGGTATTCACATCGCTGAACATCTCCGGGCTAAACCTATTAATCACTTGGGGGGTTACTCCGCAGTTTAAAGGGTCTTGAATTTCAAATTCCTGACCTGGTGTTCTTAGAATTAAATAAGGTCTTCCACTGTCCTTGTTAAAAGCAATGGCATTAATAGAATTAGTGGCACATGTCCCACCAGCTTCGGAACTAAATAAAGAAGCCTCATCTACTTCGATAGTCACGTCCAAGGGTCTTCCTCCCAATGGGTGGTTGTCACCATAAGTCGTAACATTGATGGGGGTCGCTGTACCAGCGAATATCCATGACTCCGTATCCTCCACTTTACTCAAAGATGACAGATTGAGTTGATTGAATTGATCAAACTCTGTCTGAGCCCAGCCTTCGCCACCGTTTTCTAAGAAAGTAAAGGTAGAGTTCGTCCATGGTTGTGGATCTTTAGCCAATTCATCCTGAAAAATGGTACGCCAATAGTATCTAATTGTATCGTTTGTGGTAGCTGGCAACAGGTCTACGTCCCAAGAAGCCACACCTTTACCGGTGAGACTGGTCGTTTGAAGCCACGGACTGTCAAAAGTGTTGACTGTATCTAATTCTACTCGATAGATCCGGTCGTTCACTTTTAAATCGGATGACTGGACTACTAAAGTTGTACTGGTTTCATTGATGGTCGCAAAATTGGCCGGGGCCGTATTGAATGTACCAGAGGAGTTAAAGAAAAAGACACTCTCGGCAAAATTATTCAGCTCACTACCCTCATCCACTTCGTTCTGCCTATCAAGAAACACCTCAAATTTATTTTCTCCAAAGACATCTAATCCTTGATTACTAATCTGATAATAGACGGTATCACGGTTTCTAATAGGTGGAACTTCTATATCAGGAAGGTCAATGACTCGACCATCAGACAATGTTCTTCTCACGCTGACCGTCACAGGTTCTGTGGTAGTTCTTCCCGCATTATTGATAATCACTCCCAGGTTAAAAAATTGAGTAGCAGAGGTTATCGGTTCACCGTTGATCGATTGACGGAAAATATCTTCTTCTCTTACGATATAGTCTACCTTGTCGTGCGCAAAAACCTGAAGTGCTGGGTCACCCTGAAGGACCGTCTGCTCTACCGCTGCAAAGTCAGCTTCATCTGGTAAAAAGCCATTAAGTTGTCTCAAAATTGTCTGTTGTTGAATCTTACCAATGGATTGCGTCATAAAGAGGGTATCCGACATCACTTCATAGAAGTTTTCGGTATACTCTTCCAAAACATTTGGAATTCCAACATCACTATGGGCCAGAAAATTGACAGCACCTTTATCTTGAGCGGCCAGCCAGTTTTCTCCGAAGGAAGAGAAGAAGAAAATCTCGCCTCCTCTACATCCGTTGACAATGAAGACTGGGTAACGACCTTTGTTGTCATAACCACTATTCGGGTCAGTTACATTCCCAATATCGATGTCGGTAAATCGGGCAGATGAATGCCCGAAAAAAGTAACAAAACCAACACCGCGGTTTATATCCTCTGAAATATTAAAGTTCTGGACGGCATTGTTGTTAGTTTTTGAAATGTTGGTCACAGCTGCGCCCAAAAAGTCATCCTCTACTACCCCTTTAAACTTCTCAATGAAAAACCTAAAGCGATTAAGTTCATTTGTATTAAGTCCCCCACTTAATTGAATAAAGTTTTTGGTCCAGGGAGAATCCTTCAGAGTGGCTTCCTTCTCCTTTGCTTTGTCCAAATAGTACGCGACATTTGCTGGCTCCGTAACCGAAAGTCGTCCAACCGGGAAAGTCGGAAAGTGTGTTCTTCCATCAAGTGCTTCCACATACATAATATCAGAACCTGGAGCGCCCATCGTTGGGACCAATTCCCTTCTGGATGTGGCTAGTGGGTCTGGCAAGCGCTGAGACCTAATGTCTACTCTACTTGATTTACCAATGATAAATAGGTACTCCGGAACGCCCTGCGCATAGGCTGAAACCATAAACCTACGAATCGCCAAAGGAGTAAACTCACCATAACCAAACTCATCATACAAATCAGGTGCATCCGCATAAAGCACGTTGAAGGAACCTCCTTCAACTGAAGACCTGTAATCCACATAAGCCTGAACCGGATCGTCATAAAAGCCTTCTACGGCTTGCTTCAAATAGGGGTGGGAAATAATGTAATAGTTGTACGGTGAAAGGTTCTGGAATTTGAAAGTTACAGGTTGAACACTAGGCTCTACGATACCATCAGTTCTTTTTAAGAAGAGTGTCTTTCCATTGGCATCGTTCGTGACTCCGGCTGTAAAAGTATTAGCTGCAAGCTGCCCTGAAATTCTCTTTGGGTTCTGATAATCAGTGATATCATACAGTCTTACGTCCCCATCTACATTAGATATAGAAACACCTTGGTTTCCAACTGCCGGATTCAAATAAATTCTCTTATCCTGAGACTGTGCATCAATCCGCTGAGGGTATTTCAACGTAATAAAACCAACTGCTATTCTATCGTCAATTTGAACATTAGGATCGCCAGAACCAAGCACCTCCACCCTGACAATTACCCGACCATTCGCTACATCCGACCACTCTATCTGAGTGTTCACTGTTCCGAAATTGCTGTAGAGTATCTCAACATCCCTCCTGACCAGTCTTAGGTTATCCGTATCGGGTCCAACATAAACAGAAGCTCTGTGTTGCACATTATTGAAGCCAACAATCTGTACGGAGAGTTGTGGTTTACCCTGACTCTCATCTTGTAGATTGATCCCATTCAAAGCAATGTCCAGAAAATTCAAATCTCGGGACAAGCCAAAGTCATTGAACATAATCTCACGACTCATGAACATTTGACCACGATCGTAAAGTGATCTTTTTACTTCTCCGGTAGGGTTGCCTATATCGTAGTACTGACCAAAACTGAATTTATTGGTCTGAACGTTCAGTAACTCTTCCGTGTGAAGACTCACCTCTGTTAGGGGGCTTGGGTCAATATTGACCTCTTCCATTCTTAAGCCTGGCAAACTCGACTCCGTTAAGAAAAAAGAGGTCGTATCAGAAAACAGGTTATAATATTGATGGATTTGATCAGCCGCTCGATAAAATAACTCGGTGTCCTGAGTACCATCATTTCGTCTGCCATAAAATTCGATGAAGTCATTGCCATCAAGTACACCGTCACCTCCATCTTCAATATGTATTGCCACCTCATTTCCTCTATGGAAAAGCTGAAGGTTGGCAAGGTTCAAAGTGGTCAAATCCATACCAGCGGCCTGCAAAGCAGAAGGTGTTAGGCGATGGATATCATCGGTGCCTGTCTTAATTTTAAAATAGGTCTGATTATAATCGATCCACTCGTTCCCCTGGCGTTGCGCCATCACCCCCATGGTAATGGTGAATAAGAAGAGAGAAAGTAAAAGTCTAATTCTCATCTTTCGCCTCCCTCTTTTTAACCCTTCTTTTGTTACGCGCATAAATGCCCGGTAGCGCTTCTAGCGAATAACGAATAGAAAAAACATGTGAATAAGGAGATTCAGCTACGTTTCCAATATCTGTTAGCGCATAGTCGATCGTGAAGTCATCCAGTTTCACCCCCATGCCCATGTTAGGCTGAAAGCTCCAAAAAGTAGATTCTGACGTGGCATCCCCTGTTGAAAAGTCTTTGACCCTTTGAAAGTTGCCAAATCCCATTCTAAGGAAAAATTTATTTTCATACCCAAACTCAAACCCCATCTGCGGATCGAGAGAAGACAGCTTACTTGAAACCAACACATTTCTGCGACCATCAAATGTGAATACGAGATCGGCCGAGGCTAACATGCTAATTTTATCTGATAATGTGAAAGTACGTGAAGCACCAAAAATCATTTTCGGTAAGGTCAACTCGAGCGTATTGCTTGGTAGCGAGTTATTGGTTTGACTAAAAGAAGACCTTAGAGCTTCCTTATCAATAGACCACGCATTAAACGTGGTAGATATATCTCGAATCATTAAGCCAAGGTCCCAGTTATTAATTCGATACTTGGCCGATAAATCCAAACCAAAACCCCAAGCTGTTGCGAAGGCGCCAATTTTTCTTCTGATTACCTTGAAACTCGTGCCAAAGGTGAGTCCACCACCTTCGACAAAGTCTTCACCTCCAATAAAACTCACACCCCTTGCGTAAGACAGGATAAAGGCCACATCTGATGTACTGAAGAACTGGATTCTGCTGTAATCAATCCGGCCCTGATCATCGAAAAGCAATCTCGTATCAGGAATATCGTCAATGCCCAATCGGATAATAGCAAGTCCTAAGTGGCTATCCGTATCAACGGCCATGGCCGCACCCACATAATCATAATTGGCTACTCCAGCAAAGTAGGCGGCATGTTGAAATGCAAATTGATAACGATGTTCAATATCTGTAAGTGCTGCAGGATTCCAATAAGCGGCAGTAACATCATCCACCACGGAGGTCATGGCATTTGACATGCCAAGTGCTCTTGCTCCTACCCCAATAGAGAGAAATTCGTTGCTGTACTTTGGCGTAGTCTGTGCCAAGGTATCAAATGGGTGAAATAAAATAGGGATGAGTAGTGCCCCCCAGAAAACTCGAAATAATAATCTCAAAACTGCATTTATCAGCACTAGTACACTTCAAAAATAATTATACCTACTCTATCAAACGAATTTTCTCTGACAACTTATTGAAACCACTAATTTTTAACATAAAAGGGTCATTCCGCTATCATTAAGGTGGATTTTCCAGGTCTCTGCAAAGGAGAATATACTACAAGGTAATATTTTTTATATAGTACTATGCAACACATAGTACCTTTTTTCGTATGTTTGCATTACAAGGTCAACATCTTAAAAGAAAAACAAGATGAATTTAGAAAACACTCAGGTGCAAATGCGGAAGGGAATCCTCGAATTCTGCATTCTGAACATTATTTCCAGAGGTGAAGTGTATGCATCGGATATGCTAGAAGAACTGACCTCCGCCAAAATCATGGTGGTGGAAGGAACACTCTATCCTTTGCTCACAAGGTTGCGGAAGGCCGGACTGGTCGACTATAAGTGGGTAGAATCAAATTCGGGGCCACCGAGAAAGTACTACACCATTACAAACTCAGGACAAGAGTTTCTGTCAAGTCTCGGCAGCACTTGGCAAGAACTCGTCACTTCAACTTCTCAAATCATCTCAAATACTAAGTAAGCGGTCATGAAAAAGAACATAAGCATAAACATAAGCGGCATTATCTTCCACATAGAAGAAGACGGTTATGATAGATTCAAAAAATATCTGGATTCTATCAACAGGTACTTCGCTTCTTATGAAGACAGTGAAGAAATTATAGCCGACATAGAAAGCCGTATAGCAGAGCTTTTCTTAGAAAAGCTTGACGAGAGCAAGCAAGTCATATCTAATGATGATGTAAATGCACTCATCAGTACCATGGGCCAAATCTCAGATTTTGAGGCCATGGAAGAAGAAGCAGACTTTGCTCAGGCTGACAATAATGAGGCTAAGGCCAAAAGCAGTTCAAAAAAGAAAACGTCAGAAAAGAAAAACACCCAAAGACCTGAAGATGCTCCTCGAAGATTTGAGCGAGACACTAGTAATCAGCTCATAGGGGGTGTAGCCTCTGGTCTGGCGCACTATTTCAATATTGATTCTATTTGGGTCAGAGTTCTTTTCATTGTCTTCTTTCCAACAAGTCTTTCGCTATTTGTATATGTGATTCTATGGATAGTAATTCCAGGAAATGATAACCTGGTCATCAATGAAAATGTAAAAAAGCTCTATCGTGACCCTGACGATAGGGTGCTTGGCGGTGTGGCTTCTGGTTTGGCCAATTATTTCAGAACAGACGCCATAGTATTTCGAATAATCTTCATCATACTCACCTTCGGGGGGGTTGGCATCTTAGCGTACATTGTCCTTTGGATCATTACTCCAAAGGCCAATTCGCTTACAGACAAAATGCAGATGAAAGGTCAAGAAGTGACGCTTTCAAATATTGATTCCAACATTAAGAAAACCAAAGAAGAAAATCTTAATCCGAAAGATGAGAACACCTTCACTACCATATTATTATTTCCTTTTCGTTTAGTTGGAAAAATATTTAGTGCATTAGGCAAAGCACTCGCACCACTTATGCTCTTTATTGTGGCAGCTGTGAGGATTTTCACTGGGGGTATCATTTTGATTGTAGGCCTTTCTGTAATGTTCTCCTTATTGGTCACAGCTGGAGTACTAATGGGACTTTACAATGGAGATTGGTTCTTCTATGGAGATGAGTTTACATACTTCCCTTACGAAGTCTTTACCAATACTTTCCCTGAATTGGGCGTACTCTTTGTACTGACGGCCATATTTATTCCATTCCTCTATGTCTTTATTGCGGGCATCACCATTATCGCGAAAAGAAGAGTGATGAGCAGTTCGGTTGGCTGGAGTATTCTGGGCATCTGGATGATAGCCGTTGTAGGTTCTTTTGCTTTGATACCAAATGTAATTAGAGACTTTAGGGATGAAGGCTATTATGAAGAATCTGAAGCACTCAGCATTGATGCTGACACACTATTGCTTGATATCAATGTAATTACGAATAGAGGTTATGATTCTCGCAGGTACCGAAGCGATACTCAATATGAATGGGAATCAGAATTCACAGACCTAGACTTAATTGCGAGTAGAGATGGCGAATTCAGCATTAAAAAGAGATTTCATGCCAGAGGCAGAAACCCAAGAGATGCAGAAATGAACGCTCAGGACGTCAGTTATAACTACACTGTGGATGGTTCAAAGATCACTTTTGACTCTGAACTTACCTTTGACGATAGAGCCGAGTTTAGGTTCCAGGAGGGAGACATTACGCTCTATATCCCGAAGAATGTTCCATTTAAACTGGAAAGAGATATGAGCTTGATTCTACATCATTTCAGCTATCGCTATTCATGGTTCCAAATCTATCGGAACACTTGGATGTTCAATGATAATGGGAGATTAGAATGTCTTACTTGCGAAGAAACAGGTACTAGCCAGAGGTCCAGAAGTAGCAACAGTAGCTATAGTCGTTCTTTGAACGTGGAAGCCTTTTCCAAAATTGAAATTTGGGATAACATGGACGCTAGCTTCGCTATTGATGATCAATACTCAGTTATCATCGAAGGACCACAATCTAAAGTCGAAAGAGTACTGGGAAGTGTCACAAATGATAAGCTTGTTATCGATGAAGACGGAACAGGTGGCAATTGGTCAAATGTAAAAGTGTATATCACCGCACCGACCATGGATCGGCTTACATTGAAAAATGGTGCTAAACTCACAATGGAAGCCAAAGATATTCCTTATCTGGAAGTCAGGACTGATGAAGACTCTAGGTTTTCAATAGATGGATCGTTGGACAAACTCGATCTGAAGATCATGGGAAACTCCCGTGTTGATATGTCAGCCACGGTCGATAAACTAGAGGCGCTTGTGGTTAAGAAAGCAAGACTCTACGGATACGAGGCCATCATCAGAGAAGCTGAAGTCGAGACTGGATCAGAGGCTCGGGTCAGAATCAATGTAAGCGACTACCTGAAAATTCGTGCCCTTGGTTTTTCATCTGTCCGCTACAAGGGAAATCCTGAAGTAGACATTGAAGAAGAGGGTAACTCAGCAACAATTAGCAAATACTAACCCAAAGGTCATGATTAATGGAGGTGAGAGCATTCTTGCCTCCATACTTTTACCCATTAAACCGTCATTAAGTATTACTTTTATATGGGGATGCAGCTTTTAGAGAAAAAAAAAACTCTATTAGGGTGCAACCCATTTTATCATTCATACATCTACCCTGTGTAGTCAACCAAAAAATGCTTCAAATCAAAAGGTCAAAATCTGAAGAGAAGCTTCTCGAAGAATGCCGTAAGGGCGACAGAAAAGCGCAACGGGATCTGTACGAAAAGTACTCATCCTTAATGTTCGCGGTATGCCGTAGGTATATCAGCGACAGCTCTGAAGCAGAAGATGTTTTGGTTTGCGGATTCACTAAAGTGTTTACCAAAATCGACCAGTTTAAGTCAGAAGGAAGTTTTGAAGGCTGGATTCGGAGAATAATGGTTAATGAAGCACTTACCTACATCCGCAAGAATAAGAGCATGTATTTGGAGGTTGAAATTGAAAAAGCTGAAAGAGAGCCTGACTATCGTCAGATTCAAGATCAGTTGGAGGTAGAAGATCTACAAAAGTTGATAGATCGACTCCCCTCAGGTTATAAGACCGTTTTCAATTTATATGCCATAGAGGGCTTTTCGCACAAGGAAATAGCAGAAAAGTTGGGAGTAAGTGAAAACACTTCGAAATCTCAACTAAGCAGAGCAAGAGGACACCTACAGAAACTCTTGATCGAAGCTGAGGATTATTTGAATGATAAAAGAGTAAGATATGAAGGGTAACAACATCGATGAACTATTCCAGAAAGGACTTTCATCCAATAAAATAAGCGCACCTTCAACCGCTTGGGACAAGATTGAAACCCAACTCCCTACAAAGTCTAAGAAAGGAATTTATTTCTGGGTCAGCATAGCTGCTTCCATACTATTGATTTTTGCCTTTGGCTGGATCATGATTAATAAGTCTGACAGTGAAGTGAGTACTAGAAACACACTCAGTCAAAACACGGAAGTCAAAGAAGAGGCTCCCAAGACTAATTTAGAGACTCCAGAGGAAGCAAAGCCTGAAATATTTACGCCTCAAGAGCTTAAATCTCAAGAATTAGTAGCCGAAGTAGCAGTTACTCCTGAAGTAAAAGAAGATGAGTCTATAGTGACTCAAATAGAAGAGAAAGTTGAAGAAGTAGTGCCTACCATTACGCAACCAGTAATAGATGACAAATCAATAGAGATTAGAGAGTTCATGGAACTTGAGATGATCGAGATTCCAAAAAGACTCGCTCCGAAATTCTATATCTCCGAGCGAATGACACAAATGAACCTAATGATTGACCCAACTGTCGATTTAGATTCATTCATTAAAAGCAATCAAGTGGTTGCCGATCTACCTCCTAAAAAGAAACGCTTTAGCCTACTCAATGGACTGGTCACAGTAGCCAAGGGTGTGAATAGCGGAAAGATCGGTTTGTCAGAAATGAGAAAGTCCAAGAATGACTTCTTCAATAACGACCTGAAATACGGAAGTGCTGAAGGGGAAGAGGATGAAGATCTGGACGAGGATCTCGACAACGAGGAGGACAACCTCGACAAGAAGTAATCAATAACTCAAAATCTATAAAAATGAAAACTATCTCTAAACTAGCCATGGCGCTAATGCTGGTCACATTATGCCTTAGTCAAGTCAATGCACAAGATTTGGCAGTCAATTCACATCTCGAACGTCTTACGGTCCTATCCGAAGTCAACGAGTGGAAAACGGAAGACCTCTATAAAGAAGAAGTACAAAACCGCTATAAGGACGACATCTCCGTTACGAGAAGAAATCGTAGAAGCAGACGGGTCAGAGGTTTTTGGGATCGAGAGTGGGGAATCGACAAATACTACCCTAGAAGAGGGACTGAGAATTTTGTCAATGTCTACCTTGGTCTTAACAACTACCTCCAGGATGACGAATTACCTAACAGCAACTCTTTATTGAGTCTTCAACCATTAACATCATGGTACGCAGGACTAAATTTTGACAATGTTACTCACGTCTTTGGTCCACTTTACCTAGACTGGGGTGCAGGTGTTAGTATCCAAGATTTTAGCTTCGAAAACACCAGAGTCAGAGTACTCAAGGGAGCAAACGACATCACACTCACCGAAGACACTAATGTTTCGGGCCGAAAGAGTAAGCTCAGCATGAGTCACATTAACCTCCACTTTGTACCTACCATATCATTTGGTCGTTACAGAGCATTTAGAATAGGTTTAGGTGGATATGCCGGTTACCGAATTGGAGCTCATGCCAAGTATAAATACGATGATGCTGAAGGAGATAAGCAAAAAGAAAAAATCAAGGACAATTGGTTCATTAACCCATTCAGATACGGTGTCAGAGCCACAGTGGGTTGGGACTTTTTCGATCTCTTTTTCAACTATGATCTAACGGAATTGTTCGAAGATGATGTGAACGCCCCAAGGCTAAATCCAGTCACTTTCGGAGTAATATTTTAAACAACAGTTCAATAACTCAAAACGATTAGACCCGTTGGCCTGGTGCTCATACAAGACGTAGGAGCATCAGCCAACCAAGGTCAGGTCTGATCGACAAAATTCAAATAAATATGAAACACGTATACAGAATACTACTGATTTGCTTCATAGCAGGGTTTTCGGTTCAAACCGCTGACGCCCAATGGCGCTGGGGAAGATACGATGACTTCGAAAGACTCGATACCATTGTGAGCATTCCAAAATACAAGAGCAACAGTATATATATATCGGATAATGATTTCTACCTCAGATTTGGCTTTCTGGGTATAGAACTAGAAATAGAAGATGATTGGGACAGAGACTGGAGAAGCAGGCGCAGAAGAGCCAGAAATGTAGAGTACTATGAACAGCACGACCATGGTACACTTAAAGGTCTCAATTTTGAATATGGCCTGGCCAACTTCCTTGATGACGGAGAATTTCCTTCATCCAGTGATCTCTATCAAGTAAAGCCTATAGGCTCTACATTCGTAGGCTTAAGTTGGAATCACACATCCTATGTTTCCGGACCATTATACCTGGACTGGGGAGCAGGCCTAACCTGGTATAATTACAAGTTTGAAAACGCTGCGACACGTCTTGATCCGAATGGTGGGCAACTCAATTTTGTAGAAGATTTGACTATCAACAGCGCTATCAAGAGTAAACTCAAAGTGACTTATCTAAGCTTTACCGCTGTGCCAATGTTTGACTTTGGCAGAGGAAAAAGGCTTGTAAGGGTTTACGAAGAGGATGATGTTAGAATAGCAGCTAGTACTAGAAGAGGTTTCCGAATTGGAGTAGGACCATACGTAGGCCTTAGGCTGAGCAATAAAGCCAAATATATCTTTAAAGATGATGACGGCAGAGATAAGGTAAAAGACAAGGGAGGTTTCTTCCTAAATGACTTTAGGTACGGCATGAGGCTTCAAATTGGCATTGATGGCTTTGATATGTTTGTTAACTATGATATGAACGAACTCTTCGAAGATGGTCGTGGTCCTCAATTGAATCCGGTCAGTATCGGTGTGATCTTCTAAAAATGAAATAATGCTAAACGAGGGCTGAAGTATATCACTTTAGCCCTTTTTATTTTGGAGAAGTCGACTTTAACATCCAATCCTTCTCCTCCCCCTTTAAGCCAAAGAATTTTACGAAGTATCGCTCACTAGGGCGATTTGATGTGATAAGTAATAGGAACACCGTAAACACCAGGGCATAGACCATATCGCCTTTTTCATACAAACCGTAGGCACCAACACCTGCTCCAAGCGCCCACATTAGATTTCTATAAATGATCGGTTTTCGTACGGCCACCATCTTGGCATCAATTTCCTCTGTTCTGTCCAACGCTCTAAGCATATCTCTTTTCCAGGTTGCCATGGTTCTCATAAGAACATAGGCAACTCCAATGCCCATAACACTATGAAACATCACATCCGTGTTTTCAAAAAAAGTAGATCTAAGTTCTCCCAACTTTTCTTTCTCTAAAAAAACCCAGCCAAAAGCAGTCAGTGGTAGTACAAGAAAAAGGTACACGATTGATTCTAAAGATTTTATAAACTTCCGTTTATCGAAATCAGCATCTCTCAGTTTCATATATTTAGTCAATATTGGTCAAAACAAACATTTGCTAACGAACGTTAGTATGCTTACCTTTGAATGAATGGAAATTCTCGTCAAAAAGAACCGTAAGCAGCAGATCGAAGAAAAGGCTACAGCTCTCTTTAGAGAAAGAGGTTATGCGGCTACTTCTATGAGAGATCTTGCTCAAGTACTCGGCATAGAAGCTGCCAGTCTCTATTCTCACATCAAATCTAAAGAAGAAATTCTTCAAAAAATATGTTTTCGCATGGCGGATGAATTTTTTGAGGCATGGAAAGATGTAGAATCAGAGCAAAGTAGTGCTTCTGCCAAAATGAGTAAGGCTGCCATCGCGCATGTGAAGGTGATTACCAGAAATACCGATGCTTCTGCGGTCTTCTTTAATGAGTGGAGACATTTAAGTGAGCCCCATTTGAGCGATTTTCTTGCCATGCGCGATGATTATGAAGGAAGATTCATTCAAATCATTAAGGACGGTATTACATCAGGAGAATTTGAGGAGGTGGATGAGAAGTTCACTATGCTGGCTGTTTTGTCATCATTGAACTGGACTCACAATTGGTATAATTCCCAAGGATCATTGACCCCTGAAGAAATTGGAGTTAAACTTTCTAACTTAGTTTTAAACGGCTTAAAAAAATAAGATATGTACGGAGGTGGAAACGTATTCGAAACAATGAAAGCAACGGCCCTGGCCGAGGAAGATCCGATCAAATTAGCTGAATTTGAAGCTAGAATTGATCGAGGAGAAAAAATTGAGCCAACCGACTGGATGCCTCAGCTCTATAGAAAGCAGCTAATCCGTATGATTGAGCAACATGCTCACTCAGAAATCATTGGTGCATTACCTGAAGGTACATGGATCACAAGGGCACCTGGATTTAAAAGAAAATTGGCCCTTATGGCTAAGGTGCAGGACGAAGTTGGCCACGCACAATTGCTTTATTCTGCAGCTGAAACGCTCGGCAAACCAAGAGAACAAATGATTGAGGATTTGATTTCAGGTAAATCGAAGTATTCAAACATATTCAACTACCCGGCATTCACATGGGCAGATTCATGCTTTATTTCCTGGCTAGTAGACGCGGGCGCAATCGTTAATCAATTGGCTAACTCTAAGGGGAGTTACGGGCCTTATTGCCGAGCCTTAGAGCGTATCTGTGCTGAAGAGTCCTTCCACCTAAAATACGGACACCACTGTGTGATCCACTTAGCGACTGGCACAAAAAAACAGCGTGAAATGATGCAAGCAGCCGTCAATAGATGGTGGGCTCCAATGATGCATTTCTTCGGCCCATCGGATAAAATTTCTGTTCACTCAGAGATTTTAATGCGTTGGAAAGTAAAAATGGCCTCTAATGACGAGTGTCGTCAGCAATTCCTGGACATGTACGTACCAAAGATCTGGGAGCTTGGCCTGACCATTCCGGATGAGAACTTGAAAAAGAATGAAGCCACAGGAATGTGGGAATTTACCGAACCTGATTGGGATGAGTTCAAAAGAGTCATTAATGGTGATGGACCTTGCAACAAGGAACGTCTTGCTGTAAGAAGGATGGCCGAAGAGAGAGGTAGATGGGTGAGACAAGCGCTATTGGCTCCCCAAGCAAAATATGTTACTCCATTAGCATAATCGCAGATGTTAAAATCACTTGACCCAAGGGTAAATCGATTGGCTCTTCCAGAAGAGTTTGAATCACCTATGGCCACTAAAGAGCAGTTGGACCAGTTTGAAACTTATCAAGCCTTTGTTCAAACCAAGGAGGGCAAGCCTTTTGAGCATGCAGGAATCGTACATGCTCCCAACGAAGAAATGGCCTTCCTATTTGCTAAAGAGCAGTTTAGCAGACGAGGTATGTTCTGTAATGCTTTATGCGTGGTTAAAACAGAGTTAATTAAGGTGTCAGATTTTACCGACAACCAGCAAGACATCTACGACACTTTTGAAGGTCAATATTCGGGTGATACTTCTGAATCTTTTGAGGTATTCCATCTTTTAAAACGTGGGAAACAACATAAGTACATTGGTAATGTACAGGCGAAAGATTTTGAAGATGGCCTACTAGCTGCGAAGGAGATTTATCCAAGGAGTAAGCCTGTGTTCAACGTTTGGATTACCAAATCTGAGAACATTTTGATGTCTGACGAAGAAGATGTAGACATCTGGAATACATTGAAGGAAAAGAAATACCGCGATGCCATTGACTATAGGGCAGCAGATAAGATCAAAGCATTTAAAGAAGAACAAACTCAAGGATGAACCAAGAAGCAATCAAAGACCTATTGTACAAGATGGCCGATGATCAATTGATCCTTGGGCATAGAAATTCTGAGTGGACGGGTTTTGGTCCTCTTTTAGAAGAGGATATCGCCTTCTCTTCTATGGCACAAGATAAAGTAGGCCAAAGCTGGCAACTCTATAAGATTTTAAACGAACTCGGTGAATCTGACCCTGATACGGTAGCATTCATGAGGAACGCTGATCAGTTCCATAACTCGCAGTTCGTGGAACTTCCAAATGGCGAGTACGACTTCAGTTTAATTAGACATTTTCTATTTGACACTGCCGAACTCATTCGCTTCCAAATGTTAGCGGAATCGAGCTTTGAACCATTGGCTAACCTGGCCAAGAAAATCAAAGGCGAAACCAAATACCATAGCATGCACGCTAAAATTTGGATAAAGCAGCTGGGGTCTGCTACCGAAGAAAGTATTTCAAGGCTTCAGAACTCATTGACAGAAGCAATGCCCTACGCCTTGGGCTTATTTGAGCCTTCGAAATTCGAGCAGGAGTTGATTGACTCTGGGGTCTTCACAGGAGAAGAAGCACTAAAGACTCAATGGAAGACTGCTATTGGTGATGTGATTTCGGAGACGAGTTTGGAACTTCCTGATATCGACAGTTTAACCCCTGTATTTGGTGGCCGTTATGGCAACCACTCAGAGCATCTTCAGCCGCTACTAGATGAAATGTCTGAGGTATTTAAGGTAGACCCAACCGCTGACTGGTAATTGATTATGGAAACTCAGGGCCTTACAAAGGAAGTGATCAAAGCATGGCTGGATGAAGTCAAAGACCCTGAAATCCCTGTACTCTCCTTAAATGACCTAGGAGTCATTACAGGTATTGAAATTGACCCAAAGGACAAGGTTACAGTCAATATGACTCCAACCTTTACTGGCTGCCCAGCTATGGACGTTATGAAGCAGGATGTCCTCGATGTTCTGGAAAAAAGAGGCGTTTCGGATTACAATGTGAATATCTCTTTCGAAACCCAATGGAACTCAAATATGATTTCTGAAAAGGGTAGAAAAGCCTTAAAAGCGTTTGGTCTGGCACCTCCACCTGAGCATAACATGATCGTTGACATTGAGATCATTGAAAGAGCAAGTTGCCCTCATTGTGGAAGCGAGAACACAGAAATGAAAACACCCTTTGGTCCTACGCTATGCAGATCAATGCACTACTGTCACAACTGCCTGCAGGCTTTTGAGCAGTTCAAACCACTTTAATAAATTCCGTTTAAATTGATACAGACTTTTAGTCAAAAGTAACTTTTGGTCATACTCATGTTACTAGTTAAAGAACGCGAGAAATGTAGATGACCAAGCAGAGCGATTTTCTTCAGCTTTACAATAAAAGCCACGAGCAGTTTACTAAATACTGCCATGCAATGGTAGGTGATGTTGACGAGGCGAAAGATTTAATTAGCGAGGCCGTTCTAAAGGCTTACGAACAGTTCGATAAAATCAAAAAGCCCAATTCGTTTGTGGCCTATATAATCGGCATTGCGAGAAGAGTCTACCTTAACAAGCTTAGGAGCCAGAAATTTCAAGTTCGACTTTCTTCCGTTAAGACCAACGAGATTGTGGATAACAACGCTAGAACAGACTTATCGATCGAAGTTATTTTGCTGTACGAAGCGCTGTCGAAATTACCTAAGAAACAGCGTGAAGCAATCATTCTTTTTGAAATCAATGGTTTTTCCATAGCTGACATCTCAAACATTCAAAATAGTGGGCAGTCTGCCGTAAAGGCAAGGCTTAGACGAGGGAGGAATAGTCTAAGGACTCTCTTATTAGATAAAGACTCTGACGAGTTCACAAGAGAAAAAGATCAAAAAAAGGCCATTATCACTTGCTAACAAAGAAGGTCATATGAACGAGCTAGAAAGATACTTTGAAAAAGCTAAAGAGAGTCGTCCGGTTGTTTCGACACAAGATATCCATGAAATTTTGAATGCAAATTCGACACATGAGTCAAAGATTCAATGGCCTTCATTTACTGAATTCTTCAGGTATAGGTGGCAACTAGCAGGCATTACAGCCGCTACTGCATCAGTTCTGCTACTCATATATTTTAATCGCCCTGAGCAAACCTTTTTGGAAAGTGGAGCCACATCCCTATCTACTGGCAAGCTTGTAGATTTTAAAAGGGAAGCATTTTTAAACTATCTCGACAGTGCTGAATATGGCGACAGTACCAACAAGATCAAAGTCTTCTACAAGCATGAGAAGGATTTGAGGCGCTCACAAAAAACCATACCCACACTAAAGGTATCACAGGAAAAGTTGTCCAAAATGGGTTTTACTTTTTCGAACGATGAGGCCCTCTTTGAAGCCAACATTAAAGGCAAGGGCTATCTTCTCATTAGCCTAAAAGGATCCAAACACTCACTGACCATAAATGATAACCCATCACCCTTAGTTGAATTTGAGACATCCAGCTACCCACTTTTCATTTCTGAAATGAATGGTTATCAAAAAACAAGGTTTTGGTTTGGCCATAATACTGGCAAGTTAAATCAGGCATATTTTGACAAAGTAATTGATGACCTGGTGCCAATCGCAATACCAGACCCTCAAAAGTCAGGTGAATACCTTGGTATATTCTGGTTTGAATCTACCGCAGAGCTATTCGACAAGTTGACGGATGGTACATTGCGAAGCAGCATAGGGAATAAGCCTAAACCATCAATCTCTGATTTAACAACAGATATTGTTATCCAAAATAATCCTTTCTCTAATAGGCTGAACATTCAATACACTATTGCGGAAACAACGGAGGCTTCCATCAAACTGATTTCGGTAGATGGAAATAGTATATCAACCCTACTATACAAAACAACCATCTCCAAAGGTACCCATGTCACTTCTTTTGATCTCTCAGCATTACCTAGAGGCCTTTACTTGATTCAACTTGTCACCTCCACAGATAGAGTATCAAAAAGAATAATAAAGCAATAAGTCTATGAAAAATTCTATCAAACTCACACTTATAATCACTTTGACCATCATTTTTATAAAGTATGAGCTGACGGGTCAAATCATAACCAAACAAACGCTTACCCAACACATTCCAGTTGGTTCAGTCATGCCTGACCTTAGCGCTGAGTACATATTGAACGGACAAAGTGAAAACGTAATCACAAAGCATCATCTTGCTGGTAAGGTTGTAGTACTTGAATTCTGGGGTACATGGTGTGCTCCCTGTATCAAGCAATTTCCAAAACTGAACAAGTTAGTAAATGAGTTTTCTCGGGACGAACTGGTCATTATCTCTATTACAGCAGAGGCCGAAAGCATAATCAAGCCTTTCTTGAAAAGAAGACCGCTAAGTACATGGATAGTCAGTGATACTGACAAGTCTATTATAAATGACTTTGGGGTAAGTGTTTACCCTACCACGGTGGTCATCAACAAAGATGGAAGTGTTCATGATTACATTACTGCAGATGAGCTCTCTGCTGATTACTTGAGTGAACTAATTGACACTGAAGAAGCAAAAACTTCACGCAGAGTTATCTTGGATACGAAACCCTCCAGGAATATAACTCAATCCAGTCAGCCAGCCGTTGATAAAAAGACTATAGCGGTTCAGCCAAATGTCAAAACAGTAGTCTATGGCAAAAGCAATGTAGAAACTAGTACAGACCTCGTATATAGTGTATCCATAGAAAAAGACATTGACAATAGCTTTACTGGTGGCATTTTAGGTAAGGCAATGGGCATTATTGATCAAAAAGGATGGACAATGAGAAGTGCTCTGGCTTATATCTATGGTATTTCAGAAACTTTGATTGATGGACCAAAGGATATCTTAAATACTAAAATCAAAGTAAAGACTGATCTACCAAGAAATAATGCTCAGCTTGTCGACCAACTATTGAAAGAAGCCCTTAAGGAAAAATTCAATCTTGATATCAGTCAAAGTCAGACTAAGTTAGAGATGTTAACTCTTTCCGCACCTGATGGAGAAACAAAATACCTTACACCAACCAAGTTCAAAAAAGGTAAGTTTAGCGCTGATGATGGCATCATTGCAGGTCGGAACTGGGGTATGAAAAACCTAATCAAGAATATTGAACTGGTTTTAAAAGAAAGCATTTATGATGACACCAACCTAAAAGATCGTTACGACTACGACCTTTACTGGGATCACGAAAGACCCAAAACCATCATCAAGGCACTTGAAGAGCAGCTAGGATTAGAGTTAAAGAAAACAATACAGTCTGTTGAAACTTTAAGAGTAAAGTTCAAAGACTCAAATTGAATAAGACATGTCATTTCATAGCTGAATGTTTCCTGGTTAGATCAGCAAAACATCCTAACGGAAGTCTCAGACACCAAAAAAATAGATCAAGGCATCATCAAGTAGTGGTCTCCAGTTTCGCCAGTTATGCCCTTCATCCACTTCTATATATTTGAATTCGTACTTCTTAAGTTCCAGACTTTCTTTGAGTCTTCTCGCATGTACTTCCGTATCATTCTTTGATCCGGTACTGAGAAATATTTTCACCGGTAGCGGCTTTCTCATTTCATAGTACCGATAAATATCTGGAACAGGATGTAAGGCTGGAGACTGAATGCCAAGCATATGAAAAACATCTGAAGCCTTAGCTCCAAAATAAGTAGCATTCAACCCACCAAAGGAGAGCCCCATAATCCCTCTATCTATTTGGCGATTACTCACCTTATAGGCTTCTTCAATATGAGGCACCAGTTCCTTACGATAGAATTCTACATAGTTGTCATAACCTAAAAACTGCTTATTCCTTCGGTTATCCTTCAGGTTATATGGATCTCTATTGTCCACAAATACGGCCACAATAGGTTTGATTTTACCTTGTGAGATCAAGAAATCAATCTCTTCATGCATTCTTCCACTTTGGATATACCACTGACCATCGGTCAAGTAAATTACTGGCAGATCAGAGAGCTCATCATAATTGGGAGGTGTATATACTCTATACCACAAATCATAGTTAAGCACCTTGCTGGAGATAATTTGGTTATCACTCAGAGTTCCTTGAAGCGCATATGCCTTGGCATGTGACAACGAAAAACTGAAAAGGAGAATGGCGATCAGGTAGTTCCTCATGATGGGAAACAACGAGCAAAGCAACTATCGGTTGCGTCCTAAAGCTTTCTCCAAAGTGAATCGACAAAGTACTGATTAGAATCAACAAAGTTTTGAACGATCTCAAAACCCGACTCCAAGGCATAGCTTTCAATCATTTTATGAGAGTACTTCTGCGAAACTTCGGTATGAATAGCCTCCCAGGCATCGAAAGAAAATGACTCATCCAAAGCTTCAATGTAGACGGTCTGAGCTTTCTTTGAAACTATGTGGCTTTTTGTTTCTCCGGTAAGTGGATCATAGGTAGGAAAATGATCGAAATCTTCAATGCTGAAGTTGGCACCGAGATCATTGTTAATTCTTGTCAGCAAGTTCAGGTTAAACGCCTTAGTCACACCCTCCTTGTCATTGTAAGCAGATAATATCTTCTGAGGGCTCTTCATCAAATCGAAGCCAATGAGTAGCATGTCTCCAGAAGAAAGATTTTCACCAACATGCGTTAGAAAATCAACTCCTGAATCTCTATCGAAATTACCAATATTGGAGCCTAGAAATAGGACTACTTCTTTTGAAGTATTATTAGCGGCAAGGGCCTCAAGTGCTGAAAAATACTCCCCGGCAATAGGTTCTACCTTCAAAGAAGGTAGCTCTCCATTGAGGTCATCTTTCAGTTGTTCGAGTACACTTCCAGAAATATCTATTGGTGAATAGGTAAAAGGAATTCCTTCATTCAAGAAATGAGCTAATAAGACCTTGGTTTTGGTACCATCACCTGCACCTAACTCAACCAATCGGAAGCCCTCATCTCCCCCTAAGAATGCCTTAAGAATTTCCTCTTTTTGGCGAACAAAAATTTCAAACTCTGCTCGTGTCAGATAATACTCATCTAAATCCATGATTTTTTGGAACAGCGCATCACCTGTTTCATCATAGAAATACATAGAAGGCAATGTTTTCGGTGACGATTGGAGTCCCGATCTGATATCTATTGCAAAGGCATTTAATGCCTCTTTGGTTTCGCTCATACTATAAAGTCTCTGCTAGTCTTAGGCCTGTGAATTGCCAACGTAAATGTGGGTGGAAAAAGTTTCTGTAAGTTGGTCTTATGTGATCCTTCATTGTTGCATAGGAGCCTCCTCGTAAGACCATTTGATTAACCATAAATTTACCATTGTACTCTCCCAGAGCACCTTCCACTTTCTTATAAAATGGGTAGGGTTGATAGGCACTGTTAGTCCACTCCCAAACATCCCCATAAAACTGGTATTCATTGCCCACACGAGGCATTGGCCTGAAATGTCTCCTATCTAAGAAGTTAGCTGAATCAGGTATTTCGGGTTGGTATTTTTTGCAAGCAACTTCCCACTCAAATTCGGTTGGAAGTCTTTTTCCCTTCCACTTAGCAAAGGCGTCTGCCTCATAGAAATTGATATGCGTCACAGGCTCATTGGGGTTAACCTCTTCTAAACCTGCCAGGGTATAGTGCTTCCAAACACCCTCTTCTTTGAACCAATAAAAGGGTGCTTTTATAGTCTCTTTTTTGGCCCACTCAAAGCCTTCCATCAACCAATGGTTATGGTCTTGGTATCCACCTGCTTCTATAAATTCTATAAACTCCCCAGCTGTGATAAGCCTATCCAATATCTGATAGCCATGAAGAAATACTTTATGGCTGCCTTCTTCATTGTCGAAATGGAATTCAGAACCTTCGTACCCAATATCATAAATCCCCTCAGTCACCTTAAGGTAGGTCTCTTCGAGTGTGGGTTCTACATTATTACCATTGAAGGGCTTATAAGTAGGAAAAAGTGGATTGATACCCAATATATGCTTGATATCATAGATTAACAGCTCTTGATGCTGCTGCTCATGGTGGATGCCTATGGTCAATACATCCGATAAGGCTTCATCTAACTGACAATCCTGAAGGAAGTGCCTCATGTGTTCATCGACATACTTACGATAAGCCATTATTTCATTGACCCATGGCCTAGTCAATGCGCCTCTTTCAGATCTTACCCACCGGTCTCCTTCTGTCTCATAATAACTGTTGAAAAGGAAGTGATAGTCTTTGTCAAAAAGCTTATAGTCTTTGAGGTGGTTCTTCAAAATAAAGTTCTCGAAAAACCAAGTCGTATGTGCTAAATGCCATTTTGGAGGACTTACATCTACTACTGGTTGGACTACAAAATCCTCGGGTTGAAGAGGTTCACATATCTCTTCTGTCATTCGCCTCACTTCCAGATATTGTGTGAGGAGTGCATTGTTGTTTATTGTAATCTGCTCCTTCAGCTTCATTTTTATGATTTAATGAAAATCTGCCTAAAAGGCAAAGGTCAATTGTTATGCTTTAGACATCTATATGGCGAATGTGTTACAACTTTGGGGACAAAAAAACCCGAAGAATATCTTCGGGCTTAATTTCTTTTCGAGCTATCCTATTTCAATGACTACATCATCGGTCAGTGGATGGCTCACACAAGGGAGAACATAGCCCTCGTTGATCTCTGCTTCAGACAAGCCCTCATCTTCATCCATCTTAACCTTCCCAGACAGACACTTCCCTCTACAAGCAGTACATAGGCCACTTTGACAAGAAAATGGTAAGTCCACATCCTCATCAAGTCCCTTTTCAAGAATAGTCTCATCTGGTTCAACAGTATACTTGTACTCATCGCCATCATATATCACGGTGATCTCTCTTGCTACAAGTTCGCCATCATCTGCATTATCTTCTTTAGCACTATCAGCAGTGGAAACAAAACTCTCTTTTCTAACCTGGCTATCTGGAATGCCCAAAGCAGAAAGAGATGAAAGGGTCAAATCCATCATTGGTGTCGGTCCACAGATAAAGAACTCTGCATTATTAATGTCAACACCGTTTAATACACTTCCAATGATCTCTTGGCTTAAATAACCCTCATGACATTCGAATTCATCAGTAATCGCTTCGAGTACGTGAACAACATCAAATCGAGCGTCAGCCTCCATCTTTTTGATAGCCTCATTAAATATGATGCTCTCTTTATTTCTATTGGCGTAGACCAATGTCACTTTTGAATTTGGCTCCTGATCTAGTGTAGATTTCGCGATTGACATAAGCGGAGTAATTCCACTTCCTCCTCCGAAAAGGACAACATGCCTATTGTTCTCACTGGCAAACTCTGTAGTAAAGTTGCCATTAGGTTCCATTAGTTTTATTGTGTCGCCAGCACTGATCGAATCGTTCAAATAATTTGAAACAATCCCCCCTTCTACTCTCTTCACGGCAACTGCCGGATTTGTATCCACGAAAGGTGAAGAACAAAGCGAATAAGCTCTTCTTTCTTCTTTACCATTAACATTGACTACTACGGTTAAAAACTGACCAGATTTATATGAAAGTGTTTCACCTTCAGGTTGCTGGAAGTGAATGCTTACGGCATCTTCGGTTTCTCGAATTACCTCTTTAACCTTCAGGTTTAAAAAGCCAGTTCTCACTTCAGAAACCTTATTTTCCTTCTTCTTAAATAAACCAAATGCCATAGTCTCAATGCTAAAATTCGAATACTCTTTGCTTAACCATTCAGAACAAGTATTAGTTTATACTCACTCCTGTTTTTTTGATCACGCAAAAGTAAGGACTATATCACAAGAAACGAAGTGATCTTAAGAGCATTAGCTCCTTTTAGGGATAGTACTACACCATTCATTTTGTATCTTTGGCCTTTCTCAGAAATGAATCGGATTTAATGGAATTAAATAGTCTAACGGCCATCTCACCAGTAGATGGAAGATACCGCAGAGTTACAGCCAACCTAGGTGATTATTTTTCAGAATTTGCACTTATAAAATATCGAGTAGAAGTAGAAATCGAATATTTCATCGCGCTATGCGAAATACCTCTACCACAATTGGAAGATGTGGATCAGGGACTTTTTGAATCCTTGAGAAATATCTACAAAGATTTTTCAGAGTCAGACGCGAATTCCATTAAAGAAATTGAAAAAACTACCAACCATGATGTTAAGGCGGTTGAGTACTTTATCAAAGAAAAATTTGATCAGCTGGGCCTTAGTGATTTCAAAGAGTTTATTCACTTTGGGCTAACCTCTCAAGACATTAATAATACTTCTGTTCCATTAACATTGAAGAGAGGATTACACGAAGTAATAGAACCCGCTCTTTTAGAGGTAAATGACCTTATAAAGAATATGGGTCAGCAATGGGCCTCTGTTTCTATGCTAGCCAAAACCCATGGCCAGCCTGCTTCTCCCACACGGTTGGGAAAGGAAATGGAGGTTTTCAGTGCTCGAATTGATGAGCAGTTGGTTCAACTGGGGGATGTCCCCTTTGCCGCCAAGTTTGGTGGCGCTACAGGAAATTTCAATGCACATCATGTGGCCTATCCTAATAAAGATTGGGTTGAGTTTGGGGATCATTTCGTGAGTGAATACTTGGGCTTGAAGCGAAGCCACCCAACGACTCAAATTGAGCATTATGACCACTTGGCAGCATTGTTCGATGCTTTGAAGCGGATAAATACAATCCTGATTGACTTTTCAAGAGATGTCTGGCAGTATGTCTCAATGAACTACTTTAAACAGAGGATCAAGGCAGGTGAAATTGGATCTTCGGCCATGCCTCATAAAGTCAACCCCATCGACTTTGAAAATGCCGAAGGTAACTTTGGCGTGGCTAATGCCCTATTTGAGCACCTTTCAACCAAGCTTCCAATTTCAAGGCTTCAACGTGACCTAACCGACTCTACAGTATTAAGAAATGTAGGCGTACCTCTCGGACATACACTAATTGGACTAAGGTCCTTAGTAAAAGGCATTAACAAATTAGAACTGAACAAAGAGGCCATCGATGCAGACTTGGAAGACAACTGGGCAGTAGTGGCAGAGGCGATACAGACTATTTTGAGACGCGAAGCCTATCCAAAGCCTTATGAAGCGTTGAAAGGCCTTACCAGGAAGAACACTAAGGTTACCGAAGCCACTATCAAAGAATTTATAGAGACACTTAACGTTTCTGAAGAGGTCAAAGCTGAGTTGAGAGTAATCACTCCGTTCAATTATACTGGGCAATAAAAAAAGCCTCTTAGATGTTTCTAAGAGGCTTTTTTTAATAATTCAACCTTACTTCTCCTGTATTCTTTCCACCATGGTGTCGGTCTTTGGATCGTACTCCAATAATGGATTATACAAAAGCTTGCCCTCTCTGAAGTCATATAAGGTAAGCGTTCTTAATTCGTAATATGCGTCCCAATATTGCCTCAATGCATCAATATAGTTTCTAATGGCTGAGTCCTTTGTGTCCCTAGCATTGTTGAGGTCCAATATACCTACCTTTCCAGCGAGGTAGCGCCCATTAGTAATTTCAAATCCTCGTTGGGCTATTTCTTGTCTTTTCTCCGCGATTTCGATTTGGTCAATAATCTGATCGAAATTTCTAACCGCGTTGGAAATCTCTTGCTCGAAGTTCACTTGTTCCTGCTCGATATTGAACTGTATCAACTTTTGGTTTTCTCTGGCTTGGTTCATACGGGCCCTGTTTCTTCCTCCGTCCAAAATAGGCATGTTAAAGTTCAACCTCACTGTGGAACCTGCAGCTAAAACCGACCCATCATAAACACCACTTAAATCATTCGTTTGTGGGCTAACATAACCAAATGTTGCACTAAGAGATGCATTAAACCTTCTAGCTCTTGCTTCAGCGAGGTTTCTCTCTGCTCCTAGCTTATCGAGCTGAAAATCCAAAAACTCTGCCCTATTCTCCTTGGCATATTTTAGTGCCTCTTCATAGTCAATGTTAAAATCCGGAGCATCTGCTGGTGGTACGAGTTCTATCTCTACATCATCAGTAAGACCAATGAAATTCCTCAAATCAAGTGATCGAGATTGCACGTCTAACGCTGCCTGCTGTGCCTGACTCTGGGCAGTAATTAGGTTCAATTCTGTCTGTAAAACCGCGTCTTCCGTTGTTGTACCAATATTATATCGGCCCTGCTCGATTTTATTGATAGTATCACTTGCCGCTCTGTTCTGTTCTTCAATTTCTAAATTCTTTTGCTGTACTAACAAATTAAAAAACAACTGTGCTGCACGTCTCGAAGCATCCTCTACATCTTGAACATAGGCCCTTTTTGACCTTTCGTAGTTCAATGGCTCAATCTGCCTATCCCACTTAAATGGATTTACATTGAAAAGTGGTTGAGTAATGGTGAGCCCAATAGGGTCTCCTTGATAAAGAGTCTGCTCAAATCCTTCCAGATAGTTGTCGAATCTCGAAATATTGGTTTCGAATGATATCGTTGTATTCGTCCATGGTAACACCTGTTCTAAACCCAAACTCAAATCCGAGTTATTTTGATTTACAGTCCTAAACTGAACTGTACCATCGTTTTGTGTAGTCGGAATTGCGCGATCCACATAACTGGGGACAGTTCCTCTTAGAAGGAGTTGTGGTTTCAAACCAGCTCTAAACACTCGATAGTTCCAATAATTTAGATTCCTTCTAGTCTCTGCTTGTTTTGCACTTCTTGAGTTAGCCTTCGCAAGCTCGATAACTTCTTCAAGTGTTAATACTCTTTTTTGTTGAGCAAATGATATTTGAGATAGGCAAAAAATTGCCAACGATAGAAAAATGACCTTCTTCATATATCTAGTATTATTCGTGTCTTAATGATGTAATAGGATCCTGCTCTGCGGCTCGTTTTGCCGGAGTTATTCCAAAAATTAGTCCTACGGTAGCTGCCACTCCAAATGATATAAGTATGGAAAGGAAACTGATCTGAGTCGGGAAATCTGCTAGGCTTGATACTGCATAGGCTAGACCAACACCAAGAATCACTCCTGCAATACCTCCAGTCACAGAAATCACCACAGCCTCAAAGAGAAATTGCATGATGATATCGTTCTTCTTAGCACCAATGGACAATCGCAAACCAATTTCCTTAATGCGTTCCAATACAGAGGCCAGCATGATATTCATGATACCAATACCACCTACTAGCAATGAAATCGCGGCAATCGCTGCCAGTACTATATTAAATATGTTCTGTGTCCTTTGCTGTTGCTTTAACAACAGCTCTGGAATTGATATCTCGAAATCTACCACTCCATAATGGCGCCTTTCTAACATTCTGGCCATTACGTCTGCTGTTGGATTGAGTTTTTCTGATTCGCTCACTTGAACGACTAATCTGTCTATCTGATGATAATTACTTGGTTTGTCATCCTCTGAAGCTGTCGTTGTTGTAATTGAAAATCCTCCTCGACCACCAAACCTAAAGCTCGTACCAAAATTCTTCTTAAGACCAGAACCTGTAACTAAGTCTCTGTTAATATATCTTATAAGAACAGTCTGGATAGGCGTATACACATCCATATTATAGTCCCTGATCCCTAAGTTAGAAATCGCTTTTTCAGAGATGTACCTCTCCTTCAGAACTCCAATCACTTCAAGCCACTGGCTTCCAACTTTGATCTTTTTGCCTATCGGATTCTCTCTTGCAAAAAACTTTGACTGGATTGCCTTACCTATGATACATACTGGGGCACCTTTTTGAAGCTGTTTCTCTGAGAACATTTTACCCTCATAAAGCTCAAAGTTTGCCACTTCAAAATAGCTAGGTTCAACACCAACTAATTTTGATGACCTTCTAATACCATTTTTGATAATGTAAGTTTCCAAGAGTATTTCGGGACTCATTTTTTTAATACCGGGAATACTCTTTTTAATACTCTCTACATCGAGTAGTTTAAGCCCTGGAGAAAACTTTTTAGCATCTTCTTCATCATCACTAAGTGACTGCTCAACTTGCTCTACCATCGGTTGAACGATAATATTGTTGACACCCACTAACTCTATCTGTTCTAGAATCTCGGACTGCGCACCATTACCGATGGCCAACATGGCTATTACTGCGGCTACTCCAAAAATTATACCCAAAGCTGTTAGCAGTGACCTTACCTTATTGGCGATCACAGCTTCCATAGCGATATAAAAATTGGACAATAAACTCTTCTTATTCATGCTCGGCAGTCTAGGTTAGTTGTTTGGCTGTCCTGATCTTGAAGCACCTCCACGCGATCCACCACGAGTACCTCCGCCACCTCTTTGGCCTCCTCGCTGACCACCGCTGAATCGCTTCATCATTTCTGTGGCTTGCTTAGCATCCATACCACGATCTTTGAACCTCTGAATTACTTCAGGAGACATTTGGCTACCATCAGGCATCAGCCACTCGCCATCGCCATTCAACAACTGCTCAGGTGCCGTTTCATATTTTTGCATTCTCTTCCCGTCTAACGCAGCCAACAGCTTAGGCTCTTTCCCCTCTGCCGAAGCTGGCAGAGACAAATTAATCATTTCGCCTTCTTCTACACCTAACATAATAACTGCCTCGTTGCTATTAGTCTGTCCTACCTGAACCTCTTGAAGTGCCCCACCCTTCTTCACTACAAAATTGATTGAGTCGTTATATACATGAAGACATTCAAGTGGTAAATAAATTACACTATCCAGTTTTTGCGTTACAATAATATTACTTGTTGTCATTGCAGGTCTAAGGTCACCGTCCCTCTCATTTAGTCTTACAACCACTTCAAATACCTTTGCATCCGAGTTCGGGTTTTGTTGGCCAACTCTTGCTACTCTGAGTACTCGTCCTGTTAATTGTTTTTCCGGGAAAGCATCCAAACCGATAGATACCGGCTGATTCGGTTTTACCTTTCTAATGTCTACCTCATTAATGTAGGTAGTTGAAATCATACTAGATAAATCAGGCAACTCGGCCACATTTGGAGAATAAGGGCTAATTGAAGAACCTTCAATGATCCGGTCTCCTCCAAAACCTCCTTTTGTATAAATCACCATACCATCTTGTGGGGCAAGAATAGTGAAGTCATTGATTAATTTCTGCATTCTATCGTACCTGCTCTGTACACGCTTAAGGTCCGCAGTAGCTTCGATTAACTTAGACTTGGCTTGCTCTATTTTTAAACCATAGTTCTCGATAGCGCGCATTTTATCGCGTTTCAATTTCTCTAGTTCATTTTCATATTTCTTGATTGTTGCTGGCGGCTCATACTGAGACTGTTCTAATTGAAGCTGCTTCTCTTCAATATTATAATCAAGGTTGATCAGCTTATCTCTTTCCGCACTCAAGGTTAGTGCAGTATCAATTTTAGCATTGTCATACTCAGCTGTTTCAGCATCCAACCTATCTTTTTCAGCCTGAATCTTGTCATAGAGTTCTCCTGGGTCAAGTTGAGCAACAAATTCGCCAGCACTCACTTGAGTCCCTTCTGCTACCAACCTTTGAACGGTCATCGTCCGAATGCCAAAATCTCTTGCGGAGGCCGGACCAATAATCTTGGTAGATCTTTCAGCAGACAATTCTCCTGTCGTAGTCACCTCTACAGTAAACTCTCCTTTTTCAGCCATGGCATAAAGAGAAGTGGTCTCTTCCGCTTTAGATGGATTAAAAAACTGCACAGCTGCAATGATTATCACCACTATGACTACACCAAAAATGATTAACTTATTTCTCATGATTGTTTAGTTAAACTCTATTTCTTTTAAACGCTTTGCGAAATTATACTTTATAATTCTCTGTTTCTCTCCGCCCAAAAAAGTTTGAAACCTCTGAAATAATCAACAACTAGTCAAATAGTTACAATCTTCTCTAAACCAGTCAGTAAACCCTTACCTATTACAAATGTTTAACCATAGGCGGAAAAAACCATACATATTTAGATGTTTTGAAAGGGCCTAGCGTTTAATCCAATTCTTTGATTTATAAGAACGGCAAATAGACAAGACCATAAGGCCAATCATAATGTAGATGGTCAGAAATACTTAACAATGGATTTTTATCTTTGTCGAAATTTTATTCATGAAAAAGCTCATCAGCTTCATGTTGAGGAACGTGCCTCGCAAGTACCTTCAATACTTCAGCCACTATGGCTTAAGGTTTATTAGCCTTTTCATGAGGGGAAATACGGTTGAATGTCCTATCTGTGAGATTTCGTACAGGAAATTCCTCCCTTATGGACGTCTAAACCCCAGGCCCAATGCACTCTGTCCAGACTCCTTATCTCTGGAGAGGCACCGTCTTATGTGGCTTTACCTTAAAGAGCGGACAAATTTCTTTACTGAGGATCTTAAACTTTTGCACATAGCGCCCGAATTATGCTTTATCAAGAAGTTTAAATCGATGCCAAACATTGATTACACTTCGGCAGACCTTGAGTCTCCTTTGGCCGATGTCAAGATGGATGTACATGAGATCCCTTTCGAAGACAACACTTTTAATGTTGTTTTTTGCAATCACGTAATGGAACATGTAGAAGACGACATCAAAGCAATGAGTGAAATTCACAGGGTTCTAAAGCCTGGTGGTTGGGCGATTATACAGTCACCTCAGGATTATAGCCGGGATACTACTTTAGAAGACCCAACAATCACTGACCCAAAGGAGCGTGAACGCGTTTATTGGCAAGACGATCATGTACGCCTGTTTGGGTTAGATTATGGAAAACGATTGGAAACCGCTGGATTCAATGTGACGGAAGACAAGTTTGTGATGGACTTACCAAAAGAAACAGTTAAAAGGTATGCCCTCCCGAAAAACGAAATCATTTATTTCTGCGCAAAAGGTTGATTCCCTCTGGGCCTGAGCTTTTCCGAAATCATACCCATGCCGTAGGCAAACAACTGGATAAAAGAGGTAATCACACTAATGAGCCCAACTTTTAGACTCTTAGTTTTCACCAAGGAATGAACCAAAATCAAAAGGAAAAAAGCCGATAGCACAACTGAGCCTAGTTTAAAGAGTTCTTGGCTCCAAAAAATTGTACTGAACCAAAACGCCAAACCTGATGTGAAAAGTGCTGGCAACAGATGAATAGCCTTTAACTCCCCAGGAAAAAAACGATTCACGTTAATTCTAGCTCTACCAAAAAAATGAAGTTGCTTATAAAATTGAGAGATACTGGTGCGCCTCTTATGATAGACATAAGCATCTTCAATCAGAGCAGTGGAGAATCCTTCATTGATAATTCTGATGCTGAATTCAATGTCTTCACCCATTCTGGTTAGCTTATACCCCCTAGTCGTCTCATAAACCTGTTTGGAGATACCCATATTAAAACTCCTCGGGTGAAAACGACCAACATGTTTCTTATTTCCGCGAATACCACCCGTTGTAAAAGGTGATGTCATTGAATAACTGATTGCTTTTTGTAAAGCTGTGAATGACTCATGTGCAGCGTCAGGTCCGCCAAAAGCGTCAGCCTTATGCTCTTTAAGAAATTTCTCTACGGTCTCAAAGTATGTATTTGGAATCAAACAATCTGAATCAAACACTATATAGAAATCTCCTTTGGCCCTATCAAAACCGTAATTCCTCGTAAATCCTTGTCCTGAATTCTGCTTGAAATAGTAGTGAATATCCAGTGTATTCCTAAAAGCATTCACAACTTTCTCACAAGGTTCTTTTGATCCGTCTTCAATAATTAAGACTTCAAAATTCTTAAAAGTCTGTGTGGTAAGTGACTCAAGAAGTTCTCTTACTTCATCGGGTCGATTATATACTGGGATTACAATCGAGTAGAAATTCATTGATCCAAGCCAATGGTCTCATCAAAAATATAATCATTTCTCTTATGAGAATTCATCACCATCATTTCACCTACAAAGCCGGCAAGAAAGAGTTGAACCCCTATGATAATTGCAGCAATGGCCAAGAAAAACAGCGGTTGTTCTACAATATCCCGGTAGTCATCTGTCTTTAATATGTAAATGGCCCTGATTTTCTCCCAGGTGATTCCTAAGACAAAAACAAAGCCTAGAAGAAAAGATACAGTACCTAAAGAACCAAAGAAGTGCATTGGACGCTTCTTGTACCTAGAGACAAAGGATATTGACAATAGATCTAAAAATCCATAAACAAAGCGCTCAATACCAAACTTAGTCTGACCATACTTTCGGGCTCTATGCTCAACGACTTTTTCACCGATTTTGGTGAACCCATTTCGCTTTGCAATCACTGGTATATAACGATGCATCTCACCATAGATATCCAGCGTCTTCACCAGCTTGCGGTCATATGCCTTTAATCCACAATTAAAGTCATGCAGCTTTATGCCGGACAGTATTCTGGTTACACCATTAAATAGCTTAGAAGGGATGGTTTTCGTAATTGGATCAAAGCGTTTTTTCTTCCAGCCAGAAACCAAGTGTTTACCCGACTTAACCATTTCGAATAATTCTGGAATTTCATCCGGGCTGTCCTGTAAATCGGCATCCATAGTAATGACAACATCTCCTTTGGCATGCTTAAAGCCAACATTCAAGGCAGCAGACTTACCATAGTTTCTGTTGAATTTAATGGCCTTAATTGGGTGTTCTTGAGAAAGCACTTCAATCACCTTCCAAGAGTCATCGGTACTACCATCATCTACCATCAGTACCTCATAAAGAAAGCCATGCGTTTTCATCACACGGCTTATCCAATCAATGAGTTCTGGTAGTGATTCCTCTTCGTTATAAAGCGGTATTACTATAGATATTTGTATCAATTTCTAAAAATCTTCAGCTTCATTTTTATTCACTGCGGACACTATCGAGCCCCAGATTAGCCCACCCAGGAGCACAAAAACAATACCCAAAACTAAGGTAATTTCCGGGTTAGATATGCCGGCTGAGAATCCAGACATTTGCTCAATCTGCTCTTCTGACATTCCTTGGTCTCTCCAGCTATCTTCCACAGCTTGTTGAATACGTTGCATTACTGTATCATCAATGAACTTAACGTATACGTAATTCACAACATTTCGGATTACCCCAGCGATCAGAGCAGCAACCATACTTATCCTAAAGCCCTCTCCGAAGGTCATATAGCCGCCATTTTCGGTCTTAAACTCCTTTGTGGCCAATGCATACATAACCACAGCTATCACAATGTTCACAACAGGCCACCATGAGGCTTGCAATTCAAGCAATAGCGGAATTAAATTTATTACTGTGGCTACGAGACCGTAAATCAATCCCCATTTTTTGGCCACTTGGCCTGTAGTTATTTGTTCTTCCATCTTAGTTTAATTAAGGTTGACGATTTGAAAAATACTTATTTTCTACAAGTTTACCTACTTAAGACCAATGGCCCTTCCTTTTTTACTTAAGTGAATGATCAGCCGGATTAACGATTAATTTTAAGCCTGACGCGTCCTCAACACAATTGAAAAAATCGGAGTTAGAAAGATTCCGAAAATCAACTTCTTTAAGAAGGAATCAAAAATAAGACTGGATTTAGTGATTTTATCCAGAGAAGCCAGTTGCTCTGCAAAATAGATCTCAGGATCGCTTTCTACCCCTTGTAACATCATCTCCTTTCTTAACTCCATATCCGACTTAGCAGTCTCAATAAACACATTGAGGAAATCAGGTTCAATCCACTGCATAAAGACCAAGTAGAATACTGCAAATACAAATGCGATAGTACTATAACAAATGAACCCAAGGCTCATCCCATGATAAAACCTAAGTTCACCATTGTTGTAGTTAGACCTAAAATCTTTTATGGAAAGGAACGAGAAAAGCCCAACAATCAAGATGTCAAGCATGAAGGAAATCAGATTTCGCCAAGGTTGCTGATCCAAATAGAAGAAAACCAGAAACGCCACAATGGCCATTAGTCCGCCTGCCAGCCCATACCGAAATGAAAGACGTGGTATTACTGGATTAATCTTCATAGTTATTGAGATGGAGCTCCCCTTTATTAACAGTTCCGATTACTTCTCCTTCCAGCGTTTTGTCAAAAACTGGTGAGGCCACGGATTTAGAATTATTGGTTTGAGAATTAAATGTCCAGCGCTGCTTGTGACTAAAAAGTGTCAAGCAGGCCTCAGCACCTTCTTCAAGCTTAGGTGCTTCAATACCCAAAATCTCTCTGGGTTTAGTGGTAAATCGACTGATGACTTCATCCAATTTATCTTCTAAAGCACCACTGACAATGCTAAAGAAGGATTGCTGGTTAGCAGAACCAAAGTCAGCCAAGTCAAATTCAAGTTTCTTGCCTTCTTCATCATGAGGGTTGTGATCACTTACAACAGTGTCGATAGTACCATCCAAGACTGCCTGAATAAGGGCCTGACGATCTTCTTCCAATCGATATGGTGGGTTTACTTTAAGATTTGTGTCATAATCTTCAAGATCCTGATCAGTGAATTTCAGGTAGTTTACGCCTACATCACAGGTCACTCTTAGTCCATTGGCCTTGGCGGAACGAATTAGTTCTACACTCTCTTTTGTGGAGACTAAACTGAAATGAATCTTTCCCCCCGCATACTCGAGTAATTTCAAGTCTCTTTGAATCATAAGAGATTCAGAAAGTGCAGGCATTCCTTTGAGACCCAGTACCGTACTAACTTGTCCCTCATTCATGTGTCCAAAGGCAGTCAGGTGTTGGTCTTCAGGTCTGTTGATTAATAGACCATCAAATTTCTGCAGGTATTGTAGGGCTTTCAACAAGATGTCCGTATGCCAAATTGTTTTTAGGCCATCAGAAAAAGCGACTGCCCCGGCATGATGTAAATCAATCATCTCCGTTAACTCCTTGCCTTGACAGTCAATGGTGACTGCAGCAATGGGGTGAAGATTGACTGGCGAGAGTTTACTATGCTTTTGATAGTATGAAACTCCATTCTTGGTGCTAACAATAGGGTTGGTGTTTGGCAAAAGCGCAACGTCAGTGAATCCACCTGACAATGCCGTCCGCGTACCGCTATCAATATCCTCTTTATGCTCAAAACCCGGGTCATTATAATGAGCCCTCATATCAAACCAACCAATACTAAGCATTAAACCATCAGCAGAAATCACCTGACCATCAAAGTCAATGTGGTCTCTGATCTGCTTGATCTTACCGTTTGAAATTAATATGTCCTTTGTGGATTTGTGAAGTGGAGAATCAGGGTGCAGAATTTCAGCAGCACGAATCAAAAATTCCATGCTACAAATATCGGATTAATATTATTTCTAAAAAAAGAAAAAGCAATGCTCCTAACAATGCGTACTTCCAAAGAGGGATTCCATCTATGCCTGCCCTGATTTCTTCCCTAATTGACTGGCCACCATTACCATTCAACAATGTAACACTAGGCGCAGCACTTAGTTCTTCAAGGTAATCGAAGTCGATGATATGCACATCTGACTCCTCTTTGGGTAAATTAAAGGCTAAGGTGCCTACCTTCTGATCATTGAGCACCAAATCATAATGTCCAGCAGATATTTGATCTTTGGGGATTTCCATAATCAATCGGTTCTCCTCCTGACGCTGATCAGGGATTAATAGTACATCTCCCCTTATCAATTCATAAATATCACTTCTGTTCTGACTATTGATAGGGTAAATAATGGTTTCATCATCCGTATTGTAATACAAATTCGACAAGTTGGCTTTGCTCCCGAGGGCAAGCTTGTATAGAACCGGGACGAACAGCGCATGATTCGGAAATGACGTCAAATCTGAATCAAAGCTACTGGCAAAGAAAAACAAACTACCATTACTCAATACCTTAGATAAGAAGGATCTCCCATTCTTAAAGCTTAAATAAGGAAGTTCTTCATTAACTAACCTAAATAAAACTCGGGCATTAGGCATTTCAAGGTTTTGAGAGTTCTCCACAAATACTCCCTCGAAAAATGGATTTTCATAGTCAGGCACTTCCAAATCGACACGCTGTTGAGTCCCACGAATAACATTTAGTCCTAACCTATTAAGCTCACTCGAGTTCGATTGCCTCGATGGTATTATGAGTACTGTCTTTCCTCCATTTATTGAATTAGAAAGAGCATTGGACAGCTGATTTGTATAAGTTTCTAGTTGGTTGATTAATATAAAATCGGCTGATTCAATTTTCTGATTGTCCAAGGCATTGGCGTTAACTCTTTCAAATTGAAACAACTCATTATCTTCAAAAAGGGAAGAAATAAATGATGGAGAGTTTGATTGATAAACTTCTAAAACTCGGATTTTATCCAACTGATTAATCGCCAAATAGTAATCATTATCGAAGGTCAAACCTGGATCATCAAGTGCAATCCTAATTCTGTTCATTCCTTGATCTACACTAGGAATTTCAAAATCATAACTAGTCAGAAGATCACCGTCAAAGTTTACCTGGCTGGTACCCGACAGTCGATCATCGATATAAAGTTTTAGATTCACTTGATCAGTACTTCTATCATTTCTTCTAAGGCGAATTCTCAAAAGATTGGTTATACTGCCAGACAAGAAGGTATTTTGGAGATATACACTATCGATATAGATATTACTGTATTCTGAACCAGCAACTGGTACTAAAAAGTAGTTATTGGCGGTATCAGTCCTTAGCAGTTCCAAACCAGTGTTATCCTGAAAATCGGATACAAAGTAAATGTCTCCACTTATGCCCTGGCCAGTCTGTCGATTAGAAATTTCCTGAAAGCTTCTATCAACACCAACTTGTTTGATTTCAGTAAGATTGTCAGTCAAAGAAGACTTAGTGAACTCAGTGGCTATCGAATTGCTATAGGCGTTTTCTATAAACCTAAATACAGTACCATCTGGATAAGAATTTACCAAGTCCTGTGTAAGACTATACGCATTATCAAACGCAGTTTGCTCTCCATTTCCCCTAACAGAAAGACTTAAGGAATTGTCCAAATAAACGAGCACCTCATCCTGCAAACTCAAATCATTCTTTTGGTTCTTGTAAACAGGTCTGGCAAAAGTTAGTACCAGCAGAATCACACCGAGAATTCTTGAAATGAGTATTAATAACTCTACGGGCTTCCTTTTGGCAGAGCTCTCTTCTTTTACTCGCCTTAGGAGTGCAGTATTCGAGAATTCAACCCTCTTAACTCTTCTGAGGTTGAAAAGGTGAATGATTATGGGAATTGATATCGCAAGGAGACCCCATAGCAAAATGGGGTTAAGAAAATTGATTACTGCCAACATTAGGAACTGGAAAGTCTTTGAGATTCAACTCTAAAGACATAACTACGTAATTTAAGTAACTTTATGTTCAAGAATTTGCGAAAATTCTTCGAATGGAAGGCTTATCCATGATTCATGAGTTTTTTTCGGAAGGCACAAGCCCATAATGCTCGCCTACTCTTTATAAATTTTACCTTCTGGCTGTTGATCACGCTGATCTCGGCTACTCAGCTCTATGTCCGCTTTCAAAATAGTTATGAGGGAGGTTGGTTAAATTTTGTTTGGCGACAGTCAGTAGTCTGGGTAGGTTGGGCTATACTGACTCCCTTTATATTTAGTTTGGTCAGCCGGATTAGGAGTAAGAATCGTTTGAAAAACGGCTTGATCCACCTTGGTTATGCCATAAGCTTTACACTAGTATATACCACGCTCCTTAGTCTTCTCAGTAAGCTTTTCTTCAGTCCGGAGACCACCATTTTTGAATTTCTGCAAGCGAATTTGACCACTGGTACAGCTGCCAACTTGTTAGTATACCTTCTCATTGCTGCCTTTAGTATGCTGATCATATACTACCAAAAGGCTAAGGTGAATAAAGAACGACAGCACGAACTAGACCTAGAAGTACAGTATTTGGAGAAACAGCTTTTATCTGCTCAGCTAGAGGCATTGAAAGCAAAGATTCAACCTCATTTTCTGTTCAATTCACTCCACTCTATTGCCTCCTTAATTAGAAAAAATGAGCTAGAGCTTGCCACCGAGACTATTGCCAATCTCAGTGATTTGTTAAGAATTACTCTTAAGAATCAAGAAAAGAATCTTGTCAGTCTCGAGGAAGAGTTAGAACTTATCTCTAAATATCTTGAAGTAGAGAGAATTAGATTCGGTGATACTCTGAATGTTGAAGTTCACTTGGATGAAAATGCGAAAAACGTACAAATCCCTGCCTTCATCTCACAACCTATTGTGGAGAATAGTTTTAAGCATGCTTTTAATTCAGAAGATACTGCCTCTCTAAAAATATCTGCGCTAGTAAATAAAGACCACCTCTTATTGAATATTGAAGACAATGGCACAGCCCTTTCTGAAAATCCCGAACAGTCATCTGTAAAAGGAATGGGAATTAAGAATGTCCGGCAAAGGCTGCATACTATATACAATGGTTCAGCAAGTTTTTCTTTGTCAAAAAATAGTGATGGTCATACCCTTGCCAAATTTGAAATTCCAACAGATTCTGAACTGCATGAATGAGTTTCGCTACAAAGTACTCATAGTGGATGATGAACCACTTGCAATTGACTCAATAAGGATTTTATTGGAGAAAGTTGAGGATTGTAAAATCATTGGTACTGCTTCAAATGGTGAAGATGCGCTGAATCTAATTTTGGCCCAAAACCCACATATCGTGTTTATGGATATTCAAATGCCACGTTTGTTGGGAACCGAAGTAGTCGAGCAACTTAGTGGACAAGCGAATACTTTCTTCATTTTCGTCACCGCATTTGATGATCAAGCGATCAAAGCCTTTGAGTTAAACGCTATAGACTATCTATTAAAACCATACACCGATCAAAGATTTTACCAAAGCCTCAATAAGGCCAAGACATATAGTAGGTCAAACGTCCTCAATCAGTTCATCAATTCTACCGGTTTTAACACCAGCGTTTCTAATAAAAAGTATCGAAGTGAAATTGCGATAAAATCAGTAGGTAAAATCGAGTTAGTACCTCTGTCCGAAGTAGTGTTTCTTAACTCCTCGGGCAACTATATTGAAGTGAATACCGGTGAAGAAAAGTTTCTGACACGAGGAACTATTAGCCAAATAGAGGGTGAATTAGATCCAGAAATTTTTGTGCGGATTCATCGATCAACCATTGTAAAAAAATCTGAGATTAAGGAGCTTCAAAACTATTTCAATGGTGAATACATGGTCATCCTGAAAAGTGGCCATCAACTCAAGCTTAGCAGATCCTATAAGAGTGCACTAAAGGCTATTGTTGCACTGGATTAACATTAGCATATGTAAATCCAACACTCTACCACTGCCAGCTAACACTCTGGCACTTTTACAGAACACCTTCAGGATTTCTTAGTAAACCTTGAAAAACAATTATTACTATGCTCAAACAAGTATTCACTCTTCTATTTTTAGGAATATTAATCCAAACAAACGCACAAAACTTTAGTATTGACAACGAACATACTGCTGTCACTTCTAAGGTTCAAAGATTCGGTTCGGTAGATGTTCTCGGCCGTTTTAATACCGTTAAGGGAACCATCACCTATGATCAAAATCCTTCAAAAATTGCAGCAGACGTGACCATCATGGTCGATAGTTATACCAGCAATAACACAGCTGGTGAACAGGCCGTTAAGAGCCCTGCATTTTTAGATGTGTCCAATTACGCTGAAATTCAATTCAAAAGTCAATCTGTCACAAAACAAGGAGACAAACTTATCATGAAGGGCGCATTAACCATTCATGGAACCACCAACACTGTCGAATTCCCTTTCAAAGTTATCAAACCCTCAAAAGATCCAAGAGGCTTGAATACTATGGCTGTGCATGCAACTTTGACCATCAACAGGCAAGATTACGGTGTTTCTTTCGACAGAAAACTTCCGAATGGAAAACCGCTCATTGGTAACGAGGTAAAAATCGAGTTAAATGTTCTGGCAGTAGAAGAATGATAATTTCATTCTTCCAAGTACTTCTGGCGCTGGTTTTAGTCGAACCCTATGGTTCGACTAAAACTTATGACATTAACCCCTCTAATACTCAATTATCTTTTAATGCCAAGCATTTTGGGGTCATAAATGTTAGAGGGAAGTTCACTGATTTTACGGGTTCAATTGTATTAACTGGCACTCTTGTAAGCAAGGTGTCGGTTGAGGTTAAGGCGAATACTATTAATACTGGTAATAAGAATCGGGATAAAAGCTTAAAGACAGATGTCTTTCTGAATCCTATGGCTTATCCAACTATTCGTTTTGAGTCGTTCGAAAATGAAAGTCCAAATGAAATTGAAGGAACTTTGAGCATTAAAGACTCTTCGAACATGGCAATCTTGATCTATGATTCCAAACAAGATGGTCAGTCCTTAATTCTAACTGGGCATTGCACCATCAGAAGGGATGACTTTGATTTAGACTTCGGAACAATGGACAGCCTTGTCTCAAATGAGGTAAAAATAGAAGTCTCAATTCGATTAGCACTTTAGCTCCCCATTGAGTTTTTTCCATAAAAAAACCCTTATCTGATTAGATAAGGGTTTAATAATAATCTGGCGACTACTTACTCTCCCACCGGTAAAGGCAGTACCATCAGCGCAAGTGGGCTTAACTTCTCTGTTCGGAAAGGGAAGAGGTGGACCCCACCGCTATAATCACCATAAAATCTTGAGTTCATCGTCTGTGAACTATAATTTCTTATCCACCATAACTTTAGCCAAGGTGGATTGACATATTAATTGTAAGAGTATCACACAAAAAAGTGTTTGGCGCCACCTACTGAACTAGTCAGTAGGTGGCCTACGGAAAGTTTACGGGTAATTAGTACTGCTCGGCTTTGACATTCCTGCCTTTACACCTGCAGCCTATCAACGTCATCATCTATAACGTCCCTTATAAAGAAGTCTCATCTTGAGGGGAGTTTCGCACTTAGATGCTTTCAGCGCTTATCTCTTCCCAACGTAGCTACTCAGCGGTGCACCTGGCGGCACAACTGATACACCAGCGGTTAGTCCATCTCGGTCCTCTCGTACTAAAGACAGGTCCTCTCAAACTTCTTACGCCCACAACAGATAGAGACCGAACTGTCTCACGACGTTCTGAACCCAGCTCGCGTGCCACTTTAATGGGCGAACAGCCCAACCCTTGGGACCTTCTCCAGCCCCAGGATGTGACGAGCCGACATCGAGGTGCCAAACCTCCCCGTCGATATGAGCTCTTGGGGGAG
>CBDDKG010000017.1:0-37500 GCA_965230105.1 Roseivirga sp. | reverse complement strand
ATGTACTGAGCTTAAGTGGATCTCGCCAAGCTTTATCGATACATTTTTTAAAGAATTTTCTAACTAATTGAAGCCCTAGTTTTTAGGAGTTCTAGGTCTCTTGTATAATGGCACTGTACTGCATGGCTCTCCATACATCAGGCTTTTTACATGAGGCTTTAACAGCCTTGTAATTTCTACATAGGCCGATTCGGGAATTGGCAAATCTCCACAGCCTTTTATCACTACTGGCCGATCGGAAATATCATTGACATCAATTTTCGAAAGTGCATCCTGAAATAATGCGTAGTCAAGCGTTTCTACAGAGCCCATAACAACCATATTAGCTTCACCTTCGAGTTTGGTCATGAGGAGCATATAGGCCCAAGTAGGAACAATAGCATCCTCAGAACAAATAATAGAGACATTTTTACCTTTGTATTGCCCCCAGTCATGTTCCTTAACAAATTGACGAAAATCTTTCTCCCTAAGGATCATCCTCTGAAATAGGTTATTGGCTATATCATATACCACTCTCTCCCCGTGATGATAATAGTCTTCCAAATCAATCGAAACGATCGGACTATTGGCAACTCTATTTACAATCTCTTCACTCATAACAATGCCTTTGGAGTAGTTGCTTGGAATGCTTTCAAATAGAAAGGTTCGAAGTAGGCTACATCTTCAAATTGATTTTCTTGATATTTCCTGAAGGCCATCTGCCCAATCGTCCAAGCAGAAGGCGATAAACCCTCGATAAATTTTGCATTATCTATGGAGCTAATCAATGGTTTAAACTTGGTAGCTCCATCACCAAAGAACAACACAGTTTGCCTAGCAAGAGTTTCGTTGAAAGAGAGCTCATCAAGAATTAGAGGCCTAACCTCTTCAGCAATCTCCATAGACGACTCATAGGTAGCAGTATAAACCTCCATTCTTCTGGCGTCTAACATCGGCACCAAAAGGCTTTCTTCCGTATTATATCTACTCACTTCATAAGCCATAGCCGCCAATGTACTGACAGCAATGAGAGGCCTGCCTAATGTATATGCCAAACCCTTTGCTGTGGATACACCAATTCTAAGTCCAGTATAAGAACCTGGTCCTTTTGAAACCGCAATGCCGTCAACATCTGAAAACTCAAGATTGCAAGACTTCATTAGGTCTTGAATCATTATGGTTAAAAGGTTTGAATGTGATTTCTCTAAGAAGAGCTTTTGGGTAGCCAAAACAACTTCTCCTCTCGTTAATGCCACGGAGCAAACTGTCGTAGAAGTCTCGATACTCAGAAGTAAAGCCATAATAATGAAGCAAAATCAGATGAGTTGCACTGCCTTATCAGCAATGACAACTAAAACAAAGAGCACAAAGATATAACTGATTAACTTATTAGACAGGCGCCTAGCTAGAATTACTCCCAATGGAGAACCGATAACCACCCCGAATGATATCATCAAAGCCAATGGCCAAACAATATAGCCTGTACTTTGATTGACAAAATCAGTCATAGGCCTTTCCAATAAATTGAAGATCGAAAGGGAAAATGCGGTGATAAAAATCACACCCAGTGATATTGCTTTGGCCTTATGCATAGATATTTTCAAACCACTATTTAAAATGGGAATAATGGCTGTCCCACCTCCCAGGCCTGAAAGTGCAGAAATGGAACCAGCACTTACTCCGATTAAGCCCAAAGCGAATTTTGATACTCTTTTTTCGAAAACGCCTCCGGTTGGTCTATTTGATTGTACAAGAGTTCTTATAGCAATAAAGACCATAATGACGATCACCACGTAATTGAACAGTTCCTTGTTGTAGTTTGGAGTATTTACCAGTAGGTAGAGTAAGAGGATGGATGAAATCGCTCCAAAGACACCTATTGACACTATCTCGCGCCAATAAAACTCTCCACGTTTTATTAAGGCAACATTGCCGGATAAAGCAGCGAACATTGTTCCGAAGATCGAGTTGGCAATGGTATATTGTACGATTTCCTGTTCAGGAAAGTCCATACCAATTAATAGATAGGGAAGCACGAGTATATACATAACGCCTCCACCGATTCCGATCAAGCCTGCCAGAAGACCACCGGCAAGCCCCATAATGAACAACAAAAGAAAATCCGCCATTCAAGCATTAGTTACCACTCAACATCTGAGTGTACTCCTCTGGGTCAGAGAGCACATCAATTGCCTTCTTAATATCTTCATCTACCTCAAAAGACGCCTCAATGATTCCCCTCTCCAACAGGATTCTGGCAACAAACTCTTCTTTAATAAAATGTCTTATCTCTTCCTTACTATTTTCAAGGTCTACATCAAGATTATTAGCCACAGCAGACTCCAAGCTTTCAACCTGGGCCTGAATCTTATCTAACTCTCCTAGCTCTATTGCAATCTCTCTGAACTTGGCAATCTCTTCTTGTATGTCAGAAGTGTAATCTAACTCTTGGCCTACTAACCAAGATTTGAATTGATTTAGGACTTCATCTGAAACAGAAACTTCAGAGACAACTTCGCCACTTGGCATTTCTCCGGTGTACTCATTTCCAAACCTAAAGAAGAGATCGGCCTTAAGAAGTGAAATTGTTATTGGAGACAGCTTCTTTGTATCAATAGTGTAATCTGGATCAACCCCGCCACCATCAAACACCACTCGACCATTATTAGTCTGGAAGGCCGTCTGCAATGAGTCTGCGATCTTACCTACACTACCATCTTCATTCCTATTACTATAGTCTATTGCCTGGATACACCTTCCGCTAGGCGTATAGTATTTGGCAATTGTCACCTTCATTTGTGAGTTATAGGATAACGGCATGGTGCGCTGTACCAGGCCCTTGCCAAAAGATTTACGACCAATGATAACCCCCCTGTCATAGTCTTGCATTGTACCTGCCACAATTTCTGAAGCAGAGGCACTGGAGCTATTGATTAAAACAGCCAAGGGTATATCGAGATCTGTTCCAGTATTTAAAGTCTTATAAGTGGCATTCATCTCCTTCAACTTACCTTTTGTAGTCACCACTAATTGCCCCTTCTCAATAAAGATATTTGAGATATTTACAGCTTCATTTAGTAAGCCTCCACCATTCCCTCTTAAATCCAAAATCACTTTTTCGGCTCCATCTTTTTTCAGCTTTCTCAAAGCCGATTTCACTTCCTTGGATGCATTTTCAGTAAAACCAGTGAGTTTGATCAAACCTACATTCTCATTGACCATACCATAGTAAGGAACATTTGGCAAATCGATCGTTTCCAACTCAACCTCGATGTCAAGCTCACCTTCTCCTGGCCTCTCAACCTTCAAAGAAAGTTTAGAAGACGCTTGCCCTCTAAGGTAAAGACTCGCCTTATCGTAGTCCTGCCTCACATCAATACCATTAATAGAGATGATTTCATCACCTCTTTTTAAACCTGCCTTTTCTGCCGCGAAACCCTCATTCGGCATCACAATCATCACTCGCTTATCGTACTTTTCTCCAACTACAGCTCCAATACCCCCATACTGACCTGTATTCTCAGTACGTACATCTTCGATCTGATCTTCTGGGTAGTACACTGTATATGGATCAAGCGTTGAGAGCATGGCATCAATACCCACTTCCATTATTATGTTCGGGTTAATGTCATCAACATAGTTAGCATTAACCTCCTTATACATAGTAGCGAAAATGTCGAGGTTCTTCAGAATTTCGAAGTATTTGTCATTTTGTCGAGCAGTGAATGACCAAAGTAAGAATGCGGACAGGCCCAATAGGGCAATTTGAATCTTTCTAATCTTTAATTTCCTCATGATTGATTCTTGTGCGAAAGGTCTTGTGACTCTTTCTTCAAACGGAGAAGCGATTTCTTTAGTTTGCCTTCAATGGTTTGATAAGGCAAAATGTCGTTTCCTGTATAAATATAACCAATCAATAATTTCGGCAAAGCTTGAGATTCATCTGCGAGAAGATGCTTATTCAAACGGTAGGCTTCTTTCACCTTTCTCTTGATGAGATTGCGTGTAACTGCCTTCTTGAACTTCTTTTTAGAGACCGATATGAGCACTTGGTTAAGCTCGATATCTTCTTGTGGAAGATATATTACTTTGTAGGGGTATAAATAAAAAGAGGAGCCTTTTTCAAAAAGCTCCTTAATTAATTTTTTACTATGTAGTCTTTCCGACTTAGGGAAAGTGTATTTCAAATTAGCTGTATTTGGCTCTGACACGAGGTTTAAGTTAACAAAACCTCAGAAGTACACAGAATTATTTACCGTGCTTACCTTCGTCAGAAACAGTAAGTTTATGTCTTCCTTTGGCTCTACGTCTCGCTAGTACGCTTCTACCATTAGCAGATTCCATTCTAGATCTGAATCCGTGCTTATTTTTTCTCTTTCTCTGCGAAGGTTGAAATGTTCTTTTCATCGTTTCTTTATCTTTCTCTCAAAAAGGACTGCAAAGATAGACACCTTTTTCTTTTTTACCAACGTGTGTTAGAAATTGTTTAGCTTTAATCCGCTCAGCTAATTTCTATGGACTACCACATCTCTTTCCAGAACCCGAATACACATTATATTACCATAAAAGCAACTTTTATCACTAAGAATGCCCATGAGGAAATACTACTTCCAAACTGGAGGCCGGGGAGATATCAAATCCAGAATTTTGCGAAACGCATTCGGTCAATCAGGGCATTTGATAAGAATGGCGATCAAATTGGACTAGAAAAGCATAGTAAGAGTTCCTGGCGATTGGCCAACCAACCTGGTTCTATGACCATCATTTACCAATACTATGCCTTCGAGATGGATGCAGGTAACTCTTGGCTAGACGATGAACAGCTTTATGTCAACTTCATTAATTGCTGCATTTACACAAAAGAAAGTCTTAATGAACATTGTACAGTAAGCTTCGATTTACCAGAACATTATGAAATAGCATCAGGTCTCAAGAGAGTAGAAAGCAATAGGCTCTTCGCAGAGGATTACTATCGACTAGTCGATAGTCCGATGTTCGCCAGCGCCTCTTTGAGAAAAATATCTTACTCCATCAAAGGCTATTCTTTTGTGATTTGGATTCAAGGAGATTTACCTAAGACAGACGAAGAAGTAACTAAAGACTTCAGTCGATTTACGGCATTACAAATTGGCATCATGGGAGAATTTCCCTGCCCTGAATATCACTTTCTACTTCAGTGTCTTCCATACAAGCATTATCATGGTGTAGAACATTGGAATTCTACTGTGATAACCATCGGCCCCTCCAAGGCTTTAGCAGACAGGGATCGGTATAAAGACCTTCTTGGCGTGAGTTCACATGAGCTATTTCATACATGGAATGTGATTAGACTTCGACCCAAAGAGATGATGCCATATGATTTTCAAAACGAGAACTATCACGAAACTGGATTTGTGACAGAAGGTGTAACTACTTACTATGGCGATCTTTTTCTTGTGAGGTCAGGTGTATTTAGTCTTGAGGAGTATTTACAGGAGTTGAACAAACTCTTAAAGCGTCATTATGAAAACGAAGGAAGGACAAACCTTTCTGTGGCCAAGTCATCATTTGATCTATGGTTGGATGGTTATGAAAGAGGTATTCCTGGAAGAAAAGTATCTATATACAATGAAGGGGCTTTGGCCGCTCTCATTCTTGATCTTATGATTAGAGCTAAATTCAATAATGCCAAGTCGTTAGATGATGTTATGAGACTGATGTGGTTCAAGCATGGTAAAGACCAATCTGGCTATACATTTCTTGACTATCAGTCTGCTGTAGAATCGGTATACGCAGAAAGCTTAGACGACTACTTCAAAAACATTATATCAGGGAGCAACCCTCTTGAGGACTACCTTTCTGGTTTACTGCCTAAGTTTGGTCTTAACTTCAGTCTATCAGCATCAGAAAAAGTAGAAGAAACGGTATTTGGGTTTCGTTTGTCAGAGCATACTATTTCAGATATAGCAAGCGGATCACCTGCATATGAAAAACTGAGTATTGGCGACAAACTGGTCTCTATCAACGGGAGATCTTTTAAGAAAGAGCTATTGGATTCTAATCCAATTAAGCTTGAAATCGATCGCTATGGTCGATCATTAGAAGTCAACCTCATTCCAAGCGAGGTCAATTACTTTTCCATTTATCAAGTGTCAAAAGAGAACAATACGAATGGCAAATCACTAGAAATGCTTTATGGTTGGCTTCAAAACTAGTTAGAAACAACACTTTTTATTGAAACTGATTTTACATCTATTGGAGATGTTGGTATTGTCACGTTCATTGCTATTTGCTCTACTTCATAAGTGAGCTTCCGGTCAAACTCTTTAAAATAAGTTTCTACCAAAGAAGGAATTCTTAATCCACTTATCGATTTATAATTCTTGAATTTCACTTGGCAATCACTCCCAATGGATGTCATAACCTTGAGGTGGGAAGAAACTGAGTAATATTCATGAACATCATAACCCATTTGCTCACCTCTAAACAGTTTGTAAACCAATTTTCCCTCGACCAAGTACTTACCCATGTATTGAGCCTTAGCGGGCATTATTTCTTCGAGGTTACCAATTGGCAATATATGCTCTTTAAACGTTAACGCTTCAAGCCCCGCTTGAGGATAAATATTATTCCTCACAAGGGTCATTACTTGTCCATTTTGCATGACTTGAGACAATCTAGAATCATTAACCTTGATTTCTTCCAAGAGATATCCGTCAAGACCCTGGTACATCTCTTTTGCGTAGGTAAGCGCCATTGAGCCACCTGCCCTAAGGGATACCAAACCGGTTTTATGAATAGTCCTGATATTTGACCATTGGGCCCCACCCATTGCCTTGAAATATTGGTTCAAAACATACAGCGCACTGTCATCTTTGGATGGAATGATTGACGACACCTCTTCTTGCAATTGGGCTGAATCTGGAATAACGGAGTTTTGAGGAGTAGTCGGTCTGATGTCTTTGGTATCTGAGTCCATTGATACCAATACAGAAATGGCAAGTACGAAAACACTGAAAGTCAGCACTCGCCATATGAAAGGTGAAATTTTCATAAGTAGCTGATTTACACACATTAACGAAAAAAACGCTGAAAGTTTCAAATTTTGACGAGCATAGCCTGAAATTGACTCACAACGGCTTTTTTATGTATATAAAAGGAGTCCATTTTAGATCCTGAGGCACCCTGAAGGATCTCAAACAAAAAAAGGCAACTCATACGAGTTGCCTTTTTTTGTTCCGGAAACATCACCTACTTGTTAAAAATAGATGCATCTATTTCTCCATTGATGGTGACTTCCTCTGACTTGAATTCGATAGCGACAGGAAGCTGACCTCCTTTTTGAGCAAAGCTGTAAGGTATTTTAATACCGTTCACTTCACGGTAATCTGATAAATCAACGGTTCCGGATGGTCCAAGCTCTATTCTAACTTTCAATCCTGATTCCACATCATAGTATTCATTGACCGACATACCGCCAATATTAACTTCTATTCTATGGGCATCCTTGTCATTCACTTTCGAGGTTCCTTTATAAGTAAGCTCAAAACCGATATCCTCATAGAATCGCTCACCGAAGAGCGTGCCTTGATATTTCATTAATGCTGCGAACGGACCCGGAGGTGATTGCTTCTGACCAGCCATTACCAAGAAGGCATCACCAGAATTGTAGATTTGATAGATTTCTCCTTGTGGTACTGTTTGCACATCCGCATACTTATCAGGTGACTGGCTATAGACCACCCTTCCGAGTGCAATGGATTGACCTCCCATATTTAAGTTTGCTGAACTTTTATTCACCAAAGTAGTCACTCCGTCCACAGCATCTCTACCTCCAATGGCTTCAATGTATTTGTCCAAAATGGTCCTTGGTGATATATCAGCAATTACCTTCTTACTTGGATCCTCAACAGTATTGCCTTCTAAGTCGTAAAACTCGATTGGGCCAAAAGGTCTTAGGCTTTCAAGAATTTCTTCGGCCTTTCCGACAATCACAATATTGGCTTTATCGGGCCTGATATATTTCTGAGCTACTCTCTGAATATCTTGTATCGTTATGGCTTCCAGCCGTTTCAAGTAATTCGCATAGTAATCATCAGGTAGACCATTTAATTCCGAACTCAAGGCATACTGAGCTACAGTACTTCTATTCTCTAAACCTCTGGCAAAAGAGCCTCTCATTGAATTAACCGCTAAGTCTAGTTCTTCTTGAGTCACCTCAGCCTCTCTTATACGCTTGAGTTCATTTATGAACTCGGTCAAGGCACTGTCCGTCACTTCATTTCTAACGCTTGCAGAAGCATTAAAAATTGCGCTATATCGACTACTTCCTAGGCTTGAATAGGCTCCATAAGTATACCCTTTATCCTCTCTCAAATTCATAAATAGCCTTGCCGATCCACTACCTCCAAGAATCTCATTCATCACAGAAATTGTTGTTGCATCAGCATTGCCTGGCTTATTTTCAACTGGATATGAGATACTTATAACGGACTGAACAGAAGATGGTCTATCAACCAGCGATATCACGGTTTTGTCGATACTTTTTGGAGCTTCAAAGTTCTCTTTCTTTACATCTCCCTTTTTCCAATCACCAAAGTATTCTTTAGCCAATTTTTGAGCTTCCTTTTTTGTGATGTCTCCTACGATAACCAAATAAGCTACATTCGGCTTGAAATAATTGGCATAGTGTTGCTTCAAATCCTCAATTGAAATGTTGCTCACCGTCTCTTCAGTAGAAGCCTCTCCATAAGGATGATCTTTACCATAGTTCACCATACTTCTAATTCTGGCTGCTATGCCATTGGGATCATCCTTCGCTTGCTTTAGTCCGGTGAGTGTTTGCTCAATAGCTCTGTCAAATTCATCTTGAGGAAAAGAAGGGTTATAAAGGATATCTGTCATGATATCCAGAACGTCTTCTTTGTATTTCGATAGTGAAAAAGCGGACATGGAAGTTGCCCCAGCAGATACGGAAGCCCCCATAAAATCAATCTCCTCACTTAACTCCTCTTTCGTCTTTGAAGTAGTCCCTGCACGCATCACCTGTCCGAAAATACCTGCATAGCCAGCTTTATCGCCTTCCGTAATTGGTCCTGTATTAAAAGATAATGTCCAACTCACTGTTGGCAACTTATGATTCTCAGCCAAAATTACTTTCAGCCCATTCTTCAAAGTAAATTGTTCAGATTTGCCTAGTTTTAATTCTTTGGCAGGCGCTGGTTCTGGAAGTTTAGTCCTATCAATTTGCGCGGTTGCTCCTATGGCAACGAGTGCTAACGCAAGGGTTAAAAATCTTTTCATTAGTTGTTTCCTCCTTCCTTCTTGATTTTAGAATCTGTTGGCTTTTCCTGTTCGGATTTAGGCCTGTAGGTTAGCACCACTTTATTTTCTGGTACAAAATATTTCTTAGCCACCTTCATCAAATCTTCTCGAGTGACTTTTCTATACCTTTCTATTTCAGTATTAATCAACTCTGCATCTCCGAAGTAGACATGATAGTTTGCCAAGCTTTCGGCTATTGATTGAACTGATCCGTATCCCGAAATAAAATTGTTTTCAATCTGATTTCTTAGTTTTTGAAATTCTCTTTCTGGTACAAGCTCATTTTTCAACTCTTCAACCAGTACATCCATTTCCTTTTCTAGATCAGCTACTTCATACCCCTGATTTGGTACTGCAAAATTGATGAATAAACCACCGTCCTCTAAAGCCAGAGGAACTACCTGAAATCCAAGCGCTATTCGCTTTTCATCCACCAATACTTTTTGGAATCTAGAACTCTGTCCGCCAGAAAGTAATTGGGTTACCAATTGTAATGCGTAATAATCTTCGGTGCCTTGTCGTGGCATTCTGTAGCCTTGAATAACAGCCGGTAGTTGAACATTGTCAAAAACTGTTTCCTCAACAACCCCATCAAGTTTTGGAGCAGTGATTGTAGGTCTTGGAATAGTTTTAGTACCCCTTTTAATTTCTCCAAAATAAGCCTCTATAAGCTTCTTAGCCTCTTCTGTTTCGAAATCACCAGCGATAGAAAGCGTAGCATTATTAGGCACATAGAATGTTTGGTAGAAGTCAACAAAATCTTGATCTGTTGCTGCATCTATATCTTCAAATGATCCAATCGGTGACCATTCATAATTGGTCCCACCATAGGCATTCTTCAACATTTTCTCAAGAAGCGTTCCATAAGGTTGGTTATCTACTCCTTGTCTTTTCTCCTCCTTAACTACCTCTTTTTGTGTAGCAATTCCAGTAGAATCAATTTTGGCATGTAGCATTCTCTCAGACTCCATATACAAGCCTAACTCCAGCTGATTGGACGGTAAGGTTTGAAAATAAAATGTTCTATCTGGAGAAGTATTCGCATTCAGACTGCCTCCTGCTGCTTCAATAATTTTAAAATACTCACCCCTACCAATATTGGGAGAGCCTTCAAACATTAAATGCTCAAAGAAGTGGGCGAAGCCTGTTCTACCTTCTGGTTCGTTTTTAGAACCTACATGATAGAGTACAGACACAGTGACAATAGGTGTAGAATTATCTTGATGCAGAATGACGTGCAACCCGTTATCCAAGTCATATTCATCATATTCAATGTTCTGAGCCCTCGCGGATAAGGAGAGCATCATACATAACATCATAAGGAAACCAAATTTCTTAATCATAGTATGCTTACAGTTTAAATTTTCGAACGAAAGTAAATGTGTAATGGATTTGTTTAACGCATCAAATGGTTAACGGAACATCACACGGATGTATGGATTTAAGGCTACCTGTTATTTCAAATCATGAAGAATCGCCTGAACTTCATGCCATTTTAAACGCGGGCCAAATTGTGATACAACTTTTGAACTAGCCATACTAGCCAGTTTACCAGCAGATGCATAAGTCATGCCATTTGTAATTCCATAGAGGAAAGCCCCGGCAAACATATCTCCGGCTCCATTGGTATCTACCGCCTTTACTTTATAGGCCTCAATATCAATAAAAGTATCACCGTCCCAAATTATTGCACCATTGCTTCCTTGAGTTATTACAAATCGGTGAGCTTCACTTTTAAGTGCTTCACGAGCATCTAAGATATTGTCCTTTCCTGTGAAGGACATAGCTTCATCTTCATTGCAGAAAAGTAAATCAACAGAAGCACCAATGACCTCGACAAACTTTTCTTTGAAATACTGAACAATACTTGGATCGGAAAGCGTAATGGCAGTTTTAACTCCATTATCCTCAGCAATTTTTTTACCAAGCTTCATGGCTTCTACCCCTGTTGTTGAAGTAGTCAAATAACCTTCTAAGTAAAGGTATTGTGAATCTCTCAATGAATACTCATCTACCTCATTTGTAGATAAGTTGGTTGTAGCCCCCAGAAAAGTATTCATGGTTCTGTCTGCGTCTGGTGTAATCATCACTAAACACTTGCCAGTTACTCCACCTTCTCTTTCCTTATTATCAAGGTTAGTATCAACTCCAGCATCATTCATGTCTTTTAGATAGAAGTCACCGTACTCGTCATTAGCTACTTTGCAAGAGTAGAATGAGTTCCCTCCAAACTGACTGACTGCAATGACTGAGTTTGCAGCTGATCCTCCCGACTTTCTATTCAGGTTGCCATTGTCAATGGCACCAATCAACCTAAACTGCGTATCTTCATCTACCAGGGTCATTAAACCCTTCTGCACTTTATGATCATATAAAAATTGATCATCTACCTTAAACTCCAGGTCCACAAGTGCATTGCCTATCCCATATACATCGTACTTCTTATTCATTCTCTCTATTAGGTTATAAATGGCGCTCTTTCGAAGACTTTACTCTCATCAAAGAGCTTTCTATATGTTATATGTGTTTTTAAAACTTTTCCACCGATTTGTTCTACGACACTCATCATCTTAGGATTGAAATCCCCAATCCAGTTCATTTCAATATCGCGGTACTGAAAGCCTTTTTTCCAAGCCAAATTTTTGACATATGAAACCACAAGCCCCCCTTCAACTCCTTTTTTCTGGTGGTCTGGAACAACACCAAATACAATACCCAGGCCTTTCTTACAGGCACCTGTTTTAAGCAAATAGAGGAACTTAAGCTTACTCAACAAATTCCATTGACCATTAAGATGTTTGTATAGCTGGTTCAACTCAGGAATAGATATGAAGAAAGCTACAGGATCACCCTTGTAAAAGGCAAACCAGATTAGCCGAACGTCTGCCACTGGCTTAAGCATTTTGAAAGTAGCCTTTGCCTGTTGCATACTCATGGGTTTTACCCCGCTATGTCCTGCCCATGCCTTGTTGTATACTTCATGGAAGTATTCATGCGCCTTAGCATATTCTTTCTTAGTGATATGCCTAAACTCATAATCAGAATTATTAAGAGTACTTTGCGCCTTTTCATAGAACCTAGGACTAAAGTCTACTTCACTCCCCATGGGTCTTTGATAGGTATATTGCTTAAAGAAAACACCAAATCCGTAAGCTTCTATCAGCTCTTGATAGTATTTGAAGTTATAAGGCATTTGATAGTTAGGCTCGGTAAAACCATCCACCAGCAAGCCCCACCAGTTGTTCCTGTCTCCAAAGTTGATCGGCCCGTCCATGGCCTCCATACCTTTTTCTTTCAACCAATCCTTACAAGCATCGAATAGCATAAAGGCCGCTTTCTGATCATTGATACATTCGAAAAAGCCCATCCCTCCTGTGGGTTGGTCATAACTACTGGCGGTTTTATTATTAATGAAGGCAGCAATTCGACCGATGGTCTGATCTCCGTCATCTTTAAGTATCCAACGGATGGCCTCTCCATTTTTGAAGTTTTTGTTCTTAGTTGGGTCGAAAACGGCTTTTATATCCTTATCAAGTGGCCTTATCCAGTTTTTTTCATTCTTATATAGCCTGGCAGCCATTAGAATGAATTCTTTCTCGGTGGGTTTGTCTTTTACTTCTAGAAGGCGCATCTGCAAAACGGAAAGCAAAAATAAAGACTTATCACCAACAAAGAAATCTGGACTTAATTAATGATTAAATACCAAATTACTGTCTGAGCACTCTAGCCCGATCAGGGTAGTCTGTAATGATTCCATCGACTCCCATTTTGACAAGGCGCTTCATAGCATCAAGCTCATTAACTGTCCAGGGAATGACTTTCATGTTTTTTGAATGACATAGCTCAACCATGCTTTTGTTCAGTCGAATATGGTATGGACTGTAGATTTCAGGAACAAAACCTAAATCCTCCAGATTTGAATTGACTCCTTTGCCATTCTCAATAAGAACTACTAGCGTTATATCAGGGTATAGACTATGCCAATGTCTTAAAACTCGAAAGTCAAAACTCTGAATTGTAAAGCGATTCTTGGAGAGCATACCAGTGGTTAGCTCATACACCAGTTTTGAAAATTCACCCACTCCCGGATGATAGACATCATCTCCTTTTTCAGAACTCTTAATCTCTATGTTGTACCTGAGTTTCGGTAGATTGTTTTCATTAAGGTACTCCTCAACCGTCTCAATCACATCCTTCAATAAGGGCTTAGAAACCGCCATCTTTTCTTGCCTGCCAAAACGAGGATTGCCCCTAGATCCACAGTCATAGGATTTGACTTCCTCATAGGTCATTGCATATATATTCAGCTCTTTTGACTCTCCAGACTTAACAGGGCTTCCATCGGGTTTTGAACAAATTAAAGATGACATATAGGGTTCATGAGAAACCAGTACTTGCTTGTCTTTGGTGATGACCACATCTAGTTCCAATGTTGTCACACCCTCATCAATTGCTCTTATAAAGGCAGGAATAGTATTTTCAGGCAATAAGCCTCTAGCACCTCTATGTCCCTGAATATCAATATCTTGCCCAAAAACTAATTGAACAGAAAAAATCAAACCAATCAGCAGTCTTAACCTCATATCATTTCCATTATAGTTTTGCCTTGGGCCAAGTTAACCCTTTTTATTCCCTTAATTTTCAACGAGTACCTCGTCAAATCTATTAGCGCACCATTCACTCCTAACCAAATCCATAAACCCAGTCTCTTGTCTGTTTCAAGAACCAATCGCAATAGTCCGTATGGTGGTGTCAAAGAAATGTCCTGCACTCATGAAGTGTTTATGACAAAAAGGAGTAAAAAGCCATAAGATACCCGAGCTCTTATCATCAAAATTTGCCTCAAATTACATTTAGCATATGAATCTATCATTAATTCAGTATTATTGTTGCCCCCAACCAGGCACTGTAAACTATCAACAAAACAATCATTCTAAAATGAAAAAGATCTTTACGCTTACCCTTCTTTTCTGTTCCCTTGTGGCCTTCGGCCAGCGCAATTGGAACGGAAAATTTGAGCAAATGGACAACATGTTGCCTACGCCAAATCAATATCGCACCGGTTCCGGAGAACCAGGGCCTGACTACTGGCAACAGAAAGCTGACTACAAAATCAAAGTGGAACTTGATGACGAAAATCAGCGCATTACTGGTTCTGAAGTAATTACCTATTACAACAACTCCCCATCTGAGCTGAGGTACTTATGGATTCAGCTTGATCAAAATGTCAGGGAGCAAAACAGCTTTGGCAGCCAGGCTGGAACATCCAGACTTCCTGCTACTGTGAGTCAAGTGGGAACTGTTCAAGCACAGCGTGCTTTGGGAGACACAGGTTTTGACGGTGGTTTTAAGCTAATGGCAGTAAAGGACACCAGGGGAAATGATCTGCAATACCTGGTGAACCGAACTATGATGAAAATCACGCTGCCCGAACCACTGGCAAGTGGCAGCAGCTTTAGTTTCAATATTGACTGGTGGTACAATGTGAATGACAGGGCTGTGATCGGAGGCCGTTCAGGTTATGAGTACTTCAAAGAAGACGGTAATTACCTCTACACAATTGCACAGTTCTACCCAAGAATGGCGGTTTATGACGACTTCAACGGATGGCAAAACAAGCAATTCATGGGCTCTGGTGAGTTTGCATTGACTTTCGGAGATTTCGAAGTAGAAATTACCGTTCCGGCAGATCACATTGTGGGCTCTACTGGTATGCTTCAAAACCCAAAAGATGTTTTGACAAAACAAGAAGTAAGACGATTTGAGCAGGCTAAGAAGTCTTTTGACAAGCCTGTGATTATTGTTACTCAAAAAGAAGCAGAAGCCAAGGAAAAGAAAAAAGCCAGTGGTAAATCTACTTGGGTTTATCATGCTGAAAATGTAAGAGACTTTGCTTTTGCTTCCTCCAGAAAATTCATCTGGGATGCACAAGCGGTTAAGGTTGGCGAAAACACACCACTTGCCATGTCATACTACCCGAAAGAGGGTAATCCACTATGGGAAAGAGAATCTACAAAAGCTGTGGTCAATACCTTGATCAACTACTCAGAGATGACCATTGATTATCCCTATCCGGTGGCCATCTCGGTGCATGCCGCAAGCATTGGTATGGAGTACCCGATGATCTGCTTTAATTTTGGCCGCCCAAGGCCTGATGGCACATATGATGACTTCATCAAAACACGGATGGTCTATGTGATTGTTCACGAAGTAGGTCACAACTTCTTCCCCATGATTATCAACTCTGATGAGCGTCAATGGGCATGGATGGATGAAGGATTGGATTCGTTCCTAGAGTATTTGACCATGAAAAAATACTATCCAGACTTACCATATAACTCCAACTCTCCTGCCGCCATTGTACCTTATATGAAGGGTAGCAAGGATTTTATGAGACCCATCATGACCAACCCAGAGCAATCTCTTCAGCTTGGTCCGGAAGCTTACTCGAAACCGTCTGCAGCTTTGGTAGTACTCAGAGAACAAGTAATGGGTCCTGAACTATTTGATCAAGCCTTTAAAGAGTATTCTAGAAGATGGGCATTTAAACATCCGAAGCCGGCAGACTTCTTTAGAACTATGGAAGATGCATCAGCAGTGGACCTTGACTGGTTCTGGAAAGGTTGGTTTTACACCACTGATAATGTAGATGTGGAAGTGGCTGACGTTAAGTGGTTCAAAGTAGCCGGAGAGCAAAAAAACTTGGAAAGTCGTGTGAATGCCCAAGGAGGTAACTTAGGAGAAAATGCAGGCGAGAATGATGGAAATCCGTTCTACGGTCAACCTCAAGAGTTTAAGCTAGTCGATAGTAATGTAGGAAGCGAATATCGCAGCGAAGTAGATAACGAATCTATTCGAGAGCGATTTGCAGGTAAAAATGTGTATCAGATGACTTTCAAAAACAATGGCGGGCTGATAACACCAATAGTTCTTGAGTGGACTTACAAAGACGGAAGCAAGGAAATTGAGAGAATTCCGGCTGAAATCTGGAGAAGAAATGAACAACAAGTCACAAAACTCTTTGTAAAGGAGAAGGAAGTAGACAGCGTTGTCTTTGACCCTTTTAAGCAGTTGGCAGATGTCGATATGGAAAACAATGTTTTCCCTCCAAAAGGGAAGGGGAATTCACGCTTTGACAAATTCAAAAAAGACGGAAACTAAGTCTTAAAAACAAACGCTGAAAACCCCAATCGTTCCGATTGGGGTTTTTTGTTTATTACCGTTCACAGAATATAGCACAACTCGAAAACCACTATTACCGTTTTCTAAAATGGTTTAACAATACGTTGTGGAAGAAAAATATCAGAAAGTCGAGGCACAGCCAGCGCACAAATTGGCCATTCCGCTTTTCATTTTTACCAGTATACCCTATTTCATCACCCTTGCGTATGATTTTCTAGTCACTGAAAAGCAAGACTCTACCTTTGCTTGGTTTGGGGCATTCTATTTAGTCTTAGGTGGACTATACCTCGGACTTCGTTACCTCAAAAGAAAGTAAGTCTGCGTTTTCAGGGTTTACTCCTAAATCGATCATTAGAAATATAGTACAAAACCAATGTTGAGAGAAAGACTGTTTATGTCTTTCAATAATTCGCCAGTTCCAATATTGTAGCGCAATGTTGGTTCAATCGAGAGACTCTCTATCAGCACCCAAATCGGGTAACCTGCCTCAAGCGAAAACGAACCTCCAGTATCGTTACTACTATTGGAATCCAATTCTCGATTGACATAAACCATGGAATAACCTAGGCCGGCAAAAAAAAGCCCCTGAAAATAATACCGGGCAAATGGACCTACATTTATCTCTGTAGTGGAGCTGTTTCCTACATCTATGTGAGTCATTCCTAAACCAAGACCGAGGGCCAAATTCTGATGAGGAAAATACCCAAATTGGGTAGTTAGATTGATACTCCTCTGATCATTTAATATATCATTGCTCGTAGACCTAAAAGAGAGGTTGCTTGACGCGCCTATCAGCCATTGGTCCTGCTCAATTTGGGCTTGAGATTCCTTGCTCACCAAGACAGACAAGGCGATAAAAATGGTTATGATCACCAGGGTGTTTTTCATTCTTAGCAAAAAATGCATGTGTTAACAATACTTTGCCAAGCTAGTGATTTACCTGCAGTTACGGCCATTTTCACTATAGACAAGATGTAGACAAATCCCACAAAACAACATAAGTCAGAGAGTGGCTTTGCTTGGTTAGATGGATTACTATTTGTTTTGAATTAGCGAAAGTGAGAGTCTGAGTGTAAAAAAAATAAGCCTACAAAACATTTTAAACCCATGGTGCATCAATAATCAGGGGTTATATTATTTACATTTATATGATTGGTAAAAATTCACTCATTATTTTATTTACATTTATATGATTGATATATAAGCTATGAAAGGAAGTTTTTTAGGAGAATTTGAGGAAGTCGTATTGTTAGCCGTATGTGTACTGAAAGGAGAGTTGGCCTATGCCAATCAAATTCGAAAGGAAGTAGAGAAGCATACCGCCAGAACAATTAATCTGAGTGCCATACACTCTGCCTTGTATCGAATGGAACGCAAGGGCTTTCTTGATTCACAACTAGCAGAAGCTTCTCCTAGGCGAGGGGGCAAAAGGAAACGGTACTTTAATGTTTCGAAAAAAGGTTTTGCCGCACTCTGCGAAGTGAAACGCATTCGAGAGTCTTTCTGGAAACTAGTCCCAGTTAATGAAGTGAAAGGAGGCACCCTGTGAGTCGGCCACCCAAACTCCCATTGCTCCTGCTGAGACTTCTGGCAGGAAGACAAATACTGGAAGAAATCGAAGGAGACCTCTATGAGGACTTTCTTGACAATCTTGAATCAAAAGGGCCAAGACGCGCTAAAGCCATCTATATCTGGACGGCATTGAGATCCGTGCGGCCATATATCCTATTACACAACAAAGAGAATCGAAAACCAAAATTCATTGACATGTTCTACTATCAAATCAAGATGGCATTCAGGGCCTTTAGGAAAAGTCCTTCCCACACATTCATCAACATATTCGGACTTGCATTAGGGCTAGCCGGAAGCCTGGTCATTCTACTTTTCTTGATTGACGATAAAATCAAAGATGACTTTTTAGAAAACAGCGATCGTATATATCGATTAGAGTCCACCTCCAAGAGGAATGGATTGATCAATAGAAGTGTAAAACTCCACTCTAGTTTGATGCCGGCCATTTCGCCCAACATACCAGAGATTGAAGCATACACCCGAATGTCATTGGGTTCTGAGACAGTCGTCTTTGAAAAAAGTGGTAATAAAGAGGTTCTGAATCAGACTTTCTTGTCAGCAGACCCCGGTTTCTTCAAGGTCTTCTCTTTTGAGATAATTGAAGGGAATCCGCAAAACATACTATCAAGGCACAATGTAGCCGTCATCACAGAATCAGCTGCTGAACGCATCTTTGGCAATACTGATCCAATAGGACAACAAATAAAACTTGCCAAACCAGATCAATTCTCAAAGGACACTAATCTAGAAATTGTGGGCCTAATGAAAGACCCACCTGGCAACTCCAGCATTCAGTTTGATTTTGTCAAGCCCATGTCGACCGTAACTGGACAAAACGAAAAGGTATCATTTGGGCGCAATTTTTATATATCACTCCCCATCTATGTCCTGTTAACAAATGGGAGCCAACCTGAATCAGTCACTAAAAAAATTCTACCCGAACTGAAAAAGCATACTGAAAGCGACCAACATTTAGCGGCTCAGTACGCTCTGAAAAATGTCCATGCACTTAAATACGATACAGAAGTAACTGATTCAATTATTGCTACTACAGACAAACGTATTATCAATATGTTCGCTATTGTAGCCATATTGATCATCTCACTGGCCATTATCAATTACATTAATCTAACAAGTGCCCGTGCTACTTTAAGAGGACGCGAAGTTGGAGTCAGAAAAGTCACAGGCGCAACTCAGAGAGGTTTACTCGGTCAGTTTTTGCTGGAGTCTCTCCTCACCTGCCTCATTGCTCTTCCATTCGCCATCATAATAGTTCAATTGACCATCCCTGCATTTGAAGAAATATTGGGGGATAAGTTGTTCTTTGATTATTCTTCAAATCCTTCATTCCTTCTGAAAATTCTGGTATTCGTGGTATCGCTAGGTTTGATTGCAGGAGTTTATCCTGCCATCTTACTTTCAAAGCACAAGTTTGCCGGAGTTTTAAGGGGTCGTGTCGAGCACTCTAGAAATGGCGTACTCCTTAGAAAGACGCTAGTGATATTTCAGTTCGTTTTCTCAATTGCATTATTAGCTGGCATTGCATTCATTCAAAGTCAACTAAATTTTATCAAAGACACAAGCCTCAAATACAATCCTGATCGGGTACTGGTATTGAATGGTACCTCCGCGCAGTTCCGGAAAAACTATCAAACGATAAAAAATCAGATACAGCAAATCCCAGGTGTACTTCAGGTCTCAATTGCCGGTCAGGTCCCTGGAGATCAATTCTTCGGTGAAACCAGAAGTCCCCAATTTCCATTTCCCTTTAAGAGGTTCATTGTTGATCATGACTATCTGGATATTTTCGGCATAGACATTAAGGCAGGTGTGACCTTCAATCCTCTTTTAGACAGTGCAGCATCACATGTCATTGTTAACGAGACTTTTGCCAATGCGATGGAAGGTGACCTTTTAAACTCATCTGACTACAAGTTTCATGGGAGGAACAAAAGTAAAATAATCGGAATTAGTGAAGACTTCCATTTCGAGTCTTTACACAATCAAGTGGCTCCTGTTGTTTTAACCCCTGTAGAAAGTTTCCCTTGGGTCTCAAAAGCCATTATCAAGCTCGAGACTTCACAAGTTGCACAAGTCATATCTGGATTGGAGCAAATGTGGAAAGAAATATACCCTGAGCAAACACTGAACTATCAGTTCTTGGACGACAGATTAGATCGCCTATATCAAGCTGAATTCAAAATGGCTGAAATATTCAAAATATTTACAATTCTGGCGATAGTCATTTCATGCTTAGGGCTTTTAGGGCTTTCTACTCATACAGCACAGGTAAAAACAAAAGAAATCAGTGTACGCAAGGTGTTGGGGGCCTCTGTAGGGCAAATCATACAACTATTGGCCAAGCAGACTTACCTACTGGTTAGTATTGCAGCAATTATTGCCTTCCCCATAGCCTATTATTTTGTCGATCAATGGCTTCAAAATTTTGCATATAGTATAGATCTTTCAATACTCACATTCCTATCCATTATTGGGTTGTGTTTCTTGATAACCGCCATAACCATTGGCTTCCAAACCATAAAAACGGCAAGAACGAACCCTGCTGACGCCCTGAGAAATGACTAATACTGTTTATGAAAAACAAGAGGGAGTCATAGATTGACTCCCTCTTGTTTTGTCGGGATGACAGGATTTGAACCTGCGACCACTCGCCCCCCAGACGAGTACGCTACCGGACTGCGCCACATCCCGATGAAATCTTAACCAAAGAATGCGCCAAGGGCGCATTTCTGAGTGGGATATACTGGATTCGAACCAGTGACCTCTGCCCTGTCAAGGCAGCGCTCTAAACCAACTGAGCTAATACCCCAAAAAACCGGCAGACCTAGGCCTGCCGATACAATATTAGGAAAATTTTTAATCCTGATTAACGATTATAGAGCTTTTTATAATACTCATCTGCCATACGTGAAGCTCTGAAATATTCCTCCACGTCAGCCATACTCTGATAGTTCATATTCACCCAGGCCTTTTGGTCTTTGTAATACATCGGGACCACCTCATCCTCAAGGATTCTCATCATGTGATCTGCATCATGCTGGTCTTGTTCACCTTCAGGCAGACTTGTATCAACCTCAGGAATCACGAAACCGTTTTTACCATGTTCACCAAACTCCAGAATCCAACCATCGTTGGTCGAAAAGTTAAGTGATCCATTCATAGCGGCCGTCATTCCTGATGTACCTGAAGCTTCAAGTGGAATTCTAGGATTGTTCAACCAGACATCCGAACCTTTTTTCATTAAAGCCGAAAGTCCAAGTTCATAACCCGTTAAGATTGTGGCATTATGGTATTTTCTGGTAAAGTGTACTAACCAATTAAAGGTACTTACTGCACCATGATCCAAAGGATAAGGTTTTCCTGCCCATATGATCTGCACAGGATAGTCTTTATTGTTCAACAACTTTTCAAACCGCTCAACATCTCTGGCAATCAGGTCTGCCCGCTTGTATCCGGCAAAACGCCTGGCCCAAACAATAGTCAATACTTTTGGATCAAGAATCTTTCCTGTTTGGTCAGCCACTAGTTCGAAAAGGTCCTTTTTCAATTCGACCTTTCGCTTTAAGAATTTTTTGTCGTCTTTTTTCTGCCTAGCCTTTTCTAAGTCAACATCGGTCCAGTAAGCCTTATTTTGTGCATTGGTGATTGGAATGATATCACAAATACCGTCAAAGCCACCCCACATGTCTTTTGAAACCTCACAGTGCTTTTTCGAAACAGCATTCGAGATTTTGGACATACGCAATGCGGCAAGTGTATGGTTGAACATTCCATTTTCGAAGCCAACCATTTCTTCAACCTCACGAATTGAGAAACCGTTGAAGAAGCCCATATTATGTAACATATTTGGGTCGTTCACCTCATTACCCGCCTTTACAGGAGTGTGTGTAGTGAACACCAACTGATTTTTTACTTTTTCAATATCACCTACTTTTTCCATCAGACGGAATGCTGCCGGCAATGCATGAGCTTCATTAAAGTGATACTGTTCCACATTATGATTAATTGCCTCAAGTAATTTAGCACCTCCAATACCTAACAATATATATTGAGCGATTCTTGTAGATATATTATTATCATACAATTTGTGGGTAATAGTCTGAGCCAAATGATCATTTTCAGGATGATCTGTTGAAAGCAGGAAAATTGGCGCTGTACCAAAAACCTTAGGTGCCAGATAGTACACCTTGACTTTCACCGGATGGTGGTTCACACTCACTTCCAACTCAAGACCAGTATCTTCCAAAAAGTTGTAGTGGCGTTCTTGCCATAGGGCATCTAACTCGTTATTATGTTTACGTACTTGATCGTAATATCCGTATTTCCAGAGAATACCTATACCCACCATGTTCTGCTTTAGATCATAGGCACTCCGCATGTGTGAACCGGCTAAGAAGCCTAATCCACCTGAGTAGATTTTCAAGGGTTGATCAATGGCAAACTCCATTGAAAAGTATGCCACCGATTTCTCGTAGCCCTTACCAAATTTGTAGGGATGTTTAAATTTCATCAGTTCGATTTAAAGAGATCAAAAGTAAATGAATCGCTCGAGCACAAGAGGTGAGGCTCCAAAAAGATTAATGCAAACGTTTGATCGAGTCGACTCGGTAGAAAGTGGTTATGACCCTCTTAAATTTGTCAACAAATTGTCACACATACAGCATTCTTACTTTTGAATACATAAAATTGTATTTCACATCAATAATAGCAAATACGATTAGTCAAGAAAAAATAGGATTATAAAACGTTATTGATTTTATTTGATTGACCTAAACATCATAAATCGGGCTAACTCTCTAGTAATCCGGCAGTTCTGCTATGGTTGGCAATTGAGAGATAAAGTTAGTCGCGCACTTTTTCTGATTCACCTTATCCATTTCCCATTTCGGGAATCCCTTTCTTTCTAAGGGAACAATTACATCACATTAATGCACTGTACGGGTTTATAAAACACTTGGCTCGGGGTTTGACCTTGAGAAAGAAACTAACTAAACAATGCATGGCTGTTGCTAATATCTTCGGATGTTTTAACGTCCGACTGGGGTTATTGACTCTAGTCGGTTTTTTGTCTTTAAGCGTCTCGGCCTTTGGACAGAACTTTACTAACGTTGCTGGTAACGGGCAAGACGACTCTGACCTTAATAGAGATAAGGCAGGTGGTTTTGCATTCGCTGATTATGATTTAGATGGCGATCTGGACTTACTCCTGAATTCTGATGAAAATAACGGTAATCGAAGGTCTTACCTATTCAGAAATGACAATGGTGTTTTCATAGATGTAACCAATAGTGTTGCGCCAGGCCTAAAGAATAGAAGGACAGAGAGAAGTGCCATTTGGGGTGACTTCAACAATGATGGGTTCCCAGATTTCGCGGTCAATACTAGTAATCGAATAGTAATTTTTCAAAACAGTTCTGGGAGTAGTTTTTCAATCATCCAAACCATTACAAGTCTAACAGATGGCTTCAATACTGAAGGCATAGGCTGGATGGACTACGATAATGACGGTTTTTTAGACCTTATTATTGAAAATCATAATGCTGGTATTGATATCATGAAGAATGATGGTGCATCAGTTTCCGGCAATCGCTTTGATCAAGTAACACAAAATAATGTGGGTGCAGCCGGCACAGGAGCTGGCGGTCTTGGACTACCTCAAAGCGGAGCTAGCACTGGTGATTATATGACAGTTGCTGATATCAACAATGATGGTTTTATGGATATCCTTGCAAGGAAAGAAGGCACATCTAGCACATCAAATATTGATAGCAATAATTACGATCTATTTATAAATGACGGGGACGGTACTTTCACTGTTAATACATCATTTAATGAAGACGCAGATAATGGTCGAAAAGGTGGTGGAGTTGTAGCCGATTTTGACGGAGATGGTGATTTTGATTTTATCTGGGGACCTGGCTCTACCAATAACACTCCTACTCTTTATGAGCAAACGGCCCCAGGAGTCTTTTCTGCAGTATCAAACCCGTTTAGAAGGTCTAACAATAATCTTTTGAATGATTCAGGTATTGAAGGGATAGCTACGGGAGACATTGACAACGATGGAGATATAGATGTTTTCTTCGGAGACGGTGGTGGCGATAGCTACCTCATGCTTAACAATAGTACTGGAGGAACATTCTTATTCAACCAACCCAATGACAACAACGGTATAGAAGTCGGTGATGATGCCGAAGCTGTTTCATTTGTAGATTACGACAACGATGGTGACCTGGATGTTTACGTCAACATTGACAATGATCGAAATCAATTATGGCAGAATGATTTAATAGGAAGTTCTAGCGAGGTAGCGACAAGCGGTTTTGCCAATAACTACTTGAATGTAATTCCACAATTGGATCTGGGTGGTGGATTAACACGCAGTGCTTTGGGTGCAACAGTGGTCCTAAAAGACTGTGATGGCAACATTCTTTCACCTATACAAGAAGTAAATGGTGGATCAGGACACGGTAGACAAGAATCACCTGTACTTCATTTTGGACTCAGGAATGGACCATCCGCATCTTACATTGTAAGTGTTTCTTTCCTATCCAGTGGTGGGTCAAGAACCACAGTAGACATTTCAGTGACACCTTCAGCAATGGCAGCGCTCAATATTGGGTCCTCAAGCCTCGAATATGAGCAAACCCTCATTGTAAAAAATACAGATGCTTCCGTTTTAGCATGTAATACACCTCCTGAATTGGACCTTGATGCAAATGGATCAGGTACTGGCTTCGCAAATAGTTTCACCGAGAATGGCGGTGCCGTAAATATTACGGATACCGATGTTTCAATAGTAGATGTAGAAGATGCTAACATAGCCAGCGCAACAATCACGCTTACCAATCGTCCAGATGGTGCACTGGAAAGCTTAATTGTAAATGGATCACTACCTGGCGGTATTACAGCGAGCAGTTATGATAATACTACAGGTATTTTAACCCTCTCCGGTTCTGCTTCAAAAGCTGATTATGTAACGGCCCTAGAACAAATCCAATATAACAACACGGATAACGACCCTGATGAAACGGATAGGTCAATCACCGTTGTTCTGAATGATGGCACTGAAGATGGCAATACCGCGACATCCGTCATTTCTGTCACAAAAGTCAATTCGGTCCCTTCTCTCGATCTTGATGGAAGTACAGGAGGCAATGACTTTAGCACATCTTTCACTGAAGGTGCAGGTGCTGTCTCCATAGCGGATACTGACATAGCCATTAATGACACGGACGACACTAACATTGAGACGGTAACCATTACACTTACAAACATTCTGGATGGCACGGATGAGGGTTTAGCAGTGAACGGAGCGCTCCCTGGTGGGATTACTGCCAGCGCTTACAACAGTACCACCGGAGTGATAACACTTACAGGTCCAGCCTCTTTGGCCAACTTTCAAGCGGCCATACAGCAAATCGAGTATAATAATGCCAGCGGAGACCCAAAAGATGATGACAGAACGATTACTGTAGTTGTTAATGATGGTGATGATAATAGCAGCACTGCCACCACTACGGTATCTGTAGCCAAGGTCAATACAGCGCCAGTCTTGGATTTGGACGGAAGCACAGGCGGAAACGACTTTGCGACAAGTTTCACAATCGGCACATTGCCAAGTCCCATAGCTGATACTGATGCTGCTATTACCGATGCTGATGACACCAATATCGAAAGTGCTACCATTACCCTGACCAATCGACCTGATGGTGCCAATGAAACTTTAAGAGTATTAGGGGCCCTTCCTGATGGTATTACGGCTACAAATTATGACAGTGGCACAGGTATAATTACTCTTTCTGGATCAGGAACATTGGAGAGCTATCAAGCGGCACTGGCACAAATAGTCTATGAAAACACAGATGGAACGCCTGATCTGACAAACCGATCAATAACCGTTGTTATTAATGATGGCACGGATAATAGTAATACTGCCACCACAACAATGAGTTTATTCTCAGCTGCCAGCCTTACAGGTTGCGAAGCTGTAGGTACAGGTGGAAATAGCAGTTTCACTTATGCTGCCACCTCAGGAGCAAGTGGATCGGGCTTAAACGAAACTGTTACCTATACTTCTATTGGTACACAAGGTGTAACAAATGTGGATATGAAAGTAACGTCTACAGCGCAGAGTAATGCAAGCACCAACCATGGCCTAAATGTTTCAGGTGATAATGCCAACCTAAACTTGAATGCCACTTCTAATGTGACACTCCTTTATGAATTTTTCGAAGCTGGCACTAACACTCCTATTGCAGTCAGTTTCGCCTTCCTAATAGGCGATTTAGATGGTAGTTCAGGTACTCCTGGCGAAACACTAACAGTGAATACGGGGGAAATAGCAGGCTTTTCTTTAGAATCGAACACTAACGTTTTAGCACAATTGAACGGCACAAGTCTGAGTTTTTCAGGTACTCAAAATCAGGGTTCTACCGATCTTGAAGGAGCTGTTCAGATCAATATCGTTAGTAAAACATCATTTAGTATTACCTACAGTGGTGGCGTTTTCACCAGTGGAACAAGAAGTTTTGAGTTCGATGCTGACGGTGATTTGTCCTTTACCAGTGCCGTATGTAACCCTCCAATCCTTGATCTTGACGGTGATGATAATTCTACTGCGATTGCTGGAGGCTACATAACAACATTCTCATTGGGTGGAAGCGCCATTCCTATTGCAGATACTGACGCTTCAGTGAATGATCTGGATGATGTTGAAATGACTGGAGCCACCATTACCCTAACCAACAGGCCCGAATGGAACTGATGAAACCCTGAGTGCTTTTGGAACATTGCCTACCGGTATTACAGCAGGCAGTTATAACTCAAGCACCGGTGTTATCACGCTAAGCGGAACTGCCTCTAAAGCAGATTATGCACTAGCACTCAGTCAAATCGTTTATAGAAATACTGCAAACTCACTCAGTACTACCGATCGATTTGTGACAACTACAGTCACTGATGGTACAGGAACCAGTAATACTACAACAACGACCATTGGGATTGATAATGTACCCGCCTGTTCTACCATACCAACACAGTTCTTCACCTCTTCTACTCTGGAGTCAGGGACAGACTTACAAGAAGGTGCCATATACAGGTTCACAACTACAACCACTGGGGTTGATGCCCTAATAGAGATTGTAGACGTAGAAAATGCCGCCATTTCTCAAATCGATAGATCGGACTTTGGCGAGGCTAATGCATTCCAACCTAGTATTCGAGTTGCCAACAGAAATGTCAATAATGGCACAGGCTATGTAGACTTTAAATTCACTTTTGTTACTTCAGGTACAACCACGGAAGTTGACCAGAATGAGTTCAGAGCAACCTTTGCCGATATCGATGCATCCAGTAGCGGGAGAAGAGAATTTATCGGGGTAAAAACAGGCCAAATCTTCCAAGAGAGTAATAGCCGACTTTCGAGAACCTTTGAAGATCCGTTTATTGTGTATCGACCTACTGGAACAACGGGTCTTGGCGGTATCAATAATACTGAAGCCAGAAATATGGTGCATCTCAAATTTGAAGATGTAGCCGTTGTTGAATTTCGTCTAGGAGTATCTGGTGAAACCAGTACGAACCCGCCAGCAAGGCTGTTCTCAGCAGATTTTAATGCCTGTCTGATCCTAAACTTTGATAATCCGGTATCATCCCCACTGAGTCAGGACAAGACTTTAAATGTAGATGAGGATGGCACCTTGACTTTTGCTAATACTGATTTCTTCTTCGCTGACGAAGATGGAGACAGCTTTGAAGCAGTAATTATTGCAAGTTTACCAGCCCAGGGTACGCTCTTTTATAATGGTGTTCCTGTTGCTGCATCAGACATCACAAATGAAACTGAATTTCCTGACAGGACACTCTTTACTTATCAGCCAGTTGCCGATGAAAATGGCTTAAACTATGCTTCTTTCCAATTTAAAGTCAAAGATGATTCAGGTGATGATGGCACTGAAATAGGCACCAATTATACCATCACTATTAACGTTAATGACATTAATGACCTTCCAACAACTAACGATGTAACCTCAGCAACAGCAATTCAAAGTAATGCTGGAGGAACTGATATTGACGACCTAACAGGCGCAGATAGTGATGGAACAGTAGACGCTTTTGTCATTAAGACTTTACCTGATCCTGCCCATGGTATTCTGACCTTGTCGAATGGAACTCCTGTGACAGCCGGACAAGAACTGACTCCAGCACAGGCCGCAGGACTACGCTTTGATCCGACCGGCACATACAATGGCCCTGCTACTTTCACTTATGCAGCAAAGGATGATGACGGGGGTGAAGATGCCTCTCCAGCAACTTTTACCATAAATATTTCCAACACCCCTCCTGAAACAAACGACATCACAAGTGCATCAGAAATTGCATCAGGAGCAGGCGGTACTGACATCGATGATTTAACTGGAACGGATAATGATGGAACTATAACGAACTTTATCATCAATACACTTCCAACTGCGACACAGGGAATACTTACACTTGCAGACGGAACACCAGTTACTGCAGGACAAGAACTAACTGTAGCTCAAGCCAATGGACTCAGATTCGATCCAGTGGATGGTTTTCAGGGACCAGCTTCTTTTACTTACTCAAGCAAGGATAACGATGGTGCTACCGATAGCACTCCAGCCACTTATATTGTCAACATAGCACAAGACACTGACTTAGATGGAGTTGCCGATAGTGTCGATTTAGACGATGATAATGATGGTATTCCAGATGTGGATGAGTGCATGGTCTTGGTTAACAATGGATTTGAATCAGCAGATAGATTACCAACTACCTTCCTACTTTTGGATCAAGATGAAATGGATGGATGGGAAACAACTGCAACCGATGGAAAAATCGAAATATGGAGATCTGGCTTCAACGGTGTACCTGCTGCACAAGGAGATTACTTTGTAGAACTAAATGCCAATCAAGTATCTGCCCTTTTCCAAAACCTTGATATCGCACCAGGAACCACTATCAACTGGGCTGTCAAGCACAGGGGGCGCAATGGCACAGATGTAGCTGAAGTTAAGATTGGCGCAACGGTTGCCACAGCAGTGAACCAGGCAACAATGACAGATGGTACTACCGACTGGGGTTCATACTCAGGTTCCTATACGGTTCCTGACGGACAGACTACAACTGTCTTTGTATTTGAAGCAGTAAGCTCATCAGGAGGAGCTTCAAATGGTAATTTCCTAGATGATGTTGTAATCACCTCTGCAGGTGGCTCAACCTGTGTAACGGATACAGATCAGGATGGTATCCCAAATAGCCTTGATCTTGATAGTGACAATGATGGTATTTATGATTTAGTGGAAGCTGGACACGGACAGGCTGATGGTGACAATAACGGGGTAATCGACAATGCCAATACTTTATCAGGAACAAATGGACTGTTCGATGCACTGGAAACAGTGGCTGACAATGGTATACTTAGCAGTCCAACTGCCGATACAGATGGAGATGGTATTATTGATGCGGCAGAATTAGATGCAGATAATGATGGTTGCTTCGATAGCCTTGAAGCAGGGCTTTCGGATACAGACAAGGATGGTACACTAGGAACAGGTGCCGCTACTGTAAATGCTAACACTGGTGTAGTCACTAGCACAGCGGGATACACTACACCTACCAGCACTGGGGGTACATTCGACTTCCAGAATGCATCTGAGTTCTCTGCCTGTAACACCCCGCCTACTACGGACGACATTACTAACTCGGGAACCATACTTAGTAGTGATACTGGAGTAGATATTGATGATTTAACCGGAAGTGATGCAGAGGGAACAGTAGATGCGTTTGTAATCAAGACCTTACCAACCGCAGCCTCTGGAGTACTCACCCTCAATGATGGCACACCGGTAACAGTTGGACAAGAATTGACTCCTGCCCAAGCAGCTGGGCTCAAGTTCGATCCTGTATTGACTTTCACTGGTGATGCAAGTTTTACCTATGCAGCAAAAGACGATCAGGGAGTAGAAGATGCCACTCCGGCAACCTTTACAATTCCTGTAAGCAACACACCTCCAACTACAAACAATGTAACAAACGCAGCAGGAATTCTGAGTAATGCAGGTCCCACAGCTCTGGATGACTTAACAGGTGCTGACGTTGATGGAACTGTTGACGCCTTTGTTATAAAAACTGTTCCTCCTGTGAGTGAGGGAGTTCTTAAGCTGGCTAATGGCTCTACGGTAACTCCAAACCAAGAGTTAACCCCAGCCGAGGCAGCAGGTTTAACCTTTGATCCGACTACCGGATTTGTAGGAACAACATCTTTTACCTATGCAGCAAAAGACAATGATGGCGATGAGGATGCTACACCGGCAACATTCACAATAAATACACTGAACTCTCCACCTGAGTCAAATGACATTACAAATGCCAATACTATTCTTAGTTCAGCAGGGCCGACTGATCTTGATAACCTGAGCACTGAAGACAGCGATGGAACGGTAACTTCTATCATCATCAAAACGATCCCTGCAGCAAGTCATGGTGTATTGACATTGGCCGATGGTACCGTGATTACACAAGGTTTATCCATTACACCTACACAGGCATTGGGCATCCGATTCGACCCAAGTGGAAACTATAATGGCCCATCTACCTTCACTTACGCAGCCGTAGATGATGATGGCGCAGAAGATCTAACGCCTGGAACGTTCATTTTCAATATTGGCAATGTCGCTCCAGTAGTCGATAGTAATACCATTACCATGAACGAGAATGTTCAGGACACTCCACTCGGACTGGCAGCACCTACTGACAGTGATTCAGGTGATAGTTTTACCATCACCGTTACATCACTTCCTTCTTTGGGAGAAGTGACTTTAGCAGATGGTACTCCAGTAACAGTAGGCAGCACACTTACAACGACCCAATTAACCACTTTGCTTTATGATGCTCCTGAACAGTATGATGGCACAAGCGATCCGGGAGATTTTGGTTATGCTGTTAATGATGGCGAGTTCACTGAAACAGGTGATGTCGATATTGTAATCCTTCCAGTTAATGATCCTCCTGTTGCAAATAATGCTACGTTGAGTTTGGCAGAGGACGCAGTCAATGGTACCACTGTTCACAATGTTGTAGCAAGTGATCCTGATGCGGGAGATGCACTAAAGTATACCATTACAGGTGGTAATGATGCTGGTATTTTCACCATTGATGAAGATACTGGTGAAATCACTGTTGCCAACGGATCATTACTCGATTTTGAAACCATTACACAATACGATTTAGTAGTCACTACGACTGATGAAGGTGGATTGACCGATACAGCTAATATTACGGTGGAAATGACAAATGTCAATGAGCCGCCAATAGTGGATGGTGCCACCGTAGAAGCCAAACAAGATGCGGCCTATGTTTTCACCACGGCTGATTTCCAAACTAATTACAGTGATCCTGAATCCGCAGCTGCAACTGACATTCGCATTACCTCGCTTCCGGCACAAGGGCAAATTTTATTGAATGGAAACCCAGTGTCTGATGAAGATGTAATCAGCTTCACTGACATTGCTTCCGGTAACCTTACCTACGTACCACCTTCGGGTAATTCAGGTGATAATTTTACCAACTTCAACTTTAGAATTTCTGATGGGGCCTTGTTCTCTACCGATGATGATACAATCAATATTAATGTATCCCCGCTGACTTCTGACTTGGCTGTTACCAAGGCTGTGAGCCCTGAAAACGCTGATGCTGGAGCTACTGTAGCGTTCACGATTACAGTGACCAATAATGGACCAGACTTGGCAACTGGAGTTGCCCTAACCGATCAAATCCCATCAGGGTTCACATTTGTAAGTGCGGCCCCTGATCAAGGTACTTTCAATAACACTTCTGGCGAATGGAGTATTGGCAACATTGCCAATGGAACAACGGTAGAAATTGTTATTACGGCCACAGCTAATTCAGCTGGTTCATTTACAAATGTTGCAAGCATTACGGCTGCCGATAATTTTGATCCAGATCTAGGTAATAACACAGCTATCGTAAACATTGCCACTTCTGCCGTAGATATTCAAGTCGCAAAAGTGGCTAGCGCTGCCACACAAAATGTAGGTAGAACAAGAACATTTACCATTACTGCATTAAATGCAGGGCCAGATGTGGCTACTGGTATTGTATTGCAGGACATATTACCTTCTGGTTATGAGTTTGTAAGTAGAACTAGAACTCATGGTGATTATGATAACTCAACGGGGCTCTGGACAATAGGATCTCTAGCGGTAGCAGAGGAAGCAGAGTTGCAAATCAGAGTTAGAATCAAGGCCACCGGAGACTTTGACAATACTGCCACCCTCCTATCTGTAGATCAAACAGATACGGATGACACGAATGATAGTGCGACAGCAAGTATTCGACCTCTTATTTCTGAGGTATCGGTAACCAAAACCGTAGATAACGCAACTCCACTTCCTGGTGCCACAGTTGTATTTACAGTGAACTTAACTAATGCTGGTCCTGATAGAGCCAATGGCGTTAGAGTCACTGACTTGCTCCCTACAGGATATACTTATGTGAGCAATACACGAACTGCCGGCACATATGATGAAGTCACTGGACTTTGGAACATTGGCAATGTCAATGCTTCAACAACCAGAACAATGACATTGACTGCAACAGTAAATACCACTGGTGATTATGAAAACACAGCGACAATTACACGTAATAACACCTTCGATACAGATGACACAAACAACACCGCTTCAGCATCCGTAACCGTACAGACCTCTCATGTCAGCATCAGCAAGTCAGTGGACAATGCTTCTGCAAATGTGGGTGAAAATGTCACGTTTACAATTACTGCAAGCAATGCTGGACCGAATGCTGCCACTAATGTGAATGTTCTTGATCAACTACCATCAGGTTATACACTTGTAAGTAGTTCACCAAGTCAGGGCACCTATACATCTGGTACAGGCGTTTGGGCAGTGGGAACAATCAATAACTCAGCCAATGCAACACTGACCATTGTAGCTACCGTCCTATCCACTGGTACTTATGAGAATACAGCGAGCATTCAATCCGTGGATCAGTTAGATCCAGATAATACGAATGACACATCATCAGCAACCGTAACACCTGCTAACACAGATCTAGAACTGACCAAAACAGTAGACCTTCCTGGTGCTAATGTAGGAGACAACATAACCTTCACCATCACAGTAACCAACAATGGTCCTGATGGTGCTTCTGGTATTCAGGTGACCGATCTACTGCCCAGCGGTTACACTTTTGTAAGCGCAACACCAGTTCAAGGCACTTATGTAAGTAGCACCGGCTTGTGGACGGTTGGTAGCTTGGCCAATGGCACTTCTACTTCTATAGAGATCGTTGGAACGCTTAAATCAAGCGGTTCATTAACTAACTCAGCAACCATTTCAGCTGCCAACGAATTTGACACTGACACTGGAAATAATACAGCTACTGCCGCCTCGAGCATCCAAAGCGCTGATGTTTCCATCGCTAAATCTGCTAATAACCTGTCTCCTAATATTGGTGAGCAAGTAACATTTACCGTTTTAGTTAGCAATGCTGGTCCTGATGGTGCGGATAACCTTTCTGTAGCCGATGCTCTTCCTAGCGGATTCACTTATGTGAGTCATACGGCTTCGAGGGGCACCTACCTTCCTGGAACGGGTATTTGGACCATTGGCGACTTGAACAATGCAGGTACAGCAACGCTTGAAGTAGTAGCGACAGTTCTTTCAACAGGTGCTTATGCCAACACGGCCTCTGTGAGTGCTGTTGATCAGGCAGATCCTGATAACACTAACGATTCTAGCACCGCAACCATTGCGCCTCAAGGTGCTGACCTTGCCGTTACAAAGACTGTCGACAATGCTACACCAAATGCTGGTAACGATGTGATTTTCACGGTGAACGTGACCAACAATGGTCCTAATGATGCCACTGGAGTTGAAATCACAGACCAGCTACCAAGCGGCTATACCATTGTAAGTACTGTCGCTTCTCAAGGAATCTACACGCAAGGCACTGGAATTTGGGCCATCAGTAGTCTAGCGAATAGTGCAACGGCAACTTTGACCATTAGAGCAATGGTCTTGGCTAGTGGAGATTATACGAACACGGCCTCAGTAACTGCTTCGGATCAGTTTGATATAACTCCAGCAAACAACTCGGCTAGCAGTGCTATTACGCTGCAAAGTTCGGACATCAACATTGTGAAAACGGTTGATAACCCATCCGCTAATGTAGGTGAAAATGTGACTTTCACAGTGACTGTGACCAACAGCGGAACAGATCAAGCGACAGGGCTTTCGATTTTAGATCAATTGCCTTCTGGTTATAGTTTCATTTCTGCTAGTCCGGCTCAGGGTACTTACGTATCGCAGACTGGCATTTGGTCTATCGGAACGCTGGCCAATGCTGGAACCACAACTTTAAATATTATCGCCACCGTACTTTCTACTGGTGACTATGATAATACTGCTTCTGTAAACACTGTCGATCAACAAGACCCGGACAATACAGATGATCAATCTACTTCTTCAGTAGCACCACCACAAGCTGATTTAGCATTGACAAAAACTGTCGATGCATCCAATCCTAATGTAGGTGACGTGGTGAATTTCACTGTAACATTAACTAACAATGGGCCTAGTGCTGCTGCAGCTACCGGTGTTGAAGTTACTGATAAGTTACCTTCGGGATATGCCGTGGGAACCATCACTCCTAGTGTCGGTACTTATAGCAACACCACTGGTATTTGGTCCGTTGGAAGCCTTGCCAATGGCGCTACAGCTACATTAACAATGTCTGCAACGGTGTTAGCCGCTGGAGATTTCAACAATATTGCTCAAGTAACCGCATCAGATGTATTTGATCCCAACACTGGAGATAATACGGCAAGTGTGAGTATTGTGGCTCAATCTGCCGATTTGGAAATCACCAAATCAATCTCTGATGACACGCCTAACGTTGGTGATAATGTCACATTCACTATAAGGCTAACTAATAAGGGCACCGACCCTGCGACAGGTGTTACAGTCACTGACCAGCTACCTGATGGATACACTTACGTTTCGGATAACACAGTATTTGGAAGCTATGCCAATGGCACTGGCATCTGGAATGTTGGATCAATTGCAGCAAACCAGACCGCGACATTAGAGATTGTAGCGACTGTACTATCAACAGGTAGTTATAACAATACTGCTAGTGTAACCACTGCCGATCAAGGTGACCCGGTTACTGCTAATAATACATCTACCGTCACCGTAGATACGCAGTTTGCTGATCTGAACATGAGCAAGGTGGTAGACAATGCAAACCCTGTTCCCGGTGATGATGTCATCTTCACTGTAACCTTAAGAAACGATGGCCCTGATGCGGCTACTTCTGTAGCAGTAACTGACCAACTGCCTTCTGGATACACCTTCGTGTCGGCCAATGCTTCTCAAGGAAGCTATGTGTCTTCTACTGGAATTTGGACAGTAGGAACTATTGGTAACTCTGCTTCTGCTGTACTTTCTATCAGAGCAACCGTGCTCGCAACTGGTGACTTCACCAACACTGCCACTATCACTGCATCAGATCAGTTTGATACCGATACGGCTGACAATACTGCTAGCACTTCAGTGACACTTCAAGAAGCTGATATTGCACTGACTAAAGTCGTTGACAATGCTACTGCCAATGTGGGTCAAAATGTGACCTTCACTGTTACTGCTACCAACAATGGTAATGATGCAGCGACTAACCTTCAGGTATTAGATCAACTGCCTTCAGGATATACTTTTGTATCCTCTACTTCTACTCAAGGTACTTTCACAAGTGGTACAGGTATCTGGGCTATTGGTACACTTCCTAAAGATGGCGTGGTAACGCTCGAAATTGTCGCTACTGTGCTTGCCAATGGCGTTTTTGACAATACAGCTAGCGTCAACAAATTAGACCAGGTAGACAATGTGAGTGGTAATGATTCTGCTACTGCAACAGTAGATGCACCTAGAGCTGACCTTAGCCTTGATAAAACAGTAAGCTCTACTTCTCCGAATGTGGGTGATGTCATCACTTTCACTGTAACATTGACCAACAATGGTCCTGATGTGGCGGATGCTACAGGCATTGAGGTAACAGATCAGATACCTACTGGATATACTTTCGGAACGGCTACTCCTAGTCAGGGTACTTATGCTTCCGGAACCGGTATCTGGACAGTAGGTACACTTGCCAAAGATGCTACAGCTACTTTAACTATTACTGCTACGGTGCTTGCCGCTGGGGACTTCACCAACACGGCTACTGTTACTGGTAACGATGTCTATGATCCTAACTCAGGGGATAACACTGCTTCTGCTAGTATTGTAGCACAGTCTGCTGATCTATCCATTACCAAAGTAGCCAATGACGATACTCCGAATGTGGATGATAATGTCACTTTCACCATCACAGTAAACAATGCCGGTCCTGATGCGGCTACAGGGGTTCAGGTAACTGATGTATTGCCTTCTGGATATGACTTTGTATCGGCTACTACTGCTTTTGGTAGTTATAACAACACCAACGGACTTTGGTCTGTAGGCTCTGTAGCCAATGCCGGCACTGCTACCCTATCCATTGTCGCTAAAGTGAAGGCTACAGGTACTTATGATAATACAGCCTCTATTACTGCAGCCGATCAAACTGATCCTAATGCTGGTAATAACAGCAGCACTGAAACTGTTGCTGCCCAGTTTGCTGACCTGAACGTGACCAAGTCAGTAGATAATCCTACACCTACCCCGGGTAGTAATGTAGTATTTACCGTTACTGTATTGAACCAGGGACCTAATGCGGCTACAGGTATTGAGCTTACTGATCAACTGCCTGACGGATATACTTTAGTTTCTGCCACGCCTACTGCCGGTACTTACACTGCTTCTACTGGAATCTGGACTGTTGGTACGTTAAACAGTACTTCTTCTGCTGTATTGAGCATTGTAGCAACTGTGCAGTCTTCTGGAATATTTACCAATACAGCTACTGTTTCGGCCTCTGATGTCTTTGATACGGATGGAACTGATAACGCAGCAAGTGCTACCGTTACCCTGCAATCTTCTGACATCAACATCACAAAAACAGTAGACAACTCTACTGCCAATGTGGGCGAAAATGTAGTCTTCACCGTTACGGCTACTAACACGGGTACAGACAATGCAACTGGACTCAGCATTACCGATCAACTCCCTAGTGGATATACTTTCGTTAGCTCAACTGTTTCTACTGGTAATTACAACAGCGGATCAGGCATCTGGACAATCGGAGCTTTGAACAATGCCGCTTCTGCTACCCTAACCATCACAGCTACTGTACTATCAACCGGTGATTATGGAAACACTGCCGCTGTAACCGCACTAGATCAATTAGACCCTGATAACTCCGATGACTCGGCTGCTGCTACGGTGGTGCCAGCTCGAG
>CBDDKG010000016.1:0-20733 GCA_965230105.1 Roseivirga sp. | reverse complement strand
ATAATTCAAGGATATCTTTAACACTATCTGCTATCATTGGGTCGTCTTCAACGACCAGCACTTTCAATTGACTCATACTGTGGTTCTATTTCCCATGAATATAGGAATTAGGAGTCAATTCACATGATAATAGAAATTACTTATAGGGAAGTTCGACAATAAACTCAGCACCTTCGCCTGCTTCGCTGATGACAGAAACTTGACCACCATGCATTTCTGTGAACTCCTTTACAATTGAGAGACCCAATCCTGATCCTTGGATATTCTTCACATTAGTGGCACGATAAAACGATTGAAAGAGCCCTTTCTGGTCCTTCTTAGGAATTCCAATCCCAAAATCTTTCACATGTATGTTAACAGTTTTCAGCTTGTTGAAGGCCAGTGTTACTTCCGGAGTTGATTTATTTTCAGAATACTTAATCGCATTTGAAACTAAATTACTGATCACATGATCAAGTAGTTGACGATCATAAGATACGGGTTTCGGAACTCCGACAACTTTGAATTCAATCGCCTTTGGATCAGCATCATCATATCGATGCTTGAGGACCAAGTGCTCACAGAAAGCTACTAAATCATCTTCTCGTTTCTTAATTTCAATTTTGCCCGCCTCTATTCTACCCAACATTAATATGTCATTCATAAGGCCAGTTACTCTTCCAATTTCGGATGATATTCGATCGAAATACTTGGCAAAGGATAATGCTTCTTCTGGTAAAAGGCTTCCTAATTTAAAGTTAATAAGGTCGGCATTTTGCTTAATGGTGGTCAGAGGTGTCCTAAACTCATGTGAGGTCATCGCTACAAATCTTGACTTCAGCTCATTAAGCTCTCGTTCTTTATTCAGTGCCTTTTCAGTCTCCTCCTGAACTTTTTTCTGAACGGTGATATCACTAACAAAAGCTGTGAAGGTCTCTATTCTTTTCGTCTTAACGGGAATAATTGCCAATTCGATTGGAAATTCTTCGCCATTCTTACGAATGGCCGATATTTCAATTTTTTGGTTCAGTACTGGCCCTTCTCCTGTTTTCAGGTAATGCTTCATTCCCCGATCATGAGCCTCTCGGAAATTGGGAGGAATTATTGTTTCAGTCAAAGGACGACCAATGGCTTCTTCCGCGCTGTATCCAAAAATCACTTCGGCCTGTCGATTCCACTCAGTTACTATGCCCTTCGTATCAATGGTGATTACTCCATCAATCGCAGAATCAAGAATCTTCCGGAGTTTGTTCTCGTTATCCCGAAGTTCCTCTTCAGCCTCTTTTTGCTTCTGATGCGCCAAAGCCCTATTTAATCTATTCGAAGCCAATACCGCTACTGTGTTAAGAGTTTCCAGGTGCTGCTGTGTGAAGAAATTTCTTTTAGGGTGTTCAGAGTCTATGACACCGATTACTTTGCCATTTGCAACAATGGGCACGGATATTTCTGAGAGACGCATGGAGTCATCTACAATGTAGCGGTCGTCCTTAGACGTATTATTAATCACTTCTGCCTTACCAGTAAGGGCGACATTACCCACAATGCCCTTGCCTAATGGGATGTGAATGGGGTTCTTAATGACACGATTCTTTTCCGTTTTGGCACCATAGGCAGCAAGTTGTTCCAGCACTTCAGACTCTTCATTGAGTACATAAATCACACAATCCTCAAAATCGAATTGATCAATAACATTCTCTGCAATTTCCCAGGCAATGTCTGTTAAGGAATCGTCCTCTAGTAGCTTTGTCACAAAACCATTGATGGCGCTAAGGAACTTCTCATTATTCTTTAATTCAATATTCTGTGCTTCCAGCTGATTTCGGGCTTCTATCAGTGCCTCCTCATCCTTCTGCTTGTCGGTGATGTCCATATGAATACCGATCGAGCCTGTTCTATTGCCATCAATATCATAAATAGGTGCACCTGAAATCAGCGAGTAAATAGGAGAACCCTCTTTATGCTTGAGCTTAATCTTGTACACCGAAGCTACGCCATCACCCCGCTTTTCATGTTGTTCTTCAATGACGCTCTTTGAATCTTGATCGACCAATAGATCAGAAGCCACCTGGCCTACAAGTTCCTCCTGCGTATATCCTGATATGATACACATTGCCTCATTGGCATAAACAATTCGCTCATCAAGATCTACTTCCATCAGACCATACTGAAGGTTTTGGATAATCCCTCGGTATTTTTCCTCTGATTGCGCTAAAATCTTTTCATTGGTGTGCCGTTCAGAAATATCTCTGGCAATAGCCATTAACCCTGTTACCTGGGTTTCATTCTCAATCAACTGAACGTGCTGACCCAGCCAGACTTCTTGACCGCTACTATCAATGATGGGGAACTCCATATAGGTCGATGAAATGGACTCTATTACTTGTTGTCTGTAGTGATTCTGAAGTTTTCCTCTCCAGTCTTCTCTGACCAAGTCCAGATAGGTCATACTGAGGCACTCTTCTTTCGTATAGCCGGTAACCTCACTCGACTTAGGATTTACATAGGTAAACTGCCCTTTTAGATTAATCTCATAAATAACATCATTGGCAGCTTCAACTAAGAGCTTATACTTATCTGTGGTGAATTTATTGCTCAATACCCTATCTTGTCTTTCCGAAAAAGTAATATGGTATAATTCGCTGGAAGGTTCAACTTTTACCGTGACTATGATCTCGTCAACGTTAAATTCTGAAATTGAATTGGAAGGCTCTGATGACGTCTCTAAAACGAGCTTTAATAGTTGATCAGCAGGTTTTTGGCCAGCACATAATTGATACTTACCAATCAGGTGATTAGAAATACCACTTCTTTCACGCAAGAAGCCATCACAATCTATTTTAATGTATGGTTTGATCCTGGGTTGAGTTATTCTTGTTCAAAAGAAATAACCTATGCCCTGGTAATCTGAATAATTCGTTAACTGACCCTTATCCTTCGTTAACTGACAGTATATTTCGATAACTGACCAAATGATTCGATGAACGGAAATCTAAAAAAGCTCTCCCTGAACGCCTTGAGAAACTTTGATGTGAGGCATAGGCGCTCTTGATTTCATTGAAGCAAGTGCAAGTCTTGAGGTTTTAGCAGGACGTTTTAATATAATTCGATCAGATTTACCCAAAGCCTTAGCGATCAACTCATACTCCAGGTTAATAAGGGATTTAAGCTTATTCAAAGCAGGTTCTTCACCTGATAGAAAGTTTAGTTTTTCATCAATTCGCTCTACAGAATTCAAGGCAGACTGCAAACCTTTCTGATAAGCATTGGTAGTGTCCTCTTTACTGCTCGCGGCAATACTCGAAGGAATACCAATCGCCAAGAGGCTAATCTCATTGATCAAACCTGCCATATTGGTTTGTGTGTATTTACCAGCCAACTGATGAGTGGTCGATACGATTTCCATACCTTGTTCTAATATCTTTAAACTTCCGAAAGTCTTCATCTCAATTCTTTTAAACTGAACGCCCCTCACAATCTCCGCCACCTGGTATGGCGGAGACTGGCCAGTTAATACTGGCACGGGACTAACCTAAACATTAATTAAGCCCTAGCAACTCTCCTTCTGATTTAGCAAAGGGCAGTGTCGTCAAACTTTCCCAGGTATTAAAAGGTGCTTTTCTCTTTAGTATGTGTAATCGTGTAATTCTAAAATTATTAGTATAAGCTACATGCTCGTAATCCTTGACTGCCTCCATAAACTGAAAGGCATTCAAGTCACGCGCAATGCTCATAGCAGGCTGATAATGCTTATTCAAAAAGGCCAAAGAGATCAGCTCTTTAAAAAGCCTAAGCCTCAGTTGATTATAAACATCCAAAAGCGATTGCTTATTCAATACATCCAGATACACATGCTTTTCTATTCCATTAAAGCCAAACCCATTCAAGAACACTTCAAAACCATTGATTTCGTCAAGCACCTCTTGCGTGGCATTTAATATTCTCTGCTCCCTTTCCTCCGGTTGAAAAAAAGAAACCAAACGAATGTGAGCACATGAATTCTGACCAGCATAAGCGCCATACTTAAGGAAAAACTCTTTCTTGAATTGCTTTACCTCCTCATTGATTTCAGCATAAGGAAGCGCAATCACCATATACTCACTAAGCGTAGTATAGGTAAACATTTTGCTGGTGTTTTCTGTAATCATGATTCAAATATACTAAATATATTAGTATTACAAACTACTATTTTTAGTATTTATCAAATACAGCTCTATTGAGAGGAATCAGCTGTTTTCATCTAAAAGGTAGGGTATTCATCTCTAAAATGTATTCACTCTAAAGATCAAAATCATGAAACAAACAATAGTAATACTAATCAGCTTAGTGCTAATTGCATTAGCAGCTTGCAGCAACTCCCCTTCACCGGATTCAGATTCAGTAGAGAATCAAACTAACAGCTTGAGCAATGAAAGAATGCTCCTGGTATTGTCAGCACCATCAGTCAATGAGCAATACTACGCGCCTGCATTTGACCTCATTGTCGATTTCCAGATTAACTATGCAAAGCAAATTATGGGAAATGACAATGTCGTAATTATCGTTGATCGTCAAACCAAGTCTTTCTATGAAGGCAAAGTACCTGAGGATATATTGATCACTGCAGATGTATATGACATCTGGATGAGAGACTTTACGACAGTCAACCCCCTATCACCTGTACAATTCACCTATACTTGGGCCTCTATGTCGAGACAGCAAAGCAGAGAAGTTCAGAGAAGCTTTAGCCAATTGGCTGACCGACTCAATATTGCACGAACCAATACCGACCTATTAATTGATGGAGGGAATATCGTAGACAATTATAAGGGAAGAGTAATTACCACTACCCGATTCCTGGAAGACAACAACCTCTCATATGCCGAAGGCGTATCCCAACTCAAGGACTTACTGGGCGCAAGCGAAGTAGCCATCATCACACCAGATGAGGAGGTACTGGCTCATTCAGATGGTATGGTAAGCTGGGTGGATGACAATACGCTTCTCATTAATGACTACAGCAATGACCCAGCCTTAAGAACCGAAGTAATGAATGAGCTAAACAAGGCATTTCCTGGTATATCAATAATAGAAGTACCTGTTGAGTACGCTACTAACCCTCCAGGACAATGGGATGGCTTTGAATCGGCTTGCGGTATCAATCTTAATGCAACAGTTACCTTTAACAATATCTATGTACCAACTTTTGGAATGAGTCACGAGGTAGCGGCTTTGAAAGCCATAAGAGACAATACTACTAAAAATGTCATAGCCGTAAATGCAGAAGGAGTATGTGCTATGGGCGGCAGTGTGAGATGTCTTACATGGCAGTTGACTGGCGAAAATGCCGAACGCCTTATCTTGGCAGCAAGAGCCCAATAGGGCTTGCATCCCCCATTGGATTTTAAGAACTTCCCATAGTCATAATTAATCGACCATGGAGAAGAAAAACATAGAGGAATACTTTTCAGCGGATGCACCACATCCAAAGGCAATGAACTTGTTAAGGAATATTGTCAGGTCCTTTCCTTTTGACGAAACCGTAAAGTGGGCTTTCCCCGTCTACATGATCAATGGAAAGAATGTAATCGGCCTGGGAGGGTTTAAAGCATATACTGGGGTCTGGTTTTTTCAGGGCGTATTTCTCAAAGACAGCGCAAAGAAACTCATCAATGCACAAGAAGGTAAAACGCATGGCATGCGTCAATGGCGTTTTAATACGGTAGAGGAAATCCAGGAAAATGAAGATTTGATCCGAACATACATTCAGGAAGCTATTGATAATCAACTGGCAGGAAAAGAATTCAAACCTCAGAAGAGAGCTTCCAAACCTCTTATTATTCCGGAAGAACTAAAAGCAGTTTTGGATGCCGACCCCAAACTCAATGAAAGCTTTGAGGCACATTCCCTCACCAATAAAAGAGACTTTGTCGAGCACATTGCTACAGCAAAACGAGAGGAAACGAAGCAGAAGCGTCTGGAAAAAATCATCCCAATGATTCAAAATGGCATTGGGCTTAATGATAAGTATAAAAAGTAGATGCACCTCACTGGCACTGTACTTGCAATGCCAGTACTAAAAGTGATTATGAGAAGAACATATACAATCCTACTGGTAGCACTCCTGCTACCCTTTGGCCTCTTTGCTCAAGATCAGGAAGCCAACACCTTAAAGGTTCAAGGTTCAGCACAGATCGAAATGATGCCAGATCTGTTTCAATTCGACCTTAGATTTAATGTAACCACTGAAGCTCAGCGTCTGTCTATCGATAGTCTTAATGATATGACAGACTATATGATCAAGTGCCTTACTAAAAAAGGAAAGATCAGCAAAGACAGCTTAAAGACAATTGGCTTTTATACAAACATCAATGACAATCGACATAGACCCGAGGTAAAAACAACCTATACTGCTAGTCAGACACTTCAGTTGAAGATTGGTGCTGATAAAGAGCAAATCATAAAATTGCTGAATGTAATTGCAGATACCAACTTACCCGTCAATGTCAATACGAGCAGTTACTTTAGCGACAGAGCAAAAGCAAAATCTGAAGAAACGCTGATCAATGCTGCTTTTGAAAATGCAAGACGTCAGGCCGATATGCTGGCCAAAGCGGGTAATTTTAAAGTGGCTGCAGTCAGAAGTGTTGATTATACTCAAGGGGAAGTCTATCTTTGGAATGATATGGCAAGGACAGAGTCTATGTCATTAAAATCTTCAGGAGGTCGAGACTTCGCCAACTTCAATCTGACACCTCAAAAACTGTCTAAGCGCATTCAAATTTCCTACTTTATTCTTCAAGATTAAGCCCTATGAAAGCCCTGCTCTGTCATCAATTTGGATTACCCGAAACACTGACGATGTCAGATATTGAGACACCCAATCCTGGCCCTGATCAGGTACTAATCAAAGTAAGGGCATGTGGCGTCAATTTCCCAGATACACTCATCATTCAAGACAAGTATCAGTTTAAGCCTGAGTTGCCTTTTGCTCCTGGTGGAGAAGTATCGGGCATTGTGGAAGCAGTGGGCTCGGAAATAAAACATGTACAACCAGGAGATCAGGTATTTGCACTGACCATTTGGGGTGGCTTTGCCGAGTATGTACTGGCTGATGGTCATAAGTGTCTTCCAATGCCAGAAGGAATGGATTTTGTCACTGGCGCAATTACCATGTATACCTGTGGCACTTCACTCCATGCCTTGAAACAAAGGGCGAATATTCAACCTGGTGAAACATTGGTCGTACTCGGTGCGGCCGGAGGCGTGGGCCTTGCAGCAGTGCAAATCGGAAAACTTATGGGTGCTCGTGTGATAGCTGCGGCAAGCTCAGATGAAAAACTTACACTATGCAAGGCCTCTGGAGCAGATGAAACCATCAACTACTCGAAAGAAGACCTAAAGACACGTATCAAAGAACTCACCGATGAAAAAGGCGCTGATGTCATTTATGATCCGGTTGGTGATCAATATTCAGAACCCGCTGTGAGAGCACTTGCATGGGAAGGTCGCTACTTAGTTGTTGGTTTTGCAGCAGGTGTACCGGCATCTATCCGTCTTAACCTACCCTTATTAAAAGGAGCTTCTATTGTGGGTGTTTTCTGGGGAGCCTTTGCCCAAAAACAACCAAAAGAGAGTTTTGAAAATTTTCAACAGATTCTTGGATGGGTCAAATCGGGACAGCTTAAACAGAATATTTACAAACAATACCCACTAGCACAAGGAGCACAAGCTATTCGCGACCTGATGGATCGTAAAGTGGCCGGAAAAAATGTGGTGGTAATGAATGATTAATGTTGAATTATAAATTTTGAGTTTTAAGCCTTGTAACAAAGCCCATCAACCTTACTTCTCATTTTACACTCCCGACTTCTAACTCCTAAAATCCCTTCTCACAAAACACTCCCTTGGGAAAATAGAGCTGCTTTAGGTAAAAGTCCATAATACCGTCTTTTACCAACTTGTGCTTCTTAAAGTAAGACTCGTATTCCTTCATGCTTGATTCAGTACCCTTGAATATCACGACTTGTCCTTTGTTTCCATCGAAGGCCATATCACTCAAAATTTCAATGTCTTTAAACTGCCTCTGGGCTTTCTTAAGATGACTTAATGTAAACCTGTTTGTCTTTGCAGCATATGCACCATCACTGTCAAACTTATTTGTATAGCGTATAATGAAATAGGTGGTCATTTCAATGGTTTCCTCTGGCACATCCCACAAAGGACACATCTTCCCTATGTCCATATTAAATGGTAAAACTTCTAGTTTAAACCTTCCTGCCGCGATCGCTGGGTCAGTATCCAACACTGCTTGCGTTTCCTGAAGGTTTGTATCGAAGAGAAAGATCCCTCCACCACCATAAAACGGTCCTGCAGCAATCATTTTTCGTTCATCTACCAATCGACCTATATTGGCCATATGACCGGCTTGCAGACTATCAACTTGCTCTTTAGGTAGTTCTGGTCTATCCTCATTGGTATTTAGGAAAACAAAAGTATAACGGCCCTGCATTGGGTCCTGTGCAGATAGTGAAGTCGCTATCACTAGCGCAAAAAATGTAACCAGTAGTCTCATGATTCAAAAAGTTAAAACAAATTAATCAAATCTACCTCAATACTCATTACCCAATGCCCAATACCCAATACCCAATACCCAAACCAACCAATCACATCACAATTTTACTGTCCTTCAAAACATTAGCCTTATCAATGTATCAGATTGATTAAATTAAAGCGGAACTATAATTACAGCTATGCTTCAAAAGAGAATCACCATCCTTCTATCTCTATTTCTTACAGTTTTCACACTTTCGGCACAAGAGAGCTTAGATGACAATCTAAATGGTCATCGCTTTCGGTTTATCGGACCAGAAGGTAATCGTACCATAGCCGTGATTGCAGAACCTGACAATCCACAGGTAGCCTATATTGGTGCTGCTTCAGGTGGCCTTTGGAAAACCGAAGACATGGGCATCAACTGGCGACCGATCTTCGACAAGCAAGACATTTCTTCAGTGGCCGCTGTGGAATTGGCACCTTCAGACCCCAAGCAGGTTTGGGTAGGTACTGGAGAAACCTTTGTGATTCGCCCAGCACATGCCATGGGAAATGGCATTTACTTCTCACCAGATGCAGGAAAGACCTGGGAGCATAAAGGCTTGGAAAAGACCGGTCGTATCGGCAGAGTGATCGTTCACCCTAACAATCCCAAAGTAGTATTTGCTGGAGCCTTAGGTCATACTTATGGACCACAGCAAGAACGCGGGGTTTATCGCACCAAAGATGGTGGAGACACTTGGGAGCAAGTACTTTTCATTGATGAAGGTACAGGGGTATCAGATATGGCCATTGACCCAGAAAATCCTGACATTATTTATGCAGCCATGTGGTCGGTCAATATCAATACTTGGGGCTTAAACTCGGGAGGTGCCGGCAGTGGCATATACAAATCCATTGACGGAGGTGATAATTGGGAACCTCTAAATAAATATGGTCTAGAATTCGGAGCTGAGAGACCTGTAGGAAAAACTTCTGTTGCTGTTGCCCATAGTGATCCAAATATCATTTATGCACTTTTTGAAGCCGAAAGCTCGGAAGTATGGCGTTCAGAAGACAAAGGTCTAAGCTGGACCCTCATGAGTCAGGAACATGATTGGAATGAAAGAGCGCCTTACTATACCCGTTTGAGGGTTAATACTGGTGACCCTAACGAAATTTATTCCATGACGGTTCGCTTCACACACTCCTTAGATGGAGGGAAAACGCGTAACCGAAGACCACCACGAGGTGGTGGTGACAACCACGATATTTGGATCAACCCAAAAAACCCCGATCATTATATGGTAGCCCATGATGGCGGTGCCTCAATCACCTTCAACCATGGTAAATCATTTCAACGCGTAGTATTGCCGATCGCTCAGATGTACCATGTGTCTGTTGATGATCAAATTCCTTATAACGTATTCGGAAACAGGCAAGATGGGTGGTCTTACATGGGGCCAAGTAATTCTTTGCAAGGATATATCCCACTGGGATTATGGAAAGGTGTAGGAGGCTGCGAAAGTGGCTTTGCTAAACCGGATCCTAATGATAACAACATTGTTTGGTCTGGTTGTTATGATGGTGGGCTTGACAGACATGACCTCAGAACGGGTCATACAAGAGATGTACGGGTATGGCCTGAAGCTGGATATGGCTGGGCCCCTGCTGACATGAAGTATCGCTGGCACTGGAACTTCCCTTTAAGTTTTTCCACACATACCAAGCATCGTGTTTATGCAGGAAGTCAATTTGTGCATCAATCTGATGATGGAGGACAAAGCTGGCAAATCATTAGCCCAGACCTTACCCTGAATGATAAGAGTCATCAGCAAAGTTCTGGCGGAGTAGCCATTGACAACCTAATGACCTTTGATGGCTCTACCCTTTTTGCCATAGAAGAATCACCTTTAGAAGATGGGCTTATCTGGGTAGGGACTAATGACGGTCAGGTACAACTTGGACGATATGGTGGGGAAAATTGGGAGAATGTCACGGCCAATATTCCAGACCTACCAAAATGGGGCACCATTGCTAACATTCACCCTTCCACGAGAGATGCAGGAACAGCATATATCTCAGTTGACCTTCACCAAATGGGTGACTTCGATCCTTACATCTATAAAACCACAGATTACGGAAAAAGCTGGAAGAAAATTTCTGATGGTATTCCAAAATCAGAATCCAGTTTTGTTCATGTAGTGAAGGAAGATCCTAAAAGAAAAGGCCTGCTATATGCTGGAATTGATAAAGGCATTTATGTAAGTCATAATGACGGTCAAAGCTGGGCTAGACTCAGACTGAACTTACCTCCTGCTCCAGTCTACTGGCTTGAAATACAAGAGCGATTTGACGATTTGGTTGTTGGCACATACGGCCGTGGTTATTATATCCTTGATGACATGAATGCCATTAGAAATGCTGATCAACTCAACGGAAAGGCTCAAATCGTAGACATAAGGGATACTTACAGGTTCAATAATCGTGAGAGCATTAAAACTGATGGTCCCAGTTATAACTCTGGTCAGAACCCTCCTAATGGAGCGATCATTAACTTCTTCTTACCTGAAAAGGTCGAGGGAAACGTCAGTATTGAAATCAAGGATAAGAATGGTGACTTGATTCGCACGGTGAACACAAGAGCTAACAAAGGCGTAAACCGGGCGATCTGGAACCTACGATACGAATCTACCTACAGGCCTAAACTCAGAGTTCAGCCTCCTGGGAGACCATGGGTACAACTGAATGGCGAAGGCTGGAGACCGTTGGTACAATGGGACCTCGACCTTAATGCAGGTCAGTTAGGTCCTAGAGTGGCACCAGGTACTTATGAGGCGCATTTGGTAATCAAAGACAAAGAGGGTAATGTAATTGAATCAACGAGCAAGCCACTTAACGTATTGAAAGACCCCAAGGCCGAAGGATCTCAAGCTGATATTGAAGCTCAGGTGGCCTTCTCTCTTGAACTGAGAAATGCCATGAACCTTGCCGTTGTCAACATCAATGCTATTGAAGTACTCCGTAAAGAGTTAGAAGATATTATTGCAGAAGTCAAAGACAGAAGGACGCAGCGCGAAGCCGTTCGCCTAAAAGCGGCTGCAGAAAATGTAGCAAGTATGCTTTATGATATTCACTTGACGGGAGCGCGTGAGGATGCATTCCGTTCTCCAATTAAATTGTATGGCCGCTTGAGTGCTTTGGCCAGTGATATTAATAGCAGTGGCATTGACTTCAAACCCACTGATCAACAAGAAGACGTTCAATATGAATTAGAGATGAGGCTTGAAAATGCCATCAAAGAATTTGATCGACTTATAAATGAGGACATTCAAAAATTCAACAAAGCACTTGAACGTAAGAATAGAACCATCGAGATCGAGAAAACAGGCGGAGAGAACTAATTGGTTATCAGAAATTAGGTTTAGGCTTTGTCATACCAATCGTAATTAGAAAGTCATTTCGACCATCGAGAGAAATCTGAACAAGCTTTATTAGATCTCTCCTTTGTCGAGATGACTTAACTCTTAATACACCGGTTTAGGCGTGAGTTAAGTTAGCACGTCATTTCGAGCGAAGTGAGAAATCTAATCCCTATTTTCAAGTCATATGCTTATTGCCTTATACATCATCATCGGCTTCATCATCATCGGTTGGTTCTTTCTCAACTTCCACCCTCAATTTGGAGCCAAAGTCAATAAAGAACTCATTGAGAGATACTCAAAGTCACCGCAATGGAATGGGAAGATATTTGAGAATCAGTCGGAAACCCTGATGGATATTAACCTCAAAACATTACCTGGTCTCTTCAGGCAACAGTTCACAGGCAGAAAACTCAGAAGTCCAGAACAACCTATCCCTATTATTTCTTTTGATCAAGAAGCCTTTCAAACAGGTACCACCAAACCTAAGTTTGTCTGGTATGGTCATTCTGTTTTGCTACTTCAATTAAATGGTAAGAACCTGCTAATCGACCCAATGCTAGGCCCTAATGCAGCACCAATCTCTCCCATGGCTGTAAAACGCTTCAGCGAAAACACATTAGACATCATTGATCATTTACCTCCTATAGATATGGTTCTGATGACGCATGACCACTATGATCACCTGGATTATGCCAGCATCAAAAAGCTTAAGACCAAAGTAGATACATGGTATGTGGCTCTGGGTGTTTCCAGACACTTGGAAGCATGGGGTGTTCCTTCAGAGACCATTTTAGAATTCGACTGGTGGGACATGAAAACCTTTGCAGACATAAACATCACTTTTACACCAAGCAGACACTTCTCCGGAAGAGGTCTGGGTGATCGGGCGAAATGCTTATGGGGAGGCTGGGTATTTAAGACCTCTGACCATAGCATTTATTGGAGTGGCGATAGCGGTTATGACAAGCACTTCAAGGAAGTTGGTAAAAGACTTGGTCCATTCGATTGGGGGTTTATGGAATGTGGTCAGTACAATAAACTATGGCATCCGATTCATATGTTTCCCGAAGAGACAGTGCAGTCTTCTATAGATGCTCAAGTATCCATTTCCATACCTGTTCACTGGGGAGGTTTCCCATTGGCTTTACATACCTGGAAAGACCCTATCGAAAGGTTTACCAAGGCTGCAGAAGTCAATGATCAGAAAATCTCTACCCCAGAAATCGGCCAGCTTGTAGTTTTCGGTGAGGAGCCCACAAAAGACTGGTGGTCTGATTTGAAATAGTTTGTCCGTCACGCGTCACCTGCCTGAGGCTGGTTCACCATGACATGACTTATTAACGATAAGTTATCTCTTCGACTTTCCGAGCAAGGAACGATTGTTTATTTTCGAACCGGAAAGCAGCCCAGAACCTTGAAAACAAAGACTCTTTTACTTTTTCTATTCCTCATTATGGGTCAGCTGGCTATGTCCCAGGATAGTGTATCCCTCTCGAAAGACAGGTTTACGATTAGCGTTTTAACCTGTTCTCCAGGCACTGAAGTATACTCCGTCTTTGGGCACTCCTCAATACGAGTGATAGACAGACAAAACAACACCGATCAGGTATATAATTTCGGCATATTTGATTTTGACACACCCAACTTTGCCTATAAGTTCTTAAAAGGAAAACTTCAGTATTCCTTGGGCATCCAACAAACACCTCGTTTCATTCAAATCTATACTTCAGAAAACCGACTGGTATCAGAGCAAGTGCTAAACCTTACTGAAGAAGAGGAAATCGCCATAGTAAGGCGGCTCAACTATCTCTACTTGCCAGAAAATAGGTTCTATTATTACTCTTTTCTTAACAGAAACTGCTCTACAGAGTTAAGAGACTTACTCTCTGAAATCGAGGTAGTCTTCTCAAAAGATACACTTGAGTCTTCCAATCGAGCACTTTTACAACCCTACCTGAATAGGACTCCATGGTTAAGGTTAGGCGTCAATATGCTTTTGGGCAAGACGATGGACAGCAACTCCAATCGTTTTCAAAGTGCCTTTCTACCCATTTCATTTGAGGAAGAAGTCGATAAAGCTTTACTCCACAACAGCGGGATGGTCATAGCCGAAAACAATCTCAATGCTCTACCAGAAGACTTGGGCACGAGTTATCAAAAAACCTTCTCCCCTTTGAGAGTTTTTTCTGTGCTCTTCTTCATTTTGTTATTCTGGAGCCCCAAACCAGTTAAGGTGATCATTTGCCTGATTGTAGGGATTGTTGGTGTTTTACTCGGTCTCTTATGGATCTTTTCCGGCCACCCAGAAATAAGGAATAACCTCGATATACTATGGTGTAATCCCCTATATCTGCTTTACATCCCAATGATAGTCAGAAACAAGTCTAGTAAATTACTGACATACCTCCTTTCTGGTAGCCTTGCACTGACTGTAATCATTTGGCTTATAGGGATTCAACACTTTGATATTGCTGTCATACCTTTGATTAGCATATTGGGCTTGCTTAACTATAAGTCCCTTGTACGTCACCCTGAACTTGTTTCAGGGTCTGTGGATCAAACCAGCTCTATTAATGACCAATAGATATTTATTCTCTTTCTGGATCATTGCATTAATGATTGCTCCGTTTATAGATGTATTATACCAACTGATCATAGGGCATAACGACAAGTTTTCAGACCTAGTTGAGATGTATTTTGTAATTGTGTCATTCTCCATAGTCTTTTCACTACCCACTCTTCTAATCTCCTACCTTACGCATCGAGCTCTTGATCAAACTGAAGTTATCCTCCTTGTTAAGAAACTCATAATTCTATCAATTGCGATTTTAGGTATGGTTGTTACACTTGAGCTAATAAAGGGCTCTATGATTCCTAGACTAAAAACAAGCTACTTTATGTCACTTATCACCTCATTTATGATTCTCGAAGTAAGACAAGTAGTTAGTGATCGCCTTAAAGCAAAAGCTCTTTAGCTCTAAGTTAAGAGACTATATAATTCAGATGTTGAAACGAGCCTGTCTGCCTCAGGCAGGTTCAGCATGACGAACCCCTGTCATTACTTGGATGGAGGAATGATCGAAAGAATTTTCATCTTATCTGACTAGAATAAGCAATTAGATCTCTCTCCCTATGAATCGGGATCGAGATGACTTACTAATGAGGATTGCCATGAATGATCAGTTTATGACTAATCATCAAATTAGAAAGTCATTTCGAGCGTAGGGAGAAATCTATAACTCCATCCACTTAGATCTCTCCTCTGTTGAGATGACTAACTACGTAGTGCACGAACCTATTCTTTAATTTCCCTGATCCGTCTCTACTTCCTCAGCCATTTCTTCCTTCTTTTTAGGGAAGAAGTATTTGTCATAGAAGTCAAACATACGCTGCCACTGGTCGTAGTAGTCACTTTCTACACTGGCCCAGCCCGCACCATGTCCACCACGCATATAATTCACCCATTGCACATCCTTCCCAAGTCGTCTTAAGGCATAGTACATTTCTCTTGAATTGGTGCCAGGCACATTCCAATCTCCTTCACCACTGAGCAGTAAGTGAGGTGTCTTTACTCTATCGGCAAAGAAAACAGCTGAGGTATTAAAATATTTGATTGGTGCCTCCCAGAAAGAAGCGCCTATCCTATCCTGCCCTACTTCAGCTGCGGCATAATTTCGCGTACCAATCTTTGGACTATCACCCAGGAAGCTGATAATGTTCACCTTTCCGGATATATTAATAGCGGCTGCAAAACGATCGGTTTGTGTAATGATTAATGAAGTTGCATAGCCACCATAGCTGGTGCCGTGGATACCCACTTTATCATTATCTACCATGCCTTTATCCACCAACATATTGATGGCCGAGGTAACCCCTTTTAACCAACCTTCACCGGGATAACCCTGCTCCAAATCAACCGAAGGTCTTAGACCAAAATAGCCTTGGTTGGCAACCAAGTTCATTGACGAACGATACCCATTATTGAAGAAGGTCTCATAAACCTCCAGCACTAATGGGTATTGCTTACCTGGCTCATAATCAACCGGATAGTATAAGATTCCTTTGAGTTCCTTTCCATCAGCATCACGGTAACTGATTAACTCGGTATTAGTCCACTTTTTATTAGACACCCATGGATTGAGATCAGTGAGTTGATTCTCTGAATTGAAGCTTAGTGTATTTGCATAAACTTCATTCGGCCTGTCGCCATCCGATTTACTGTAAACCACTCTGTCACCTGAACTGGCAAATCTCCAGCCTGAGTATAAATTACTGTTGGTCATCAGGTCTTCAAACTTTTCTGAATTGATATTATATCGCTGGACACCTCTTTTCCATTCTTCCTTCTCTGAGTATGAAACATAGAGATACTGACCATCCTCAGACCACTTTACCACATTTCTATTCGGCAATTCTTTCTTTTCTTCTTCGTCTTCCGGAAACTCATAAACCTGTTTGAGATCAGAACCATCAGTGTTAACGGTCCACCAACCTCCTTTCGAAGTCAAGAGCATCTTCTCGCCATTAGCATGCCAGCGATTTATGGAAAATTTCACCGCCTTCTCCTCTTCTTCATCCTCAAAAGCTTTACCCTTGGTAAGATTCAAAGGTTCCTCTTCACCAAAAGTGTTGACGCTACTCACGTACACATTACCCGAGTCAACCCACGCAAAGTGCGCGTTGGATCTGTCCCAACTATAACCTCTGCGCCTCTTATTTCTTGGGTAAATATGCTTTGGCTCATCCAACGCATCTAGTTTAACAATTGAAGCTTGATATTCAACCCCGTCATTCCGCTTGTAAGAGGTCTTCATTCTAAAAGTTTCATTGTAACGAAGGTATTGGCCATCATCCGAAAGACTAACACCAGAATAGCTTGATTCAGGCAAAAGATCTTGCACCTTCCCTGACTTTAAATCTACCTTTACTACTTCCGCAAGACTACCAGTCAGCCCTATTTTGTCCCACTTCAAAAAATTATCATTACCGTCATAGACAACGATCGGTCCTTCGGTGGCCTCCTTATATTCTGTCATGGCCTTTTCCATCCACCCCTTCTTTCGCATAGCGAGCACCACAGAATTGCCATCGGCACTTACATCAATTCCAATATTTGTACTGATGATTCTATCATCCTTAACTTTTACATACCGGACCTTCTCCGATTTCATATCATAGTAGGCCAGCACTAGCTTATCATCCTTTTGCTCTAAGAAGATCAGTTTCTCTCCTTTGTCATCCCATCTCAGTGTTGTCACACGATTGTCTTGATCAAATACATTAGTCTCAGCACCTGTTTCGGTATTAATAATGACCAGTCTGCCTGCTCTCAAATTGAGATAACTCGGATCTCTAAAACGGAAATGATCGGTACCAAATCGGGCACGGCCATCTGCAATGATACCCGCAAGGTATTGTCCATCATTGCTAAGGGTTTGACTGCCAAGTGATCTGACATTGATGGCATCTTCTACTGTAAAAGCCGTTTTTTGGCCTAAGACAGAAGTTACAAAAGCAAACAGAATGGCTATGGATAGTATGTATCTTTTCATGGTCAATGATTTGATATCCAAAATAGTGATTCAACACCAGATTGATAAGACTCTTTTTACAACTGGTATTCCAATACGTCATTCTGAGGGAGGAACGACCGAAAGAATCTCTCATTCTATTGCACTAATTCCTCAAATCGTTTTAATTGACTATACAATAGACTGAGGTAATGGAAAAAGGCGGTTCTGTCTATATTCTAACTAATAAGAATAAAACAACGCTTTATACCGGAGTAACCTCAGACCTACCTTCCAGGATCAGACAGCATTTGAACAAGGACTTTCCGCGAAGCTTCTCGGCTAGGTACAACCTCACATTGTTAGTCTATATCGAGCATTTTTCTACCATCGATGAAGCCATAGGCAGAGAGAAGAAAATCAAAGGAAAAACTCGGCTGAATAAACAGAAACTGATAACGAAACATAGCCCTCATTGGTTAGACCTGACTCCAGAAGTACTAAAATGGTGAAAGAATAAGAAGTACAGACTCTTTCGGTTTTTCGTACCTCAAAACACTCAGAGTGACGTTGTCCAGGAAGTTCACCAATATTTAAACCAATGGTAATTTAGGATAGCGGACTTTTTCGTAAGCTTGCAGTCAAAGACTTCTACAATGAAAAGACTATTGCTACCGATCGTTTTATTAACCGTGATTTCACTGACTGCTTCTGCTCCTGTTTATTGGGGGCAAATAGGTCATAGAACCATAGGACATATTGCTGATGGTATGCTTTCTAAGAAGGCCACCAAAAATGTAAAACGTGTACTAGGTACCGAAACACTAGCGGAAGTCAGTACTTGGATGGATGAAATCAGATCTGATAATGACTATAGGTATGCCAATACCTGGCACTATTGTACCATCCCTGATGGCATGACCTACGAAACAGCACCCAAACAATCAGGTGGTGATGTCATTTGGGCCATTGAAAGAATCATCAACAAATTGAAGTCGGGAAATCTCAATGCCGAGGAAGAAGCTGAAAACCTCAAGTTCTTAGTCCACTTGGTGGGTGATATTCACCAGCCTTTACATGTAGGTAATGGCGAAGACCGCGGTGGAAATGATGTAAAAGTGCAATGGTTCGGAACCAACACGAACCTACACAGTGTCTGGGACAGTCGTATGATTGATGGAAAACAGTTTAGTTATACTGAGTTTGCGAATTGGGTAAACCATGCCTCAAAGGCTCAAATAAAAGAGTGGCAATCAGCTACAGTAAGAGACTGGGCTATGGAATCTATGTCTTATCGAGACCAGGTTTACGCTGTTCCTGAGAATGGAAGACTGAGCTATCGTTACTCCTATGACAATTTTGATCTTGTGAAGCAACGAGTGCTTCAGGCAGGTGTCAGACTTGCAGGAGTTATTAATGATATTTATAAGTAAAAAACACCAATAACCCTGTCCTGACAAATTTCACAGAAAAAACGGAAGGGTTCACAGATTTTTTTTGCCTAATGCCGGCAATGCTATCATCTTTTAGAAAAAAGAGATGAAGCTAATATTCAGTATTATTCTATTGGTATTTTTGCAGCTTGGTCAAGCTCAAAATCAATCACCTATTCGTGATACCCTCAATGTAAGAGATTTAACAAGTTGGCAAACCTATGGTATCGGTAAAGTAAGCATTCAAAGTGAGGAGTTAATTCTTGAAGAAACTGAAGGGTCAGATGGACTTTTCCTTATCAGTCCTAAGGCATATATGGGTGAAATCACCATCAGTTACAAGGTAAAAGCGATGTCGGAGTCTGCTGTACAGATTGTACTGTTCTCAGCGTCTGATGCGGGAGAATCCATGGGCCTGACCGTACCATCTTCAAATGATCTTACACCAAGAGAAGTATGGACCTGGAGAACAACTTTAGAGCATTATAATCTGACCTTTAATAATCGATCTCATGGTATTAAGCCTTTCTTTTTCAAAAATATTGGTCCGTATGAAAAAGGGTTCCGGCTAGATCAACCTGAAAATGTAATGGAGACGCAACGATGGTATAATGTAGAAATAGTCAAAGGTGAAAATTCAGTCAAGTTTACCTTAGACAATAGGGTCATATTCGAAACAAAGGACCATGAACCATTAGTTGGAGGGCACATCATGTTTAGAATCAGTGGTACGAATGGAGATGAGACCATATTGGCCAAAGCAGCTTATAAAGATTTTGTATTGACCCATCATTAAAACATATAACTTGATTGGGCTTATGATTTCAAAAGGTGCGAGTCCACTTAAGAGAGAGTATATTCTGCATGTCTTGTTATGGGGAGCGGTGTTATTGTTCCCCTACATTAAATTTATTGAGCGTGAGGGTGGTTACCCGGAAACTCTCATGCATGAGCTTAATTCTATCTTATTTATCATCATCCCCTCATACGCATTTTATGCTTGGTGGCTCCCTTTAGCCCCTCATAAAAGGTTGAAATGGCTTCCTATACTCATAATCACTTTTGTCGGAACAATCTTGACCTATGAGTATACCGACAGCCTCTTTCATGGCTCCAGTTTTCAACCATTCTCATGGGCTGCATTCCTTTCAGACGTAATTAAGAATTCTGCCTTTATTCTGTTCTTTCTGGTACTCTACCTAGTTAAAGGAATCCTAATGCAAAAACAGGAATTAAAGCGCATATCAGATGAAAAAAAGCAAGTGGAAAAGGAAATGTTCAAGGTTCAAGAAAAAAAGCCTATTACGGACAGAGTACACCTGATATATGCAGACAAGACTACTTACAAGGTAAAGTCATCAGAAATTCTATATCTAAAGGCCGAGATTGACTACGTAAGGGTGGTCACTAAGAATCGTGAAATCCTTGTGCTTGATAGTCTTAGAAGGTGGAAGGGCTTATTGGCCGAGCAGGGCTTCGTCCAATCTCACCGATCCTACTTGGTCAGGATTGAGGCCATCTTCAGCATTTCAAAAGGAACAATAGAATTAAAAGAACATACTTTGCCTATAGGGCCTTCCTTCAAATCGGACCTAATGGATGCTTTTAAAAACAGGATGAATTGAGGTGTTAAGCTCCTAGCCTTTTTTCTTTTTTAGATACTTTTTGGGCAGTTTGTATTCAGGGGTCTCTCCCATCCAGAATACGCTAACAATCCACCAACGATCGCCACCGTTTAGCAATTGAATACTGTTAATACCTCTGGCAAATGGTTTTTCGTCTGCAAGGGTCTTTCGCGATTCGTAGGTGCTAAAAACATGAGAGATAGTACCATAAGCCTCACTTTTACGACTGATCTCTACCTCGAAGAATCCC
>CBDDKG010000015.1:0-139482 GCA_965230105.1 Roseivirga sp. | reverse complement strand
TCTTTAGGGTTTTAAAAATGGGTTTGGATGAATTCCTGATATCACGAATGGGTCGAATGACACTATGCTTCATCAGTCCGACTTGCCCTATAAGAATGGTAATAAGGATACTCGAGCTAGTGGCTATAGCCGCTCCTGATAGCCCATATGGGGGAATAAGTAAAGCGTTCATCACTATGTTGAATCCAACACTGATCAATAGCATTCGAAAGTTGATTTCTGGCTTACCAATGGCATCTAGTGTTAGTCCCAGTACTCTACCAACAGGCTTGAAAATCATTCCAATACTGAGTATAATTACTAGTTTGTGATGATTGAAGGTAATCTACTGAAGATAAGGCAGATATAATCTCTTTATTGAATATTATGAGCATAAGGCATATGGGTATTATAAAGACTAATAACCTCAATACTGAGTTGCCATACTCCATATTTAGATCATCAGCATTTGTGCTCCGATGACTAGCTGATATCCTGGGGTAAATAACCTGGGACAAAGCATGAAGTGGCAGCTCAGCGTAGTTCATGATTTTGGTAGCAAAATGGAATATGGCCACTGCAATTGGATCCATAAAAAAGGCAATCATCAGCACATCTGATTTATGGAATACCATAGACAAAAGGTTTGTCGCGCTTACATACTTCCCGAAGCTCAAAAGGCTCAGTATATTGGTCTTCTTGGGTATTTGCCAATGAGGCCGAACTTTAATCAGGTAATAAAGAACTGGGCATATCAAAGCGTACAATTGACAATTGATTACTTGGATTAATGTGAGCCCCTCTATTTGAGATCGTGTAATTAGAAGTAGGCAGGTAAAGGAAATCAGGTAGATGGTATTAACTGTGAAGTAGGTTTTAAAATCACCTTTGGCTTGACAATAGGTGGCAATGAGTTGGATTGTTCCTAAAACAGTCAACGTTTTCAGTCCGTGCTGAAGTAACTTGATCAATTCTAAGTCTCCAATCAAATAATGTGGGAGTACGAGAAGAAAGACCCCAGCAAGACCTATGAAAGCGTAGTTAATCATAAAGCCTGCTGTGCTTATTGCTTTAGCATCATGAGGTTGATGAATGATAAGTCTAGTCAAACCATTTTGTACCAAGCCTTGTCTGACCGAGTCTATGATTGAGATGACAGTGATGTACAGTGCCCAATGTCCAAATTCAGCTGTTGAAAACCTGTTGACCAATAAAAGAAACAGCATGAAATTAGCCATAAAGAAAGCCATTTGACCTCCGAAGGACCATACCGTATTCGTGGCAAATTGACTTTTGAAGAGTTTAATAACCATTACTGAGCTATTTTATAGTAGGTTTCAATGGTGCGTTCAGCAATGCTTGACCATCTGTATGAATTCTGCACTCTGAGCATTCCTTTTACTCCCATTTTATGGCCGACAGCTGGTTTTTTGGATAAATATTCCATGGCCTCGATGAACTCTAGAGGCCTGTCAGGGTTGCACAAAAGCCCATTGTGCTGATTTTCTATCGTTTCTCTTATAGCTGGCAAATCCGAAGCAATCACAGGAATGGCATGAGCATTGGCTTCTAATAGTACTATACCTTGTGTTTCATATTGGCTTGGGAGGATTAACGCCTGATAATAAGGAAGGACTTCATGCACCTTGTCATTACTGTGTTCTCCGAGCAAACGAACCCTGCCTTCCAGACCATGCTTCTTTATAGCGACTTCGATCTTTTCTTTTTCACTACCATTACCAATGATATCAAGGAAAATATTCTTGTTTGTGAACCTCATATGCTCAACAATCGCGGTTATTCCCTTTACAGGATGCAGTCTCCCAACAAAAAGAAATCGTGAATGTCCCGATGGTTGAGTTGCTATCTTTCTAAAATCAGTGTTGACCCCATTAGGAATCACATGTACCTTATTCTCAAAAGCTCTGGCAACCTTCATCTGTCCTTTGAGGGTCTCGCTAACAGAAATACTAACCTTTGACTCTTTTAACAGTTTTGACTCGAATTTTTTAGCCAAGAATCTGTGAACCTTCCTATTCAAGTCATACCATTTGATATGACTGTTTTCCAGTTCTACAAGTCCATGAACCGTACTGACTAGCTTTTGACGAATACCCCTAAGTCCAAAAAGAAGGTAGCCACTTCTGCCTTGCGCATGAATAATATCAAAGTTGTGGTGATGGTTTTTGACCCATTTTCTCACTGTTAGGTTGAAGGCAATTTCCTCTGCGGCAAAACTGATCGGCTTCATGTATCTCCCTGGAAAATAGGGCAGACTAATGATTTCAACGCCTTCTCGCAGGGCTTTGACTTTGTTACTTCTAAAGGGTCCACCAACTACAATAGAGACTTTATGATCAGCTTTCTTGAGCGCTTTGGCCAGTTCCCAGGTATGTGTTTGAATACCGCCTTTGAACTGCCATGGCATGGTCTTACAAATTAGGAGTATGTTGAGTTTATTCTTCATGGCTTTGTTCTTTTGCTTTTCTTTTTTCTTTTAGTTCCCGCTTGGAAATCATGATTCCATAGACCATCGCCATTATGGCTACCGGGAGTGCTATTGGCCAGGGCATTCCTTCAAACATGAGCTTTTGATAAACCGTGAGATGTATGTAGAAAAGTTCTTTTGGAAGCTTTCATTAGTGTCAAAGCCCTAAATGTTGAGAATACCAGTGATGGAATGGTGCGTGTAATGATCCATGCACTTTTCATCATTGATGGCAATACCAATAGGTAGGCGCCTGCTGTTGACAGAAGACCAATTGAACTAAGAATAGTGAGTTCTGTTGATCCGGCAATCATAGCGCCAACAAGTCCTATGACTAAAACAAAGGGGCTCAAAACCCTGGGGGGTAGTGCGAGCTGGATGGCTTTATGAAAATGATCTCTGTTCCCAGTCATCAATGATTTTACTCCTGGGTAGATGGATTTAAATAGAAAGCTATACTGTGCCTGTAACCATCTACCTCTTTGTCTGGCAAATGATTGGTTGTCAGACACCTTTTCATCGTAGGCGACTAAGTCATGCGCATACTTGATGAAAGTCTTCCTCTTTGTAATGGCTAACTCTAATTCCTTATCAAAACCTCCAATGGCTTTTAAGTCGAATACCAGGGACTTGAATAGCAGATAATCAAAGACCATGGATGAGCCGGAAAGTTTGGAGGAAAGCCCCAGACGGTTGGCGCCAGCACATAGCATAGCTGTGTTTGCTGCTTCAGATAAACCATCCATCAATGCAATACTGGTTTGTGTATTAGCAGCCTTTCTAAGTCCTTGAATGGCTTTGTGTCCGCAGCTCAAGTAGTGACTCGCTTTATATAGAAAGTTGGTGTCAACCGTATTGTCTGCATCTAAGATCACCACACCATCGTAGTCACCGTCATACTTTCGCATGGCCGTTTGCAATGCCTTTACTTTTGTACTCTTTTCAAAGTTTACTTCTAGGACTTTGGCACCCAGCTGAGTCAGCGCTTGGTTTGTATCTCCTTGGAGACCATCACTGATCACTACATAGTCGAACTTAGCTGAGGGGTATTGGTATTTCAGGCTCATGTTGATTTTGGTACTATTGATGATTACTGCATCTTCTTGATATGCCGGTACTAGGACCAAAAGCCTTCTGGCTTGACCATCAAATTCACAGATACACATTGCTTTAAACCTGGAAGCGATGGCAAATGTCAATTGATATAAGCCTGCTAGCATAAGAAAGCTCAAGAGGCCGTAAGAGAGTATGTAGATAAATCCGGTCATGCTTATTCTTTTTTGTTTATATAAAGCTAATTGTGACCGTTTTGGCTATTAAGAATATGCGTTGACTGGTAGTGAAATGGAGATGAATGGAGGCCTTTGGGCGATGGGTAAGAGGTGGTACTTATTACGTAATGAGTATTGAGATGTGGGTATTAAGATTGCGTTTTTCTTGTGAGGATAAAGAGGAAGGGGATCATCATATTCATAACGGGACCTGTTGGAATTTGGCCAAGGACTTGGTTACCATAACTGGCGAAGACAACCCCGACAAATGAAGCATAAAAGGCCATAGCAATTGACTTGCGTTGTGATGATGGCATGGTCATGATCGCATGACCTGTTTTGCCTAATATGTAGCCAATAATCATCAGGTGAAGCAGTAGACCAACAACACCGGTTTCTGCCCAGATCTTGACATACCAACTGTCTGTAGCCGTATTGGCCATCAATGAGTCTGGATTGAATCGAGCGCCCCAAAACCCTGCGGTACCAATACCGCCACCAAAAGGCTTGTTGGCTAAATATTCACCAAAAACCTTTTGGTTATCCAGCCTTACGCTCATCGACTTATTATTGGGATCAAGGGCTGTGCGCATACGTCTGACCTGTTCAACTCCCTGAAAGAGAAAGGTATACTTGAGAATACAAAAGACAATGGCAATTCCAGCTAAGCCAGTCGCCAGTACCTTGAAATTTTTCATCAGAATGAGGTAGGCAATGCCTCCTGCTAATGGTACCATTAAGGCACCGCGTGTTCCTGAAATGGCAAAACCCAGAAAGAAGATCAGGCCTAAGACTAAGTACTTAATCCTTTTTGTAAGAGGGTAAGGTCTCATAAAGAGAATCCCACATAGGAGGGCCATCATGGCCTGAGAGGCACCAAAGGCTCCTGCGTCTGAGTAAAAGGAGAATACCCGAAGCACCCCATGCAATATGTGTTCTTCGTGATGATCCAGGTCATAAAGCCAGTAATACTCAGCCGGATCTACACCGAAGATTTGTTGTTTGAAACCCCAAATTGTACCCAGTAATGATAGGCCAATGATGATGTTCAGGAACTTTTGTACATCACGATCTTCTCGAAATAGTAGGAAGACCAGAGGAACGGTAAGGAACTGATAAAAACCAATGCCCCGCATGGCATAGAACCAGGCAATCGGACCATTACCACTCGGGTTTGCCATTTCCAAACATAGATAGAGCATCCAGATGCAAGAGATCCATACCAAGTCATTTTTGGCATCCTTCCAATTGACCCGGATTTGCTTATTCATCAGCACAACCAACCAGCACAAGGCGAGCAATATATCAATAGATAAGCCCCAAGGCCCGGGAATATAGCGGGTCAATCCCGAAGAGAGAAAACCCATCAATAGCGTGGCCCATAGGCCATATTTTGGCTGATTCCATAAGGCAGACATAATCAAGAGACCTATGGGAAGCGCCAATAAAATCATTCCACCAGCGAGCCCTAGTATTTTGATTAAGAGGAAAGCAAATCCAAGGGTACCAAGAAGGACTAGCATACCATAGCCAGTATTGATCTGGTCGGCACCTTGCGGCTGCAAATGGGTAAAGTTGGGTCCTTGGGGTTTCACAGTATAAAGGTTAGATATTCGGGCCTACTGTTCACTTGGATTAGTTAAGCTGTATTGATTTGAAGTTGAATGGGAGTATGCTTGTGTTAATTGCTTAATAGCTGTCCTAACATTCTAGCCCTTTCATCCCAAGAATTGCCTTTAGCAAAGTCAATCCTTGATTGTACTTTGAGTCGATTATTGTATCTGATTTCTTTTTTGATCAGACTTACAAAGTCATCGTGGTTCTTTGAGATACTTATTTTCCGTTCAAAATCGGAAAGGTCTGCAAAATTGGTACTAATCACAGGTTTACCCATGGCCAGGTACTCATTGACTTTAAGAGGGTAGATGGCCGCTGTTAGGTCGTTTTTCACAAAAGGGATTAGGCAGGCATCCATTTCACAGATTTTGGCTGGGAGCGCCTCCTGCGGAATGGCCCCATGGAATTTTACTCTATCCATGAGGAGTCTTGGTAAAACCACCTTCATGGGCCCATAGATATCGATTTGATAATCAGGCATAGCCTGAGTGATTTGATGTATCAGATCAAAATCAACCCTGTCATCAACCGCACCAATGTAACCTAGCGTTTTCGTCTTTTGGGTGCTGATTTTAGGGTGCTGAAAGATGTCCAGGTTGACACCATTAGGCACGAGATGACAATTGGCATTGTACTTCGACTTTTCTTTTTGCAACTGCTTGCTAGTGGTGATAATCATATCGGCTTGTTTAGCAAAAGACGCTTCATATTTAGGTCCATGCTTGCCTGCCCATTGTGTACCTGAAATCTCATCATAGCAATAATAGATGGTCTTTTTGGCTTTCCAGGCCCTCTGTGTATTAAGGCCATAAATAGGATTGAAGGCATTAAAAAGGGTAAAATCGTTGATGTCTAATTGACTTTTTATTTTTCTAATAAAACGTCCTAACCACCAACCATTGAGCTTTGCAAAGCACTTGAATACCATGGAGTTGCTAATCCAGTTGATTGGAAGTATCGGAGGAAGGCTAACGACTTCTACTGTACCATAAGGTGTTTTTTCCTTACGGATTCTGTTCTTCATACCCGTAAGCCTCTTTTTAGGTGCATGAGGATGTTTAAACAGGTCTTTCCAAGTGTAGTGGTAGTCAACAAAGATTACACGGTGTGTGGCACTCAGCCTGGTCATCAACTCCATGGTGGATTTAATATATGGCGTATCCCAGGCAGGGAAGGAGTGGCAAACAATTACTTCCTTGTCGCTATTGCCGTAGCGCCTAGTCATACCGTAGCACTTTTAAAGCCTTGTGTCATCCAATGATGCACTAGAGAGCGTAAGCGATTTCGTCTTTTTGGAATCGAACCGATGACTTCTTCCATGACATCCGATGAAACTCCGTTTAAGAAGAGCAGGGGCTCCTTTCCAGCTAACTCCTGATATACCTCTAGTGAGTGTTGATCGGCAGTCGTCCATTTCCTGTTAGCACGAGTCACCAGAAGGTGCAGATCAGCTGCTATTAATCTCTTCTCCTGGTAAGACTCATGCTGTATTGCCCCAATTTCTTCAAACTCGAACTCTAGATCTTCTTCCAGGTCCTCTTCGGTAAGATATGCTTTAAAATGAGCCTTCAACTGTTCGATCAAGAAGCTCTTGCCCTCACCGTATTGCATGCTAAAAACGTTGACGATTTTAGGCGTTGAAATACCTTTGGTGTTAGCTCTAATCTGCTGTATTAATAAGTTTAATGATTGTTTATTAACTATTTGAAAATCAATTGAATGATTTTTGGTGACTAAGAGTTGTTTGATCATAAGACCACCAACTTTCAAGCCTGTTTCATCTGTAGCCCTTTCAGGTTTTTTGAGACTACTATCCAGAAGTTCAAGACCGATCAAAAGTCCAATAGGCAAGACTAGGCCCACCACAAAGGATAGGATCACAATCATCATTCTCTTGGACTTGAGAGGTTCTAGTGGGTAATAAGGTGCATCTATTACCTTCAAATTGCTCGACATCATACTGCTGTACTTATGAAGTCTTGCTTGATTGTAGCTGTGCAGGTTTTCTAGATACTCTCTTTCCGCCACGTCAATTTCTCTTTCAAGCCTCTTCAATGTTGATCCTAATGGAGCGAATTGATCATATATCAGCTCATATTCCCGCTTACGATTATTCATGACGGCTAGCTTCGCTTCCGATTCTTCTTTCGAAATGGTCTGGTTTAACCATTGGGTCAATAGCTCTTTTGTTTCAATGCCATCAGGCGTTTGATTTACCATAATCAATCGATCGGCTATGTCGGTCATTTCTTGCTTCAATAGGGTGATTTCACCATTGAGGTTCGATTTTTTGACCGTGCGGGCATCGTCTGGTATGGTATCCATTATCAACTCCAGCTGTGTCAATAGCGTGGTTTGTCTGGATATTTTTGAGCGATTATTGGCAATACGAGACTGCAGTTCAGGAATAATCGATTTATCTTCAATTTCGACCTGAATCTTGGCCAAAGCCGATCGTGCTCCAGCGGCTACTTTCAGCTCTTCCTGATACTGTCTTTCTAATTCCTCTTTATTACCTGAGATAAAACGGGTTTGCTCGTAGTAATTGATGATTCGATTGCTAACTCGAAAATTCAATAACTCATCTTCGGCACCCTTAAGCTTCGCATCAGATTTATCAACTGCAGCCTTAAAGAATCCGATAACAGAGTCTGTTTGGCCCTCTTTGATGTTCTTCTGTTGATTAATGAAGATGTCTGTAAGTAGCTCCAGGGTGACTTGACTCAGGTAAGGGTCTATAGACTTATATTCGACCCTAATCATATCGCTTTTTCCTTCACGAGTCACCAGTATGGTTTCCAGCTGTTTGTTACCAAAAAAGGGATTTTCCGAGTTGGCGAGCTTGTAAAATGGGTTGACTCTATCTGCGTCTCGGTGACGGATTATCTTGTATAAAACAGTCAAATCGGTATCTCTATCCTTGATTTGTATAGGAAGGCCTTTAATGCTTTCTAAAAAGTCAGGGTAGTTTTCCTTAAGAATAGGGAGTTTTTGCTGATGGTCAAGTACAAGGAACCTGGCCAGTAACTTGGCAGATAATTCCTTATTGGTTTCATAAGAAGTTGCCAGATTGATCAGGTTCTCCAGCTCATTATTGGTCTTAGCATAATCAATACGTCCCGAACTACTGCTTTCAATACTGTAACCTGAGATCAAACCGGTATTGAGCAGGGTATGCGTTTCATATTCACGCTTGTCGTTTTTTGTGGTGAAAAACACTAGGAATGTTAAGCCAACAGCGGAGATGACAATGTAGTGAGCATGCCTAACCAGTAATCTTATGATTTCTAAAGTGTTCATCCTATTTCATTATAGATTGACCAACCAATTCTTTCAAACTGCGCATGCAGTACCATGCCTCGTTTTTCGACTTTTCCAATTCAAGCTGTGACGTGTAGTGGGAGTCAACTGCCATACGATATTGCTCCATGGCCAGCTTTCCGGCTTTGAAAAAGTTTTCGGCCACTTTCAGGGCAATCTCGTTGGCCTCAACCACTTCGGCTTGTAATTCCATTGATTTTAGGCAGGACCGGAGGTCTTTGTAGATGCGTATCACCTCTCTGCGAATGAATTCCTTTCTTTCGTTTTTAAGACCTTCAAGGCGTTCTATCTCTAACTTTTTAATCTTGATCTCATGCTTTCTTGAAGTCACCTCGGTGAAGGGGAGTCGTAAGTTTAGTCCAACATTGTAAGTAATGTTTTGACGGGACAAGTAGGTGAATCTGTTGTCCATACCGCCATCTGTCAGTTGATCGGACACAATACCGTTTCCATAATTGACACCAGCTGTAAATGCCAGATGCCGGAGCCACTTTTTCTGTGTAATCTTTGTTTCTTCTTTATAGATCTCCTGACTCGTTGTTAGTGTATTTAAGGCAGGCATATTTCCAATGGCTAGATTAAGTAGCTGTTCCAGTGGCTTAATGCTTTCCATAGCGAGCTCTTTTTGCGATAAGTCTTGACCATTCAATTGTAAGGTCAACAATACCGGTACTAGAAATATGAACCTTAATTTTTTCATTGTTCTTCAGTTTTTATAGGGTGTTGACCTCTTGAGTAATTCACTTTAGCCTGAATGGTTTTTGCCAATCTGTTTAAGGCTTCTTGCTTCATAAAGGGTTGTTCTATGTACTTGTAAAAGATCATGCTGCTAAGTAAGATCACTGGGAGGGCTACCATCAGACTTATCGATAACTGTAGCCAATAAGGGGATGAGTAACCGAATCGACCGATGAGTGAATACACCAGTTCCAATAGGGGTAGATGTGTTAAATAGATGGTATAGCACATGCCGCCAATGGTGCTCGGCCAGGGATGGCTAAGGAACCTGTGAGTTAACCTGCCCTTGAAGCATGCTGCGAAAAAGCCTATCATGCCGATCGAGAAGACAAAAGACTTTCCAAGTTCTTCAGCCCATGTGAACATCATAAGTATAATGGATCCAATGCCAATCAAATCGTATCGATAGGACTTGCGCTTGTGCCAGCCCTCTTCGTTGGCATATATATCCGCCATGAACATCCCAATTAGAAAGTGTTGTAGTTGGCCGAGAATAGATGCACTTAAAGGCAAAATTTGCCAACTGAAAACATGCTGATAGATAATGAACAGCGCTAAAATAGAAAGGAGCAATGCGCGCCTGGATTTTATGTCTTCAAGCTTAAAATAGAAGATAGCAATAAAAGGAGCTATGAGATAATACTGAATCTCTACTTCTAATGACCATGCCACAGGGTTAATAATGGAGAACTCACCGAATAGCTGATTGTGTACATAAAAGATGCTCGCCAAGTAATGCTGTCCAATAGTTTCCAGAGGTATTCCGGATTGGAAAAACAGGATTAAACCAAAAAGCGTCATCCAAAAGATGTAGGGAGGTTCCAGACGAGTTAATCGTCTTTTCAAATAATCTTTATAGTGGAATGATTTCGTTCTTTTCGCAAAAGGAAGACTGAGAATAAAACCACTAAGGGCAAAGAAGATCATAACACCAATTGCACCACGACTGATGAGATGGGACAGCTGTTGCTCTCCTAAACTTAATGTCTCTGGGGCTACGACATAGCGTTGAAGTCTTTCATTTGCATGTAAAATGACGACTGGGATGATGGCCATAAACCGAATGCCATCTACAAAGGGTAGATATTTCTTGCCAGCAGTTTCTCGTGTGAGAGATTTAAAGAATCTTGCAAACATGATTTAAACATTTTCATGTTGAAGTGCCGCGAATGGTGTCTTGAAAAGAATTTTCAAATCCATCCAAAAATTATGATGTTGAGCATATTCAATATCCAGAGCAACCCTCTTTACAGGATCGGCATTGTCTTTTCCTCTTTCTGTCACTTGCCAGAGCCCTGTGAGTCCTGCTGGCCCTAAAAACCTCCCTACAGTTTGGTCTGTGGTCAGTTTTTCTGCTTCATACAATGGGAGAGGTCTGTTACCGACTAATGACATATCACCTTTTAGAATATTGAATAACTGAGGGAGTTCATCCATACTCGTATTGCGAATGAATTTGCCCACTCGAGTAATTCGCGGATCATTGACAAACTTTACAAAGGCTTTTCCACTGTTGTTGCTCTTCTGCCATTCAAATTCATCTAACTGAGCATAAATGCCATCTCCAACCACGATTCTTTTATACTCAGCATTGGCGATTAAATTTCTAGTGAGCTTTAAGGTGCGTGTTTCCTCGGCTTCAGATTTATATTGGTTGAGGTGCTTCATTTTCTCTACCAATTGATCGGCATTCACACGCATGGACCTGAACTTGTAGAATTTAAATGTGTGGTAGTTTTGACCCACACGATATGCGTAATAGAAAATGGGACCTTTTGACTCTATTCTGATGGCGATAGCCACAAGAATCCAGACAGGAGTTAGGGCTAATATCAGTAGTGCTGAAACTATAATATCAAGGCTTCTTTTTAATACTGGGATCTGACGCGTTACCTTCATGATTTCTGCTTTTAAGTACACTACAAAGCTATTTTTATTGGTTCCAGTGACCAGTTTTATTAGATGGTTGAACTGTTTTCTTGGACGGATGAAGGCTAGTGTTAGACGACTAAAAATCAAGGGGTTTGAAAGGCAAAGACCATGATGACTTTCATAAAAAAGAGGCGCCTCCCGTCTGGAAGCGCCTACTTTTAACCTCAACCATTTAATCACCCTTATCGGGAGTAAATACCATTTATGTTTCTATATCCTGTTTGGTCTCGATACCAGTCCAGGTAGCTATAGCCAAAACTCTTAGCCCAATCGTCAAACCTTAAATGACTATTTCGGATGTCGACTTTTTCTCTTGGATAGGCGAAGCTCTCCGGTAGATGGATACCCCAGGGTAGATCAGTTTTTGATCTGTAGTATTGACCTATAGATAAATCAGTATCATCATCTTGCGTGCCCAATAGGGACAGGTCTACGAGATCTGTTGGGGCGTAACCGGGTAGGTGAACTTCCCTTCCTCTGTTCTGGGAGATGATGACAAAGGGGTTGTAGGGAACCGTTCCGATTTCTGCATAGGTTTTGGGGTTGGTAAAATTGATCTCCAAAGTCACCTCTTGCGGTTCATGATAGGCCGAACCTTCTTCAGTATTCACGAAGCCACCTGCCATGAAATGATCGTGAACATTAGTTGTTACTATAAATACTGCATTGCTTTGACCACTTTCTGTACCGTTACCGTTAAGATTTACACCCGCCCCGTTGATAGAGTGTCCAGATACCGTTGTAACGTCTGATGGTAATAAATCCGTTGCAAAGCCAAAGCCATTTCTGTAACCTGCACCAATTGCCCTGATCTTGAATTTAGGCGACATACTTACGACTTGATTATCGGCATTGAGTGTGTGCTTGAACTGATAATCTATAACAAGGTCATTGAAGTCATAATCCCCGTAGTCAGGCCAGTTGTCTTCAAAGGCAAAGGTGCCGTATGAGGTCGAGGAAGGGTAGAAGCTATCATAAGCTTTGTTTCCATCATTAGGATATTCGTCTAGGACATCATTAATGCCATCTCCATCTGAATCTAAGACTCCAGGTCGATCAATTGGACTTACATTATCTGTGCTTATGGCTTCAATAGGATTGGAAGTAACAAAGAGAATAGCATCATTGAAGTCCTGATCACAGTAGAAAGGAATGTTGTCTCTTCGAACATCTTCAAAACCTAAGAGGAATAGCTTGTTTTCGCTGTCCCATAGTAGCACGTTATGCTGCCTTAAATCCTCGTCTGGTTCAGGATTTAAGTTCTTATCGGCAAAAACGATATGTTCATAATCTTCAGAGTTACTACCATCCCATCCATTTGCCAGTAGTACTAACCCAATAGAAGTACCTGCTTCGAATTGTCCAATGTTCACCTTATCTCCTGAAGTCATTCCACCTCCTGATCCAGAGAAGGAAAGGTTGGGGAAGATTAAATTGATGTTATCAATGTCTTCCAAAGATTGTGGAGGAGTAGCTGTTGGATAAGTGTAAAAGGCAATGGCATTTCTCCATCCGGCACCTTCATGAACAAAGGTGATCCAGACATCGCAGTGGTCTTCAATATCCAATGTCGTCTTCTTTCCATTGGCTAAATATGTAGGATGAAATTGAGGGACTGGTTGACTTTCAGGAAGAGATGCATTGATATACTCCAATAATGTACTTGAAATAGCATCACGTTCCGATTCCAAATACTCAGGAACACCTCTTCCATCGTAATTGCCCATATAGCTGATTGTAAAGCCGTTTGAAGTTTGGAATGCGGCCGAAGAGACCCCGTTTCCTTTATTACTATTCGATTGCTGATAGGTGTCAAGCGTTCTGGAGATTACTTGGCCGTTCTTATATTCGAATCGGAATTGGTTGCCCTCAATGGGTACGTGAATGTTGTTAGGTATTCCGATAAAAGACGTTTCCACTACTAACTGATCAACATATGTAGGTAGATCTACCGTGCTTTTCAGTTGACCATTACCGTCAGTAAATGCTTTGAATGCGACTTCGGTTTTAAGGCCATTAGCAACTTTCCATAGTTGAACCTTAAGCCCGGTGAAAGGGAGTCCTAAGTTATCTGTAAATGACAGGTCCAAGTTTACGGTTTGTGTGCTTTTGAAATCAAATGAAGTGCCTTTTTCTGGTTCTGTATCTACTTGTATTTCAGGTTTTTCAATACAACCAGCCAGTAGAAGGCCTATGATGAAATAACTAAATATCTTTTTCATAATTCTCTGATTAAGCTACTGTTCTGATTGTGTTCATAGATGAGGACACATTGAGCATGGCGTCTATTCGCATAATCAGTTCCCTGGGGTTGAAGGGTTTGCTCAAGGTATCTTTAGCTCCTAGTTGTAGCGCTTTAATTCTTTCTTGGCTCTTGTCCTGATCTGTCAAGACGAAAAGTGGAATATTTCTCCATTCGATTTGCATACAAAGGCACTGAAGCATTTGAAAGTCTTTTGATTGTTTGTCCTTATAATCGCTCAAAATCAAATCCGGAAATGTGGACTTCATACTATGTTTTATTGCCTCTTCAGGAGTGGCTACAGTGGTTACCTCGTAACTTTTGCTTAAGTAGTTTTGAAGAAACATTCGCATCATGGGATGGTCTTCAATGATTAAGAGCTTTTTCATATCGGTGAATTTTGTTTTGTTGATTCGAAATTATCGCGGGCTTTGGAGAAGGAATCGGGATTTAGACGAGTCGCTGTAATCCTTCGATGAAGTGATGTATATCAAAGACAATACTTTGATGGCCGATCAATCTCTAATTGAGATAAATACCAGAGATGCACAGTTTTACCAAAGCATATGGTTACCTTTGTGGCTCATTTAACAATTCCCATTGAGTCATTTTAGCAAATTAGGACTGTCACAGCCGATCTGTGATGTTTTAGAAGATTTAGGCTTTGAACAGCCAACCCCCATTCAAGAAAAAGCAATACCGATGTTGTTGGAGAATAATCCAACTGACTTTATTGGTTTAGCGCAGACCGGCACGGGCAAAACTGCAGCATTTGGACTTCCTTTGATCGACCTGATCGATGCTAAGAACTCAGCGACCCAAGCGCTGATTATGGCGCCTACAAGAGAGTTGGGTCAGCAGACTGCTCAACAATTGGTGAATTTTTCCAAAAGTAAACGAGGTGTTAATGTAGAGGTGGTTTATGGAGGAGCTGACATCAGTCGCCAGATTAAGGCACTCAAGAAACCTACCCAGATTGTGGTGGCTACTCCCGGACGTCTTTTAGACTTGATTAAGAGGCGAGCCATCAATCTTCAGAATGTCGAGTTTGTTGTGCTAGATGAGGCGGACGAGATGTTGAATATGGGATTCAAAGATGATATCGATGAAATTCTATCGCATACATTAGAGAACAGAGTTACCTGGCTCTTTTCCGCCACTATGCCAAAGGAAATTCGAAGGTTGGTGAATACCTATATGAAGGATCCGCTCGAGGTATCAGTAGATGCGGCTCAGAAGAGTAATAAAGATATTTCGCATCAATATGTGGTGACTAAGACAAACAATAAACTATCCGCACTAAAGCGCTTTCTGGATATTCAGCCAGATATGAAGGGTATTATGTTCTGTCGTACCAAAATGGATACCCAGGAGATTGCAGATGAGTTGTCAAAATTAGGTTATGCCGTGGAGGCGCTTCATGGAGACCTTTCTCAACGTCAGAGAGATACCGTAATGAAACGCTTCAAAACAAGGTCTATGCAACTCTTGATTGCCACAGACGTGGCTGCCAGAGGTATTGATGTGAATGACCTTACCCATGTATTCCATCATAAATTACCCGATCAGTTGGAGAGTTATACCCATAGAAGTGGTAGAACAGGTAGAGCAGGGAAGAAGGGAATTTCTATGGCTTTTATCAACCCGCGGGAAGGAAGAAAGATTACAGAGATTGAAAGAAAAGTAAACGTCACTTTTGAGAAGGTGACTATCCCTACGATTGATGAGCTAAAGGTAAGTCGATTGAACAATTGGGCGAGTCTTATTCTCAATACCAAGGTGGATGAAAAGGCAGAAGATATCCTTAATAGTCTCCATGGCCAGTTTGAAGGTTTGAGTAAAGAAGACCTCTTAAAACGATTGATCACCACTCAGTTGGATCACTTGATGGTTCAAGGCAATGAGGAAGATGACCTAAATGAAGGACAGGGGCAAAAAGGAGAGAAGAAAGAGCGAAGATCAAAGTCTGTAGAGGGGGCGAATCGCTACTTTATCAATGTTGGCCGCATGGATGGTATCACCGAAGCGGATTTGATTCACTTCTTATCAGATGTAACAGGTATCGGGAGAAGACTCTTCTCGGAAGTGTCGCTACAAAAGAATTGTAGTTTTTTTAACCTGGATGCTAAGCACGATGATGGTTTAAGTAAACACTTTGAGTATATTGAGGTCGAAGGAAGACCCATTCGTGTCAATAGAGATGAAGAAGGAAAGCCTTCAGGCAGGCAAAATCGTAGAAAAAGCAACAATAGGAATGATCGGGGAGGCAAGAATAGGTCCAAGCACTCCGCCAATCCTGCAGGCCGAAGGAACAGAGGCCGAAGAAGGTAAATCAGACAAAACTATTGACTATTAGTTGTTTCCTTTCAGACCAACAGGTGAGTATTCACTCAATGCTGAGGCCTAGTAGTTGCTTTAAAGACCAACATTATCAAGCATCCTAAGTTTAAGCAGGGCCAAGGCTCTGATTTTTCGCGTGAAGTAAAAAGCCGAGTAAACAGTTATTTTTCAGAAAGAGGTATTTGCAAGCAAGCCAACACAGATATGGTGCTCAAAACCATACTGATGTTATCCCTCTTTATCGTGCCTATAGTACTTATTAATATTGGTATTGTTCAGCATGCTGCCCTGCTCTTTGCCTTATACCTCACCAGCGGCTTCGGTATGGCTGGCATTGGCATGGGGGTAATGCATGATGCCATTCACGGATCCTATTCTAAGAATAAAACCGTCAATCGATTGCTTGGCTATTCTATGAACATGATAGGAGCAAATGCAGGGGTTTGGAAAATTCAACACAATGTGCTGCACCACACCTATACCAATATCGATGAGGCGGACGATGATATTAATACTCCACCTTTTCTGCGTTTTTCTCCTAATAGAAAGTGGATTAAAGCCCACCAGTATCAACACATTTATATCTGGTTCTTTTATGCGATTTCCACTATTTCCTGGATTACTACAAAAGATTTTATACGAGTACACCGCTATTGGAAAATGGGGCTGGTAGGCTGTAAAGGAACTTATAGAAAGCAAATGGCACAGGTGGCTATCTGGAAGACACTCTATTATACTTATGCTTTAATTCTTCCGATGATCTTTTTGCCCTTCAGTCCGGGGGTGATCTTTTTGGCTTTCCTGGGCATGCATATGGTCACTGGCACATGCATCAGTGCAGTATTTCAAACTGCCCATATTATGCCTAATGTTGAATTCCCTAAGATGGATAAGGATGGTGCTATTGAGAAAGATTGGGCTGAACATCAGTTGGAGACAACGGCTAACTATGCACCCGGAAGTCGCGTATTCTCATGGTTGATTGGCGGACTTAATTATCAGGTGGAGCATCATCTGTTTCCCAACATCTGCCATGTTCATTACAGGAAGTTGTCGAAGATAGTGAGAGATACAGCAGCAGAGTTTGGCCTACCTTATTATAGCCATAAGACTTTTGCCAGTGCACTGGTACAGCATACTAGGAAGCTCCAAAACCTTGGTCAGGAGTTTAGTGAGGAGTCTCCTATAATCCATTAGAATAACTCTAACTGGCGCCTTTGATGTATTGAAGGTTTTTTTGCGGGACCGTTTACAGTCATCCCTCCATATTTGTAGCTTTCGGCCCTTTCTTTTGTGATTACTTCTTCAAAATTTGCATTGGGTTTAAAGGATTTTTCGAGCCTTTCTGAAATTTGACTTAAACTCTTGACTGCCTTGAGTTTATCACTGTAGCCAATTTTGGCTTTTTCAAGACCATTTCTTAGAATGCTTAAGGTCTCATCGTAAGTCTTTAGCGGTACTGGGAAGGGATGACCATCTTTACCACCATGAGCGAAAGAAAACCGTGCAGGATCGCTAAATCGAGAGGGTGTACCGTGGATTACTTCGCTGACTAGCGTGAGTGACTGAAGGGTTCGGGGTCCTACGCCCTTTAGTAGCAGTAAATCTTCAAAATTGTTGATGTCAGTGTCATGGGCTAGCGCCAAGGTGCTACCCAGTCGTTTAAGGTCAATGTCCTCGGCGCGGACATCATGATGGGCCGGCATCAATACATATCGTTGTGCTTCTCTAGAAATGACTTCAGGTTTCTCTTTTGTTATTTCAAGAATACCCTTTTTGGTTCGAGCCGCATCATCGGCTGTCAGGTTCAATATTTCTCCTTGATTGCTGCCAATAACTGAGGTATGAGGCTCTATTAGAAAGTCTTGGAAAGCTTTTGAGTGCCAGTGATAACGTCTAGCGTAGCCAGTACCTTCATTCATGCCCTGTTGGACGACCGCCCATTCTCCACTCTTCGCTAGAAAAAAGGAGTGAAGGTAGATTGAAAACCCATCCTGAATGGCTGTGTTGTCTACCTTTGCACTTAGCTTGCTAGACCTGACCAGATCGTCTCCATTCAGACCGGTTTTCATTGCTACTTTTACAAGCTCACTAGGGGTTTGTCTAGAGTATTTACCTCTGCCACCACAAACATATAATCCCAACTCATCAGAAATTGGGTTAATGGCTCTTTTAAGTGCACCGACCACCGAAGTAGTGATACCTGAAGAATGCCAGTCCATCCCCATTACAGCACCTAGTGACTGAAACCATAAAGGATCACTCATGCGCTGAATGAAAGTGTGACTTCCATATTCAATAAGAATCGACTCGGTTATGGCCCTTCCCAGTTTTGCCATACGAGTGGCTAACCATGGGGGCACAGTACCATAATGCAACGGTAAATCTGCATGACCCGATCTATTCATGTATTAATGATACTAATAAAATTAGATAACTAAAAAAATTAGCATTGAGAAAAGTCAGAAATAATTTTGAATGGGGGTAGGGTATATAGCGACAAGAAGTATTTGGAACTGTGAATTATGGTGAACCCAAATAGGCGCAAAATCTTGGTGAGTTAAGATTATAATATGTAAACATGAAAATAATTAAATATATAAATAACAATTAATATTGATGTATAATTTGAAAAAGATCACTCTAAACTAACAATGATGAAAATGATTAAAAAAGTAAGAACACTAATGGGGATAATGGCCCTGGGGTTATTGACAATTGCAACCTCATGTGATAATCAAAATGCCGATACTGCACCCGTAGAGGAGCAAGGTTCTAAGGCGAGTAAGTCGCGATTAAGGTTTGTGAACTCCAATGACTATGATACTTCGGGTATGGACAGCTGGCAGGAGGTAACCACTATTCCCGATGCGATTCAACAGTACGTCACCGACAACCATGCTAATGAGACAATTGAAGAAGCGTGGATTACGAACACAGGTGAGTATATCGTTCTTCTTAGTGATGATACCGTACTGGTATTTAATGCTTCTGAACAATTTATTATCTCGTTCAACTTGGAAGCATATGCAGATGAATTTGAGGATGATTTTGAAGAAGTGGATTCTACAGCATTACCGCAAGCCATTCTGGATTACTTAGTGGCCAATCATGCTGGTGTTGCGATTGACATTGCTGGAGTTAATCAGGAGGATGGTGAATACGTAGTGTTACTTGAATCAGGAGTGGTTTTGATATTCGACATGGATGGTAATCTATTGGATGAATTCACTGAGGACCATTATGACGATGACTATGATGAGTATGAAGAGGTAGATACTACTTCATTGTCACAAAACATAAAGGACTACCTAACTACCAATTATGCTGGTATAGCTATCGAATTTGCTGTCTTTGATACTGAAGAAGAAGAGTATCTGATCTTTCTTGAAAGTGGTGTCATTGTAATCTTTGACAAGGATGGTAATTTCATCGAAGAAGAACAGGACGATGAGGACTATGAAGACGATTGTGAAGAAGTCGATATTGCAGATCTTCCCACAGCCATTACTGATTATATCACTGCTAACTACTCAGGGGTTGAGATAGAAGAAGCGTGGTATGATGCTGAAGAAAAAATATATTATATCGAATTGGCAAATGAAGTAGTGTTAGTCTTCAATGAGGATGGCTCTTTTGTAGAGGAATATACAGAAGAAGATGACGATGACGATGATGACTAATCATCGACTGTTTTAGATTGAGATGAGAGGCTATTCAATGAATAGCCTCTTTTTTGTCCTTGTTCATTAAGACATAAGAAGGAATCGCTGTGAGCTGGTACACTAGAACCAGACTCGGAAACTAACGTTGGGAGTGAAGCCTAAAAAGAACTTAGTTCTTTCCAGTACACTGATTTGATCATTCCGATCAAAGTCTACTGAGTAAGCTCTGTTAAAAATGTTTCTACGACCCAGTAGGTTGATAATACTAACTCCCACTTCGCCACGAAATTTAGTGTTAGTACTGCCGAATTTGTGCCAAATGGACAGGTCCAGACGGTGATAATTAGGCAACCTTTGCGCATTTGGCGAAGCGAATTCTAAATCATAAATGATTTCGTCATCTGTATCAGGATCATCATCGTCAGGCTCGGTTACTGATGTTAATGTAGGAGTGGCTGTGGTTGGTAAACCCGTCTTAAAAATATAGCCCATCGAGAATTCCCAATTCTTCCAGTTGTAAGTGGATGACAGCCTAACTTGGTGTCTAACATTGAAGGTAGAAGGGAAGGTTTCATCAAAGATAGATTCAAGTTCAACCTGCGAGTCTTGAAAGTTATAACTCAGCCATGAACGAAAATACTTCCAACGTTTTCGAATGGTCAAATCCACACCTTGTATAAGCTCAAAACCAGGTTCAAAAGCTTGATCGTTTTCGAATCCAAAGCCTTGATTGGAGGCCAAAATTCCATCTATATCCTTGATGTAGAGGTCTAAATCGACCAACCAAGAACTATTATTGTAAACAAGACCTACTGTTGCCTGTCTGTTAACGATGATGGGTACAGTAGCTATTTCTTCTTCATCTTCATTTAGATCAGAGAGTAACCAATGGCGTTCAACTGCATTGGACAGGGTAAACTCTGATTCCTGTATAGTGCTTAAATATTGGTGATAAATTCCAACCGAAGATTTAAATATCAAGTTCGACTTTAGGTTATAGTTGAACTTGGCTTGCGGACTGAAATAAGCCTCTCCAAGAGTTCCTACATGGGTAAACCTACCACTGAAAACCGCCTCAAGCTTGTTATTTGGTCTGTGGTTGAAGTCAAAGAAAAGGCTATTAACCAGTCCAACCGAGCCAATGTCAGTAACAGCATCTGCTTCGAAAAACTCCGTTTCAGTAATTACATTTTCGACATTAAAATGGTTAACCTGAAGCCCGTATTCAAGAATGTTATCACTATTCAGTCTCCATGAATTTGCAACCCTTATTTCAAGATTTTTAATTGTGTTGCTTCTAGCTGTTTCGTCATTGTCTTCTTCAATAAGGTCGTCTCTCAGGTTAGTAAAGGCATACTCCATATCATAACTCGAGTAACTTATACTGGATCTAAGAGAATTATTATCATTGATTCGATATCCATAACCTAGGTTGAACCCATAGCTTCTTATCTCATGCCTTTGCTCAAGATTGATTTCTTCAATATCATCCTGTTCCCTATAATTGAAGTTACTAGAACTGTTTACAAAACTCCCTGTGAACAACGATCGACTATTAGGTTGATAGTCCCATTTCAGATTCAAATCATAGAAGCTAAGGTTATTTTCAAAATCGTTTTCGTCCTCAGTCACTTGAAACAGGCCTTGAGAGTCTCGTGTTTCACTTCCAAAAAGTTTGGTCGAGTAGGAGTTGAAGGTCCAAGTAGGAAGAGCGTCATTGTATGATCTCCGTAAGGCAACCATAACAGAACCCATATCTCGTTTGAATGGAAGCTTGGCGTAAACATCAGCATGGGTCATATTGACGCTAGCTTCTGCCTTGGTTTCTCCATTGATTTGGTTTCTGGATGAAATGGAGATTAAACCGGCTGTTGCACCACCATACCTCACGGGTACATAGTTCTTATAAACATCCAAGGATCCTATTGCTGAAGGAATAAAGCTCGACACATTGCCGAAGTAATGGGCAGTATGATAGACCGGGACATCGTTCCAATATAACAGTGTATTATCTGGTGCACTACCCCGAATGTTAATACCGGAGGCTGATTCATCATTTGAGGTCAGCCCTGAAATAATTTGAGCAGAAAGTAAGACATCACGTTCTGAGAGCCCCGGTAAGATCTCCATTTCCTGAGGAAGTATCCTAAAGCTATTGGCTTTTGGATCCGAGCCAATTCCCACATTAATATATTCTTTGATTTCGAAATCAGTTAACTCAATGGGGGTGGGTTTAAGTTTTATGTCAAATTGTTGTTTGCTATCAATTTCATTAACGTCAATGGCAAAATCTTGAAAGCCCAGGTAAGAAATTTCTAAAATGGCCGATTTTGGATTCTGAAGAACCAGCTTTATTGTACCATCCAACCCGGCAACTTGCCCCAAAGATGTGCCCTGGAGTCGAAGTGTGGCATAAGGAAGAGGGTTACCTGTTTCGTCATCCAAGATTTTTATGTCTAAGAACTTAGAGGCTGGTCTTTTAACAACATAGAACTCATCCTTGATTTTTTCTAACTCAAGAGTCGTTTGATCGATTATTTGACCCAAAAGGTCTGATAGGTCATTATAGCCCTCAGAAAGTGTTATACGCTCGTTCTTGACTTCTTCGGGATTATAGGAGAAATAAATAGAGAACTGCTTTTCCAGGTCGTTGAGTACCTGTTTTAAAGATCGATTAGTAACCTTATACCCTCTATCATTTTGTGCTTGTACAGTTAATGAGAGTATCAGTGTTAAGGCCAAAAAGGTGATTAACCTACTGGCCTTTGATACCCAAGAGTACCAATCTCTTATTTGTCGAGTCGTATTGATATTCAATATTATTTGCTCTTAGCACAAGTTTGATGGCCGCATTTCCATCGTCATTAGGAAAATTACCGGTATACGGGATTAAGTCAAGCGTTGAGGTCGATTTAACCTCTATACCAAATACATTAACTAACTCATCAAGTGCCTCTTTTAAAGTTACGTTTTCCAGCTCGGTTACCCCACTTGCAATCCAGCTTGGTTTATTTTCTCCGACTTCTTTCTTCCAAGCCCTTTTAAAAGATCCTTGATCTATTCTGACACCATCTCCAGGTTTCAGGTCTTGAGAAAATGCCTTTTTACTGACATTGACCTTACCAGTGTAGCAAACCACATCTAGCAATTCATTCCTGTTCCAGATATTAAACGATGTACCCAATACCCTCACTGTACCCTGATCTGTCTCTACTTCGAAATTGATCCCTTTTGTTACCTCAAAGAAGGCTTCACCGTCCAAAAGCAGTCGCCTATTCTCGTCAAATTTATCTGGGTCGAATCGCAAACGAGAATTACTGTTAAGCGTAACCACGGATTGATCTGGCAGTGTAATGTTTTCGATTTGACCTGCCAGGGTTTCGTAAACGGTATAATTAGGCTTGGTCAAGAAATAAACCAAAGATATACCGATGACAACCACCGCGGCAGCAGCATATTTGAACAGGCTGCTGAACTGAACTACTTTGGTTTCTGTAGGAGCAGAGGTACTTCTTCTTTCTTTTAGCTTAGCCAGTTCGCTTTCAACGTCATATTCTGGCAAGGCTATTTTGTCTACAGAGCCAATGATGCCCTTAAACTCAGCTCCATCAGCAGAATTCTCAAATTCTTCTTTCTCCTGAGGTGTAAGATCACCACTTAGCCATCTGGCTAGAAAGTCTTCGCTATCGTTTATTTTATCGGCCATTTATACCAATTCTGCTTCTAAATACGTTGGGTCTTGTTTTACCCTACCTCCGGTTTAAATATTTTTATGAATCTGTCTAATTTTTACTAAAGCCTTGTGCATTCTCTTCTCTACGGCTTTTACGCTCACATCGAGTAGCTCTGCTATTTCATTATATGTCTTCTTTTCTATACGGTTTAACAGGAAAACTTCACGTTGTCCCTCAGACAATTGGTTAATGGCTTCCTGAATTTGAAGATCAAATTCTGAAAACTCCATTTGAAATTGAGGGTCTTCCTTATGTGTGGTTTTAGAAATGAACTGAATATGTTTTTGCTTGACCTTATCTTTATCTACAAGCTTTAGCATTTGGTTCTGCGCCACACGATAGAGATAAGCTTTAGCCATGTCTGGCATTACCTTTTCACAATTTTTCCAAAGTGTCAAGAAAGCCTCCTGAACCATGTCAGCAGCTCTTTCAGCATCTTTGTATTTGTAAATCAGAAAATTGCGAATGGTAGGAGCTAAGGTTCGAAAGAGTGATTCATAAAATGAATTGTCACAGCTATTCTTTAAACCTGAAGTGTCCAAGCTCCTGTTTTACTTTAAGGTTAATACGGTGGTAGTTTTGCCAGCCACCGTGAAGTCCTTGCTAATATCGACTTTTTCATCAGTTATCGCATTATGTCCTTCGGAATAACCTCTTAACATTTCTATATGCTTTTGATGAGATATTGTAATGGGACTGTCATTCATATTCATGATCACCATTACTCGCTCATTGTTGGTGTATCTAAAGTAGACATAGCTGTTATTCTCGGGTACAAAATGTAACAGCTTTCCATGGTGGATCGCTTCGCTGTTCTTTCTCCAGTTCGTGATTTTTTTGACATAATTAAACATGTCATTTTCTTCCCTGGTTCTTCCTGATGTGGTAAAAACGGATCTTTCATCACCTTCCCATCCACCTGGCATTTCTGCTCTTTTGTCACCATCACCACCTTGTGAGCCTTGTTTAAAAGCCAATTCAGTACCGTAATAAACCTGTGGTATTCCTCTAGTTGTCAAAAGAAATGTGTAAGCCATCTTTAAATGTTCTGGTTTCTCTCCAAGCGTGGAATAGATCCTTCCAATATCATGGTTGTCCAAGAAAATCACATTCTTCATTGGGTCAGAATAGAGCCTATCCTGTGACAGTGCATAGTAGAGTCTCATTAAACCACTTTCCCAACCAAAATTGGAATTAAAACCGTCTCTGACAGCAAAATGGATCTGAAAGTCTGTCACACTTGGGAGAAATGAGTTGTATCCATCATCTTCCCCTTCTTTGTCTTCCTGCCAATAGGATTCATGAGCTACCGTCTCAACCCATGATTCACCAACAATATTAAAGTCAGGATAAGCTTCGATCACTTCTTTCGCCCAGCGCGCCATGTATTCTTTATAGGGATATACATAAGTATCCATTCGAATTCCATCAATACCGCTGTATTCTATCCACCAAAGCGTATTCTGAATTAAGTAATCTGCTAGTGTTTCATTACGTTGGTCGAGGTCTGGCATTTCATCTACAAACCAGCCTTTAATCAGTCGATCTTTATCATGTTTTGAAGCATAAGGATCAGAAGCCACGGGACCACGGTAGCTGGTATTGCCATAAACGCTTTGGTCATGCACCCAGTTTTTAAAGGGTAAATCCTTCATCCACCAGTGCTGATCTCCAATATGATTGTGTATCATATCCATTATGACTTTCAGTCCTTTAGCATGACAAGCATCAACAAATGATACAAAGTCTTCGTTGCTACCAAATCGCCTATCGATTTTGTACATATCAGTGGCTGCATAGCCATGATAAGCCTTGTATTCAGGTGTTTGATCATTTTCAAAAACGGGCGTTAGCCACACAGCAGTCATTCCAAGTTCCTTAATGTAATCTAACTGTTCTAAGACTCCCTGAATATCACCACCGTGCCGACCGCTGGGATCATCTCTTCTGGCCGGCTCAAGCATGCCTTCAATGGTATCATTATCAGGGTTTCCGTTGGCAAATCGATCGGGCATAAGCAAGTAAATTACATCCTCACTGGTGAAACCTTGATTTCGGTTATCTGAGGCTGATCTTTCCTTAAGTTCAAACTGAACGGGTAAGGTCTTCTTTTTCTTTTTAAGGCTTAAGTCAAAGTTCCCTGGAGTTACATCCGGACTGATTTCAAGGTTTAGAAATAGGTAGTTAGGACTATCGCCCGTAAGTTGATTTACAAGGGTAATACCTGGTGCATTTATGCTTGCACGCCATGAAGAAATATCCTCACCATAAAGCGAGATTTGAAGTTTTTCAGTTGGCATGTTAGCATACCAAAAAGGGGGCTCTATCTTCAATTCTGGCAGTTTCTGGCTGAGAGCTACCTGTGATAAGAGCATTAGGGTGATGAGAATCTTACTTGAGTTTTTCATTTTGCGCGTCTGAATGAATTAGAAAACTAAGGAATTCTTGAGAATACCTGAAGCCAATCAAAGCCGGATTGGGCTTAAGAGACCTGCAAACGTTTGTTATTACTTGATTAGGAAGTCGATGACTTTGTCAACCATAGAGGCAGCGATCCATGTGAGTAGAGGAATAATGAGATAGAAAATAAAGCGTGAGGCGGTTGGAATATTAACCGGAATCTCAAACGTATTTTCTATGATCTTTTTATAGCCGATCAAATCAATCACATTGATATTCTTAAGGTTGTTTCCAATCCTAGATTGTTTTAGGGCCTCATCATTCCCCTCAATTGCGGCCTCAATCAGTTCAATCTCTTTTTCCTTAGCCTCAATAATTCTTCTTCTAACGCCTTTGAGAGGCCTGTGAATCATTACAATGATCGTTGGGACTAAAACGAGCATGGCTGGGTTCGTTGTCAGATCATTGATGTTGAAGGCAAAAATGAATAGAATGGCATAAACCCCGGTGAATGCCAAGATGCTAATGATCCCGGCTTTTGTCAAAGGCATAAACCGATGAAGATTCAATAGATCCACCTTTATTTCCTTTGACAGACTATTCATAATCGTCATGTTTCTGGTATAAATTGAAATAGATTGAGTGATTATAACCCAGATCATAATCAGTAGAACGGCCCTCCAAGCATCCAATGTTGGCAGTGTTGAGGTACCAGCAATGAGGCCTTTTATTACAGCGAAATAGGCATGTCCAAAGCCAACTAGTGCCGCAACAAGGGTCTCAGGCCATAAATTTCTATGGTTGTCAAATTCAGTTTGCCATTCGCCTGTCTGTTGACTATCCAAAGTCGTATAGCTCAAAAGTTGATGGAATTGTTTTTGATGATTGTTTTGAATCACTCTGCTGATGTAAACTATGTAGCCAAAGGAGAGTGTATAAAATGACGATACGTTGACATAGTTGTTCCATGAATGCAAAATATTGTCGGCCTCGAAAACTATGACAAGGACAATCAAAGTACTTAATGAGACAATTAGTGCAACGACCAATGGTGGTATTTTACCAGAAGTAATCCTGAGTAGAAGAGGAGTATGAGGGTTCTTCATTGTCTTAAAATAAGAAATGATTTTCTACTTCTCACCAGTGATGTTGAAGACGATGGTTCAGGCATTCGTTTGCATTCTTTTTTGTTTAAAGGTTTAGTATCGAGCATTTGATGTTAAGGGTGTTTTACCTATTTTGAAGGATCAAACCTTCGACATGAAAAGACTATTACTGGCTACCTGCCTGCTCACTATTTACTCCATTTCTTTTGCTCAAAACTTAGGTCCAGATATACTCTCAATGAAAGAGAGGGCGAGAGTGATCAATGAATTACTGGAAGATAAAGTGCAAAACTACCTCCCTGAAATCATGAGGCGAGAAGGCATTGATATGTGGGTGGTAATTTCTAGAGAATATAACGAAGACCCAGTAATTAAGACACTCTTGCCGGCAGAATGGCTAGCTGCCAGGAGGCGAACAATTCTTGTCTTTTTTGACAAGGGAGAAGGTGAACCGATTGAGACCTTGGCTGTGGCCCGATATGACGTGGGTTCTGTTTTTAAAAGTGCCTGGAATAAAGAAGAACAGCCGGATCAATGGGCTAGGTTAGCTGAAATCATCGAAGAACGAAATCCTAAAAAGATCGGCATCAATAAATCGGCCTATTTTGGTTTGGCAGACGGTATTGTTGCCACTGATTTTGAGGAGTTTAAAGGAGCGCTGAGTAAATCGAACCAAAATAAGGTTGTTTCGGCTGAAAAGGTGGCTATAGGTTGGCTAGAAACTCGAACCAAAGCTGAAATGGCCATCTATCCGCACATCGCTCGGATTTCTCACGATATTATCAAAGAAGCTTTTTCCGATAAAGTAATTACACCAGGAGTGACAACCACTGAAGATGTAGTTTGGTGGATGAGAGAAAAGGTCAGAGAATTGAAGCTTGTTACCTGGTTCCACCCAACTGTAGATGTACAGAGAGCTGACCCGGAGAGTTTCGAGCACTTGCGGACTTTTAGTAAAAGACCAGATAAAAATGTGATTCTCCCTGGTGACTTACTTCATTGTGATTTTGGTATAACGTATTTGAGGCTGAATACCGATATGCAAGAACTAGCTTATGTGCTGAAACCGAATGAGAAAGATGTGCCACAGTTTTTGAAAGATGCGATGAAAGTGGGGAACAGGTTACAAGATATTTTCACGAATAATTTTCAGGAAGGTAGAACTGGAAATGAAGTATTAAAGATGAGTCGCGAACAAGCGATTTCAGAGGGTATTAAACCTTCGATTTATACACACCCTATAGGTTATCATGGTCATGCTGCAGGAACTACCTTGGGTATGTGGGATTCTCAAGGAGGCGTGCCAGTCACCGGAGACTACCCTTTGCACTTGAATACCGCCTATTCAATTGAATTAAATGCTGCCACTTATATCAAAGAGTGGGGTAAGGAGATCCGGATTATGTTAGAAGAAGAGGCCTATTTTGACCAGGCCGGAGTCTGGTATATAGATGGTCGACAAGAAGAGATACTTGTAATTCAAAGATGAAAATGAAAAGCCTCTTTGTGGGTATTTTTCTAGTCCTATTTTGTTCATCAGAGCTAAGGGCACAAAGTAGAAGTGTCTTCGATTTAAGAGGTGAGTCTTTTGACCAGCCAGTAACGCTCAATGGAGAATGGGATTTTTACTGGATGCAACTCATTGAATCGTCAAAAGGACTGAGAGCAGCAAAACACAAAGTAGATCTACCTCATGATTGGTCTCGTGAGGCCATTGACGGACAAGAACTCCCTTCAACAGGCTATGCCACTTATGCCTTGAGGCTTTTGGTAGATGTAGAACGACCACACATAGGTATTTACATTCCTCATGCGTTTTCTTCATATAAATTAATTGTTAACGATTCTGTGATTTGGAATTCTGGACAAGTTGGTACTTCAAGAGAAGAATACCGCGGTTTTAGAGAGCCCAAAACTGTGTCTTTAAAGGAATTCAAGACAGATACTTTGGACATTATTGTGCAGGTGTCAAATTTTGATCATCACAATGCCGGCTTGTATTTCCCTGTAGAAATTGGGGGGCACGATGGTCTAATTCGAAGGATTAGAACCAATCAAGGAGTGAGTCTGTTTCTCGCTGGCGGATTCTTTATTACGGGGTTCGTATTAATCGCTTTTTCAACTGTATATAGGCATCTGTCTCTACCAATTCCTTTCTATGCCTTTTTCTCATTGAGCATGATGTATCGCATGATTGGATCGGATTATTATCCGCTTCACGCTATGTTTAATGACTTCAATTTCAACCTGGCTTTGTGTCTGGAATACCTGAGTGCCTATTCAGCGGCTCTTTTTGGTGGGCTGTTTATATTTTTTATGTACCCAAATCAAACCCCAAAATGGATCAAATGGTCATTTATTGGGGTAACAGTGGTGCATATGCTGCTAACAATTTTTGCCAGCTCAGTTTTCTTTACCTCGATCCTTAGGTTTTACTTGATCTTCGTGTTGGTTAACCTTATTTTCTTCGTTTTTATCATTGTTAGAGCTAAAAAGGATAGAGAGCCTACTTCAGATTATTTAATTGCTACTGTAGTTGTTGTTTTTATTTGGGCTGTGGTTCAGACCTTATCATTCATGAATGTTATTGGTTCGTTTTATGAACTACGAGTGATCCTGACAAGTTGTATTATTATTCTATGTAACCTGGCATTGTTTCGAACCTTTGTGATGAGGATAAACCTGGTCAAACAGGCTGAAGCAGATATGGAATATCAGAAGAGTAGAGAAACTATGCTTTCTTTAATATCACATGAAATCAAAATGCCCATAGCTTCTCTGCAGATGAATATGGAGATGCTCAAGATGTCCAGTGAGAGGCCTGAGAAATTTGAAAAAGTCAAAGATAAAATAGTCGGTTTATCATTAAATGCAGTAGAGACCATCAAGAGGATGCTCCACGACTTTATCTATTTTATGTCTTTGGATCAGAAGTCTAGTGATCAACTGTCTTTTGATGATATTAAGTGTTTTATCTCTGATAATTGGAATCTACAATTATATGCCAATGCTTCAATTGATTTAGATTTGAAGCAATATCCCACTGATAAGTTGACGCTCAAGTACATCTTAAATACGGTGGTGGGTAATGCCGAAAAGTATACGAAGAGTATTGATAAGCCAGTAGAAATTCATCTGGATGGAACGCGTGATGCAATGACCATCGAAATAAGAGATTTTGGTATAGGCATGTCAGAAGAACAACTAGCCAAGATGGGGTCTGAGCAAGCTAAAATTGATGAGAATCAGGAAATAACTGGAATGGGTTTTTATCTTGCAAAAGAATTGGCACATCGTTTAGGGCACAACCTGTCAATTACTTCGAGGGGTGGCGAAGGGACCAGTGTATTTGTTCAGATTAAGAGAGTATGATTAGTTTATTAATTGTTGAAGACGACTTTGCCGTAAGAGATACGCTCAAGGATTTCATTGAGTTTATGTATGATGATGTCAATGTTTCGGAAGCAGTTGATGGTAAATCTGCAAGTGCCAAGCTAGAGTCTGAACAGTTCGATATTATGATAACTGATCAGATGATGCCTGATATGAAGGGCTCTGATTTAATCTCTAAATACTTCGAAAAGCTTACTAAAGACGGCACATGGATCTATGTTTATAGCGGTCAGATGAGCAACGAATTGCGCAAACAATTTGAGGATTTTCCACAAATAGAAATCATCGATAAATTCACAAACCCAACCTTCTTCAAAGAGATCATTGATAAATTCAAAGAGACTCAAAATCTGGCCTGAAATATTGATGCGATTAAAGTTTTTTCAATTACTTTAATCAGATCAACCGCTCTGGATGGCTCAAAAGAACAAAGACTTTTATAACTATTTCTCCCAAAATCTAATCAAAGGTTTCATTTACCTCTTGGTGCTTATTGCATTGATAATAGTCTTCAAGAGTACTTTCAAGAGTCAGTATGATATGATAGAGCATGCTGTATCGGACAGCTATTATCTTATGTTCTTCATTTTTCTTATCTCTGAGTTCTTTGTAGGTATTCTTCCTCCTGAGCTTTTTATGATTTGGTCTAGTGATGATCCATGGCACTATTATGTCACGGCTGTAACCACAATGACTATGGTGTCATTGTTCGCAGGATGGCTGAATTATCGAGTAGGTAAAAAGCTGGGAGAAAAAGAGTTCTTTATGAACTTTGTCAAAAAGAGGTTAAGGTTCAAAAAGTATCAAGAAAGATATGAGCAGTATGGGAGTGGACTCATTATTGTTTCAGCGTTGACACCATTGCCTTTTGCCTTGGTTAGCATGCTTACGGGTACATTGGCTTATCCACAGAAAAAATACCTGATGTTTGCCTCCTTTAGAATCATTCGATTTGTCGTCTATGGGATCATTGTCTGGAATTTGCATGGAGTTATCTGATACTAAACTCTGGTTTTTGAGTTATATAGATAAGTTGATTCAGAAATTGCTCAATAATTATGCAAAAGCTTCTTAAGTATTTTTCAATTCTGTCGCTTTTAACCATTGTCGCTTGTAGTTCAAGCGATGAGACTGTTGACCCAGATGGATATGAAGGAGTTGACAGTCGATTATGGTACTTCTTTGATGTGTTTCAGCAAGAAGCTGAATCGAGGGGCGTATCTGTAGATTTAAGAGCGAGTGGATTGACGGGGCGAATAGCCAATATTGAAGGTGTGAATGTGGCAGGTGGTTGTAATTTTCATGGTTCAGCGCCTAATCAGATAGTATTGGATGCGACATTTTGGAGTACTTTGAGCTTTCTTCAACGGGAGATGATTGTAATGCACGAACTTGGTCATTGTGTATTGTACAGAGATCATAGGGAAGCAATGGATGTGACTGGAAGGTGCTTGTCGATCATGAGGAGTGGTTTGGGGCAATGTCGTGATGGATATAGCGAAACTACTCGTGAGGGTTATCTCAATGAATTATTTGACCCTGCATTCGCAAACGAAATAACACCTTAATTTTTTAGTCGCTCATCGATAGCACTTTGGAAACCCAGGGAGCTGCTCTCTGAAGGTCCGTACCTCACGCATGTAGTTTCCATAAATGAGTATATACCTCCAACTCGCCTGATTTCTATAGGTCTGATCAGTAGTGGCAAATTCGATATAGTCATCTGAGACAATCTCTTGTGCAAAATCAGAAAACCAATCATGCTCATCTCTCCATGACTCCAAATCCTTTGTGATACTTTCTCGAATTAGCTCATCTATTGCATTAATATTTTCTATAGACGCTGTCATGGATTGAACGATCTGATTGACAAGAGAATCTTCATCATAAGCAGAATTGAAACTTTTTAGTGCTTCATAACCTCGAATTTCAATATTGAATGAGTTGTGTCCAGTAATTAAAAAGGTGCAATCGCGACATTCTCTGAATTGAGTCTTATTCATAGAACCATCCATGATCTGCCTGAATGCTACCTGATTGCCACCGTAGTATTCAAGAACTCTATCAATATCAGCAATGTCATTTTCTATGTCTTTTTGGAAGGTCAAAAAAATGTTTCTGAGTCTTCCTTCTTGCTTTCTTCGCTCGCTAAAATTATTGATTGAGAGCGCAATGAGAATACCCACTACAACCAAGAGTATTTCCCCTATGACGTAGGTGAGGTACCTTCCGAATCGATTCCTTTTTAAGGTGCTCATTTTTGACTTTCTAAATAAGGTCATGATGCAAGATGTTACATCTGTATGTCATAAACAGGAGGGTGAGGTTCAGGGATATCCTCTTTGTTCTCATCCATCATTTCTCTCATGTCAATTTCTATACCACGTGACATTGTTGTGATTGGCACGTCATTGGCCGTACCTTCAAATGGATTTTCCCCTGCAGTACCAATTCTTTGCATGGTATTGAAAATCCATGAAACAAGTGCTGAGAAAGGAACAGATAACCAGACGAAATATGTGCCTATTTCGTGGCCATTGGTTACCAACTTGGCACCTATTTCAGAAAATTCTGGAACTACTCCCAGCGGTAAGAGAAAGATAAAGAGATTGACAAAGTCATAGGTTAATGTGGCATACTGACGCGGATAAGGGAAGTTTTTGATTCTCTCAGACTTGCCTTGCAAAGTAAAGAACTCCTTCAACACGCCTTCTAATTCTAAAAACGAGAATTCCCATATATGACCACTTTCCTTTAATTCACGGATGTGTTTCGACTGTAGCGTCAATACGGCATTTGCTTTGTTCTTCTTGGACATTACATACTCCAAATCCTCCTTTGAGAGTAATCTCGATAGCTCATCTTCCAGAGGTACATTCGTTTCAGGAAGGTTCAACATTTCCGTCCATTCCTTATGAGATTTTGATTTCGAGACCGTCTCCCAAGGTTTCCCTTGTCTCAGTGCATATCTCAGTGCACTCATCCAAGCAATTTGTCTGTGAACCAATGTCGAACGCTCTTCATTAAGTGATTCTTTTGACCTTGGTTCAATCGCATGGTCATTGTTGATCATATCTCTGACCATCATGGTCCATGTCCTGCTATTGTTAACAATGCCACCCCAGATCATTCTGGCCTCCCAGATTCGCCCATAAGCCGCATTGTTCTGAAAACCTATTAAGAAGGCTACGGCTGTACCAACAAGGGCTATGGGTGTCCATGGTAATTGCATCCATTGTAAGCCTAACAATTCATATAAGGCAGTAATGATTAAGGCGAATATGAGGAAGAAACGAGTTTCTCGTTTTGTCCAACGCATCATATCTCGCTTGGAATATTTCTTTTTAGTGTACATACAGTGGGGTTTCTATTTCTAAATATAATCAGCTCACGATATTTTGTATATTGATTGCTTCCAAATTGCATTTATGAGAAGAAGAGATTTTATCCAATCAAGTGCTTTAGCCTCAACTGGCATTATGTTAGGTTTTGAAAGCTTAATCAACAATTCCGGAATGGAGCAATTTCAATTGAATTATGCCCCACATTTTGGCATGTTTAGGAACTCAGCACCCGATGGTTTCTTGAATGAGTTAGACTTCATGGCAGAGCAGGGCTTCAGGTCTCTTGAGGACAATGAAATGAAGAAGCGTTCCTTAGAGGACCAGATGGCAATTGCCAAGAGAATGGAAAAACATAGTATGGTAATGGGCGTGTTTGTGGCTCACACTATTTATTGGAATGAGCCTAACCTTACTAGTGGTAGAAGTCAATGGAGAGCAGAGTTTCTAAAGGAAATCAAGGAATCTGTGGAAGTAGCTAAGCGTGTGAATGCAAAGTGGATGACGGTTGTGCCAGGCCACCTTGACCTTAGAAAAGATATGGGGTATCAGACCGCCAATGTGGTGGAAACTTTGAAGCAAGCTTGTGATATACTTGAGCCCCATGGATTGGTCATGGTTTTGGAACCTCTCAATCCTAGGGATCATCCTGGCTTGTTTTTAACCAAGGCATCACAGGCTTACGAGATTTGCAAGGCCGTGGCTAGTCCGTCATGCAAAATTCTCTATGATATCTACCACCAACAAATTACCGAGGGTAACCTTCTTCCAAATATTGAAGCTTCGTGGAACGAGATTGCTTATTTTCAAATCGGAGATAATCCTGGTAGAAAAGAACCAACCACAGGCGAAATCAACTATCGAAATGTATTTAAGTACATTTATGACAAGGGTTACCGTGATGTGCTGGGAATGGAACATGGCAACTCAACCCAGGGAATAAAAGGGGAAAAGGCGGTGATTGAGGCTTACAGAACCTCTGATAGTTTCTAAAAAGTGTCACTGTTGAAACTGCGCTAGTAAGCTCTCACAGTTTGAATCATTAGATCAAATGACTCCTTGTCAGGAACCCATTCCTTGAATTTCCGATGCTTCAATAAACTCAAATCCAAAGCAGGGAAGAGGTGTTTGATATGCACTAAAGCCATCAAGAAACTTCCAGCTACGGATGGGTGAAATTGGTCTCTTTGGTATAATTCTATATTGTCATAAGACTCGTGAAAAGAACGCCAGATTTCTCCTCCCTTTATTAAAAGTGCTTTATTCAATTCGGCAGCATCGGTGTGATTCTTTATTACACCATCGAATGTCTGATAATACTGAATGGAGGGCCAAACCATGAAATACACAGGTATTGCATCTTTTTCGATTGCCAACTTGGAAATTCTACCTCCAAAATCTAATAATGAAGCCCTGCCATAAGCTTGTGACGATGGACCTTGCTGGAATACCACAAAATCGAATTCTTCCTTACTTATGCTAGCCTGAATTAAACCATCATTCCAATGGTCTTCTAATCCATAATTTGGAAAGCATATACACTGAGTCTTGATCTTTTTATTAAAACTATTACCTAGTCTTTCAACAATTTCTGGAAGGTCATTAGAATAGGTGAGGCTATTGCCTACATATAGAATCTTCTGAGCATAAGACCAGTTAAGAGTGCCTAAAAGTAAAAGGGCATAGAAAAGTATTCTTCTCATTCTTCATGTGATAAACTGCTCAATTGAGAAAAACCCTTATTAAAAAGGCGATAATATGATGACGTTTATCTAAGCTCCGAGAAGATAGTTTCCCCTTTGTATTCAACTTTCGAGACGTGATGTGTTGATCCATTATTGAGCAAGGACCAGTATTCGGGGTATTTCAATGTGATTTGATTACCCATGAGTTGTTTTTTCAAAGCTTCAATTTCTAAGCCTTGTTCAAGCCCTCTATTGATATAGAACATCTCATCTGTTTCTTTGAGCCTAAAGACAATGTCCTTTTCACCACCTTCAAAAATGTTGGCAACAGTGCCGCTGGCAATTGATAACTCATTTTCAGGTAAGGAAGGAACCGGACGAAGTGTAAGGCTTAAAAGAATGATAACTGAAAATCCAGAGATTAAAAGGATTACAGGCTTCTTCATGTCAGTAAAGATTGATTTGGAAGACTTAAGTTGCTCAAAAAGAATTGAATATGCAATTCTTATCTATTTCAGTATCAATGGGGTGAACAGCCTTTTAAACTCTCAAATTCTTTAAAGTGGAGAACTAGTTGATCCCCAACTTGGTTTTCAAATAAGTCATGGTGCGTTGTCTGGCCAATGTGCTTGCATCTCCATTAATACCCGTAGTCTTTGAGTCGAAACTGTGGTCGGCACCCTGATAAAGATGAGTAGTTGCTATTCCACCTCCATTATTCGATACGGTTTCCAGCATACAATTGGAATTGCTCGTTAAGGGGTCTTCCGAGGCCAAATGGATCATAAAATCTACTGTGGTTTGAAAGATGCTTGTTCCGTTGCATGGATTACCATAATAGCTATTATGAAAAGATCCTGGATAGTACATAATGCCTGCAATGAACCCACCACCATCAGGTAATGGTGCAGGACTACGAACCTCATTCGTATAAACAGTCCCACTATAGGACTGTGACCACTCCCAATCAATGGGGACTACGCTGGTATCGAACAAGGTGCTCTGTACGGCTGTGGCGCCATGGGAGAAACCCATAATGGCTACATTATTTGATTGAACTATTGGTGTGCCATCTTCTCTCACTAGTTTTCTGAGGAGTTCAAGTGTACTATAAGCATCATAGTTGCGGACGAAAGATGCACTAATCTGAAATTGTAAAGGAGGGTTTTTCCAATCTCCTGCGTTCTCGACAGTACCTCTTCTATAATAGCTACCTGGAAAGGCCGAGACTATATTCTCATTATCAAACAGTGTCTTCCATTGCTCGTTTTGCCCTGATAACTCCCATTCGACAATTGTGTCATCTATATCATCATTATCAGTATCAGAGTCCTGCCAATTTCCACCTGAACCGTGCATTACCACAGTACCTGGTAAATTGACAGAGGATGTAGGGATTGAAATAAAAACGGGAAGTGACACGTTGTCTATGGCACTTACAAAGAGCACAGTATCTCTTGTCGAATCGGGGATAACTATCTTTCCCGATAGATCAGGAGGAGATCCAGCTCCATCATCATCAGATTTACAAGAGGATATTACAAGAATCACTGCCACAGCAATAAAAAATCGATTCATATTGAGTTGAGTTTTACAACTTAAATTTAGCTATTCGCTTGTAAAGAGATAGTATTGGGTTCTCTAGTTTCTTTCCGTACCCATAAACTGGGAGGGGGTAAGCCCATTTTTATTTTTAAAGGCTCTATTGAAAGTACTTTTACTATTGAACCCTACTTCATAGGCTAAGCCTGCAATGGTTTCTTTCACTAGATACCCAGACTTGATCTTATGTTCTGCTTCTTCAATGCGAAGATCATTGATAAAGCGGAAAAAGTTCTTCCGATACTCAGTATTCAAGAATTGTGAGAGTACATAGGGTTGAATATTTAGCAAGTCCGCAACATCTTTTAATTTAAGTTCAGGTGTTGTATAGACCTTTTCTTCTTTTATCAGTTTCTCTAAGCTGACCAGGAGTTTTTCTTTATCGGCCTGAGGCAGTTCTCTATCTTTGTATTGATCTCCACCCACCTCAATGGTCGAATAAATCTCTGGTCTTCTCCATGATTTGATCACCAGAGTCAAGACAATACCTGCAACTAACAGTAGATAAAGGAAATCAGCATTGTTGTTAAGTTTATAATAGCCTCCAGAAATAATCAGGATTTGCATGGTCAGAACAATGAGACCAAACAATCCGGTAATGATGGTCAATTGTTTGATCCATATCAGGCTTATCTTGGTAGTAGAAGAGTAGTAATTGCCCAGGTTTGCTTCAAACTGAAGCACTAACTTTCTTGTGTAAACGATGTAGCATAGCATATGCAGGATTTGAATTGTTAAGAAGGCCATAAACCCCAACCTTATCGCTGCTGTTATTTCCATTGATACTAACTCATCTCTAAAGAAGAAAGCCATTACACAGACAATAGAGGTGATCAATCCGGCTGAATAATGAATGGTGATAAAACGGCTACTCACATCCTTTCCCATCATTTCCTGAACATGGCTCAGTACAGAAGGCCCAATCCAAAAAGCGAAGCCGTTTGAAAGGAACAACAAAAATATAAAGTAATCGCGCAGCGGTTCACTATAGGCACCTCTCATCATAATGCGAAGTGAGAGTATGAGCATAAGTAGGCCTAAGAAGCGATTTGCTTTTCTTTGACCGCGCTTATGTGTGAATAATAATACAGACCATAACAGCCCCAGGCATGATATAAAAAGTAGAATACCTTGTTTGAATACTTCTGAATCCATGTGCAAAGTCAATGCTAATCAAGTCAGCTTATAATTGTGTATCACTTTATAAGTTGCACCAGATGTAATATCCAAAATCATAAGATTTAAGCAAACTCAAATGAAATCTTATGAATAAACCAAAAGTAAAAAGAATCGTCTCATGGGTATTACAAATCCTATTGGGCTTAGAATTTATACTTGCAGGTCAGGCCAAATTCACCAATCCAGAGGCCTGGCAAAAACAGTTCGATCGATGGTCATATCCTGATAACAGTATGTATATAGTGGGTGGGCTTGAGCTCATTCTTGCAGTTCTGTTGTTTTTTCCAAAGCATGCCTTCAAAGCAGCCATTGGGTTGGCGGTGATTATGCTAGGTGCTTCGGTTACTCATATTATACATGGTGAGAATAGAACTACAGTAACTTTAATCCTCATGCTTTTATTGATTATACTCAGTTTGCTAAGGAAACCAGCGACCAGATAATCAAATTTTATCCACTGATGTAAATCTTAGTTTCAGAACGAAAAGAAGATTTAGTTTTGCAGCATGCGAAAGCGATTGTTCGGGGCACTCATCTTCCTTATGGGTGCCTTTAGCTATGGTCAGGATATAGAGATTAAGAGGATCAATGAACGAGTAGTGATTGATGGGCATATCGATGAGATTTGGTCATATGCCGATTCTGCCTATGATTTCCAGCAGTTCTTTCCAATGGATACCTCATTGGCCTATGCTCAATCTGTAGCCAAGGTACTTTATGACGACCAGTTCATTTATGTCTTAGGGATTATGCAGAACCCTGATGGTGACAGGGGGTATATAACACCTTCACTCAGGCGTGACTTCTTTGGTGATGCCAATGATTCTTTTTCCTTTTTGATTGACGCGTTTCAAGACAATACTAATGCATTTATTTTTGGCATTAACCCCTTCGGAGTGAGGCGAGAAGGACTTATTTCAAATGGGGGGAGTGGGCGAAGTGGATTCAGTCTGGATTGGGATAATAAATGGAAAGGAGAGGCTCGTCAGGAGGATGGGTACTGGGTTGCTGAAATGGCGATTCCCCTGAAGACGATTCGTTTTGCCGAAGGCCAGACCAAATGGAATGTCAATTTCTATAGGGTAGATAGCGAGTATGCTGAACGATCCACTTGGTCTCCAATTTCAAGGAATTTCTCGATTATCAATCTAGCCACTATGCGCAAGATGAACTGGGATGAACCCACTAAAAAACCTGGTTCAAATATTTCTTTCATACCATATGTGGCATCCGGAATCAGCAAGGACTTCCAGTCAGGCGACCCATCAGAAACGAATTTCGATGCTGGCTTTGATCTAAAGTATGCCGTGACCCCAGGTTTAAATCTCGATGTAACCGTCAATCCTGATTTCTCGCAGGTAGAAGTAGATCGGCAAGTGACCAACCTCGATCGTTTTGAAATCTTTTTCCCAGAACGAAGGCAATTCTTTCTTGAGAATGCCGATTTGTTCGCCAATTATGGAAACCGTGGAACCAGACCATTCTTTTCCAGGCGAATTGGTGTGGCCCGGGATGAAACAACAGGTCAAAATATTCAAAACCCTATACCGGCAGGAGCAAGATTGAGCGGAAAGGTCAATGATAACCTGAGGCTGGGATTCTTATCTATGCAAGCCGGGCGTGAAGGAGATGCCGCGCTTCCGTCTTACAACTATTCTGTTTTGTCACTTCAGCAAAAAGTCTTTGCCCGATCTAATGTGTCATTTCTGGTGGTGAATAAGCAGACCTTTGATAGTCCTGGTTCATTTGATACCAATTTGTATTCCGAATGGAACCGGACTATTGGAGTAGATTATAATCATGCTTCGGCAGATAATGTATGGAATGGTAAGGTCTTCTATCACCAATCCATTGATCAGGTACAACCGGATGATGCCTATGCTACAGGCTTAGAATTGAGCTATGGTGTCCCTAAATGGTCTTGGAATCTATTTACACAAAGGGTTGGGGCCAATTATAACCCTGAAGTGGGTTTTGTCCGAAGAAGGGATATTCAACAATTGGCTAATACTGTTCGCTATTCGTTCTTCCCGGAAAAAGGCGGTATCCAAAGGCATGGACCTGGCTTTGATTTTGATATGGTCTGGAACGATGAGTTCGGCTTCCTTGACTGGGATATGAACATACTCTATGATATCAATTGGAGAAGTTCGGCCAGGTTTAGTGCAAGGCTCAGAAGACAGTACACTTTTCTATTCAATGGTTTCGATCCTAGTGGATCAGGAGGCTTGGCGCTGCCTAGTGGTACGGGTTATCATAACAACTTGATCATAGCAAACTATAATTCAGATCAGCGAAAACTTGTCAATTTCAGCGTAAGTACCCGATCTGGTGATTACTTTAATGGAACGCGTATCAACCTGGAAGGGAGCCTGAATATTCGCTATCAACCGCTGGGATTTACCAGTATTAACTTTGCTTACAACCGCATCAGATTGCCAGACCCTTATAGTGATGCAAACCTGTTCTTAATTGGGCCAAGGTTTGATTTCACATTCACCAAAAAACTTTTCTGGACGACTTTTGTGCAGTATAATACGCAGATAGAGAATTTGAATATTAACTCAAGACTGCAGTGGCGCTTTGCTCCGGTGTCTGACTTCTTTTTGGTTTATACAGACAATTATCTGGCGACCAATGATGATGGCTTTATCAATATTGGAGACTCCAGGTCGAGGGCCCTTGTGTTCAAAGTGACCTACTGGTTGAATTTCTAAGTAAATAAAAAATAGGCCACTCAAATTAATGAGCGGCCGATTGAATGGTTTTCTAGTTCCCTTTCTTGGCTGGTGTATTGTAAGGTGGTGGCGTGATTTTAGGTTTTGATGTGTTACCTAATAACCTTAGCACTTCCTGTACCGCTCTTTCCAATTGTGGATCTCCTCCGTTAGACAAGGATTTGGCATCCTGTCTTACCTCAATATCAGCCGGTACGCCTTCGTTCTCAGCTACAAATACATTGTTAATTGGGTCGAATACCGCATTGTCAGGCGCTGTCATTGAACCACCATCAATAAAGCGGTAGTGTGTGGATGATTTTACCAAGCCACCCCAGGTTCTAGCTCCAATCAAGGCTCCGGCCTTTTGCTGACGGAAAACCCAAGGGAAGAAGTCTCCACCTGAGCCAGCCAATTCATTAATCAAGAGAACTTTAGGTCCCAAAATACCAGCAGGAAGTCTCATTGCCTGTCCATTTGGTACCTCGTTGGTCAATCCTGCTCTCACTGTTCTGGTCATCAGGTCAACCATATAATCATCAAGCAGGCCACCACCATTGAAGCGTTCATCAATTACAGCACCTTCTTTGTTCTGTTGTGCAAAGAAGTACCTGTTGAAATTCACAAAACCTGGACCGCCTGTATTCGGCACCCAGATATAACCCAGTCTACCATTTGATAATTCGTCTACTCTTCTTCGATTGTCTTCAACCCAAGCCCTCTGACGCAATGCATTCTCACTTCGAATTGGTTCTACAATTTCTCTCCAGGCACCTTCAAATTCAGGCTTGTCATTGATATGTAATACCGTTTGTTCTCCAACAGTGCCATCCAATAGCTCGAATGGATCTTGGCCAGAAGTGAGTTCCTGACCATTAACGCCAACCAGATAGTTTCCTTCTACTACCTTGATACCTGGTCTATCTAATGGACTCGTTAAGCCGGGATTCCAGCTTTCAGTTGTATAAATCCGGTCAATGCGCCACCTGTTTTTATTGATTGATAAGTCTGCACCAAGCATGCCCATGGTAGAGCGATCTATGGAAGGGTAGTCCCCTCCGCCAACAAAACTATGCCCTACGGAGAGTTCACCATTCATCATATCGAATATGTAGTTGAGGTCCGCTCTGTGTTTCACAAATGGAATTAGAGGGGCATATCGATCGTAAACTGCATTCCAATCCCTTCCATGCATATCTGGATCATAGAAGTAATCTCTTTCATATCTCCAGGCTTCTTCAAACATTTGATTCCATTCTTCGGCACGGTTAAGTTTCATTTTGAGACTCACTCTTACCGGCTTTCCGCCTTTTCCGCTAGGTCCGGCAGTACCTGAAACAGCCCAACGACCGTTCACTCTTGCTAGCATTTTCTTACCATCTGCTGATAAAGTAAATGTTCCAACCCCAGTCAAATAGTCTTTAGCCTTTCGGTCTTTCAAGGTGAATTTGTGAAGGGTTTGGCTAAACGACCCAGGCTTTCTTTCCGCAATAAATACGGAGCCAGCAGGCCCAGGTGCTGTGGTGGTATAGTTCCCAGAAGCTAGGGGGAGGGCTATTGTTCTTCTATCAATACCCTCAAAATCTATTTTAATGCCTGTATCTTCTTTTGCTTCTTCCTTCTTTTCTTCCTTTCCTCTGGCTTCCGTCTTATCCTCCTTTTTAGGTTTCTCTTCTTTTACTTTTTCTTCATCACTCCTTGGAATAAATGGGGAGTCTACACCTTCTTGTAAAACTATTACATAGGGAGAGTAGCTTGGAGAGGCTGTAATAGAGCTTGTATTGGCCCAGCCAGAGCCTAGTGCGACATTCGTACTTGCCAAGAAGTAGAAATGTTTTTTGTCATTGTCCCAAGATGGAGCAAAGGCATCCGCAAAATCATTGGTTAACTGATTGGTTGTATTGGTTTGACTATCCCAGACCATAACCTTTCGAAACATGTTTTCCCCGGCCTTGGTGTAAGCCAGTTTTTTAGAATCTGGTGCCCAGGCTAATCCAGAACGACCTCTTTCCAAGTTTGTGCCACCAACACCAATGGTTTGTAAATTGCCATTTTCCATATTGATCACGCGAATGCGAACATCATCGTCAACAAACGCGATGTGCTTGCCATCAGGAGACCACGTAGGTTCCCACCCCAATTTAGACTCTCCAATACTGAAGCTTGTCGGTTCAGAGAGGCCATCTTGATCGGCAAGATAGAGTCTGTAGCCTTCGCCATTCATATCTGAGAACCAGGCAATCTTATCACCTTTTGGTGACCAAATGGGGCGCCTGTCTGCAGCCCCGGAGCTTTGGGTAATGTTTCTGGCATCTCCGAATTCGGTGGGTACAGTGAAGATTTCTCCACGAGCCTCCATGACTACGCGCTTGCCTGTTGCAGAAAGCGCCACAGATGTAGCCCTATTCGTGACTGTTTCCCACTTAGTTTCAGCCCAAGGGAAGTCACCGATAACGTTAATATTCAATTGTGTGGTACTACCATTAGAAGGGTCTACTGTATGTAAATAGCCATTTTGTTCGATGATCAGCTGCCCATTAGCACCCTTATTGAGTGACTTTACATCTGTACCAGCAAACTGCGTTACCTGACTCAGGGCTTTGGACCTCACGTCATAGGACCAAACATTCATGTTCCAGTCACGATCCGAGAGAAAGTAGACTTTATTGCCAATCCATAGTGGCTGAATATCAGTGGTGCGCTCTTCGTTAGGAATAAGTGTTTCACTCTGATCCCTTAGATTAAGAATAATTAAAGGAGTATTTTGACCACCTCGGTAGGCCCTCCATTCCACATCCCATCGACTCATCTTATCAACAGCAATTTGTCTGGCATTTGATGAAAATGAGCCATCAAATCCCCATTGGTGACTGAGCATGGTAGAAGGACCACCTTCCACAGGAACTGTCCAAAGTCGGTTATATCCTGAAGGGGCTGTTTCTCTGGATGATGCATAGAGAATATGTTTTCCGTCAGGAGTCCATCCTCTAACGATGGCAGCGGAGGGCTGCCATGTAAGTCGTTTAGGCGTGCCTCCTTCTTTAGAGACAATATACACAGCCGTGTTGCCAGAGCGATTAGAGGAAAAAGCAATCCAATTACCGTCAGGTGAAAACTGAGGTACACTCTCGATCGCTGGTGTACTGGTAATCCTTTTTAGGTTTTGACCGTTCAGGTCTGTGATCCAAATATCACCTCCATAAGTGAAGGCAATGTTTGAATTACTCATTGTGGGTTGTCGTAATAAACGAGTTCCCTGAGCAAAAATACTTGTTGAAAATAGGCAAAGTGTGACCAGAATGGTCAGATTCGAGGATAATCTCTTCATGATTGATGTTTGGTTGATATTTAAAATTGACCAAACCCAATGTAGTTAATTAAGTGATGAATAGAAACCGCACTGATACCTAAGGCAGATGAAAACTTTGAGTGTACTTAAATGTCTAAAATCGTTTGCTCTGCAATGTAGTCGACCACTGACTCTACTTTAGATGTTTGTTCAAATACCTTGAGTTGACGATCTGCACCCGTACCATTCTTCAGTATTTTAAATACATTTTCAACTTCTTCTCTTGAGTCAAGGTCATCGACCACATCATCTACAAAATCGACAAATTCAGTGATCAACTCGTGTACCGGGACCTCTGCTTCACGACCGAAGTCTATGAGCTTACCATCAATTCCGTAACGTGAGGCGCGCCATTTATTCTCAGTGATCAACGAGCGCTTATAGCTCATGTAATTCATATTGCCATGACGCAACTTCACCAGTTTAGCGACCAAGGCTTGGATAAGTGCTGCAATGGTAATGGTTTCATCGATGGTTAGTGGAATATCACAAATACGGATCTCAATGGTCGGGAATTTTGGATGAATTCGACAGTCCCACCAGATTTTAGTGGCCTCATCTATACAACCGGTCTTAATCAATAGGTTGACATAGTCGTTATATTCTGAGACACTCTCGAAGTAATCAGGGATGCCAGTCCTTGGAAACTTGTCAAATACTTTAGGCCTGAAGGATTTAAAACCCGTGTTTCTTCCTTCCCAAAAAGGGGAGTTAGTTGACAAGGCATAAATGTGAGGCAAGAAATAACGAATTGAGTTGGCTATATGAAGCCTCATGGTTTCGTCTTCGATGCCCACATGCACGTGTAAGCCGAAGATCAGGTTGGCTCTGGCCGTATCTTGAAGCTCCCTAATGAGCATCTGATATCGCTCTTTTGGTGTTATGGGTTGATCTTTCCAGTGGGAGAAGGGATGAGAACCTGCAGCGCCAATTTTGTAGCCAAGACCATTGGCTATATCCGAGATGCTCTTTCTGAGAAAAGTAATTTGCCTTCGCGCATCTTTAATGTCTGTGCAGACTTTGGTGCCTACTTCCACCATGGCCTCATGCATTTCTGGCGTGGCCTGACCGGCAATCACCTTTTGCGCTTCTGTTACTATTTTTTGGTCATGAGAAACCAGTGCTCTGGTCTCAGGGTCTATGACCATGTACTCTTCTTCTATACCTAAGGTAAAGTCCATTGGATTCAGTTAATCAAAACAATAGACCTAAGATAAAAAGGAATGTGATTAATCAAATCAAGGGAGCTATCCTTTTCTATATGATCAGGGCTTTGTATAACCAGAACAATGTCTTTCGATGACAGATTCGTGTATATCGGCAATGGTCACCATAAGGCCTGTTTCTTCAACACCGCCAAAGTCAGGATTAAAAGCAGTGCCAAAAGACATCATGGTTGAAGAAAGGTTCATATAGATATTGATCAATGGGGGAATCCATTCACCACGTTCTTTCAAAAGCTTTTGCAAAACTTTGAAGCCGTCTTCAAATGAGACACTTTGATCAAAGTTTGCTTTAAACATTTCGTCAGAATAACCAGAAAAGAGCTCCTTCTTTGGTGTTGACAGCTTGTCTTTGTCCGGGAAATAATTGGCCATGAAGGCGAGTAGTATATCTCTGGCTTCCTTGTTATAAGTGGTATACATGGTCACTTTGCCAAAGAAGTATTTCATTTGACCTTCATAATTGACTATGAGTGCCCCAAGTCCATCCCAAATATTCGCCAGAGCAAAAAGTCCCTTGCGCGGGTTGACCGAAGGCTGATAGTTAGGCTGCACCCATGATCTGCCTAACTCAATAGAGTAGGGCAGGAAGTCCTTTTTCATCTGCTCTGAGAAGTCGAAATAATGTGCGGTAGATAGGTCAAAACCTCCTGTTTCTGGATTGTATGCCCTGTCGCCAGTAATGAATCGATAGCCCCCTATAATCTCTTTGTCTTCAGGGCTCCAGACGATCAATTGCTCATAACATCGATCAGTGGTGTCATATTCATCGATATCTATCTCATGACCCGTTCCACCTCCAGCATCTCTAAAGGAAACCTCTCTTAGCCTACCAATCTCACGCATTGTATGTGGGGAGTTATGATGATTTACAATGTAAATCTCATTGCCTCCTTTGTTTGTTGTTCTGACAAAACGATCGTTATTCAATTCGTCTTCAATCAGTTCTCTTTCAACTGCAGGAATTATTGGCCTAAGTTCTTTGCTTTGCTTCATTTATTCTGTTTAAGCTTATGCAAGCTTGTATACTTCTTCTTTCACCCATTGCGCCCATTCTTTTTCATTTTTTGATTCATCGAATGTAGAAGCTGGTATGGGTTGACCAATATTGATTTTCATTTTTGTGTTGTGTTGTTTATAAAACTCATCAGCTAGGTAGAACATCTCGATGTTTAGCTTGATTCCTAGTGCCTTTCTGATATTTGCTAATCGATAAAATCTATCGGTAAGTTTTCCTTCAATATACACTGGAACTATGGGTTTATTATACTTTATGGATTTGACCACAAAGGTTTTTTTCCAATCCAGATCTTTAACCACACCTTTTGTTCTTCGGCTTACCAGGCCTGCTGGAAAGATAAAAGTGGCATAATCAGAACCGAATTGCTCATCAACGCGCTGCAACGATTCTGCTTTGTTTTTACCTACCTTATTCACCCCAATGAAGCTGTCCTTTAGGTTATTAAGACTTAGCAGAAAATCATTGACTATGAACTTGATGTCTGGTCTGATTTCTTTTAAAGAGGTGATGATGGCAAGGGCATCGAAGCCACCCAAAGGGTGATTTGCTGCAAAAATAATTCCTTCCGGTGGGCGGGGTATATTATCAAGGCCATGGATATCAAGGGTCACATTGAATTTTTCCATTACCGCACGGCTGAACTCGTAAGAATCTGCCCCGGTATGGGCAGCCATAAATTCGTTGATATCGTCTTGATGAATGATGCGCTCGATGTATCGAATGATGAATCCAGGCAACCATTTTAATAGGTTCGGATTCTTATCGTGAATCAGCTTTCGGACATCTACGAATTTCTCCATTAAGGTCAATTAGCGCTTTGGAATAAATGGCAAGTATAAGGGCATTTATGACAGAAATCAAACTTGATTTGGCAAAGCCCTACTCATGAATCAGTTAGCCATTTCTAAGCTTTTTAAAATAGTTTTAATTCACGAAAAATGGAAGGTTTAAAGTGGCCAATCTCTTTTGTCCAAAATAATGACCCTGGATTACCAGGGTAGGCTTCAACTCGTTCAGAGAGCACCCAGTTGGTAACCGACTTTTCTGAGACATAGCCTGAGGGTGGCAATTGTCTTCTCACATACATGATGATCATCACAGGCCATATTTTTACCAGTGACAACTCATAAACGACCTTTGATGGTTTAAGTACATATAAGATTTTAGTGTTTTGCTAATTTCGATTTATGGACCTTTCAAAGAAAAATATACTCGAGAAATTCGAACTGTTTCAAGACCAATGGAAACCCCACATTATTGGGGAGTTAAATGGTCAGCAAGTAAAACTTGCCAAGCTTCAAGGGGCATTTGTTTGGCATAGCCACGAGCATGAGGATGAGTATTTTCAAGTGTTCAAAGGGAAGCTGTTTATGGAGTTCCGTGATAGGACAGAGGTTCTAGAAGAAGGAGACATGATCATTGTTCCAAAAGGAGTAGAGCACAATCCATTTACACGTGCTGATGAAGAAGTATGGGTGTTGCTTTTTGAACCAGCCTCTACTCAGCATACCGGTGAAGTTGTTCATGAAAGAACCCATAACGATCAGAAATGGATATGATCAGAATGAATCAATGAACTTTGGGCAATAACCTCATGAGATGTTAATCGTTTGATACATCAGTTTTGATTTTATAAATTCAATCGATTTGTGAGATTATAATTATGGCAGTAGTAAAGTTTACCAGCAACCTCAAGCGATTTTATCCGGACCTGGCACCACTGGAAGTGAGCGGCAAAACGGTGTCTGAAGTGTTAAATGAGATTGAGAATAGATATTCTGGCCTCAAGGACTACATCGTAGATGAGAATGGAACTTTGCGTAAACATGTTAATATCTTCATTGGAAATGAGATGGTGAAAGACAGAGAAAGGTTGATGGATGAGTTAGTAGAGAAAGATGAAGTTTATGTGATGCAGGCCTTATCAGGGGGGTAATGTCCCTTTAATAGGGTCACTATCGTCATGGATTGAGTATACTTTTTAGACAATAGATTTTTTAATCTTAATCATACCATATCATGGCTCAAAATCACCTTTTGATTGGTACCCGAAAGGGACTGGTCACTTATAAGAAATCCGTTTCAGGAAAATGGGAGTATGATAATACCTCATTCATTGGTATTCCTGTCACTATTGCAACAATTGATCAGGTTACGGGCACTTGGTGGGCCTTGTTAGATCATGGTCATTGGGGCTGTAAATTACATCGATCGAGTAATGGCAAAGACTGGGAAGAACTGGAGGCTCCAAAGTATCCTGATGGCGAGGAAATCAAGGATGGAGTACCTGCTTCTACCAAACTGCTTTGGGCATTTTCAAATGGAGGTGCTGACAGGCCAGGGACAATCTATATTGGTACTGAACCCGGAGGCCTGTTCAGAAGCACTGATAATGGAGATTCTTTTGAACTGGTAAGAGGCTTGTGGGATCACCCAAGTAGGAAAGATCAGTGGTTTGGTGGTGGGAGAGATCACCCAGGCTTGCATTCCATTCTAGTAGACCCAAATGATTCTAATCATATCTATATTGGAATTAGTTGTGCAGGTGTTTTTGAATCCAATGATGGGGGTGATACCTGGCATGTAATGAATAAAGGCCTAAGGGCGGATTATTTGCCCGACCCATCTTCAGAATATGGTCAAGACCCTCATTTGGTAGATTGGTGTAGGGTAAACCCAAAGGTAATGTGGCAGCAAAATCATTGCGGTATTTTCAGAACAGTTGACGGAGGAAATAACTGGTCTGACATTACCGAACAAGATGGAATAGCCAATTTTGGCTTTGCAGTGGCCGCACATGAGACAAACCCTGATGTGGCTTGGGTTGTTCCTGGAGTCAGCGATGTAATGCGTGTAGCTGTCGATCAATCACTATGTGTGAGCCGAACAGATGATGGCGGCAAAACATGGCAGCACTTTAGAGAAGGACTTCCACAAGGCTCTGCATTTGATATTACCTATCGTCATGCACTAAGTTTACTGGGAGAAACCTTGGCCTTCGGAACTACTACTGGAAACCTGTATTTATCCAACAATGGAGGTGAAAGATGGGAAACGCTTAGTAACAATCTCCCGATGATTCACAGTGTTGAATTTGTTGAGGTTGATTAATTGTTGATTATCAGGGATTTGACATGTTCTTCTTCAATTAGTATCTTTCAATACACCAATGATTCAAAATTATGGGAAAGGGAGATGTGAAAACCAAAAAGGGTAAGATTTCAATGGGAACTTTTGGCGTTCGAAGACCTCGAAAGAAAAATATCAAGAGAGTAGAAGCTCCTGTAGCTAAGAAAAAGAAGGCTAAAAAATAGCCTGATTCTACCTTATAGAAAATCTTGTACTGAGCTAAACTTTTTATTCTCAAAGCTCGTTTATATATTTGAGTCCCAATTGGGAATAAAAAAGTTTCATATGAGACAGTCTGTAAATGATCTTCAGAACGTTCAGCGCTTCAGTGGCGTGTTTCAAATCAGTGATGATAGTACTGATTTTGGAAGACAGTTTAATATCAAGGGCAAGCGAATGACTGTGGCATTTCATGCCTTGGTCAATTATGACGGTATGGAACCTGTAGACATCCCCGGTGCCTTCTTATCTGCCATTCCTGGCATTACAAACCTACCAGTTACTGACATTGCCAAAATGCTCGATATGAGCAAGTCGTCTTTCTATAGAGCCAAAGAGGAGGACAAACTAGAGATGGATACTGTTGATAAAATCTCAAGTTTAATGAAGATATACAGAAAGGGACTCGAGGCTTTTGAAGGTGATAAAAATGATTTTTATGACTGGTTAGATACCCGGATTGCATCCCTAGCTGATGTAAAGCCTGCAGAATTGCTCAAAACTGAGACGGGCAGATTGTCTGTATTGAACGCCATAGATCGTATAGAGCAAAACGTCTACGGTTAATGCTCGTCTACAAAATTGATAAGCTAAAATATAGCGACTACTTTCCACCCAGAGGGTCTTTTTATAGTTCGGGTCGCTGGAGTAAACGCGATATGTGGGTGGTTTATACATCAGAAAATATCGCCTTAGCCAAGCTTGAGACATTGGCCAATACAGGCCAGTTTATCCCTAAGAATAGAGTCTTGAGAGTGATAGAACTCAAAGAAGATGCACCTATTGTCAATATCTCTATTGAGGACCTGCCTGATAATTGGTTAGACGTACCTTATTCAGACCAATTAGCCAACAGTATTAGGAAGGTGATTGAATCAAGGACTTATGTGGCAGCTATTGTACCTTCAGTTCAGTCTGTTCGTGAGCGAAATTTTCTTCTGTTCCCTGATTTTCCTGATTTTGATAAGTATGTTCGTCAAGTAGAAGTCATAGAAGAATACTTTGATAGGAGGCTTAAATAGGCCGTTCAATTGCTTCATAGCAATACTTTACTACATCAATATTACGACAGCGTCTACTTTCTCTCATCAATAGATTGATGGTATTGAAGAGTATTTTATGTTTGTGGAAGAGACGCGATTATGAAAAATTTTCCCAAAGACTTTATATGGGGTTCGGCTACCTCATCGTATCAAATTGAAGGTGCCCACGACAAGGATGGTAAAGGCCCATCTATCTGGGATGCCTTCTGTACCATTCCCAACAGAATTAAGAATATGGATAATGGTAACATCGGCATTGATCATTATCACAGATTCAAGGAAGATGTTGCATTGATGAAATCACAAGGTTTTAAAGCATATCGTTTTTCAATTGCCTGGGCCAGAGTAATGCCTGAAGGGAAAGGTGCTATTAACGAAAAAGGTATTCAGTTCTACTCTGACTTAATTGATGAACTCTTAGCCAATGACATTCAGCCTTGGGTTACACTTTATCATTGGGATCTGCCTTTGGCATTACAGACAGAAGAGGATGGATGGCTAAACCCTGTAGTGACGGACTATTTCAGGGACTATGCCGAGCTATGCTTCGAACGCTTTGGCGATCGTGTTAAAAACTGGATTACATTCAATGAACCTTGGGTAATTTCTGTACTTGGTTATGGACATGGTAGTTTCGCGCCAGGTAGAAAGTGCAATAGTGAACCTTATCTTGCGGCTCACCATATCTTACTTTCCCATGCGAAGTCTGTTGACTTATATAGAGGCAAGTATGCCTACCAGAACGGCTCTATAGGCATCACCAATAACTGTGATTGGCGTGAGCCACTGACAGATAAGCCAGAAGATAAGGAAGCCGCAGAACGTGCCTTACAGTTCTTTTTGGCTTGGTTTGCCGACCCGGTTTATTTCGGTGATTACCCACAAGTTATGAAAGACAGACTGGGAGATAGGTTGCCGAAATTCACACAAGAGGAGTCGGAGATGTTAAAAGGGTCATCTGACTTTTTCGGCCTCAATCATTACACCACTATGTATGCAGCACATGAGGAGTCTGTATCTCAGAATGATATCAAAGGCAATGGAGGAATTTCTGAAGATCAAGCTGTTAGCCTAACCTTAAACCCGGAATGGACGCTTACTGCCATGGATTGGGCTGTGGTGCCTTGGGGCTGTCGCAACTTGCTTCAATGGATAAGCAACCGTTATGATAGTCCTTCTATCTTCATTACTGAAAATGGATTTGCCTGTGATGATGAAATGATCAATGGAGAAGTTGATGATTCTTCAACACGTTTATCTTACTATAAGGCATATCTAACTGGTTGTCACGAAGCAATCGAGAGCGGGGTTGACCTTAAGGGATACTTTGCGTGGAGTATGTTTGACAATTTCGAGTGGGCACATGGCTATGGTTCTCGTTTTGGCATCAACTATGTTGATTATGAAACACTTAAACGAACCCCCAAGGCTTCTGCCAAATGGTTCGCTCAAGTATTCAGAGACAACGGCTTCGAATAAACACTATTCTGTCCTTAAGTTCTTGATTGGGTTGGCCTTAGCGGCTGAAAAGGTTTGATGGGCAACGGTCAAGAAAGCAATGGTCAATGCCACAAGGCCTGTTAGCGCGAATATCCACCAAGAGAGATCAATTTGATAGGCGAAGCCTTCCAGCCAGCTCTTCATTAAATATGCGGCAATAGGGGTCGCAATGATGAAAGAAAAGGCAACTAGTTGGAGAAAGTCTTTAGAGAAGAGACCGATTATGCTCACAACTGAGGCACCCAAGACCTTTCTAATACCGATCTCTTTTATACGTTGTTCAGTAGAGAACATGGCTAAGCCCAGCAAGCCAAGACAAGATATCATAATGGCTAAAGTCGCAAATACGTTGGATAAACTACTCACTACCTGTTCATTTTTATAGAGTTCTGCATACTCCAGATCCATAAATTGATACTCTAATGGATAATTCGGGTTTATAAGAGAAGAGACCTGCTCAAGGCTCTCTATGGCTCTTTTTGTTTGACCTGGAAGGGTTTTTACCATTATAATTCCGAAATCAAGATCTTCCTTTACGTCCACGATCAATGGCTTAATTGGCTCATGAAGCGAGTGCGTATGATAGTCCTTCAGCACACCTATGATTCGTCCTTGTTTTGCCCAAGCAGATATGCGCTTGCCTAAAGGTTGATCAAGATCCATTTGCTTCAATGCAGTTTCGTTGATCATAAAGGCAGCGGTGTCAGTAGGTATTGCTTTGTCAAAGCCCCGACCGTCAACAATCTCTAAACCCATCATTTCCAGGAAATCAAAGCCTACGGATGTGGGTTTAAAACTCATTTGTCGATTCTCTTCCATGCCTTCCCAAGTAAAAGGGCCAGCAATTTCGAAAGCCATGTCATGAGGTGCTTCGCTACTTCTGTCGACCATAGCAATCCCAGGTTTGGTCAAAAGACTCTCCTTAAATAAATGGTATTTATTTACGAGATCACCTTCAATCCGCACGTAGATTACGTTCTCTTTATCATAGCCTAGGTTGGTGTTTTGAATATAGTTGGTCTGTCTCGAGACTACTAAAGTAGCTATCAGCAATAGAATCGAAAGGCCAAACTGAAAAACAGCTAAACCCTTTCTGAAGAACTTCGCTGATTTAGTAAACCTTGCTAGCCCTTTCAAAACTTTAACAGGCTGAAGCGATGACAAGAATAAGGCAGGGTACATACCTGATAGGAAACCCGTCAATAAAACAATCCCAATGAGATATAACCAGTAAATAGGTTCATTTAAGGGGAGAACCATTTCCTTGCCAGTAAAATTGTTGAAAGCGGGTAATAGTAAATTGACAGCCAACAATGAAATGAGCATGGCGATTGAAGTCAGTAATACAGATTCTCCCAGGAACTGACCCACGAGATAGCCTCTAGATGACCCAATAACTTTCCTTACCCCGACTTCTCTGGCTCTTTTGAGTGACCTGCTGGTGGCAAGGTTCATAAAATTGACACAGGCAATGATCAATACAAAAATGGCTACTCCACTAAAAATTCGCACATACTCAATGCGTCCTGTGGCCGGTCTACCATTCTCAAACTTCGAAATAAGATATTGATCGCCATAAGGGTGCAAGCCTAGTTCCAGGCTCTCATAAGCTTGATTGTTATGAGAGTTATCTATGGTTTTGAGTTTAGCCGCCACCAATTTTGGGTCGGCATTATCATGCAATTGGATGAAAGTTGGTGCTTTGTTGTCCGACATTATAATGGGCAAACGTTCAGCATCTTCCCAACTGATTAGATAATCGAATTGAAGCGAACTGTTGGTTTTTACGTTTTCAAAAACACCAGTTATTTTCATGTCCAGCGTGTTCTCGTAACGAATCGTTTTGCCTACGGCATCTTCAGGGTTTTCAAAGAAAATAGATGCCATGTATTCCGAAATGACAAGTGTTTTTGCATTTGAAAGAGGATTCTCCCTGTCTCCATATAATATTGGGTAAGAGAACATCTTAAAGAAGTCATTTCCGGTTATTGCTCCCTTTAGTCGGTGTTGGACATCACCAACTTGGAAGGTGTTAGGATATCCCCATGGAAGCTCATAACCAGTGACGTAGGTTGCAATATGCTTTATTTCAGGAATGACTTTGGCTAACTCTTCAGCCAGCCATACATCACGACTTCCAAAAAGCTCCCATTCTTTGATTTTGTAATCCCCTGAGACTTCTCCATTAATTTTCGATGTCAGGTAAAGAGCATATAAGTCACTCTGATTGTCATGAAAGTTGTCAATGGATTTTTCATTACTTACCCATAGGTTGATGAGCAAAAAGGAGGTGATACCTAATACCAAACCCATTACGTTAATAAATGAGAAGGCTTTGTTTCGCACAATGTTTCTTGTAGCCGTTGTGAAATAATGCTTGATCATGGTTGTAAAAAGAGTTTTTGAGTTGGTTGACTTTCGTTTTTGGAAGACTGTCGATTTGAGATATACGCATACTTCTAGTGCGTATCTTATTCGGGCCTTTTTGATTCCTTTCTGTTCAACAATGACTTGATAACGTTCGTGTAAGTCACCAAGAACTTCTTCCTGCAGATGAGCAGGGCAGAGCCATTCAACAAGCCTGTCTAGCCATTCGGGACTTTGATTATCAGGTTTACTCATAGACTATGCAAGTTTAGAGAGGGTAGCGAACCTGGTTGTATTTTATTCCAAAGATTTTCACGGATCGACTTAACCGTGTGCAGCATACTGCTCCCTAAAGTAGTAACAGTAAAAAGTCTCTTTCTCCTTCCGCCACGCTCTTTGGTAGCTTCACCCATTTTGGAGCTGAGATAGCCTTTCTTTTCCAGGCGTTGTAAGGCAGCGTGTACTGCACCAGTAGTCACAACCTTGCTCATTTGCCTTTCCAGTTCTTCTGCGACAGCAACGCTATATGCAGTAGGGCTTAGGGCTGCTACCGCTAGCAAGACCAGTTCTTCGAATTCACCTAAATCACTTCTTCTCATAAAGTAAAATGTATTACATCTATTTCGGTATAACAAATACTTTACCAAAAAGAAATATGTACTCTGATCCGCATTTAAATCAGAAAAAGGAGAAATAGGAGTGTGATGAATTGTTCGGACTTGTACAGCCATTGAAACAATAGCGAACAGTATTTGAAAGATTTTGTCACCTCGTTAGTACTCTATTCAGTCGGTGTTAGGTTGGTGGATAGTTGAGATTTCTTGTTCTTTTATGAATCTTTTGAACCCTTGGCGGTCATAAACCCGCACAAATTGGCTACCTTGCTGAAAACCAATTATAAATTATTATTTGACTTAATGGCAAGATCACAGAACACGTTCCAGAAAAAAGAGAGAGAGAAGAAGCGTTTACAAAAGCGTAAGGAAAAAGAAATGAAAAAGGAGGAGCGAAGAGCCAATGCTACTGGTGGTGGTCTTGATGAAATGATGGCTTATGTAGATGAGTTTGGTAACATCACTGATACGCCACCTGATCCAACAGTAAAAAAGAAAGAAGTCAAGGCTTCTAGTATTGAGATCGGAGTTCCAAAACAAGAGAAAGAAGATATAACTGCAGAGAGACGTGGAAAAGTGTCCTTTTTCAACGATTCAAAAGGCTATGGTTTTATCAATCAGGATGGAACACAAGAACGTTTCTTTGTGCATGTAAATGGCTTGATGGAGCCCATTCAAGAGGGTGACAAAGTAAGCTTTATTCTAGAGAAGGGTATGAAAGGAATGAATGCGGTGAATGTAAAAGTGATTCGCTAAGTATAGCGTACAAGACTTCAGAAAAATAAACAAAAACGGAAGAATATTATTCTTCCGTTTCTTTTTGCACTTCCTCTTCAGGAGCGTCTTCAGTTTCATTGGCAACATCTTCAGTTTCGTTGGCAACGGGAGTACAACTAACATTAAGCACAAACTGCTTATCAAGTTCAATATGATAGGTGGATGTATCCATTAATTCAATGGCTTTTGCAGATTGCCTAATCATTTCCATAAAGTCTTGCGCTACCAAGGAAGTTTTAATGGCTACCAACGGTTTACTCTGAAAAATGTCTATTTTGAAAGAGTAAACAATATTCTTCTTAGGTGCTAGGTCAGTGAATTCGTGTTTCGAAAGCGGATATGTCTGTGGTCCATTTTGAGCATCAATCATCAATTTTAGGACTACAGGCTTATATTTTTTCCACAATGGGTAGAAAGCACTGATCTGGAGATTGTCGTTTCGCATAATTTGTGTTGGCTCTAGAAGAACCAGTTTGTTTTTTTAAGAGAGGCTGTGGATGAGCTGAACAAAAAATGATATTCAAGGCCAGCGGCAGTAGTCAATAGTCTTAGGCCTCAGGTTTTTGTTTAAGCATAATTTGTTTGCAAGTTAATGAAACCATGGAGATATGTCAGGTAAACCAACCAATAAGTTTGATTAGCTTCTCAAGATTAAGTTGTTTTTCGTTTTTACCAGGTTCAGTCCTCCTGGATATCCCCATTTTGAGACAGTAAGATTGCCACTCGTCTGGTATTCTCGAATTGTGAAAATACGATCACCATTACCACGGTTATTGGTGTACTCAAAAGCATTCCTGTAATCCCCCAAATCTGTCCCCAAACAATTAAAGCAAGGATGGTGACAAGTGGGCTTAGGTTCAAAGAATTACCCATAATTTTTGGCTCTACCACATTTCCAATCACCCACTCAATTATCCCCAAGCCGATCAGAATTATGAAGAAAGGGCCAAACTCTCCGAATTGCATTAAACTAAATACAGCTGGAAAAACCGTAGCTACTAATGATCCAATTGTTGGGATATAGTTGAGTAAAAACATCAATAGAGCCCAGAAAAAAGGTGAGTCCACTCCCATGATGGCCAGAAAAATATACCCCACAGCGCCTGTCAACAAACTCACATACGTTTTCAATCTAATATAGTCTCCAAATGAGTTTCCAATCTTGTTCAAAATTTTGGTTGTTCTGGATTCTTCATCAGCTGTTTTAAACATTTTTGTGAGCTTCTTTTTGAAGCTGGTTTCCTCAGAAAACATGAACGCTGCATATACCAAAATGATGATGGCATCACCCAAAATGCCAGAAATAGAACCTGCTATACTGCCCAATGTATCACCATAATCGAAACCATCTTGAGCAGTATTAAATTGTTCTTGGATATTTATATTGAAACTTTCATTTATCTGATCTAAAAGACTGTTTATGTTGACCTTATAGCTTTCATAAGATAGCATTAAGGAGTCAATACTTGAAGTAATCAACTTAGAAAGTCCTCCAAAGCCGATGACTAGAATAATAAAGACCAGAACATTCACCATCGTGGTATTTAGCTTTTTCCCAATGACCGGAATTTTCGTAGTTAATGATTTAAGTGATGTTCCTAAGTACCAAAGAATAACTCCAAATACGAGCGGGATTAAAATACTTTCAGCATAGATGAGAAGGGCCAAAATTCCGGCAATGGCTATGACACTGTACGCAAGTTTTTTCATGGGTCTACAAATGAATCAGAGTTGTGAAGGTAGCCCTTGAATTCAGTTAATACAATGTCAATTCAATGAACTTGAGGATTGACTAAGGTTTATGATAATCAAAAAGGCAGTAATCCAAATCAATGAATTACTGCCCAGTAACGCTTTTACCTTTTAAGAATAGATGTTAAGCCTTATTCCTCATCTAGATATTCAAAGTGCTGCAGTTTCAACCACCAACTTGTTACTTTCTTTTGATCCGCATTATATAGGCCCTGAGCAAGGACGTATGGAGCTTCATTAATAATATGGAATTGATGCATTATTGCAGAGCTTGGATTATTAGTGTTTTCGACAATAAAAGGTCTTTTCTTCTTTTTGTCAGGCATGGTATAGTCTACCTGATCTGTAACTATTCCTACTGCCAATGTGCTTTGAGCTGATGGAGCATTATAAAGTGGCTGTAGTTTGATTTTCTTACCAACCTCTAAGTCCATGGCACCCCACATGAGGAAGCGCAATTGACGAAACCCGAAGCTTGGTGCCGAAGTCTTCAATTCTTTAAAATCGACCTCACCTGTAGAAGTATTCAATCTTGAGGTAGTAATCCTATCCTCCAGGACTCTCACACTTGTATAATCTTGTGGTGTTCCGGCTTTCGGGCCAACCGCCATATACATTTGTAGCGTCTTCTCATCTAAGTAGTAGAACTGAGTTCTTGCATTTGTATCTGGAAAGTCTTTGGCTCCAACATCATGGTATTCAAAGAGAATCACCCTTTTTCCATACCAGTAGACATACTGAGCTGACATTATGATCTGGTCATTGACTTTTTCACCTCTGGCATTGGTGTAAGTACGGCCATAAACAGCTCGATATGGACGAAAATTCTTGAAGTTAATGTCCTTTGGTGCTGTAGGAGTCCAAGTCTGCATATCTGCAAACTTCTGCTTATAAGGATGTAAACCCTGTGCAAAGGCACCGCTTGAAATCAAAGCCATGATTATGGCCAGAACAATTGTTTTTGAATTATTTTTCATGATTTGAGTTTTTGTTTTCATTTAAAACCATTCAAATCTTGTGCTTTCAACCGCGCTAAAAAGGATGGAATAGGACTTTTTATGTGACGATTTTGTGACTTGGTCAATCAGAATAGTTATCTCCCGTATATTGTACCAAAGACTTATATGGGAATTAAGGAATCATTCAAAATAGGAGATTGGTTGGTCGAACCCGAGTTATTGATGATCTCCAAAGGGTCGGATAATCGGAAGTTGGAATTTAAGACAATGGAGATTCTGACTTGCCTGGTGGCGCATCAAGGAGAGGTTGTCAGTAAAAAGAAGCTTCACGATGAAGTATGGTCTGAAGTCTATGTTACGGACAATGCGCTTACGAGAGGAATGTCGAAACTCAGGAAGGCACTTGATGACGACCCTTTAAGGCCAAAGTACATTGAGACAATCAGTAAGTCGGGGTACCGTTTGGTTGCTCCTGTGACTTTTGGCGACTTTTCTTCCCAATCCGGTATCAACGTTCCCAATGGCTCGTTACGAAAAAATGGCTGGCTCTGGCTTGTACTGTCTGCTTTGGTAATAAGTGCGGTTGGTCTAGTAAGTTCGCTCTCAAAAGACCAGTATGCTAGCTTTTATGATCCAATCCCAGTTTCAACGCTCCTAGGACCTGAGAGGGCTCTCTCAATTTCTCCTGACGGTGAAAAAATATCCTTTAGCTATGCCGAACCAGGCACAACTAATTCGAATGTTTATATAAAGCTGCTTGACGATCTCAGTGAAATGAAGTTCACAGAGCTACCCAGTCCACAAGGTTATGGTATATGGTCGCCAGATGGCAATTATATGGCCTATGTAAGTGCTGAAAACAGAACTTGCGAAATTTTTAAAGAACCTAGCTTTGGCGGAGAGAAAGTGAAGATAGGCAACTGTTATCGATCACCTGATGACTTTGTCTGGTCGCCAGATGGAAGTACTATTGCCTTTACTGATGTAAAGTCTGAAGGTGACAATAGAAAGATCTATTTCTTAGATATTGAAACGGGTAAGACCTCAGAGGCTATTAGGGTAGCCGGTGGAACAGGGGACAGAGACCCTGTCTTTTCGCCTGATGGAAGTCATCTAATCTTTAGAAGAAACCTAATTGGTCAGCAGCGTGATATTTATAAAATGGAATTGACTAGTGGCGATTTAACCCGTCTTACTTTTGATAATGCGCAAATATTGGGTTTAGATGTTTTTGACGAAGGTAAACAGATTGCATTTTCTTCTAACAGGGCAGGGACATGGGCCCTTTGGAGAACCTCTTTTGACGGAGGCCTCATTTCGAGGCTGTATATAAACGATCGTGTACCCACTGAGCCAAAGTTTGCCAGGCAAGGTGATAGAATGGTATATAAGAGCCTAAAGGATCAGACAAGAATTTGGTCGATAGAAAAAAGCGATAATGAATTTGGGCATCCAATGGAAGTGGCCAGTTCTACCAGGGCTGAGATTCATCCATCATTATCTCATGATGGAAAGAAAGTTGCTTTCATTTCAGATCGATCAGGTCATTTTGAGATCTGGGTGAAGGACTTTGAGGACAATAGTCTAACGAAAATGACTTCTCTGGAGGGGAGTTTTTTGAATATGCCTTCCTGGTCTGTTGATGACAAACAATTGATTTTTGATGCCAGAGTTGATGGAGACCATGCCATATACTCGATTGATCTTGCTTCAAAAATGATGACAGTATTAGTTGATTTTGATGGCGATCAGGTAAATGCTCGTTTTGCAAAAGGAAAGGAGTCGTTTTACTTCGCTTCCAATCATGAGGGTAGTTGGCAGATTTGGGAACAGGCTATTGGCTCAACTGAATCAGAGCCTCAAGCAGTAAGCCAGAAGGGTGGATATTTCATGCATGAAAGTCCTAAAGATGGCCTGCTTTATTATACCAAGATAGATACGGTTGGAATATGGAGAGTAAATAATGAAGGCAAAGAAGAGCTATTTATTCCAACCTTAAATAATGTCGATTGGGGCAATTGGGTACCAACATTAGAGGGGATCGTTTATGTGGATAGAAGCTTTGGTCTGCAGTTCTTTGTCCAACCTTACGACATCAACATGCCACCTGTACCCATCTTCACACCAGAAAAACGGATACAGGGAGCTAGTCCTAGTTTATATTCGAATCCTGAGGGCACCAAAATCTTCTATGTACAGATAGAACAAAGTGAGGACGAAATCATGATGGTGGACTTTAGGTGAGCAATGATTGCTTTGCCTATAGCCTTATTTAAGTAGTATATTTAGTGTGTCACAGAAGACATATTCTCAACCAAGTATACTAACCATGAAGATCATCCTCAATCAACGCCTTTTAAGTCTTTTATTTGTTTTCACCCTGTTTTTGCATTCTGTTGCTGGACAAGAGCTAAAGCCCCTGTCATTAGAAGACTATGCGCAATGGAATAGAATAACTAATACCTCAATATCACCTGATGGTCTGTGGATGACTTACGCCTATACACCTAATGAAGGAGATTCAAGGTTACATGTAAGAAGAATCGATGGTGACACCATCAGGACATCCATCAACGGAAAAAGAGTCTCCTTCTCAGAAGACAGTAATTGGGTGGCGTACCTGGTGGACCCTTCTAAGGCAGAAGCAGATAAGTTAAGAGTCTCGAAAAAGAGAGTGCAAAGCAGCTTGCACTTGCTAAGTCTGAATGACAATAATATACAGGAGTTTAAGGGAACCAGATCTTTCTCATTCTCTGAGGCCACGAATTACATTGCTATTCACAAGAACGCAGTCGACCCAAAAGCAAAACACAAGGGTAGCGACTTACTTTTGAAGGATTTAGAAGGTAGCCGAACTTTGAACATCGGTAATGTCTCTAATTATGCTTTTAATAAGACTGGAAGCCTTTTTGCCTATACGGTAGATGCGGATGAGGATAGCGGGAATGGACTCTATTTGATTGACTTGACAGACCTAAGATCATGGCCACTACATACAGGCGCTTATACCTATGCTCAAATGGCATGGAACAAGGGAGGGGACAAAGTTGCTGTGCTATTTGGTGATAAGAAAGATGGCAACGTTGAACGAGATAATACCATCTATTGGGCCGAGGGCTTGGCTGCCGGTATGACAAATCCAGCAAGTCAAGATGAGTATGCTATTCGGAAAGAAAACTATGTGATCAGCGAGTACAGTCCTCTTAGATGGAATGAAGCTAATACCCAGCTCTTCTTGGGTATTAAAGCGCAATCAGAGGAAATCAAGAAAAGTGACATGTTAAAGGCCAATGTGGACGTTTGGCATTGGAAAGATGAAGTCGTCCAATCTCGACAAATGATAACGGCCAATCGTGATAAAAGAGCTACTCACACAGCTGCGCTGAATCTTAGCAATAAGCGATTGATTCAACTCGGCACGGAGGACATGTCTTTCGCACGCACAAATCAACATTCAAACTGGGCTGTTGCCTCAGTCGATACTGCTTATCGTGCGGTGAGAAATATGCCTGCAGGCTATGCTGATTTGTATGCCGTGAATACTTTGACAGGTGATCAGTCTTTAATTGCCGAGCGCGTTTATAACAATATGGGCATTTCGCCAAAAGGCGATTATGCTCTGTATGCTCGAAATGGGGCAACAATGCTTTATAACTTTGAAACGAAAACCACAATCAACCTTTCAACCCGTTCTGACTTAAATTTTCAGAACCTCGAGTTTGACCGGCCTGTGGAAAAACCTACTTATGGCATTGCTGGTTGGTCTTCCGATGGCAAATGGGTCATGCTGAACCACAAATACGATATATATGCTTTTTCACTTGGATCCAATGAAGTAATTAACCTTACACAAGGAATAGGTCAGGAGCAGGAGATACGGTTTCGACTTGTGCAGTTAGATCCCCAAGCCGATCGTTTTGATGTGAGTGAAAATCTGTTGCTCAGCGCTTATGGAGACAAAACCAAGAAGTCAGGTTACTATCAGGTAAAAGTGGGTAAGAAACCTAAGGCCTTGCGTTTTGAGGATAAGATGATCGGCAGGCTAAATAAGGCTAAAAGTGCGGATAGGGTGATATATACGGAGCAGACCTTTGTTGACTTTCCTGATTATTGGGTGTCTGACCTTTCCATGAAAAGGCCTGAGCGAGTTACCAATGCTAATCCGCAACAGTCAGAATACAAATGGGGCAGAAGAGTCCTTGTGGATTATACAGACAAACGAGGTCACAAATTGCAAGCAACATTAGCGCTTCCAGCAGATTATGAGGAAGGAAAAAAATACCCAATGGTCATCTATTTCTATGAGAAAATGTCTCAAAGACATCATCAGTATTCTATGCCAACTTATGATGACCGACCTCATATGTCTACTTATGCTAGTAATGGGTATCTGGTATTGATGCCGGACATTGTCTATACAGAGGGAAAGCCAGGCACTTCTGCATTGGATGATGTCACCAGTGCAGCACAGACAGTGATCGATTTGGGATATGCTGATCCAGATCGAATAGGTTTGCAAGGGCATAGTTGGGGTGGATATGAGTCCTCGTTCATTGTAACCCAAACAGATATGTTTGCCTGCGTAGTAACGGGTGCTCCGTTGACCAACCTAATCAGCATGTACAATGTAGCTTATAAGCGTTCAGGTAACCTTAATGGACCGATTTTAGAATGGTCACAAGGCAGAATGGCTGTTAGTCCTTGGGACGATATGGAGCTCTATAGAAGCCAGTCACCCATCCATCATGCGCAGAATATCAATACACCATTTATGATTTTGCATGGTACTGCCGATGGCGCAGTAGATTGGGTACAAGGTTTGGAGTATTATTCTACAGCAAGGAGATTGGGTAAAGAAGTTATTCTATTGTCTTATCCAGATGAGCCACATCACCTTTCTAAAGAAGCCAATCAAAAGGACTTTCAAATCAGAATGAAACAGTACTTTGATCATTACCTAAAAGATGCAGAAGCCCCTTTATGGATGAGAGAAGGAGTGAAGCACTTGGACAAGAAGAAAATCAAGCCTGGGGTGATGGAAAACAAAAAGTAACTTGCCCAGCAGCTATAAACTCAATTATCTCATATGATCTGGACCGACTAATTCCGATAGTTTTTATATACGCTTAGTCATTAACTATTTATTTAGTTTATATTTGAGCGAATGTAATTCACTCAATGAAACAGAAAGTAATTTTTTCAGTGCTTTTACTTGTAATTGCAGCACTTTCCTTCGCACAAACAGATCGATCAGATACTACTAAGATTCTTTTTATAGGTAATAGCTATACTTACTTCAATAGCTCGCCCGAGTTATTAAAAGGACTAGCCAAGGATAAACTACCAAATCACGTGGTAGAGACGCGGTTGATTAGTCAAGGCGGTATGACTTTAGAAAGGCATTGGCAGGAGGGGCGTGCGTTGCAGGCCATTAAAGCACAGGATTGGGACTATGTGGTGCTTCAAGAGCAGAGTAAGCTGGGTATGCGTGTTGTCATTGATGACCTTACCTATTTCGGACAGACTGATCTATTCTTTGAGTATGCCCGAAAGTTTGATGCAGAGATAAAGAGAACGGATGCCAAGACAGTTTTCTTTCTGACTTGGTCAACAGAAGATCGCCCAAAAGAACAAAAGATTCTGACAAATGCCTATACGAGCATAGCAAAGGAACTGGACGCCATAATAGCTCCTGTAGGACTGGTTTGGAATAAAGTACGAGATAATGACCAGGTGAACTTGTACTATAGAGACGGTTCACATCCGTCTCCATCTGGGTCGTATTTGGTAGCAACAACTATGTTTGCCACCTTATTTAACGAAAGTCCAGTCGATCTATCTGGAAGGCTTACAGGTAAGGAAGTGTCAAGCTCCGGAGTACCTGCCTTGGAAGCTACACAGCTGGTTAATATCTCAGACACTGACGCTCAAGTCATCCAGGAGGCTAGTTGGACTGTTGTTAAAGCCATTAAAAAGAAGGGGGGCTATCCCAAATTGAAGAAACTCAAATCAAGCTATGAGATTCCATCGCCAAAAAGAGGTGAAAGCATGACATCAAGTGATATTGTGGGTAAGTGGTATGGAACCTCTACCTATAGCAATGACTATAATGGATTGCTATTGCATGTTGAGTCAGTGAACAATACGCTCAGGGCAAACTTATCTTTTTATACACCAGATAGAGCGGATCGAATGGCGGTCACAAACGTAAGTTTAGAGAACAATCAACTCCGGCTAACCATTAAGGATAGTTTGAGGAGTTTAGGCTCTGATATCAGCTTCTCGCTTGCGGACAATCAATTGTTAGGAGTATCCAGGTCTGACGGAGGCAATGTTACCCGATATAAGCATTGGAATCTCTCGAGAGATAATGTACAAAATGGGCTAGATCTGGCCGCTACCGATTTGTTATTACAAACTTTCAAATCGAACATTAAAAAGTCAGGATATATTGAGGCAGCACTTAATTACTACAGCCAATACAGCGCATTGATTGGTAAGGATTATAAACCAGAAGAAGCCTACCTGAATGCTATGGGTAATATTCTGCTTGAAGATAAAAAAGTGACTGAAGGACTTAATCTGTTTCATCTGGCCACTGTTTTGTACCCACAGTCAGTCAATGCCTATCAGAATTATGGTGTGGCGTTAGTGAGAGTTGGCCAACAGGAAAAAGGCATCAGGGTGTACACTGAGGGCTATGAATTGGCTAAAAAGACAAAACACAAGAATCTATCTGTTATTGAGGCTAAACTAAAGAAGCTGAAGGCAAATGCGGAAACTCAAGGATTGCCACCTCCGCCACCGCCACCTCGAGGTGGACATTAAATTTATCCTTAACATGAGATAGTTTCTTCCTTATGCGCGGAATGGGGGACTAAAGTGATAAGTGAAATGCAAAACGAGTTATATGCTCAACTCTGCTATACTCAAGTGCACCACCATGCGCCTTCACAATCTTGCGTGAAAGGGCCAAGCCTACGCCAGAACCTTCCTTCTTGGTCGTATAGAAAGGAATAAAGATTTCGGATACTGCTTGCTCTGGAACTCCAGGACCATTGTCTTCCACTTGAATCACTATTTGGTCTGATTCTTTAAGAATTTTTAGTGACACCATAGGTTCATCTAATCCCTGTACGGCATCCATGGCATTTTTAAGCAAGTTGATCAGCACTTGAGCAATTAACGCACGATCAACCTCCAAAGTCCCTTTATACTGATCACTGGTAGATATTTCCATTATTGATGTTGACGCAATAAGAGGAGCAATAGAATCGATCAGCGCTTTGCTTTCTACAGATTCTAGATGAGGCTCAACGGGTCGATTGATTTGCTTATAAGCTTCCACAAACTTGAGCATGCCAGAGGTTCGATCTTCTATGGCTTCAAGACTGGTGGCTATATTTTTCTGGTCTTTTCGCGCTAGTGCAATTAATTCATCTTCCTTGATCAGCTTTTTGTTCACAACCCTGATTAATGAGAGAATCGGAGTGGTTGAGTTCATAATTTCATGGGTCATCACACGCATTAACTTTTGATAACTCTCCAGTTCTTTTGTTTCGAGAGAACTCCTGATATCGGTCAAAGAGACTAGCTTATATGCTTTTCCCTTCAGTTTAAAGGCTTCGGATTTGAGCAAAAGCTTCTGCCCATTTTTGTGATCAATCCATTCCGAGGCACTGATAGCATCGTTAGTCATCGCCTGATGTATCCTGGGATAGTCAGCCGCGAGGCGATCTACATGTGTTAATCCAGTTAATTCAAGAAGTGTATTAAAGGTCTTGTTGGTAAAAACGACTTCACCGTTTTCGCGATAGCAAATCACAGCAACCGAGACATGTCTTAATACAGTTTGGAGTAATCTAAATTCAGCCTCGCGATCTGTATGTAGGCTTTCCATTCTTTCAGTAATGAGTTGGTAGGCGTCTTGGAGTTCTTTGGAATGCGTTTTCTTTTCGTAAACACGGCTAAAGTCTCCATAGCGAACCGATTGAAGGAAGCTTGCCCAATTCCGCTCCTGTGATTGCTGTCTCCATGTAAGCTCTACACTCACAATTAGAATGAGCGCAGCAAACATATATGGCGTAATGGAGAGGTCTGTTTCCAGGTAAGTATAGACCATCCCAACCGAAAATGCTACAATTAGAAGCGCTCTTACGAGTACGAGAAGAAACCTCTTGCTAAAGATCATACTTCTTCATTTTACGGTAAAGTGTGTTACGACCAATGCCCAACTCAGCTGCAGCGTGGGTGATATTACCAGCGTGGCGTTCTAATATCTCCACGACTTTTCTTTTCTCAACCTCATATAGGTTATCGGTTTGACTTTCTTCGTTGCTTATCAGGTCCATGAAATTTTCCATGATAACCATTCGCTCGATGCTGTTCTTCAATTCGCGAATGTTGCCTGGCCAGTGGTACTCTTCCAAGCTTCTGAATTGATCTTTGGTTAGATCGAAACCCTTGTCATATTTTCGATTAAACGCTCTTAAGAAATGTTCCGCTAGAGGACGAATATCAGCTCTTCGATTCCGCAATGAGGGGATTTCTATATGTACCGTATTGATTCTAAACAATAGATCCTGACGAAATTCGGATGGATCAGTAAGAACATCTATTGGTTTATGTGAGGTGCTGATTAAGCGGATATCAATGGCCCTTGGTCTATGTTCGCCAACGCGATGCACTTCTCTATTTTGTAAAGCAGAAAGCAGCTTTGACTGCAGAGCAATTGGAATGCTTGCGATTTCATCTAATAGGAGCGTACCTAGGTTAGCACCTTCCATCATTCCGAGTTTGCCTTCACTGGCATCTGTGAATGCCCCCTTAACATGACCGAAAAGGGTGGATTCAAATAGCCCTGGTGTTATCGCAGCCAAATCTGTGCTAATAAAAGGCTGTGCCACCCTTGCAGACTGTCTATGAATTAACCTTGCCAAGGCCTCCTTGCCTGTTCCATGAGCTCCGGTAATCAATACTGAGGCATCAGTATCAGCCACTTTGGATACCATGTCCATAATGGACTTCATGCTCTCGGATTCTCCTAAAACCAGATTGTTCTGTTGAGAACTTTGTTTGATCAATAGCGCTCTGCTTGAGCTTACATCTGCCAGGTTCAGTTGTGAGTTGGCAAGGTTTAATCCAGCCTGTACCGTAGCAATCAGCTTTTCATTGGAAAATGGCTTCTCCAAAAAATCTGTTGCCCCTTGCTTCAATGACTTGACGGCAATATCTAAAAAACCATGGGCTGTGAGAACAATGATGGATACATGTGGTATGAAGTTTTTTATACGCTTGATCCAAGCCAGTCCTTCAGCTCCATCAGAATCTCCGATGGCAAAATTGAGGTCTAATACAATTACTTTGATATCATAATTTTCTATGATCGGAAGTGCCTTTCCAGGATGTTCAGAAGTATGAATTTCACCAAATGGTTCTTCCAAAACCATGCTGATGGTATGAAGCATTAAGGGGTCGTCATCTATGGCGAGAAATTCCACAAATAAATATAGTAATTTACTGTTCTAGGTTGGAACAGTTGTATGTACCAGGACGATCACTTTCTGAAGAAATCTAGAACAAAAATAATATAACTACCTGTATAACAGTTTGTTAGATTTTATGGCAGCTTTTTGGTCTTATATGGTCAAATACTAACAACTATGACCAGAACATTCATTCTTTCGATTATTAGAAACCTGTGGAAAAACAGAGTTACCTCTGCAATCAACGTTGTAGCCCTTACGTTGGGGCTTACTAGTCTCCTGTTCTTATACATTCAAGAACGCTATGAAAACAGCTTTGACATGGATCAGCCAATGGCTGATCGAATCTATCGGGTGAATCTTACTCAGAATTACCCGAACCGATTACTTAAAACTGGTAACAGCCAGTCTATGCTGATCAAAGCTATTCGCAATGAGTATCCTGAACTAGAGGGGGCAATTCAAATTATTGGGCCAAATTCCTCTTTGGTCACTATAGATCCTGATACCCCTGCAGAAAGAGTATTTGAAGAACAAAGAAAGATGCTTTTTGCTGACAGTGCCTTCTTGAAATACTTCGACTATGATTTTATCGCTGGAAACAATAGAACTGCTCTTGATGATCCTAGTTCGCTAGTCTTATCTAAACGTATGGTGAAGAAATATTACCCCGACTTTGTGGGTAGAGAAGCTGGGCTTTTGGGTAGGGAAGTGGCATTATTTGATTCGCTTAGGGTTTATATCACCGGGATTATCGACACACCACCAAGTAATAGTAATACACCCTTCCAAATGTTAACCTCTGCTGAAGTCTATTATAGAAAGAATGATTGGGACAGAGATAACTGGGGTAATGTTTCTTCGGGCCTAACCTATGTAGTATTAAAGGAAGGACAGCGTCCAGAAGATTTTGAGTCACGCTTTCCTCAATTAGTAGATAAATATAGAACGAAAGCGGATGCTGAGATCACAAGTTATAGTTTGATCAACCTGAAAGATATTCACAATGATCCACAGTGGGGTTTCTCAGGAAATTATACAAATGACCCTTCTATTTCTATTGCGTTTTGGGCACTGAGTTTATTTATAGCCCTTTCCGCCTGTATCAATTTTATTAATATTCAAACCGCTCAGGTAGTCACGAGGGCAAAGGAAGTTGGTGTTAGAAAAGTATTAGGAGGTAGTCGCGCCCAGTTGATTTTACAGTTTTTGACTGAAACCATTTTCTTGACGACTATATCATTCTTTATCGCTATTTGGCTGACAGAACTCGCTCTGAATGGATGGAATGATTTGCTCACCATTGTACAAATGGATATGCAAATCGATAATTCAGTTTGGGTTTTCGGAGCAGGGTTGATCTTGCTAATCAGCTTGCTTGCAGGTATTTACCCAGCGATAAAGCTATCGGCTTATCGTCCTTCTGAAGCTTTGAGGAGTGGTTTTTCAGCATTGACCAAGAATAAGTCTGGTCTCAACCTAAGACAAGCCTTGGTGCTTACACAATTCTCCATTACCCAATTGATGATTATCGGCACCATTGTGGTGTCTGTACAGATGGATTACTTCGTCAATAAAGACATGGGCTTTGATAAAGAGCAGATGATCACGATTAAGACATTTAGCCCAGACAAGCAACAGGTAGATCGCCTGGCTGCGGCTATGGAGTCCATGCCAGAGGTAATCTCATATTCTTTTGCATCAGGCCCACCAATGGATGCTGGACGCTATTCTACTTCTTTTAGAGAAGTGGGGTATGAGGAAAAAGGAGATATAAGGGTACGAAACAAATGGGTGGATGATCACTATCTCGATACTTACGGAATTGAGTTGATAGCCGGCCGAAACTTTCGCCCAGGAGAATACAATGACACTATTAACGGTTTTATTGTCAATGAAACATTGGTGAAACAGCTTGAGGTGGAAAGTCCACAAGATGCCATTGGTAAGTTATTGCGTTGCTATGGTACGCAAGCCCAAATAGTAGGGGTTGTGAAAGATTTCCACGTTGACAGACTCAACTTACCCATTGAACCTATGATTATGTTTCCTTGGCGCAATCAAGTCAATGGAGCCAATGTTAAGGTCGCGGCTGGCAACCTACCGAAAGTAGTAGCTAAATTAGAAAGTGATTGGCTCCAGGTATTTCCAACACGTACTTTCCAATATCAGACGGTTGAGGATTATATCAAAGAGTCTTATATAGTGGAAGACATAATGCTTAAGAGCATCCGCATATTCTCATTGGTGGCCATCATAATTGGTTGTTTGGGTTTATATGGCCTTGTTTCTTTTATGGCAGTAAAGCGTACAAAAGAAATAGGAATCAGAAAGGTATTGGGAGCATCCTTCGGGCAGATATTGTTTAGCTTCTCCAAAAGGTTCTATGTGCTCACTTTTATAGCTTTTTTACTCAGCGCGCCATTGGCTTATAAGGCCATGTCTCTATGGCTGGATAATTATATCTATAGAATACCATTGAGTTGGGACCTGTTTGCCATAGGTTTAATGATGACATTGACATTAACCTTACTAACTGTGGGATATATTTCGCTCAGAGCAGCACGTACCAACCCGGCAGAAACGTTACAGATAGAATAATCAAAGCTTACTAGGTCGGGTACATAGCATCATGTGCCTGACCTTCCATTCATTTAGACTGTGGGTTTTGAACTAATAATTCGAGTCCATTTTCACCTGCCAGTTTCCATCAGATTGCTTTTCCCAGAGTAACATATAGGGTAGAGGGTAAGAACCACTGCAGCGCCCGATTTCATAGGCCACATTTGGCGAAACAAAGACCAAATGCTTAGGCGTCAGCTTTAGAGAGTAGTTAGGGTCATTCATATAACTATACTCCTGGCTGATCGCCTTCGTCCCTTGTATTACTCTGCCGCGGTTGTAGTAATAAGCTTCAGGTGTGTATAGTTGTTTCACCAGTTCCGTGGCTTTATGGGTATTGCATAACTCCATCCATTTAGCGCGACTGGATTTAAGTACTGAAGAAACATCTTTCGGAGAGTTGCCTTCATAAATGACTAGAAATTCAATGACCTTCGCAGAGGTGTTGTTCTCTTTCTTAATAAACATAACTGGATATACATTGTCATTGGACTTAATTTCGCCCATTTCGTAGCTTAGGGATGAGTTCACTGCTATGCTAAATTCTTTCTTGTAAGAGTTCTCCTGATTGTCTGCCAAGAATTCATTGACAAACCGTTTGGTGTCTTTCTTTTCTGTTAGGAGACCCGACTCTGTAAGTATCAGAACATCACTTCTGAGTTGATTGAAAAGCGACTCGCCAATTTTAGTCTGTGCTTGAATCCCTATTGTGGTCACAACAAGGAATAGGGAAATGAAAAATCTATGTCTCATCTGTATTTTGTTAACCTCTGCTTAAATAATTTACTACTTCTTTTTTGAGTTCTCAGTTTAACGGATCAATTCCCCGTTCTTGTTTCAATTCTTTCCTCATTGCCATTGCGGATGGTGGTTAGCGAAATGATAGCACCATTTTCTCTATTGAAACGTAGATCAGGTACATTACCTCGAGTATTGGGTGGTAGTATGATCTCAAACAGTTCTCCTTCTTTTCTTTTGATTTCCAGTTTAATCGGAGTTGTGGACCTCTTAGTATAAAGCTTTCCATTTTCCCAGGTGATGGTAGTTCCTTCGTACTTTCCAGCGTATTCAGAAAGGTCCTCTAACATGTCCGGCTGGGTTTGTTCAGCCTTGTTTTTGAGTTCCTTCAGAATTTTTTCGATTTCGCTTTTAGCCATAGAGTCATCGGTACTTTTAAACAAATCTTGAAGAACGTTTTTATAAGCAATATGGAGAGCTTCTTCTTCTGATGTTTCAATATGAGGGTCTACGCCATTAGATCTCCAATTTGTTTTCGTCTTGGCGTTGACGACACGCCCAATGGGAACCAAGCCTACAAAATTGTCCATCAATGGATATAAGGTAGCGCTATGTGCTCCTCTATAACCTGCTCCGGTATTTTGGCCTACTAGAGTTGCTTTATCGAAGGACTTCATGGTGTATGCCATATTGGTGGCAGCTGATCCTGTGAATTGATTAATCAACAAATGAAGGGGCTTTTCCAAATAACGCGGCCCGCCAAGCCTTTCATAGGTGTAGAGATTGGCGGTGGAATCCCAAGCCAAAAATTCTCTTGAATACAATAGCTTTTTTTCTTCGGGAAAGAAATAACTCATGAGATAGGGGATAAAGCCACCAACACCTCCAGGATTGGATCGAAGATCAATAATCAGAGCATCTGTGTGTTGTAGGAAAGTCATGGCAGCATCTACTGTGGGTTTACTTGACTCAAGTGAGGGCATCTGATCAATTTTCAGATAGCCTACATTTCCATCAAGTACTTCAAGCTTTGTAAAGAAGAAGTTCTTCCTGTCGTCACTCAGGTCGCTTCCGCCAAAAGACATGCTTGGAGGATCATCCCCAGGATCGCTCTGTTGTAGTGCTAAGGCCATTTTAAACATGTCAATGTCGTGCAAAATAGCAAAATGCGCATCCTTTGTTATGTTTCTTAATACGCTGGTTAGATATGAAGCAAATTCATTTGGTGTGTAATCCTGTTTGAATTCGTCTGATTCTTGAACCTTCAATAAGGCATTGGAAATAATATCAACCGAGTCTTGAAGGACATAATTCTCCTTTACTATTTCGCTTAGTTCTGATACGATCTGCTTCTTCTGCTTTGTTTTCAATGTCTGGCTATAGAGCGACAATGAACTGATGAGGAGTATAAGGCTAAAGGCTGAAATTCTTTTCATGAACAATCGTTTTGATGACCAAGAACCGGCCTCATGCGAATTTCTGTCCTATTAAAAACCTTCTTTTTTTATTCGGTCGTGTTAATATGTGTTAATATGGTGATCGAGAAACAGGTAATTTTATTACATTCTTTGGAATGATTAAGATGGGCAAAAACAAAGATTTCCATATAGATGAAGACACCAATGAGGTATGCATTGGAGGACAGAAGTCTAAGCTCACACCAAAGGAAATGGGCGTTCTCATGCTACTCCATCAACATCAAGGTAGTACAGTAAGCAGAGTTGAACTATTAGAGCAAGTTTGGGGAGATAAATATGCTAATAATCAAGGCCTTACTCAAGCCATTTCGCGTCTTCGGGATATCTTTTTAGAAAGCGACTTCATCTCTATAAGAACTATCCCAAAGAAAGGCTACCTATTACAAATACAAACCTCCAGGCCTAATCTATTAAACCTGGGCACGATTAGAATAAGAGCCAATAGAGTCGTCATTGTATTGCTTGTGCTCTTAATCTATATATTGGTCTTTATCAAGCGTATATCTATTAGGGTAGATAAACTTCCTATAAAGACTGAACAAAGTGACATTAGGGAATCTGAATTGCCAAAAGAGGGGGACTAAGGGGTCTTTGAGTGTGAGGCTTGGTTTCTAAATGTTTTGGGAGTTTCACCGTGGGCTTTCTTAAAAGCCGCATAAAAAGCTGACAGGGTATTGAATCCACTTTCATATGCAATGGCCTCAATGGTGAAATGACTTTTAGAATGATCGGTTAAGAGCTGCCTCGCCTTTTCTATTCTGAGATTATTTATCAGTTCTGGAAAGCTCTTATTAAAATGGGAGTTGATAGCCATGGAAACTAGATAAGGCGGTTCGTTAAGTTTTTTAGCGAGTGAAGTAACCGTCATAAGTGGATCGGTAAATACTTCCTCCTCCTTTAAGAGCTCTTCGAGACGGTTACCCAGTACCTCAATCTGATGTTTTTTGTTGCTTTTCTTAGGTTCGTGCATAAACAACTTGACCTGTTTTAGAGCGAATAGGGTAAGCCCGTATAAAATGAATGCAGCGGCAATTATAATCCCTTGGTAAATCAAAGAATCAAAGAAAAGTGATTGACTGAAAAATAGAATTAGCAGAACGCCTATACCCACACTGAAGTAGGTCGTCCACTTCCATCGCATTGCGTCATTCCTATAAAGTGTACTCCTAAGCCTAAAGCGAACAAAGGCTACAATGGTGTAGCTAATCATTGTTAGCATGGCAAAAAGATAAAGTCCAAAGGCTAACTCTACGGTTAAAAAGGGTAAGGCAACAAGTGTCAATAGAAGAACACTTAAATGATAAGCATGTCGACTACCAAGACTATAAGAAGGGTTCCAAAGGCTTTGCAAATAGAGGTAATATAAAGGGCCTATAGTCCCAAAGGATACCGCACCAATATATAGTCCTGCCAATTCAAAATTATTGTCAATGAGCCCAGCAATGCAAGCACCAATTCGAACAGCAAGAAAGAAGAGCGTAGCTGCCAATAATTTATTGGAGAGTTTACCGCTTAGCATTCTCAATACAACTATGAGAAAGAGGCAATGTGCGATGACAGCAGCACCAGTCAATAAGGGCAACAACTCAATCAACATATTCAGACCAGTTAACAAAATGAATTCAATAAAGCAAAGAAGTGCAAAGTTGGAAATACAGATATCCTGATTTGCAAATTAGGATATCTATAAGTCAATGTACCACTATGTTTAGTGCTCTATCAAATATGAATACTAATGCAAAAAAAGTTAAAAAGAAGACTGATCTATTTCATAGTAATACCTATTTCACTGGTTATTTCATTGATGGTATTCTTGACAGCATATGAATATTCGACTGTAGCCGACATCAAAGAATCTCTATCTAATGTAAACAAAGAGGAAACATTAGCTTATGGAAAAGTACTATTCAGTACAAGGGGCTGTGCTAGTTGTCATAGCCTGGTGGCAGGTGAAAAAAGTTTTGGTCCAAACCTTTTTGCTATTGCCGATCGCAAATCTAAGGCATACATAAGAGAATCCATTGTTTCGCCAAGTGCCATCATTGTTGAAGGGTTTTCGAATATTGTTATGCCCAACTTTGGAGAGATTCTTGACGATCAACAGGTAGATGCCTTGGTGAATTACATTTCGACTATTAAATGATAACCGACATCAGCCTAATTAAGGTAGATTATTGATGAAGGAAGGAGAGTATAAGAGGAGGTAAGTACTTCATCAAGTGTTACTAATGACTAATATTTTTAGTAACTAATTATTTTAGTTAATTTTATACTCCAATCAATAAATCAAACATGTTGGAGTCGAAGAGCTTGTATTACTATTTAATAGTCATAAATCCGTCTGATCATGTCAATGAAGAAGTAGTAAGGATTAAATCAGAGTTTGCAAAACGGCATGGCAGGTATAAAAGTCTTCATTCCCTTCCTCACATAACCGTTACCAATTTTATTCAGAGTTCAGACAGAAATGATCGAATACTTGAATGCATTGCTGACACTGTAAATACAATACCAGCATTTGATGTCTCTTTATCAGGTTTTGATTTTTTTGACCACAATAAAACATTCTTTATCGATATTGAGGATAAGGCCTCATTGGTAAGTTTATACAGTCTTTTATGGCGTGAATTATACCTGAACTGGGTTCCTCTCAGCTTCTTTAAAAGTACTTATGTGCCTCATTTAACCATTGGCAGGACCCTGTCCAATCGTCAGTTTATAGCGTCTCAGAATGACTTTTACAGGCGTTCATATCGCAACAGCTTTAAAGCAAAATCTCTTACCGTATTAGGGAAAAATAGCCTTATGGCGAAGTGGGACTGTATAGCAAAATTCCCCTTTAATAAGACACTTGCAAACTAAATGTCTGCAGATAAAACCATTATGCATATGGACCTGGATACATTTTTTGTATCTGTAGAACGGTTACTTGATCACCGTTTGAATGGAAAACCTGTGCTTATCGGTGGAGTAACTGATAGAGGTGTAGTAGCAGCCTGTAGCTATGAGGCCAGGGCTTATGGGGTACACTCAGCTATGCCGATGAAAAGAGCTAAGGAACTTTGTCCTGAAGCAATTCAGATCCGCGGGAATTCAGGCACTTATTCTAAATACTCCGAGGATGTGACTAGTATTATTAAAGAAACTGTGCCACTCTATGAAAAGACATCAATTGATGAATTCTATGCTGATTTAACAGGCCTGGATAGGTTTCATAGCAGTTATCAGATGGCAACAGAGTTGCGCCAGCGCATTAAAAAAGACACAGGCCTGCCGATCTCCTTTGGCCTTTCAAAAAACAAGACTGTTTCCAAAGTAGCCACAGGTGTGGCTAAACCTGATAATCTGCTAAAGATAGAGTATGGCACTGAAAAGCCTTTTCTGGCACCATTATCAGTGAGTAAAATCCCTATGGTAGGAGAGAAGACCCAACAGACGCTCTTTAGTTTGGGAGTAAAGAAGATTAAGACCATTCAGGAAATGCCTGTAGAGCTCATGGAAAAAGTACTGGGTAAGAATGGTGTAAGCATTTGGAAGAAAGCCAATGGCATTGATAATGCACAGGTAGTACCCTATAATGAAAGAAAGTCAATCTCTACAGAAAGAACTTTTGATAAAGACACTATTGATGTGCTTAAGCTAAAAGGAATCCTTTTGGCTATGGCTGAAAACCTGGCCTTCCAGCTTAGAAGAGGGCTTAAATTAACTGCTTGTGTTACAGTGAAAGTCAGGTATTCAGACTTCAATACCTATACACTCCAATCCCGAATTCCATATACCTCAGCCGATCATGTGTTGATTGCCAAGGTGATGGAGCTTTTTGAAAAACTATACAATAAGAGGCTATTAGTCAGGCTAATAGGAGTCAGGTTTAGTCATTTGGTTGAAGGTGGCTATCAAATCAATCTCTTTGAAGATGCAGAGGAGGTCATCAGCCTATACCATGCCATGGATAAGATCAGAGATAAATTTGGCGACCGTAAAGTAATGCGTGCCTATGGTATAGGGGCTAAAACTATCAGTCGCTTTAACCCATTTACAGGAGAACCACCGCCATTGTTGGCTAATCGGAGGCAGTGAGGAAGTTATGAACTGAGAGTTGTGAGTGAATAAGCTCCAGGTGACAAGCTATAAGTTGCAAGTGCAATAATTAGAGTGATCGATTATAGACATAGAAGATAAAAGATGAGAGATTTTAAGAAGTTGAAGATTTGGCAAAGCGGGATCCAGTTAGTAGAACAGGTTTACCAAGTCACAGATACGTTTCCTAATACTGAGAAGTTTGGTTTGACAAGCCAAATGACAAGAGCAGCAGTTTCTATTCCATCAAATATTGCAGAAGGAGGCGCTAGGAACAGCCAAAAGGAATATAAGCGTTTTCTAGAAATAGCACTTGGTAGCGCTTTTGAGTTGGAGACTCAGTTGATAATAACTGGAAAACTAGGTTGGGTAGATAATGAAGCTTCTAATGAGTTGCTAAATGCCGTTATAGAGGAGCAAAAGATGATTTCAGGCTTCATTCGACAATTGAAAATATGATTTGTCTTACAGCTTGATACTAGAGACTTAGGGCTATTTCAATTAATACATGAATAAACAAACATATATAAATATATATTAATTAATATATCAAAATATTAATGTATTTAAATTCTCACACATATTACAGTTTTAAATACGGCACTATCAATACTAAGGAATTGCTCTTGGAAGTACAAAGAGCAGGAGTGGAGTCTTTTGCTCTAACAGACGTCAATAGCACTGCTGCTTCTCTTAATTTTGTTCGCCTATCAGCTAAATATGGAATTAAGCCAGTCTTAGGAATAGATTTCCGCAACGGAGCAGATCAACTCTTTGTGGGAATTGCTAAGAATAATGAGGGCTTTAAGGAGCTTAATGATTATCTGTCTGTTTACCTGCATTCTGGAGAATCTATTCCCGTCAGAGCACCAGCGTTTAAGCATGCCTATGTAGTTTACCCTTTTAGTAAATACACTGGGTTTGAACTAAAAACATTAGAGTTTGTGGGAGTAAAGCCCACTGATTTACCTCGATTGGTCTATCCGCCACACCAAATGGACAAATCTAAAATGGTGGTGCTTCAGACCCTTACTTTCCGCAGTAAAGTCAATGATGTAGGAAAGCGAGAGGTACTGAAGAAAGATTTCAATGCACATCGCTTACTTAGGGCAGTAGATAATAATACCCTGCTTAGTATGCTTCCAAAGTCAGAAGAAGGGAGTCCGGAAGATTTTATCTACCCACTATCTGAATTGCTTGATTTATATAAGGGTCATCCTTACATGATTCAGAATACGGAGAAACTCTTAACTAATTGTTCTATTCATTTTGACTTTGAAGGAGAAGGGTTGAACAAAAATCAAAAGTGCTACACCAATAGTGAGAAGGAAGATTATGAACTGGTAGAAATGCTGTGTCATGAGGGGTTACCCTATCGCTATAAGAATCCTGATGATAAGATTCTAAAGCGTATTAAAACGGAGCTTGATGTTATCAAACAGCAGGGCTTTATGTCATACTTTTTGATTAACTGGGATATTTGTAAGTACGCAAGAAGTAAAGGTTATTTCTATGTAGGGCGTGGGAGTGGAGCTAATTCGGTAGTGGCCTATCTCTTAAGGATCACTGATGTTGACCCGATTGAACTGGATCTTTATTTTGAAAGGTTTATCAATCTCTATCGGCAAAACCCTCCGGATTTTGATATTGACTTTTCATGGAAAGACAGAGAAGATATTACCCAATATATCTTTAACCGATTTCCTCATGTAGCATTATTAGCCACTTACAGTACGTTTCAATTTAGAGCAGTAGTTCGTGAGTTAGGTAAGGTTTTAGGGATTCCACCACACGAGATCGACCATATTCAACGAGCTAAACTCAGCGAGTTGGATGATGTGCATAAGCTGGTACTTCGCTATGGAAAATATATTGAGGGCTTTCCGAGTCACCTAAGTATTCATGCAGGGGGGATTCTGATTTCTGAGAAGCCTTTGCACTGCTATACAGCAACTGACTTGCCTCCGAAGGGTTTTCCAACTACTCATTTTGATATGATCATAGCTGAAGATATCGGCCTTTACAAGTTTGATATCCTGAGCCAGAGGGGGCTTGGCAAAATTAAAGACAGTCTTGAAGTAGTACACAGAAACCATCCAGACCATGAGCCTATTGACATTCATGATATCTCAAGGTTTAAAGAAGATTCGAAGGTTAAAGCTATGCTCAGAGAAGGCAAAGCCATTGGCTGCTTTTATGTCGAATCGCCAGCTATGCGCATGTTGCTCAAAAAACTTCGAGTAGATGAATACCTGGGTTTAGTAGCGGCTAGTTCAGTGATTCGGCCCGGAGTAGCCAAATCGGGAATGATGCGTCAATACATCCTTCGTTTTAGAGAACCACATAGGAGAGAAGAAGCCCATCCCATCCTAAGAGATATTATGCCAGAAACCTATGGGGTGATGGTATATCAAGAAGATGTGATCAAGGTGGCCCACTACTTTGCTGATTTAACACTTGGAGAAGCTGATGTACTGAGAAGGGGGATGTCTGGCAAGTATCGCTCTCGGGAAGAATTCCAGAAAGTAAAAGCGAAATACTTTCAAAACTGTCTTAAAAAGGGGCATACCTACGAATTATCGGCTGACGTTTGGCGACAGATAGAGAGCTTTGCAGGCTATGCTTTTGCTAAAGGCCACTCTGCTTCTTATGCAGTAGAAAGTTATCAGAGCCTATTTCTCAAGGCTTATTACCCCTTGGAGTATATGGTTGCGACTATGAATAATGGGGGTGGCTTTTATCGTGTGGAACTTTATGCGCATGAAGCCTATATGCATGGTGGAGATATTCAGGCACCTTGTGTAAACCAGAGTGAATACCTATGCACCATATATGGTAAAACCATTTTTATGGGATTAGCCTTTGTGAATGAATTAGAGAAGGCTACTGCTGAAGAGGTATTGAGAGAACGTTATGAAAGTGGCGTGTTTATGAATTTCGATAATTTCTTAAAGAGAGTAAGTATTTCCCTAGATCAGTTAAGTCTACTAATTCGTATAGGGGCATTTCGTTTTACTGGGCAAACCAAGAAAGCCTTGCTATGGGAAGCCCATTTTCAATTGGGGAGTCATAAGAAGACCAATCCCGTAAGAATGCTATTTGATCCTGAAGTAAAAACGTTTTGAGTTACCTGAGCTCAGTTATGATGTGTTGGAAGATGCTTTTGATCAGCAAGATTTATTGGGTTTTCCATTATGCAATCCTTTTGATCTTTTAAAGGAACAGCCCCAAAGGAATGTATTGGTATGCGAGATGGACCAGCACATCAATAAGACCGTTCGGATGATTGGCTATTTGGTCCATATTAAAAACACCAATACTTCAGGTGGTAAAAGAATGCAATTTGGCACTTGGTTAGATAGAGAAGGCTACTTTATCGATAGTACACATTTCCCTCCGGTAGCAGCTCGCTATCCCTTTAGGGGAAAGGGGATCTACGAGCTTACTGGAAAAATTGTAGAGGAGTTTGACTTCCTAAGCCTGGAAATGATCGCCATGAGAAAACTCCCTTATGTACATGATCCTCGCTATGCCGAAGAACCAAGACATGCCACAATGGGCATAGCCAATTTCCTTCCACCCACATAAATCTTCCTGTGCATTTATTAAAACATAACTAGGTTTGGGTAAAACCAACTTAAAATGAGAAGATTAACCTATTTTTTACTTGCCTTTGCTTTTGCCTTTACGGCTTGCCAGCAAGAGTCGCAAAAGTCTGTGGAAGAAATGACGGAAGCAGAATTAATGGAGTATGCCAAGGGTATCCATGAACGTGTCATTACACTGGATACGCACGATGATATTAATACAACCAATTTCACTGAGGATAATAATTATACAAAGAAACTTCCCACACAAGTAAACCTTCCTAATATGGAAGAGGGTGGTCTAGACGTAGCCTGGTTTATAGTTTATACCGGACAGCGAGAATTAACGGATGAAGGTTTTGATCGTGCTTATGCCAATGCAGACGATAAGTTCAAAGCCATCCATCGACTGGCCGAGGAAATAGCACCAGACAGAATAGAAATAGCCTATAATTCTGATGATGTCAGAAGAATTAATGCTACTGGAAAGAAAGTTGCGATGATCGGAATTGAAAACGGCTATCCAGTCGGTAAAGATATCAACAGAGTAAAGGAATTCTATGATCGTGGTGCACGCTACATGTCTTTGGCACACAATGGTCATAGTCAATTAAGTGATTCTAATACAGGAGAAAGAGACAGCGTCTGGTTACATAATGGTCTGAGCGATTTAGGTCGAGAAGTAATTGCTGAGATGAATAAATGGGGAATTATGATAGACTTATCCCACCCCTCAAAAGTCGCTAATATGGAAATGATGAGACTCTCAAAAGCACCGGTAATTGCTTCTCATTCAGCGGCCAGAGCAATGAATGATGTAAGTCGTAACCTTGACGATGAGCAGTTAATGATGCTGAAAGAGAATGGTGGAGTGATTCAGACAGTAGCATTCAAGAGTTATTTGAACTCGGAAAAGAACGCTGCCAATCGTACTAAGTCGAGTGAAGTGATTGCGGCAATAGCGGAAGAAGAGGGTTTTGAGATAAAGCCTGGACGCTTGTTCAGAGCAATGAGTCGAAATGAACGAACAGCCTATTTTGATGAGTACAATGCCTTTCAGGAAAAACATAAGGAGCGTATCGCTGCTGAGATCAATAGCGTAGCCCCACCCGTTAATGTTTCAGATTTCGTGGATCACATTGACTACCTGGTAAAGAAGATTGGAATAAAACACGTTGGTATTAGTTCAGATTTCGATGGAGGTGGCGGAGTTGAAGGCTGGAATGACGCTTCTGAGACTTTTAATGTAACATTAGAATTGGTAAGAAGAGGTTATTCTGAAGAGGAGATTGGTATGATTTGGAGCGGTAACTTGCTACGCGTACTAGATGAAGTACAGGCAATTGCCAAGGAGATTCAGGCCGCAGGATAAGGTTTTTAAGACTTATGATTCTAGGGAGTCAATCGACTCCCTTTTTTTATGTCTTTTTGCTTGGCGAAATGGAAATCCTGCTCTTTATTTGTATTTAGATTAAGTCTAAATAAGAATGCTAAGGTACGAGGAGTTTGAAGAAGAGCAGAATAGGGATTCAAGTCCATTTTCGACATTTATTGGTGGTCAATGCGACTGTTCTTTGAAGAAGTGCTGCAAGAAGTACAAAAAGAAGAGTAAGAAGATGTGTAAGAGCTGTCCCAAGCGCTAATCTCTTATTTAACCAAATAAGAAAGGCTCCAGTTGGAGCCTTTCTCAATTAATATTGTATCTGATTATTTCAAACCAGCGATCAACTTCTCATTAAGCCTTACATAATCAGGATTACCTCCGGTCTTCGCCAAGGCAATTGATTCTTTTGCAGTAGCGATTGCCTCATTCTTCATACCTAGTCTAGCCTGTAGCTTAGCTTTTAGATGGTATTCCCAGTATTTCTTTTGGTCTCCACTTCCTTCGATAGCCTTGATAGCCCATGCAAGAGCCTGTTTTGCATCTCTTTCAGTGTCGTAGTAGTAACCCGCTGCCTGAAAGTAAACGCCAGGGTTTGAAGGTGTAGCGTCAATGACTTGTGCTTTGATATCAGCCATTACAATATCGTCAACATCGCTTTCAATTTTGAACATGGCTTTGGTATGCTCCCATTTCATGTTGAGATTCGCTGAGTTTCTTGTGAAATCAGAAAAGCTCATGGTGAAGGTCTCATAATGGCTGCTAGGGTGCTTAACTGGCACTTCGAACCTTAGGAGGTCGTCTTTGGCATCATAGCCAAGTGATCCCCACCAAGTGAGATTCTTGCTGAGAATGATTGTGGCAACTTCCTCTGTAAAAACTGTATACAATGCATATTCTCCCGCAGGAACTGCATTTCCATTGAGCTTGACATCAGTGCTGAAAGTGATTTTGGTAGATGCATTGGCCCCTGTTCTCCAAACTTCATTGTAAGGAATCAAATTACCTGCTACTTCTCGGCCTTTAGCACTGGGGCGAGAGTAAACTACTTTAACCTCAGCTAAACCAACGGTTCCTTTCAATTCGAAAGTTGGACTAGGAGGTGGCATCTTTATCTGTGCAATGGCACAAACAGAAAGTGTCAGTGCAATAAGTGTTAGTTGAATTCTTCTCATAGGTATCTTAATTATTCACATCAAAGATATAAAAAAAGCCTCCTACATATCCATGTAAGAGGCTTCTTTCAAAAGGTTATTCTTTAGTTCTTAACTACAATCGGGAATTTTACAGAGACGTTTCCCCAAGCCAATTCTAAGTTAGCCTTGTCTTTGGCTTTATTGTCAAAGTCTGTAAGGTCAATTCTGAAAGTCTCTACGGAACTACCAGTAGTTGTCGCTTTCGCTGTAAAGCGTAAAGCATCCTGAGATTCATCATACTGAGTTCCCCAACTTTTCGCTTTGTTGATGATGATCGTCCATTCACCATCACCAGGGATTGAGTACATCGAATACTCTCCTGCAGGTAGTGCCTTACCTCCAATAGTCACATCCTTGTTAAAGTTAATTTTAGTATTGGCATTGGCGCCTGTTCTCCATACTCTGCCGTTGGCTGCAAGCGAACTCAAAGAACGACCAGCCAAGCTGGGTCTGGAATAAATAATGGTCATCTCAGTATTACCAATTGCCTGTTTGACAGTGGCTGTGGGACTAGCGGCAGGTCCTCTTTGTGCTAAAGCACTATTTTGAAAGAAGACGAGTAATGCTAGTGAAGCGATAAGTGTTAAAGTTTTTTTCATTTTATTCATGGTTAAGTGGTTTCGATCCTTTAAACTGATTTCTCAGTTTTTGGTTGCCCAAATTTTGACATGAAATTAAGCCCCTCATTTTATCAAGACGGAAATGTCGTACAAGTTGCTAAGTCTCTACTTGGAAAAGAACTACATACAAATGTAGATGGCCTACATACTTCTGGGCTAATCACTGAGGTAGAAGCATATGCTGGTAGAGATGATAAGGCTTGTCATGCAAATAATGGATTAAGGTCAAAAAGGACAGAGGTCATGTATCAGGCGGGAGGTGTGGCCTATGTCTATCTTTGCTATGGGATTCATCACCTGTTCAATGTGGTGACCAATATAAATGATATGGCGGACGCTGTCTTAGTCAGGGCAATTCAGCCACTTGATGGAATTGAGACCATGTTGAAGAGGCGTAAGCTCTCTAAAGCTGAGTATAGACTAAGTTCGGGTCCGGGGACACTGACCACTGCACTTGGTATAAGCACTCAGACTCACTATGGTGCGGATCTTCAGGGTGAACAAATATGGATTGAAGATGCCCCAATAGTGGATGATAATTATATTGTGATTTCAAAGAGGATCGGTGTTGATTATGCTGAGGAAGACGCACTCAAACCTTGGCGATTTTATATTAAAGGTAGCCCATGGATAAGCAAAAAGTAGACATCCTTATTTCATCATCTGTTTGGGATCCAAAACCTTGGGTAGAAGGCTTATCAAAATCAGAATTGGTAGGGGAAATTCATGTTTGGCCTACTCACGCAGACCTCAGTAAAGTAGAAGCACTCTTTGTTTGGAAGCCACTTGACAAAGGGGTGATTGGCCTGATGCCCAATCTGAAGTGGATTAGTTCTTTAGGGGCTGGTGTAGATCATTTAATGACAGACCCTCAAATTCCTGTGCATATTCCGATCACAAGAATTGTCGATCCCTTTCTGGCCAGAGATATGACCAATTATGTCATCATGGGACTAATGATGCATCAACGCAGCATGCTAAGTCATTTGAGCAACCAAAAGTCTAAAACATGGGATAGAATTACCTATAATTCCCTCAAAGTTGGTGTGATGGGATTAGGGGCTTTAGGGAGCCATCTCGCTGAAAAATTGGCGAACCTGGGTTTTGAGGTGTTTGGCTATAGCCGAACATTAAAGAGGATAGATGGGGTGAGCTGTTTTGATGAATCTGATCGAAAAGAGTTTCTGTCGCATGCCGAAGTTTTAGTAAATCTATTGCCTGTCACACCTCAAACTGTCAATATCCTCAATAAGCAACTCTTTAGGAGTCTTCCTGAAGGAGCCTACTTAATCAACGTGGCAAGAGGTAATCATTTAGTCGAAATAGATCTCATTAATATGTTGAATAATAACTGGCTATCAGGAGCTTTGTTAGATGTTTTCTGGGAAGAGCCTTTGCCTCAAAACAATCCACTATGGGAACATTCTAAAGTGACCATCACGCCACATGTTGCTAGCGTCACTACACCAAATTCCGCTATTGCCTTGTTGCGCGATAACCTTAGGAGGCTTCAAGAGAATCGAGAACTCTTGCATACTGTCGACTTGAATAAGGGTTATTAATTCATTACATAACAATTCCGATTCAGTCATATGATCTAACGGTTCAGTACTGTTGTCATCTATTTAATTTGCAATAGTGAAACATATAGGTTTCATTTACTATTGTGAAACAAATAAAAACCAATGGCTAGGATTAATATTGGGGAATTTGAAGAGCTTGTATTACTGGTTGTGGCCATCCTTAATGACAATGCCTATGGCATTAGTGTAATGGAGGAGATAGAAGTTCAAACGAGTCGTAAAATCAACATTAGTGCTGTCCACTCGGCTTTAGACAGGTTAGAGAGCAAAGGCTTCTTGAGTTCTCATGTCGGAGGAGCTACCAAAGAGCGTGGGGGCAGAAGAAAGCGTTATTTCAAGATTAATACAGCGGGACAAGAGGCATTGAATTTTATCCGAGAGCAGCGCAATAAATTACATGACCAGATACCAAACTTGGGTTTAGAATATGTCGCAATTTGATCAAGAGCCACCACAGTGGTCGATCAGGTTTCTGCGATTCTATTGTAAACCCAGAGCCCTGGAAATCATTGAAGGTGATGCCTACGAACTGTTTTACAAAAGAATTGAAAGTGAAGGTATCCAGGCAGCACGCAAAAAATTCTCCTGGGATGTACTGAGGTTTTTTCGCTTAAGGTATATCAAAGGTCTGGAAGATATAAACTCATTAAACAACATAGCTATGCTTAAAAACTATTTAAAAATCTCGATCCGAAGTTTGGTCAAGCAGCGGTTCTATAGTCTAATTAATATTGGTGGCTTGGCGGTCGGCTTGGCTGCCTGTCTCTTAATTGTAATGTACATCTCGCATGAGGTGAGTTATGATAAGTTTCACGATGGTGCAGAGAGGATTTACCGTTTAGGCAGTAATTCCCCTGCTAGATTGGCTATTCAGGCAAAAATGGATATTCCTGAGATAGAAGAAGCTGCCAGGGTTCAGGGGCCATTCAGCCAAACTTTTAATGTTAATGGCCAAATATTCAAGGAACCAAAGGGTTTTAATGCAGATTCGACATTCCATAGTGTCTTCACTGTCGAATTTATAGAAGGAGACCCTCGCGTTGCCTTGACAGAACCTAACTCAATAATTTTGACACAATCTCTGGCGAATAAGCTTTTTGACTATGAATCTGCTTTTGGTAAAACAATAAAAGTAGATGGAGACCTGATAAAGGTGACAGGGGTAGTGGCTGACCCACCAAAAAACACTCACCTCAGATACAGTTTTATCAATTCCTTCCCGAAGGAAAGTTGGGTGACTGTGGGTAACTGGACAGCAAACAACTTTAAGACCTATGTAAAGCTCACAAATGATAGCGATCCTCAAGTAACACAAGATAAGCTCAAGACGTTGGCGGCCAACTATGTTGGACCCGTTTTGATAAAGTATACCGGTCATGCGAGTTATGAGGAATACCTGGCATCAGGAGGACGTGAAAGAAATTTCGTTATGCTACCAATGCCGGATTTGCACCTCTACTATCCAAGATTAGCATTTGAATCAGGAGGCGATATTGACAATGTCTATATATTCTCAGCAGTAGCATTGTTTATACTGATTATTGCCTGTATCAATTTTATGAACCTCTCTACCGCAAGGTCAGCCATGAGATCCAAGGAAGTGGGGATGAGAAAGGTACTTGGATCTCGCAGGAAGCAATTAATCAATCAGTTCTTGGTAGAATCCATGCTAGTGAGTATTATCTCAATGTTCTTGGCAATAGGGATTTCGATATTGGTTTTGGAACAATTCAATAGCCTTGCCAACAGAACTTTTGATTTACAAGACTTATTGGGTAGCTCAGTACTATTTCAACTATTAGGCTTAGTACTAGTCGTAGGGCTTCTGGCTGGCGCTTATCCCGCCTTTGTATTATCAGGATTTAAACCAATAAAAGCACTTAAGGGCGAAGCTCAAAAAGGAGGAAAGGGCAGTACATTTCTTAGAAAAGGCCTTGTTGCTTTTCAGTTCGCCATCTCGGTATTTTTAATCGTTAGTACCACAGTTGTTTTCAAGCAACTTCGGTTCTTGTCAGACCAAAAACTTGGTTTTGATGCTGAACAGATCATGGTGGTAAAGAATGCCGGAGTATTGGACAATAAGAGAGAAACCTTCAAGACACAACTTTCACAAGTGCCTTCTATTGAGTCAATAACAATGAGCAATAGTTACTTCTCAGGAGGTATGTCAGATTGGACTTATAACACCCTTGAAGACAATCAAAGGGGCTATGGTTTTATAAACCTCTTTGTAACCGATACTTATTTGGAAACCATGGGTTTGAATTTACTCGAAGGGAGAAACTTCACAAATGAATTGGTGACTGACACCGCAAATATTCTCATCAATGAATCGGCAAGAAAATGGCTTGGTTGGGATGACCCCATTGGTCAAAAGCTCTCGAGAGGAGACGGAGAGGATTATACCATTATCGGTGTGGTCAATGATTTTAATTTTGAAAGTCTGAAAAGGGAAGTAGAACCCTTTGTCATGAGGTTGATGGGTAAGGACGGTAGGTTAGAGGAGGATTGGTATGCTGCAAACTTTATTTCGCTCAGAGTTTCAGGAAACTATAAAGAGACCGTTGCTGCAGTAGAGGAACTATGGGTCGATATGGTTGCGGATGAACCCTTTGAGTACGTGTTTCTAGATGACTCGTTCAATGCACTTTATGAGAATGAGGAACGCTTCGGAAGGCTTTTTACTGCTTCCTCGGGATTGGCTATTATTATAGCGTGTCTCGGTCTTTTTGCATTGGCTGCTTTCACACTGGAAAGAAGGTTTAAGGAGATCGCTGTACGTAAGGTATTAGGAGCATCCGTGAAAAGCATAACCTTAATGATCCTCAAGAGCTTTACGCAATTGGTAATCGCAGGAGCAATCATTGCCATACCGGTGGGCTATATGGTCATGGAAGGATGGCTAGAAGACTTTGCCTATCAGATTAACTTGAACAACCCATTTATCTGGATACTGCCGGCTTTACTGGTGGCTGCAATCGCATGGCTAACCGTAGGTTTCCTTTCCGCGCGTACGGCCATGGGAAATCCTGTGAAAGCGCTGAGGAGCGAGTAACAAGATATTTAATTATCACAATTTATTCCCCTTGTCCCAATAGGAGACATGGGGAATTTACGTTTGGGTTAGATTGAAGCATGATAAAAAAGGTAATCCATTCAATTCTACTCATTTTTTGTGCTACTGGCCTAAGCGCTCAGGATGTATTGACCAATACGCGTTTTGAAGAAGTCAAACTGTCCAATGGCCGAAGTTTAAAATACGCGATTCATCTTCCTGAAAATTATAACGCATCAAAGTCTTATCCAGCCATTATTGGACCGGGAGATGGCATCAAAGAAGATTCCCCTAGCTATTATTGGCATGGCACGCCTTCTAAATATGGATGGATTATCGTAGAGACCCCTGCTCATTTTCAATCTAAGCCAGTACAAAAAATGTCGGCATTGATAGATCATCTCAATGCTAACTATAATATTGAAGGAGATAAGTTTCATATGGTGGGTTATAGCGCCAATAGTGCCAATTCTTTCAATGTGGGTATCGCTCTGGCCGATCGTTTTCATAGCCTTGTAGGTGTGGCAGGTTTTCCAAGAAAAAACCCCTCAGGTGCCGATTTGGAAAGAGTCAAGGACACCAAGTTTTACTTTATAGTTGGTGATAGAGACAGGTATTGGATGAATGCCTCCAAAAAAGCGCATGAATATCTATTGGAACAAGGTGTAAACTCTACCATAGAGATCATCAAAAATGGTCCACATGTGCTCAAGCAAATTGATGGACAACCCTTTCTCGATTTGATGGAAAGGATGCGAAAGTGATATTACATTCTACTGTGATTTATAATCAGTTTTTGTAATTTCCATTTTAATCAAACCACACGTAAACATGGGAAGAGCAGAAAGGCGTGCCAATCGTAGAGCACGCAAAACACAGAGAAAAAGACTCATAGCCGCTGTTAAGAATGCCATTGAGAATAACACCATCACCTTCAAACCAGAGGATGGCGGTGCTGAACCAGCTTTTGCAGATGTCTTTAACCAGATATGGCCAATTCTTGATCCGGCTCTAAAATTTACTGAGACCTATACTAATGATGCTACGGATGCCGTACTTCAGGAAGTATGGGCAGCAGGCAATGCCATCGCCACTGGCGGAGGGGATGCAGATGCATCGGCTTTCCAGGCCAAGTTCGATCAAGTATGGGACAAAATCAGTTTCTACCTGGAGTTGGCACAAACCTTTACAAACGACCAGACAGATAAGGTCATCGATGAAGTCTTAGATATTGGCGATTGGATTGCCAGTGAATAAAAAAGGCCCGTAAGGGCTTTTTTTATTTTGACGGTGGTGTTATCATAATATGCGCTCTGTAAAGTCCGGGAAACATCACCCAGGGGTGTCCACCACCATTGGGTTTTTCTGGTAAACCTGTAGTCAAAGCTGTGGCTAAAGGTGTATAAATTACATATCGAAATGACCCGCCTTCAACAAGCCCTGTTTCTGTATTGTATTTTGCCTCCTTACCATAATAAATCTGAAGTGTTGAGCCGTATTTAGGTGGAGTCAATTTTCCAGATATCATTTCTTCTTCTCTTATCTGATGTCTCTCACCAAAGTTTTTACCTGCAGCTTTGAGCTCCCGGCCCCGAGCCATGTAGGGTTCTACGTCCTTTGGATAGCACACTATTTCAAAGCCTTCTTTATTAGGATCGTCTGACCTTACTATAAAGTTATTAGTGCCCTCACGCAGCGTGATAAGCTTTCCATCGTCATCAAAACCGTATACATGGGCACCATCTCGGGCCTCAGTTGGAGCAGCTTGAACCGCCATTTTGATTTGATCTTCCTTATTCTTTTGAGCGAGGGATACCGTGCTTATCAGCAATGCAAAAACGATAGTATAGAGCTTTTTCATAGGTTGATTTTATTATTAATGAACGAAAATGAGAAATTAAGTTTACCTAACTACTACACACCACCAATTCCATCCATTAAAAACACTTCATTGAAAGAAGAAGGAAGGAAAAGGAAGAATACTAAAAACGCAAATCCTAAAACGAAACCAACGATTTTTCTTATGCCTTTGAGCTGATAGTAATTCATTAGCTTAATAAGAAAGTAACATGATTGAACTAAAGGAAGGAAGTAAACGAATAATATTAAAGTGTTAGAATCGTCCGAAGAAGCGTCCAATCCAAGAGGCCCACTAACAATAAATGAGATAATGTAAATGGTGGCATATTGATAAATTAAAAAACCAATAAATACCCTCGCGTCCTTGGTTTTGATACCAACGATTTTTTTCCATAGCCACATCACCGCAAGGAATACAAATAATAATACCACAAAAAAGAGAAAGAAAACTGTCTGATTTATCCAATGTTCCTGAGTGGCATCGGTCGCAACTTCTTCTACCACTAAAAAAGTGAGTGATAGCATGAAAATGCTCTTCATTAGATTAAAATCAGTGAAATAACGAGCCTTTAAGCCTTCACCAGCTCGCTTTAAGTTTTCTCTTTCGATGTCACGAACATTTAAGGATATAGGCTTTATGATCCATTTAAATATGGTTTTGACAATAGACCAAAAGAGTTTAAAATCACCAAAAATGGAGTTGCCCAAACCCATGATTGTGTCTTTGATCTCTTGGATGAAATTATCTTTTGCTTCGATAATCTCTTCTTTAACATCGTCAATAAAACCGTCTGCTTCTTGTTTTACTTTATCTGTTAAGTTTTCGATTGAATCAACGCTTTGAAGTGCGTCAAGGGGATTTTTCTCTCCGGACATGCTGTAAGTGTGCTTTGGTTGATAACCAACAAATTACAAAAAATCCTGTGGCATTGGGATATAGAAGCCTTCTCTATGTTTGACTATTTTTTTCCACGATTTCCCTTGAGGAGATTCTTAGAGAATTGAGCAAAGTCCTTAAAGCCATTCTTGGTAAAAACTGATTTGATCACTTTAGCTCTCGATGTCTCATGATTTGAGCGCATAGATAAAGGAGTGGCATCACTTTCAGGTGCAGTTTTAGTTTCGGGTTTATAGCCAACGAGTTCGTTCGACTTTTCAAAACTCTGCTTAGCCTTATCCTGGTAACCTAACTTCTCTTCAACAAGCCCCTTATTATTTAAGGCGATGGCATCTTCCGGGTCAAGTTCTATGGCTTTTTCATAATCCGCAATAGCACCTTCCAAATCACCTATTCTATCTTTAAAGAAGGCACGGGAAGAATAACGATATGGGTTATTGGGTTCCAAGGTGAGTGCTTTCTCAAATTCTACACCTGCCAAATCATTTTCATTGTTTAAGTGAAGGGATACTGCATAATCACCTATATATGAGGCATTTGAAGAGTCAATTTCAGCGAGTCTTTTGAAATCAACTAGTGAATCTTGAAGCTTACCAACTTTTGAAAGAGCTCTGGCTCTATTATACAAAGCGTCAACATTGTCCTTATCTAAATCTAAAGCATCGGTAAAGAATAAAATCCCTTTTTCAAAGGCCCCATTTCGACAAGACTCAATTCCCTTTTCAACTAATTTTGATGACATCTCAACCCGTTTAATGCAAATATAAACAGCTTATAAAAGTCTTAGTTCAATCGCTCGAAAAATAGAAAGGACTGACTATATTTGATTCCAAATCTATGAGTCTGCATCCCGATCAGGTATTAAGCGATTTGAAGGCCGGAAAGTACGCTCCGGTATATTTTCTACAAGGGGAAGAGTCTTTCTACATCGACCAAATTTCAGATTTTATTGAAGCGCATTGTTTGCAAGAGGCCGAAAAAGGTTTCAACCAAACCATTATGTATGGCAAAGACGTTGTCATGAGCCAGGTGATTACCAATGCCAGGCGTTTTCCAATGATGGCAGAACGCCAGGTAGTTATGGTGAAGGAAGCTAAGGACATCCAGGATATTGGTAAAGAAGAAGGGCAAAAGCTACTCATGGACTATCTCGATAATCCTGTCCCATCTACGGTCTTGGTCTTTGCCCACAAACACAAAAAAGTAGATGGCAGAAAGCCACTGTCAAAAGCCCTAACGAAAAAGTCGCTGTTGGTCACGACAGCTAAGCTTAGAGACTATGAATTACCCAAGTGGATCGAATCGTATGTTCAAAGTAAAGGGCTCAGGATTAATTATTCATCGGTTCAACTCCTAGCCGAATATATCGGCACCAATTTGGAGCGTTTGAGTAATGAAATTAGTAAGGTGGCGATAAACTTAAAGGAGGGGGAAGAGATCAACGAATCTCTTATTCAGAAGTATGTTGGTATTAACAAAGATTACAATGTTTTTGAGCTGCAAAAGGCCATTTCCGAACGAAATGTGCTTAAAGCGAGTAAGATTGTGAGTTACTTTTCAGCCAACATTAGAGCACACTCCATCATCCCAATGATTGCCCTCTTGTATGGCTATTACACGAAATTGTTAAAGGTGCACAGCGCAAAGGATAAATCGGATTCAGGATTAGCAAGGGCGATCGGTGTACCACCTTTTGTGGTTAAAGAATATAAAATGGCCGCTTCTCATTATGCTTTGACTAAGGTGATGCAAAACATCAAGCATTTGCACGAAGCGGATTTAAAGTCTAAAGGAGTCAATGCTGGGGCTATGAAAGAAGAAGAGGTGTTGAAGGAATTGGTATTTAAATTAATGCATTGATGTACTTGGTCGACAAGCTGACAATAATCATTGCCAAAAGGAGTTTAGAGTTTAAGCGAGCAAATAAATATTGATGAGAAAGATAACTTTTTTACTCACTATCTCACTTTTTGCTCTCGGGTCATTAAATGCTCAAAATACGCTACATCAAAACAACGAAAACCGATTTTATCGATTCGGTTTAGAGTTGCTTGATAAGCATAAGTATAGTGCTGCTCGAGAACAGTTTGAGAGATACCTTAGTGAAGGGAATGACGAAATTAAGAAGGCCGATGCAGAGTATTACATTGCCTATTGCGCCTTAAACCTTGAAAACCCTGACGGAACCCAACTGATTGCCGATTTTGTAGCCAAACGGCCAAATCACCCCAAAGCGGCAAAAGCCTATTACAATCTAGGAGTCAACGCCTTCGAGGCTAGAGACTGGCAAACTGCCAATAAGTACCTTAAGTTGGCCAATATCAACGTGCTGAATGATACTGAGCGGTCCGAAACCAACTTCAAAATAGCCTACTCTGCTTTTAGCCTGAACAATAAGAACGAGTCCATTGAGTATTTCGATTTGGCCAAGAAGCAAAACAGCCCTTATTATGCTGACGCTAATTACTACTCTGGTTTTCTAGCCTATCTCGATAAGAATTATGATAAGGTACTGGTGGACCTGAAGCGAGCAGCCGAGAGTGATAAATACAAATTCCGCGTGCCGATCATGATTACAAGTGCCTACTTCAAGCAACAGCGCTTTGGAGAGGTATTGAGCTATGCTGGTAACTTCAAAGATATTGCTACGGAGAGTCGCAGAATGGACTATCTCTATCAGATTTATCAACTGGCAGCAGAGTCGGCTTACAATCAAGAACGTTTTGAAGAAGCCATAGAGTTCTACGATTTATACCGCCAGATCGCTGGCCAGAGCATTACCGATGAGACATTGTATAGAATGGCCTATTCAAACTTTGTCTTGGGTAATGGAGAAAAAGCTATTGAGGATTTCAAGAGAGTGGCCTTAAAGGAAGATACAGTAGCACAATTGGCTTCCTATTATCTGGGACAGTTGTATGTAGAACAGGAAAATTATCTCTTTGCAGCCTCGGCCTTTGATAAAGCTAGTAAGCTTTCTTTTAACACAACGATCCAGGAAGAGTCGGCTTTCAACTTTGCCAAGGTAAACTTTGAAGCAAAGAAGTATTCTCAAGCCATCGTTTCTTTGGATCGCTTCATCAAACAATTTCCTGCTTCATCCTACATTCCGGAGGCTAATAACCTATTGTCGGAAGCATTTCTAAATACAAATGATTTCCAAAGGGCAATCGCCTTTATTGAAAGAATTGAGAACAAAACAGACAGGATTAAAGAAGCATATCAAAAAGTCACCTTTTACAAGGGGACGGAGTACTTCAACACAGGTAAGTACAAAACCGCAATCCAACTGTTTGATAAGTCCCTGAAATATCGAACGGACAAAAACTTAGAAACAGGAGCATTGTTCTGGAAGGCAGAAGCGCAAGCCACCTCCAGAGCATATGCCGAGGCGATTCGAAGCTATCAGAAGGTCTTTGAGACAAGGAATAGGAATTCCGAGTACTATTTAAAGGCAAATTATGGAGTGGGGTATGCCTACTACAATACCCAGGATTATTCAAGAGCCCGTGTTTACTTGAAACGTTATGTAGACGCACTTCAGAATGCTCAAAACCGCCTGAATTATGATGATGCAATTCTGAGACTCGCAGATTGCTACTATGTGGATAAAGAATATGCTACAGCAATTTCCTACTATCAGCGTGCGATTGATAACAACAACCCGAATGTTGATTATGCCTACTTCCAAAAGGGTGTGGTTAGAGACTTTCAGAATAAGAGCACTGAGGCGATTCAAGCTTTAGATATTGTCATAAATCGATACAGTCGCTCTAGATATTATGACGATGCAATCTATAAGAAAGCGCAAATTCAGCTAGAAGGAAATGATTACAGAGCCTCTATCATTGGCTTTACCAGAGTAATTGATCGACTGAAACAAAGCCCTTTTATACCATATGCATATGAGAGCAGGGCCTTGGCTTATTTCAACTTAAATGAACTGGACAAAGCTGAAGAAGATTACAAGACGATACTCAATAATTATGTGACGAGTAAAGTGGCAAACAGCGCTTTACTTGGACTTCAAAATACTTTGAAGTTGAATAACAAGGTGTTAGAGTTTGATCAATACCTGGCTAAGTATAGGGGAGCCAATCCAGACAATCAGTCTTTGGAAACTATCGAACTGGAAGCTGCGAAGAATAAATATTATGGACAAGAGTACAGTGCAGCTATCGGTGCCTTCGAAGATTATGAAAAGAACTATGCTGAAAGCCCGTTACGTCATCAAGCCAAATTCTTCAGGGCAGAGAGCTATTTCCGACTCGAAGATGCAGACAGAGCATTAGAGCTTTATTATGAGTTGGATAGGGAGTCACAGATCAATGATATGGACGTGGTTTTCCAGCGCATTGGTCAATTACAGTTGCAAGCAGGTGACTTTCAAGAGGCAGCAAATTATTTCTCAAAGTTAGAATCCATTGCAAGAAGTAAGAGACAAGAGAATGATGCATGGATTGGATTGCTTGATGCGAACTTCAAACTGGGCAACTATAATCAGATGAGAACCTACGCTAATAACATTTTGACGAAAGGAAATATTTCGCAGGATGCGACCAATAGGGCTCAACTCTATCTAGCCAAGGCAGCCTATAGTGAAGGGAACTTCGATGAGTCTATCGATCAGCTTTTAACCACGATCAACGATGCCAAAGACCAATATGGAGCTGAGGCACAGTATTTACTGGGACAAATCTTCTTCCAGCAGAAACGGTATCAAGAATCACTTAATACGCTTTTCGAGTTTAGCGAGACCTTCTCAGATTATGAAGATTGGCTAGGAAAGGCCTTTCTTTTAGTCGCTGACAATTACATAGCGCTAGAGGAATTATTCCAGGCTAAGGCAACGGTGAATTCTATCATCGAGAATTCACCAATTAAGGAAATAGTAGAAGAAGCACGAGTCAAATTGACACAGATAGAGAAGCTTGAAAAAGACCTTGAACAGGTTGCCGCTCAAGACACCACACAAAACAGGGGAGGGAATCAGTAATGAAAAGGTTTTTAACAATTATCGCTCTGTGTTTCCTTGTATCTCTTGAAGGACTGGCCCAAGTTGGTACAACGGGCAGGCTTGAAGAAGAGGCTGAAATTGTAATCCGTAAGGATAGAAAAATAGTCCTGCCACCAGCGACAAGGAATTTTGAAAAGATCCCACAATTACCTGTATCGGGCGCGGTATCCCAACAAGAGTATCAGTTCCGGAGATTCCAATATAACCTGAGTCCTTTAGAACCATCTTTTAGAACAGCCAATTATCGGTCTAATCAACCTGCAGCCAATTTCACATCCAATTATGTGAGGGCTGGCTATGGCAACTATGGTACACCATATTTTGAAGGCTATATTGGTTCGCCTAAAAGTCAGGACTATATCGTAAACCTTTACGTAAGGCACTTATCTTCTCAAAGAGGTCCTGTCTTTGATGAGAATTCAGCAAGTGGCAGAACAGAGGCAGCTGTTGGGGGCAAGTTCTTTAATGGTGTCAATACAGTTTCAGGTAGTTTGAACTATACTGGCCAGAAGGTTCATTTCTTCGGTTATAACCCGGTATTAGACCTAAGCAGCGATGCCATTGAGCAGAAGTTTACGAGATTTTCGGCAAATGTAGGAGTTCAAAAAACTGAGAGAGACGAACAGCTGAATTACAGTTTTGAGACCGATTGGGTATTCTTCCGAGATGCTTTAGAAGCAAAGGAGAACAAATTCGACTTTGACATAGCAGCTGATTATCAGCTTTCTGAGGAATTGAGCTTATCAATTGAGGCGATTGCAGTGCTATCAAAGCGATCTGAAGGAGCTGTTGAAGCAAACAGAAACTATTTGAGTCTCCAGCCGAGGGTGAATTATGCTGGTGATAAGTTTGCTCTTAAGGCGGGAATTAATTTCGCTGGAGATAATGATTCTGGTAATGGCATGTCCCTTTATCCAGTTGTTGAGGGCTCTGTGAATGTTGATGCTGGTTTGAGAGTTTATGCGGGCTATGAAGGTTTCCTGACTATGAATACACTTGAATCCTCAATTGGTCAAAATCCTTTTTTAAGGCCAGGTTTTGATCTGAGAAATACTGAAACTGAAAGTAACATTTATGGTGGAGTAGAGATAGACTTATCAAAGGGTTTAAGACTTAATGCAGGTGGTTCACTGGCTTCATTGAATAACTTGCAACTCTTTACCAATGCTGTTTCTGACTCATCTCGTTTCGAGGTTTTATATGACCCGGGTACGGTAGATCGGCTGAATATTTTCTCTGAGGTGAATTTTGAAAAGGCAGGAGAGGTAAGGTCATCCTTAAGGTTTGATTTCTACAATTATGACCTGAGCACGACAGCCGCCAACCTTGAAGAAGCTTGGCATTTACCCTCATTCAAAGCAGCATTTAATAATACCTTTTTTCCAATTGAGAATTTGACGGTGACGGCAGACTTATATTATATGGGAGGTTTAAATGCCTGGAATGGGGAGACAGCACAGAAATTTGAATTAGATGATATTGTAGATTTAAATTTGGGAGGGAAATACAATCTAAATCAACAATTTGGTGTATTTTTACAACTGAACAATCTATTCGGCAGCGAATACCAGAGATATCTTAACTATCCATCGCGAGGTATTCAATTTTTAGGCGGAATCTCAGTTTCATTCTAATTTACTGTTTGCAGTACACCTCGTGTAGTTTAGATATATTGTACATTATATATTCTAACAATTAACCTTAAGCCTATGGCAGCAAAACAGACAAATGACTCTTCAGAGGAGAACGAAAAGCCCAAAAAACCGGCTCGTAAAGCTCCTGCTAAGAAGACAGCTGCCAAAACTACTGGTAGTACTGCGAGAAAGAAACCAGCGGCAAAAAAGACCAGCACTAAGTCTACTACAGCTAAAAAGACTAGTACAAGAAAGACAACGACTAAGTCGACAGCAGCAAGGAAACCTGCCACCAGGAAGCCTGCACCAAAAAAGGCAAAGCCAATCGCATCTGATGATGATTTGGGTTTAGAAGATATCAGTTTAGAAGCTAGTGATGATGTAGTTGTACCAGTAGCTGAAGAACAAAAGAAACCTGCAAAGCCAAAACCAAAGGCTAAGCCGAAAGCAGTTCCTAAGCCAAAGCCTGTTGCGGAAACCACTCCTCCGGTTAAAGAGGAGCCAAAGCAAGAGGTTAAAAAAGAAGAACCTGTCAAGTCGGAAGAGCTGAAGAAAAAAAGTGCTGCCGGACCTGTTTTGATTGTTGTGATCATTTTAGCACTAGCAGCAGCCTACTATTTCTTGATTTTTAAAGCCGAGGAAGAAGCAGTGGTTACACCACCTGTTCAGCAAGAAACAGAACAACCCGTGGTTGAAGAAGAAACTTCTGAACCAGAACAAGAGGTGGTTGAGCAAACACCGGATCCGGAACCGGAACCCACTGTTGCTTTGACCACAATTTCAGAGCGTGGTGGACGTTTTTACATTATTGTTGGAAGCTTCTATGACGAAGACTTGGCCATTGATAAAGGTAACGAAATAGTAGCCGCAGGAATTAATGCATACCTACTGAAGCCGACAGGAGAAGGAACGCTCCATAGGGTAGGAATAAATGTAGTTGATGAACTATCTGAAGCCGCGAGTGCGATGGAGGATTTAAAATCAACATACGGTGAAAATATCTGGGTATTGAAATATTAAAATGACGTTGATTCAAAATTTAAGTGCTGCTGATACCACGAATGTTGGGGCAGGCGAAGATCAAGTATTGTTCTTTTTTGAACTGATCCTAAAAGGAGGGTTTTGGTTAATCCCGATCGCAGGTTTATCAATTGTAGCCATCTACATCTTTTTCGAAAGGTTAAGAAACCTAAACAGGGCTTCGAAAACTCCCTTTGAGTTTATGGAAAAGATCAAAGACTTGGTCGCAAATGGTGATGTCAATGGTGCAAAGCTCCTTTGTTCGCAGACAGACTCGCCAATTGCCAAGATGATTGAGAAAGGCATCCACAGAATCGGAAGCCCACTCAAGTCGATTGAGGCCTCTATTGAGAATGTAGGCAAAATTGAAGTCTATAAACTAGAGAAGAATCTTTCTCTGCTTGCGACAACGGCAGGAGCAGCTCCCATGATCGGTTTCTTAGGAACTGTATCGGGTATGATCCAGGCTTTTATCTCAATAGCGCAAGAAGAGGGTTCCGTTAGTCCGAAGTTGCTTTCAACGGGTATTTATGAAGCTATGATTACTACAGCTGCTGGTTTGGTAGTAGGGATTATCGCCTACTTAGGCTATAATTACCTGGTGTCAAAGGTGCAGAAAGCGATCCATTATATGGAGTACACATCAATCGATTTTATTGACTTACTTCAAGAGCCTCAATAATGGATATCAAATCAAAACATAAGGTTGATTCTGCATTTAGCATGTCTTCAATGACCGATATCGTATTTCTGTTACTGATCTTTTTTATGCTTACTTCATCCTTCATTACCCCTTCGGGTTTGCCGGTAGATTTACCTTCTGCAGCTGCAACAAGCATCTCTTTGCAGAAAAATAGCGTTACAGTAGGGGAAGGCAATATTTTCTATGTGAATGATAACGAAGTCACCCTTGCCAATCTCGAGAGCGAGTTAGCCAAAGTAATTGGTGAGCCTGGTGGAACAGTGAGTCTTCATTTGGATAAGACCATTACAGCCGAAATTTTCGTAAAGGTGACGGGAATTATTGCCAAGCTAGAGCAAAAGACAAATTTGGTAGCAAAAGCAGAATAGAATGTCGGATCAGGAAAAGAAAGATAAGAAGTTCAGCATCATCATGACCAGTGTGGTACATGGGCTGATCATATTACTCTTAGTTTTTCTTGTGGCATGGCGTGCCCCTGACCCACCAATAGAAGAATACGGTATAGAATTAAATTTTGGCTTTCAAGAACAAGGAGGCGGTGATATCGAAAGAGATACTGAGGCCCAATTAGAAGAAACCGAAGAAGATACTCCTCCGGATGCCGAAGTAGAAACAGAACAAACGGAAACGGAGACGGAAGAGACAGATCCGGTTGAGGAAGTGGTAGAAGAGGTGGTCGAGCCTGAACCTGAGGTTAAGGAAGAAGTGGTTCCTGCTAAGGTGGAGACAGAAGAGACGGTCGAGGATCCACCGATTGAAGAGGTCATAGAGGATCCGATTACCACCAAGGAGGAATCTGAAGTGAAGGTGGAAGAAGTAACTCCAGTCAAGAAAGAAGAGGTGGAAGAAAAGCCACCTGTAGAAGAGAAGAAAGAAGAAGTTAAGCCTAAACCGAAGCCAAAGCCAGTGGTCGATCAAAGGGCACTTATGGGTGGCAAAAAGAAGGATTCTGATTCAAAAGAGGCAGCTTCTAACAATCAAGGGAAGTATCCTGATAAGAAAGGAAACCAAGGAGACCCTCAAGGCAACAAGAAAACAGATGGCATCAATCCTAATGGCTCTGATATTGGATCAGTTAGTTATAGCCTTGATGGTTGGCGATGGGAACGACCTCCTGCTGAAAAAGATGACTCCCAAATTGATGGAGTAATCAAATTTGGTATTGATGTAGATGATAGAGGTAAGGTATTGACGGTTACAGTGCTTCCGGGTACAACAATTAGTGATAATACCATTGTCGAGTTCTATAAAAAGCAAGTGCTTAAGCTCAGTTTTATTCAAACCGATGGCTCTAAAGCACCTGCTCCAATATCTAAGGGCGAAGTGACCTTTGTGATCAAGACCAATTAATTCGCGCTGCGGACTACACCGGCTCCGCTGATATTACTCGTGATTTCAGGGTTTCCAATATATCGGACTACTCCTGCGCCTGATATATGCACGTTAAGGGATTCTGACACGCGAGTTTGAACTTCACCCGAACCTGACACTGTAACATTGGTAGTCAAGGTTTGAAGGTCGTATGCTTCGATTTTTCCTGCACCAGTGATTTTTGTCCTCAGATTTCCCGTATTTCCACACACCTCAATAAGCCCTGCGCCTGTGATTTCTAATTCCAGTTCATCTACATCAAGGCAGTTCTCAACCCGGATAGCCCCAGCTCCGGTAATACTCAACTTTTCATAGTCGAGTGCCGAAACGTAAACTTCTAGTGTCTTTACATTTCTCAGGTTGTGATTAGTACTAATTCTTAAAGTTGTTCCGATCACATCCGTATCAATGAAGCTCAGTAGGTTTTCATGTGTTTTGATTCTGAGTGACTCTCCCGGCTCATCAGTAATGTGGACATTAGCTGGAACGCTGAGTGAAATGGAACTGAACCCGTTGATCTCTCGCTCTTCATTGACAATGGCTCCGTTTGCATCGATGGCATCGTTATCACAGCTGACTATAATAAGTGCGATGAGCAAAAAGCCTAAAAAAGTGGTTTTGGTTTTCATGATTTTATGTTTTTGACCTTGTTCACTATTAAGACGAGAGAGAGCAGTATCACACGTAAGCATTTCTAAATTTTGCCTTACATACCTCAATAAATAAACACTAATTCTATCTTCGCAGCATGAATTACCAAGAGACACTTGACTTTCTCTTTCAGGCACTCCCCATGTATCAAAGGGTGGGTAAAATCGCCTTTAAGAAGGATTTGTCTAACACAATAGCATTGTGCGAGCATCTCGGTAATCCACATAATAAGTTTAAGAGTATCCATATTGCCGGAACCAACGGAAAGGGAAGTTCTTCACACATGCTGGCTGCTATTCTGCAACGGTCAGGGTATAAGGTAGGTCTATATACCTCGCCACATCTCAAAACCTTTACAGAGCGCATTAGAATTAATGGTGAGGAGATATCCGAAATCTCGGTGGTCGATTTTGTAGAAAAGAATATGGCTGCCATCACATCTATTAAGCCTTCGTTCTTTGAGATGACTGTAGCGATGGCCTTCGACTATTTTGCTCGTGAAAAGGTAGATATAGCTGTTATTGAAGTCGGTTTAGGAGGAAGGTTGGATTCTACCAACGTCATTACACCCGAGTTGTCATTGATTACCAATATTGGTTATGATCATATGGAGATGTTGGGGAATACACTGCCTGAAATAGCTCGAGAGAAAGCCGGGATTATAAAAGCAGGTGTACCTGTGGTGATTGGTGAAAGGCATGTTGAAACAAGCCCAGTCTTTGAAGAAATGGCAAATAAGGCGGGTTCTGATCTTTGGTATACAGATCATTATCAAGTCTTCCCACAAACCGATCTAAAAGGTACTTATCAAAAGAATAATATACCTGGAGTAGTTAATTGTATTGAAGTGCTTAAGGAGTTAGGATGGAATATTTCTAATCATTCTATTAAGGAGGGTCTTATGAATGTTGTCGAATTAACGGGTTTAAAAGGAAGGTGGCAGGTACTTGATATAAGTCCTTTAACTATTTGTGACACAGGACATAATAAAGAAGCATTTCAATTGATTATTGATCAATTAGGCCAATTGGCTTATGCTAAACTTTATTTGATACTGGGCTTCGTTAATGATAAAAATGTTGATGATTTGCTTAAGATGACCCCTAATGGGTCGGTTATAACTTTTTGTCAATCATCAGTGCCGCGTGCCATGTCCTTGGAGGTGATCAAGGAAAAGGCATCCCACATGGGTATCGAAGCTTTGTATATAAAAGATGTCAATGAGGCGATTAGCTCTGTTAGAAAGATGGCCAATAAGGATGATGTGATCTTTGTGGGAGGTAGTACATTTGTCGTGGCCGAAATAGATAATCTTTGATATGCCTAGAGCCAAACTGAAACGATTTGATGAGAATAAATCACTGCACAACCTACTTCAGGATGGCAAGGAAGGGTTTAATGATCTAAAAGGAAATTGGAATAAAGTCCACTTCAAGAATGAATTGCCTATAACGGTGGAAATGGGCTGTGGGAAAGGTGAATACACGATCGGCCTGGCAAGACAGTTTAAGGACTCGAATTTTATAGGTGTCGATATCAAAGGAGATCGGCTCTGGGTCGGAAGCAAGCAAGCGATTGATGAGGGCTTAGGCCAAGTTGCTTTTCTGAGGACTCTGATCCATAATATTGAAGGCTTTTTTGCTTCACGGGAAATTGACACCATTTGGATTACTTTCCCAGATCCAAGGCCGAAAGACAGGGATATCAAAAGACGACTGACTTCTCCAAGGTTTTTGGACATTTATAAAAGGCTTCTTAAAAAAGGGGGAAGGGTCTATTTCAAGACCGATAATACAGCCTTATTTGAGTATACACTAGAGGTGTTGAATGAAAGAAGGGATATCCTTGATCTAAACTTTACCTTCGACTTATATGGCTCTGATTATGTGGATGATCATTATGGCATCAAGACCAATTTTGAACAAAAGTACCTAGACTTGGGTGAGAAAATTAAATACCTGAAATTCACATTCGATACATGAACCATCGCGAACTTTTTGGAAAACAGGTTAATTGGTTGACAGCTGTCTATTTTTTAACCTTTGGTGTACTCTTGGTCTTGACCGCTCATGGTGATATAGTACTATGGCTAAACGATCAGCACACACCATTTTGGGACATATTTTTCAAGTATTGGACTTATCTGGGAGATGGTGTCTTACTGGGTGTTTTGGGGCTTATACTCCTTTTTATCAGCTACTATGAATTCCTGACTTTCACTATTGCAATAGCCCTTCAGACCGTCTTTGTGCACATTTTCAAGCAATGGCTTTCGGCAGGTGAGCCTCGCCCTAAAACCTTCTTTGCAGATCAGATTGATACACTGAACTTTGTAGAAGGAGTAACTGTAAGGGGGTATGATAGCTTCCCCTCAGGTCATACAGCCTCAGGTTTTGTATTGTTTTTCTTTTTGATACTTCTGGTTCGAAATAAGGCTTTAAAAATAATCTGCTTTGTAACAGCTGTTTTGGTAGGAGTCTCCAGAATCTATCTCATCCAGCATTTCGCCAGAGATGTCTATGTGGGAAGTCTGTTTGGGGTTATAGCTGTTGTGCTAGCTGTTTATCTTATGCGCAATCAGGTAGGGAGAGAAAAGCTGCAAAAAGGCCTATTAAGAAAACACTAGGCTATTCCTTTGTCCTGTCCCACATCATAATCAAAGTGGTAGGATTCTCAAAGAGGTCTCTCGCTTCAGAAACATATTTAACACCAGGTATCTGCTCCAAGTCTCCTCGATAGTCTGTTCTTGAAATGATATAGCCTTTTTCGTGCTGAAGCATAGTGGCCTGTATTTGAGCCAGGTCTGTAAAACGGGTAATCTCTCGTTCTAATTCGAAAACAAAAGCGGCATTGAGCCTTTGATATGAAATGATTTTGGCTGTTACATCCATTTGCGGGACTAACTTCCTTACTGGATTTTCAGCATCTACTTTCGGGAAAATAAGATGAAAGAAAAGAATGATAACCACAATCCAAGCCGTAATATTGGTCCGTAATACGGCCTCAATATTTCTTTTGACAAAGCCATAGAACAACATGAGCGCACCCGAAATACTCAAGATTATAAAGTAGAAGCTCAGGTTGGTAAGTTCATAGATTGTTTTATCTCCTTGAATACCGAAGTAGATTCCTATGGGAAAGCCAATCATCAGTATTGAGTAAGCGATTAAACCGATTCTATTCCCAAGATTATCGAACCACTCAGCTTTGATTTGACTTACATAAACACCAACCAGCACCGCCAGCAACGGATAAGCAGGAACAGTATAATTTGGGAGCTTGGTACTGGAGGTTGCAAAGAAGATTAGAATGACTGTCACTGCTAAACCACAGTATAGTAATACCTCATTTTTCCTTTGTTGAAAAGCGTATTTTAAGGACTGAAAAACGAAGGGAAGGTAGGTGAGCATTCCCAGGAAAAAGACAAAGGCGAAGGTCAACAGAAATAGCCCCTCGTGTCCTTCCATGGCCTCCGAATATCGAGAGAAGTTATGTTTAAAGAAGAAATCATCTGTCCAGGCACCATCGGTGGCTTTATGAACCTGCCAATACCAGGGGAAGGCCACTAAAAGTGAGAGAAGAATTCCACCAAAGGGTTGTAATCTCCAAATGGTTTTCCACTTGAGATCCTTATTAAAAATCAGAAATGCCAGTGCTGTCAAACCGGGTAAGGCCAATGCGATAGGCCCTTTGGTTAAAAGCCCACAACCAATGGCAAAATAGTAGGAGAGTAGGTGCCATCTGTTATTGGTCTTATAAGCTTCATAGAAAGAAAAGAATGCCCAAGTGGTGAAGAATACCAGATATGGATCTGGTACCGACATATGGAACTGCAAATTAAAATGTATGGAAGCGATCAGTACCAGGGCACTGTTAATGGCTGCCTTTTCATTAAAGTTCTTCCGAACAAAGAGGAAGGTGATTAATATCGTCAGTATGCCCATCAGGGATGAAAAGAATCGGGCACCAAAGGCATTGACTCCAAACAATTGATAGCCTGCTGCCATGAAATAGTAGTGTAAAGACGGCTTGTCAGTTCTTAATTCTCCATTGTAATAAGGCACAACATAGTCGCCAGATTCAAACATTGCCCTTGCCGCCTCGGCATTTTTAGCCTCATCCAGCGCATAGACATCCAGTCCTCCAATATTGGCGAAGGATACTGCAAATGCGAGTGCTAGAATGATGGCAAGAGAGAGTTGCTTACTCATGGAATGGCAAAGCTACACGAAATGCGCTTTATTAGGTATTTGAGGTAGAACTCTTTTACTTTGCATCTTCAAATTTTCCCTATGAAGCTATCCGTTGTTGTTACCGTTTACAACGAAGAAGATAATGTAATCCCGCTCTGTGAAAAAGAGTACGAAGCCCTAGAAGGAATTGATTACGAATTGATATTAGTTGACGATGGATCTACAGACAAAACTGTAGAGAATGCCAAGTCTATTGCCAATGATCGTACCAAGCTCTTGATTTTCAACAAGAACTATGGACAAAGTACAGCCATGTCTGCCGGTATAGATGCTGCACAAGGCGAGTACATTGTAACTATGGACGGTGACCTGCAAAACGATCCCGCAGACATTCCGAAAATGCTGCAAAAGCTCGAGGAATCTGGAATGGATGTAGTAGCTGGTGTGAGAGCGAATAGAAAAGATGGCTTCGTACTTAGGAAGTTTCCTAGTAAAATCGCCAACTGGATCATTAGGAATACCACTGACGTACGTCTGAGTGATTATGGGTGCTCTTTAAGAATCTATAAGCAAGACATTGCCAAGAACTTAGGGCTCTATGGAGAATTACACCGATTTATTCCCGTTTTAGCGAAGCTTCAAGGTGCTAAAATGACCGAGGTCGATGTGAATCACCATGCTAGAATTCATGGAGAGTCAAAGTACGGTATCAACAGAACCTTCAAGGTAATGGCCGATTTGATTCTGATGATCTTCTTCCAGAAGTATCTAAGAAGGCCAATGCATCTTTTTGGTGGCCTGGGGATCTTAACTTTTGCCATAGGTTTTATGATTGACCTCTATCTGGTAATCTACAAGTTTGTGACGGGTGCCGATATATGGGGCCGACCTTTGCTCTTATTGGGTAGTATTATGATTCTGGCAGGTATTCAGTTTGTCACCGTGGGGATCATTGTAGAGATTATGATGAGGACCTATTACGAGTCTCAGAATAAGACAGTCTATCGCTTGAAAGAAACTTACATTGGACAAGCAAAGGCTTAGACGTTGGATTAAGCTTTTAGGCCAGGTTGTAGTTGCTACGATTGCCATCTATTTCGTTTTGAATGAAATAGATGTTGACGAATTGAAGCGTAGCTTATTGGGTGCCAGCATTGGTCCTTTGATTATTGCCTTTCTGGCTTTCAATGCCAGTAAGATGTTGAGTGCCTTCAGACTCAATTATTTCTTTAGAGCACTGGGCCTGAAACTGTCCGAAAACTTTAATCTCAAACTATACTATCTGGGAATGCTGTATAATCAGTTCTTACCGGGAGGTATTGGTGGTGATGGGTACAAGGTCTATTTGCTCAATAAAACCTATAAGACTCCTTTGAAAGGACTAATTGCCGCAACCCTCTTGGATAGGATCAGTGGGGTAGTGGCCTTGGGTTTCTTAGCTGTAGGTCTGGGACTTTTGGGCTGTGCAAAAGACGCGATGGAAGGTTATGGGTTTCTGCTGTGGATAGCCTTAATCTTGGCATATCCAGCTTACTATTTGCTAGTGAACATCTTCTTCAAAACTTTCAAAAAGGTTAACCACATTACCAACCTGCAGGCACTTGGTGTTCAATCCTTGCAATTAGTTTGTGCTTATTTCATCCTGAAAGCATTACATGTTGACACAGGCTTTATCGACTATTTTACACTCTTTCTCGTTTCATCTGTTTTGGCTGCCTTGCCATTCTCTCTACCTGGAGGGCTAGGTGTTAGAGAATTGACCTTCACCGTAGGCCATGAACTTTTCGGACTGAATGAAACAGCGGCGGTTGCTTTAGCCTCACTCTTCTTTTTGATTACGCTGATCAGTTCTCTTCTAGGGATAGTTTACTTGAAGATTGGAAAGCACATCGATAACGAGCAGGTAAACACTAATAGGTCAGAATAGTAGCCGTCCCTTTGCCAATTTCTGAGACGCTAACCATATAGATCTTGCTATAGTCATCTTCCGAAAGTTGTTTGAACTGATCGGAGCCTGTCAATAGATTAGCTACCAAAGGTGTAGTATTGGAATGACCCGAGATAACCACCGTCTTTCCCTTAAACTTCTCCATGATGTCTTTTAGAAAGTCTGCGCTTCTGGGATCGTATATCGTTATCTCAAGTCCTTTGGCATTTGCGATCGGCTGAACAGTACTTTTAGTTCTTTTATAGGGAGTAGAATACAATGCAGCTATATCAGCCTGCATCAAAATCTTATTCAGCGACTCAGCTCTTTTAACACCTTCTTCTGACAGGTTTGGGTCACGAGGATCATCCTTTGACTTTTCAGCATGACGTACAAGGATAAAAGTGGTGACATCAGTTTGTGCATTCACGTTGATTGCTAATACCGAGATAAAAAGTAGGAGGACAATTCGTTTCATAAAATATAGATTATCAAATCAAGGTAAGGAGACGAAGTGGATATTCTTATCGAAGTGGTCAGATTTTATAGGAATGGCAAGAATGACCTACTAAGCCATGTCATCTATTTCTAGTAATTCCAGAATATCAGCTAACTCATCAAAGTCCTTATAACCAGGTCGAATTTCACTGCCGCCTTCCAATACAATGCCCTTTGCTTTAGAATTTTCAAGCTTAGCATCCAGGTTTTCTACATCGAAACCATCAGATAGTAAAACCGGAAGTTCCACTATAGAATCATCTACCAAGGGGGCAGCGATTAGAACATGAGACAGCTGCCCATTTGATCGCGTCCATGCTTCACTGGCTTCTTCTTGGCTCTTTGCCACAAAACTGATCTTCAAACCTGTAGCTATAGCAGATTCAATTTGATCCAGATTTTCCACCTGCAGGGCATTCAAGTTATAACCAGCAATGGCTTCCGTGATATTGGTTGAAATATTTGAGATTTCGCCAACAAATTCTACACCAGAGAGCCAGTCACACAATTCTTTGAACTTGTCCGGATCAGTGTAGTTCGGATGATTAGCCTCTATGTTGAAGCCCAATTCATTCACCTCCATACCCGCACAGTAGCGTGCATCACTAAGGTTATTGATTCCATTTACCCTTACAAAAGTCCTTAATGCCATATTGAATAGTTCGCGATTCGACCGCAAATTAAGCCAATAAAATCCATAATTGACAAGCTGGTAAGCCTGTGTTGATTGATAAAATCTCAAGCGGCCTTAGGGTCTTTTTCGAAATACATGTATTTATTAGTGACAGCCAATTGTCAATGTGCTAAGATTAGTATATCAACGTTAACTATACATCACCTAAACTGTTAATTTTACATCAATGCGCCTAAGAGTTGAATACCTGTTACTGTGTCTGCTTCTGATCATCACTTCATGTGGTAATACTAATGTTGAAGATGCAGAGCCACCTCTGGATCCTGACTTGGGTAAATCTTACTTCTTTCTGGCACCTAATAAGTATAGGGAGTATGCTGTTTATGAAATCCGTTATCTGGCAGTAGATATTAGCGACACACTAGAGTATCAACTTAGAGAGGAAGTTAGAGAAGAGTTTACCGTCAACGGCATTCAATCAAGGCTAATTCACCGCCTTACCAGAGATGATGAGAACCAACCCTGGCAACTTGACTCGGTATGGTCTGCACGAGTTGAAGCAGGATGGGCTGTGTCTGTTGAGAATAATGTTCCGCTCCAAAAAATGATTTTTCCAGTAGACACAACACGCAGATGGGATAGGAACCTGTTCAATAGTCGAGAGTCCCGAGTACAGAAATATTTGACCTTCAACCAACCTTTTACCCAAGGATTCAATACCTTTTTACGAGCATCTGTGGTTGAAGTGAGCAATGAAAGAGATCAAAATCCAGATGGTATTGATGTTACCTTTAGAGACCTGCGCACAGAAGTCTATGCTGACAGTATTGGTTTAGTGAGAAAAGAGTATGAACAATTAAGGTTTTGTACTGTCGGACCCTGTGCATTGCAAGAAATCGTTCAATCGGGCCGTTATTATAGAGAAGAACTCACAGCCCATGGCTTTTTAGATGAAGCAGGTAACTAGCGCCATATTTCTATTCCTTTTTATCTCAGCGAATCTTGTTGCGCAAGATCGGTATATGGTCTTTTTCACCGATAAGGCTAACAGCAATTATTCTATCACAAGTCCTGAGGATTTTCTATCTCAGAGATCGCTTGTCAGAAGGTTAAAAAACAATGTGCAGGTTACGGAAGAAGATCTACCTGTCAATCAATCCTATATCGATCAGGTAGCCAGCCTGGGTATTGAGACCTATTTCTCGACTAAGTGGATGAACGGTGTCTTGGTCCAAATGGAGTCAAGTCAAATGAATGACGTGACAGCCCTCAGTATAGTGGATCGTGTGGAATATGTAGCACCAGGAAACATTCTAACTCCCATTCCTTTTGCAAGGGCAAAATTCGCAGACAGTCCTATTGAACCTTCACGAATTACGGAGCGCCAGTATCAATTGCTTGAGGTTGACTTGATGCATCAAGCTGGTTTTATGGGTGATGGTGTAATGGTGGGTGTTTTTGATGATGGGTTCCAAAACTATAATTCCCTGTCGGCATTACAACATGCCGTTCTGAGCAATAGGATAGCCTACACCTTTGACTTCACAAGAAACAGGGAAAATGTTGATAATAATTTCAATCATGGCCTGCGTTCCTTGTCACTCATTGCTTCAAACAATGTTGACATCGTTGGAGGTGCTCCGAATGCCGAGTTCTTCCTGGCCATTACAGAAGCCCCAGGCGAATATCGGGTAGAAGAATACAATTGGCTGTTTGCTGCCGAGAAAGCCGATAGCGCAGGAGTGGACGTGATTAATACATCCCTGGGTTATAATGATTTATTCGATGATAACAGTATGGACTATTCGGTTTCTGATATGGATGGTCAAACAGCAATCATTACAAGGGCTTCTAATATAGCTGCTTCAAAAGGTATCGTTTTAATTACCAGTGCAGGTAATGCTGGTGATGCCCCTTGGCGTATTATTACAGCCCCGGCTGATAGTGAAAATGTTCTAGCTGTGGGGGCTATTGATGACGGAGGCACACTTGCTGCCTTTAGTAGTCAAGGTCCAAGTGCTGATGGACGCATAAAACCTGATGTTGTCGCTCAGGGTGTTGCCACAAGGTTGCTGACAAGCTCCGGAGGTATTGGATTTCAAAATGGTACATCTTTCTCAGCTCCTCTGGTGACATCTCTTGCAGCAGGATTGATACAGGCTTTTCCAGAGATGACAGCCAACGAGATTCGAGACATCATTAGAAGGTCAGGAGACCTTGCTAACGAACCCAACAATTTCTTTGGTTATGGACTTCCGGGCTTTATCCGAGCCTCAAGGATTGCCAATGAGGCATTGGCACCAATTGAAGAAGGTGTTGTTACTTATCCCAACCCAACGACTCTACCTCACTTTACTGTTGCGTTTGAAGAAGGATATATTGGTCAGACCATTGATGGTCAGTTGTTGAATGGGGAAGGAGCAGTGATTCAGCACTACGATTTTACCCCTAATTTCTTTCAGAATAAATTCCAAATTGATCTCAGTGGTGTAAAAAGTGGCTTATTGCTGCTGAAGCTTGTCACACCTGATGGTGTTGTCACGAAAAAGATCATCAAAGGCCAATAGTTCAACAATCAATATTGGATTATATTTGAGCATGAATTCCCCAATTATTGCCCCATCTATTCTTGCTGCTGACTTTGCTAACCTCCAACGAGATGTCGAAATGTTGAATCACAGTCAGGCCGATTGGATTCACATTGACATTATGGATGGTGTTTTTGTACCGAATATATCTTTCGGAATCCCAGTTTGCGAGGCGATCAACGAGCATGCAAAGAAGCCTTTAGATGTACATCTTATGATTGAGAAGCCTGAGAAGTATCTAAAGGCTTTTAGAGATGCGGGAGCGGCTAATATCTCTGTACATTATGAAGCTTGTGATCATTTACATCGTACGCTTCAGGAGATTCGATCAATGGATTGTAGGGCAGGAGTGGCCATTAATCCTCATACGAATGTTCAGCTGCTGGAGGATACGATTTGCGATATCGACTTAGTATGCATTATGTCTGTCAACCCAGGCTTTGGAGGTCAGAAATTCATTGAGAACACCTATAAGAAAGTAAGGCAACTCAAAGAGATCATTGCTGAAAATGGTGCTCATACCCAGATTGAAATCGATGGCGGGGTCAATATTCACAATGCCCCTAAGCTTATGGAGGCTGGCGCTGATATTTTGGTTGCCGGAAGTTTTGTCTTTAAGTCTGTTGACCCTCAGGAGACCATTCAGGAATTGAAGTCTATTGGTTAAGGCGTTCGAGCAATCCTTTAAATTCACTCTTCTTTTTATTGTCATCTCTAGAGCAGCGAGAGATCTAAACATCAGCTTGACTATAGATTTCTCACTCTTCCTGTCTGCCGCCAGGCAGATTCGAAATGACATTCTAATAAAGATTTTTACATGTTTTGCTAAACTCTTTTAGGAAGTCATCTCGAGTGAAAGGAGAGATCTAAACATCAGTTGGGTCTTAGATTTCTCATTGTATTCGAAATGACGTACTAATGATGTGAGTACAATTGATCCAGCGTCATTTCCATTTTGTAGTCATCTCGACCTTAGGAGAAATCTAGGCATCCATTGAATGATAGATTTCTCACTATGCCTGTCTGCCGCCAGGCAGGTTCGAAATGACATTCTAATAAAGATTTTTACATGTTTTGCTAAACTCTTTTAGGAAGTCATCTCGAGTGAAAGGAGAGATCTAAACATCAGTTGGGCCTTAGATTTCTCATTGTATTCGAAATGACGTACTAATGATGTGAGTACAATTGATTCAGCGTCATTTCCATTTTGTAGTCATCTTGACCCTAGGAGAGATCTAAACATAACACTCAAACTCTCCCCGTCAACCCTTCCTCAGGTGGCCATTCTATAATCTGATCATTTAGAAATGTCCATTCGGGATTGAAGGAGTTGATCAACTCTTCCTTCTTGCTCCGATTCCATTTCTTGATCTCTTTTTCACGCTGGATGGCCCCGTCAGGAGTATCGTGATTCTCAAAGTAGATGAGGTAATAGCAGTGGTAGCGACCAGCGAAGGTCTCTCGCTTGCCGCGATTTTGATAGTGCTCGACTAATCTATAGCCAAGTTCATTCGTCACCCCGATGTAAAGTGTTGTCTTGTTGAAATTGGTTATGATATAGACAGTCATTTTTCTATAATGAATTTATAGATTTCTCAATGGGATGGAAATTACCTTCTAATAATTCAGTCTGTGTAACCCAACGCTAACTCCGTTTTCTGGTCATCTCGAGAGCAGCGAGAGATCTAATACTCATTAAATAGTAGATTTCTCATTGCATTCGAAATGACGTTCTAATAGAATAACGTGATGCACTATGCATATTTCTTAGTCATCTCGACCCTAGGAGAGATCTAAACACCTAGTAGAAAATAGATTTCTCATTGCATTCGAAATGACGTTCTAATGAAGTGATTCCTATTCATTTAACACCATCTTTATCTTATAGTCATCTCGAGAGTAGCGAGAGATCTAAAGATCATTTGGATAACAGATTTCTCTCCCGAAGCCTCGGGATCGAAATGACGTGCTATTCAGGGCTAAGCGCTCAACAATTCAGACAGGGCAGCTACAGTCTTTTTGCTATTGCCGATGAAGATTTGGCCATCAACCAGGAATACGGGACGTTTAAGAAAAGTATACTCCTCCAAAATGTACTTTCTGAAATCATCTTCCGAAAGATGCTGTTCATTCAAACCAAGTGCCCTATACTTACGCGCCACCTTGCTGAATAAGCTTTCATAAGAACCGGCTAATGCATGCATTTCACTAAGTTGATCAGCAGTGATGGCTTCCGTTTTAATGTCCTGTTTTGAGAAACCCTCAAGGTTGAGGCCATTCATAATTCGTTTGCAAGTATCGCAGGTAGAGAGGTAATAAACTTTACGCATGATTGAAGAATATTCGTCAAATTTTAATAATGTGTCCAAAAATATCAGCTTTCTGTCAGAAATGGGGTGCTTTCGTTTGTATGTTTTCTACAAATCCCTTTTTTTGTATCGCTGTTAAAAGCAAACCAAACTACTAACTATATAGAAGAGAGTTTAACTAGCTTTCTTATAAACTAAAAATTTAATTGAGATGATGAGATTAACGAAAGCCGTTTTGGCGACTGCAATGTTTGTGTTCGTTGGGGTGAACGCGGCAAGTGCACAAGATTTTACCGATGAGGATGTCAAAGACTACGCAGTAATCCTTATGGCTCAAAAAGCGATCACTGATAAGATTAGTCCTTACGTGAATGGCTTAATTGAAAAGCAGGAGGGTATCGATGGTAATCGTTACGTAGAGTTAGATAAAGTGGCGAAAGGAAAGCCTGCTAATCTGCCTGCTGATGCGACTGACTTTGAAAAGCAGTTCTATACTACTATTCAGGGACAGGTAGACAAAAGAAAAAAAGCAGCAAGTGCTGTAGTAAGCAATCTGGCAAGATATACGCTGGGAGGTAAGAAATACAATGCGATTAAAAAAGCTTATAGAAGTGATAGCGCATTGAAAGCTAAAGTTGACGGCATGATGGCCGGAATGTCAGCTGAATAAGAACCTTAATCAACCTTAATATACTAATGCAAAGAAGACTGCTTTTGGCAGTCTTTTTTTATGCCTTCCATAATAATTGGTTTAGTTTGTCTTTAATAAAGTAAACGTAGACGCAGTCTTGAAAAACAAATCCTTTCTCCTTCTTTTCGTTTTTGCCCTTATCTGGAGTCACCAGGCAGAAGCACAGCTTTTTAAGAGAAAGAAGAAAAAGACAAATGTTTCCGGCCTTGTCATAGAAGAAGCACCAGACCTTGAGAAAGAAGAGCGCAAATTCCAGAGAAGGCTCGTTAACCCCATCCGGAAAACCATTAACCGTTTTAATTTTAGTATCGAAAAAGGAGTGGGCTACTTCTCTTATCGAAACCCTCTGAGTGATGTGTCGGTCATCAGAGATCCGAGAGGCGATCAGCTATACATTGTGCCACTTGATGAAGAACAAGGGCTTACAAGTCCGATAAACGCCTTTAATAACTGGTTTACAGACCTCACACCAGTGGGTATCGAACGTATTGATGATGATAGCCATATCGTTAGAACCGATACCACAAGCTTTACCTACAATAACAATGGTCGTATTAATCCACTGACCTTTCGCTTTTCCATAAGTCTTAAAAAGCTGGATAAAGGCCATTACGAGCGCACCAAAGAAAAGATCTACTTAGATGACGACATGATCCGCATAGGAGGTGGTATTGGTTTTGGAGGGCTCAGGTTTAGGAACCCGGCCTCTAGTCAGGATGTCAGTAGTCTGCTAAGAGGATATGCCTTGCCAGAGACTAAGCTTTCGACCACCAAACTCTTCGCATCCCTAAGCTATAATATGTATACCCTAGGAGATTATTCTATTCATGCAGATGTGTTGGGAGGAGTTTGGAAAGTAAAAGCGAGACAGGTTAATACAGATGTGGTGAATTATGATCCTTTCTTCAATATAGGTGTCATGTTTCAGATGAAATTTTCAAAATATTTCAAGGGATACATTCGTCCTTCATTCGAATTGAGAAGTTATACTGTATCTAATGATTTGGTGAATATTCAGCATAAGTTTTCCGTCTTTACGATCGACCTAGGTCTACTCTTTAAATACCCAATCTATCCGAGGAATAAGTACCAGGCCGATCAAGTGCAAATGGAGCATATTTTCAACAATAAGATTTATCGCGGAAGACCCTTTTATCGCAAGCAGAACCCACGTTTTGGGCAAAATAGAATCAGGCGAAAGCCCAAAGGTTCGTCCTTCCCAAGACCCAAAAAAAATAAGTCCAGAAAAGGCAATTAAAGCCTTAGTTTTCGGCCCATAAAACGGAATATTTTTGGTATCTTGCGACCTTATAAAAACCATACTTTTTTAAGTAGTTTATGGCAGAAGGAGATAAGGAAACAATCATCCCGATTAACATAGAAGATGAGATGCGGGGTGCATACATCGACTATTCCATGTCGGTGATCATTTCAAGAGCACTACCAGACGTTAGAGATGGCCTGAAACCCGTTCACAGAAGGGTTTTGTACGGTATGTTGGACCTGGGTGTCAACTGGAACAAGGCTTACAAAAAATCAGCAAGAATCGTAGGAGAGGTACTCGGTAAGTACCACCCACATGGTGACTCATCCGTGTATGACACCATGGTGAGAATGGCCCAGGAATGGTCATTGCGATATCCTCTTGTTGACGGTCAGGGTAACTTTGGTTCTGTTGATGGTGACTCGCCAGCAGCGATGCGTTATACAGAAGCTCGCTTGCGCAGAATTGCAGAAGAATTATTAACAGATATCAATAAGGATACCGTTGACTTTCAGTTCAACTTTGATGACTCCTTAAAAGAGCCTACCGTACTGCCGGGTAAGTTGCCAAACTTGCTTTTAAATGGTAGTTCGGGTATTGCTGTAGGTATGGCCACCAATATGGCCCCACATAACCTTACAGAGGTTGTGAATGGCGTAGTAGCCTATATTGACAACAATGATATAGAAGTATCTGAGCTAATGCAGCATGTGACTGCACCGGATTTCCCAACAGGTGGTACCATTTATGGTTATACCGGTGTGAAATCAGCTTTAGAAACGGGTAGAGGTAGAGTAGTACTTCGCGCTAAGGCGGACATAGAAACTACTAAAACCGGCCGTGAGCAGATCATTGTGACCGAGATACCATATCAGGTCAATAAAGCCAGCATGATTGAAAAGACAGCAGGCTTAGTCAATGAAAAGAAAATTGAAGGCATTTCAGATATCAGAGATGAGTCTGATAGGAACGGAATGCGCATTGTTTATGAGCTGAAAAAAGATGCGATAGGCAATGTAGTTTTGAACAACCTGTTCAAGTATACACAGCTACAATCGTCCTTTAGTGTTAATAATGTAGCACTTGTAAAAGGACGTCCTTATACACTGAACCTCAAAGACTTAATCAGACACTATGTTGACCATAGGCATGAAGTAGTCATTAGACGTACAGAGTACGAATTAAAAGAAGCAGAGAAGAGAGCTCACATCTTAGAGGGTTATCTGATCGCATTGGACAACCTGGATGAGGTCATCGATTTGATCAGAAGTTCTAGAGATCCTGAGATTGCCAAAGCCGGCCTGATTGAGAAGTTTAAGCTGAGCGAAATCCAGGCGAAAGCCATTCTGGAAATGCGTCTTCAAAGGCTGACAGGTCTTGAAAGAGAGAAAATCCAGAAGGAGTACGATGAGATCATGGAATTGATCGCCAAGTTGAAGGAGATTCTTGAGAAGGAAGAGCTTCGAATGGGCATCATCAAAGATGAACTGATTGAGATTCAGGATCGCTATGGTGACGAGCGTAGAACAGATATTATCCATTCTGCGGAAGACTTCACCACTGAAGACATGATTCCTAATGAAGAGATGTTAATTACGATTTCTCATCAGGGATATGTGAAGCGAACCCTGCTATCAGAGTACAGAACGCAGGGCAGAGGTGGCGTAGGTTCTAAAGGGGCAGGCTCTAAGGACGATGACTTTACAGAACACTTGTTTGTGGGAATGACCCATAATTACCTGCTGATCTTTACAGAGTTTGGTAAGGTGTACTGGAAGAAAGTCTGGGAACTGCCAGAAGGTGGAAAAACTTCTAAAGGACGTCCGGTTCAAAACCTTATCAACATAGAGCCTGGTGATAAAATCAGGGCAGTGATCAATGTAGCCGACCTGAAAGACGAAGATTATATCAATAATAACTATGTGGTGATGTGTACTGAAAAAGGTACCATTAAGAAGACCACTTTAGAAGCATATTCACGTCCTAGAACAAACGGAATCAATGCCATTACCATCAACGAAGGCGATCGATTACTGGAAATAAAGCTCACAAATGGTGATAATCACATCATTATTGGTAAGCGTTCTGGTAAGGTTGTTCACTTCCACGAAAGTCAAACCAGAGCGATGGGTCGTACGGCAGCCGGAGTGAGAGGAGTGACCCTGGAAGGAGAGGGAGACAAGGTAGTTGGCATGGTATGTGTTAACAGAGAAGACGCTAACCTGTTGGTCGTATCTGAAAAAGGATATGGCAAACGCTCTCCAATAGATGATTACCGAATTACCAAAAGAGGCGGTAAGGGTGTGAAAACCATTAACATTACCGAGAAAACTGGTAACTTAGTTGCAATTAAAGAGGTAATCGATACCGATGACTTAATGATTATTAACAAATCTGGGATCACAATCCGTATTTCGGTGAGTGGTTTGAGGGTCATGGGACGAGCTACACAGGGCGTTCGCGTCATTCGATTAAACGATGGAGATGAGATTTCATCTGTAGAGAAAATTGAATTGATAGAGGGCGAAGAAGAAGAGGTTTTAGCCTCAGAAGACGAAAATACTACCACTGAGGCATCAGAAGAAGCCTCAGATGAGAATAAAACAGAGGAATAATTAAGACTTAACTAGAATACTTACTCATGAAAAAGCTATTTTTCACAGCGGCATTATCACTTTTAGTTATGGGCGCCTTTGCTCAGAAGAAAGTGATGAAAAGTGCTCAAAAGGCCTTCAAGAAAGGCTCATACGAAGAAGCCACGACTTTGGCTAAACAAGCAGCAGAACATGCTGAAACCAGCGGAAGCTCAGATGTTTACTCACTTTTGGGTAAAATCAGCCTTCAGAAATTCATCGATGGTGGATTTGAGAATCTGGATTTAGCGAAAGAAAGCTTAGACTGGTTCAACAAGGCACTAGAGCTGGCTACACCAAAAGCAAAAGAAGACATTCTGGAGCAAGCACTAACCAACCCGCTGAATGACCAGGAAGCAGTAGGCGGAGAGCAACTAGGACTTTTAGAGTACTGGTTAGTAGGTGTGGCCAATGTAGCCTTGGAAGAAGAGGATTATGCGAAAGCATATCCTTACCTGGATATTGCTTACCAAATTACGCCAAGTGTTGACCGTGCATTCTTTACTGGTTATGCTGCAGATAATGCAGACAATATGGAAAAGGCTGCCGAATACTTCAAAATTGTAATCGCGGCTGAAGAAGCTTATGGAAACAAATCTTATGCTTACCAGAAGTTGATCCAAACCAATATTGACGATGAGAAGTTTGACGATGCACTTGATGTGATCAGAAACGCTCAGGATACTTTCCCTGATGAGAAGCTATATGGCAGCTGGGAAGTAGAAGTATTGATTAAGGCTGATAAGATGAGCGAGGCCATTACCAACCTTAAGAAAATCGTTGACGCTGGTAATGCTGATAAAGTGACTTACTATACTTTAGGTTTCTTGCAGTGGAACAACGAAGAGCTAGCTGACGCTGAGGTAAGCGCTAAGAAGGCGCTAGAAATGGATGCTAATTATCTGGACGCTTATTATGTAGCTGGATCAGTAATCTTTAACCAAGGGGTGGAGATGATGAAAGAAGCGAGCATGAGCGTTGATGATGATGACGCTTACGAGGCTAAGAAGAAAGCAGCTCAAGACAGATTCAAGGAGGCACTTCCAATGTTCGAGAAGTTGATCGCGGCAGATGCAGAAGATGTATATGCATTAAGGCCATTGAGCACCATCTACGATCAGTTGGGCATGGATGAAAAGAGAGACAAAGTGCTAGACACGCTAGAGAAGTTAGAAGGCGGAGAATAGGCTAAAGATTTTAAGGGAGGAGAGATCTTCCCTTTCTTTATGTTGGTCTTATTTTACATAATATAAATTATACAGCAAATACGTTTAAATATGTTTCCAGGCTTGTTTATTCCCAAAAGTAGTGATATGTTAGTAGACGAACTCAGCTGCTAAGAATGCCGATAAGGAAATATTATAATCCCCTCAAACATTATCATCAGACTCGAATGCGCAAACTTCTCCTTGCGTTAAACGTTGGTTGTACATACGAGCCGTCACCTGATTTGATTGAATATGATTTTCTGGTGTGGGACTGTTTCGGGGCTACTGTAAAATTCAGCCCCATAAATGGCAAAAGCTCTTACCTCCATATTCTGAGATATAGAAATCATGTTCCGATTGAAACTGATGATCTAATCGAATACGAAAGTTTTGACGAATTGGTAATTGCTCTCAGGGATATGAAACTATTACCATCAGAGCAAAAGAAAATCTCTCGGCCAAAATACGACCCTTCAAAAACTCCTAGTGCTGCCGTTCAGGTTTTGATTGATAAACATTTCAAAAATAAGTCCACTTAACAGTCTACAAAGTGATTCACGATATAGAAGTACAAAATGATCATCTGACTCAAAGAATGCTTGATGTGGTATGGTGGTCAAAAAGGAATATGGATTGTAGTATAACATCTTCTGTTTATGATAGATGCAAAGTGGCTTATAGTCAAGATTTGAACTTTCTACATCGTATATGCAACATTTACGGGTATGATAATTACCATGTGTATAAAGAATCGTTACCTACTGATCACGCTTCGGCTCTTGATAGAAACGACATAAAAGAATCGTTACAGACTGATCGGTGTTCGGCTCTTGATGGAAACGATATAAAAGAATCGTTACAGAATGATCATGAAAAAGTCTGTAACAATTGCGGGTCTTCTTTTACTCCAAAGAGTAATAAAGCTCGTTTCTGCTCTACTTCATGTAGGGTTGCTAATCATAGAAAATTGAAGGCAATAACCATAATACAGTAATATGCCACCAGTAAAAGAATCCTAAATAAAAACCCTGACTGTTGACGCAATCAGGGTAATAAATCAACGGACGTTGACGCGTCCATCACATCTAAATATTATATTGATGCAACAAGTTAACAAACATTTGCATGATGACCAACTATTGTCTAAAAAAGTTGAGTCTGAAATGCGACATCAGGGAAAAGTACTAATCTCTGAAATTGATCTTCACACAAATTTTCATTTCCATCCTGACGGCTTTACTTGGACGTTAGTTGGCTATGACTATGCACTGAATAAGTACAAAGTTCATACCAATATAGACTCTACAATTCGCCAAATCGGTGATTTCTGGGTGTTTGAGGGTGATTCTACACCAAAGGAAAGGGGGCAAAATGTTTGAAGGTAAACCAATTCAAATCGTTCCTCTCTATAAGCTCAAAAGAGGCGAGCAATTTAAAACACGCGGTGGTCATATCGCAATGGTAGTGACTCAAAAGAAGCAAAGAATAACCTACTTCTATGCTGCTAGTGACTACATGAAAAAGAACCGCATGCACCTTGATAACTTGGTTATGGTTGTTCCAACGGATCAGAAAAAGAACTGGGATGCAATGCCAAGTGAGTATCCTGTGCATTATAAAAGATGTGTGAAAAAGGATCGTCCGAAAGACTCTAATCAAACTCAAATGTTCTAATCATGCATAGACCTACAATCCAATTAGAATTGCATCGATTTGAAGCAAATCAAGGTGCAAATGCTCTGATCTCTCTGTTGTTTGTTGATGGTGTCTTTCAGTGTTTTATTCTTGAAAACTTTGAGAAATCCATACCAATAGGTGTTTGGCCTGTCCAAATCGAGCCTTCTTTAACACCACTTACTAAAAGGTATCTAAGCAGTCCTAACTATCCATATTTTGAAAGGCATATTGAAATAATTGTTCCTGATCGAGATGGAATATATTTCCACCCTGCAAACTATGCGCATCAACTCGAAGGCTGTCTTGCTCCTGGTGAAGAAATGACTAGAAATTATGGTGGTGGTACTCCTATGGTGTCTTCAAGTCGGCAAGCCTATGCGCCATTTTATAAATGGCTCTATCCTCTATTGAAAGACGGATATCAGGCTGAAATCAAAATAACGTGTTCTTCTCTTCTGCGCTAACCTAAGAGAACAAAACATTTTTCCGGACAACAGACAAAGCGGGAATTTTCTAAAAGCCCTTTCGCGAGAATTGGGGGCTTTTAGACAAATTCTGCTGAACCAACAAATCTAAAAAATCAAACAAACATGCTAGAAGCATTTATTATGCTCACCCTACTGGGTGTGCTGCTGTGGCTTCTCTCTGCCTTCTTGGTCGCTCTCTGTGCTAAGATTGGTGGGCGATGCTACAGGTCAATAGAACATGATCCCTTCCCTACTCTGTGGCATGGGTACTATTCAAGATTTTCTAATTCAAATGTTAATTCTAAACCCAATAAAAATGGCAAAAAAGCTAAAAAAAGGTGATTACTGTACTTATAACGGACAAAAGCACAGAATACAACAAGTGAGATTGGCATGCTACAAAGCATACAATTTCAGTACTAGGCAGTCAATATACATTCCTTTAAACATTGAAAAATCATGATAGGAATGAGCTGGACTGAATACATAATGTTGCTAATTCTGGTGGCAATAGGCGTTAGATTTTTGAAGTGGGTTATTATCCACTTTACAGGCCGTTCACGGCATTAAATACTGGTCGATGGAAATACTAAACGACTTACTCCAAATAACAGTATGGCCCGCCTGTATGGTGGGCCTTCTTATCTATCTACTCAAAGACAAACCCGAATAACTCCCCTCCTTATATGCAAATCAGACAAGGTAATAAGATCGTTAATACAAATATTGCCCGTACGCTTGTTAAGTATAACAAGCGTTTACTTGACAGAAAAATAACAAAGAAGAATAAAATAATAGGCGTTGATTGGCTGCAATTGGCGTTTTCAGGTGACATAAACGAAGATTCACCTTTATACACGTTAATGAACAAAAGACACTTCTATGATGGGAATAGCGTCAGCGTTGGAAGCCTTGATTTTGTAACAAAGCAAAAGACAGGGCAATTCGAATTTGCTGTGAATGTTTATCACCTGAACAGACTAATGGGCATACTATATTGGATGCCAAAGCAAAAATATTGGAAGCATGACCTGGTGCACTTCAAAGCGGATAATGAAGCGTTGTACAATAGCAAAGTCCACCCTTCCAGGTTCTTTAGTTTATTGCAGAGAAAACTGAATCTTACATTTAGTCATATAGTTCGGTATGACTTGTACATAGACTTTTACAGATTCAATCAGCGTACAACGGTACAAAGCCTATCGAATAATATTGCAAGTGGTAAGATTAGAAAGGTAGGGAAACAAAAGAAACTTCATCGTCATAAGGGCTATATGAGAAACCTGGATCATATGGCGCAAAACATCAGAAAAGACAGGGACACGATTAACTTTTATTCTAGTAATAGAACAGAGGACGGTATCACGATCGGAAGTCGAGAGAGTGGAAAGTATATTCGTATATACAATAAAACCAAACAGATGCTACATGTTCCAAAGCCTTATATCAAGGCTCACTGGAATGCCAATGGCATGCGCCTCAAAGAGGATGTCTTCCGCTTCGAAATGGAATTGAAAAGTGACTTTTTCAGGCAGTTAGACGGTGACTATACGATACACCAACTATTCGACAAGGATTTCCATGTCACACTGTTAGAATTTGCTTGTAGAAAGCACTTTGAGTTCGTCTACAATGATCCTGGACAACAACGTGTCGATAGAATGAGGCCCTACGAACTATTCGACTTTCATGAGCTTGGTTTAATGCCAGACTTCGTGTACAGGCTTAAAAGACTTAAAAAGAAGTCAGAATTCGTAAGCAAAAAGAGTGTAATGCAATCTGTACGCATGGCAATGCTCCACTATGTAAAGTCATTTCAATCAATTGGCTGGATGAAATATGCGTATAACCTGGCCTTAAAATATGGTCTGGTGCAACAAATGGAAAAGAAGCTAGAGCACTGGTTTAAGTCTTTCTATGATAATCTACCGCGACATTTTGAATTTAACCTTGCCAAGTTCGAATTCGATTACTTCCAGTGCGCCAAACTAGGAAACCCAAATAAGTATGCAGCTTAGAAACAAACATGTTCAAAAAATTCTCGGATGCAAAGAACGTACCGCGCGCTATAAGATAGCAGAGGTAAAGAGTGAATTTGGCCTGGAAAGAAGACCAACACTACATGAGTTTTGTGGCTTTCATGAGCTAAATCCTCGTGAAATAATGACTCTTTATCCCAATCTTTTTGATTGATCGGCAAAAAGCGGCAAAAAGCGGCAAAACCATACCGTGAATACTCATAAGTGAAACAAAAAATTAAACGTAAACATTTATGAAACACTATCAAGGTACTGGTGTAACGGAAGTGGAAGGCATCGAGATAAATCGCCCTATGGGTGCATTGATTATCGGTGTGTCCAATTTGGCTGCTCTTGTTGATGAGCAAATCCGTGTCTACATCGAAGGCGGCCAAAGAGCCGGCCAAGACTTGGTTAAAAAGATCAAGTTGCTGCCTGTAATGGTATTGGCTCAACATGGTGACGGTTCAATCTTCGCTGAAAATGGCGGAGCATTGCATTACTGTGTTATCCAAATTGCTAAGGGCGGTGGTATCGAGCTGAGAGACAAAGAGTTTATCAAGGTTGATTTAACATCTTTGGACAACACGGCTACATATGCAGTGCATAGTCTTGAAGCTCCTGGGACTCATACAGGCTATATCGGATATAACTTCTACCCTATTCTAGACCAGTTGGATGAAGATAGAGTGGACGTGAGGGGTGCCGATTTGGCGTACATCACTGGACAAGCTAATATTACCAAGTTCACAAAGGAGTTTAGCAGAGAAATGAAATCTCAACCTAGAGACTACGATTCTGTTGGTCTTAGAGCCTTGGAAAATGAGGCTAATGATTTCGTGGCTACAAATGCGGACAACACTATCGATTCGCACGGTGCGGGTGTTGTGGTTGACGTGTCAAACGTGGATTTCTTGAAAATAGAGAAAACTGCGGGTCAAAATGTCGAATTGTTCTTAATGTCCGCTTAGCATGGAAGAAGCCCTAAACATGGCGCCTACTAGGCTCGATAGGGCGGGTAGGCGGAACGTCAGACAAATGCAGAGGAAAGAACGCAAAGAAGCGTGCAAACACTTCAAAGGCAGATTAAAAAGGCAATGCAAAAGAAAGTTCAAAAAAGGCCACATGGCTGTTAGAAACCAACTTTTCAGAAATGGTAAAAAACCACTTTCTCGAATTGGTAGTATTCTTAAGCCCGTTGTCGGTCTTGGTGCTTCTCTTGTACCAGGTGGAAATCTGGTTGGCAAAGCATTCAATTCAGTAGGACTAAACAAAATAGGTGAATCATTGAAAACGAGTAAACAATCATTGTTCGGCCTGTCTTTACCAGGCTCAAAAGGTACTCAGTTAGAAACTGGTAAGTCCTTGAGGGATATTTTAGGCGGTGTAGTTGATATTATCACTCCCCCACCTGCTCCAAGTCCTACAGCTCCGGTAGCTGATCAATCTAAAGGTAAAATGTTCATGGCTAAGGCGGGAATGGTCCTGAAAAAGTCCTGGTATTACCTGCTTGGTGTACTGATCGTAATTGCCGGAATCATCTGGTTTTCAAAAAATAAAGACAATAGATAATGAGTGAAAAAACAAAAAAGGTATTGTGTTGGGTGACATTCATCGCAGTATCAATTACGGCTGTCGTTTTTGGTGGCTTGTACTACAAGGAAAAAAGTAAAAACCCATAAAAAAGAATCATGGCAAAAGCATATAGCAATCAGGCGAAAGCCGCAAGTAGGCCGGATGCTAAAGCAGTAGTAGGCTGTAAGCACTCGGTTAATACCGGAAAAGATGGAAAGAAGTACGACAATTATACTGGTACTCTTGAGCTTGAAGACGGTACTAAGATCAGGTTGAAAGTGTCTAAATCCACCGATAAGGCTCTCAAAGAGAAAGGTATTGGATATTGGATTGAGGCGGCTGTGTGGAACAATTCAGGGTCTAGAAATAGATAATGAATAAGGTTCTTGAGCAAATCAGGCCACATATAGCAAAAGTCGCTCACTGGGCGACTTTGCTTGTTGTGTTTGTAGACTCGTTAAATGCTATTCTTGAAGTAATAGACAAGCATCGAAAGAAAGATTCAACGGAAATAATCCAGGATGCCGATGTGGTGGAAGAAAAATAGTATTTATTTCTTGATATGGTTTGTAAAGCTGTTCAAGCCCAAATATTGGTTTGTTTCAACTTCGAAGATTTATGCTTTATCTAGGCATGAAACTGGGATGTTTGAAAGTCCTGCATTTGAGGATTACAACAACCTTTTTGGCATGACTCAGCCAAGCCATAGAGATACAACTTCCTTAGGGGGTGGAATACCTCATGAGGGTACAAAGTTGGCGAGCTTTTCAAGTTGGTATTCGAGTATAGTAGATTTCTTTCTGTTCTTGAAATACTTCAATGTTCCCGCGAAAGGGGATTTCATACTGTCGGTTTCTCGTCAGTATAAGGCTTCTGACCCGCTGCATTATGACAAGGTGCTTCAACATCATACTAGTGCAATGAAGCGGTCGGTATTTGTGATAATCTTTATAATTCTAATATATGCCCTGGTCATTATTGCTTGGAGGCGCAAAGACGCTTTTGGGTGGAATAAGTTCAAAAACCTGGCTAATAGTAGCAGGTAGTATAGCCGCTCTTTTCCTTGTGGTAAGGCCGCTAAAAAGGTGGATTGTTGACCTGTTTAGTGATAATCGAACTACCGCAGAACGTGCGGACGATGCTGCCGAAAAGATAGCGGCTCAGAATCGTCTCGATGCCGAAGAAGTGGCACAAGGTGCAAAAGACCTCGCTTGGTGGTTAGGTGAACTTCCTAATATGAATTATTTCGAGCGGAATGATATCAATCATGGTGATATCTATGAATACCTCAAAGGTATTGATAAGCCGCTGTTTGATGCTATCAAAGAGGTTTATGACGATATCACTCGAAGCAAATCAGAACTCCTTGACGATCTGAGGAAATACTTCAACAAAGGTCTTTATAGAAAGCTCCAGAAACAAGGTCATTTAGGATTATGAGAAGGGTGTTCGCATTGGCTGCTTGGTTTAGTGCTCCGGTGGCCGTAGAGATTCAAATTGGTTTCATTCAGTTGGTGTTTGCTGCACTTGCCTATTGGATGTATCAATGGTTTGATCGAATTAGAAAAAACAGACAGAAATGAGAATTATATACGTCAACAAAGGCGAAGACATATTGCGGAGTAGACAGGTTGATTACAATCAGGAAACTTTCAAATTGAGTTATACACACAGACAAGACCACTACGTATTGCAGATTATTGACAGTTTTGGCCTAGTTGCTAATAGTGCTAGCTTTTTCGAGCAGGGTATAAAATCAGAGGGTATCACATTTGAAGAAATGTACTTAATGAATCACCCATACATGCCGCGGGTTGGAATGACATATATTCCTGGTGGTTATCGGGAGTTCAACGTGTATAAATTTTTCAATCCCTTTGGATCAGGTGGCGGAAATGTCCAGGAAGATATACAAGTCAATGGTGTCAACTTGGCTAATTATGCCACACTAGCGGACTTTATGAGTGCTGCGGGTAGTTTCTCTGATACCTACTCACCTAGACATTTTGCAATACAGTCTATTAGCCATGCTGCGGGTGGAACGTTCCATTACGCTTATGCTGATTTAGCGGGAAACTTTGCGTTGCAAGGCCCTAGAGGTAGTGTATGGCAATGGAGGTTTGATGATGGAGTGAATTTCGTATTCGTTCCAAAAGACGAAAATGGTGACCCCTATACTTTCGATACTGGGTCGAGAAAAGCCTTCAAAATGGTTAGGGATTTGACTGTAGATATGGGTACAACCAATTTGAATATTGGCAGTATCAGGTCTACGAAAACAGATACGTTGGCCACTTCTGGAACCTTCTCTTTTAATAGCGAAGGTAAGATTCGAATTACTCGAAATGATGACGATAGTATAGTTCCTATCACTATCGAGATCATAGACGATCCGACAATAATTACTTAGATGGCTTAGGGGAGTTGACCACTCCCCTTTCCTCCTTCAAAAAAGTCGTATAAACATGCAAAACTGATTCTAACTAAAAGATTAGTTTTTAACCAATTTTAACGACCTTAATTGTACTATTAATGTATATACATAAACTGGCACAATAAATGAAAGAAATGTCGTTACAAAGACAATTCACCTTTACACTTCCCTCCTTGTATTCCACACTGAAAGCACTGCACTATAAATTGTATTTATCAAATAAATAATATTAACATATTATAAATTATATAACATTCATAGTGAATTCCGCGCAATACGTAGTATTTAACATAAACCAGTTATGTGATGCAGTCATATAACTTACGGTTTATGTTAAGCGGAATGAACGGTTTGTATTGCTTGTCATTCACGCTTATCTAATCCCAACCCACTGTTATATAATTCTATATTATATTAACCAGCAGAGCTGGACCGTGACTATTCGTTTCTTGGAACTCAGCTCTCTGGATCACTGCACATCGATTCCAATTCGTGTCCATGTTATATAATTAGTTTTATTTTAAATAGCCGCTTCGGCCAGCGCTATTGGCTACGAGAGCTTTTTGCTTTTGATAGCAAAAACTCTCGCGCACCAATCTGCATCCTCACGGCCGCCCTGTTCCAAAGCTGCTATTTTATTCTACCCGCCCGCTGTGCCGTGCCGGCAGTTCCCTACGCTAAGCAAAAGATTTAAAGGCTGTCTATTTTCTCATGTACTGTACAATTGTACGGTGCGCTCTCAAATATGCGATTCTCAGGCGTTACGTTTATCAGTCTTTAAAACACATGCTTGCCTGCGCTTTGTTGGTGCTGTCCTGGAATGTTAGTAGTTTACATGAGCTGTGTCAAGGCTCAGGCTTTTCTTTTTGCTGTAGGCTCTGTATTTGACTTTGGTGGCCTGTGGGTCGATCTGTTGCTGTTCAGTAGCTTCTATGAACACTCAAGCCGCTGGGCTCATTCTTTTTTCATTGATAAAAAAGAATGCAAAAAATCTAGACAAAATAAAGCTGCTACCCACAGACCATCGCGCACCTCGCTATTTTGTCGGCCAGCCCTCCTGCATGGGAAAATTCAATCTCCCTTCTACCTAAATATATAGTTATATAGTTTTACCACTCCCAGTCAATAGCAAATATCCGGCAGATCATTTCGGGAATTGCAAGGGCAAGTAAATCCAGTCCTTTTTAGCCAGGCACAGCCCAACGCACCGTAAACGGCCTGAACCCTTGCATATGCCTCATGTCATCCGATCTGGCCAGCATTGCTCGGATGTGGTTGTTTAACATTCATTTCAACGCTTGTTGAATACCCTTGCTTACATATAAAAATAGTATCGATTAGGAGGTTTAAACTCTTCATTTTCAGGAAAGTACTGAATGATCTCCCCTACTTTTTGAGCAAACCTTAACGTAATAGGAAGGCTATCATAATAATTGCAATTATTGAAATTCATCTTTGTTAATGCGAGTATTTCTCGACAAACATTCTTAATAGAGGTTTCGCCTTCATATAAACTAATGAGTTTTGGTTGTGGCATGTGCATACCAGGAAATGTTTCAAAATAAGGGATATAACCTGTTGTATATAGAATTGCATCATCATACCCAATTTCTGCATAAGTCCCTCTCATAACCGGGTACTTTCCATTTTCTCTTAACAACTTGATATCACTGTTCTTGATGGTGACAAGGTCTATATCAATGTTTGTTCCCAATACCTCATGTATACCATCCTTAAGCCCTTCTACCTCACTATAATCAGCATTTATAGATGAATTCCAAAAGTCGGTTGTTTTATGTACAACTACTCGGTTTGGCCTTATTCCTTGATTTTGTGCTACATAAGTTTTAATTATATCTCCTACCAAGTCTTTCGCATAATCATAGGTTAGATGCGGTGCTGCAACTTTGGTTGTTTTTTTATCCCACTCGAAAGGTTTTCCAACGAATACAAGGCCCCTTCCCTCTCTATTAAATGCTTGGGCTACACTAGATCTCATTAAGCTTTTTTCAGGATCTATCAGCTTATGAAAGCTTATCCCAATAAAACATGAGTTCTTATCGATATCTGTTAGTGACCATGGAATTGAGTTAGTTTTGTAGTATTGCGCGACACTAAAATTCCATGCTATCATCGACTTGTCTTGCAGGCTTTTCTTTGTTTCCCTCAAAGTGTCTTCAAGTATAATCTGAATAGGAATTTCTGACGAAACCGAAATCAGTTCTGCTTTAAGCTTTCTTCTAAAATTGATATGGGTTTTCCCAAAGGGAATTGAAGAGAGTTGTTTAAAGACATTGGATGGTAAGATTACTATACATATGTCCGGCTTAGTTGAGAAGTTTTCAACTAGGAACTCAAACCCTTCCTTTAAGAGAAGTGTAATCTCATCAGCTTTTTCCAGTTTAGTAAGCCTTTGGCTTCTTAGAATTTTCTCGATGGCATCTTCCCGTATACGAGATTTATTCAACTCTTCATGAATAAACTCAGACATAAAAGGTGAATCCTTGTTGAACCCCGGAAAGTCGGGGTTTAACTTTTTATTTGTTGTAGGTTCATCGGAATCATTCTCATTTATTTCATCCTCAGTCAGTAGTTTCTCTCCGAACAGTTCAAGTTGTTCTGCATCCGATACTTCCCCATCAATAATTGTCGACTCATTACTAATACGAGAGGTTTCGGAAGAACTTGCTTCAATTGATTGATCCAAACTTCTAATCCACTCAGTGAAGAGTTCCATGTTCCTTTTTGACCCCATTAACGCGTAATGAATTTCAGAATGATGACTGGCGTGGCTTTTTGAATAGAATCCCCCTACTTCAATACCTTTTTTGGGATCATCACATAAGAAGTCATCACCGAATTCTAACATTGGCTCTTTTAGTAAATCAAGTTTAATCATCACCGAATAGGTTTGCTTGGTTTGACTCAGTAATCAGTTTTTCTGGAGTATAATCCAATGCAATACTAAAGTTACTGCTTACAGATAAATAGGTATTAAGAATTAATTCGGACTCCTCTATTTCACAAAGAATTAGCTTGCCATACTTGTTAGATAGATAAGAGTGTATGAAATGGATATGGTTGAGGTTTTGTTCATTAAATTCTCTTGCAGTCAAATAGTTAGTAAGCTTGGTTATTTCATCGGGATCACTCAATGGATTCTTACCATCTGATGTAAAGAAGTATTGAGGAGTGATAACTAAGTATAACTGATCTTGAATTAAAGTCGGCTTAGTTTCAAACGCAAAATGACGATAAAATTGACTTTTGCCATATTCATGATAACTAACTACAGTTCTAGTCGCTGAGCTTCTTTTCTTCGGAGAATAATTAATAACTCTGGTTGGAAATCTCCCGGTTTTTTCATTAAAATCTTGAAATAGCGGCATGAAAAAATAACGCTGATACTTTCTGTTGAAACCGACTTTTTTCTTGTAGACAGCTTCTGAGAATTGCCTGTTTATTAGTTCAATACAAACTTTTTGAAGCCCCTCATCTAGAAGTGATTTCTTAAACGAATGTCGTTCTCTAGAACTATACTGTATGATTTTATCTCTAAACTCAGTAAAGAGTTCAACATCATATAAAGTATATATTCGGTCTCCAACTATTTTAAAGTTTGGCACATCATCGCCAGACACAATGGTGAATATCTTCCTAGGGTCTTTATACGAGCTTTTATATTCAAATAAGTATTTAGGTAGTTTTGAGAATGGTAATACATTCAATGCTATTTTCTCGCTTCTAGAGAAATTTACTCGAGATTTAAATTCAGCAGAAAATCTTTCACGGAAATCATTGTCCCCTACAGTAAGCCTGTTTTTATGCTTATCGAATTGAATAGGGACTTTAGTCTTCAGGGAAACTGCGTCATATTGGTTGATTTTCTTCGCATATAGTGATTCATTAGTCACATCAAAAATGACTAGAATCACACCTAAGTTGTGTCTATTCCAATAGTCTACATCATCTTGGCTCGCTCTAAATTCAAAAGAAGTATCGGTTTCTTTGTGAATGTAACTGCCCTTAGAGGTCGATTTAATCTGGACTTTTATTATTTCGCCAGAGGCTACCAACTTTTTTGTCTCATCATACTCTGCTATCTCTACTTCTCCATCAATTCCGAAATCGCTTTTACTTTCCTCTCTGAAAATAATAAACGGTTTATGCTTTAGACAATATGCGTGAAATTGATTGACTCCTAATTCCCCAGTAATATGTTGGTCTTGTATATATTTTGGCATTACTGAATTCGCTAACGTTAAGTTTTCACTTAACTATGGTACGATAATCAGAGTGTTTTTACACTCTTTTATTTATTAAGCATTCCTGTACCTATTTATTATCAAATTAGTATAACTTCATTAAATCAAAAAATGAGTGCAAATAATATAAAAGGCAATCTCCTAGAGTTTATTGTTAGGCAGTTACTTTTAAACTGTGGGTTTTACTCAGTTAAATCAGATGATCATTACCTTTTTGATCAAGGGGGCTTACAATTTATTAATGGTAAAGGAGCAGCTCATGATGCAGATGTACTTGTTAGCCCACCAATTCAATTGCCTTTTGCATACCCAACGAGGTTACTTTTTGAGTGTAAGGCATACCGGAAAAATACAGGTCTCAATGTTATTCGCAGCGCTATCGGTTTAAGGTATGACATAAATGAATTTGAGATAGTCACTGACGACTCAATTGAGCAACGAAAGAGAAACAGAAGTTCTAGGTATTCGATTTCCTTCAGAAATCGTTTTAATTATCAAGTTGGTGTTGCAACTATTAAGGGTGTTTCAAAGCCTGCTTTTGAATACGCTACAAATAATAAAATTCCTTTACTTTCACTGACTTGGTTTCTACCACAAGATGTCTGTAGCTTATTTGACAATATTGATCCGGAATACATAGACACCTTTTCAAATGAGCAATTAGAAAGCTTAACTTCATTTCTCAATTCGAAGTCTAAACAGACTCTTACTGAACCTGGATTGCCCAATTTTCTTGATTCCGATTTAGTTATTGGTACCGTTTTGAAAGAGAGTTTCGAAAGGATGGAAAAGACTTTTATAGGTCTCAATGAATATGGAGACATGTTTTTTTTGTTTCCTGGTGAAGATCATAATGCATTTGCATTTGATCACTTTTTAAGCAATAGTCCCTCTCAGGCAAGAATTCATTATTGGACCGATTCACCTGAAGAATGGTATTTAAGCTTAAATCAGTATGCTCGAGATCGGGAATCGTCATTAAGGTTCCATCTTCCTCAAAAGTATATGAAATCATGGCAGGAGCATGATTTTGACAAAACAGAGGCCTTAAATATCAAACAAGATTTTTTTTCAAGAATATATCTATTCGGCTCTTTATACTCAGAGGAGTCAATACCTTTTAGAATTTTGAATATCGACCAACCATGGATTGATGGGTTAAGAGAAGAATACCGTTGATTTTTGTCTTCTAAACAAGTCTGTTAATCTTAAAGTCTGGCATTTTAACTCAACTGATGTCCCGCCTTTGATTTTTACAAAGGAAAAGTCCTATCTTTGAAGTGCTAATTCCATCATAATAATTCTTAAGACATGTTAAAACCACACATCAGGTTTAAACCCAAGTTATTGGAGAGGCATACGGGTGCGAGTCCCGAGACCTTATCGAAGCATGTCTTTGATGGAGTTAGCGGTGACCTCTCCTATTTTCTAATCATTAACCATTTTAATTATGCTAACTCCAGATGGTCAAAGTCCTTGCAATTGTAAGTGCAAGGCAAGCGAAAATCAGCGTAAAATCTCAGAGGAAACTATTGATTCCGGAGATTGGACACAGCCTCAAATTGAGCTGTTAAAACTCATTTATTTTCATGGTGCTGAACACATGGCGAAGTCTTTACAAATTGTTCATGACATTGCCTTGTATCAGTCGGAAGTTCCGCTAGATCGAGAGGAAAAGGATTCTCTTTACGATGTAATTGCTTTGTCTAAGAGCTTAAAGATGATTGAGGAGCTTTGAGGAACGATTGTCTAATAATTAAGGGAATTTTGGGTTCTCTTAATTATTATCATGAGTAGATTTCTGACTAAATAGATTTATTCTTCCTGATCACTTCTGTTATGATATAAGATGTAGCCATAACTGCAAAGCTACTATCACTGAATTCTTTCCCAATACCAAGTTTTGATGCATACTTTATGATGGAGTGCACATCCTGATCTTCTATTACCTCGTCAACTTGATTTGTGATGCTTAATATTCCAGGAAACCATACCCATCTACCGTTCAAGAAGCACCAAATCTTCATTGAAAACCCATCGCTATTATCTTGGTTTTTGAAACTAATTATGTAGTAATTATTACCTGGTTTTAATGCACCTTTCTCATATAGGCTAGTCATTCCTCCGGGGAAATTATGGTCTCCAGATTTTATCTGATTATAGTCAGTGCATTCGTAAGAATAACTCACTAAGCTTGCCATTTCATCCTGACTTGTGTGGTCCAAGGCTTGAGTAAAAACTTGGCCGTAGTACCCAAATAACGTTCTAGCATACTTCTCAGTAAAGACTTTGATACAGTCATCCAGAGTTGGTTGTGCACGCAAAATTAGATTGGTTGTATTAATGTCAGGTTCAAAGAATCTACTGAAATAAACTTCAAAGTCCTCCTCTGTCGGCAGGCTTTTCTTAAGAGATGTCTTTTGTTCTTTTTTTGGCACATTAAGTCCTGAAATAAACGAGTCGATTTGTGAATTGTAGTTCGAGAGATTGACACTTTCTTTTAATAGAGAATTGTGATCATCTGCTAATCTGAGAAGGTCTTGTTTCGAATTTATTTTGAGTATTTGTGATGTACTGTGAATAAATCCAACATTTGAATAGCTCACGGGTTCCAAAATAAGGGGTATCACATTTTGACAAACCATCCACAGGGCCCCCATTTCATTCAAACAAACCTCGCTCTCTTTATAGTTGGCTGTAACAATTAAAAATCCAATATCAGCTTCTTCAATTGCCACTTTGATAGACTCTTTAAAATCCGAACCACTTCTAATATTCGCGCCTTCTAAAGATGTACAAAACACTTGCTCTCTTTTAAAATTGAGGCCAAGAATCAAGAGTTTTTCAATAAACTCTCTTACTAGTCTTGAATCCTTGCTGGAATGACTGATGAAAACTTTCCTAATCATAAAATATAATCTTATCTTAAGTCTTAAAGTTTAATTTAACATAGATATAGGACAATTTATCATAAACCTTTTACGGGCTGTTATGATTTTGTTTATTCAACTGAAAAGCAATGGGGTCAAAATCGTATGGATTTCTGATTGACAGTATATTCTTTGATGAAAAAAGTCTAAACAATAAGTTCAAAAACGAGACTATTGAGAGGTTAGCCAAAGAATTGGATGACTATAGAGAATACTGTTTGTCCAATTATGAAGAACTAGTACAACAGATAAAAGGCCACACCCACCCTTTAAGAATTACTTCTTCCAAGCCGTATACGTCAATTAAACTCCTCAAACAAACTGCACTCTATCTGGATCAATATGTCATAGATGATCCACTTTTTAAATTGTCTGACCCCCCTAATCATTCCAGTCATGCTTTTGGTGAGTATTTGGGTTATGCAAAAAGTGAAATAGACAAAGATTCAATTTACAAAGCGGCCGACTTCTTGAAGTCATTGCTTCCTATGGTTATAGCTGATTACGTCAAACCATTTCCACTGAGTTATTACTTTGAAAGAGGGCCTGATATTCCTCTTTATTATCCCATCAATAATAATGAGAATCTCTTACCAAAACACTTAAGAGAATTCTTCTGGGAAAATAGCAAAATCCAAACCTTAGTAAAGGGAGAACGTCAAGGTTATAAAGTTGTAGATAAGCCCCTAGAGCCCTGCCGTGGAATATTGATCGATTTTAAAGGAGCAGAATTAGACGGGAGCATGGGGTTTCATCTCTTCCAAACAGAGTATTTGCCTGACGAAAGTAAACCAGGTACATATACTGTTCGCCAGTTTATACCTGATAATCCACCAGAAAAAGAGGAATTCGAAGCCTGGGTCACCCAATCAGTTAATTCAGCTGCCAAAAACTATCATGATCGGATATTTGCTGAAACAGCTATATCTGCAAGTTTGGATTCAAACTACCTGTGTCAGAATCCGTTTGCAAGTAAATTACTAGACCAAAGTTTAAAACATGAAGACGAAAGTATATCGAGCTTCACGGCCAATCAAGTTTTAAATCTAGAGTTACCATTTTTGGAGAAAATTGACACCCAGAAACTCATGGATATAAGACTTCATGAACAAGATGTATTCACAAATTTCAGAGTGGAATTGGAGCGTAATTTCAGAGAACTTAGATATGAAACAGATCCTAAAACTCTGAAAATAAAGACTCAAAACATTTGGCATGAGCTAAATCAGGTACAGCTAGCAAAAATCAAATCTAAGATTCAAAATATCAAACAACAATCTTCAGTGAACTTGGCTTTAGGTATTGGCGGTTTGGTTAGTACAATCGCTACTTCGGGTTTAAGTCTTTTTGCAACCGCATTGGCAGCTGGTAAAGGCTATAAGACTTATCTCGAATATCAAGAAAAAGTAAAGGAGAATCCGAGCTATTTATTATGGAGAGTACAGAAATAAACAAGCTTTTCGAGTCCTTGCATGTCTCAAATCAGCAAATACCTGCTAGGACGCTCACGGATGATGAGTACATAGCTATGCAATCAAATAAGGAGCTTCTCGCTTCCATTATATTGGGCATACTCAGGTATGTACCAGTAAGAAACTTCAAGGACCATGACGAATATGAATCTATCCTAAAGGAGAGGTTAAAGTTCAAGCATATTGATGATTATAGATTACTAAAAGCATGTACCGATTTATTGGAAGATACCGATTCTGCTATACAAGAGTACAAGCAATATGGATTGGGGGATTCGGGTAGAATTAGTGAAAAGTACTTGAGGCTTTATGGTACGCTGAACTCGGTATATCAACAAATATCAGTCATCGTTGAGTTAGTGGAATTATTTGGCTACCCAGGTAAAAAGAATCTCATATCACAATTCAAGAGTCTTGAAGTATTTAAGCTCAGAAACCGATTAGCCGCACACGGTGTCAATTACTTAGTTGATAGTTCTAAAAAGGCCAATAAGGAGAATCAAGACTTCTCCCATTTGGCACAAACTTCTGTGTCAGGATGGGGTGAGCGATTGCTAATTGTTTCCAATAAAACAAAGCCCTATAAGGTTAACTTAAAAGACTTAATTAGAGACTATGAATACCTATCTGACAAGGTGTTATACAAAACTGTGGAGAAGGCTGTAAACTCTATTTTCCCTAATTCAGGAGAGTGGAAAAGTTGGTTATTGTATCGGTTAAGAATAGCGGAGAAAAGGCTAATATCTGATAAAGAATCTCCAAAAGATGTTCAAGGATAGAATTATAGACAAGATATTATGCATTCGATAAACCAATGGTCTCATATAAGTTTTACTCTTAACTAAACACTGCGATTTGACAGGACTACAATTTATTCTTAAACTCTCAATTAGTCTTATTCTAGTTTTTATGATGCCTCTTCAGTGCTTCTCTCAAAGCGTTGATTATCAAACTTATGGAGAGGGTGATGTAATAATAGATGGAATTGACCTTATGGAAAAGGACCATTTATCTCAAAGACTTGCACTTAAAGTTGCCTCAAGAAGAACAGGCAATACCTGTTCAATTTGCCGAAGTCTTAAGTTCGAGGACAAGCGATTCCTTTTCCCAGAAGATTATGGAACAGACATACAACGCAAATGGAGTTATCAATCATTCATTTACTTAGCTAAATGGAAAGAGATAGACAATGATCCAAGAACGTATTATTCTAAGAAGATTAAAGACTTTGGAAACTTCATTGATGAAACTTTCCTGATCATAAATTAGATGTGAAGAATGAAAAGAAGTTGGCTTCAATACTTCCCTCAATTAGAAGTATGCTTGGTATTTCTGAATATGAGACATATTTAAAAGATGGCAGGGTCTATTTTACGTCTCTAAAGGAGTTCGATTCCTATTTATCCGACAAGGAACATAAGTCTATTAAGTTTGTTTCCGATGGTGTTTGCATAGAGTTATCAGAAGACGAAAAGAACAAGTTGTTTTTAGTGAAATTGCGCCACGAATCTATATCATTCCATGCGGGTGTTGCAGTCAGTCAAATTAAAGGTAAAGTCTTATCCGAACGACAGCCATTATTGCCTAAACCCTTTATCAATAGTTCTATTACCTGTAGCGATAAAGGAGGAAGAATATTTTTATTTCAAAAACAGCAAAGTCTTAAAAACGTTGAATTCACTCTTTCTCAAGGAGGTTTTCAATGCTCTTTTTCAAATGGATCCACTGGTTCTGGACGATAACTATTAGCTTAGATTATAGTTAAGGCTCGGTTAATACCGATTGTATTCAGTCAGTCAAAATGCCACACACATGCGCCAGCAAAGCGTATTACTTATGTCAACGAACATTAGTCGATTTAGTAAGAGATTGGGTCAAATTATACCTCCTTTACCGATTAGACTTACACTAACCCAGACAATTCCAAAAACGGTAGCCAACCAATACATTAATCGTGTTGCTGAAGGTACACCACCCTTGGAAACAGAATCTGATGGAGTACCGTTGAGGGCATTTTTTATGTTGATATGATTCAATCTTTCTGCTACTTGTTTTGCCTCGTGAACCCAAACGTGGTTCATCCGCCTTCCAGCCTGAACAACAAGAGCCCAAATGCTGCAAAGAATTACTCCAAAAAGCCCTATGCCAATTCTTAAACCCCAGCCAACGGGTTGCTCACTATTCGTTAGATAAGCAAATGATGCACTAAAAGTGGCTAGGTTTGCCAACAAGAACACACCATTTCTATTCCAGAACAAGGTTGCCTCTTTAAAGCCACAATCCATTAAGAACTTGATGGCTTCCAATTCATCTTTTTTCATTTCCATTTGTGTGGTATTTATTAAATAGTCTACTCAATATGAGTCATTAATTCTTCAAAGGCAAAGTCCCTCTTTCCACTGACTGTTTTTGCCATTAATAACGATTCTCCCCACCATCTCAGGTAGATTCCTTATCTCTGTCCAATATTCCTCTTGAATATCCTTATCCAAATAAATGGGAGTTCTTTCGCCATATAACCTGTCATTTCCATCTTTATGACAACCTGAAATCCAGTAATTATCTCCGGATTCTGTGTCATAGTAGTTACTCTTGAATCCCCCACTGCTAAGTACTTGAAAAGTCTGATTCTTGTAATATATAGATTTACCAGTTTTTGAAAACTTTACGCTTCCAATCCTGGCTTCCCCGGATAAGCCCATACCCTTATGCTCGATATACATAATTCTTGTTTTCATCTTAAGTCGACTTAGTTAGGTGATCTCATTTTGAGTTAAGTAAAAGCTAGCCTTGAACAGCCTGCCAAGTACGACAAATGGAGAGTTATAGTCAAAGCAATCAGTAATTATGGTTACTCTATACTCATACTTGAATCTATGCTCATGTATGAAGCTTTTAAAGGTTCGAATTGGGTCAACTGCTCAGTCGTTCAACTGCTGGTCCAACCACTTAAAAACTCTATACCACTTGTCCTTTATATTAGCAGGAGATTCTATGCCATGACCTTCTCCCCAATA
>CBDDKG010000014.1:0-157550 GCA_965230105.1 Roseivirga sp. | reverse complement strand
ATCGCGTGCTTAACCGAATTGTTTAATAGGTTTCCAATAATTGAAAAAGCTCATCCAGTTTTGGGGTGAGGATGATTTCAGTACGTCTGTTCAGCGCCTTGTTTTCTGCCGTAGTATTCTCCGCAACGGGAGAGAATTCACCTCGCCCGGAAGCAGTAATGACTTCCGAACTTATGCCATTGCTCACCAAAATCCTGACAATAGAAGTTGCTCTTACTACACTCAAATCCCAGTTATCTGCGAATTTGCCTGAGCCTGACAAGGGTACATTATCGGTATGACTTCAACCATAATGTTAATGTCGGCATTCCCAGCCAAGGCATTGGCTAATTGCTTTAGAGCACTTTCACCCTTTGAGTCTACTTTGGTACTTCCCGAATTGAAGAGTAATTTTTCGGCCAGAGATACATAGACTTTTCCATTCTTTACTTCTACAGATAGGTCGCTTGCTTGAAAGTTGAGTAAGGCATCTGTAACGCGTTTCTTTAGTTGTTGAACAGCCTTATCTTTTTCAGAAATCAATCGCTCAAGCTCTGCCACTTTAGCCTCTCTTTTCGATAGGTCGATAGCCAATTCTTCATTCTTTTTTCGCTCAATTTCCAAATCATCTTCGATGGCTAACAGTCGTTGTTGTTGCTGAGCCAAGTCAGTATTCAATTGACTGCTATTGGTAAGAAGATTATCATAAAGCTGTTTAATACGGGTGTATTCACCTTGAATGTCCTTTAATTCTTTACTGACCAAGTCGAAGTCACTCTGAAGCGCTTTATTTTTTCCTTTCAAGTCTTCGACTTGAACCTCTAGGCGTTTGGCCTTTTCATTTACAACCGCAAGCTGCTCTTGCAGTCTTGTCTTGTCGTTCTCTAAGGCATTCTTCTCGCCAACAACTGTATCGAAATCTTTTTTAGCAACACAAGAACCTAAGAGTAGTACCAAAGTTGTCAATAGTGCAGCTTTTTTATAGAAGGTCTTCATAAGATCGATTTGGGTTGTACAAATATGCTCAATTCGACTGAGATTGTCATGTGATATGTACTGGTAGGCACATATAAAAGTTATGCTGCATGCATAATATTTTTTAACTTATAGCCACTGATTTAAAGCTTTATTATGAGAACTGATGGAATGCTAAAGGATGATGCCCTGAAGGGCCAAACGATCATAGTCACTGGTGGAGGTACTGCCTTGGACGTGCTATGGGCAAATACTTTTTGGAGTTAGGGGCGAACTTGGTCATCACTAGTCGGAAGATCGAGGTTTTGGAAAAATCGGCCAAAGAACTCGAAGCTGAGACTGGGGGAAAAGTATTGCCTGTGCAGTGTGACGTCAGAGATTATGATCAAGTGGAAAATGTACTGACAAAGACAGAAGAGCATTTTGGACAAATAAATTGCCTCTTAAATAATGCAGCAGGGAATTTTGTGAGCCCTACCGAAAGATTATCTAATAGAGCATTTGATACCATTATTGATATTGTACTCAAGGGTACAACCAACTTCACACTAGCTTTAGGTAAGCGTTGGATTGCCGCTAAGCAAGCCGGTACGGTACTCAACATAGTGACTACCTACGCATGGACAGGCTCGGGTTATGTTGTTCCTTCGGCATGTGCGAAAGCTGGCGTGTTGGCTATGACACGCTCCCTGGCTGTAGAGTGGGCAAAGTATAAGATCAGACTCAATGCCATTGCACCCGGCCCATTCCCAACTGAAGGTGCATGGAGCAGGCTCTTACCCGGAGACTTGGTAGACAAGTTTGATCCGGCTAAGCTTGTTCCAGTCGGCAGAGTAGGAGAGCATCAGGAATTGGCAAACTTAGCGGCCTATCTCATGTCTGATTTTTCTTCTTATATTAATGGCGAGGTAGTGACCATTGATGGTGGAGAATGGCTGATGGGCGCTGGTGAGTTTAGGCCATCTCGAAAAAGTACCACAGGCCATGTGGGATATGCTTGAAGCCGGAAGAGGAAAAAAGTCATAGGCCCCAAGCTACTTTGGGGCTATTGGAAAGCGAAACGTCAGTTAAGAAGGACCGAGTTTTAGCCAATGGTGCATTGAGCTTTTCGGAAAACCATAGAATGTAAATACGGCTTTACAAAAAGATCAGTTGAACTATATCTTTGAGGTTTTTGAAGGTAAGGTGCTGGTAATCAATTGTTTGTTTTAAGCTCGTAATGTTCTCTTCATAGTTTTCACAGAAAATTATTATTTGAGTCAAGCTGACTTGATTTCTTAATTCTTTTCTTAAAGAATCGCACACATTCAGGTCTAAGGTGCTTTACACCTTTGGGTAAATTTTAAAACCCATGAAAAGAACCTTAACCACACTTTTATTTCTGACAATGTTAAGCGTTTTAGGCTTTGCTCAAAACGGCATCGTTCGAGGAAAGATTACAGACGAGCTTGGATTGCCATTGCCAGGTGCTAGCGTAATGATTGCATCTATTGAAAAGGGAGTTCCTTCTGATGAAAATGGTAACTATACTATAATAGATATACCTGCTGGTACCTATAAGCTCACGACTACATTTATAGGCTATAAGAGAATAGAGCAAGAAATTACCGTTACAGCTGGCGAAACTACAGTTGTCAACGTGAAAATGGAGCCTGGTTTCACAGCAGGTGGAGAGGTAATTGTACTCGGTGATAGGCTAAAAGGTCAGGCGAAGGCGCTGAATCAACAACGCACCAATACTAATATTACCAATGTAGTTGCTGCTGATCAGATTGGTAGATTCCCAGATGCCAATATAGGAGATGCATTGAAGAGGATTCCCGGTATCACTATTCAAAACGATCAAGGAGAGGCGAGAAACATTGTTATTAGAGGTTTGGCTCCTCAATTGAATTCAGTGATGTTGAATGGTGAACGTATACCTTCTGCAGAAGGTGACAATCGCAATATTCAATTGGACTTAATCCCTTCAGACCTAATCCAGACGATTCAAGTCAATAAAGCAGTGTTGCCGGATATGGATGCTGACGCAATCGGTGGGTCGGTAAATTTAGTAACACGCTCAGCACCAACGGGAAGGCGTGTCTCGGGGACTTTAGCATCAGGATTTAATTTCTTGTCAAATAAACCCATTTGGACAGGCACTGTTGTTTTATCCGATCGTTTTGCAAATGATAAGTTAGGAGCTGTTTTCTCTGCCAGTTATAACAACCATAATTTTGGATCTGATAATGTAGAAGCTGTCTGGTTCGAAGGGGATAATGGTGAAGCACTTATCGAAGAGTTTGATATCAGAGAATACCGCGTCCAACGCGTAAGAAGAAGTTTTAACCTGGCTTTGGATTATGAGATCAATGACAACCATAAGTTGTTCCTTTCAGGGACTTACAATTGGAGAGATGATTGGGAGAACAGATACAGAATGCGGGTATCGCAGATTGATGATGCTTTTGGTGACGGAGATGCTGTGCTTACCGGTGCAAATCAATGGACCTTACCAGCAAGAGTCCAATACCAAACCAAAGGTGGTATTGGAAACGACAGAGTGGATAACAGAAGGTTGGAAGATCAGCGCAACAGAAAATGTAACTCTCAAGGGTGAGCATCAATTCGACAAGTTAAAGGTTGACTGGTCTGCTACTTATGCAAGAGCATCTGAAGAAAGACCGAATGAGCGTTATATCAGCTATCGGGAGAGTGGCCAAAATGTAAGTTTAGACTTAAGAAACCCTGAGTTTCCGATTGCCATGCTCACAAATCCGAATGATAATTTTAACATAGGTTTTCACGAAATCACTGAAGAATTTCAAGAAACCTATGACGAAGATTTCAATACTCGAATTGATTTTACCTTGCCAGTTTCTAAAAAGGCCATCCTGAAATTCGGAACTCGATTAAGAACCAAAAACAAAGTCAGAACCAACTCCTTCTTTTCTTACGAACCGGTTAATCTTAACGCCTTTGGTGCAACACTAGGTAACCTTCCTAACACAGATTTTTCTGATGCCGATTACCTGGCTGGCAGTCAATATCAAATTGGAAACTTCGTCAGTCCAGAGTTTTTGGGAGGATTAGACCTAGCCAATGCCTCTCTTTTCGATCAATCGGACGAGCTGGGAGAGTACTTACCTGGTAATTACAGTGCTGATGAAAATATCTTCAGCGCCTATGTTATGTCAGATATTCAGTTCAGTGATAAGTTATCTGGTATAGTAGGCTTGAGGTTGGAGTCTACTAGTATTGATTATTCTGGGTTTTTGCTGGATGTAGATAATGATACATTCACCGAAGAATCCGCTTCTCAAGACTATAGCAACTTCATGCCAGGTGTTCATCTGAACTATAACTTCTCTGAGTACTCAGTATTGAGATTTGCTTTTACAAATACCATTGCAAGACCGAATTATTTCGATTTGGTGCCGTATGCTGAATTCAGTCCGGATGATGAGGAACTTGTAAGAGGTAATCCGAATTTGGAAGCTGCTACTTCTTCCAACTTTGATTTGATGTATGAGAACTACTTCCAAAACATCGGTATCGTATCTGGAGGCTTCTTCTACAAAGACATTGATAACTTTATCTATGAGCAGGTTCAAGAAGGTTTCAACGATCCGCAGTTCGGGAATGACCTGGAGTTCACAACATTTGAAAACGGTGGTACTGCAGAGGTCTACGGATTCGAATTATCTCTTCAAAGACAGATTTGGAAAGGCTTAGGTATTTACCTGAACTACACTTATACCCAATCAAATACCACAGGGATTCAGGGAAGGGAGAATGATGATTTATCGCTTCCTGGTACTGCTGAGAATATGTTCAACGCTTCACTGTCTTACGAAACTAATAAGCTTGTGCTCAGAGCATCTTTGAATTATGCCAGTGACTATATAGATGAGTTGGGTGGTGAGGCTTTCGAAGATCGCTTCTATGACAAGCAGACGTTCCTAGACGTGAACGGTTCTTATGCATTCAAACCTAATTGGAGATTTTTCTTCGAGGTAAATAATCTTACGAACCAGCCGTTGAGATACTATCAGGGAGTCCGCTCTAGAACCATGCAAGCAGAATATTACAATGTGAGATTCAACGCTGGTTTGAAGTTTGATCTGTTCAACAACTAGAAATTCATCATCATATATTGCTCTTTAATGATGGTAGGGGGTGACTTAGGTTGCCTCCTACAGACTTTTTAATACTATGATAAAGAAGAAAACTCTTATGACCTGCCTTGCCATCATTATGACGGGGTGTAGTGGTCCGAAAATTCATAAGGATGCTGTGAAACCAGTAATTGTCACCGAGTCGGTTAAATACGATACCGATGACCCAGCCATATGGGTGAATCGACAAGACCCATCTAAAAGCTTGATTATTGGTACTGATAAGAATGAAGATGGAGCACTTTATGTCTTCAACCTGGAGGGGGAAATAGTTCAAGACAAGGTGATAAGAGGTTTGAAAAGACCCAATAATGTCGACTTGGTAAATGACTTTGTTTTCGGAACTGATACCATAGATATCGCAGTGACAGGAGAAAGACTGACACATAATCTGAGAGTCTTTTCGGTTCCTGACATGAAACCAATTGATGGTGGAGGTATACCTATGTTTGTGGGAGAAACGGAAGTAGAGTATAGGGATCTGATGGGTGTTGCGCTCTATAAACGTTCTTCTGATGGTGCCGTCTTTGTTATTATGGGCAGGAAGTCTGGTCCGACCGATGGTACATACTTATGGCAATATCTTCTTGAGGGTACTGAAGCGGGAGTGGTCAAGGCTACATTGGTCAGAAAATTTGGCCAGTACAGTGGTCAATTTGAAATAGAGGCCATTGTGGTGGACCATGAGTTGGGTTATATCTATTATTCGGACGAAGGAGTTGGGGTAAGAAAGTACCATGCTGACCCTGAACAGGGTAATGAGGAACTGGCAATATTTGGAACCGAAGGCTTTGCTCAGGATCATGAAGGGATATCCATATTTGATTCTGGGGATGGTAGAGGGTTTATTCTTGTTTCAGATCAGCAGCGCAACGCTTTCCATATTTTTCCCAGACAGGGAACAGATATAGATCCACATGACCATCAAGAGCTTAAGATAGTTTACGTTTCAACGAATGAGAGTGATGGGTCAGAAATCAGCAATGTCAATTTCAACGCTACTTTTAGTAAGGGCATTTTCGTGGCTATGTCCGATGACAAGACTTTTCAGTATTATCGGGTAGAAGATATATTGGGCTTAGACTGATAGGAGATGAAGAATAGCGCAAAAAGAAAGGGAGTGAATTATTCACTCCCTTTCTTTTTTGAATATTATAAAGATTAGGCCAAAGTCTTAGCCATTTTTGACCTTGTATGCTCGTCTAAATAAATCTTTCTCATTCGAATATTCTCCGGAGTGATTTCAAGGTATTCATCCTTTTGAATGTACTCCATTGACTCTTCCAATGAGAACCTTCTCGGAGGAGCAATCTTAGAGTTGCTGTCGGAACCCGAAGCTCTCATGTTCGTCAATTGCTTTCCTTTTTGAATGTTTACAACAATATCGTTTTCACGATTGTGCTCCCCAATTACCTGACCTGTATATAGGTTTTCGCCAGGCGCAACAAAGAAATATCCTCTGTCTTGAAGTTTGTCTATTGAGTAAGGCGTACCTGGGCCATTTTCCATTGAGATCAGCGATCCATTGATACGTCCTTTAATCTCACCCTTAAATGGCTGATACTCTTTGAACCTATGATTCATTACCGCTTCGCCACCTGTAGCAGTCAATACATTGTTCCTGAGGCCAATTAAACCACGAGAAGGTATATCGAATTCAAGATGCTGCTGATCACCTTTTGGTTCCATAATCTTCAACTCGCCTTTTCGCTGAGTGGCAAGTTCAATTACTTTACCTGAAACCGCATCTGGTACGTCTACCACAAGTGTTTCAATAGGCTCGCATCGTTGACCGTCAATTTCCTTATAGATCACTTGAGGCTGACCAACCATTAATTCATAACCTTCTCGTCTCATAGTTTCGATCAATACAGACAAGTGAAGGATACCACGGCCATACACCAGGAACTTGTCCTCAGAATCAGTTGGGTCAACACGAAGTGCTAGATTTTTCTCAGTTTCTTTCATCAATCGATCTCTCAGGTGACGCGAGGTCACGAATTTACCTTCACTACCAAAACCGGGAGAGTTGTTGATGGTAAAAAGCATATTCATGGTAGGCTCATCGATTGAAATGCGCTCTAGGGGAGCAGGGTTTTCAAAATCAGTGAGTGTATCACCAATCTCGAAGTTTTCCAACCCTACAATGGCACAAAGGTCTCCAGCCTTTACGGTACTCACTTTTTGCCTGCCTAGGCCTTCAAATATTTGCAGTTCTTTGATCCTAACCCGTTGAATGGAACCATCGGCTTTCGTTAAGCCCATGGACTTTCCTTCCTCGAGAATACCCTGATAAACTCGTCCAATGGCAATTCGACCTACAAATGATGAGTAGTCCAGAGATGTCACCTGAAACTGAGGCGTTCCTTCCGGAGATGGAGCTTCAGGAATTACTTCAATAATTTTATCTAAAAGAGGAGTGATGGTATCAGTGGGTTTCTGCCAGTCATCGCTCATCCAGCCCATTTTTGAAGAACCATACATTGTCTCAAAGTCAAGCTGTTCTTCGGTTGCATCCAGATTGAACATCAGATCAAAGACTTGCTCATGCACTTCGTCAGGTCGACAGTTCTCTTTATCGACTTTGTTGACCACAACAATAGGAGTAAGGCCTAAGGAAAGGGCTTTACTGAGTACAAATCGGGTTTGTGGCATTGCACCCTCAAAAGCATCTACTAACAATAGTACACCATCCGCCATTTTTAGAACGCGCTCTACTTCACCACCAAAGTCCGCGTGACCTGGAGTATCGATGATATTAATCTTAACACCATTGTATGTTACAGAAACGTTCTTTGAAAGAATAGTGATCCCTCTTTCTCGCTCGAGATCATTGTTGTCCAGGATAAGGTCTCCTGACTCTTGGTTCTCTCTAAAGAGTTTAGAGGCATGGATGATTTTATCTACAAGAGTGGTTTTGCCATGATCAACGTGGGCAATGATGGCGATATTTCTAATGCTTTGCATGAGTGCTTTCTAATTGAAGCCGCAAAGGTAATCTTTTAATATGAATCCACTGTTAAGAATTGAAAATCAAGTCAACCAAACATGAACTTGCCAAGTTGTCTCATCTGATGCCTAAGTTTAGCCTATCTCAATTTATTACTGACATAAGTCAGTAACTCGTTTTTTGTGCCTTCTTCTTTGAATTTACCTTCAAATTGAGCCGTAACTGTGCTACTATTTACATCTTGGACACCACGAGAAGAAACGCACAAGTGTTCCGCATCAATAATGACTGCTACGTCCTCTGTCTCTAAGATGCTTTTGAGTTCATTGGCAATTTGGACAGTAAGTCGCTCTTGCACCTGAGGCCTCTTAGCGTAGTAATTGACTATACGATTGATTTTGGACAAACCAATCACCTTGCCACTCGATATATAGGCAACATGTGCTTTTCCTATGATCGGCACAAAATGATGTTCACAGTTAGAATAGAACGTGATGTCCTTCTCCACCAGCATTTCATTATACTGATACTTGTTTTCGAAGAGTGCAACCTTTGGCTTATTGGCTGGGTTCAATCCGCTGAAAATCTCCTGAATGTACATTTTTGCAACTCTTTTAGGAGTTCCACTAAGACTATCATCCGTCAAATCAAGCCCCATGATTTCCATAATGTCTCTGAACTTATCCTCGATCAAATTCATCTTCAGGTTGTCATCCATGTCGAATGCACCTTCCTTGAGCGGGGTATCATAACTAGTACCTATATGCTCATCACCAATCTCTTCTACTGTCAAACCGTTAAGCTGGGTATTCAACATAGTTTCGTTCTGTCTCATATAATTTTACTTTCAGATCGAGTTCAGGCTCGATTTTTTTTCTTAGGATATTATAAATCACGACTACTATATTTTCAGCCGTAGGGTTTAGGTCTTCGAATTCAGGGACATCTAGGTTAAGATTCTTATGATCAAGCTTATCAGAAACATTCTCCTTGATTAGGTCGCTTAGTACCTTCATGTCGTATACATAACCCGTCTCAGGATTAGGCTCTCCACTCACCTTTACAATTAACTCGTAATTATGACCGTGGTAGTATTTGTTATTGCACTTACCAAACACTTGCTCATTTTTTTCCTCTGACCAATTGGGATTATGCAATCTATGGGCAGCATTAAAATGCTCCTTTCGAAAAACCGCTACTTTCATTCGTGATTGTTTTATAGAGTAAGAAGTTTGCTTACTACTCAATTTGCTTCACTAGTCCTTTAACACAAGGTAATGAAGAATTGTTCAGTTAGTTCTCAATAAAAAGATAAAGCCTAGGGAATAGTCTAGTTAGTTCTCCATATATCCTCAAGAATCCCACTGTTATTACTTCCACCACTCACCCAAATGGAGTTGTTGAATGAGAATACAGCCATTTGATCGCGAACATCAAATATTGGATTGGAGTCTTGTCGCGTCCAGTCAATCCCATTAGGTGATGTCCATACATCGTTAAAACGGTTGCCTGTATCGTCATCACCGCCTATTACCCACAAGAGACCATTATGTGCAATGGCTCCATGTAACCACCTTTCAACAAAGAGGTTGCCAGGCACCGATACTTCTGTCCAACTGATACCATCTGTGCTCATCCATATGTCGTTGCGATGTCGCTGTAGTTGATCGCCATCAAGGTCGGTACCAGCAACCAGAAACATTTGACCATTGAACACGGTCAATGAATGTCCCAGTCTTGGTGTAAATAAGTTGCCACTTGTTGTCACCTGAGTCCAGGTGGCTCCATTAGAGCTCATCCAGACTTCGTTCTTAAATGCTCCATCATTACCTCCAACTACCCATATGTTTCCGTTGTAAACAACAGCAGCATGGTCGGCTCGAGGGCTGAAAATTCCTTGTGTATTCACCTGTGTCCAACTGGCTCCATCAGTGGATGACCAAACATCGTTCGATCTCCCATTAGCTGTGAATCCACCAATAACCCAAATCTTATTATCAAAGATCACGGCCTCGTGTCCATTGCGAGGTGCAAAAGCATTGGTGGTGGTCACCTGGGTCCATGTCATGCCATCTGTACTGGACCATACCTCATTGATACGGTTAATACCTCTAATTCCTCCTGTTGAGAATAGCGTTCCGTTGAGCTCGACAATTTTGTGTCCATATATTCCTCCAAATGCCGCATTAGCTGTGGCTTGTGTCCAACTTATTTCAAATAGATCATTGAGGTTTACAGTTATGATAGAGGTCTGTGTCAGGGAACCATTGAAAACATTTACGGTTGCGGTTAGGCTGGTATTCAATTCGTAGTCGAACAAACTGGCATCTGCCACCGTAAGTTCTCCACTACTTAAATCTATGGCAAAGGCTCCAGCGGCACTCTCATTCGCAAGATCGAAGCTCACTGATCCTAAATCTGTTGTTCCTGTTACCGTGACTAAAACTTGTCCATTAGATGGGTTCTCATCTATAGTAATTGTTTCATCCTGGGTGCTCACTACCTCCAATACATTATTAAGGTTTACTGTAATGGTAGCATTATCAGTTACACTTCCGATTGAGGCCTCAATCGTTGCGGTTAGGGTAGGGTTAGTTTCAAAGTCAAAAGCCTGTGGGTTGGCTACTGATAGAATTCCGGTGTTTAGATCCAGGTTGAATGCGCCAGATACAGACTGCGAGACCAAGTTGAACTGCACGTTTCCGCCACTTATGTTGGCGTTTATTGCAGTTACAGCCATGCCTGCCTGGGGGTTTTCATCTATGGAAACTGTTGCATCACTTGCATCTACGGTTGGGTTACTCTTGTTGTCACAAGCAATTAAGGCGAGGCAAAAGATGAAAATTATCAGAGGGAAAAAACGACTTCTCATGTTTTGGTGGGAGAATAGTTAAAAAAATGATCCAGTGATTAAAAATTACTAAAAAATCAATGTTATGCAAGTAGTACTGATCTTAATAGTCTGGTATTAAGGTGTTTATGTGTCCTTTTTTGACTATTGGCAAAGGCTTTTTTTACTTCTTTTAATGCCCATTAGAGTGTGGTTTTACAACTTAAGATGGCTTTGTGACATCTTGTGACATTCGTTTACCCTTCCATGACAAACCCCTGTCAAAACCCCCGTTCATTTGAATAAGAATTCGCAAAAAGATTATTGCGAGGACTTATGAAGATCAAAAACAACAAAAACTCAAAAACAACAAAAATGAAAAAGCAAATCACAAAAGCAGTAGCAGCCATAGTTTTATTGGCTAGTGGATTCTTGGCCTCAGCTAATGAGTCTGAAAGAGAAATCTCATTGTCAACTGAAAATCAAAAAGCAGTTGTGCTTCAAATGAATAACATCAAAGCTGGGACTCAAATCTCATTAAGAGATGAAAACGGAAAATTGTTATTCGAAGATAAAGCTGACGCAAATCAGTATGGCAAAGTTTTCAACCTGTCTCTTTTGGAAAAAGGACAATTACAGTTGGAAATAGAAAATGAAGAGACGCTTGAAATCATGTCAATAGAAGTGACAGAAAGTGCAGCTTCAATTAAATCAGGTAGCGAGAAGGTTTTTCAAAAGCCAATCATTAAGCAAAATGGTGAATTAATGAAAATTTACTTCGGTGATGAAGAGTCTGGCATGAAAATTACAGTGTTGGACCAGTATGGCGATGTTGCCTTCAAAGACAAAGTAGAAGCAGGTAGCGCTTTGAAAAGATATGATGTGTCTAAGCTATCAGGAAAATATAATATTCAGTTTACTGCAGACGGCAGAAGCTTTTATCATACAATCACTCTAGATTAAAAGTGCAATTTTAAAATGGAGGAGAACCCCGACTTGTCGGGGTTTTTTTATGCCCTGACGATTAAGCCGAGCAAATGTTACACTGTATCATATGTGACAATAAGTGTACGTTTTTGTACAAGTATTCTCTTACATAGAAATCAGTAAATATCATAAGTGCCTGATAATTAGTCGCTTAGTATTTTTGGCACAAGCATTGGAAATAGAAAGGCAGATCAGTTGCTTTGGTCGGCAACAGTAAAAGATCGAAACTCAAAATAAAACAACAAGGTCATGAACTCAATAGCATTAAACAACTTAAGCACTTTGAAGAGGCGATTCATTTTAGCAATCGGCATCTTAGTGGGAATAAGCACAATGGTACTTGCAAATCCGATTGAGGACAGAGCAAGGTTAACAAGAGAAGAAGCTAAAGAATTAATTTCTATGATTTCTGAAGAATTGGAACTCGAGACTTACGAGCCAACATTGGTTTTTGATGAAGAGGGAATGTTCGAAGAAGTTCAGCCGCTTCAGATCATTAAGGTATATGATAACAACGATGAGTTGTTGTTAGAAGCACCAATCAGAAAACTGCAGCAGACTAAGAATAAGCATTTAAGAAAGCTTTTGAATGCAAGTGATTTCTTAACTGAGTATGATAACATTAAATACTATAGACTGGATTTGTAAGGTTATTCAGACTATAACAAAAAGGGCGCTCAATGAGCGCCCTTTTTTGTTTAAAGAGACATGTGACTGGTCTTACAAAAAAGAGGGTCACCAAATTAATGGCAACCCTCTTTCGAATTTTACTGAGTGTACAAAGTAATCTCAGATGTTTAGGGTACAACAATTATAAGGTGCATTTGTGAACCAAGCAAATGGGAAATAGCCTCATAGACTCTTGAAATGATTGTTTTGTCTGTAAGTGGTTACGAATTGAGTGTGAACAACAGGATAGTATATGTACAAACATTCAAGTTTTTTTGAGATTTTTTATTTGACATAAAAAAAGCCATCCTGATGGACGGCTTTTCCGTTCTTTGATCTTTTCTATTTAACAGTGCTCTTCGAATACATCAGCTAAATGATTTCCAATTACTTCTGCAGATCTACCTTCAATATGGTGGCGTTCTACAAAGTGAACTAACTCACCATCCTTGAAAAGCGCAACTGAAGGCGAAGAAGGAGGAAATGGTAAATGAAACTCTCTAACTTTTGCTGTAGCCTCGAGGTCACCACCAGCGAATACTGTTGTTAAATTATCAGGCTGCTTATCAGCAAGTTTTAAAGCCATTTTGACTCCTGGTCTTGCTGTTCCAGCGGCACATCCACATACTGAGTTGATCACTACCAAAGAGGTTCCTTTGTGATCTGATAGATGCTCTTCAACAGCTTCTGCGGTTTTCAACTCTGAAAAACCCGCTTCGGTCAGCTCTTGTCTAAACGGGACTAATAAATGTTCTGGGTACATATCTCTACTTTTTATTTCTGTTTTACATAAAGCCGAGTTCTAACTTGGCTTCTTCAGACATCATGTCTTGTGTGAAAGGTGGATCGAAAGTTAACTCGATCTCAACATCATTTACACCTTCTATTTTCTTTATAGCTTGTTTTGTTTCTTCCGGAATAACCTCCGCTGCCGGGCAAGAAGGAGACGTTAATGTCATTAAGACATAGACGTTATTTACCGGAAATACATTGATCTCATAAATCAGGCCCAGTTCATATATGTCCACGGGTATTTCAGGGTCATATACCGTCTTTATTGCAGTTACAACTTCGTCTCTCAAGTTTTCTTTTAATCCTTCAGCCATACTAAGCACTTTGTGTTTTGGTAGAAAAGGCTAAGCCATAAATTTTCATCTGCTTCATCATTGCCCCAAAGCCATTTGACCTCTGTGTTCCAATGAATCGATTCAAACCAATTTTATCAATGAAGTATAAATCTGCATCGATAATCTCCTGTGGTGATTTTCCTGAAAGAATTCTGACTAGCAAACTCACCAAGCCTTTTGTGATGGCAGTGTTGCTGTCTGCCTCAAATTCTACTTTCCCATCTTCAAGGCCAGCTTTCATCCAAACCTTTGACTGACAACCTTTGACAATATTATCTTCTGTCTTTATAGACTCATCCATAAGGGGTAGTTGTTCACCAAGCTCCATGATATAGCTAATGGTCATTTCCATATCGCCATCTAGCATGGAAAACTCATCTATGATCTCGTCTTGTATTTGATCGATGGTCTGACTCATTACTTGAATTTGGTGATTATGTCTTTCAAAGCTGATACAAAAGTGTCTATCTCAGGTTTGGTATTGTAAACTGAAAAAGAGGCCCTTGCGGTTCCCTCAATACAATAATGATCCATTAATGGCTGGGTACAGTGATGTCCTGTTCTGACTGCAATCCCTTTTGCATCTAGCCACATGCCTAGGTCAAAATGGTGGATTCCTTCCACTTCAAAAGAAATGACACTTACCTTTTCTTGTGCTGTCCCAATAATCCTTAAGCCTTCGATTGATGACAGTTGCTCAGTAGCATAGGAGAGGAGCTCCTGTTCGTAAGCCGATATATTCTCTTTGCCCAGTTCATCGATAAATTCGATGGCCTTCTTCAAAGCAATGACATTGGCAATATCTGGAGTTCCTGCTTCAAATTTGTAAGGGATATCGTTGTATGTTGTTCCGTTAAACGAAACATCTTTGATCATCTCACCCCCGCCTTGGTAAGGAGGTATTTTTTCCAGGATATTCCTTTTACCATAGAGCACTCCAAGTCCTGTTGGACCGTACATTTTGTGTGCAGAAAATGCGAAGAAGTCAACGTCTAAATCTTTTACGTTCACCTCTAGGTGAGACGTAGATTGAGCGCCATCTATGAGAACTTTTGCGCCAACGGCATGTGCCATTTTAGTAATCCTTTTTACAGGGTTAACTGTGCCAAGTGTATTGGAAGCATGGTTGAAAGCAACCATTTTGACCTGTTCGGTCAAAAGTTGCTCTACTTCCTCTAGAATAATTTCCCCTGCCTCATTAATGGGCATTACTTTTAAAATAGCGCCTCGTTCTTCACAGATCATTTGCCAGGGAACAATATTGGAATGATGCTCCATGGCGGAAATCAATACTTCATCTCCAGCATTTAAGAACTTTCTTCCCCAAGAACTGGCTACAAGGTTAATGCTTTCCGAAGTGCCCTTAGTAAAGACTATTTCTTCAGCCTCATTGGCACCAATGAATTCTTGAATGGCTTTTCTCGTTTCTTCAAACTTGGCAGTAGATCTTTCTGCAAGGGTGTGAATACCTCTATGAATATTGGCATTATCATTTTGGTAATGATGTACTAGTGCATCAATCACCCGCTGAGGTTTTTGATTGGTAGCAGCATTGTCAAAATAGATTAGAGGTTTCCCATTGACTTCTTGATGAAGTACTTGGAACTCTTTTCTAATGCTTTCTACATCGATATGGTGATCAGTCAGTGTGTTTGACATGATTACTTCTCTAGCCTTGCTGTAATAATTTCCTCTACGTAATCTTGAATGGCCTTAATCTCTAGGTTTTCGATTACATCACTTGCAAAAGCATGCAATAGTATGGCTCTTGCTCTTTCTTTTCTGATACCTCTGGCTTGCAAATAGAACAATGCGTCCTGATCAAGCTGACCAGTGGTACATCCATGTGAACATTTTACATCGTCTGCCCAGATTTCTAGCTGTGGTTTTGTATTCACAGTAGCATCATTGGTCATTAAGATGTTCTTGTTGGACTGGAAGGCATTAGTTTTCTGTGCGTCTTTCCTTACAAAGATTTTACCATTGAAAACTCCTTTTGACTTGTCGTCCATAATGCCTTTGTAGAGCTCATTGGAATAGGCGTTTGGCATGGTGTGATCAACCGTGGTGTGATTGTCAACATGCGTTTTCCCTCCCAATACATAAAGCCCGTTCATGTGTGCTTCACAACCTTCGTCATTCAGTTTGATGTCGAGATTGTTACGTACCATGGCACCATTTAAGGCGATAGTGTTAGCTGTGAAATTGCTATTTCTGTCCTGAGCTACATTCACATTTGAAATATGATAAGTAGCATCAGCGTCATTTTCTATCTTGTAGTACTTGGCATGAGCGTTTTCGGCAACAAAAATCTCGTTCACAGCATTGGTGAATGATTTCTCTTTACCAAGGGTGTCGAATTTCTCAAGAACAGTCACTTGAGCCGACTTCCCGACAACGACAATATTACGAGTGTTGTAAATGGGTTGTTCGTTAGAGCTATCACTTACAAAGTACAGTGCGATTGGCTTATCAACAACGATATTGTCGCCTACATTAATCACAATACCATTATTACTGAAAGCTGTGTTTAAGGCTATAAACGGATCTTTTTCAAAATTTGCCTGCTTACCAAAGTAATCAGCAACATGGTCGGTGTCCTCCTTTGAGGGCCTGCTCGAAAGTATTCACTTCTACACCTTCAACTGAGAAATCATCAGAATTCTCTGCTGAAAATTCACCATTGATAAATACTAAGTTGTATGCATCGAGATTTGGAACCTTGACACTTTCTATTTGCTCAATAGTGATCGATGGGGTAGAGCCTTTTGTTTGAAAGTCTATATTCTTTTCTAAAGCTCTCGTAAGGTTAGTGAATTTGTACTCTTCATCCTTGGGCGCAGGGAAGCCATTGACCTTTAATGTCTCAAAAGCACTTTTTCTAACCTGATGAATGACTGACTTGCTTTGACCGTTTAAGCTTTTTTCAAAAGCCTCGAATCTACCAGTCAGTGCATCTAAAATAGATTGACCTGATAATTTATCCATTGCTTAAACAGTTGCGTCAGCTTCTTCTTTAATCCAATCGTAACCTTTTGCCTCTAATTCAAGGGCTAAGTCCTTGGTACCAGACTTAACGATGCGCCCTTTGTACAATACATGTACATAATCCGGCACAATGTAATCCAGTAGTCTCTGGTAATGAGTTACAACAATAGTCGCATTATCTTTAGACTTAAGTGCGTTTACACCGTTCGCCACAATTTTAAGGGCATCAATGTCAAGGCCCGAGTCAGTTTCATCGAGGATGGCCAACTTCGGCTCAAGCATAGCCATTTGGAAAATCTCATTTCTTTTCTTTTCACCTCCAGAGAAACCTTCGTTTAACGATCGGCTTAGCAATGACTGATCGATTTCAACAAGTTTCATCTTCTCCTTCATCAGCTTCAAGAAAGAAACAGCGTCCAATGGTTTTTCACCATGGTGCTCTCTGACTTGGTTAATAGCGGTTTTCATGAAGTTAGTAGTGCTAACCCCTGGGATTTCTACAGGGTATTGAAATGCCAAAAAGATGCCTTCTCGTGCTCTTTCATCTGCATCCATATCCAAAAGGTCTTTTCCCAGGAAGTCAACATCTCCTGAAGTCACCTCGTAGTCCTCACGGCCAGCAAGTACAGAAGCGAGTGTACTTTTTCCAGATCCATTGGGCCCCATTATGGCATGAATCTCTCCAGGTTTTACTTCTAGGTTAATACCTCTGAGAATTTCTTTCTCTTCGATTCTGGCCTCTAAATTCTTTATAGATAACATTTCTTTTGTCTTTTGAAATTGGAGTGTGATTATCCCACTGAACCCTCTAGGGTCAATGCGAGTAGTTTTTGTGCCTCAACGGCAAACTCCATTGGTAATTGATTCAATACTTCTTTCGCGTAACCATTTACAATCAGGGCTACCGCTGATTCTTCATCAATGCCTCTTTGTTGGCAGTAGAAGATTTGATCTTCACCGATTTTCGATGTCGTTGCCTCATGCTCAACTTGTGCAGATGAGTTTTCAATATCGATATAAGGGAAGGTGTGTGCTCCACATTTATCACCCATTAATAATGAGTCACATTGTGAGAAGTTTCTTGCATTCTCAGCACGTTTCATTACTTGTACCTGACCACGATAGCTATTCTGAGAATAACCAGCTGAAATACCTTTCGAAACAATTCTCGATTTGGTATTCTTCCCTATGTGGATCATTTTGGTACCCGTATCTGCCTGTTGGTAGTTATTAGTAACAGCCACTGAATAGAACTCGCCTTGAGAATTATCTCCTTTGAGGATGCATGAAGGGTATTTCCACGTAACAGCTGAACCTGTCTCAACCTGTGTCCATGAAATTTTGGAGTTATCGCCTTCGCAAATACCACGTTTGGTCACGAAATTGTAAATGCCTCCATTACCATTTTTGTCTCCAGGGTACCAGTTTTGTACAGTTGAATACTTTACCTCAGCATCTTTGGCAGCTTTGATCTCAACCACTGCTGCATGCAATTGATTTTCATCGCGTTGTGGTGCTGTACAGCCTTCTAAATAACTCACATAAGAACCTTCATCAGCCACAATAAGCGTTCTTTCAAACTGACCTGTATTGGCTGCATTGATTCTGAAATATGTAGAAAGCTCCATTGGGCATCTTACTCCCTTGGGAATGTAAGCGAATGACCCATCCGAAAACACTGCAGAATTCAAGGCAGCGAAGTAGTTATCGGAAGTAGGTACTACTGTACCCATATGTTTTCTGACTAGTTCTGGATGCTCTTTTACTGCCTCGGAAAATGAACAGAAAATAATACCAAGTTTACCCAGTGTATCTTTAAATGTAGTGGCAACAGATACGGAGTCGATCACTGCATCTACTGCTACACCAGTGAGTCTCTTTTGCTCTGTTAGCGAAATACCAAGCTTTTCGAAAGTTGCCAGTAGCTCGGGATCAACTTCGTCTAACGACTTTGGTTTCACCTTTTGCTTGGGAGCCGAATAGTAGATAAGGTCTTGATAGTCGACTTTCGGATAATCAACATTAGGCCAGTCTGGCTCTGTCATTTTTTGCCAAGTCCTAAAGGCCTCAAGTCGCCATTCAAGCAACCATTCTGGCTCTTCCTTCTTAGCGGAAATGAACCTAACAATATCTTCATTGAGCCCTTTGGGAGCTTCATCTGCTTCTAGGTCTACAGTCCAGCCAAATTCATACTCTTTCGAGGTGAATTCTTCTAAAATCTGGTCGTCATTGCTCATCAAATCTTATTTAGAATGATTTCAAATACAAAGGTACAACCTAAAACTGGAATGAAAGGTTTCAGACTTTCTTTTTTATAAATGGGATATAGAAAATGTTTATTGAAGCGGCTAACCGTACTAGCCTTTGAGCTCGATACTTCTACTCAATGTCTCTTCTAAGATTACAAAAGTTTCGGTACGTTCGATGCCGCTGACTTTTTGAATTTTGTCGTGCAGTATGTCCTTTAAGTGATCTGTGCTCTTGGCATAAATTTTCACAAACATACTGTAGTTACCAGTGGTGTAATGAATGGAGGTAATCTCTGGTATTTTAGCTAGCTGTTCTGCTACCTTATCATATAAGGAGCTCTTGGAAAGAAAAACCCCCAGAAACGAACCAACTGTATAGCCAAGGGCAGTCAAATTTAAATCGAGTGAAGCCCCTTTAACCACCCCCATTTTTTCAAGTTTATTCATTCTTACATGTACAGTGCCGCTTGAGACGTAGGCTTGTTTGGCTATTTCTGTATATGGTTTCTTCGCATTGTGTTGTAATAGCGAGAGAATCTTTAGGTCTACGTTATCGATTTCGTAATTATCGGGCATGCTTGACTATCTAAATTATGATATTTTTATCAAAACTAATGATTAATTAATTAATCTGTAAAAGTTAGATCAATTCATTAATGATATTATATCAAAACCGTTAGATCTATTACCTTTGAAACAGTTTCAAACGCGAAACACGTTGAATTGACACACTGTAGGATGACGAAATAGGCAGCCGTGCCCTCCTTTCCCGGGGGTGGAGAAAAAGAGATAAATTAAACTACCTAAGTAAGGCTAATCTCTCCGTGAAGGTTCGAGTCCTTCTCCTACAGCATAACGTTTTAGTATGATTAGTATCAATAATGAGTGTCTTGCAATCAGACACTCAATGTTGAGAAACACTGTAGGGTGACGAAACAGGCAGCCGTGCCCTCCTTTCTCGAGGGTGGAGGTTCTGAAATAAAGCCAATCGGCCTAATTACTCCGTGGAGGTTCGAATCCTTCTCCTACAGCATCTCAAAAAGGAAACCATTTCGGTTTCCTTTTTTTGTAGACTTTCCACGGATGAGAACCTTGGTTCGAAATCGAGCGCAGCGAAGATTCATGAGGGGACGTGCGGCATGCATGTGGGTACGAGTAATCCTTCTCCTACAGCATCTCAAAAAGGAAACCATTTCGGTTTCCTTTTTTTGTAGACTTCTTTCAGAATGAGAACCACGGTTCGATCCCGAATTCTCGGAACACATGGAACCATGCGGTCTGCCTTGTCACTATGAGTAATCCTTAAGCTTGCTTTCCTATTATAGATGAAATAGATTGTGTTATGGATTCTAGCTATCCTGAAATAGTCGCGCTAAATGATATCTACATTACCCATAAGGTGTACATCAAAATCAATAGAAGTCAGGTTTTGGGTGATCAACAATATTACCCAAGGGTAGATTTTAAATTCGGAGGAAAAGAATTTCACCTCTTCGTTGATGATGAGTATGACGATTTTAGAAACAACTATCCGCTGCTTAACCTCTGTTTAGTACTTAGAGAATTGGAAGGTTATGATTATGCCGATGATTATCTGGTCTGGTGTCAGGAAAGAGGTTTAAATGAAGGGAATCCTCAGGTACAAAGCAATTACAAACATCTGGGTGATGTTTATGCTGATATCACCTCAATCATGGGAAAGATTGATAGTCAAGTGTCAGATTTTGATTTTGAAATGAACGCCCGGGCGGCTCAAGCCCTGAGAAGGAGTAAGTGAGTTAAGATATTAAATTGATGAAACTACATTTCTCTTATATTTGGTGTTAGCCAAATTTTATTGAATGAGTACTCACCCATGGATCGCCAATTACCCCGCGGGTATAACGGCAGAAATTTCAGAAGACAGACCGGAAAACTTACTTGAACTTTTCAACCAGGCTTTCAAAAGCTTCGGCAGCCGAGAGGCCTTTGAAAACATGGGCAAGGTCCTGACCTTTCAGGAAATCAACCTTCAATCAGATTTCTTCGCGGCATATCTTCAAAATGAAGTCAAAGTTCAGAAGGGAGATCGTATTGCTATTCAAATGCCTAATTGTCTACAATATCCTATTGTATTGATTGGTGCCCTAAAGGCAGGCTGTATAGTAGTGAACACAAATCCGCTATATACACCGCGAGAAATGGAGCATCAGTTCAATGATGCTGAAGTCAAAGCGATCGTTATCATTGCCAACTTTGCGCATAGTCTTCAGGAGATACTTCACAAGACCAAAATTGAACATGTGATCATCACCGAGTTGGGTGATTTGTTAGGTGGCTTGAAAGGCAAGTTGGTGAACTTTGTGGTGAAGAATGTGAAGAAAATGGTACCTGCTTATTCTTTACCCACTGCTAAGAAATTCAATTCGGTAATGAAGAAAGGGGCGAGAATGAAGTACACCAAGCCCGAAGTTCTATCTACAGATACGGCATTTTTACAATATACCGGAGGAACTACGGGAGTATCGAAGGGTGCTACTTTGTCTCACAGTAATGTAGTGGCCCATACTTTTGCCATTAACAATTGGTTTACCCCGTTGCTGCAAGAAGGGCAAACTGAATTAATGATTACGGCTATTCCACTCTACCACATTTTTGCTTTGAATGTCAACTGTACTTTTATGATGCATATTGGAGCTAAAAATGTTTTGATTACCAATCCTCGGGACATGCCTGGTTTTATTAAGGAATTGAAGAAACATCCTTTTACGCTGTTCACGGGTGTCAATACACTTTTTAACGGTCTTCTGAACCAACCAAACTTTGGTGAGGTGGATTGGAGTCATTTAAAGGGAGCTATAGGTGGAGGTATGGCTGTGCAAGACTTTGTGGCCAAGAAGTGGGAGGAACAAACAAACTCTCCATTGGTCGAAGGCTATGGTCTTTCAGAGACATCACCGGTGGCCAGTTGCAATCCGCTGGATGGAAGCCACCGGATGGGCACTATTGGCCTGCCTATCTCTTCAACAGAATTATCTATTTGCGATGATGAGGGGAATCACTTACCACAAGGTGAGGTAGGCGAGATCTGTATTAAAGGTCCACAAGTAATGAGCGGTTATTGGAAGAAGGACAACTCAGATGTCTTCTTTGAAGGAGGATGGTTCCGTACTGGAGATATTGGCCAAATGGATGTCGATGGATTCTTCAAGATTGTCGATCGTAAGAAAGATATGATTAATGTATCAGGCTTCAATGTGTTTCCGAATGAAGTAGAAAACGTTATTGCCGATCATGAAAAGGTGCTGGAGGTGGCTGTAATCGGTATTCCTGATAAAAAGTCGTCAGAATGTGTAAAGGCTTTTGTTGTTAAAGGTGACTCTTCTTTGACTGAGGAAGAACTCAGAGCCTTTTGCGAAGAAGAGTTAACTGGATATAAGAAGCCTAAGTATATCGAGTTTGTTGATGAATTGCCAAAGTCTAATGTTGGTAAGATTCTCAGGAGAAAACTGAAGGAAATGGAAGAAGCCAAGCTTAAAGGCTAGTTTTGATTCAGGAGGGTCTTATTAGAAGTTTATTCTAACTTGAGAGCTGGCATTCACTACTTCACCTTGATAGAGTGCGGGATGCCATTTATCTGCAATTGTGAGTAATCGCACCGCTTCTTGGCTATAGGCAGAATTGAAGCTTTTAAGAACTCTAATATTCACTATTTCTCCATTGCTTGTCACATCGAAGGCTAATACGACTTTACCCTTAAGTTTTTGAGTACCTGGATAGCGCATGTTCTTGCGGAGATGTTCAAACCAGGCCTTTGTTCCACCAGGATAAGTTGGCTCTTTATTTACAATAGCATATACTTTTTCAAGTTTCCTTTCATTGTGAATAGTGGACTCTTGGCTGGTATTACCTTCTAGCCGAGGGCTATGCCAAACGGGCATATTTGTATTTACTCCAGAACAATTGGCTATAAAAATGGCAAGCCCTATCAAAAGGCTTGCCCGAATATTTTGACCGACCTTTGGACTCAATTGTTTCCTTCTGTTTCGAAAACTAATATTTCTTCCTCTTCCTTATTAGGTTCTTGGACGTGAATAGATTTCAAATTTTCATCGTCTAACCTAAATGCTACTCTGGCTGTAAGGCGTGTTTTGACTGCTTGATTTCTTTGCATGCCTGGTATCCAATTAGGTCCATCCATATAAACCCTAAGTGCTTCTGCGCCTAGTCCACTACCTGGGTTCTTAAGTAATTCAAAATCGCTCAGAGACCCATCTGTATCTACAATAAAGCTGATATAGACATTTCCTTCAATGCCTTTCGCTCTTGCTTCTTGTGGATACTTGAGGTTCGTTAATAGGTATTTATTGTAGGCTTTCATGCCGCCAGGGAAGGAGGGGTCTTGCTCTACAACTAAAAATACCTTGTCATCTGAAGGCTTTTCGTGAATTGTCGAACCGACTTCATAATCGTTGCCTTCTGGTTCTACAAACATTTCAGCATCTTCACACGAAACGATTAAAGCAATAATCAATAACAGTGATAGTTTTTTCATAGTGGGTTGTTTAACTAATTAATTAAATACACAACTAATATATTAGTTATTTTTTTTAAAAAAAAAGCCACACTCCTGTATGGCTCCTTTGTTAGGAAGTTACTTTACATGTTTTAAGACCAAAAATGGCATAAATGGGACAGAAGCCCGTTAAGCTTGTCAATGTGAAAATACCTGCAGCAACAAGGGCGACCGTGGCCCAGAGACTTGTCACAGTTCCAGTGGCATATAGTGCCACCAATGCCGCTACAATGACCAGTCTCACAATTCTATCAATGGATCCCATATTCTTTTTCATCGCTTTTTACTTTAAGATTTCTATCAAAACTGAAATACCGAAAATGATGCCCGAACAGATCAGGCATACCATCAAAAACTTGATGATTTTACTTTTCATATGATGAAGTTCAGGAATAAGCATTTATCCTTATGTGACTTAAGTCACATAAGGAGCTCATATGGGTCAGCTTGCATTATGACTTGTCGGTCAGCTTACTTTATGAAAAGCTCCATGAGTTCAAAGTGTAAACTACCATAGCGAAGTGGATCCATATTACCGACAATGGCGAGCACAGTCTCTGTCTCTGGATGTATCATGAAAAAAGTGACTCCTCCTACAGAACCACCACTATGTCCATAGAATGTATTGCCGCTTGGTTGTTTTAGGGTTCTCCAACCAATCCCATAATTGGTTTCTTTACCGTCAGTGGTTGTCTGAGAGGTCATCCACTCATCTAAAGTGGACTGTTTCAAATAGCCAGCTTTCATATGTGCCTGACCAAATTTGCATAGGTCTTCGGTAGTGCCAATAAAGCCGCCACCGGCCCATTTATAACTATTGTCTACATAGGGTGCAATGACAGCCTCACCATTTCTCTTCTGGTAGAATTGTGTTCTGTTGGCTACCGCTCTGTCTGCATGATCAGGCACTGTGTTTTTCATACCGATGGCATCAAAGACTTCTTGTTGCATAATCGACAAGAAGTTTTTACTGGTGAGAAAGCTGGCTTGGGGAGCTGCAGCGTTTTCCATGGCAGCAGAAATCAGGTTCCAGCCATAAGATGAGTAGGAGTATTCGGTTCCTGGTTTATTAATGAGTGGGTCGTTGATGAATATCACCAGCCCATCAACTACATCTTCGTATTTCACCCGACTCATGAATTCTGCACCCCGATAGTGCCTGATGCCGGCCAGGTGTCCTGCAAGCAGTCGCAACGTTATGGTTTCACCTTTGTCTGGCCATGCTGGCACATACTTTTTAATGGGTGCGTCCAGGTCAACTTTTCCATCTTCATAGAGTTTGGCAAGACCAGCTGCGGTAAGGGTCTTTGATACACTCCCAATGCGGAACAAAGACTTTGATGGATCAACCGGAATCTTCTTTTCACGATCGGCATAACCAAAGCCTTTTGAGTAGACCAGTTCTCCTTTTTGCGAAATAGAAATACTCAATCCCGGAACCTTTGTTCTTTCAACAAAGGCCTGAAGTTTTTCATCCGCTATTGCCTCTTTCGACTGGGCAGTAAGCGCAAGTGGTAAGACAGTGAGTAAAAGAATCAAAAATCTCTTCATGGTTTTGTAGACTAAATTGACTGATTCAAGTTACAACCATTTTAGCATTTGTGTGGTCAAAGGTGAGAAGGCCAACCAAATTCATGAAAACTATAAAGTACATCTTCTTAATCCTGATCATTGCGGGCGGATCATTTTCCTGTGAAGATGAGGTTGGATTATCGATCGAATCTTTAGAGGAAAGTGCCCTAGTGGGGTGCTGGACAAATTCATATGAGGACGGTGACGGTGTTTACCGTGGTTGTCAAAGTCAATCTTTCCCCGCCAGTAGATTTAGGCAAGTTTTTGAATTTCGTGCTGACTTTACTTGTGATTATCTGGTCTTAGCGAGCAATGACGGCCACTATCTACAGGAGGGGCGGTGGAATTTCAATGATGAAAGAAATGAAGTCAGTATCCTGGACCTCGAAGGAAATGCTCTACTAAGTTTTGTTATTACTGATGCTAACCAAGAGTCCATTACAATAATGGTAACTTCTCAGAATAAATTCATAGGAGACTAACTAATCACCTCCTTTTCTTAGCACTTTACCTCCAAATTGAGGCTCACTTAAACCTACATTGTAAGTGAGTTTACCATTCACAAATACCATAGAAATACCCTCCGGGTAGTGATGCGGATCTTCAAACGTCCCTCTTTCTTCAATAAATCCAGGGTGGAAAATGGTGATGTCAGCATTCATTCCTTCCTTTATCCAACCTCTATCCTCAAACCCCAATCTTTCAGCTGGTAGAGAGGTCATCTTTCTTAATGCAAGTTCTAAACTGATTGTTCTCTTTTCTCTCACATAATAACCCAATACTCTTGGGAAGGTGCCATAACTTCTAGGGTGAGGGTGTCCTCTTCCTGGTTCAACCAAACCTCCATCTGATGCTACCATGGCTAGTGGATGTTGCATAATGCGCTGGACGTCCTCTTCTCCGATTGCATGGAAGATACACTGGGCTCCTCCATTGAGCTGACCTTCTATGACGAGGTCGGCACCAACACTGAAAGAAGGATCGAGACCTTTTTCAATAGCCCAGTCTTTGAGGGTTTTTCCATTTAAATCGGGTTTCCAACTGACATTGGCAAACTGCACCACATTTAAGTCGGCTCCACCACGATCATTCTCAATATTGAACATGATCTCTTTATGAATGCGCTTCCTAGTATCAGGATCGTTGACTCTCTTCTTGAATTCTTCCTGCCCTCCAGCCATCGCCCAGGTTGGAATCAATACGGAAAGGCCTGTAGAGCTTGCAGTATAGGGGTACTGATCCATCATGACATCAATGCCGACTTTTCTTGCCGAGTCCACCATGGCTAAGGTCTTGGTACTGGCTCCCCACATGGGCTTTCCTATGGCCTTATGATGCGTTAGAACTATTGGAATATTGGCTTCCCTTCCAATGACCAGTGCTTCCTTCACACCTTCAATCAATCCAAGCCCTTCTTCCCTTAGGTGAGATGTATAAATACCTCCTTGCGCGGCTGCTACTTTAGATAATTCAATAACCTCTTCGAGTGAAGAGAATGAACCCGGTACATATTTTAGGCCTGTAGAGATGCCATAAGCACCGTTGTCCATGGCCTCTTTCACAAGGTCCTTCATGGCTTGAAGCTCATCGCTGGAGGGGGCACGATTCTCTGTGCCCATCACTTTTCTTCTAATGGTATTATGCCCAACGAGCCATGCGGTATTAATACCTATGTCATAAGTTTCAAGACTATCGAGATATTCTCCCATAGGGGAAGGACCTCTGCCATCAGGTCCTGCTAAGACTGTTGTTACACCTTGCCTAATAAAGCTTGTAGCATCAGGCATACGCATTATTCTCTCAATATGCGCATGCACGTCAATAAAGCCAGGGCTGATGATTTCGTTCCCGTTCAGCATTACTGTACGGTAAGCAGATTGACCTTCTAAATCGCCAATGGCGATTATTTTACCATCCTTAATACCAACGTCAAGTGGTTGCCCTGAAATGGATTCTCCATCGAATACCAGCCCGTTGAGCAATAGTGTATCATACTTATCATAAAACATGAAGCAGCTGTTGGTAATCAGTAGGAGCGCAATGATAGAGATGTACTTCTTCATATAAATCGGTTTGAGCAAGATCAATTTACAGAATAATCCATCAGTCTCAGTGTGAGACCATTGTCCGGGGCTCATTCATCTCTTGTCCTCCAAGATGCTCGTCTTCACTCAGGGCTTTCATGCTCGTAAATGGCACAGGCACTTTTTCGTATTCATAGACTTCTTGTAGGGCATTGGTATAGTTATTATCTCCCATACTCAGGTCCACATCTTTCATTGTCATTTGGCAAGGATGCTCATATCCACTAGCATGGGTAATCTCCAAAATTTCCTTCCTGAGTGTTTTCAGATAATTATAAAATCGATAAGATTTTAGACCAGGATCAACACCACCTTGAAGCCACTTGTTCTGTGTGGCGATTCCTGCCGGACAAGTATTCGTATGACAAACTTGTGCCTGAATGCACCCAATAGACATCATTGCTTCTCTGGCCACATGAATAAGGTCAACTCCCATGGCAAAAGCCATCAGTGTATTGGAAGGGAACCCAAGCTTTCCTGAACCAATGAACACCACGCGGTCGCATAAGTTCTTTCGTGTGAAAATCTGATATACTTGTGCAAAACCAAATACAAAAGGTAGAGATACATGGTTGGCAAAAGCTGGAGGTGCAGCTCCTGTTCCACCTTCGCCACCATCAATGGTGATGAAATCCGGGCCTTTGCCTGTTGATAACATAAGGTCTGTAAGCTCTTCCCACATGTCAAGTTTACCAACGGCCGATTTGATACCTACCGGAAGTCCTGTGGCTTCAGCAATACGCTCAATAAACTCTAATAACTCCGGGATATTTCTAAAAGCTTTGTGGTAGGCAGGGGAGATCACATCCTTATTCAATGGAATCCCTCTGATTTCCGCAATTTCAGGAGTGATTTTGGAGGCAGGCAGAACGCCTCCTTTACCAGGCTTGGCACCCTGCGATAGTTTAATTTCAATGGTTCTGATTTGAGGATAGTTCTCGACCAAATCAACCATTTTCTCCATAGAAAAGCCCCCGTCTTCAGACCTGACGCCAAAGTAGGCCGTGCCGAAATGAAACATTACGTCAGCGCCATGCTTATGATGATTAGAGAGCGATCCCTCACCTGTATTGTGATAACAACCTGCCTGTTGGGCTCCTCTATTCAATGATTCGACCGCCTTAGCGGAAAGTGATCCGTAGCTCATGGCAGAGATATTGACGATAGATTTTGGCCTATAAGGTCTTCTTCTTTGGTTATAGGCTCCCATCACCTTGGCACAGGGTATAAAATCGACCTCTTTTCGGTTAATGTGATCTTCTGATAAAGCAAAAGGGATCATATTGGGTTTAATGAAGATATGTCCTGGTGCATATTGGTCCTGATCCGTACCAAAGCCTTGGTAATTGTTCTGCCCTTTCGATGAGGCATAAATCCAGGAACGCTGGCTTCTGTTGAATGGCAATTCTTCTCTGTTATTAGCCACAATATATTGTCTGAGTTCAGGGCCTATTTTCTCCAGCATGTAGCGAAGGTTACCAACTATGGGGAAGTTGTGACGTATTGTTCTCCGCTTTTGTGTGATATCACGAATGGCAATAAAAAGTAGAACTGCCAGTGTCCAGGCCCACCAGGGTATCATTGAAAGTGCTTCCATTAGTATAGTTGGTTACAGAAATGAAGAAATACGCTTAAAAAGTACTAAATGAATATAGCGTATTCAATCACTAATACCTTTTTAGGTACATAATGGCTGCGCATTGGGCGAAAACGGAAAATGATAATCGGTTGGACCTTAGTTAGTATAAGTGCTTAAAGTCCTTTTGATTTCTCTAAGGTCCATAATCTGAATGCCAAGGATGGAAATAATACAATAGGCTGTGAAATAGTAGAACCCCTCGAATATTTCTGCTGAAATACTCTCTTCAGAAGCAGTTGCCAGATAGGCCAGGAATACACCTACTACAAAAACATCAGCCATGGACCACTTACCGATCGCTGCAACGAATCGATAGATATGTCTTCTGAATCGCCATTTCTTAGCAGCCAGGACTATAAGCAACAAGACAGCCTTAAGCACCGGGATAACTACTGAGAAAATCAGAATAAGTGTAGCCACCAGATTATTATCGAAGTCATAAAGAGATCTGATCGCTTCGATTACACTTTGTGTACGTTCAAATAATTCAAAATCACCTATAAGTGGAATCTTTGCTGCTATACGTATGCTTAGCATCGGTTCGGTCAAACCAGGGTAGAGGCAAAGCAATGAGGCAATGATTAATACAAAAGCAATAATGTTTCTAACGTTCATAAAGTCTAATTCAATAAGCTATTGACGTAACAACGTGGTAAAAAGTAACGTGAAAATATAAAAAGGCTGCAGAAAGCAGCCTTTTTGATATGTGATTTCTAATTGTGAGTACCAAACGAGCACCAATCTTGTAAATCTGTACCGATCGGTGAGCCATCAGGAGGTGTTAAAGCTCTTTGTACTTGAAGGTCTCCTGGGTCATCAAAGAACCTTGTAATTAGGTTTGTGATGTACATCTTATGTGCCTCATCTGCAGTGCCATCGTTGTTTGATGTATCCATACGCTTAGCAATGGTTTTCAAACCTAGCATGGCTTCGGCCCTAGCCTGAGAAGATGCACTGTTGTTATTGTATAGATTCATGAGCGCGTTAACCAATTGCTTTTCGGTAGAACGCTTTAGTTCTAGGTAGTAATAGTTACTATAGGTTCTACCAGAAATATCATTTAATACCTTGTTGATAACATCAGTAAGGCCCATTTGACTCTGGTTAAGCGCTTTTTGCTGTACTAACCTTGTTGCCCTTTGTGGATTGAAGATGTAACTCATCACTGCTCCGGCTATAGTTTCACCGGGCGCTACTGGGTCGAAATTCAAGCCCGTTCTTACTTTAAAGGTCTCTCTCGATCTGCCATTTCCTGGAGGACGTGGAGGTATCATAGCAATAATGTGGTCAGGGAATGCCAGGTTTCTAGGGTTGACAACATTAAGAAGTGCATCCAGAGCTGCATCTTGCTCTGCCCGAGGCACCACACGCTGCTCTGGTTGACTGTCACCCCGTAACTTATAGTTGTAATAAGTACCACCAATCACCTTTACCGCACCTTCTAACTGATAGCGATGAATCATATACATAGGTACCAATACTTCTTCTAGCTTGGCCATTGGCGCCCCAACAGGGATATTCTTCTCGGAGAAGTTACCTAATACTTTGTTCCTCACTTTCATCAAGTGATTGAGCTGATCCACTGGGTTCTTTCCGTTGTCCCAAAGGTGTGCTTCAGGATGACTACTTCCAATAGGCCTTGAATCGGCATCTGTAATGAAGTAAAGTTGATTTTTGATTTGATCTTCAATGAGCTTATCCAGTGCTTCTTCTTCATTTACCCTATCTGGAAAATCCTGATATCCCCAGGTAACTGCCGCCTTATCCCACTCACCAATACCAACATCATAGGCATTGTCCAATGAGATTTGATCGTTTTTCAAATCTATTCTTGGATGAGGATAGTCCATTACAGAAGCTCTATCATTTATGCTCGAAGCATAATTGTGCATTAGCCCAATCGTATGGCCCACTTCATGTGCAGAAAGTTGTCTGAGTCGTGCTAAAGCCATTTTTAACAGCTCCGGATCAGGAGTTGTACCATTTTCATAAGGTGTCAAAAGCCCTTGCGCTATCAGGAAATCCTGACGAACCCTTAAGGATCCCAAACTCACATGGCCCTTGATGATTTCACCCGTTCTTGGATCGGTAACTGAAGATCCATAAGACCAACCTCTTGTCGATCGGTGTACCCATTGGATAACATTATAACGGACATCCAAGGGGTCAGCACCTTCTGGCATCTCTTCAACAATAAATGCATTTCTGTAGCCTGCCGCTTCATAAGCTTGATTCCACCAACGTGCACCCTCGATCAATGCTGATTTGATTGGCTCCGGAGCACCTCGATCCACATAATAACGAATGGGTTCTACAGGGTCACTCATTCTGGCTCCAGGGTTCTTCTTTTCTAATCTATGTCTTCTGATGTATTGCTTAACAATGTTTTCTTGAATTGGAGTAGCATAGTCCATATAGCGAATCGAGCCATAACCCGACCGGGGATCCGCCTTTCTTGTCTCGTAATTATCATCAGGTAGTTCAATAAAAGAGTGGTGCATTCTGACTGTCACAGCATTAGATGTAGGTGTTACACTTCTAATGAATCGACCTGTTGGTGTACCTGCAAAAGTAATTGTGGCTTCAAATTCTGAATTTTTTGGGAAGTTCTTAAGCATGGGAGGATAGATAGCCGATCGATTGGCGTCCATACGGTAGCTTCCCTGACTTCTTAAGCGACCTGCCACTCCGTGTGCATCGCTCAGTAGCATTGGAGTAATGTCAATTAAAATCTTACCGTCACTTTCTCCAGCTATCTTAAATCCTTGTAGCACAGACTCGGCAAAAGCCTGTTTTACCGCATTTACCTCATCGGCATTATCTGAAATGGCCCGATAAGAATAGTTTGGCTGTACTAACATCACTTTTGGTCCAACACGCCTGAATTCAACAATGCGCGTACTTCCCAATTGTCCTCTGTCAAGGCCAATATCATTTGAACCGATTCCTGCCGAAAGTGAATTGACATAAAGGAATTCTGAGTCGAGATTTTCAATCTCCAACCAAACTTTGCCGGTCTTTTCATCCCAGTAGTAGTCAAAGTATCCTTCTTTTTTAGTCATTCCTTCGGTCAGTTGAGAGATAGTCTTCTGAGCGAAGGCAACCGAAGTCAAAAGGCAAAGCAGTATTGTTATAATTGATTTTTTCAGCATTTCTTTCACAGGTTATAATTATCTGATGCCATCAATATAAGAAGTCTTTGCAAACACAACCATACAATTATATTTGTGAGGTTACTAAATCAAAATTTAGACTTATGTTTTCGAGAAAACCCCTTTTGACGCTGAGCCTTATGTGTTTAGTGTCTCTGGCTTTTGCACAGAAAAAGCCGCTTACTCACGATGTTTATGATGATTGGAAAAGCTTGACATCTGTAAACATCAGTAGTGATGGCGTTTGGGCAGGCTACCGTATTAATCCACAAGTGGGTGACGCTGTATTGGAATTGAAAAATCTCAATACCAATGAGTCCATTACTGTAGATAGAGTTTCACGATATTCCTTTTCTGCCAATGGCCAGTATGTAGCCGCTGAAATTAAGCCTGCATACCTCGATACCAGAGCGATGAAACTAAAGAAGACTGCGGCCAGCAAAATGCCAAAGGACTCACTTTATATCATAAACCTCAATTCTGGTGATATTAAGAAAGTGGCGAGAGTCAAAAACTATCAGTTGCCAAGCGAATCAGAAGAGTGGATGGCATGGATTCATGAGAAGCCCTTGAAAGGCAAGAAGAAGACCGCTAAGAAAGAGGATGACAAGGAAAAAGAGGAGCCTGTAGTGGAGGGTAAGAAAAAGAAGAGAAGAAATAAGAAGAAAGAAACTCCTAAAGAGGAAGAGAAAAAGGAGCCAGAAGCTCCTAAAGACCCTCGTGCTAAGTCAAAAGGAACGGAATTAGTACTCTACAACTTGAAAACCGGTGAGTCAAAAAGTATTCCATGGGTAATGGAGTACAAACTCACCGATAAGGGAAACCACTTATTCTTTGAATACGATAAGGTAGACTCCTTGAATCCTTCCGGTATTCATGCGATGAATACAGCAACGGGTGGTTTAGTAACCTTGAGCGAAAGAATGACAGATTATAAGAAAATGTCTACTGATGAAGAAGGAAACCAAATTGCCTTCTTTGCTTCTGCTAATAAAAAAGATGACGACCACAAATACTTTAGTCTAATGCACTGGAGTGCAGGTAACTCTAGTGCCAGTATTGTGGCAGATACAACTTCCGCGGGTATTCCAGAAAACTGGATGGTAAGTGGTAATAGTAATATAAGGTTCTCCGAGTCTGGCGAACGACTCTATTTTGGCACGGCTCCAAGACCATTTGAATATGCCTACGAAGCGGATACCACCTTGCTGAAGGATGACCGCCCTGATGTGGACGTTTGGTCTTACAATGATCCTTACATTCAACCCATGCAGAAGCTGCAGGCGGGTAGAGAGAAGAATAGATCTTATGATGTAGTCCTAAATACTAAAACTGGCAAGCTTGTACAATTGGCTGGTCCAGATTTAGAATCCATTACCATTGATTATAGAAGTGATCGTGACTTTGTCCTGGCAATGAACGATCAGCCTTACCGTACTCAAATGACCTGGGATACTCAAATGCCAAGGGACTTTTATAAGGTGAGTACCGTAACTGGAGAAGCAGAATTGCTGATTAAAGGGGCCAAGGGATTTCCGTCATTGTCTCCTGGAGGAAACTACCTGACCTGGCATAATCCTGAAGATGGTGATTATTATATGATGTCGGTGGCTACAGGGGATATCAAAAATTTGACGGCTGGAATGAGCGTTTCTTTCTCAAATGAATTGCATGACTCACCATCACTTGCCAGACAATATGGTGGCCCGGGATGGGCCGATGACGATGCGGCTTTCTTCCTGTACGATCGATACGATATTTGGAGATTCGATCCTAAGGGAGGCAATCCTGTAAATGTTACTAATGGCTATGGCCGAGAGAATAAGATCACAATGCGATACCAGCGTTTGGATCGCGAAGCAAGAACAATTGCTACTGATGCGCCTGCAACTTTAAGTGCTTTCAATGAATGGACAAAGGCCTCTGGGTTTGTGACGGCAGACATGATGGGCTCGGCCAATCCGAAAATGGTCGTCATGGAAGACATGAGCATATATGGCCTAATAAAGGCGAAAGATGCCGATCGTGTCCTTGTTAGAAAGTCAACCTATGAGGAATATGGTGAGTTATATGCTGCAAATGGTGTGGACATGTCTGGTCTCAAGAAACTGAGTGATGTTGGTGCCCAGGAAGCTCCTTATAATTGGGGTACTGCCGAGTTGATCGAGTTCGATAATACTTATGACGGAGAAACTATGCAGGCTATACTCTACAAGCCTGAGAATTTTGATCCAAATAAGAAGTACCCAATGATTGTGTACTTCTATGAGCGTAGGTCAAACTCATTACATAGTCACCCAAGTCCTGCGCCAAGCGCCAGTACGGTCAACATTCCTTACTATGTGAGCAACGACTACCTATTACTTGTTCCGGATATTAAGTACGAATTGGGCCATCCTGGAAGAAGTGCGATGAATCACGTGGTTCCTGCTACTAAGGCTGTTATGGCCATGGGTTTTGTGGATGAAGATAATATGGCCATCCAGGGTCAGAGCTGGGGTGGATATCAGGTGGCGCATATGGTGACCAGAACTAACCTTTACAAAGCTGCAGGCGCAGGTGCTCCTGTTGTGAATATGACTTCTGCTTATGGTGGTGTAAGATGGGGTAGTGGAATGAGCCGTATGTTCCAGTATGAGAAAACACAAAGTAGATTGGGAGCTACGCTTTGGGATAGACCTGATCTTTATATAGAAAACTCTCCATTGTTCAAAGTACCGGATATTGAAACGCCACTTTTCATTATGCACAACGATGCTGATGGTGCTGTGCCTTGGTATCAAGGCATTGAATTCTACATGTCACTCAGAAGGCTTCAGAAGCCGGCATGGATGGTCTCGTATAACGATGAAGCGCACAACCTAAGGAGAAGGAAGAACCGCAAAGACCTTTCGATCCGAATGGCCCAATTTTTCAATCATTACCTTAAAGGAGAACCAATGCCAGAGTGGATGGCCTATGGTCTACCGGCTAAACTCAAGGGTAGAACATTACGCTATGACCTAGTAGATGAGTCTAAGGAGAAAGTAGAGGAGGGTGAGAGCCTCAAGTTGGAGAAGACAAAAGGTGGGCGGAATTAATGGCATACTAAGTACATAAATGACTTTCAAAGCCCCGACTTGTCGGGGCTTTTTTGTTGTCAGAACCTTGCCAACATTTCATATGGGGTTAACTGGTAGTACTTGAGGAGGAGTAAAACATTCAAGAGAACATTGATACCTCAATATTACCGTTAATCAAGTTCGATAATTTATTTATGCATCATTGTTGCATAAATGACTAAGGTTTTCATACTTGCATCATTGTTGCATAAATGAAAGCCAAATGTTGCACGCTCAGAACCTAACAAAAGAATATTCAGGCATTCGTGCACTCGATAATCTCAGCCTTAGTATTGATGCGGGGGATATTTATTGTTTACTGGGGGCAAATGGTGCGGGCAAATCTACGACCATCAACCTATTTCTCAACTTTATTCACCCAACATCGGGTAAGGCAGTTGTGGATCAAATGGATGTGGCCGAGGAACCCCTTAAAACCAAGGAAGTGATAGCCTACATCCCTGAGAATCTTAACCTCTATGCGGAACTTTCGGGTTTAGAAAACCTCGAATACTTTGTGGGATTGTCGGGTAAGAGGTATGAAAAGGAAGAGTTAATTGATTTTTTGCAGCAGGCGGGGCTTCAGGAAGCTGCGCACCGCCAAAGGGTCAGAACCTTTTCAAAAGGAATGCGGCAAAAAGTAGGCATTGCCATGGCTATGGCAAAAAAAGCAAAGGTTTTGCTTTTGGATGAGCCAACATCCGGACTTGATCCTCAGGCTAGCAATGAATTCTCAAAGCTTTTGGTAAGCCTTAGCGAACTGAACGTGGCAACACTGATGGCCACACATGACCTTTTTAGGGCAAAGGAGACCGGTACAGACATTGGTATTATGAAGGCAGGCAAGTTGGTTGAGCAGCTTTCAACAAAGGATATCGGCCATAGTGATTTGGAGAGACTCTATTTGAACCACATGAATAACTAGTGATGATTCTGAGGATAGCCAAAAAAGAAATAACGGAAATGTTCCGGTCGGGTCAGTTTAAATGGATCTTTGGAATAGTTATTCTGCTCAGTGTGGTTGCTCTTTTTGTGAGTCAGAAACAGTGGCATGAGAAGCATATTCAGCGCGAAGAAGCAGAGCAGAACGCTCGAACGCTTTGGTTGGCACAGGGTGCCACTAACCCTCACAGTGCCGCACACTATGGTACATTTGCTTTTAAACCGCAGTTTCCGCTGTCTCTAATCGACCCGGGTGTTGAAAAGTACACCGGAGTATCAATTTTCTTGGAAGCGCACACTCGAAACGAGGCAGATAATGTTGCTGCAGCGGATCAAACTGGACTATCACGTTTTGGGGACTTGACCCCAGACTTTCTGCTACTGTTCATAATGCCACTGGTCATTATTGCCTTAGGGCATCAGTCGATTACTAAAGAAAAAGAAAATGGAACGATTAGGATAATCAAGGCCCAAGGGGTCAGTGGTTTGAAACTCGTTTTGGGCAAATGGTTGGGTAATTACCTGCCCATAGCCTTTTTAACTACAATACTTTTCCTTCTGGCCTCAGTTATGATTGTCAATTTCAGTTGGAAATTTCTGCTTATGATGTGGTTGGTGTATATGATGTATTTTGCCATCATTAATAGTATCACCTTGGTCGTTTCCTCATTTTCGGCTAAGTCGGGTATTTCTCTAGTTACACTCATAGTAGTTTGGATTGTAAGCTGCCTGGCGGTCCCAAAGATCGCCAGCAGCTACACCAATGAAAAGTACCCTTACCCAACAAGACAGGAGTTTGAAGAGGCAGTTGCCATAGACAAGAAAGCAGGTATTGACGGACACGATCCGTGGAATGAGGCCTCAAAAAAATTAGAAGAAGAAACTTTAGCAGCCTATCAGGTTAGCAATCTGCAGGATTTGCCCTTCAATTTCGATGCGTTTAGAATGCAAAAAGGAGAGGAACATGAAGCTGAAATATATTACAAGCATAACGAACTGCTGAAAGAGGTTCATGTTAAGCAAACTCAGGTTTACAAGAATTTAGCCTTTCTTTCGCCCTTTTTACCTACCCGCTTTATTTCCATGTCATTGGCGAATACAGATTATACTACACACTGGAACTTTGCTGATGTGGCAGAGAAACACCGAGTGGAGATGCAAAGGGTGTTGAATACAAATTTTGCTGAGAATTCTAAGTTGGGAGAATGGGGCTATCAAGCAGATGCTTCCCTATTATCAGAAGTGCCTGATTTTCATTTTGAAGCACCTGATTTTGGAACCGTCATGCGATCCGGAATGAGCGACCTTTTGATTCTTACGGGTTGGTTGATTGCTTCATTCAGTTTTGTCTATTACTCATCAACTCGTATCTAAGATGTTTAGGCAGAACTTGGGACAAGAGGTCAAATTAATGAGCCGAAACCGCTGGATTTTGTCTTTGGTTTTAACACTGATTGTACTTTGCTTTTATGCTGGTCATAATGGTAAAAATCATTTTTATAGAAGACAGGCTGACCAGGATAAGGCAATTAAAGGCCAAGTTGAAAAAGAACAAAGGGTTTTTGAGGCCGCTCAGGCCCTAGACCAGGGTAAGGAGCACCCAAATGCATTCAGACTTTCTCCAATGAACTATTCCATGGCCACGGGAAGTCTGGCCACTATGCCTGCCAGTGAAATGAGTATGTTGTCGATTGGACAAAGCGATTTATATACACACCAACTAGCCATATCTTCTCGCCAGGACCTAGCAACATTGAGCTATAACGAGCTAAACAACCCAGTCCAACTACTGTTCGGGAAATTCGATCTGACATTTGTCATAGGTTATCTGGTTCCTCTTCTGATCATTGCTTTTACCTATAATTTACGGACAGAAGAACTGGAGTCTGGAAGATTGAAGCTCTTGGCTTCGAATCCTGTAAAGATCAATTTTTGGCTACTCCAACGCTTCGTTATTCGTTACTATACTTTGGCCATTATCCTCACCATAGTTTTGATAGCTGTTATCTGGTGGATTGGCATTGGATTTCAAAGTAGTCTGTTCAGATACTTCTTTCTCATTCATGGCTATTTAGCCTTTTGGTTTGCACTTTCTTTTCTAATGAATGTCCTAGGGTATTCTTCTGCTCGAAATGCAGTGTCACTCCTTTCGCTGTGGATTGTACTGGTGCTGTTGGTTCCTACAATTATTAACCAGACTGCCAGTACAGTTTATCCAATGCCTTCTCGTGTGACTTTACTCAATGAGATAAGAAGTACCAAGAAGGAATTAAAGGATCAACAAGATAAGGTACTAGATGAATATTTGAGAAACCACCCAGAGCTAATAAGAAATGAAGGTGAGAATGCTTACGCTTATTGGCAGGGTTTCTTTGCCAGTCAAGAAATGGCAGAAAAAGCGCTTTCTCCATTAGTTGAAAAATTTGATCAACAAGTGGCTAAGCAACAGAAGTGGGTGGACGCCTGGGGATATTTGAGTCCTGCAGTCCTTTTTCAAGCAGGAGCTACGCGGCTGGCAGGAACATCTTCAGTTGATTATAACCATTTCAAGTCGGAGGTAAAGGACTTCAGTATTGAGTGGAGAACCTATTTCTTGCCATATGTCTTTGACAACAATATGCTAAACCTGGGTGATTTATCCCGGTTACCAAAGTTTGAGCATGAGACGATGTCAGATCCTAAGGATGCATTTATTCCACTATTTGTCCTGATAGTCCTTTCTATGCTAATGGTAATAGGAGGATTAATGATGGAGAGGAAAAAACAGCTTATTCCATTCGCTTAAAATGAGACGACTTTTTATACTGTTGAATATTTTCGTCCTAGGAACTGTCACAGCTCTGGCTCAGAACAATGAGGGTAATTTTCCGCCTCCCGAGATCCCGCTGGAAATAAGAGCCATTAAGACAACTTCTGCTATCAAGGTTGATGGATTGTTGAACGAGGCTGACTGGCAACGGGCAAGCCCAATCACAGATTTCTTTAAGATGGAACCACGCCAGGGAGGGGATTACAAATTTCGAACAACAGTGCGCGTCTTGTTCGATGAGAAAAACTTATACATAGGAGCTTTTTGTCAGGACTCATTGGGTAGAAAGGGGATAAGAGTACAGGACTTAAGAAGAGACTTTAGCTGGAATGAAAATGACATATTCGCTGTACAACTAGACCCTCAGAACCTCAAACAGTTTGCCGTTTCATTTCAAACAACTCCATTCGGTAACCAGAGGGACTTGCAAAACTTTAATGATCAGGTAACCGACAATGACTGGAATGCACTTTGGACAGTGAGAACCAGCCAAACGGAAGATGGTTACTATGCCGAGTTCGCCATACCGTTTAAATCACTGAGGTATGATGCTGCTAACGGACAAGAGGTCGCTTGGGGTATCACTTTTAATCGTTTGGCCCGGAGAGAGTATGAACAAACAGTTTTTCCGGCTATTCCACAATCCTTTTCGCCATATAGGATGACTTATGCGGCCAAATTAACGGGCCTTGAGTTGCCTACGCCCAGTGCCAATGTGAGGATTGAACCCTACACCCTTTATCAATATGAAGAACAGAATACAGGTGAAAGTCCGTCTGAAGGTGAAATTAAATTTGGAGGTGATGTAAAATGGGCAGTTAACCCAAATACTGTAGTGGACTTGACATTCAATACAGATTTTGCTCAGGCAGATGTTGATAGAGCTGTCAATAACCTGGAACGTTTCAATATTTTCTTTCCAGAGAGACGGCAGTTTTTTCTGGAAAACTCTGGCATATGGGCAGGCGGAAGACAAACTTCTATCAGGCCATTTTTTAGTAGAAGAATTGGCCTTCAGGGAAACTTCAATTCGGCCACTGCACCGATAGATGCAGGCATGCGCTTTACACTCAGGGACGAGAAAAAGGCGATCGCTGGTCTGTACATGCGTCAGGCCGAGACAAGCAGTTCGCCTGCGGCCAACTTTGCTGTGGCGCGCTATTTGAAGAATTATGGAAGAGAGAATAACATTGGCGTTATGTTCACTCATCGACTAGATGAGCCTTCTAATTCCCTGGCCTTAAGCCGTCAGAACAACAGCACCATTACCATAGACGGATTGATAAGGCCATCAAGTATATGGTCCATAAACTATCTGGCAAGTGCCTCCATAGATCATGAATTGAGTAAGGCAGGCTTTGCTGGGCGTATCTTCGCAGGTCGATCCGCTAATAATTCATATTGGGGTTGGGTGACTGAAATGACCACACAAAACTATAATCCTGCAATGGGTTTTGTGAGACAAACGAATGTGATTCGACACAACCCTGGTGGCTATTGGATTTTGAGGCCTAAGAAATTACCCTGGATCAGGCGGTGGGATCCCGGGCTATTTGTGAACTACTATCATGATGCAAGTGATCCGAGTAGTTTCCAACAAGCAAATCTTTGGCTGTTTCCGGTATGGATTTTCTTTACAGATGGTAGTTTTCTGTCCTATTCCATATTCCCAACCTGGCAGAATATCAATTTTAATTTTGCACCCCTAGGTATTCAAATAGGTCAAGATGATTACTTCTACACAAGACATGAGGTACGTTTTAATACTGACCAATCAAAGAAATGGTCAGTGAGTGGCGGCTATGAATGGGGAGAGTTCTATAATGGAAGACGGCAAACGATAAACTCTGGAATCCGCATTGCACCTGATCCGCATGTAGCCTTCACTTTTGATTATGAATACAACAGACTTCGAAACTTGGGAGAGGCAGAGGAGAACCTTGAGACGCACTTGAGCACGGTAGGCGCCAGATTTGCGGCCAACCCGAGACTGCAGTTATCGACATTCTATCAGTACAACACTTTTGATGAGCAGGGCAGGTGGAATGTGAGATTGAGTTGGGAGTATCAGCCTCTGTCGTTTATTTATTTGGTATTTAATAATACGCAAATCAGTGGCTTGGAAAACCCATTCGAGGAGCAACAGTTTATAGCGAAATTGACATTTCTAAAGCAGTTTTGATTATGGGCAGGATGAAATAGTCTTCTCTGGTTGGGGCCAAACATGTATTGATAAAATACTTGGGAGGCTAATAGACTGACATCCGCGCCTAGAACGCCAGACTTAGTAACGGGTCTGGCGTTTGTCTTGTTGACGACCAGAAATCGAGTATGGCGGAATACAATTGAATTATATCTTTGGGAGAGATGTTCGCTACTGGATAACATAAAGAAATGAACTTGACCAAAACCGCTTTCTTGAGTCTTACCCTGATTTTTTCATTTATTCAGCTCAGTGCTCAGTCCGATGACAAAGCACAACAAATAGTTGATAGAGCCATCGAAATCAGCGGAGGAGAACATTTTATGAAATCAGAAGTGTCATTCACCTTTAGAGGTAAGCGGCACTTTGTAGATCAAAATGACAAAGGATTCTACTATAGCCGAACTTTCTCGGAAAATGGTGATTCTATTAAAGACGAGCTGGATAATGGCGTTTTCAAAAGATACGTCAACGGTGAAGATTCAGGTAAGTCAAAGAGACAACTGAGTAGAGCATTTGAAGATGTCAACTCAGTTTCATACTTCGCATTGCTGCCTTATAAGTTAAATGATGGGGCTGTGATTAAACAGTATGAAGGAGAAATAAAGATCAAAGGAAAACTTTATGACAAGGTTAAGGTCACTTTTGAAGGAGAGGGTTCAGGCGATAGCCCCGATAATGTATTCTATTACTGGTTCAATAGAGAAACTGGTTTTATGGATTATCTAGGTTATACAAAAGGTGGGTTTAGGTTTCGTGCGGCTTATAACCAACGTGTTGTTAATGGCATCAGGTTTGCCGATTATGTCAACTATTCAGGAGGCGTATATACGGCCAATGCCTTAGAGGAATACGACCAATTGTATAATGCCGATAAGCTGAAAGAACTCTCAAGAATTGTACTTGAGGATGTAGAAGTGACATTGAAAGACTAGTCTTTCTCGTCAAAGAACCACTTGTCACATCGGTCTTGATTCCATGACCTCAAATCCCTTTCATATTGACCTAGGAATAAGTCGATAGACTCTGCTCCGACAATTTCTGCCTTATTATTTTCTTGGATTGATGGTTGCTCATTTGAGTGCTCAATAAGTAGGTGTGGTACCGTCATACTTGCAAGCCTAGATTTCCAGTCCATCAGTTCTTTGGAACCCTCGGGGTACTTTAATATGATCATACTTGGGCAGCTTTATTGAGTTCTTCCAGTAGGTCTGGATGTTGCTTTACTAAGTCTTTCATTTGATCAATAGTAAACTTGGGAGTAATGTGCTGAGGGCAGTTCCAGTCAAAACCTTTGATATGGAAAACAATGATCCGTTCTACCTTGGCTTTGTAGTTTGGATCAGTCAGTATTTCCAAAAGATCAGGATTATGTTCCGGTTCAAGAATCTCAGTCTCTGCCCAGATTTTCAACCGTGTTCTGGTGGAATAATCCATTAGGAACAACATGGCTTTTTTGGAAGCTTTCAGGTTTCCTGTACTAATGTACTGCATATTGCCGCTGAAGTCAGCGTAAGCCAGAGCTTGAGAATCAATAGTTTTCAGGAATCCTGTCGGTCCGCCTCTAAATTGAACATATGGCCATCCGCTTTCTCCCACGGTTGACACATAGAATCCGTGTTGTTGGTTTATGAAAGTTGTTTCTCTAAAAGAAAGCTTGTACTGATCCTTTTCTTCCATTCGAGCGTAAGAGGTTCTGGATCCTCTGGCTTCTTGTTCTGCTTTTACGCTATCCGTAAAAGCGAATTTGGTAAAGTTCTTTGCCATGATATTGTCTTATCAAACCTGCTATGATAAAACTAAATAGGAGGCAGAAAAATTCAATTATTCAATGTGGATATCGTATTTATTGAGAAGACCAGGCAAACCAGTTAGTGAGAACTTCGCTTTACTCATCTTATTCAAAGTCGGATCCAAATTATAATCTGATGCTGTACGAAAATCTGCCTTGGTGAGGTTAGTGTTTTCAAAAACAGCACCTGATAGGTCGGAGTCATCAAATTGGGCTTGAGTTAGGTCCGATTCTACAAAGTCCACCTCTTTAAGGCTACAGCTTTGGAATAAGGTTTTTTTGAGCGAAAGTTGATAAAAGGAGGAGAGGTCAAGTTGACAATGCTCAAAGCGCATTTCGAGTAAGAATGAGTTGCAACGATCAAAATGAAGCCCCAGTAACTTACAGCCCTTAAAGCTTACGGTTTTAAAACTGGTGGAAAGTATCTTCACTGAGCTAAGGTCACAGTCTTTGAAATTGCACTCCAGAAAACTAAGGTTGGAGAGGTCAACATTCGAAAAACTACAACCTACAAAATCACAGTATTCATAATCAGCATGTTGAAACTTCTGAGATGAAAAGTCTATACTTATGAATTCTTCATCTTCTATAACCTCTTTCATCGAGCGCTGTTTTTCAGTTTGATCGGAAGAAAGATAAACAATTCTGACGCTAGATTTTCAGGCCCTTTATAGTCTTTAGGATAATACTCAAAGTGGTCCCGATTGTCTATTTCATAAATAGAATTGGGTAGCCAAGTACTATAGATATATTCGAAGCTCATCTGCACATTACGCTTTCCGCCTCGGTGGCTAAAACGTGCATAGGTGCCACCAGAGAGTTCATATGCCACCATGTATTCAGGTATTGTCTCCACTGCACTCACCTCAATAGCTGCCCATTTATCAATCATGGTGTTTGTTGAGAATTGAGTTGGGTCAAAGTCTTTATAGCCGCTGACCCCAAATTGACCATTATCTAAACTATTGTCAATTTCATGTTGTCTTCTCATAAATACCTGCCAAAGCATAGGGACGTTGTTCTGTACTGAAGAAGTTTGGCAGTGTATCCCTACAAGACTACGTTGTGGTTCTGTAATTATGGTAGGTTCTAAAGAAACGTTCTGCTGAAGATGCTCAATTCTTTCAGCAGAGAGGCTGCTGCGTCTATGTGCCAATATGTTGACACCATTCTTTCGATATTCATTAGGAGTAAGTCCGAAGACTCCTTTAAACGATCGTGTAAAAGACTCCTGGGAGTCGAACTGATAGTCAATAGCAATTTGACCAATCTTCTCAGTTGAGTTGATCAGGTCATATGCGGCTTGCGTTATCCTTCGTCTTCGGATATAGTCGCCTACCTTATCGCCAGTAGCTGATTTAAAGGCTCTGGAAAAGTGATACTTGGAAAGGCATGCAGCATCTGCTACGGTTTCCAATGACAAGGGGTTTTGAAGGTTTGCCTCGATATAGGCAATTGATTTTTCAACACTGCTGCTATTCATGACCTTTAATTACAAAAGCAATGATAGCCGGAATTCCCAAGAAACTTTTGATAGTTATTGCTGTATTTAAGTGATCATTCACTTGTAGAATTTGCCTGTTTACTCAGTTCAGTGTAACCGAATACCAGGCTAGCTCCACAGATCAACCCTAACAGGTATTCACTGGGGCCTTTGCCTGTTGCAATAGCATACACACCCGCGGCCATGCCAAGAATACCAATAACTAAGAGAATATACTTTGTGTTTTTCATAGCTTTTAGATTATCGCATTTGTTCAAGCACCTTAGTGCTCACCCAATAGATATCATTATAACTGGTATAAAAGAGGTATTTGCCATCTTTCGTGACGAAAGGACAATAGTCTGGACCTCTGGAGTTTATAGGCCTACCAAGATTTTTAGAGGGGAGCCAATTACCATCCTCATCCTTGAAACTGATGTATAGATCTATACTACCTGCACCATCTTCTCTTCCTCTGGAAGTAAAAATAAGGTAGGATTCGTCAGGTGCTATAAAAGCATCAGCCTCGTAAGCATCTGTGTTTATCGCGTCACTCAGCCTAACCGGTTCTTCCCAGCCGTCTTCCGTGGCTTGTGCCCTGTAAATATCAAAGTTACTGTCCGAGTCAGTGTCCTTATTTGATGAAAAGTACATGCTTCCATCTTCTGTGAAAGAGATATAGTACTCGTTCTTATCTGAATTGATTTGAGGCCCAGCATTGATGGGGTCTGACCAGCCCCCAACTTCTTTTTGAATATACCATATGTCATGATTAGGAGGGACGTCACGTTCGTCCTTGGGCTTTCGAGAAATAAAGTATAGACGCTGTTCATCATTAGATAGAAAAGGGTCATTGAAACCGTAATCGGGATGCTTGAGAAGAACCTCAAAGGTAGTCCATTGGCCATCAATAAATTCACTGAATTGAATCTCATGTCGTCTTGAAGGGCCAGTGGCGAAATAAAAGGACTTGCCGTCTTTCGAAAAGACTGAGCCGAATTCTATAGTATCGCGTTTGGAAATGACACCTGACATAAACATCTCTGGAACATCTCCAGGGGGTGTTTGTCCAAAATACTGATCATTTTTGGTACTACAACCGGAAAAGATAAGCGCGAGTAAGAAGACTTTTAATTTATTCATGCGTAGAGATTTTGGCCTTTAATGCCGAAAGTTAATCGCTTGTAGGATCATTAAAAATAAGACTTAAAACTATAGACTTTGAATCAGGAGGATCGTTACATAAATGAATTGATGGTAGTACCATCATGCGGATAAGTAAGATGGTCAAGTGTGGGTGCCGGAAGGTGCAATCTTTGACTTAAAATTAGGGTTAGTCGTTGATGAATGAATTTAGGATTCAATAAACCCTTTGGGATCATTCACGCTATTTGATGGCTGGTTTCTGGTTGAATAGCAAAGGGGAGTTTTAGCCCCCCCCTTTTTTAATTATCGTCAAGATTATGAACCTCTAATAGGAGGTTGATTGTCGCACTGGTATCAAATCCTATTCATTGATTGCAATGTCCCCAGTACAAACTTGATGACCTTGAGTAGGTCACAGTTGTGACCATCACTCCATTTTCATTTGTAACGGAGAAACATGTAGATTCAGTAAACCTTACGGATTGCGGTAACCCGTTTATGGGATTGGTTGTTATGGGCAATATTGTTCTACAGGTTACTTCTGTCTCACATTCTTCAGGTGCTATTGCCGGAATTTCCGACTTAACAGGTGTTGGAACACTACTATCCAAGGGTTTCTTGTCAGAGTATTGCCACGTATTATCCAATGATTGAATCAACTCCTTACCATCTATTGAGACGCCAACTACCTCTCTTTTAGTTTCTACTCCATTTTCTTGAATAACTCTATACGTTACTTTCTTCTCTACTGATCCATTACCAATATTGAGTATCGAGGTTTCATCAATTATTTGAGTATTGTTTTCAAGACTTAAATCGTCAGAGCATCCCATTGTGAAAAGAATCAATAAGATGGAGAATGGTGATAATAGAGATCTAGATAAATTCATTTTACGTTTGTTTATTGAATAATTATTTAAAATGATAATATCTAAAAAGATAGCCTATAAAGCTATCTTTTTAACATTGCTAGAATGAATAGTTAAGCTTGAATTGGAGTTCATGCTAACTTTTGACCTTTTCCTTTAGTGTTTTATTCTTTTCCTTCAGTTTTATCTCTTTGACTTTCGGGTTTTCCTTTAAGGCTGCCTTGGGTTTAACTTTAATTACCATCGACTTCTCTTTAACACTCTCTGGCTTCTCTTTGATTTCCTTAATTTTTGGAACTTCTACTATTTCAAAGACTTCCGGCACTTCTTTGAGCTCTGGAACTTCGGCTATTTCGTCTATCTCCTCATTTTTATCCTCCGGTTCAGTTGGAGGAAGAGGTTCCCTGGAAGGCTGAGGCTTGTATTCTAACCATGAGCCATTTGATGAAGGCATTGTCTTAAAGTGCTCCCGTGTGGTAATGTTTAGTTGGTATGTGTACTTCCCATAATCAATTGCATTCTTGTAGAGCCTTGACTTATAGAAATGATGGATGTCATTTGGCTTTAGAGTCTTGATCTTATTATTCTCAACTCTTTTCTCGTCTATCCAGACACCATATTTTTCTGTGTTCAGAAAATCTTCGAGCATCTCATCATCAACGTAGGAAGGAGGTGGAGGAGGAAGGTAAAACTCAGGGTTCGAGGTTTTATCCATGAAGCGTTCTTTCTGCGCTTCACTGAGCTCTCCAAAGTTTTTTTCTACAGTGTTGCCATTGGTGTCTTTGAAGCGCACCTTGACCATTTTGAAGGGTGGCTGAGGCAACAATTGTTGCACGGGTTTTTTCTTTTTGATAGTGTCTTGAAGGGACCTGTCCAATGTTATCGTTGGATTCAGGTCAATGTCTAATCGAGTGTCAGCTTTAAGTTCTGACTTTGTATCAAGGTCAATCTTTGGGTTTAGATTAACCTCTACTTCCAGCTTGGCTTCTTGGGCAACAAGACGGGTTTCTCCACCTAGCCAAAAGGTGCACGCTATGATGCCAGCAGCTGCAACCTGCTTGATCATAGACTTAAATTTGTTTGTGTTTTTAGTCATCATATTTAATCGTTTTTTGGTAAAACCGTAATTGAGATTACTGGCAAGGACAGGGGTCAGGGTTAATTGCTTGCGGGTAATGTCGAGTAATATTTTTTGATATTCATAAGCTGAGCTTTGACGTTTCAAGACGTGTTGATCTGCCAAAAATTCGTGATTGAGTTTGATTGCTTTTTTGATAAAGTAGATGAATGGATTGAACCATAATAGGCATTGAACAAACTCTATATAGATAATATCATAACTATGCTTTTGCTTGATGTGGTGCTTTTCATGTTCAATGATCTCTTCGGGTAAATTTCCCTGTTCAAAGCGAGTCTTGTTGGTGTACATCAGGTTCAAAAAGCTGAATGAGGCACGAATATCTTCTCTCAAGACTATTTTTATCCCTTTGTCGGAAACAATATGCGCCTTGTTTTTGAGTCTGATAAGGGTTCGAAGATTACGAAAGAACCTGATTAAAAATAGGGCTGTGATCAGTCCGTAAAAACCCCAAATCACCGACTCCCAAGGTATGCTAAAGCTAGTTTCTGGTGTACGTGCAACCTCAGCGAGAGGCAATGCATTACTCAATGACTCGTTGCTGATAGACTTATCAAACGTCTGAACGATCGGGGCGGCAGGCACCTCGATGACTTTGGTCTTTACAACCGTGAGCGGTACAAAGATTGCAATAGCAACTATCGCTAGGAGAAAAAAGCGGTTGAAGCGAAAGAGTCTATCATTCTGCAATACACCATAGTAGAAAAGCAATAGAAGACCTGAGCAACCAATAAACTTGAGTAAATAGATCATCATTTTTTTCTCTTGTTTATTTGTGCTTCAACTATTTTTTGAAGTTCCTCTAATTCGGCATCCGACAAGTTCTTCTCAGAAGCAAAAAATGATGCGAATTGAGAAACTGAATCATTGAAGAAGTTTTTGATCACTCCGCTGAAATGCTTTGAGAAGTATTCTTCCTTTTTTAGGATAGGGTAGTACTCTCTGACATTGCCATATTTTTTAAAACCGATGGCTCCTTTATCTTGGAGTCGCTTCAATAGGGTGGCAACGGTAGTTGAAGCTGGCTTTGGATCAGGGTAAGCTTCTATAAGATCCTTCATAAATGAAGGTCCTATTTGCCATAAGTATTGCATCAACTGTTCTTCAGACTTAGGTAAGTTCATTCTACTTTTGTCAATTGTATTCTACAAATGTAGAAATACTATTTAAAACTACAACATTAGTTTTAAATTTTTTGAAAGAACTATGTCTATTGAACTTGGTAGTCGGTTGAAAAGTGCACTCAATCGTTAGATTCGGCCCGCTCAGTCGCGATTTTCTCTCTTTCGGTATTTATCCAGGTTTTGAGAGACGTAATCTGCTCTTTGTTGAGTCTTGCGTCACTGTGCATCCGTACATAATTGGGTAGGGGCATATGACCTTCTTCAACTTCCTCGATCATTTCTTCAAATTTATGGTCTCTACGTCTGGCAGAGTAAGTGGCCCATTTGGAAAAATTTAATTCATCTCGTCCGTGCTCAATGTGCTCTGCAATCCGCCAGCTTATCGGAGCTACACTGGCATACCAGGGGTAATGCGGTTGGTCTGAGTGACAATCGTAGCATGCTGATTTTAATAATGTGGCTATGGGACCTTGAATCTCAAGTGCCTTGATGATATCATTGTCGTTCACAGGTTCTTGAACCCGTTCTGGGCGATTAATAAATTGTATCACAACAAGCGAGATTAGGACTGCTCCTAAGGTGTATTTCAGTACTTTCTTCATGGGCTCGATTTGACTTTAATTTATGTAAACGAGGACAAACAAAAAAAGCTCGGTGACCAGCCGAGCTTTTTAGTACTTGCAGAAATGTCTTAATTAGACTTTTTCTTCGGACTTGTATGTCCCATGAGTTCTACTGGGTGATCTTCATGATCTGGAGCAGTTTCATAGATAATGGATTCTGGAAAATCTGAATGGGAAAAACTTCCTGCACTTGCTCTCAGTGTTGTGATATCAATCTCCTTTTTTAGCTGGTCAATTGACTTTTGACCTCTCGAATAAGCTTCAATTTGGCTCTTGGTAACCTGGAGCCTTACCGCTTTAGGGAGTTTAGTTTTTCTAAAGGCCGACCCAAGGTTTAGGTTTAGGATCACCACTTCATCACTCTTTACGCTTCTTAAGGTCCGTCCATAAGTGACCAAACTTTCCTTTACTAGCTCCATAAGGTCATCAAAGTTTTCCTCGACTTTCTTATTGGCTGCTTCGGCTTTCTTGTCTTTTTCATCGTTACTAGATGCTCTTACACCTGTAACAGTTACCGCATCTGCCGTTACAAATCTAACACCACCACGAGCTCCCGTTAAGTTCAGGTCGAACATTAAGCCAAAGCCTTCAAAGTAGGTCCAGTTAGTTTTGCCGCTTCTTCGGTAAATTCCGTCAAAGTTGGATTGAAATAAATCATCCAGGATTCCGGCCATAATTTTGGCATCTGGTACTGAATTGGTAGTGCTTTCAACATTACGTTGAACTACAGCTGAATTCGCAGCCTGAAGGCTTGTTTTGCCATTGAGGTAACTTGTAATGGTGGAGAAGTCAATGGAAGAGACCATTCTCTTTTTATCCGTTTTGCCGCCACGATGATAAATAAGGTTGGAACCTCCCTGAACGCTTACTCCATTTTGCCCTGATTTTGTAGGCCTCAACGTAGAGTAGTTTACATTAAGCATTACTTTTTCTCCAGCCTTTAGATCACTCAGAATACTCCCGTAGTTGACCAAGAAGTCTTTTGATAATGACTTGATTTTATCTTCTTTTTCCCTGTTCTTTTCTTCTACTGTTTGCTCTTCTTTTTCTTCATTTGGAAGGTTTTGAGACGCTACAATTTCTTCAGCAAAAATTACATCATAACTGCTTCTGCTAGTCGATCCAATATTGAAGATTACCCCTTTACCCGGTACATAAATCCCTTTAGCACCTCTACTGGCAGAGTAAAAACGGTTTCCCTGACTGAATAAATCATTGAGTACATTTTGCAAAATGATAATATCCCTCTCCATTTTCGGAAGCTTGGCAATGTCCTGAGTATTTCTGCTGTCGGCTACTCCTGCCACTGTGTATGCACTCTGAGCAATCGGGCTCATATTTAAGGCAAAGAGTGTGATAACTGTCAAAGCCCATTTCCCTATTGTTGTTTTACTTTTCATAATTCTGATATTTCGATTTTAATCTTTTTCTACTGTAATTTTTTTTGCGAATAGGCCAGCATCAAGCTTGCCCGTTTTTAAATCCTTTAAATCCTTCATATTCCATTTGGCGGTAATCAGATAAGCTCTTTCGTTAGCTTTTGGTGAAGGAGGGATCACTTTACCATTCTTCTTCACTTCTGAATCTTTAACTTCAAAAATCACCCTGAAATCTTCGTCACCCTCCAAATTGGGTATGTAGCTATAAAAGTCTGTGACAAACTTTATGATCGCATCCAATAGGCGCTGCTGCTGAAGTGAAATGATTTCTGGAGTATAGAAAGTATCCATCATTCCCTGATCACCGCTTCTGAAAACACCGCCTTGAGTATTCATTAGAATATCGGCATTGGGAGCATCCACTTTAAAAGTCACTCCTTGGCCTTTCTTGTACTCTGCTTCTGTATGAGTGATTTTGTTTAGTAGCGGTTCACCATCCCATTTTTTGAGAAAATTCTCCATGGTCACTCTAGTTATTTCCATGTCTCGCTCAACGGCATTGAAGGATTGAGCCTCAACACTGAGTGTGCATAGAAGTGCTGTTAGAGTGAAAAGATATTTTGAGTATTTGACCATTGTTATTTGTTGTTTGAATTATTGGCAATCACAGTGTTTACCTTTTCTTCTAGATCTACCAAAGCGTTTTCAAGTTGAAACTGCTTATTGATTGTAGCATCTTCTAGTTCAGTGAAAGCTGCTTGAATGCCTCTTAAATCTTCGATGCGTTGGGATTCAATATTGTTTGAAAAGTTGACCACAATTTGTCTCAGAATATCACGATAATCACCGCTGAGTTTGTCATTTAATCCCACCATTTGCGTAATAAGCGCATCTTTTTCTCTATCGAAAATCTCTTTAATAATTTCCTCATTATCATTATTAGCCTGCAAGGCATTAATCTTTAGGTTCAGACTATCTTGACCAAGCTTTATATTATCCTCCAAGTAGGCCGCCATTGAAGAATTATTCTCAAATATCATATCTGATACCTGTTGTTCTGAGAGGCCTCTTTGGACTTCTCCATAACCTAGGTAAAGTCCTTCATCGTCATAGTTCACTTTAAAACCAGTGATCCAGCCAAAAGTCAGGATGAGCAGGAGAGTAGCAGCAACAGCCACATATTTTCTCCAGTAGAGCCACTCTTCGTTTTTGGCTGGCTCCATGAACGCCAGCTGACCGGGAAGTTCTTCATCCTCTAGTTCGTTAAAGATCAACCTGGTATCGCTCAATGCTTTGAGTTTTTGTTTCTCTTCAGGGTTTTCTTCTAGATAGGCTTCTACCAGACCTGCCTGATCTGTATCAAGCTCGCCATATAAGTAGGCCATTAATATCTCTTCGGTAGGTTTATATTTCATAATGCACCGTTTCTCTATTGATATTCCACTGATCGAGTAGCTTCTTAAGACTGCCCAATGCGTAGTAAAGTCTTGACTTTACTGTATTTTCTGAGATGTCTACTATCTCAGCGATTTCACGAATTTTTAAGCCCTCATATTCTTTCATGATCACCACGATTCGCTGTTCTTCTGGCAATGTGGCGAGCGCTCTTTTTAGGAGGGTCTTTAGTTCCTCATTGCCGTACATTTTTTCAGGGTTTTCATTTCTGGTTGCGCTTACCGAATTTTCGATCTGCACATTTTCCTGATTGTTTTGGACCTTCATAAAAGGGAAAACCCATCTTTTCTGCTGCTTTCTTACTTCTTCGTGGCAGTAATTGGCAGCGATTCTATAAATCCATGATTTGAATCGGCTCTCTTCTTTCAGCGTTTTCAAGTTCTTATTCATAGAAATGAAGGTTTTTTGTGTCACCTCCATTGCCAGATCGTAATCATTGAAGTATTTGTAAGCAAAGTTGTAGATCCGTTTTTGCCACTGTTTTATTAACTGATTCATGGCAATGACGTCACCCGACTTGGCTGCTGTGACTAAGAAGTTGGTTTGTGGCATCAGGTCGATTTCCTTCATGGGCTTTCGTTCCGCCTTTATGATGACTGTGGGTTTAAAAAAGTTTGAAGGAATTTAAGAAAAGTTTCTCCACTTTGCCTCCGGTGTCCTTTATGTGATTCAAAGTGCGATTGAGAATAGTATGACACCATTCCGTGATGTAATTTATTGTTTCATCAGATGCACTTCAATGTTTGTCTTTCAAAAATCAATCTCAAATGAAAACTATATATTTGAGACATATGAATAACGTTTCTCCACTTCTTGCTTCAATGTTGATGTATAAATTCTGTATTCTTTATTAATGTTTCTTTTAACTGTCCTTTCGTTGATTAGTATTGAATAATGGCCATTTAGCCCCGAATTTGTGAAGCGACTAATAGTATTTTTTGGACTAGTCTGGCTTATTGCCGTAAGTTGTTCTGATGGTCCATCTATAGAGTATCAATTAAGTATTGTATCTGGAAATAATCAGAGTGCTATTCAAGGAAGCACATTACCTGAGCCGATTGTTGTTAAAATAACTGATCCCAATGAAAATGCTCAAGAGGGTGTTGAAGTGAGTATAGTTACTTATGGAGGAGGAGTTATTGAGCGTTTTAATGAGGTGTCAGATGATGAGGGCTTAATAAGGATTGAATGGAGGTTAGGAGAGGCAGTTGCTCAAAAATCACGACTGAGAATAGTAAGTACTCCTTCGGTGAATGTAGAGTTACGAGCAACTACTAATTATCGCTACAGTGTACCTCCTCAGGATCAGGATGGTTGGGAGGTTGGCTCACTGAGTTTCCTGAGTTCAGATTCGAAGAATACCTTGTTTGAGGGGATTGATAAACTGAGAGCTGGAGAATACCCTGAAGTACATAGTGTTTTGCTAATGCACAATAAAAAACTGGTATTGGAAGAATACTATCCAGGAAAAAACCTTGATGGCGAATTAGTAGACTGGAATAGGTTTGCTCCTCACACTCTTCAGTCAGCAAGTAAATCATTTAGATCCATGTTGATTGGAATTGCTATTGAGAAAGGAATTATCCAAAGTGTTGAAGTACCTTTTTATTCATTCTTCCCTAGGCATAGTGAACTTAATGATGATGACCTTAAAAGTGATATTACTTTAGAGCATGTATTGACTATGTCATCAGGACTTGATTGGGAGGAGTGGGCTTATCCCCAAGGGCATCCAAAACACAATTTGAGTGCAATGTATGCTAAACCAAGATCTCAATGGATTCCGTATGTTTTGGGGTTGCCAATGAGAGATATCCCTGGGAGCAGATTTGCCTATAATACTGGTGCTTCACTTATGTTGGACGATGTAATTTGGAATTCGCTTGATGAAGACACAGATTTAACCACGTTTGCTGAGGAGAATTTTTTCTCACTGGTTGAGGAAAAAGGTGACTACCCATATATTACAACCATGACATCCAGACGAATGATGAAACTGGGTTATATCTACCAATATGACGGTAAGTGGAAGAGTAATCAAATTGTTTCCCCAGAATGGATTGAACGGAGCACTCAAGCCAAGTTTCCTTTGATTAATTCCTTAGATGGTGGTTATGGTTATCAATGGTGGATAAGAGATTTTGCTACTGAAGAGAAAACATATAAATGTTTTTACGCCAGTGGTAATGGGGGACAGTTTATTGTGGTTAACAAAGAGCTTGATTTAGTTGTGGTTTTTACCGGAGGAAATCATGGTTTAGACAGAATGTATGATATTCTGAATTGGATGGAAGATCATGTATTTAGCTCTTTTGAAAACTAGCGTCCTTGCGGAATAACCTGCCTTTCCGCCAAGTTATACTTTCGTCCCTTTCTGAGTACGTGAAATCGCTCTTGACCGGGCTGATTTTTCACAAACTGGTTTTTAGTCTGATCCCAGTGCGTGCCATCATAGATGAGTGCAAAACTCTGGCCGATTACTTCGAATTCATTGCCAGTAACCAGGATGGCCGTATTTTCATCTATGGAGATGCCAAGTAAATCAGGGTAGACCTTTAATACTTCGAACATATCGAACTGACGGTTTCGAGCTAGTGTATGCTGATCGATTGCAATGTTTTTGACAAAACCGAAACCTTCTTCATGATCACCGACCATGATTGTGTTGGTTTTACTGTCACCTCTTGCTAAGTAGGACCCTTGTATAGTGGCACCTGCTGAACTACCGGCTATCACACCTCCACGGTCCAAAAGATCAAATAAATATTCCTGAACTTTTGTATTGAGATATGAGTCTGCAAAGCGCCATTGCCGTCCTCCAGGTAGATAAACTCCAGTAGCTTCCTTCAAAACTCCTGCAAAGGCTTCAGTGTCGGCTTCTTTTGGGTCTGTCGTATGTAAGACGGTCACTTTTGCTGCACCTCGTGCCTGCCAAGACTTGATTAAACCTTCTTCTCTTTCTTTCGTGACTTCATAACCACCTGCAGTAGGTATTACTACTATGTGGGACTCCTCTCCGCCAGCGAGTTCCATGAATTTGGCATAAACACCTGGGTCGCGTAATGCCCCTCCAGCAATGATCAAATGGCCCTTTTCAGGCCCTGTGGTTTGCTTTTGGGCGCTAAGTCCCAAGCAGATAAAAATGGAGGTAATGCTTAATAATATTCTCATTGCTTTATGATTTTAGCTACATCGTTTGCAAATAGGGCTACCCATTCTGAATACATCTTTCCTGAAGGATGGAGCTTGTCCTTTGCGACTAGTTCCGGGCGTTCCTTTGCTTTACGAGAAATTGGGGTGATGTTGAAGAATGGAATGCCATACGATAGGGCAATGTGTTTTGCAATTCGGTTGTATTCATCAAGCTCTTTGGCTATCTGCTCTTCCTTGGCAGCACCAAATGGCGTCTTGCCATAGTCTGGTATAGAGACCACAAAAACCCTTTTCGGGTTATTCTCGGCAAACTTGATGGCAGTATTGATCAACTCTTCAAATTCTTTTTTGTATTGGGAGATGGGCTTTCCTTGATACTGGTTGTTCACCCCGATCAGTAGGGACACCAGGTCATAGGTTTCTAAGAGCTCCTTGTCTTCCTTGATGCCTTTTTGGAGGTCATCCGTTCGCCAACCAGTGGTTGCGATGATTTTGGGCTCAGCTATTTCAATTCCTTGATCATTGAGTCTTTTGGCCAGTTGAACAGGCCATCTCTCCGATATCTCTACACTTTCACCAATGGTGTAAGAATCGCCCAATGCTAGGTAGGTTATTTGTGCCATGATGGTATTCGTTGAAAAGAGTAATGCCAGTGCTAAAAGCAGTTTGAACCTTTTAATCATAAGAAAATAAGTGTTCACTAATTTAGTCAGCTAACTCTCGTAAGTCAACTGGTACTACTCTGGAAACACCTTGTTCAATCATCGTGATTCCATAAATAATGTCTGTGGAGGCCATTGTTCTCTTATTATGGGTCACAATAATGAACTGAGACTCTCCTGAGAATTTCTTAATGATGTTATTAAACTTGTCGATGTTAGCGTCATCCAGAGGAGCATCTACCTCATCGAAAATACAGAATGGAGCCGGTTTAAGCAGGTAAATGGCAAAAAGGAGAGAAGTAGCAGTCAAGGTCTTTTCTCCACCAGAAAGCTGGTTGATGGTCAGAGGTCTCTTACCTTTGGGCTTGGCCATAATTTCAATCCCCGATTCAAGAGGGTTGTTAGGGTCTACCAATCTCAGGTCACAATCATCTTCCTCAGTAAAGAGCGACCTAAAGACCTTAATGAAGTTGGACTTTATGTTATCGAATGCCTCAAGGAAAGTCTCTTTGGCCACGGTATCAATTTCGCTGATGGTCTCCAAGAGAGATTCCTTGGCTGAAATCAAATCATCGCGTTGTTCGGTGATGAAGGTGTGCCTCTCTTTAATTTCGTCATAGGCTTCCATTGCCATCGGGTTGATTGGACCTATCCTTTCCAACTTTTCGCGGAGTTTCAATACATTTCTCTCCAACTCTTCAAGTGACTTCTCTGTTGAGTTTTCATCCTCGTTGAGTAGTAATTGATCAAGGTCTACATTGAATTCTACAGAAAGGCGCTCTTTTACAGAACTTAGTTCAAGCTTTGTTTCATTCAATCTGTTTTGGAGCTCCATCATGAGCGTATCAGAGTGCTCTCGCTTGCGCTGAAGTTCACGAAGTGTTTTGTCAGATACATCAATATCTCCTCGTTGTGCGTAATAGTCTTTCTCAGCTTCATTTACACCCTTTTCAATCGACTCTTTCTCATCGTACATTTCGATGAGTTCGTCTTCGTTGGACTCAGTATTGGCAATCAGGCGTTTGATCTCAGCTTCATTATTACTGAGCTCAACCTGGTTCTTTTCAATCCTCTGCTTACTTCCTTCGAACGCGGTTTCTTTAAAGCCAATTTCCTGATTCACAGAACTGACTCTGTTTTGCTTCTGATGGAAGAGGATGTTTCTTTCATTAAAGGCCTGTGACTTTTCGGCTAGCTTTTGAGACTCAGCTTTTGCCTTTTCTTCCAGGGCTCCGATGGTACCTTCTACTTTAGAAAAAGAGGCTTCTTCTTCTGATACCGTTGGGCTAAGTTGGTCTAGGGAGGCACTGATTTTATCGATATTGGCAACAATGTCTTCTTTACGATTGGCCCTACTCGAGAGCATTTGGCCTAGTTGCTCTTTTTTAGTCTTGATGGAAATGAGTTCTTCATTGACTCGGTTGAAATCAGTTTGTAGCTGATCAATTTCTGATCGGAAGGTATCCGACTTTAGTCGAGCCAGCTCTTGTTGACGTTGCTCAAGTTTTTCCTTGATATCTACTGACTTGGTTTCGAGGGACTTGATATCCTTTTCGAGCTTTTCCAGGTTCTTTGCTCTACCAATTCGCTTTCCTTCGAAGAGTCCTACAGAACCTCCCGAAATGCTAAACTTACGCTTAGTATACTGCCCGCTTTCGGTAATAAAAATAGCTGAGTCATCAACAGGGATATCTCCAGGACCGCCATTGACAATAAAGACATTTTCAAGGATGAAGCCGATTAGTTTCTTATACTTTGGTTCGTATTCGACTATTTCTGTAGCATGAATTGCGTTTTCAAAAAGTTTTGACTCTCTGGCCTCGTAGTGATCAAAAGCATCCAGTACAAAGAAATTGGCCTTTCCTTTCGATGCGTCACTGAGAATATTCACTGCCTCAAATGCCTGACGTTCGGTATCTACGATGTAATAATTCATGTAGGTTTCGAGATAATTCTCGATGGTTACACGGTACTTTTCATCACAGGTAATGATGTCAGAAAGGAGGGGGGCTGACTTGTTCCAATTGGCTCTCTTTTTGAGGAATTTTATAGCTTCTGGAAAGCCCTCTAAGTTCTCAACAAGCGACTTTGTAAGGTTGTATTCGTTTCTTTTTGAATCCAGACTTCTACTTACATCGGTCAGTTCTTCTCTGATGATATCGATAGTCTCGGATGTTTGCTGAACAGCCTTGGTATGTTTTTCTTCAGCAGCTTTTCTATCATCAAGCAGTTTCTTCTTTTCGTCAAATTCCTTTTGAAGGTCCGAGAGCTTCTCATCAAACTGAGCAAGGGTTTCGGACTGTTCAGAAGTATCTGATTCGGTTTTGGTATACTCAGCTTTGAGTGTTTCCAGCTGAATTTCCTTTATCTCAATGTCTTTTTTAAGGTTGTATAACTGTTCTCTCTTATCTGCAAAAGTCCTTCTCTTCTCTTCGTACTCATCTTGGGCCGATTGAGACATTGACTTTTGCTCTTGATAAATCTTTTCTAATGAACCTACTTCACTGGTAATAGATTGCAGTTCCTTGTCAGCTTCGTCAAGTTCCTTTCTAAGACTTTCTAGACTGAAAGCCGCTCGTTCATTGCTCTTGCGGTCCGCTTCTATTTGCTCTCTGAGGTTGTCACTTTTGTCTTCTAAAAAGGTCAGTCGCTCGTTTTTGATTTTCCTATCACTCTCGAATTGTCTGATTTTATTGACATGTTCGTTCAGGGTACGTTGACGTGAGGCAAGAAGCTTTTCTTTTGTGATCAGGTCAGTCTTACCTTTTTCGATATTAGCTTCCTGATTTGCAATCATTTGACCGATTTCAATCTTGCGGTCACCTTCTTGCTTTATCTCACCTTCCAGTTTCTTGAAGTTGTCAGTTTTTTCCGAAACTGCTCGTCTGGCAAGTTGAATACTGTCTACTTTGTATTCTTCTTTAAGCTTATAGTACTTTTCAGCCTGACGCGCTTGTTTTTCCAGCGATTTGAGATTTTTCTCTATTTCGAAAAGTAAATCTTCGACACGGTCTAGGTCGTCATCAGTGTCCTTAAGCTTTCTGAGTGTCTCTTTTTTTCTTTTCTTGAATTTTGAGATACCAGCAGCCTCTTCAAAAAGATCACGTCTAGAATCGTCCTTGTCGTTTAGGAGGTTGTCAACCATTTTCAACTCAATAATGGCATAGCTATTAGAGGCTATACCTGTATCCATGAAGAGGTTGTTGATATCTTTTAGACGACAACTAATACCGTTCAAGAGGTATTCACTTTCACCTGATCGGTAATACCGTCTGGTAATGGTTACTTCAGTGTATTCGGTAGGAAGGAGATTCTTGGTGTTTTTGAAAGAAAGAGAGACTTCGGCTAGCTGAGTTGGCTTTCTTTTTTTAGTGCCATTGAAGATGATGTTCTCCATCTTTTCGGACCGGAGCATTCTGGTTTTTTGTTCTCCCAGTACCCAACGAATGGAATCTACAACGTTGGATTTTCCACATCCATTGGGTCCCACAATGCCTGTAATACCTTCATCGAAATTGATCACCACTTTGTCTCCAAAGCTCTTAAATCCTTTTATTTCAAGTTTGGTAAGTTGCATTAACTAGAATCCGTAAAAAATAGGTATAGCTAGCAAAATTAGAATTAATTCTTAGATTTGCTAGCGTCATGGACTTCGACTTTAGCACCGCTCTTTATCTAATTCTAGGAATCATATATTTTATTTTTTCTGGTACTAAAAAGAAGAATCAGCAAGGCAAAAGTCAGCCCAAAAGAGGTCGACACTCTGACCCGGAAACTGTAGGTCCACCACCTGTTTCAAGGAAGCCTACTTTTGAAGAACTCCTGGAAGAATTTACTGGTCAAAGGACGATTCGTGAAGAACCTCAGTTAGAACCTGCAGTGGAGATCCCTGCTGCCCCGGTCCAGTCTTATGAGCAACCCAAACCAGCTCCAAGCTCTATTGAACGAAAGAAGGAGTACAAACCTATGACTTCTTTCAAAGAGTATGAGTTAACGGAGGAAACTGATCAAGAAGACTTCAGAGAAATGTTTTCAAGTCTTGACGATGCAAAGAAAGCCTTTATAGCTTCTGAGATTTTCAACAGAAAGTATTAAGATTTTTTCAGCTCAATAGGGAGAACAATATTGGTCTCTTGAACTTCTCCATTCTTTATGCCTGGTGTCCATTTGCCTCCTCTTGCAAGGGCATTTATTACTTGTCTCTCGTATTCCGCTCCAAGTCTCTGAGAAAAGCGAAGATTCTCTAAAAGGCCTTCCTTATTCACTGTGAATTTTACTTCGACTTCACCATTCAACTGATTCGCAATTACTTCGCCAGGGTATGCGATATTTTCTTCGATAAACTCTTCCCAGCTTTTAGCTCCTTTGATTGGTGCTGGAACAACATCAGACGCTCCAAAAGTATTGTTTTCAATTTGGTAACCATTGATAGTCAAACCATCAGGCATTGCAGCTTCGAAAGAGAAAATGAAGAATAACAATGCGATTAAAGGAAGAGGGATTAGTAATCTCAAGAAGTTAACCTTCTTGGTTTTGGCTAACATTTGGACTCTTTTGACTGTTTGGTTTTTCCCAAAGTAACTTCCGTATTCTAAACCCATTTTGCGAAAGACCGTTTTGACAAGTAATCTGCTGTAAACTTCTTTACCTCTTTTTGAGGCTACCTTTCTATCTGCCAGATACTCATGGCTTTCTTCCAACAATAGTTTGTATAAGTACATGAATGGATTGAACCAGAAAAACACTTTTAACAGCTCAATGAGCATAATATCATAGGAGTGCTTCTCTTTAATATGGACCATTTCGTGATCCATAACCTGTTGCTTTTCCTCTTGCGTGAGAGTGACCGTATTGTCCCAAAACAAGTATTTGAAGAAGGAGAAAGTAGGCATAGAGCCGTCTGTCTTTACAAGAAAGTAGTCCCCTTTTACTTTATAACGAGTTCTATGTCTTTTAAACCAGATAATTTCTTTGAATGATCTGATCTGCAAAAGCAGTTTTGATAAACCTATGACCACTCCTCCTATATACAACACTAATAGCGCCTCCCACCAAAGTAGGAAAGGACGTTCCGATTGTGCCGTAATAGTATAAGAGTAAGCTTTGTCTGCCTCTATGATCGGTTCACTGCCTACTTCGTTACCCACTTGGTGTATTGAATTGAGTACAGCAGGAGTGTTTGCAGGATTATAATCTATTTCAAGTAATGGGAAGGAGACCGAGAATAATATTGCAGCCAACAAATAGAACCTATTGTATTGAAAGCTCTTTTCTTTCCTTAGTAGAAAGTAGTATGCCAGGTATAGTATAGCAAGACATGTAGCTGATTCAAGGGCATAAATGAGCGCGTCATTAAGCCTTTCTAATAATTCTATGGTTGGATGCTTCCCCATTAGTTCTTATTCATCTTTGTCTTTCAGGTTGTCTTCAACATGTTGCATTAACGACTCAAAATCATTGATGTCCATGTCGTTTTCTTTAGCAAAAAATGAAACCAGCTTCTGAAAAGATCCTCCAAAATAACCTCCAATGAAGTTTTTGAGGTAAAAGTTACTGTAAGTCTTCTTGTCAATGATAGGGAAGTATTCGTGGGTTTTCCCATAGGCCTTGTAACCGACAAATCCCTTTTTTTCAAGAATTCTGATGATTGTTGATACGGTATTGTATGCTGGCTTGGGTTCGGACATTTTTGCCAATACATCTTTGACAAATCCTTTTTCAATTTGCCATAAAATTTGCATTACCTGTTCCTCTGCCTTTGTCAATTCCTTCATAACTATTGTTTTGATACTATCAATCAATTATACAACTATCCAACTAGTTTTCAAACTAACCTGTTAGTTTTTATTGCTAATGTCAGTCTAATATTGAGTGAGGGCGAATGAAATTATATTTGCCCCCATACGTAGTGCTTTTAGCCGTACTTCTTCAGGGTCGTTGTGTATTCTTTTGTCTTCCCATCCGTTTCCCAGATCGGACTCGTAAGAGTAAAAGCATACTAATCTCCCTTCATAAATCAGGCCAAAACCTTGAGGTGGCTTATTGTCGTGCTCATGAATTTTTGGAAGACCATCTTCGAACTTGAATTTCTGATGATAGATAGGGTGGTCAAAGGGGAGTTGTATGAATTCTAATTCAGGGAATATTTTTTTCATCTCTAACCTGATGTAGGGGTCAAGACCATAGTTATCATCTATGTGAAGAAAGCCACCAGCCAATAGATAGTTTCTAATGTTTTCTGCTTCAGTGTTGCTAAAAACCACGTTTCCGTGACCGGTCATATAAATGTAGGAGTACTCGAAAATATCTGGACTTCCGGCTTCAACGATGGCATCTTGAGTATCAAAAGATGTTCTTAAGTTTTCATTGCAAAACTTGGCAAGGTTAGGCAATGCTGTTTTATTGGCATACCAATCACCCCCTCCGTTGTATTTGAGCTTGGCCATTTTCAATTGCTCTTTTTGACCAAAGAGACTTAATGATAGACAAAGCATTAACAATAAAAGTGCTGACTTCTTTAACATTTATTTGAGGTTGGGAACTTCTAAATACTGGAACGGTTAATAGTCTTTGAAGTTTATATTTAATTCTCAGTAATAAAACACATTTTTGCTAAGTGAGTCCTGACACCTTTGATCATTTTGTACAAAGTCTTTCAAAAAGATTGAATGACCCACTACCCGGAAGGGAAGCTCAGGAGGTTATGGCCCCCAGGCCAATAGATGAGAAGAGGTTTAGTGAAGACCCAAATAATCCTGCAAGGCCAGGAGGGGTAATGGTATTATTATACCCAGATAATGGAGATGTATTCCTTCCTTTGACCAAAAGGCCGGTTTATCGCGGTGCGCATAGCGGCCAAATCAGCTTACCAGGGGGGAAGGTAGAAGGAAACGATCGAGACATTATCCACACTGCGTTAAGAGAAACTCAAGAAGAGATCGGTGTAAAACATGAATCCATTGAGGTTATTGGTCAATTGTCGGAACTATTTATAATAGCGAGCAATTTTAAAGTTTATCCTACTGTGGGAGTGGTTCGGTCTCAACCTGAAATTATCCCCGATTCACGGGAGGTTACTCGAGTACTGACCCCTTCTTTGGCCGAGCTCAGGGATAGAAGCAGAAGAGGCACAAAGACAATGCATTTTCCACCCTATACCATAGAGTCTCCCTACTTTGATATTGATGGTGAAGTTGTTTGGGGAGCCACAGCAATGATCTTAAGCGAGCTGGTTCATCTTATTGATGAAATTTATTGATCGATAATAGCTGTCGCTTCAATCTCTACAAGATATTTTTCATCTATTAACCGGGAAACTTCTACCATTGTGGTGCATGGCTTTATATTACCAAATACTTCTTGGTGTGCTTTGCCGATCGCTTCCCAGTGACCGATGTTAGTTACAAACATCCTTGTTCTTACCACATCTTCTGGTGTCGCACCAGCACTCTCCAAAGTTGCTTTTATCTTATCTAATGCATACTTGGTTTGAAGATAGGGGTCATCACCACCTAGTAACTGACCTTCGTGATCAGCCACAGTGCCTGTCACTTCTATTATGTTGCCTACGCGTACCGCTCTCGAATATCCAACGATGTCTTCCCAGGGACTGCCAGATGAATAGTTTGTTCTATTGCTCATTTTGTTGATTAGTATAGAGGTTTAGTTTTTGAAAAAGATCTTCAGGGTCAAATGGCTTATGAACAAAGTCAACAAAACCGAACTGCCTCAACTCAATCTCAAATTCGGAAGCATTGTGTGCACTCATGGCAATCACTTTTGGAGTACCGTCCGGACGCATTTTACGGAGTTGATTTGTCGTATCGAACCCATTAATTGGCTTCATTTCGATATCCATCAAGACTACATCATACTCAGTCTCTTGGATTTTGTCAAGCGCGTCATAGCCATTATCGGCATCATCGAAAGCGGCATTCCAGATTTGAAATAGTCGTTTAAGCACCAACCGGTTCATATCATTATCATCAACCACAAGTATTTTTCGCTGATTCAAGTCTTTATCTCGGTCTTGCTGTTGCAAATCGATCATATCAAATTCAGGATCAATCTTAAAGTCAATCTCAAAGCCAAAAGTGGTACCCTTATCTTCTACACTACTCAATTGTATTTTGCTTCCCATCAGGTCAAGTAATTTCTTGACAATGGATAGGCCTAGTCCTGTACCTCCATATTCGCGCGTGGTTTCTTCACTTGCCTGCTCGTATTCCTCGAAGATGGCCTGAAGTTTGTCTTCAGGTATACCGATTCCAGTATCGACTACGCTGAAGGCTACTTTTGCTGTTTCATCTTTAATTCCTGACAAGACGGCCTTTATATGAATGTGTCCTTCATGAGTGAATTTGATGGCGTTGCTGATGAGATTATTCAGTATTTGAGTCAACCTGGTGGGATCCCCAAACAGTCGATCAGGGAGGTGTTCTCCAATTTCAATTCTTAGCTCAATCCCCTTATTGTTTGCTTTATATTTGAAGCTTTCTCCGAGGTTTCTCAGTAAATCAATAAGCGAGAACTCCGTTGATTCCAATCTGAGCTTACCAGCCTCAATTTTATTGTAATCCAGAATATCGTTAATCAAGGAATGAAGACCTTCAGCAGAGAATTTGAGAGCATCTATATACTCCTTCATCTCTTTGTCCTTGTTGTCAATCTCCATGATATGTGACAAGCTGATAATGGCATTCAAAGGTGTTCTAATTTCATGACTCATTACGGCCAAAAAGTCCGACTTGTCTTTGGTGGCTTTTTCAGCCTCCTGCCGAGCTTCTTTTAAGGCTTGATTCTGTTTCTTGATCTGTTGTGTTCTATCGGCTACTATTTCTTCGAGCTCCTGATTTATGTCATGTTGAAGCCGCTCATTTTTTCTCAGTTGTAGAATTAGGGATCGCTGCGTAATGTCGTGGTCTTCAAATTGGCGCTTTAATTTGTGGCTAACACCCAAACTGAAGACAACGATTTCTACAATAATACCTCCTTGGACAAGAGTAGGGATGTTACTTGAAGGTTCAATTAATTGGCCAATCACAACAATAAGTACAGAGGCCATGAAAAACATAGTGCCATAGGCAAAATATTTGGCTATAATATTATTGGTTCTTGCCGCCCGAACAATTAAAACCAACGCAAATGCTGAAAGCACCAAAATGGTTATGTGCATCACAACCATAGTGAAGTACATATTACCTGTCAGAAACAGATAAGTCGACAGGGCGAGAAACATCACCAGTGAGAAATAAGATAATACTGTGAGTAACTTATCCCATTTGGGCTGGTCTATGTGCGTTTCAAGAAAAAAGCGTGAGAAGGTAAAATAGGCTGCAGCACTAAGGAGCGGCAAGATCCATAAAGAAGGTATTGGGTCTATCAAGTTTATCAGTACATAAAGCTCAATAATGCCGTGCATATTGAGAAAATAGACCATGTTAGACAGCGCATAAATGGCAAAGAATAGGAAAACTCGTTCACGCGTATATCCAAAGATGAAAAAGGCTAAAATGATGACGACAAACAGTACGCCTGAGAAGATTCCTTCAAGCAGGTTCATGTTCTCAAGCCTATTGGTCCATATGTCAGCGGGTACCAAAGAAGCTCTTATGTCAATAGGGTTAAAGTCTGTGCTTTCAACTTTTACGTAAACATGAATGGTTTCTTCGGCAGGCAGGGTCATGCTTATTCTGGTAGGGTAGCCCTGTCTGATATCCCTTTCACCACTTGGAAAATGATAACCGGTTTTCTTTACACTGACTTCTTCATTGTGAACCAGATAATATGTCTCTTTTCCGTTTCGGCCACCCTGAAGCACGAATTCTATGTCCTGCTCAACTCGGCTCAGGAGCCGAAAGTAAGCCCAATAGGTAGCCTCTTTATTGAAAATGGAGATATCTTCGAGGTGAATAAAGTCAGATGCCTGTAATTGACGAACATCATCAATGATTAGTCTATTCTCATCATCACGATAGACTAAGATTTCATCTGCCTCAATTATTTCTTCATCGGCAGAATAAATGGAGTGGCTGTTCTGAAAAGAATTCCGCTGTCCAAAGCCGTTTAAGGTAATGAAGGTGAGTAGTAAAAAGAGTAAGAGTCTATTATTGTGCATTAGGGCACTTTTGAAAATGGAATTTCAGCATTTTTCAGCTTTCAGCCAATCATTCGTGCTTAATTGATGATAGAGGAATGTTTAACAGGTCAGACCTGAGCAAATTTTATAGCATCATTAGACCATGGAGCACTTTGTTGAATGGTTTCAAGAACTTTCCCAGGCTCTGTAAATACCGACCAAATCGGCCTATGATTTTCACTTAAAAAGCCCTCTTCTATTGCTTGTTCTAGCATATTGAGAAGAGGGTCGTAGTATCCGTCTAGGTTTAGTATTACAATAGGTTTGGTAAAGATTCCCAGCCGTTTTAATGTGATCGCTTCCATAAGTTCTTCGAAGGTTCCACAACCACCAGGCAATGTGATCAAGGCATCCACTCCAACCATGAACTGTTTTTTTCGCTCATGCATGTCAGCTGTAAAAATAAACTCATTAACATCCTTATGGTGAAACTCAACCTCTTTCATGAAATGCGGCATTATGCCTATGATTCTGCCGCTCTCTTCAATGACTGTATCGGCCAAGGTACCCATCAGTCCTCTTGCGCCCCCACCGTAAACCACAGTAGTATTGTTCTTAACGAGTGCTTTGGCAATCACTCGTGTCGCTTCAAAATACTTTTCATTGATTTTATCACTCGAAGCGCAGTAAACGCAGACTTTCTTAATTTTTTGCATTCAGATAAGGATGGCGCAAAGCCATGGTTTCTGAGAACAAGCTAGTTAAAAATAGCAAACTTAGAAAGGCAGCATTGTCAAATGCTTGGGATCGTTTGCTGTGAATTAATCGTAAAAACTGCTCACTTAAGGTAGGCACCTACAATTGAATTTCTAGCGCATTGCGAATAGGATAAAGTAGTACCAATCTGACCATAGATCAGAATTATCAGTCGGGAAATATTTTAAGTTAGTAGTCTAAGTGCTTTGAAGATTTCCAAAGAAGGCCTCTAGAAGAGAAGGTCTTTTTGTTAGAATCTTTACAAAAAATATATGTCGTAACTTATATTTTGTACTGAGTGTATATCGACTTATCTTGTTCCAAGAATTATTGGGTCTTCCAAACTCTCTGATACACCAAGATGCGTAGTTTCTTCAGTGCCTGCTTTAGGCTGGGTCTTATCTTATCATTATCTGCCAGTGTCTTGCTTGCTCAAGAACAGCCTTTTAGAATTAAGGAGATTGGAACACCTTTTATCAATACCTATTTAGCTACTGATTACCATGCACATGAGCAAACTTATGGTCTGGTGCAGGCCAAAACAGGTTTAATATATGTGGCGGGTGTAACAGGGGTTATAGAGTTCGATGGTCAAAACTGGTCAGTCGACTCCAGAGTTTCAGATGACTCATTCAAAGGTGTGGACGTGTCTGATGATGGTAGGGTATATGCCGTGACTAAAAGTTTGATCGGCTACTTTTCTCCTGATGCTGTCGGCACCATGGTTTTTACAAGCTTGAATGATAAGGTAGCTGAGAGTTTTAAAGGATGGGGGCATTTCTGGCAAGTGAACTTGGCGGAAGAACAAGTTATTTTTAACAGCACCGACCAGCTGGTTTTATATGATCCAGGCTTAGATACCACTTCCTTGATTTCCCCTGCTTTGCGCTTTGGAGAGTCGAATGTTGTAAACGATCGATATTATGTGATGGACTATGGGAGAGGTTTAATGACCATGTCAGATGGTCAATTGGAGCTCTTACCAGGTTCTGAGGCAATAGTACAACACACAGTCAGGGGAATCACAAGTTTTTCTGATAAGGAGTTACTTATAGCTTCTCAAAAGAAAGGGCTATATAAATATGGACCCGATGGTTTTGAGCCTTGGAAAACTGAGGTGTCAGACTTTCTAATTGAGCATGAGGCGTTTGCTGTTACCAGTATTTACGATCAGTATTTTGCTGTTGGTACAATTTCAGGGGGAATGGTCATCATTGATCGCCAAGGTAAGCTCATCCAAAAACTGGATAAATCTATGGGTATGGGCAATGATGCACTTATTCAAAACATACTACTCGATAAAGACGGCAATTTATGGGTGGCCCAGCATGGAGTAATCAGTCATATCATTATCAACTCCCCATTTACTACCATTGATGAGAGACATGGTGTCAATGGCTACGTGCTTTATGCTGGTCGACATAAAGGAAAAACTTATGTGCTTACAGCTACAGGTACTTTAGTGAAGGGTGATAATGAACCATGGCATAAGTTGGAAGATTACAAACCGTTCAAAAGCTTTTCTTCAGACAAGCAACAGGCATGGATGACTGTAAGGCATGAAGACGACTTTTTCATAGCAGGTAATGATGGTTTAGTACAGGTTCATGATAATTCATGGAAGCGATTATATAGGGGAGAAAGGCTCTGGGCTGCAACGGCTTTGAAAAGTTTGCCTTATATGGTTCTGGGTAGCGTCAACGGAAACCTGTTTTTGTTTAGTAAAACATCTGGTCAATGGAAGTTTGTAAATAAGATTGCCGGTTTTAATCAACAGATGGATTTCCTTGAACAAACAGATGATGGGAATCTATGGATGACCGATTCAGGGACGGGAGTTTATAAGATAAAGCTAAACCAGACCAAGGATAGTGTAATGTCGGTAAGGGCCTATGGTCCAGATGATGGACTTCCTGATAAGACAAGAAATCGTGTTTTTAGACACAAACAAGGACTATACTTTGCCACAGCTGCTGGTGTTTATGAATATAATCAGGCCACCGACAGTTTTAGGGGAGTTGAAAAGTTCAATAATCTTATTGAGTCTCAATATGTTTTTCGACTCATAGAAATGCAAAATGGAAATGTATATGGTTCCCTAAATCCGGGAGGAAAGGCATTACTGAAAAAAAACAACGATGGTTATGACCTGACATTTAGTCCCTTCCAGAGAATTGCAAGTCAAAATTCTGAATACGTTACAGATTTAGGTACTTCAGGGATTTGGATTGCAGGCAGTGGGATCAAGCATTATCAGCAGGATTTTAATGAAGTCAAAGCAGAAGACTTTAAGGCATTATTAAGGAGCGTTAGAATATCGAATAAGAACGATTCCCTGGTTTTTGGAGGAGCAGGCTTCCAGCCTAGTATTGAACTCAAGTCAAAGGAGAATGCAATACAGTTCACCTTTAGCGCTACGTACTTTGACCAAATTGAGCAATTGGAATTCCAGAGTTACCTAGAGGGTTCTGAGAAAAGTTGGGCTCCTTGGTCAGAAAAGATGAGTCGGAATTATACCAATCTACCACATGGCAACTATACCTTCAGACTAAGAGCCAGAAATCTGTATGGAGAAATGAGTGAAGAAAACCAGTTCACCTTTACGATAAGTACTCCCTGGTATCTGACGGTTTGGGCATACATATTCTATGGGTTGTTGGTCATAGGAATAGTATGGGTCATAGTGAGGCTAAATGCCCAAAGGCTTATTAAAGAAAAAGAAGTATTGGAGCAGGTAGTTCTTGAAAGGACTCAGGAAATTGTAAAACAAAAGGAAAAAGCCGAACAAGATAAAGAGACAATTCAGGAACAGGCAGATCGGTTAAGCGAGCTAGATAAAGTGAAATCTCGATTTTTTGCCAATATATCTCACGAACTGAGAACGCCATTAACACTAATCAATGCTCCTCTGGAGTCTTTAATAGAGAATGGCTCAATAAATGATCCCGAGGTTAGAAGAACACTAGAGCTAGCTCGAAAAAATGGAGTCAGCTTGTTATCTCTTGTTGAGGAAATTTTGGACCTGGCCAAGCTCGAGGCCGGCAAACTCAGGCTTGTTCAAAATCCAGTGAGGCTCAAAGATTTTTTGTCAGACATTCTTGATGACTATGCTATAGGTCTGGAGAGTGCCGGTGTTACATTGAAGTTTAATTACCGGCTTGAGGAAGACCTGACCTCCCTTCTGGATGAGAATAAGTGTGGGAAGATTGTCAGAAACCTTCTCTCAAATGCATTGAAGTATGCGCATTCAGAAATTGAAGTTATGGTCCGGCCCTGCTCCGATGAAAATGGAAGATTTCAGGTGATTGTATCAGACAATGGTGCAGGGATCGACCCAATTGACTTGCCTAATATATTTGACAGATATTACCAATCTGAGTCACCTAACAAGAAGGCTGAAGGAGGAACGGGTATTGGCCTTGCTCTGGCAAAAGAGTTAGCTGAATTAATGAATGGCAAGCTATCTGTGAAGAGTGAACTAGGAGATGGTGCCACTTTCACTCTGGAACTTCCTGTGAACGAGGTGAAAGAGGAGGCCATAGTTCCTTTGACCAAGGCGGATAACGAACAATTAGATGCAGCATTAAAAGAGACTTTAGTTAAATACGCTCAGAAGTTCTCTGTGGACAAACCAGTTTTACTGGTTACAGAAGACCACCCTGAAATGAGGTCCTTTATTGCCAAGACATTGACTCCATACTTTTCAATACTGCAAGCACAAAATGGTCAAGAAGCTTTGAAGGTGCTAGAGGAGCATGCTGTGGATATTGTTATATCAGATGTAATGATGCCATTAATGGATGGCTTTGAGCTTTTAGAGGCTATTAAGAAAGACGCAAAGCTGCATCAAATTTCTATCGTTATGCTCACCGCTAGGGCTGATCAGGAAGACCGACTTCATGCATTGACCTTGGGTATAGATGATTACCTTACCAAGCCATTTAGTGCCGTTGTTTTCTTAGCCAGAATCAAAAACATACTTGACAATCGGATCAAGGTCATTCGAGAGTTTAAGGCGATCTCTAATGATCAAGAAAATGGGAATGAAAAGGACATTTCTGATATGATAGCACATTACCAATTGTCTGAGCGTGAGGTGGAGGTAATGCAGCTATTAGCCAAACGCTATTCAAATGCTGAAATATCCGAGAGACTCTTCGTCTCAACAAACACGATCAAGTATCACGTAAAAAATCTCTATTCAAAGTTAGGTGTAACTAGTAGATCTGAAGTTGCTGACAGACTGGAGACTGGACAAGGTGTATAGAGAGCTTTTTTGCCATTCACATCCAAAAAATAGCCTTTTAGATACGAATTTTTGCTAGAACTACCCGTGTTGGGTAGGGTCCTATCTACAGTTTTTCTACAAATTGTAAGCGTTCTCATACCTACTCTTTAAGGAGTAAGTGTTGTGGCCAACCAAAACACATAATATCTGTGGTATAGGAGGTATAGCTTTATTGGCCATATCCCTGTGCCTAGAGATATGTGGGTGGTGTACCAAAGTGTTTCAGACTTACAATTGCTTGTATGCGCTGAGATTGAAAAAATAGAATTAGTAGTCAGAAAGTAGCCAAGTCAGTAGTCAGTCAGTCAGCTGCTTTCGAAAATAGGGCCCCGAACTTTCGGGGCCCTTTATAGCAAACTAAGAACTATGGAAGGTCAAGAGACACTATTCAAGGGCAAACAGAAGAAAATTGCGAAGTTATTAAATGTGATCTTTTGGATTATGCTGATCAGTACACGAGTAAATACTTTCATGACCTAAAATATTATACCTCATTTTCAATGATTGAGACGCAGTCAATGAACAGTGCGCAGGTATACAGCCCCGATGTTCTAGAACTCTGGAAGTCGGGGTTTTATGTTATCTTGTATTAGATATGGAGCTGGCAATTACAATTATTGCAGCACTTTTTGCTCTGATTTGGTCAAAAAATGCAAAGAAAAGGACAACAAAGACCGCTACAGTCTTACTTGCTTTGAGTTCTTTGATTGAATATGACCCTTATTTTGGTCTCAACCACTATTCTGTTTACTTCCTGATATTCTTCTCCTTTTTCGCTGCCATTGAATCAATGAATTCCTTAAGGCTGACCAGAGGACATCAATTCTTCTTTTTGGGGTGTGCTTTAGTAATTGCGTTTTTTCAACTTATTTACCTGATCAACTTCCCTTTCTATATTCCCAAGTATCCCTTTGCTTTATTATATATGGTGGGCCTTATCATATTATGGGTGTTTTCGAAGCGAAAGATCATTACCAGACTGGGAATATTGGTGGTGTGGTTAGGAGTAGCCATTAAGTGGGTAATAAGTGCTCTAACCCAGAGCTAAAAGAGTTTCGATATCTCGTTGAAGTCTGGCCATTTCGATAGGTAATGTGCCATTATAGACACCTCTGATTCTACCCTCAGTATCGACCAAAATAAAGTTTTCAGTATGCAAGAACTCATCAGATGATTTATTAAGTCCAATTTCTTTTTCTGCAAAAAATGACTTTCGAGCTAGCTCATATATCTCTTCAGTTCCACCAGTTAATAAGTGCCATTGTCCTGAGTCGATGCCTTTTACTTGAGCGTAATTTTTTAAGACAGCAACAGAATCAGCCCAGGGCATCACACTGAAAGAAGCGATTTTTACTTGATCTGATGCAAATGCCTCCTGAATCCTCATCATGTTTGAGGTCATTTTTGGGCAGATGCTAGGACAAATCGTAAAAAAGAAGTCCGCCACGTAGACATTCCCGCTGAGTGAGGCATTACTTATTCTTTCGCCTTCTTGATTAGTAAGACTAAATGCATTGATGGTGTGGATTTGACTAAACTCCGGATCGGATTTTTCAATCCATTCTGGTGTGAAATCTGCAGAATTATAGAAGGGCAGAGGAGTTTCAGCCTCTTTCTGTCCACAAGAAATAGCCAGCATAAGGCTAATAAGACACAGCAGTATATAGACCTTCTTCATCCGTTACAGATTTACAGTTTTTAAGGCCAATTAGCCCATATCGATGACCATCTTTCACTACATAGTTTGCCCTGATCTTCCCGTCTTCCATCCACATTTTTTGACTGCCTTCTTCTTTTCCCTTTAGGTAGTTAAAGAAACGATATGGTTGTCCTGAGGCATACCACTCCTTAAGTTCACCAATGTGTAAATCGGCCTCAAAGTGATATTCAAATTTCTGCTGCCCATTAGGCCAGAACCCTATATGCGTGCCGGTTTTTCGATTTTGTTTATATATTCTTTGCTCTCTGAGTTGTCCGTTGGGGTAGTATTGAACAGACTTTCCTTCAAGCTTTCCGTTTAAATATCCTGTTTTGGACTGTAGCGCTCCGTTGTCATCAAGGCTTACCAAGTATCCTGAAAACAGGCTGTCTTTGAGATATACAATGGCCGCTTTTTTCCTAAGGTTGGGATTAGTCAATGTTACCGACCTATCAGGTATGCTAGTGACTTGTGATTTCACTTTTGTGGGTGACGATTCACAAGCCATTGTTATAATCAATATTATCCCAAAGTACTTTTTCAATTTAGTTGCTTACTGTACCTGCTACACCAAAGAAACCATTGCCATTAATGTAAGGATCTGCATCGGTGATATGATAATGATAAATTCCATTAGGGTACTCTGTAGTTGCATGACTATGACCATGGTAGTCGTCTAAATCACTATTATTTACTCTCGTGCCATCTTCAACTGGTCCATATACTGGAAAGCCATCCAATAACCAACCGAGTAAGGCATTGGTGCCAAGAGTGGAGGTTAAATAAGTCGGTTCCTGATGATAATGGTATGCTCCTGATTGCTGTGGATGTCCTAAGTATTGGTCAAAAGAATCAATCTCCGAAGTCAAAGGCTGATTGTTAGGGCCTGCATATTGATTGAAGAAGACAACCCCGTTGAGTGATATGCCCATTGCCCCTAGGGCAGTAGCTTCTTTGTTAGTCGCTTCGGTAGGATTCATGGGGATCCTCAATGTGATGTTCTGGCTGGAAATCATGTTAGGGTTTAATCGAAAATTGGAATTGTTGCCATTGTAAGCTTCATATAGTGCGTTACTTGTTTCGAAATATGGGCTAGGATGATTTGGAACATCATCTGTTACGATTACAATGAAATCCCCATCTACAGAAACACTTACGTTGTCTGTAAATCGTTGAAATAACTCAGGAACTTCAGTGGTAACGTCATCATCCATATCATCGACTGAGGTATCATCACTGCCGCAGGCAAAAATTAAAAGTGTTAAGATAATTAGTAGGTGTTGGTTTTTCATAATACGGGTTTTGTATGGTTAGATGCTCAATGGATGAAAAACTTGCGCTGTTGTTAAGAAATTATTTTCGAAGTACTCTTCTTACCAGTGGGCCGATGGTCAAACCTTGGCAAATGATCGAGAATACAACAATTACATAGGTAACCGTCAGGAAAAGTTCTCTTTCCATTTCCGGTTGTAGAGAAAGGGCCAGTGCAATGCTTATTCCTCCGCGGATACCTCCCCAAGTCATAATGAGGTCTGTTTTAGGAAGAAAATCCAACTTTTCCCTAAATATGAAAATAGGGCCTGCCAGAGCTATATACCGTGCGATCAGAGTTACCGGTATAGCCAGCAGGCCTAGTAAAATGTATTCGCCATCATCTGCCACAATCAACAGTTCAAAGCCTATCAACACAAAGAGAATCGCATTCAAAAGTACATCGACTAATTCCCAAAATTTGTCCACATAGGCGTGTGTGGTTTGAGACCAGGCGATTTGAGGCGATTTATTTCCGATGAAAATTCCAGCAACAACTACAGCTAATGGACCGGAAAAGTGTATGTAACGAGCGATGGAATAAATACCCATTACCAGTGCCAAAGTGATGATTACTTCTGTTTCATAATGGTCAATGGACTTCATAAGTTGAAAACCAATCCAGCCCATGGCTAAGCCCAGTGCAATACCACCAAAGACTTCTTCAAAGAATAAGAAACCCACTTCTTCCGCTTCCACAGAGGCTATACCTTTTTCAGCAATAGCCAAAATCACCAAGAAAATGACTACACCCACTCCATCATTGAAAAGAGATTCACCTACAATTTTAATCTCTAGTTTTTTAGGTGCCTTAGCATCCTTCAGTATTCCTAATACCGCAATTGGGTCGGTTGGAGAGATCAGCGCCCCGAATAATAAGCAGTATATAAACGGTATCTCGTGTCCGATAGCCTGCGCAATGAAGTAAAACAGGCCTGCCACTATAAAAGTAGACATCAGCACCCCAAGTGTGGCAAACATCATAATGGGTGCTTTCTGTTTCGCTAGTTCATCTAGTTTAGTATGTAGGGCACCTGCGAAAAGCAAGAAGCTCAGCATCACTTCTAATAAGACAGTCTTGAAGTCTATGGATTCGATGAGCAAGGTAGCTTCATCCAAAATCCAATGATCAAATGTGCCAAGCACTATGATCACCAGGGTAAAACAGATCGCTATAATCATCAACCCGATAGTGAAGGGTAGTTTTAAAAACCTTGTATTGATATAGGCAAATAGTGCAGATAAGACTATGAGTACTGTAATGATGGTAAAGACATCCATTGCTTGAATCGAAATTTTAAAGTATCGAAAATATTGACTCCAAGTGATAAGTAAAAGTCTGACTTAATATTTGAAGGTAAGATAAAAAGTCGCCCCCATACCAATCTCAGATTTGACGCTAAGGTCTCCCTTGTGCTTCTTCATAATCTGCTTAGACAAACTCAATCCAATACCTGAACCGTGTTCCTTAGTGGAATAGAAAGGAATGAATATCTCCTCCATTTTTGCTGCATCAATCCCCATACCGTTGTCCTTGATTTCTATGACCTTTTGGTTTTGATTAGAATAGGCGCTTATTCGAATTTCTCCATTTTCATTGCCTTCAAGTGCGTGGCGTGCGTTAGTGATCAAGTTAATCAAGACCTGTTCTATAAGCTTTCCGTCCATGGCAATGGACAAGTAGTCTGGTGCATTAACAGTAAGTTGGATACCGTCTTTTTGAGCTTCTGCTTTCAACAACATGACCATTTCATCCAACATTCCTTTTACATGAATATCTTCTAACTCAAGGGCCTTGATACGTGTTAGTCTTCTATAGTCATCCACAAAGTGTAATAGGCCTTCACTTCTTTTTTGAATGGTTTTCATAGAAAAACGGAGGTCTTCCAATGTTTCCTCAGATAATTCGTCCAACGATAAAGGTTTGCCGTTGTCTTGGAGAAGCATTAGCATGGTTTCTGTAAGCGAAGTCACAGGTGTTACCGAATTCATGATTTCATGCGTGAGGATACGAATTAACTTATGCCAAGCCTCAATTTCTTTTTGTTCAATTTCCGACTTGATGTCCTGAAAGGTGACTATCGTATATCGATAGTTCAGAATCTTCAAACGGTTTACTTGTGCTGATATCTGCAGTTTTTCTCCCTTAATATTGAGTTCTAAGAGACGTTTGTCAGCATCTTCCATGTCTGTTATCTCTTGGCAAAAGTGGGGGAGAAGTTGCTGGAGTTGTTTCCAGTAGTTTGGAGTTGAGGTCTTGAGCAAGTTTTGAGCTTCTGAGTTCATCAGTTCAATCGAATAGTCCTCTTTGATGGCTAGAACTCCAACTTTTAGATTATCAACAATCACTTGGAGGAATTTGAATTGTGCTTCTTTCTCTACGCTTACCTTTTTAAACGCTTCGATGATTTCGACAAAGGCTTCCTGAAGTTCTTTGAAAGACTTTCCTTTTTTGTTGCCCTTAAACGAGATGGAAAAGTCGGAGTATCGAATGGCCATAAGTAGTTTTGCCAATTCCCGGTTAGTATGTGTAATAAAGCGGATTAACTCTGAAACCTGGAGTATGATGACCCCCAAAAGGATTATCTGATTAAAGAAGAGCTCAGTTCTGGCAAAAATGAATGCTAAGGCTGTTAAGGTAAGCATAAGCAATACAATCCGCAGAATGACCAGAAAAGCAAAACGTTTAGATACCATGTGCTTTTTATCTTTTAAAGTCCATATTTCTGAAGTCTTCGGTAGAGCGCCAAACGATCTAGTCCTAACTCCTTCGCAGCTCGGGTAACGTTACCATTATTCTTGTCTAGGGCCTTTAGGATGAGACGTTTTTCCATTTCGCTCAAGTTGAGTGTATCAGTATCGCCACTTTTACTAGAAGAATTTGTCTGTAACAGGAAGTCATTGGTTGTTAGCTTATTGCCATCTGCAAGAATGATTGCCCTTTCTATGGCGTGCTGAAGTTCACGAATATTGCCAGGCCAGATATAACGCTTAAGCTTATTCAATGTGGCGGTATCAATACGCATGCTGGTTTTTTTGTACTTCTTACCATATACATCCATAAAATGCCTGACGAGAAGCTCCATATCATCTTTGCGTTCAGCCAATGAAGGCATTCTTAACTCCACGGTATTAATTCTATAGAGCAAGTCTTGTCTGAAGGTTCCTTCTTTTACCATCTCGTAGAGCGGCATATTAGTAGCGCAAACTAATCGAATGTCAATGGGCATTTCTTTATTGGATCCCACTCTCTTAACCTTTCTTTGTTGAAGAACTGTTAAGAGTTTTGCTTGGAGGGGAAGCGATAGATTGCCTATCTCGTCTAGAAAGAGTGTTCCTTCAGAGGCCAACTCAAACCGTCCGGACTTATCTTCTTTGGCATCTGTAAATGCACCTTTAACATGCCCGAATAACTCACTTTCAAACAGTGTTTCACTGACCGATCCCAGGTCCACACTAATGAAGACCTTATTTGATCTCAGAGATTGTCTATGTAGTGCTCTTGCAGCTAGTTCCTTGCCAGTGCCATTTTCACCTAGAATTAACACATTGGCATCGGTTGGTCCGACCTTATCAATAAGTGAAAATACCCTTTGCATTGGCTCACATTCTCCCAGAAAATTCTCGAATTTCTGATCGATATCGCCAGAGATAGTCTTTTGAGTGTTTTTGAGCTTATCAACCTCTAACTTGCTCTTTCTCAGTTGAAGGGCAGAGGTAATAGTGCCAAAGAGTTTTTCATTTTTCCACGGCTTGGTAATGAAATCGGTAGCCCCAGCTTTAATAGCTTTTACTGCAAGGTCAAACTCTCCATAGGCTGTGATAAGAATAACAATAGCATTTGGGTCGATATTTAGAATTGTATTAAGCCATTTTAATCCGTCTGAACCATCATTTTCACCCTTCCTGAAATTCATGTCTAATAGGACAAGATCGAAGGACTCTCTTTCAAAATGAAGAGGGATATTTGTTGGGTCATTCTCAATCTGAACCAGCGTAAATTGCTGCTTCAGGTACATTCTTGCAGTGTTGAGAATATCTATGTCATCATCGACAACGAGTATTTTGGCTTCTGTTTTAGGCATCTTAAAACTGTATCAAAAACAAACACTTAAATGTATTGAAAACAAACGAATATATTGATGAAGAGTATTGTTATTTATTATAAGTGATTGTAAATCAGTTTGTTATTTGTTTGGCATAAGATTAGTATAGAGGATGTCAAAAGAAAAGAGCCATGTTCAAGAACTACATCAAAACAGCCATTAGAAATTTAGCTAGAAACCGCGTTTTTACAACGATCAATGTCTTAGGTCTGGTCCTTGGTATTTCTGGCGCTATTATCATCTATAGGATTACTCAGTTTGAGCATAGTTTTGAGACTTATCATCAAGATGCGGACGATATATATAGAGTCACTTTAGTACAGGAGAATGACGGTGATATACAGAAGTCGGCTTCTGTTATGCATCCACTGGGTCCAGCCATTAAAATGGACTATCCAGACTGGGCTGTATCCAGAATACATTGGTATTGGAATGGAGTTTATAGCTATGAGAATGATCAGGGAGTACGGAAGAAGATCAAACAAGACAACAACATGGCGTTCGTTGAGTCTGATTTCTTTGAGATTTTTGATTTTGATATCATTGCCGGTAACCCTAATAACTTGTTAGGTGAGCCAAACACCATGGCACTTTCTGTAAAAGGTGCCGAAAAGCTTTTCGGGCTAAATGGCTCAAACTATCAATCCATCATTGGGAAAAAGGTAGTCTTTGAAAACCAGTTGGATCTCTTAATCTCAGCAGTTTATGCCGATCCACCAAAGAATACCGATTATGGTATTGATTTCTTGATGTTCTATGAGGGAGCCAAAATTTATCCATATGCCAATGGCTTAACTTCTTGGGGTACCAGAAATGGAGCAACCAGGACCTTTGTCAAAATATCTGAGAATGAAGATGTGATACAAGCAGAGGCCACTTTGAAAACATCTTCAATTAAATATTTAAAGAACATTGGAGTGGATGCAGAGGAGGCAGGTGTATACTTTGGCCTTCAGCCTCTTAAATCTATACACCTTGATCCTGAACTTGGTGCAGGGGGATATGTGGACCAAAGCACATTGGATAGCATGAGGATTATAGGTATCATTTTGATCATCATCGCAGCTATTAACTTTATCAACCTCGCTACTGCCCAATCAGTGAAGCGGGCCAAAGAAGTAGGGATCAGGAAGGTATTAGGTAGTGCTAAAGGGCAGATCGTTTTTCAATTTCTGGGTGAAGTAGCCATTATCACATTTGTGGCTATCTTATTGTCGCTTGCGGTGAGTGAAGGCGCTTTGATGCGGTTAGAACCAATTCTAGGTTATAGCCTAGGGTTAAACTTGTTTTCAGAACCTACAACAGTCATTTTTTTAGCTATACTCCTAATAGTTGTCACAGTCCTTTCTGGATTCTACCCTTCAATTGTGCTCTCTAATTTTAGCCCTGTTCATGCCATTAAGAACAGTAGTCTAACATCTAAATCCAGCGGAGCCAGTTTTTCTATCAGACGTGGTTTAGTTGTGTTTCAGTTTCTTATCTCACAAACCTTGATCATAGGAACTTTGGTAGTGCTTTTTCAAATGGATTTTATGAAAAGTCAGCCTCTGGGCTTTAAATCGGAGGGAGTACTTACCTTCCCCGTACCCGAGCGTACTGAGGAAAATATAGAGATTCTGAAGACTCGAATAACTTCTATTGCCGGGGTCAATGATATCAGTTTCTTTATAGCTACACCAGGTGCTGCCAATACCAATAATGTAGACACTATAGAAGATCCTAGAGGAGGTGATCACGATGGTATAAGAAGTAATCGTAAGAATGTAGATCATAACTATGGGGAGCTATTCGATTTAGAGCTAGTTGCTGGCAAATTTTTCGGAAAAGACGCACCTCAAGATCATAGTGTGATCAACGAAAAGTTAGCTGAGTCCTTGGGCTTTGAAACACCTCAGGAGGCCATTGGTCAAAGATACAAGACCACATATGACCGATCATTTTACATTTCCGGAGTAGTGAAAGACTTCCATAATAACTCTTTCAGAAGTGACATTGACCCTGTATTTATGATGGCAGGCCCATCGCAATATTTTGAAGCGGGCGTTTCGCTTACGGGTCAGGGTAACTACCAGACAATAGTAGATCAAGTGGACGCCATTTGGAGCGAAATCTTTTCGAAAGATGTTTTCACTTATGACTTTATAGAAGATAGAATTGCCGGACAATATGATACTGAGGCACAGATTGCAAGTCTATTCCAAGTTTTCGCTGGTATGGCCATTTTCATCTGCTGCCTTGGACTTTATGGACTGGTGTCCTTTATGGCTAACCAAAAGGTAAAGGAAATAGGAGTACGAAAGATATTAGGAGCGAGCGTCAGCAACATTCTGGGAATATTCTCAAAAGAGATAATGATATTGATTGGGATAGCATTTTTGTTCGCATGTCCATTAGCATACTTGCTGATGAATGGATGGCTTGACGGATATGTTTACCACATTCAGCTTGGTGCTGGGGTATTCGTACAGGGTGTACTGGCTACACTAGTTATTGGTGCATTCACTGTCGGTTTCAGAGTATTTAGGTCGGCTACTTCTAACCCTGTTAATTCATTAAGAGACGAATAATAGACTAGAAATTTATGATTAAGAATTACTTCATAACCGCCATCAGAAACCTTATCAGAAATAAGAGTTTCACCGTCATTAATGTTTTTGGTCTTGCTCTTGGGATCAGTGCTGCCTTGGTCCTTTTCAAGATTGTATTATTCGAGAAGAGCTTCGATCGACACTTTAGCAATTATGATAGGCTTTACCGCTTTGTTAAGAAGGTAGAAAGTCCAAATCTGATTGAGTTTGAAGCTGGAGTTCAAAACCCATTTGCTCAGGCCTTCAAGACTGACTATCCGGATTTAGGGCTACCTGTAAGAACTTTTTATATAGGTGAGAATCAATTAAGTGTAGAAAATGTCAATGGTGATTGGACGCATTATGAGCAACGAGACGGAATTGCATTCACAGATCCTGAGTTCTTCGAGCTATTCGATTATGAATGGAAAATTGGAGATCCATCGACAGCCTTATCGAAACCAGCCTCGGCTGTAATCACTGCTTCCCTGGCAGAGAAACTTTTCGGTGTAACCGATGGTGGATACGACAGAGTAATTGGGAAAGAAGTAAAACTGAATAGCGAGCTTGTGACTTTTGTGACGGGTGTTGTAGAAGACTCTAAGCAGAACTCATCATTACCATTCAAGATCATGGTAGAGTATGAGTCGGTAGAGGCAATTTTTGATTTCTTTCAAAAGGAATCATGGACATCTACATCTTCAAATGCTCAGGTCTATTTCTTAATCAACGAGAATGTTAAACCCGATCAAGTAAATGAGGTGCTTCCTGAAATGGTGGAAAAGTATATTCCACAAACCGAAAATGCTACTTCTTTTAAGCTTCAAGCCATGTCAGATATCCATTTTGACAGGACTTATAATACCTATGGCGACTTGGCCATATCATCAGAAGCCAATGTATTCAGGATTGCAATTGCTTTGTTCTTAATACTTACTGCTTGTATCAATTTTGTGAATCTATCTACCGCATTGGCGATCAAAAGATCTAAGGAAGTTGGTATTCGAAAAGTATTGGGTGGCCATAAGGGTCAATTGATGTTCCAGTTTTTAGGTGAAACCTTCTTGATTACATTGCTATCAGTCATCTTGTCAATGGGAATTGCAGAGCTGATAATGACCAACCTGAATGACCTGATCGGCTACGAATTGTCCTTGGATTTAGCAAATGATATATGGTTACTGGGGCTGGTACTGTCAGTGATTCTCGGAGTTACGTTATTGGCTGGTCTATATCCGTCATTAATCTTGTCAAAGTTAAAACCTGTATCAGTTTTAAGAGGCAAAGGTCAATCCGCCTTGTCTGGTAATATCAATACTAGAAGAGGGTTGGTGATTTTCCAGTTCTTTATTTCTCAGGTTTTGGTGATTTGCACCTTGGTGGTCATCTCTCAAATGAAATACTTCGAGAGTCGAGATTTAGGTTTTAAGCAGTCGTCAATCATCACTTTTCCATTGCCAAGTAATGAAACAGAGAAGTTGAATACCATACGCAATGAGATATTCAAGTTTCCAGGTGTTGAAGGAGTGAGTTATGCTTTTGCAAGTCCACTGAGCGAATCTAATATTGGTTCGAACTTCGCTTACGAACCACTGCAAATGGATGCAAATTTCGATGTAGCTTTTAAGGTGATCGATGAAAACTATATAGACCTCTATGGTATCGAGTTGTTGGCAGGTAAGGATATCAGTAAACTAGATACTCTAACTGAAGCCCTGGTATCTACCGAGATATTAAAGCTTATGGAGGTTGAAAACCCTGAAGATGCCATTGGACTGGATATTCAAACCGGTTTTTCTGGCAACAAAAAGATTGTTGGCGTATTCAAAGCCTTTCACAACAAGGACCTAAAAGAGAAGATTGACCCAATGATAATGGTACGTTATCATGGTTATTTCTATGAAGGTGCCGTTCGATTTGAGGGCTCAGATCAACAATTTAGTGAATTGATGGCCTCTGTGGAACAAGCCTGGGTGGCTCAATACCCTGACATCCTGTTCGATTATAACGTGCTTTCGGATGAGATAATGACCAATTACGAAGAGGAGGCGAATATGCTAACACTGTTTCAGGTATTCTCAGGAATAGCAATTCTAATTGGCTGTTTGGGCTTATATGGTCTGGTTTCCTTTATGGCAAATCAGAAGATGAAAGAGATTGGTATCAGAAAGGTACTTGGTGCCACAATACCTCAGATTTTAAGATTGTTTTCAAAAGAGCTTCTCATCTTAATCGCTGTTGCCTTTTTAGTGGCTACTCCAGTGAGTTATTACTTTATGAAAGATTGGTTGGCTGATTTTGAATACAGCATTAATATGAGCGTATGGGTCTTTGTCATAGCCATTGGATTCACAATGCTCATCGGTATGGTCACCACAGGAGTTAAATCATACAGTGCCGCGATATCCAATCCTGTAGATTCACTAAGAAGCGAATAATATGTTTAAAAACCACCTTATATCCATTATAAGAAGCCTTAAACGCAACAAGGTATATGCTGCAATCAATATCAGTGGTTTAGCCATTGGCTTTGCGTCAGCACTTCTTATCGGTATTTATGTCAACCATGAATTCACCTATGATGAGCACTTTTCCGATCACGACCGTATTTATCGTTTGAGTGCGCGATCTTTTGCCCTATCATCCATTGCTCACTTGGATTACTTAAGTGAAAATGTAGCTGGAATAGAAGCTAAAGTAATGGTTCAGCCGCTTAAAAGTGCAACGCTAAAGTATGAAGACAAGGGCTTTATTGAGGAGTCTTTCTTTTTTTCGACAAAAGAGTATTTCAAGGTCTTTGATCACAAGTTTGTATATGGAGAACCTGAGACAGCTTTCGATGCTCCAAATGCCATTATTCTTACTGCATCCATGTCTGAGAAAATTTTCGGTAATAGGAATCCAATAGGAGAGACCGTAGCGCTGACAACTTCGGAAAATCCTGATAGCTATGTAGTGACAGGCGTAATTCAAGATTTACCTCCTAATTCGAGCCTCATGTTCAATGGGCTGGCCAGAATTTCTGAGGCTTTTGTGGAGACTAACCGAGATAACTTTAACATGACTATTGGTTACTCATACTTCAAATCTGAGTCGGCAATTGATCAGATGGTTATGCAGGATCGATCGGACGAAGTTTTTGCCAAACGGAGGTTCGATCTTGGTGTGAGTGAGACAGACTTTGAGAAGTTTGCTGAAGCCAATAAAAAGAATCAGCCTCTGGTCCTAAAACTCTCGAATGTTCATTTGGAATCTAATCTTCCTTTTGAAGCTTCAAGCCCCGGAAACCGAGAGTATTTATTGATTTTTATAGGTATTGCCTTGTTTATAATCATTCTGGCTGCAATTAATTATGTCAATTTAGCTACCGCTGAAGCGTCTAAACGTGCGAAAGAAGTCGGTGTGAGGAAAGTGCTAGGCACAACTAGAAAGGAATTGATTAGTAGGTTTCTTGGAGAATCCTTTCTGCTCACATTCGGAGCATCTCTGATTGCATTGGGGCTTGCCGAAGGAGGATTGCAACTTGTTGCTGGTTCTGGTTTTACGAGTTTTGATGTTGATGTTTTTGATTACCCCAACCTCATAGTTCTAATCCTGTTGGTGGCTTCTTTTACAGGGCTACTTGCTGGTATTTATCCGGCTTTCTATCTTACTTCATTCAACCCTTCGGCAGTACTCAAGGGAAACTATAGCATTGGAGCTGGAAGCAAAGCTTTTAGAAATGGTCTGGTGATATTTCAGTTTGTTGTTTCCTTATCACTTGCAATTTTCTCTGTTTTTGCTTTTCAGCAACTGAACTATGGTTTGAACAAAGACCCAGGGTTTATCAAAGAGGGAGTAATTGTTGTTGATAATATCAAATCTCAACTTGGAAACCAGACTCAGGCTTTTAAGAATGAGGTGCTTCAATTGCCTTTCGTACAAGAAATATCTTTCAACAGATTCAGCATGATCAATAACTTGGCATTGCTAGGTATAACAGAAATCGGAGGTGAGGGTAATTTTCATAGGATTCAATACAAATTGGCTGATGCATCATTTGTGCCTACAATGGGTATGAGTGTAGTAGACGGCAGAAATTTTGACGAGGAACTGGATCAAAATACACCATCAATTTTAGTGAACGAGACCTTTGCCAAGTTGCTTGGTGATGGCCTTTACGATAAGAGATTCAATGCAGGCTTCAGAGGGGAGAATGTCAGAATAGTAGGTGTGATTAAGGATTTCCATTCTGCCAATCTTAATGAGGCTATAGGTCCCTTGGCTATTTTCAATATCGAAGCAGATATTCAGTTTAACATTAAGCTCCAGGGTGCTAGAAGCACTGATGTGTTAAATCAAATTGAGCGTGTATATGGCAGGTTCACTGATGAACCTTTCGATTACTACTTCTTTGATCAAAAATTCAATGAACTATTTAATTCGGAGAAGAGAATGAGTCAGATTGTGACCACTTTCACGGGGCTGAGTCTGTTTGTGGCTGTTCTTGGTTTAGTTGGTCTAATCAGTTATAAACTTGATCAGCGCATAAAAGAAATAGGAATAAGAAAAGTATTGGGAGCTTCTGTGAGTCAAATACTCTCATTGTTGAGTAAAGAGGTTATCATGCTTATAACCGTGGCTTTGGTCATATCAATTCCATTGAGCTACTATGCTGTTTCTACCTGGATGAGTGACTTTGCCTATCATATAGATTTGTCGGTATTTCCGTTTGCCGGAGTAGCCATTGCTGCCATTATCAGCATACTAGCCATTGTTATTATTCGGTCATACCATACGGCAAGTGCAAATCCAATAAATGCCTTAAGGAACGAATAACACCAAGATTCATGATCCGAAACCATTTAATCCTTACCCTAAGAAGATTGAGAAAAGATAAATTCTTTTCACTTCTTAATATTACGGGCTTAACCATTGGGTTAACCTCGTTCATTTTGCTCATGTTATATGTGCAGTTTGAGTTAAGCTTTGACAAGTTTCATGAGAATGCAGATGATATCTATGTCTTAGCTGATGAGTATCATACACGCAATGGTAAAGAACGATCAGAAAGATACAGAACTACCTACGCAGCATTACTAAAGGAAAATATTCCAGAGCTGGGTCAGATGGCTATGATTGGAGGCGCAGGTGGTGAATATTTAGTCAAGATTGGGGAGCATAGCTTCTATGAAGAAAAGTTGTTACTGGCGGATAATGAGTTCTTTAAAGTTTTTGACTTCGAATTGCTGATTGGGAATATAGACTTAAATACTCCTAAAAAGGCCATCATCTCCCAGAGCATCGCCAAAAAGTACTTTGGTGAGAAAAACCCGATTGGTGCTGTATTAGAACTGGAGGAATCAGACTTAAATGGCCAATTTCAGATTACTGGTGTGATAGCTGATGCACCTAAAAATTCACACATACGATATGAGATCCTCGTTTCAAACACCGAAGAAGTAAAGGATGCTTTAGACAGGCTTGGTGAGAGAGGTGGAAGCGTAACCTCTAATTATGTTGTAGTTCCTTCTAGTGTTGATTTTCAGGCCATTGATAAGAAAATAGAGGAATATATGTTAGCACACTGGCCAGAAGATATTTTACGAAGAAATGATGCCGGTGAACTGATGGCCAAACCGTTTTTATTTCCATATACTGACATTCACCTGAGGTCTGGATTTGGGTGGTCATTGTATCCTGTGAGCGACATTACCTATGTCTATTTGTTTTCAACAATAGCATTTCTAATTCTAGCCATTGCGTGCTTCAACTATGTCAATCTGGTGACAGCCAGATCAGTCAAAAAGCTTAGAGAGATAGGGGTTCGGAAGGTCTTGGGTGCCCAAAAGCGTGAGATTATCAGACAGAATATGGTGGAGTCCTTTTTGTTCACCTTTATCTCTGTTTTTCTGGCCTTTGCTATTGCAGAACGAGTTATCCCTTACTACAACCAGCTAATAGAAAGAGAGTTGACACTCACTTACTGGAGTTTGGAATTCTTCATCTTTGTATTTGGCCTAAGTGTTATTGTCAGTTTTGCAGCTGGGTATTATCCTGCCTTTAAGCTTAGTAAACACAAGCCTGTTTCGGCTTTGACCGGGGGGAAGAACGTCAAAAGCAAATCTGGTTTCAGAAGGGGCTTGGTTTTCTTTCAATTCTTGATTGCGCAACTTCTAATAGTGGCTACGTTAATCATTCAATCGCAGCTCAGTTATATTCAGACTAAGAATTTGGGTTACGACCGCGAACAACTTGTGTATGTTAAGACTTTTGGAGAATTAAGAGATAACATTGACGCCTTTAAAACAGCGGTAGAACGGATTCCAGGGGTTAAGGCGGTTTCTGTTTCAGATGGAATCTTCGATAAAACTGGAGTTACCTTCTTTGATACAAAAAAAATCTACGGTCCTGATACCGAAAAGAAGGGTGTTGTGCCAGTGGATGTCTTAAATGTTGATAGCGCCTTTCTGTCAATCACTGGCATGTCTATGGCGCTAGGTGAACCTTTTCACGCCCTAGGTGATAAGAGCCCTAATAATGCAATGATCATTAATGAGGCGTGTCAAAAAATGTTTGAATGGGAAGAGCCTATAGGCAAGCAACTCTACGCATGGGGAGCCAATAGGACTGTGGTTGGTGTAGTAAAGGATTTCCACAATGAATCATTAAAAGCCAATGTAAAACCCGGCTTGTTGATCCTCGAGGATGATTTGCATAGCTATGTGAACTTAAAACTAGAGGGCGCTGATATCGGCAATACTATGCGCCAAATAGAAGCTTCATGGGATGCTATGATTAAGGACAGACCTTTCACCTATCAGTTCTATGATGACTATTATGACTCTCAGTATCGTGGTGAGATTAGGTTAGGACATATCTTCAATTTGTTTTCAGGGATTGCCATTTTTATCTCCATTCTTGGCTTAATTGGCCTAACAGCATATTCTGCTGAGCAAAGGCTGAAGGAATTCGGTATCAGAAAGGTCTTAGGCGCTAAGGTGAAGCAGGTGGTTTATTTGCTTTCTAAAGAATTTATATTGCTGATCGCGCTAGCATTTGTAGTGGCAAGTCCTGTGGTCTATTATGGTATAAGTGAGTGGCTTGAACAGTTTGCTTATCGGATTGAGCTGGGGCCTGGTATTTTTGCTTTGGGTTTATTTGTAACTATAATAATTTCCCTGTTGGCAGTGGCAAATCAAGCCTTAAAAGTGTCTCGTGTTAATCCAACAGAGATACTGAGAAATGAATAGAATAGTGTATCAAAAACAAACACTTCACTGTTATAAAAACAAACGATTCTATATCTTATAGGATCGTTTTTTATTTATAAATGATTGATATATAAATACTTATATGTTTGGCATTCTAATTGGAAAGAAAACTCATATCGGCCCAAAGTCTGATTCAAAACAACAACACTATGCTTAAGAACTATTTAAAGATTCTTCTCAGAAATTTCGCTCGAAATAGAGCTTTTACTTTGATCAATATTTCAGGTCTAACATTGGGTATAACCTGTAGCTTGATCATGTTCATGATCGTAAAGGAAGAACTGAGTTTTAACCAGTATCATTCAAAACTTGATCGTATCTATCGTGTCGGCCATATTGATTATATCGATGGCAATGAATATCCTGGTGGAGGAGTGCCATTGCCTATGAGAGCAGCTGTGGCTGAAGATATTGTTGGCTTGACTAACTCAACTCTCATTTCCCATGAGAATTACGGTTTGATTTCAATCACTGGTCAAGATGGTAATATTCAATATTATGAAGAGTCTCCCGAGTTGGTATACGTACAACCAAGCTTCTTCGAGATGTTTGACTGGGAAGTGTTAGAAGGAGCTGTTGAAAACTCCTTTAAGGAGCCCAACATGGCAGCGCTGAGCGAAACCTTGGCCAAAAAGTATTTCCCCAATGAGTCAGCAGTGGGGAAAACAATTAGATTGAATAAGCAAAAAGACTTGTTGATTACAGCAGTTTTAGAGGATCAAAGAAAAGATTCAGATTTCCCTTTTGGCCTATTTATGTCAATGGAAACCAAAGGGGCAGAGAGCGGTTTCACGCGTTGGGGGAGCATTAGTAGCAACGATGTGCTTTTTGTTGAATTAGATGAATCTACTAATCCTGAGGATGTAGATGCGCAGTTTCCGGACTTTGTAGAGAAGTATTGGAGTAAAGAAGAACGTGAAGAAAGAACCTTTCTCCTAGCTCCATTTAGTGAGTATCATTTTGACGATCGTTTCGGAACCTTCAGTCGTAGTGCATCTAAGCAAATGCTTTGGACCTATGTGGCAATTGGGATATTCTTGATCGTTACTGCCTGTTTCAATTTTATCAATATGTCTACCGCCATGGCAGTCAAAAGAGCTAAGGAGGTAGGTATGCGAAAGGTTTTGGGTAGTAGCCGCAAGCAGTTGGTGGCACGTTTCTTAGGAGAGACTTTTGCTATTACACTTATTGCCCTCCTTGTCTCGGTAGCCTTGACGGAAAGACTTATTCCATTAGTGATTAATGAGTTTTTTGACTTAGAAATCAATTTCACCTTGTTAGGCGATATGGCTTTAATTCTCTATTTGCTGGGTGTATTGGTAGTCGTTTCTCTTTTGGCTGGTCTTTACCCAGCATTCGTGCTCTCGCGCGCAAAACCAATCTATGCGCTGAAAGGGGCTCTTGACAAAAAGGGTACTAATATGTTCCTCAGGAGAGCTCTTGTGGTTTTCCAATTTCTGCTTTGTCAACTACTAATATTTGGAACTATAGTGGCGGTCCGTCAGATGAATTATTTCACAACCGTGGATATGGGTTATGAAAAAGAGGACATTATGTTCTTCAGGATGGCCGAAAATGATCTGGATAAACAGAAATTGTGGAAGTCTCAAATAGCAGATATACCAGGAGTTAAAGTGACTTCGGTTGCCTCACATCCTCCGTTTTCGGGTTCGGTTATGGGTACAAATGCTTATTACTATACTACTGATACTACAAGGCAAGAAATCGATATTCAATTCAAAAGGGTTGACGAGACCTACAGTGAAACTTATGGTCTTAGAATGCTTGCCGGTGATTGGGTGAGTAAGAGTGATACCATTAATCAGTTTGTAGTTAATCAATCCTTTTTGATAAAGGCAGGAGTTAAGGACCCGCTGGAAGCAATTGGTGAAACTGTAAATGTTTGGGGACGCAAGTACCCAATCGTAGGAGTTGTAGAAGATTATCATGCAACAACATTGTCAAATGCCATAGAGCCAATGGTAATGTTCTCGGATGCTGGTGAGAACTACACTGTTGGGCTGAAAATCAATGCAGCTCGTACTGAGGAAATCGTTACTGCCTTAGAAGAAATATGGATGAATATGCATGAAGAGTATGATTTTGATTATCAGTTTGTAGATAAGGAGATCGCTCAGTTTTATGATGAAGAAAAGAAAATGTCTCAATCTTTGACGGCCTTTGCGGGTATCTCCATCTTCATTGGTTGCTTGGGCCTCTATGGTTTGGTTGCCTTTATGGCGAATCAAAAGTCAAAAGAGATTGGCATCAGAAAGGTACTCGGAGCAACGGTCTCTAGCTTGGTAGGCAACTTTAGTGGCGAATTTGCCAAGCTAGTCGGTATAGCATTTTTGATAGCAGCCCCATTTGGCTACTTCGTTATGAGTTTTTGGTTAAGAGAATACGAGTATAGCATCTCCATTGGTCCTGCTATTTTCATAATAACGATTATAGCCTCGTTAATAATCGCCTTATTGACCACAGGATACAAGTCATTGAGAGCTGCTACTGCGAACCCAGTTACTTCATTGAGAGATGAATAATTTCTGGGGGACATATTTAAAAACTGCAGTCAGAAGTTTAAATAAGCATAGGCTATCTGCGGCCATTAATATCACCGGTTTGGCGATTGGTTTTGCATCTTGTTTATTGATCACTTTTTATATTCAAGATGAAACCAGTTATGATAAGTTTTATGAGGAATCCTCCGAAATTTATCGCTTAAATACTTATTGGAAACAGGAAGAGTCTGACGAAACATTCGCTACAACACCTCCACCGCTGGCTCCCATTTTAGCAGAGATATCTCCCGAGGTAATGGCCATTACCAGAGTTTATAAGCGGGGTGATTTCACCATGCGTGCTGATGATAATTTTGATCGGCCATTCCGTGAAACAAACGCATGGTTAGTGGAGGATAGTTTTCTTGAGGTACTTAATCATGGCGTTTTGGCTGGGAATAAAGAAACCATGCTTTCGCAGCCAAGGTCGGTGGTAATGCCCAAGTCAACAGCGATACGATATTTCGGGCAAGAGGCTTTTGACGCTGGAAATATAGTAGGAAGGAACCTTGGTGGAGGGGGAGATGGTGGAACACAATGGCAAGTCACGGGGGTTATTCCAGATCAGCCGAAGAACTCCCACTTTCAATTTGATATGTTACTTAGGCCTGAAAGTGATTTTGCCCTTAATCAACAGAATTGGGGCTGGTTAGCATTTTATACCTATGTAAAGCTTCGTGATAATTCATCGGAGTCTTTGAGAAATCTGGAAAGCCAACTTGAACGCATTGTTGTAAATCATACGGCCAGTCACTTTGGAGTGGATTTAGTTCAACTCAGAAATGAGGGATTAGATATGCGGTATTCCTTTCAGCCTCTAGAATCTATTCATTTGGAGTCGTCTCTGTTAAGAGAAATGAGACCCAATGGTAATATGACCTATGTACAGGCAATGATTGCCATAGCTGTTTTTGTGATCATTCTGGCTTGTGTGAACTTCATCAATTTGACTACAGCTCGCTCAACCATTCGGGCTAAAGAAATTGGTGTAAGGAAGGTTTTGGGCTCTCAAAGAGGTCAGTTAATCAAACAATTTTTAGTGGAGTCATTGTTGATGAGCTTTATGGCTTTACTAGTGGCCTTTGGCTTGGTTGAATTTCTTGCGGTTCTGTTGAAATCACAGTTTGACTGGATTATCGATACGAGTTTTATCAGACAAGTAGACGTCTTAGGTGTCATTGTTGGTCTCACCGCTGCTTTAGGTATTGTGGCAGGCCTTTATCCTGCTCTATATCTTACACGTTTCAAGCCTTCCCAAGTATTGAAAGGGAATCTTAGCAGTGGTCCAAAAGAGAAGCAAGTGAGAAATGGCCTTATGACTTTTCAATTCATAGTTTCCATGACTTTGATAGTTTCTACGCTAATCATTGATCAACAGGTGACCTATATTCAAAACAAGGAATTGGGTTTCGAAAAGGAGAACGTAATTGTTATTCAGAATGATCGAGAAATAGATGAGCGTAGGGATGAATTTAAGAATGCCCTAAAACCAAATTCTGCAGTACTCAGTGCAAGTTTCACTACAGGTCTTCCAGGGCAGTCACAGTATATGAGAAGAGACTTCACTGTAGATGGAGAGAACTTCAATACTGGATTGACATGGTTTGAAGCCGATGAAGCCTTTCTAGAGACAATGGGCATACAATTGATTGAAGGTAGGGGATTTGATGCATCCATCGCATCTGATAGCATGGCTTTACTGCTTAATCAAACGGCAATCAAAAAACTTGGCCTTATAGATCCAATCGGAAGCTATATCACCATTAATAAAGGAGCGAATGATGAGAGAAGGGTGCAAGTCATAGGTATTATAAATGACATCAACCTTCAGGCTTTTGATAGGCCAGCTGACGGATTGGCTATAGAGTATTTAGACAATTTTGATTTCAAAGATTATATCGCTGTTAGGGTGACTTCAGATAGGCTCGAAGAGCAGATCGATTTTTTAAAGACTTCGTGGTCTGAATTTGAGCCAAACGTGCCGATGGTTTACAATTTTTTGGATGAGGAATTTGATAAATTGTTTAGATCAGAACTCAGACTGAGTAAGGTGTTCAATGGCTTCACTGCTTTGGCCATTATTATAGCTTGCCTTGGCCTGTTTGGGTTGGCATCTTATACCAGCAGCCAAAGAATTAAGGAAATAAGCATTAGGAAAATCCTGGGTGCCAGTATTCCTTCACTATTGTCACTCTTATTCGAGAGTTATCTCAGACTGATTTTAGTCGCCTTCTGTATAGCTAGTCTAGCTGCTTACTTTTTGATGAATGATTGGTTGTCAAACTTTGCATATCGTACGCATTTGGGATTAAAACCATTTACTCTTGCTCTTATTGGCACTGTGCTCATTGCTGTTTTAACGGTTGCATATCATTCTTTAAAAACGGTTTCTACGAACCCTTCCGAAAACCTAAAAGAACAATAATATGCTCCTAAACTACCTAAAGACTTTTTTTAGATCCTTCAAGAGGCACCCACTACTGTCAAGTCTAAATGTGCTGGGGCTTAGCATAGGGATTGGTTGTTTTCTGGTTATTTCCTTATACCTTTTTCAAGAGAACTCCTACGAAAAGGGCTTCAGTGACAACGAGAGAATCTATCGAATTGAAGAGGATTTTATGGCAATGGGGTTTCAGGCTAGTACCTCTACGAATTTGGAGTTTACATTGGGAGATTTTCCTGAGGTGGAAGCACATACCAGGTTAAGCAGTTTTGGCAATGGATCTCGACTGATAGTTGAAGATGAAAGGTTCAGGGTCAACAGAGCAATGATGGCAGACATTAACTTCTTTAAGATATTCGACTATGAGTTTCTTATAGGTGATAGTCAAACTGCTCTTGCAGGGAAACAGAAAGTAGTTTTGAGCGAGCAAACAGCGCTACAACTGTTTGGATCAATAGATGTAATGGGTAGGACGATTAAACATCCGGACTTTGGGCTTTTTAATGTTTCGGGGGTTGTTAGGCAAAAGGTAGTAAAGTCTCATTTAGATTTTGACGTACTGTTCACACCTTTTTTCTCAAACAAATACGATCCTAATAGCTGGTATGGAATAGGAGGGTATTCTTATGTTAAGCTGAAAAATGGAGTATCTATTGACCAATTGGAAGCTCAATTGATTGCTTTGACAAAACGTGAGGTCTATCCAGTCATCCATCCTTCACAAGATTTACCTTTTGAGGAGTGGATGTCAAGTCCGAATAAAGTCAGTTTTTTTGCAAAACCTATCCAAGATATCTATTTGAAGTCAAATGTTGGGTTCGAGATTGGTCAAAATGGAGATAAACAGACTCGTCTTACTTTGACAATTATTGGCCTATTTATCCTGGTAATTGCCTCCATTAACTTTATGAATCTTACCACGGCCAAGTCTTCACACAGGACTAAGGAGATCGGGATGAGAAAAGTACTAGGTGCTAGTAAAAAGAGACTTACAGCATACTTTCTTATAGAAAGTGTCTTTATAACATTTATATCAACTGTGATTGGAGCAGCCCTCTCAGAGCTCTTCATACGGGTGATTAATGTGTATTGGAATGGAGATATCACGGTCTCTTTGATGACCTATCCAGTCCTGTTGGCCTATTTATTCGCCTTTGTGCTTGTACTGGGCTTTATTTCTGGAATTTATCCAGCTTTCTTTCTTTCATCTGCAAAAATGATCCCCCTATTAAAGGGAATGAAATTGGGGCGTGTATTGAACTTGGCATCAGCCAAAACCATGAGAAACGGCCTTGTGATCTTACAATTTGCCATTTCTACTACCTTGATTATAGCCAGCATATTCATCAATAATCAGCTCAATCATCTCAGAGCAATGGACCTTGGTTTCAACAATGAACAGGTTTTGGTGATCAAAAACATGCCGGTATTAAAATCGTCTAAGGAAGCTTTTCGATCAGAGTTGATGCGAAATCCAGCTGTTAAGGAAGTAGGTTTTTCTCATAGACTACCAGCAGATGGCTCTTCAGCAACTACTTCTACGCTGCTTGATTCAGAAACTTCGTTTACACTGGACCACTTTTTCGCTGATGAAAACTTGGGTAATGTGCTGGACCTCAATGTTCTAGAAGGTGAGTGGTTCAGTGCCGACAAACAGCAATATGATTCACTCGTGGTGCTCAATAAAACGGCTGCCATGGCTTTGGGTTATGATGACCCGGTAGGTAAAGTTTTTGGAGAGTATTGGACTATTATTGGTGTGGTAGAAGACTTCTACTATGGTGGGTTAAGACAGGAGATTGGCCCAGCTATGTTCATATATGATGAGGGCAGATTTAATTTACTCTCAGCTCAAGTTGATACCAAATTGATCTCAATTGAGCAAATAGAGGAGATATGGTCCGGTTTTACAAATGAACCGCTAGAGTACTATTATCTCGACCAAAACTTTGAAGGGCAGATTCAAGCTGAAAAGGAAAATGCCAATGCAGTACTGGCATTTACGGTGCTGGCCATATTCATTTCCTGTTTAGGTCTGTTTGGTTTGGCGGCATTCAAAGCGGAAGAGAAGTTGCATGAATTTGGTGTAAGAAAGGTATTGGGTGCTGAGGTATCAGATATTATAAAGCACTTTGGAGGTGGCTTTTTAAGACTGATTGTCTTCGCATTTATTGTAGCCATACCCATCGCTTATTATGGGGTAAATCTATGGCTTGAGGGCTATGCCAATAGAACATCTATGGAATTATTACCATTTATAATTGCTGGATGCCTGGCAATAGTTATTGGCCTCGGTACAATTTTCTACCAGTCCATTAAAACAGCAAAACTTAATCCTGTTGATACGCTTAGAAGTGAATAGACCCTGACATCATGTTGAAAAACCATCTGACCCTCGTCCTAAGAAAGCTGAGAAAAGAGAAAATCTACACTTTCGTAAACATCTTCGGCTTAACGATCGGCCTAACATCATTTCTGCTAATCACTTTGTACATACAAGATGAACTGAGTTTTGATAAAGAGGTAGCGAAGTACGACAATACTTATAGAGTTTATATCAATCATACAGATTGGGGTTTTAGAGGTCGTATGGCTTCCAACTACCTGGATATTGTAGGAGACAAGATTCCTCAAATCATACATTCAAGTAGAATTAGCAATTATTCAGATGCTCAATTGTTGAGAGTGGGTGAGAGGAGTATATACACAGACAAGGTGCTTAGAGTCGACCCGAATTTCTTTAGATTTTTTGATTTTGAGTTACTAGATGCCAAACCGATGGGAGTCTTTAGCAACACGGGTTCAGTTGTTATTACCACTGACTTGGCCAGACTTCTCTTTGGAGACGAGAATCCTGTTGGAAGAGAGATTGAGTTTGATAAGAATGAGAAGGTGTATGTCACAGCTTTGGTGGAACCTGCGAAAAAAACCAGTTCCATTCAGTTTGATATGCTTAAGTACGATGAGAGGTTTTTTGAGGAGGGTTTCAAAGAACATGGAGGTCAAACAGTAATGACCTACGTAGCGCTATCTAATAACACCAAGGCGGAGGAGGTAGAACAGCTCATGAATGGAGCAAGAGAAATACCAGACTACCGTTTCTTTTTGAAAAATCAGACGTTCGGATTACTTCCATTTGAGGATCAAAGGCTACATGCACCATATGACTCGGATTACTTCGAAGTTAATAGTATGTCTTATGTATTGATGTTCGTGGCCATTGGAGTTGCAGTGTTATTACTTGCCATTATTAACTATGTCAACCTGGTTACTGCTCAAGCCGCAAAGCGCTACAAAGAGATTGGGTTGAGGAAAGTCATTGGTGCTTCAAGGAGACAGTTGATTGCCTATCAATTTGCAGAATCTATTGCTGTTACAACCATTTCATTTGCCTTATCATTTGCAATTGCTGAGCGCCTGTTGCCAACGATGAACCAGATGTTGGGAAAAGGGATGAAACTCGAATATTTAAGCCTGGAGTTCTTGGTTTGGGTACTAGTCATCGGTGTTTTAATTGGTCTATTTTCCGGAGCATATCCTGCCTATTACATTACAAGGTTCAGGCCATTGTCTTTGTTACAAAAAAATGTTTCAAACGGAGGGCGTGGATGGTTGAGGAAGTTTTTAGTCCTTTTTCAATTTGTGACTTCAGGAATCCTACTTACTGTTTTGGTAATCATTTCTGAACAGATGGATTACCTAAAAAGTAAAGATTTGGGATTTGACTCAGACTTTCTGATTAATGTGCCATTATATAAAGATTCCACTGACTTCTACCAAACAATAAAAAATGAGTTGAGTACTGTTTCCGGTTTGGAATCGGTGAGCCTCGGAGGTTTTCAACCCGGTGGGAGAATGTCTTCTTCTGTCAATAACAATCCAGACAAAAATGCGGAAGGCAGGATTTCAACAGGAGTCGACTTGGTTTTTGGAGACAACAATTTTCTTGAGACGACTCAATTGGAAGTGTTATGGAAATCAGATGCATTTAGGAAAGATGATTTCAATGAGCATCAGATCATAATTAACGAGGCCCTAGCTAAGAAACTAGGTCTTTCTAGCAATCCTGAGGGGCAACGGCTTTATCAATGGCAAGATCCAATTGGTTTAGAATTGGTAGCTATTGTCAAGGATTTTCACTTACAATCCTTAAAGGAAGAAATTAACCCAACCACTATTAGGTACCTAGACGATTGGGGGACAAGAAACCTCTTGTTGAGGATAAACCGCGCAAACCCAAGTGAGGTGCTTTCCAAAGTAGGGGAGTCCTATGAGCGCATCTTCGACCGCCCCTTTGAGTTTTATTATGTAAATGATGAGGTCAAGGATTTTTACCGTAAGGAGGAAGGACAGTTTAAACTATTTAAAATATTTGCTTCGCTTGCCATATCTATTTCTTTATTGGGCCTGGTAGCATTGACTATTTTCACACTTGAACAGCGTAGGAAGGAAGTTAGTATTCGGAAGGTCCTGGGTGCCTCAATGCAAAGGTTACTTGTTATGCTAAATAGAGAATACTCAATTCTGGTATTCATAGCATTTATAATAGCCTCTCCAATTGCCTTTTATGCTATACAAGCATGGTTAGAGCAATTCAAATATCGAATCACGGTAACGCCTATACTTTTTCTAGGAGCCTTTTTTGGCTTCCTTGTACTGAGTTGGCTAGTAACCTTAGGACAATCCTTGAAAGTTTCTAATGAAAACCCTGCAGATGTACTAAGAGAAGAATAGAGAGTGACTTAAACTTGTATCAAAATCTATGTCTTTTATCTTAGATGATTCATAGATTTTGACCTCATGAAGATTTTATTTAAAACCACCTCAGCTTTAGTATTTATTCTATTTTCATGTTCATCACCTTCTGATTCACCCATTAACGATTTTTTAAGTTCGGTTGAGTCAATCTCAGGTACCGAAGCTTACTTGACTTCTCCTTATTTAACCCCTGGTGACAAAGCCTATATGGTGGGGTATCAGGACGGGAGTTTTCCAGACTTAGGGTGGCATGTCACTGGCGAAATGGGAGGTATTTGGAGCCACCCAATCAAATTGATGGACGGTTTTGGTGCTCAAATTAATGTGAATGGAGATCGGCAATGCCTTAATGACGCCAAGTCTTTTGTCAATTATCCTTTCGCCAACCAGCACCTCTATGAGTATGCAGATTTTAAGGTGACAAGGACTCAGTTTGTTCCTGATCAAACCAAGGGGCTGTATGTGGAATATGAAATTGAGAACAAGACTGAAGCAGCACAGACAGTTGAGTTCACCTTTAATGGCTTCGTAGATCTAATGCCTGTTTGGTTAGGTGAACGGACTGGTATGAACAATGGTAAGGATGAAATCAGTTTTGATGAGGGAAAGGGAATGGCGATTGGCAAAGATGAGCTGAATGATTGGTATGTAGTGTTTAGATCTAAAGAGAAGCCGGGAAAATATCAGATTGGTTCTAAAATTTGTGATCAGGATCGTTTGGGGCAAGGAACTGCAGCGGGTTTGAGTTATGAGATTAAGGTGCCCGCAAAAGGAAAGTATACTATCCCATTCGCTTTAGCAGGTTCGACCAGCTCTATAAAAGATGCAGAAAACGCTCTGAAAAATATTGAGTCGAATGCATTGTCATTGTTAGAAGCTAAACATGAACGTTATAAGTCGATAGAGCGATCAGCTCGTTTGACCATTCCGGATAAGGAGATAGAAACAGCCTTTCGATGGACTAAGTATAACACCGATTGGTTGATCAATGATGTGGATGGTCTCGGCCGTGCCATTACTGCAGGGAATCCTGATTATCCTTGGTTTTTTGGAGCAGATAGCGAATATGCGCTTCAAGGTGCGATGGCTATTGGTATGAAAGACCTTACCCATTCCAGCATCAAGCTAATTGACAGTGTTTCTAATGCCGTCAATAACGGTTCAGGAAAGATTATGCATGAAATGAGTACCAATGGAGCAGTCTTTAATCCGGGTAATCTCAATGAAACTCCTCAATATGCATCACTGATATGGGATGCTTTCAAGTGGACAGGTGATATGGAATTTCTTCGGAAGTATTTCCCTACGGTGAGGAGTGGTTTGAACTGGTTACTAGAGGAAAACGATCTGGATGGTAACCTGTTGGCAGATGGTTATGGCATGATGGAAATTCATGGACTTGAGTCAGAAATGATTGATGTGGCGGCCTACACTTACAAGGCCTTTGTAGATGCAGCGAGCATGGCGGAGATATTGGGAAATGATGAAGAAGCTCAAGATTATCATGAAAAGGCTCAGCGACTTGCAGAAATCATCAATAATGAATTTTGGGTAGATGAATTTGATTCTTATGCTGACTTTATTGGTACGGTCAGTGATGCCGACCATCTCGTTGATGGTGCTATAGTTAGGGCGGATACACTTGACAAACCTTGGGCGGTAGAGGAACTCAAGAAGACAAAGGAGAGGATCAAAGGTTTTGATAGAAATGAGAAACGAGGCTTTGTTTTATACCATAATTGGGTCGTCAACACACCTATGGAAGTGGGTGTGGCCGATCCAGACAAGGCCATAAGGGCATTGGAAACAGGGAGTCAGTATGTAAATCCCTTTGGAGTATTTGTTACTGGAATTGACAGGGATGAATCTGCTGGAAGTGATGATGGAGGCTTTGCAAAAAAAATGAAGATTTTCTCTTATACGGGGGCTGTTATGACCCTTCCTACAGGCGTGCAAGCTATTGCTGAGAATAATTACGGAAGACCGGATAAGGCCCTCGAGTACCTACAGCGCATGACAAGATCTTTCAGTTACGCCTTGCCGGGTTCTATGTATGAGGTAAGTCCTGATTTTGGTATGGTGGCTCAGGCTTGGAACATCTATTCATATGCAGTACCCATAGTAAAACAGTTCTTTGGTATTGAACCAATGGCTCACCTAAAGCAAGTACAGATAAGTCCTCAAATGCCTTCAGCATGGGACAAAGCGAGCTTGGAGAATATATCGGTCGGAGACAATGAGTTGAGCTTTCTATTCCAAAGAGAAAATGATCAGATGGTATTAGACCTGACACAGACCAATGGTGACTATCAATTTGTATTTGACCAATCTCAATTTAAGGTTGAAGTTGAGAAAGGTAATCTTGATGTTGACAATGGATACGTTTTCCTGAGTGGTGAAGAAGTAAGAGTTAAGCTCAGTGTCTTAACCAATTAATGAATCATTTCTTCTTTCTGTAAAGCCCATCAAAGCTTGGGGTCCAGGTTTTTCCTTCATCTGTAGAACCTTCAAATAGTTGACGTACAGTGCCGTCATCATTCAAGGTGAAAGTCAGTCTGGATAAAGATATATTACCTGTGGGGCCCATAAATTTGCTTTCAAACTGGAGCAACCCAGGTTCTCTTTTTGTTTCCAGGTAATTGTAAACATCTCCACCACTTCCTACCCAATGCTGGTGCCATTTCTTATCTATTGGATCAAAAAAGTTAATGCTTTGTCCGGCATAGTTTCCTGCGGTGGTATAATTCTCATGAATGGCGCAGCCACCTTTTGCCATAGTGATTGAGTTGTCACCTACTTTCCTTCCGTTAACCAACACATCCCACTCTCCAATCCAGAAATTAAAATGACGATAATTAGGGTTTCCTAAACATGGATAGGCATTTTGCTCAACCTTTTTGAGTACTTCTATAAAACCAGTGGAAGACTGATATGCTTCAAATGCAGGGTCGTTTTTTAGAAGGCCAATCGCATTAAAACCATTGTCCGCTCCTGCCTTAAGTACCTCAATCATTTTGGTTTCTTCCTTAAGGGCTGCATATGATTTTGCCATACCGAAGGATATGAAGGCAGGAGGGAAGTTGCGCTTTTTAGCTTCATTGAAGTAATCCAAAGCTTCAATATGATTTGATATCCGCGAACTGCTAATTGCCAGATTATACCAATCAAGAGAATCCCCCTCGTTTTCTGTGAGGAACTGAAGGTAAGTCTTCGCTGCTGCTTTAAAATCCTGCTTATTATATTGGTCTAAAGCGGTCTGCTTTAAGTCTTGGCTGATCAAGGTAGGAGAAACGATAATTAAAGCAGTAAGGAGTAGTGTTAATCTCTTCATAGACTTAAGTTTTTGAATAGCTAAACCTAATTATAGAGTAGTGGAAACAGGGAAAATCCGATCAAATTTTACCCGATTAAGGCCATTTGAGGTCCACTTTCTTAAAAGCTTTTCTCCAGAGTTTGAATTTCCCCTTCGTAGATGGATGTGTATTTGATTACCACATGGATGCCAAAAGGCTTTGGGTCCAGAGGGTCACCTTTTAATTCAATAAAGACAACCTCCTTATCAATTTTAAAAGGAGAATCATTGCTTACGTTAGTGGAATTGACACGTTTATCTCTGAGTCCTGCTGCATCCAATACGGCATCCCAGTGACTATAAACTTTACCATCATAGCTTAACTCTGTGGCTTTAATTATGGCTGGTCCAATGCCTTCATTCATAAGGTTCATGCGCCAGGTACTATCAGTTTGCCAACCAGAAAAGAAGTCCAAGTAGGGCATAACACTTAGTCGATTGTGCTGCTGAGATATTCTTACCTGCCATACTGATACTACTACGGCACAGACGGCAATCAACATCACTGAAAATTGAGTGAGCTTTTCTGATTTTGACATTGACATCTTTTGTGGTTTAGCGGTTTGTATTCAGTCAAAAAGTAAATTCTATTGAGTCTTCTTCATTGTAAATTGACCTGTATCCAATCTTCAAGGTGATATTCTTTTTATCGAATGCAGTCTGAAGCCTCATTAACACTTCCTCTTTACCCGATGCAATTAATGAACCTTCTCCGTAATTATTGATATATCTTATGTTACTTCCTTCCTCAGCAGCATTCAGCACGCTGTTCCAATTACTATAGGCCTTGCCATTGTATACTAACTCAAATGAATTGACTATCGCTGGACCATAACCATGGTTTGAAACTTTGATCTCTAAGGTCTTCTGATCACCGTTGGTAAATCGGGTAATGTCTAAATAGGGCTTTACTGTTAGGCGGTTATGCTCTTGACTGATTTTCAGCTGATTTTGCGAAATTCTTACTTGCCATACGCTGACAAGAACTGCGCATATTGCGATAATCACGAGCACAAGTTGTGAGAGTTTCTCAGTCTTCGTCATTGCCATAACCGAAGATATACTGATCAAGCCAATAAAAAAAGCCCTAATCGTACGGTTAGGGCTTTTTGTTTATAGTGAACAATCCTTTCAGAGTTCTTCCGCTCCTGGTCCTTTTCGAAACAATTTTTTAAAAGCTTGTTCAATTTCTTCTGCTGCAGATCTCAAGTGGTGTTTGGCTTCTTCAATTTTCGGTTCATTTTTCAACTTGAAATCACTGATCTTCTCTTCAAGCTTGTCCCTTTGGATTTTTAATGCTTCAATGGTTTCTTCCATTTCTTCGCGCACATCCTCACTAGCGTCTTTTGCTTTGTCAATGAGCTCGTCAATCTTCTCTCTTAGCTCTTGAAGTATTCTGTCGCTGCTCATTAGTTACTTGGTCTGGTTTTGATCGTAGTGGTTCCACCAATCCAGCAACCTACACTAATGGTTTCACCCTCTTTCTTGTTTGCTGTAAATACATCGGATACTGTTGGGAATTGTTTTTTAGCTTCTGCCATACCTTGTGCATTTCCAGCTCTTTGGTACAAATCATAGGCCGCCATAAAAATGGCTCTATCATCGATCTGACTTTTCTTCTGTGAACAGTCATCAAAACTATTCATATACATGTTTGCAATGTAGGTTAAGGCCTCACTGGCCTTCGAAGGGTCAAGTTTTGCAGCTTCTCTGGCGGCAGCTCTTGCCTCACCTTTTTTACCTTGCGCCAATTTCAATTGTGCAATATTCATTTGAAGGTCCGCCTTCTTTTCGTCATCAGTCGAAAGGTTAAGGGCTTCCATATAAAATGCAGAGGCATTCTCGTAGTCTTTGTTTCCAAATGCTCGCTGAGCAAGCACTTTGGCAATTCCTTCTGTTGGTTCCTGCTTTTGTATAATCTTCGCAGCGATTTCAATATAGCGGTTGTCGCCACAGCCTCTTTCCAACAACAGTCCAAATACTTTTTTGGCTAGCGTAAGGTCATCTCCTAGATCAAGAGGAGGGGCAAGGTTCTGCTCAATAAACTCACAGTTCAAGTCGTCTCCCATGACTTGGGTTAAAAGGCCATTTACTGCAGCCTTATATCTGCCAAGTTTGGCAGCATCTTCTCCGCCAGCAGCTTTAATTTCGATGACGTTCATCACCTTACTATATACATCTATGACATCTTCATTAGAAAACTCATTGCCATAGGCTCTGAACCTTCTGACCATATCCATATAAGACACGATGTTATTATTAATCACACTATTCGGGTCTTCATAAACAACTTTGTACGCTGCCATGCCATCTGCTATTCTTCCCTTATCGGATTTCCAATATTTGTAATAGCGATATGCTTTATTATTCTTTTCTCTTGCCGAAAGTCCATAGATTTCATCCTTCTTGTTGAAGGCTATTATCATAGAATCAAGAAACATGGTTTTCTGATCTTCATCTGAAGCAACTTTGGCAAGCTCCTCATAAGCTTTATAGGCATTAATATAGAGACCGTCATAAAGATCTGGTACGTTAGTCATCAACCAATGCAGGGCATTAGCGGATTCTCTATAACTATCAATAGATATGGCATCAACTGATATGGCAAACCTTCTTGAGGCTTCTGCTGCCAACTCAGCGTCTGCCGGCATTTTTAATTGTTGTCCTTGCAATTGGAATGATTGGACCAAAATCAATCCAAGAATAATGCGTTTCAAATATTTCATTTTTATTGTTTTTTCAACCAGCTTCAAAACTCGATCTACTGTGGCTCAAATAATCGGGCACAAAAGTACAAGTAAACTGGCTGTCGCCTTCGTTCAAAAGATTAACAAATTGTTGCTTTTATATCGAAAAGCAAACGCTTATTTAGAGTTTAAGGTTTTGTCAGGCCTCTTTGACTATTACAAAGATAGTTTGGTGCTAGTTACTAGAGCGAGTTCTTACTTTAGTTTTAGCATTAATCCAACAGCCAACACTGATTGAGTTTCCTGCTACTATATCGTAGCCGAAGGCTTCGGACTTGGTCGGGAATTGCTTTCTAGCCTCTTCCATGCCCGCAAGATCTTTGGCCTTTTCAAACATTTCGTAAGCAACAAAGAAGACTGCTCTATCTGCCACAGGGTTATTTCCTTCAGAACATTCATTATAGCTGTCCATATATAGGTTGCCAATGAATGAATAAGCCTTTGCGGAACTTTTAGTATCAAGCGCAATGGAAGCCAGTGCGTTTTTTCTAGCCGCAGGCTTATCCATGTCGATATAATACAGCTGGGCAATGTCAAAATGGATATTGGCTTTTTTTGCATCATCTGTTTCTAAAGCAAGTGCCCTTTGGTAGAAGGATATTGCCTCCTGGTACTCCTTGTCAACCGCACTGTACTGCGCCAATATTTTAAAAAGTCCTGGATTTGGCTCGTTGCGGGCTAAAGTGCTCAAAGCTCGCTCATATTCACTAGTACGACCACATTTGGTTTCTAATGTGAGACTCATAAGTCTCTTTGAAACTTTTACGCTATCCGATCGATCAAGTCCCTTGGCAAGTCGGGTCATAACATCACAAGAAATGTCCTCACCTAAAAGTCTTACGTACAGATTGTCGACTGTTGCCATATATTTATCCAACCTTGAATTGTCACCGCCTTTAACCTTCTTCATTTCGACAACCAATTGTATGCCATCATAGATCTTATTCTTGTCATCTATTGATAGCCTACCGGTTTCGTCATGGTACTGCTTAGCCATGTAGATGTAAGGCACCAAGTTGTTGTTAATCACTGTTTCAGGATTGTTGTATACATCTGTAAAGGCCTCGAAAGCCGCCTCATATTTTTCAGGACTATTTCTAAAATACTTATAGTATCGAAAGGCCAATTTATTTTTATCCAGGTCACTGAGGCCAAAGTGTTCTCGTTTGGATTCATATGCAATCAACATTGAGTCTAATAGAAGTGCTCTTTGTTTCTTGTCTTCGGTTTCATTTGCTAAAAATTCAAAGACTCTTTTGGCATCATCTTGAATCGTTTGTGAGAAGTTGGGAGCATGCTTCAATAACCAATGGAGATCAGGTATTGCTTTGGTGAAGTTTCCTTCACCAACGTCATCACTGGCGCTTGCATAATGATTTTTAATTTCTTGTTCAGAAACACTCTGTGCAGATGCATTTATATATGATATAGCCAGAATGAATAGAAAGATATACTTAACTCTCATGGCATTTTAATTTAAGGTTCACCTAGAAGGTAGCCAAAAATATGCCAGAAATCAACTAGGGCATTAGTTGATTAATTAAAAAGCGGCTTGAACTCGAAGTTTTTTCCATCAAATAAACCCTTGTCACTTAGCTTTAAATTGGGTATAACGAGCAGTGCCATAAAGGAGAGTGTCATGAATGGTGAAGTCAGTGTACTTCCCATTTTTTTGGTCATTAGATCAATTTTTGTGTAGGAATCGGCTATTTCATAACCATCTCCGGCAGACATAATACCAGCTACGGGGAGGGGAAGTACTTGCTGCTCGCTTTTAGAAATTGCACTTACACCACCTTTCGCTTCAATTATTAAGTTAATCGCTTTAGTGATTGATTCATCATCAACTCCAACTGCAATGATATTATGGGAATCGTGTCCCACTGAGGATGCCAAGGCACCCTCTTTTAAATTGAAGTTCTTAATAAAGGCAACGGCAGGGTCGGCCTTGTTGTATCGATTGACTACCACCATTTTTAACATGTCTTGATCTACATCTGATATAGCAAAGCCATGTTCATCTCGATGTGTTTCTAATTCCAGACAGTTGGTGATCAATTGACCGTCTAGCGCTTCAATTACATTGATCTTGTTAGAGGAGGCTTTCACCTGAATGGATTCGGTAGTTATTGGATTACAATTGAATTGATTGATAACGGCATTGTTAACCTTAGGAATATGACTCTTACCGTTTTCAGCTACTCGTTCACCATTGATGTATGTTGACTTGACCCTAAAATCATCAAGATTGTCAACGGTTATGAAGTCTGCGAAATCACCTGATTGTAAAGCACCAACATCGAGCTTGTAGTGGTCAATAGGCGTGATACAAGCGGCCTGAAGTACATCAAAAAGGTCATAGCCATTGGCAAGGGTTCTTTTTACCAGATCATCAATGTGGCTTTCAACAAGGTTGTCTGGATGTTTATCATCCGAACAGAACATCAACATTTCGGGAGCTTCTCCAAATAACTCAACCAAAGCATCAAAATTCTTAGCAGCAGAGCCTTCGCGGATGGCGATCTTCATTCCATGTTTTAACTTATCTCGAGCTTCATCTGCCGTGAAGCACTCATGATCAGTAGAAATACCAGCCTTAATATATTTTTCAGCTTGATCGCCTCTTAGTCCAGGAGCATGACCATCAATTGGTTTACCGAGTTTTTTAGCTATATCGAGCTTTTCATAAACCACCTGATCATGAAACAGTACGCCCGGCCAATTCATCATTTCTGCTAAATACTTGACCTCAGGTTTTTGAAGTAAGTATTCCACCTGTGCCGGAGTTATTTCTGCTCCAGCCGTTTCAAAGGTTGTGGCAGGCACACACGAGGGGGCGCCAAAATTAAACTTGAAATTTACCTGTTTACCATTCTCAATCATATATTCAACGCCTTCCACACCCATCACATTCCCAATTTCATGAGGGTCAGATACTGTGGCAACCGTACCGTGAACTACCGCCAAGCGTGCAAACTCTGAAGGCACTAACATGGAGCTTTCTACATGTACATGAGCATCTATGAAACCGGGTAAAATGTATTGATTTTCCACATTACCTTTTTCTTCAATTGAGATTATTCGATTCCCGATGACCTGGATTTCTCCTTTATAAATTCTTCTATTTCTAACATCTATAATATGACCTGAAACCCTCATACTTATCAAAGCTATTTGTTGGTGCTAAGTTCTGACTTAAGATGTGAAACTTAAAGCTCTGATCTGTTACATTTGCCCAAAGTTTTTAAATGTCCAAGATAAACATTGCCATTGATGGTCTTTCGGGCTGCGGGAAAAGCAGCACAGCTAAGGCTGTTGCCAAGTCGCTGCAGTATAAGTTTATAGATACCGGTGCCATGTACAGAGCGGTAACTCTCTACTTTATTCGTCATAATGTAGGTTTATCAAACCATGATCATGTGATCAATGCACTGTCAAATATTCAAATCGACTTTGAGTTCAATCAGGAAACTCAGAAAAACGAAACCATTTTGAATCAACAAAATGTTGAGCAGGAAATACGAAAAATGTATGTGTCCGAAATGGTGAGTTCGGTCTCAGCGATCAAAGAAGTTAGAGCCGCTATGGTGACTCAGCAACAGGCTATGGGTAAAGAGAAAGGTGTCGTAATGGATGGTAGAGACATAGGCTCTGTTGTTTTTCCAGATGCAGAGCTAAAGGTTTTTATGACTGCTAGTACTGAGGTAAGAGCCAAAAGGAGACAGGCTGAATTGGCTGATAAAGGCGAAGAAGTAACATTAGATGAGATTATTGCCAATTTGGAATCAAGAGATCATCAGGATTCGACCAGAGCTGAAAGTCCTTTGATCAAAGTGGATGACGCAATAGAAATCGACACCTCTGATTTGAGGTTCGAAGATCAAGTTCAAAAAGTGTTAAATTTGGCCAATAATCGTATCGAGAAGGCAGGATAAAGAACAGGATGCAAGTAACGATAGATCAGAATTCAGGGTATTGTTTCGGAGTAGAGTTCGCCATTCAAATGGCGGAGGATGAGCTGGTCGATGGAGGCTTGTACTGTTTGGGAGATATCGTCCACAATAGTATGGAGGTAAAACGCCTCAAAAACCAAGGCCTTCAAATAATTGATAGAGAAGAGTTAAAAGGAATCAAAGATTCCAAAGTTCTAATCAGAGCGCATGGCGAACCGCCAGAAACGTATCAGCTGGCTTTAGAAAATAATATTGAATTAATCGATGCATCTTGTCCTGTAGTGCTCAAACTACAGAATAGGGTCAAGGTTGCATATGATAAAATCAACAAGGTAGATGGTCAAATTGTCATCTATGGAAAAACGGGTCATGCCGAGGTAATTGGCCTTACCGGTCAGACGAATAATAATGCCATTATTGTAATGGAAGATGCTGATCTCGAAAAGATAGATTTCAACAGACCCGTTACACTATTTTCTCAAACAACTAAGAGCACTAAAGGTTTCTACAGAATACGATCTATGATCGAGGAGAGAATCCTAGAGGCAAAGGGGAGTTTCGAAGAGATTGACTTTACTGCGAATGATAGTATTTGTCGACAAGTTTCAAACCGTGAACCTCAGCTTCAGAAATTTGCCAACGATGTGAATGTGATTGTGTTTGTGAGCGGCAAAAAGAGCTCAAATGGTAAGGCATTGTACGGAGTGTGCAAGAAAGAGAATGAACGCAGCTATTTTGTAGAGAATGAAAATGAGGTGGATTTGAACTGGTTCAAACCTAGTGATAAAGTCGGTATCTGTGGTGCCACTTCTACACCAATGTGGTTGATGCAAAACGTTGCTGATCACATAAAAAAATCATTCTCAGAAACCGTCTCGGTATAAGTTTATACCCTGGCAATTGAGTATAAGAAATTGTGGGTTTTGATAGTCCTTTAAAAAGGTCAGATTAACCCTTTTATATGAGTGCAAATGTATTATTTTTGCCTCGATTTTGATCAACCTTAGTGATTCGCAACTAAAAGAGTATGTCCAAAACTGTAAAGCTGAAAAAAGGCTTTGACATCAATCTAGCCGGCAAGGCTGAAAAGACAATCGCGAGTACTCCTCCTTCGGAAACGTTTGCTATAAAGCCGACTGATTTTATCGGTATGAAAAGACCTAAGCTCTTTGTGGCTGAAGGCGACACCGTGAAGGCGGGTACACCTGTACTTTATGACAAGATGCAGGAAAATGTGATGGTTTGTTCTCCTGTAAGTGGAGAGATAGTCGAAGTGAAGAGGGGAGCCAAGAGAAAGTTATTAGAAATAAAAATCTTGGCCGATAAAGAAATTGAATACGAGAACTTCCAAACCTTTAGTGATTCCGATTTGCGTAATCTTTCGAGAGAAGATGCACAGGCTCAAATGACTAAAGGAGGCGTTTGGTCCAACTTGATTCAAAGGCCTTATGGTGTAGTAGCCAATGAAGGCGATACCCCAAAATCCATATTTATTTCTTCTTTTGATACGCATCCATTGTCTGCTGATATTGCTTTTACCCTCAAGGGTGAAGAGGAAGCATTCAAGGCTGGTGTTGAAATATTGAAGAAATTTACATCAGGTAAGGTTCATTTGAATCATGATCTAAACGGGGAAGTGTCAACTGTATTCGCAAATGTCGAAGGAGTTGAAAATAATAAGATAAGTGGTCCGCATCCATCAGGTAATGTTGGTGTTCAAATCCATCATCTAGATCCAATAGGAAAAGGAGAGGTCGTTTGGACGATTACCCCTTACGGTGTAGCTCAAATTGGTAAACTCTTCCTTAATGGCGTTTATGATGCTTCTAGGTTAGTTGCGGTAGCAGGGTCTGAACTGAGTAAACCACAGTATTATAAAACATATACTGGCGCGGCCATCAACAAATTAGTAGATGGTAATCTCAAGCAAGATCATGTTAGGTTCGTTTCAGGAAACGTCCTTACTGGAGAAAGAATTGAAAACGATGGTTATCTAGGATTCTATGACAACCTGTTGTCTGTTATTCCTGAAGGTGACCATGCTGATTTTCTAGGTTGGATTATGCCAAAGAAAGAGGTGTTGAGTTTCCATAGAGCGTGGGGACTATTTTCTTTTCTAAATGGAAAGAACAAAGAGTATGTTCTAGATACTAACACCAACGGTGAACCTCGTGCTTTTGTACAGACAGGTACTTTTGAGAAGGTTACTCCAATGGATATCTATCCTACTTATCTTGTTAAGGCTATTATGGCCGAAGACTTTGATAATATGGAAGCTCTTGGGATTTACGAAGTCATCGAAGAAGACTTAGCACTTTGCGAATATGTCGATGTTTCTAAGCACGACATCCAGCAGATCGTTAGAGAAGGACTTGAATTGATGCAAAACGGATAATCGGGATGAAGTTTTTACATAAGATTTTAGAGAAACAGAGGCCTATGTTCGAAAAGGGCGGTAAGCTTGAAAAGCTATACTACCTTTTTGAAGCAGGTGAAACGTTTATGTTTTCACCAGCTAGTACGGCAAACAATAAAGGGGTTCAAGTAAGAGATGCGATCGACTTGAAGCGAATGATGATGACAGTGGTAATCGCTATGATTCCATGTCTGATCTGGGGTATTTTCAATGTGGGTTATCAACATCACGTGGCAATTGGAGAAGCAACATCCTTCTTCTCAATTGACAACCTTTTGTTTGGTGCTAGATGGGTATTACCAATCGTTTTAGTTGCATATGCGGCAGGTGGTTTGATCGAAGCTGTATTTGCAGTGATAAGAAAACACCCAATTAATGAAGGCTTCCTTGTAACGGGAATGCTTATTCCACTGATCGTTCCTCCGACCATTCCATTATGGCAAGTGGCACTAGCTACTGTATTTGGAGTAGTAGTAGGTAAGGAAATTTTTGGTGGTACTGGTATGAACGTGCTGAATGTTGCTATGACTTCAAGAGCGTTCTTATACTTTGCTTATCCACTTCAGATTTCCGGAGATGTATGGACTCAATTAAGTGGTGAAACAGCTGTTAATGGTTTTTCTGGTGCTACGGCTCTTGCCGTGGCTAATGAAACATCTATTCAAGGGACACAATCGGTAGTTGAGGGACTTACTCAAGCCAATAGCGCTTTGGCGTCACCGTTTGGTGGAGATTTCTTCAGCTTTCAAAACATGTTAATAGGAGGTATCCCTGGTTCTATAGGTGAGACTTCAACTTTAATGGCCCTCATTGGAGGTCTTATACTTATCGCTACCGGGGTTGGTAGCTGGAAAATTATTGTAAGCGTTTTCGCAGGAGCTTTCGCCATGGGTACAATCTTTAACCTAGCGGGTGCTAATGAGTTTATGCTTTTACCTGCCCACTATCACTTGGTGCTGGGTGGTCTTGCGTTCGGTGCTGTCTTTATGGCGACAGATCCTGTATCTGCTGCACAAACAGAGACAGGGAAATGGATATATGGAGTGTTAATAGGTATGTTAACTGTGGTAATCAGGGTTTTGAACCCGGCTTATCCAGAGGGAATCATGCTTGCCGTTCTATTTATGAACGTATTCGCTCCACTGATTGACTTTTATGTAGTTCAAGCAAATAAGAAAAGGAGGATAGCTCGTGCAGTCTAATAGATACATTATCATATTCTCACTAGTGCTGACGGCAGTATTGGGAGGTTTGCTTTCTGGAGTATCTCAGGTTTTAGGACCTACTCAAAAGAAAGCACAAGATTTAGATACTAAGAAGCAAATTCTCGGTGCGATTCCATCTGAGAAAGAGGCTCTTTCAGACATGGAGCCAGAGCAAATTCTTGCTCGATATGCTGAAGTGATCAATAGTGTTGTTACAGATTATCAAGGTAACCTTGTCGATACTAATGAGAAAGGCGGCCCGATGGTTGCCGAAGAGGTAAACATTGAGAAAAACTATAAGAAAGCTGTTGAAGACAGAATGTACCCTGTTTTTAAATACAGTGCGAATGGTGAAGAAGCATACATTCTTCCAGTATTCGGAGCTGGACTATGGGATGCTATTTGGGGCTTTGTGGCTATCAACCCCGATCTAAAAACAGTTAGAGGTGTTAGTTTTGACCATAAGGGTGAAACACCAGGACTTGGTGCAAGAATTACTTCTGATGAAATTCAGCAACGCTACCAGGAGAAGAGTCTTTATAACGCAAATGGTGAGTTTGTAGCCATTACCATGGTTAAGGGAGAGAAAACTCCTGAAGACAGGTTAGGACCAACTAGAGTTGACGGTATGGCTGGAGCCACATTAACTGCTAATGGAGTAAATGATATGTTGCTGAACTATATCGGCTACTATCAGAAATATTTTGATAAACACGTGAAAGGTGGCGCAATGTCACTGAATAACCAATAGAGATATGAGTACTGAAACTATAGAAGCACCGGTAGCTAAAGAATCAGAAGCTTTACTATCAAAAAGAAGGAAGAAGTTTATCACGGATCCTTTGAATGACGACAACCCAGTGACCGTTCAGGTATTGGGTATATGCTCGGCACTTGCTGTTACTACTCAAATGAAGCCTACAATGGTTATGGCCATGTCGGTAATCTTTGTATTGATCTTCTCAAACCTGATTATCTCTTTAATGAGAAATGCCATTCCAGGTAGAGTCAGAATTATTGTACAGCTTGCAGTTGTAGCAACCTTGGTTACACTTGTAAACGAAGTTTTGAAAGCATATGCTTTCGATATCTATAAGCAACTTTCGGTATTCATTGGACTAATTATTACAAACTGTATTGTAATGGGGCGTCTTGAGGCATTTGCCCTGGGTAATAAGCCTTATGATTCTGTTCTTGATGGACTTGGATCAGGTTTAGGTTATTCTTGGATTATCCTTGCTGTAGCATTCTTTAGAGAGCTATGGGGATCAGGTAAAGTATTTGGATATGACCTTATGGGAGCAATTGGTTTTGAAAACTTTTCAGCCAATGGTCTAATGGTTTCTCCAGTAGGAGCATTTATTGTACTTGGATTCATCATATGGGTACAGAGGGCTAAAACGGGATACGTAGAACATTAAGGAGATAGAATTATGGATTTATTGAATTTAGGTATTAAATCAATTTTTATAGAGAACATGGTATTCTCCTATTTCCTAGGAATGTGTTCTTTTCTTGCCGTGTCTAAGAAGGTTTCAACGGCCTTTGGCCTTGGACTTGCAGTTGTATTCGTTTTAGGTATTACAGTTCCTATGAACTGGTTATTGAATGAATATGTGCTGAATGAAGGGGCACTATCTTGGTTAGGTTCAAACTTTGCTGAGATTGATCTTTCTTTTCTAAGGTTCATCATGTTCATTGCCATTATCGCTGCAATGGTACAATTGGTTGAAATGACCATTGAAAAATTCTCCCCATCACTTTATGGCTCGTTAGGTATCTTCTTACCATTGATCGCTGTAAACTGTGCTATTCTGGGTTCTTCTCTTTTCATGGCGCAAAGAGACTACACTATCGGTGAGGCTACGGTTTTTGGATTTGGTTCAGGAACTGGTTTCTTCTTAGCGATTATTGCGCTAGCTGCAATTAGAGAAAAACTTAGATACTCAAACGTTCCTGATGGATTGAAAGGATTGGGTATCACAATGTTCATAACCGGATTAATGGGTATTGCATTTATGAGCTTTATGGGGATTTCTATCTAAGGAATCGATAAAACAATATTGAAGGGCTTCATTTGAAGCCCTTTTTTTATGCCCTTTCGGAATCCTTGAATCGGTACTTACGTAAACGCTTACATGCTTTTGAAAAACTCAATGATCTCCGTACTTCTCACATTTGTAACGCTTACAGTTAGTGCCCAACAAATATCAAGGTCAGAGGCTCTGGCCGACATCAACCAGCTAGAAAGCGCTTTCAGAACCTACCATTCAGGTCTTACAAGGTACACACCAGCAGACTCCATTAAGTACTATTTCAATAAAGTGAAGAATGAACTGGGTGAGATGGAAGAGGCCGAGTTTTTTGGTAAGGTAACTTATTTGTTGAATAAGGTCCGTTGCGGTCATACACGATCATCTATGCCACAGAGGGTGAACGAGACCTTCAAAGCTTCCAGAAAGTTTATGCCCATATCTGTTAAGTTTCTGGGAGACCAGTTGTTTGTGAGAGACATAGTGGGTGCCATTGGTTTGGAGAAAGGAGATCAGATACTCGACATCAATGGACTTAGCATGGATCAAATCAAAAAACAGATTTTTGAACACCATTCGTCTGATGGATATATCAATACCAGTAAACATCGGTTGACAGAACGATACTTTAAATACTACTATCAACTCTATATAGACCCGGATGCTGAGGTGTATAATATGAATGTTCAGAGAGGTGAAGAAGTTCTTAGGGTTAGCATTGAAGGGGAGAGTTGGAGTGGTCTGTCAGTATTAGAGACACCATTACCTGAACAGACAGTTCTAACACTTAATCATAGTAAAGCATATAGCTATATGCGGATAGGTACATTTGTCAGCTATTATATGGAGCAGAAGAATCTTGATTATGAGACGTTCTTAGAAGAGAGTTTCCAAGAATTAAAGGAAAGAGGTACTAAAAACTTGATTTTGGACCTAAGAGGAAACGGGGGTGGAGATGATAACTATGGAGCATTGTTAGTTTCCTACTTTGCCGAGAGAGATTTTAGATACTTCGATAGAATTGAAGTAACCGATGCCTATGAGGGTTATGGAAACATATCCAATAAGAATGGCATGAACTTGATGACCTCTCACAAAGGACTATCAGTGTGGAAACCTCAAGAAAATCGTTTCACAGGTCAGTTGTATGTGCTGACGGATGGCTGGAGTTTTTCTACATGTGCCGATGTGGCTACGGTCTTACATCACAATCAATGGGCTACATTTTTAGGTGAAGAGACAGGGGGAGGCTACGATGGGAATACCAGTGGAAATTCCAGAACCTTGTCACTTTCTAACTCAGGTATTAGAGTAAACTTGCCAATGTGGAAGTATACAACAGCCAACATAGGACATACTTTTCCGGGTCAGGGGGTCATTCCTGATTATCCTGTTGTCCAGTCTTTGAATGAGTTCTTATCAGGTGAAGATGCGGTACTCAATAAGGCCATTGACCTAATTGAGCACCGGTAATCATTATTTATTTTCTGGTGATACCATTTCGTTAATGAGTACTGGCTTACCATAGCCTAATTGCTCTAGGCGTTTCATTTGCGTTTTGGCATCGCCCACTACTAGCCAAAACATCTTGTCTGGATCCAAGTATTCACCCGAGAGGCTTTGAATCTTTTCGACCGTCATGTCTCTTACGATGGCTTCGCGATCTTTTACATAATCATCATCCCATCCGTATCGACTGATATTCTGTAACATTCCTAGTTTAGAACCAGCAGTTTCGAATGCTCTGGCATTACTCTTAATCAGGAAGCTTTGAGTTGTTTCAAGATCCTTTTCGGTAAAATCCTTGGCATAATCAGTTAGTATTTCCTTAACCAATTGACTGGATTCTAATGTCACATTTGTTCTAACTCCGCTAGATATTGTAAAAGCTCCAGCTTCGGTTGTTCCAGAAAAGCCAGACCTAATGCCGTAAGTATATCCTTTTCCTTCTCTTAGTTGTTGCGTGAGACGTGAGGCAAAACCACCGCCTCCAAGTATATAATTCATGACCACAGCTGGGTAGTAGTTGTCATCTGTAGCAGCCAGGGCAGGGTAGCCGATGCGAAGTACTGATTGCTTGGCATTAGGTACATCATAGAAGAAGACTTTCGACCTATCAGGACTTTCAGGAGTTTCATAGATTGGAATTTGAACGGACTTTGCAGTCCATTTACTTTCCAGGTCCTTTAGAGAGTTCATGACCTCTTGCTGACTGATATCCCCAACAACGTGCATAGTGGCGACAGAAGGAGAAATATTCTTTTCATAGAAGACCTTTAGGTCATCCACACTAATTTCACTCACCGAAGATTCCGATCCAAGAATGTTTTTCGATCTAATGTTGTCCTTACCATAAATCAGAATGTTATAAGCATTCGCAGCAATCGCATTAGGATTGGCTTCCTGTTGTTTGATTGAACTGATAACACTTTGTTTTCTTAAGGCAAATTCTCGCTCATCCCAACGTGGCTCTAGCAGCATCTCCTCAACCAAATCCATGGTCTTTTGATAGTTACGCTTTAGTGTATTTCCAGTAACAGTGATGCGTTCGGTGCCGGCAAAAATATTAATTGATGCACCCAATTGTGCGATTGCCTCTTCCAATTCTTTAGGCGATTTAGACTGAGTACCCTGAGTCATAAGGTTAGCGGTGAGATTGGCTACACCCACCTTGTTGATGTTGTCTAGCAGTAAACCACCTTCTATTGAGATATTAAATTGAACAAGTGGTACTTCATCGTTTTCTATTCCTAATACCTTCATACCATTACCTAATTGAGCCTTCCAGACTTCTGGAATCACCACTTCTGGAGATTCACCATAAGGAGGTTCCTGTGTCCTATCAAAAGTTGAAGGTGTTCTCTCATATTCTGCTTGAATTGTAGCGTCAAATGTTTCTTCAGCACCTTGTACTATCTTTTCTTCTACAACACTCGCCTTCACAGAACCACTAAGTGCCTGGGCAATTCTACCTCTTGGTACCATACTGGTGGCAATGAAATTTTTGCCCTTAATATATTTGTTATAGACACCCATTACATCCTCGACTGTCACGTCCAAAATGTTTTGAACATCTTGCTTTACAAACCCGGGGTCATTGGCGAAAATGTTGTATTGGGCCAGCTGGAATCCCTTTCCCAACACACTACTTAAGCCATTATAAAAACCTGTTTCTTGACCGGCTTTTATACGGTCAAGGTCTTTTTGAGGTATACCTTCATTCTCGAATTTTGTAAAAGCTTCTTGAACCGCATCTGCAACATCATCCAGATTCTTATCTGAGAAAGCACGAACTGATAATTGGAATTGTCCGGCTAACTCTGAGTTTCTGCTACCCATTCTTACACCAGAGCTGAGCTTTTTGTCTTCGACCAATACTTGATAGAATGGAGCCTGCTTGCCTCTGGATAGGTATTGGCCCAGTACATTTAGCGCATAAGAATCTGGATGGTATAACTCAACAGTAGGCCAAACCATAGTAAGTTCAGGAAGTCTGGCAAAGTTGTCCTCATGGTAAAGCTTCACAGTTTCGTTAACAGTTCCAGCCCTCTTTTCGAGGGGGGAGATATCTTCTCCACGAGGAATCTCATCGAAGTACTTCTTTACCCATGTCCTTGACTGGCCTGGTTCAAAATCACCAGCAATTACAAGTGTTGTGTTATTAGGAACATACCACCTTCTAAAAAACTGTTTGACATCATCTAGTGTAGCCGCTTGAAGATCATCAAGTGACCCGATAACCTGCCAGTTGTATGGATGGTCATTAGGGTATAACTGCTTATCAATAATGTAGGAGGTATGTCCGTAAGGTCTGTTATCAACGCTTTGGCGTTTTTCATTCTTCACCACCTGCTTTTCTTTCGCAAGTACGGGATCTGTTACTGTATTAATAAACCAACCTAGCTTGTCAGCTTCGGCCCAAATCATCTTTTCTAATGCATCTTTCGGGACGGTCTGGAAGTAGTTAGTACGGTCTCTACTGGTAGAGCCATTGGCACCGGAGCCTCCAATACGAGCACTCATTTTGTCCAGACCACCTTTACCAAGATTTTCTGATTCTAAAAATAGTAGGTGTTCAAATAGATGAGCAAAGCCTGTTCTTCCTTCGATTTCTCTGGCAGAACCTACATGAGTTGTTAATGCCACTGCCACTACTGGATCTGATTTGTCAACATGCATAATGACCTCAAGGCCATTATCCAGTGTGAATTTTTCGTAGTCTACTTTAAAATCTGGCTGATCTATGGGGCCTGATGATTGACAAGACCATAAGAATAGAGACAGCGCTAGGACTATAGAAATATTGAGTTTGGACCTTTTCATAAGTTCATTTTTGGAATTAGACGATTATAGGCAATTAATCATCCAGTCACAATCAACTTTCGATAAGGATTGTTAAAAGAGTATGGAAAGTGGAATTCTTAGTCGCGCGTGGCGATAGTAGAAATATTGATTCCCTGAATATCGGTACCATTAGCATCGACAGTCAAACCGACCCAACCTTCTATTGCATTTGACTTGAAAGATAAATATGCAATATCATTCCAGATAAGAAGGCTTGATGTAGTCAATTCGCCATTTCTGAATTGGCTAACAAACATGTCTTCATCACTGGCATCAATAATAATGTTGCCATCAATGATAGTGCCGTCTGGGAGTAACCTCAATCCTTGAAAAGACCGTTCAGTACCAAAAATCTCAAAATCCGAGTCATCGCCTGTAACCGAAAATCCGTTCACAGCCTTTACCGTCAATAGGATATTATCCGTCCAGGTAACAAGTTGAAACAATAAATCGGCAGAACTATTACCATCCAGATCTAAGTTGGCCTGGAAAAAAGTCGAATCTCCTGTTTGAAGAGATTGGGCAAAGGTGATTTCTGAAACATCTGAGCTATATGTTACATCTTCCTGACTTGTGTTACCGACTTGTAAGAAATCAGTAGCACCATTACCGCCACCTCCCAGACCATCGTCAGGGCCGTTAGAACAGCTGAATGCGATAATTGCGAGTAGGGAAAGAAGTAAGGACTTTTTCATATCAAACTTTATAGTTTATAGACAGGCAAATTTATACAAAAACCAGTCAGACGCTAGTATAACGACATGATTATAAATAGTGACATGTCATGAATTAAACAATTTAAAAGCAAATTTCACTTAGTCGAGTATCGGTTTACTTAGTCAAATATCCCTGTAGGGAAGCCATCGATGCTCGTAACATTCTTTTGTTCCCAATATTCTGTTATTTCTTCATCCGACTTCTTGGCAGCCCAGTCGGTAAGAATGGATCTATCTTCTTTGTAGTCCATATACGGAACAGCAAAACCACATGAGGTCTGCACCGAGTCAACTTCGACCAAGAAGATATTTCGAGCTCCGTGTATTTCTCCGAAATGAGTCATGTATTCATTCCACTCTGCATCCTGTTTATGAATGGTCTTGGCAGTGCCATATACTCTTAGAATCAACGGCTTCCCTTCAAAGGCACAAAACATTAGTGTAATGCGGTTAACCAATTTGAGATGAGCAGCGGTTTCATTGCCACTGCCTGTTAGGTTTAACCAGGCGATTTTGTCAGGAGAGAGTACTCTCAAAGAGTCAGTTCCTTTAGGGGAGACATTTACCCGACCATCTTGCGCTGCGGTACCGGTAAAAAACATTTTTTGAGCATCAATAAACTCAATTAACTGAGGTTCAAGGTGATCGTAAAATTTGGCCATAGGACAATAGTTATGTCATTGAAATTAAACATAAAACACAGCTCATCAACGTCAAGACATGTTTATGAGTTTAAAAAATCAAAAAGCATTTTGAGCTGAAAACACTTTAATTACTTTTGGACTCCCCAAAATTTAAGATCTATCTATGACGCATCATTTTCAAACCATCGCTTCGGAACTCGGTATCTCAGTATAGCAAGTTAGTGCTACAGTGAAGTTACTGGATGATGGTGGTACCGTTCCTTTTATTTCCAGGTATAGAAAGGAAGCAACGGGTAGTTTAGATGAAGTAGCAGTGGCCAATATCAGAGATAGGGCACAGCAACTCAGAGATCTTGATAAGAGAAAAGAGGCCATTCTAAAGTCTCTCAAAGAGCAAGAAAAACTCACGCCAGAATTGGAGGGTAAAGTGAAGTCTGCGGAGACCTTGGCGAGCCTTGAAGATATCTATTTGCCATATAAACCTAAGCGCAAGACCAAGGCAAGTATGGCAAGGGAAAAAGGTTTGGAACCGCTTTCAGAGTTTGTATTAAGGCAAAGTGGAAATAATCTTGATTCAGAAGCTCTTAAATATATCAATAAGGAAAAGGGCATAGACACTGCCGAAGACGCGTTGCAAGGAGCTCGTGATATTATTGCTGAGACTATTAATGAAGATGCTGAGCTACGGGATAGAATGAGAAAGCTCTTCAACCGTACTGCTACCATTAAATCCAAGGTAATGTCAGGCAAAGAAGAAGCCGCTCAGAAGTATAAAGACTACTTTGAGTGGGAAGAAACTTTGGCTAAGGCCCCTTCGCACAGGGTTTTGGCTATGAGACGAGGAGAAGCAGAAATGTTATTAATGCTTGATATTTTACCTCAAGAAGAAGAAGCGATATTCTTGATGGATAAACAGTTTGTCAAGGGTAACAATGCATGTAGTGAACAAGTAAAGCTTGCTGTCAGAGACTGTTATAAACGACTTTTGAGTCCTTCAATGGAGACAGAAACTCGAATGACTTCTAAGAAGAGGGCAGATATAGAGGCGATTGGAGTATTTGCAAAAAACCTAAAAGAACTACTAATGGCTGCCCCTCTGGGCGGAAAACGTGTATTGGCCATAGATCCAGGTTTTAGAACGGGATGTAAGGTTGTTTGCCTAGATAAACAAGGAAAGTTGCTCCACTTTGAAGCAATATTTCCGAACGAACCACAGAGGCAAATCGCAAAGTCTGCAGCACTCATTTCTAGCCTTGTCAGCAAATTTAATATTGAAGCCATAGCCATTGGTAATGGAACGGCAAGCCGTGAGACCGAGTCATTTGTAAATGGAATTGGACTGCCAAAAGGAGTTTTGGTAGTGATGGTCAATGAGAGTGGTGCTTCTATCTATTCTGCCTCTGAAATTGCCAGAAAAGAATTTCCTAATGAGGATGTCACAGTAAGAGGGTCGGTTTCAATTGGTCGGAGACTTATGGACCCATTGGCAGAGTTAGTAAAACTTGATCCTAAATCTATTGGAGTGGGCCAATATCAGCATGATGTAGATCAGACAGCCTTGAAGAACTCTCTCGATGATGTGGTAATGAGTTGTGTTAATGCGGTTGGGGTAGAAGTTAATACTGCCTCGGAACAACTACTCACCTATGTTTCAGGACTGGGTCCGCAATTGGCTAGGAATATTGTCGATTATAGAGATGAGAATGGTCCCTTCAAGGACCGGGCAGCTATTAAGAACGTAGCACGATTAGGAGATAAGGCATATGAACAGGCCGCAGGTTTTCTTAGAATTGGAAACGCAGTTAATCCTTTAGATCAGAGTGCAGTACACCCGGAGTCTTATGATCTGGTACAGCATATGGCCAAGGATTTAAATTGTGAGGTAGCTGACTTAATTAGCAATGAGTCACTCCGAAAACAGATAGATTTGAAAAAGTATGTGACGGAACAGGTAGGATTACCGACACTAACGGACATCGTTTCTGAATTAGCCAAGCCTGGAAGAGACCCTAGAGAGCAGTTCGAGGCTTTTAGTTTTGCCGATGATGTCCATAGTATGGAAGATCTCAAAGCGGGAATGAAACTACCGGGTATCGTTACAAATGTGACCAATTTTGGTGCCTTTGTAGACATAGGAGTACACCAAGATGGTTTGGTTCATATCTCTGAAATGTCAGACACTTTTGTGAGTAGTCCTGCTGAGATTCTTTCTGTTCAGCAACAAGTGGAAGTGCGAGTGACAGGCGTAGATATTGCCAGAAAGCGAATCTCTTTATCTATGAAAACAGGGGACAAGCCTAAGCCAAAGAAAAGAGATAAACAAAAGCCTCAACGTAGAGAAAAGGCACCTGAAACGGATATGGCGGCTAAGTTGGCAGCTTTGAAGGGGAAATTCAGGTAATATAGGTTTATCGCTAGAATTTCAAGGCAGGCTTTCGGGCAAAGTCTTTCTCGGTGATAGGTCTACCATTGATCTTTTCGGAGTCCCAATCCTGAGTGATTTTCCAGGAACCATCTATTTTTTTGATTACAATATGGAATTGCCCATAAATATAGGTGGTGCTTGGACCGGTGGTAATGCCAATTTTGAATATGCCCACTTCATAAGATGTGTCTTCACTGCTTTGCCGGCTGTCAAACCAAAAGTCCAAGGCTACCTTTGAATCGCTTGCCTTTGAGTAGTTCTCAATATTGAGTTGTTTGAAATTGCCTTTGGTATCAACTCCCGCAGGTGTAACACGCAAGACTTCATTTGCATATATAGCATTTAAGGCCTGTGCATCACGTGCTTCAAAGGCATCATGAAAAGGTTTCCAAACCTGAATATCAATTTCTTTCTGGATATCTGTTTCATTCTGAGCCAGGAGTCCAGTGGCAAGCAACAGAGACCCAAAAACGGATAAAAGAACCTTTTTCATTTGCTATTTCTTCTTTTTCGTAGGCTTGGGAGGGAGAGTTTTAGCATAAGCATGCGACATTTCCATATAATGCTTCAACGTTTCAACATCCTCAAATAGTTCTTGTGGAATTGGCACATACTCTCTCATAACTGCTCCATACGACTTAAGATCTCCGACATTATACTTTTCCCGAAAAGCAGTATAGTCTTCTTTTCCTAAGCGAATGCCTAAGATTCCTTCCTTACCCATATAGGTATACATATTCCCATTCATGGAGGTATACCACATGTTTTTACCCTTCAGCTCCATTTCAGGAACTAGAGATACTGCCAATTGAAACTGTTTTAAATTTTCTTCTGGTGGAGGAGTTGCCATATCTTAAATTAAGAATTAATTTTTGCTAGAAGCTAGAAGCTAGAAGCTAGAAGCTAGAAGCTAGAAGCTAGAAGCTAGAAGCTAGAAGCTAGAAGCTCTTCTAATTTTTAATGAAGAGTTAATAATGAACAATAGGATTGGTTTTATGGAATTTGAACTTCACCTAATCACCCAGCAACGCCATCCCCATCAATATCTTGACCCGTATGTTCTTCCAATGCTTTTAGGGTCTTAACCAAAAGTACTTTGGTGTGATGTAGTTCTTCTTCGAGCCAAGCCACTCTGTCTTCCAGTGAGTCTGCTCTATTTTGTTGATCGCTAATTTGACTCTGTTGCATTAAGTCCCAGAATAATCCCATAGTTTTTCTTGTTTGTCGAATCTAAACTAACGTAAGATTAAGAAGAACAAACTCGAAGAAAGACTGGTGGTATTTGATTCAGCTGAACGGTCTAAAATGGCCTAATTCAAAAGCTTATTTGAATAATGGAGTTATGGAAGATTGATCCGTCACCGTTGATGTTAAAGTACCTCGTAGTGCTCCACGGTCTTGTCAAAAGAAACCATCATTCGTTGGGCCTCTTCTGGTACCATAGCTTTTGAAATGTCTTTGCCGGCAAATGCCTCAATAGATTCAAGGGTTTCCCATAAAGTGATAACTAAAAATTCGAATCCGCCAGGTGTACTTCTTTTTAGAATGTCAGCATGCACAAAGCCTGGTAAAGAGCGAGCATTCTTGAAAACAACTTCGTTTAAGAATTTGATGTATTGGTCATGGGCGTCTTCTTTCAGAATGCATTTCCACTGTCTGGAGATCATAGCTAGGGTTCTTTTTTAGAGGAGTTCGAATAGTCAGAAGTATATACTTTTTAATCTGGTTGTATTCATTGATAACATTGTATTTTTTAGTGCTGAAATTGCCTGAGTAATTAAACAATAAACACACACAATTATGGCAATTTACAAAGTTCAAAACCAATGGGGCGGAAGTTCTGCTCCTTGGAACGATGGTGGCATCTGGGTTATGGGATGTCGAGACAATCAAAATGTAGTGGCTGTTCAGGCAAAATCTTCGGACAACGGAGATAATCTTGTGGGCACTATGACCTATGCAGGAGAAGGACCAATTGGCCTCAAGGCTGCAAGAAATGTTGGTAATAGCTATGCTGCTGAAAATCAGTGGGGTGGTAACTCTGCTCCCTGGCATGATGGTGGTGCTTGGTTAGTAGGTTGCAGAGATGGTCAATTCGTTGTTGGCTTGGATATAAAGTCTGCTGATGGAGGCAAGACTTTCGAAGGCACAATGACTTACGCAGGAGAAGGCCCAATCGGTTTCAAGGCGGAATTGGTAGACGGCAGTGCCTATACAACGGAAAATCAATGGGGAGGCAGCAGCGCACCGTGGCACCCAGGAGGTGTAATGGTGTTAGGTAGACGCAATGGTCAGAACCCTAATGGCTATGACATCAAGTCTGGCGATGGTGGAAAATCATTTGATGGTACCATGAACTATGAAGGTGAAGGCCCAATTGGTTTCATTGGTCAGCGTACTGGATGCTGGAACACTTACGATGTACAAAACACCTGGGGCGGATCTGGTGAGAAGCACCCTGCTGGTGATTTTGTTATTGGTGCTCGCAATGGTCAAGCCACGGTAGCTTTAAACCTTTCTTCTTCAGACGGAGGTAAGAACCTTGAAGGGACCATGACCTATGAGGGTGAAGGTCCAATTGGCTTCAAGGGTACACTTTTAGCCTAGAATGTTTGTTAAGGTTGAAGACTAAATGTTGAGGGTTAGTCTCCTTAATTTAATTGAAAAGAGGGCCGTAGATATTCCATCTGTGGCCCTTTCATTTTATCCCTTCTTGCCTTGAACGGGTCTAACTTTACTGGGTCAAGGTCAATCATCAAAAGTGGGTTTATGATCACTCAAATCATTCAAATCCCGAATTCTTCATAAAAACCTCACATTTTTAATGCTTGATTTAGGGAAGATATTACTTCTTTGGCCGAACAATAAGGTCATAAAAGTCAAATATCTATATGCGGTTATCAACAGGTATACTTCTATTTTTTATTCTCGGTACTGGCTGCTCAAGCATGGGTCAGGAGTCGCAAGTCCAGATTAGTGGAGATCTCGTAGCGGCCAAGAAAGTGTATGGTCAGGCGGATGCTCAGAAAGCCTATCAACTTTTCAATGCATTGTGGCAAAATGAATCTAGCCCACAGGATGATAGACTAGAGGCAGGTAGGCATTTGGTCAAATTGAATTTCAGACAGTTTGATCAGCCTCAGAAGGCCATTGAAATCCTTGATGATTTGATCAAAGAAGAACAGGAGCTCAGCTTAGCTTATACCTTGAAGGCAAGAGTACTATCTGAGCAAGGGGAATATGAGGAAGCTGTCGTATGGGCAGAGAGGGCAGTTGAGACCAGTAATTCTGAAATACAACATATAAAAGCAGCATCCATCTATGGCCACAATGTACTCTTACTGGCCAGGGAAGAAGTCTTTGCAACAGGAAAGATTTCTGATGGTGTCATGACTACCCTAAGCATTTCTCATCAAAAACTGGGCAATTGGCTTGAAAGTAGAAAAGACAACAGTGATTTAGCAAGACTCTATTTAGGGCATTCCTTACTGTTGGACAAGGGATCCGAAGCGTTAAGAGCCTGGAGGTTGTTCTTTCGTTTAAAGGATGGGGATGAAATTCACGAGAGCCTTTTAAAAGATTACAAAGCTTTTGAGAAGGGACTAAGTTCATCAGTCAAAAGTGATAAGTCAATAATCAAATCCTTAGCAGAATCTGGCTTTGTAGAATATGCCTGGGTATTGTCAAATCTAAATTCGAATAAAAAGCTCCTTCAGGATGTTGAAATTAAAGAGATAGGTATGTACCACGAATATCTCGAACGTCTTGGGAAAACGATTAAAGGCTTCTATAGAAGAACAGTAAAAGGTTGGGGGCAACAACAAGATTTGCGAGATGGTTTTACCAAGGACAGCCGATGGCTGTGGGATCAACTGAGCTGGTCAGGCGACAAACCGAGGTATTCGCAGAGTCGATTTACTCAGACAGTAGGAGAACGGTTTAAAGGGAGAATCTTATTCAATACAGTGAGTGGGTTCTTCGGGCTTCATATTGGCCAAATCATCTTGGATGATAGAAGGTTGATCAGTCAATATGATCAATCTGCAGAGTTCAGATACATTCTGTTGGACCATATGCTCTCAAATGGTTATACTACATGGTTTGCAGATGGAGAAAACTCTGTAGGAGGATGGGCGACAACGCAAGGTTATTTTGTTCAGGTCAGAGCTGATTTAAATAGAGAGATTACTAGCGTTTGGTCAATATTGAAAGACCCCTCTGAAAAACGGAAGATGGAAGATCGAATGGAGAGACTGTCGTTGAATGAGGAGAGTATGCTGCGAACTCAGCCTGTCAGATATTTACCAGGACTGCGACTCCGCATCTTGCTAAGAGAGAGTCAAAAAATAGTGGATTCATTAGAACATTCAGGTTTAAAGGGAGATGCATTAAGATATTCGTTTATCACCCATATGGAACGGATAGGTCAAGATTCGAAAATTTATGCCCATGAAGGCCGGCACTCAATAGACATGAAGTATGGACTGGTTTCGGGATCTACCAACCTCGAGTTTACCGCGAAGCTTTCAGAGATATACTTTTCAGAAAAGCCCATGTTATTTTTAGCTAGCATTCTAAACGCTAGCATGGGAAACGGTACTTCCCATGGTGACGCAAATCAAAGAGTATTTGAAGGTGTAGTAAAATGGATGGAAGAAAACTCTACTGATATCCCTGGTTTTGATACATCCAAACCAACACTACTTCAACTGGATAAAATGACTGATAGACTCGTAAAAAAGGCCATCAGATCACTCGATCCAATGGCCAATTAAACTCATGTTTTTCTAAGATTACTTTTTAATACCGGGTACACCTTTAGGAGCATATTCTTGCCACCACAGCTTAGGCATTTTCTTCTGTTGAGGGTGGATCTCATCTAGCGTATTTCCATCATAAAGCCTGCCATTAAACATCACATGACTGATGTCTTTTGAGTTCTTGATATTGTCTAGCGGGTTGCTGTTCAGAATCACCAAATCAGCGAGCTTACCAACCTCTAAAGTACCCAGGTCTTGGTCTAAGCCGATCGCTTCAGCACCAATTATGGTTGCTACTCTTAAGGCATCGTATTCAGTCATACCTCCAGACTGTACTGCCCAAAGCTCCCAATGGTAACCCAACCCTTGCAATTGTCCATGGCTACCCACACCAGCACGACCACCAGCTTCTACCAGGTCCTTGGCAAAACCAGATTGCTCTACATGTACATACTCTTCTTCCATAAACCAACCAGCATTTCTTCGCCTTGTACGTGAGTCAAGATTGGAGTGTGGCATAAAGTGAGTCAGCTTCGGATCGGCATGAGGGTTTTCTGTAGCATAGAAGTAGTTCTCTGTCCAGGGACCACCATAAGCGACTAATAGCGTAGGTGTGTACACCGTTCTCGAGAATGCCACAAGGTCAATCACATCTTTGTATAAAGGGAATACAGGGAAGGAGTGCTCATGCCCTGGATAACCATCAATTACTTGAGTTAGGTTGTTTTTGAAATCAAGACCACCCTCAGTAGTCGGCATAATGTTCTGCTCATGCGCAGCTTGGATAATCCACTGACGTTGCTGCCGGTTACCAGCTCCGTACATTTTGATGGTTTTGGTATTGTAATAAGCACTGTAGCGCTTCATTACCTTGCGAGCATGCTCAAGGCTACTTACATTTTCACTGCTGAAAATACCAGGGCCTGTTGAGTAAATACGAGGGCCAATGAGCTTTCCGGCATCAACTAAATCACCATAAGTGAGCACATCCGTTGTAGCGGTCTGTGGGTCGCGTGTCGAAGTCACACCAAAGGCCAGGTTGGTCAAATAAGGCCAAAACTGACCTCTATGCAAGTTTACAGGGTGACGGAAGTGGGAGTGGGTATCTACAAAACCTGGTACAATAGTTTTACCTGTCATATCCATTACTTTCACCCTTCTGCCAGCCTGAATGTTCTTGCCAATCTCCTTGATGCGGTTGTTCTCAATTAAGATATCAGTACCTTCTAGTATGGCATTGTCCTTCATGGTAAGCAATCGGGCATTCTTCAATAGAATAGTTCCTTTCGGAATATCACGATCGGCCTTTACTTCAATTCTGCGTTCAACGGGCTCATAGTTTTTCGGCTTGCCCTCTTTTTCTTCTTTGGCCTTTTCTTTGTCCTTATCCTCACTCTTCTCTTCTTTGGCGGCTTCTTTCTTTGCTTTTGCATCGGCAGCCTTTTGAGCATCGAATGCCTTGGCGTCTGTTAGACTGTACATTACATGGGCATTACCCACTGCCCAGTGCACGGTGTTGTTGTCCCAACTCCATGCAGGGAATTGACCACCAATATCTGTTAGTTCCCGAGAAGGGAAAGCAGCATTTTTGGCATTTGCCACGGAAATGGTCGGTGCCTCTGCGCTAACTTGAGGTACGGTTACCACGTATAAGTTTGTACCCACTGCCGCCAAAGCCTGATCTCCTTCTCTTGCCATTTGAATCCAAGAGGCTCTTGGAGCATTAGAAGAACCGGCAGCAGCTTTTCCTCTTACTTGCACATGTGCTTTTTCATCAGTGCCATCCCATCGCATAGAAGTGAGACCTCTAAAACTCGATACATAAATGCGATCAGAGTTTTTTACAAAGTGCGGGTTGCTTCTTCCATTGGTATAGGAAATAAAATTATTGCCTGATCCATCGGCAGAGATCCAAACAAAGTCGCTGGTACCTCTAAAGGCCGTACGTTGTAAGGCTTCTCTGAAGTCTTTGGAGTTTCCTTTGATCAACACAATTCTGCTTCCATCATTATTCCACACGGGGCTTTGGAAAACACCATCTTCCTGGTTGAGTTGGGTCAGGTTGCGGCCATTTGGTCTCACTTTATACACTTTTCCACCTTCGGGTTGCCAAGTCACAAAGGCCAGCCATTCACCATCGGGTGACCATGCTGGCTCGGCTTGAGTCTCATCTAAATCAACAAGTTTTTTAGGTGTACCATCGGGTAAGTCCATCAAATAAACTTCGTTCAAGGCGGTGAAGGCTAACTGCTTGCCGTCAGGAGAAGGGGCAATATCTCTGATTTGAGTTATTGTAAATTGTGGGTCATCAGAGATGGGATAGTCAAAGTCTAATTCTGGACCCAGTTCAATTTTGCTATTTACGCGAAAGGGGATTTCCGTTGCTGTCTTGTTCGCCACATTGATCTTGTGGATCTTGCCACCATATGAAATTACGATGTGCTGATTGTCAGGCATCCACGAAAAACCAGGCAATACATCTCTCGAAGCACGTGATTCCTGGTCATCATGTTGGATAGGGTAGGCCAACCAGCTTTCATCACCTGTGGTCAGGTCTCTTAGTATGAGCCCTGTTTCAGCATCATGGCGAGTAGCATAAACCAACCATTTGCCATCACTACTTGGGGTAGGGCGGAATGCAGAACCATACCTGGAAGTCTGAGTGATTTGCTCGCCAGTCACCCGATCGTATCTCGAGATTTGATATTGAGGCATTGGAGCATTATAAGTCCATGACCCGTTTCTACGCGAATACCAGATGTAACGATCATTGTCACCAAAGGCACCTTCGAGCATTCTGAGCTGGTTAGGTTCTTTGACTAAGGCCGTTCCAGAACCACCATCTACATGATAGAGCCATATTTTGTGGAGGCCTCTTGCCTGCTTTGAGGCAATCATATATTTGCCATCAGGAGACCATTCAGGGCCCTGATAAGCATTATTATTTCCCTTGGTGACTTGCTTCTTTTCTTTTGATTCTACCGCTATGGTCCAGACATTTTCTCCTCCTGATTCGTCAGAAATAAAGATGACTTTAGAACCGTCAGGACTAAACCTGGGTTGAGAATCGAATTGCATACCCTCTGTCAGCTGAGTTGCTGTTCCTCCAGATATGGGAAGGGTGTAGAGATCACCCAGGAAATCAAAGACGATGGTTTTGCCATCGGGGCTTACATCTAGTGCAATCCAAGAACCCTCGGTCAGGTCGAATTCAAAGGTTCTACCTGCTTCGAGTGGTAGATTTTTGTTCTTTTTCTTATCTGATTTGGTAGTGTCTTTCTTAGCTGGAGCATCTTGGGCACTCAACGAGAAAGAAAAGGTCAGAGCCAAAATGGCAATGAATAGCTTCTTCATAATTGGTCGGTTGGTTGGTGTAATATAAAGTGGGATTAATGTAAGCCTATTAGTGCATTAAGTCAAAAGGCATTGGGATGGGAGGTGGAATTTTGGGTATTGGGTACTTAGTACTTAGTATTGAGTATTGAGTACTTAGTATTGAGTATCGAGTAGGGCGTATAGACAAAGATTCCATTATCAGGAAGTATTGGAGATCTATGAAGTCAGCCTATTCTGTCATTGCGATCAACTTATTGATGGTATTCAAGTTACGCCCTGTCATAGTTACTCCTTTGAAAGCACGGCCGATACGTTCGGCCATTTTTGATCTGCCGATTCCGTCAGGCGCGTGGAGGTAGAATACATTACCAAGCAACTTATATTCTTCAGTAGGGGACTTAAAGGACTCCAAAAGTTCATAATCTACATTTTGAGGTGTCTGATCACAAAAGAAGAAGTGCACCGTTTTGCCTATATCTGTTTGATAGGGGTTGTTGTCGAGGGCGGTCTTTAATTCTGAAGCATTAAGGATGAAAACCCATGGCCTAAAACCAAAATGACCTTCGATAAGCTCAGAGATTTCATCCGTAGGTTTGGTGTCGCTTTGGAAGACCACATTTCCACTTTGAATATAGGTCTTAACATTGTAGAAACCCTTGTCTTCCATTAGCTTGATCAACTCCTTCATGGGGACAATGTGCTTGCCGCCAACATTAATTCCTCGTAATAGGGCTATCCAGGTTTGCATTTGGCTACAAATTATAATACGATTTTAATTGATCAAATTTCAAGTATAGATTGTTCTGAGTAACTTTTATAAATCGAGACCAATCAGCAAAACGAAACCTCCTGTGAGGCTTAATACATAATCCAGGGTCGTCTTCGGTTTATGCTGTTCTGGCCCAAACCAGGCAGTGACAATAAACTCACGCTTTGTTAAAAATATGCTGATCATTCTGAACAGGATAATTAATACAACCGCGACAAGAAGGTTAATGTCATTTTCTGCCCATGAACCAACTACTGAATCAAAATCTCTATTCTTTTGTAATGGATAAACCAATACCCATTGAGCTACCCCAAGGATAAGCCAAAATACGGTAACTGAAAGAATACGGAATCTGTGATAGTAGATTGAGAAAATTGATAGAGGCCCCAAAAAAGTCAATGCTAGTAGAAGATTATTTATGGTTTCTTGCGGCAATAATGAAAAGCGATATGAGAGCCATATAATACAGCCGAAAGAGCAGTAGATTCCGGCTACTAAAATGTCTATTTTATTTACTGCTTTGACTTTAGTCATGCGTTTTAGCCGAATCAGAAACCAGTCGATTGATCTCTTTCAATTCTTTTTCCGTTAGGTCGCGCCATTTGCCAACAGGGATATCGAGTCCCACATTCATAATCCGTGTACGTTTAAGCTTCGTCACACGATAGCCCAGGTACTCACACATGCGTCTGATTTGACGGTTCAGCCCCTGAGTCAGTACAATTCTAAATCGGAATTTGCTTAGCACCTCCACTTCGCACTTTCGTGTTACGGTTCCCAGAATAGGGATGCCATTGCTCATTTTCTTTGCAAAGTCACCATGAATCGGTTTGTTCACTGTGACCATGTATTCCTTTTCATGGTGATTACGAGCCCGAAGAATCTTGTTGACGATATCGCCATCATCGGTCAGAAAAATAAGGCCCTCACTAGGCTTGTCTAGTCGACCTATTGGGAAAATCCGCTTCGGATAATTGATAAAGTCGATGATATTATCTTTCTCTACCCTGGTATCTGTGGTACAGACAATACCAACAGGTTTGTTAAAGGCCAGGTAGACATTCTTTTTGGCCTTGACTTCAGAAATAAGCTTGCCATTAACCCGTACTTCGTCACCCTCATTAATTTTAGTACCCATCTCTGGTACTTTTCCATTGATGGTCACCTTTCCTTGCTCAATCAGCTTGTCTGCTGCTCTTCGAGAGCAATAGCCAACTTCGCTGAGGTATTTGTTGATACGGGTGCTTTTGGTTTCTGACATGGGTGAATTGAGCTTCAAAAATAAGCCTTTCTTCCCGATGTTGGAAGGGCCATTGTCTGATGAATGGATTCGGTTCTTGTTTGATTTTTGGTAGCTTGTGATTCAACCTTAAGCTTTATGGATCAACTATCAACCATTATTCTTGCTGCCTCTCTGTTTATCATCATGCTCGGCATGGGACTTTCACTTGTTACGGACGACTTTAAGCGGGTGCTTATCTACCCAAAAGCGGTCATCGTTGGGTTAGTAAGCCAGTTGATACTTCTTCCAATTATCGGTTTTGGCGTAGCCTCCTTGTTCGATGTAAGACCCGAGATTGCTGTGGGGATTATGATCTTAGCAGCCTGCCCTGGCGGACCAACCTCTAATTTGATTGCTCACCTGGCGAAAGGAAATACTGCTTTGTCAGTCACTTTAACAGCCTTCAGCAGCTTCATTACCATACTGACCATTCCTTTTATTGTCAATTTTGCCCTGGAGCAGTTTATGGATCAAAGTGAATTCATTAAACTGGATGTTGTCCAAACCATCCTTCAGGTAATGGTCATTATTATTATTCCGATCGTGATTGGTATGATGATTCGCAAATACAAGACTGCCTTTGCGCTTAAGATGGAAAGACCAGTGCGTATCGCTTCGGGGGTGGTAATCATGTTGGTAATTGTCGGGCTTTGTGTGAAAGAGAAAGACAATATGCTTCCTTATTTACAAGAGGCGGGCATAGTATCACTTGTTTTAAATGTGGTGACCATGTTTGTGGGCTATCGTGTGGCAAAGCTCTTTAGTCTGAATGATAAGGCTGCTGTATCCATTTCCATCGAATCGGGAATTCAGAATGGTACGCTTGCCATTTCCATTGCAGTGGTATTGCTCAACAATACTGAGTTTGCCATTGCACCAGCAGTTTACGGTTTGCTTATGTTCTTGACAGGGGGAGTTGTGATTTACTGGTCGAGTAGGAAGTTTGCCAGGTATTCTAGTAAATGAATCTAGTCGGATGTTTTACAGATCTTTGCGCTTACTGAGAAGACTTGCCCATTCACAAGACTTGAGGCCTCATACTTGGCACAATTACCCTCAATACTTGTGATTGTTACTGTGAGCCCACCCTCTTTATTGATTTCTTTCATTGTTTCATCTAAGTCCATTTTTGTTGAATCATAGTGCAGTATGTAAGAACATGGACTCACCCACCGAATTGATCCATAGTGTTTTCCCGTAGGAAAATACTGTGCAAGTGAATCAGGTACGTCCAATACTTCTTCTACCTGTTCTGTTTCGGTTCTTGTGATTCGGAATGATGCTGGTATAAGTTCTGTTTTGGGTAGGATGAACGAACCTATTTTGAATTCACTACAGTCAATTTTCTGTGCAAGAGAGGGCAATGCAAAAAGAGCAAAAGCAAATATTAATAAGACCTGTCGCATAATTCCCCAAAGTAGTTAATCCAATTCAATAATCTGTTCTTAAAAATCAAGACAGGTGATTTACTGGTCGAGTAGGAAGTTTGCGAAGTACAAGGCATGAATTAAGGTTTAATCTTATAAGTATTTACGCTTGTACAGTTTCGGTTAGATTGACGGAATCTTGTTTATCGTATATTAAGGGTGCATGTAGGACAATGATTTTAGCCAAGGACATGCATCAAGTCAATGTCAGAGATTTCACTAGATTTTTGGTCCATTCTATTAGTGGCGAGTGCACTTCAGGGCTTCGTCTTTGTCTTTTTACTCCTTACCAATGAGACCTATAAACAACCCAGTCGGTTGTTAGCCATTTCTTTAGTCATTGTTGCCTGGATACAGATTGAATTTCTTTTCGTGCGATCGGCCGTAGAGCTAGAGTTCAATCTTTTTTATGGCACCCGTCATGGCGTTTGGTTAGCCTTAGGGCCATTGCTTTACCTATATATTCGCTCATTCACCCTGCCGGTCTTTGAATTCAAGAGGGCCCAACTGTTACACTTTCTTCCTTTCCTGGTGATTACATTGATCATCCCTTCGTTATTTGCTGAAGCTATTCCTGAGCAAGGGAAGTATTATGGTATGTTAAGTGTTACCAGAAACTCTACAAGAGGACTTACATCATTGCAACTCTTTTATGGCTTCTTGTTTTTTGGTCAATACCTGCATGCCAGCATTTATGCCTTAATGGGCATCCGGAGCCTCTATAACTATAAGGTTCAGCAGGGCAGCGGAGTTGCTGTCAAAAAGTCTCGCCTAAGGTGGATGAAAAGATATTCATGGGGATTTATGATCATCCTAGTGACCTCACTGGTCTACTTTATCTTTCTCTTTTACTCTAATGTATATGAGCGATGGATGGATTATCTGCTGATCATCCCCACCACTGCACTTATGTATATACTGGCCTACAGTATTTATAAGAACCCTTATTTGTTCCGTGATGATTTGAAGTATGTTTTGAGTCAAAAGAAGTATGCGAAATCAGGTATGGATAAAAAGCTTGCTGGTCATTATGAGCAACAATTAAGGAGTCATATGGAGATGAATCATCCTTATCGGAACCCGAAGATTCGTCTATCAGAGCTTTCTCAGGAACTGTCTATCCCTGTCCATGACCTGTCACAAGTAATCAATGAGTGCTTTGATTGTAATTTCAACGAATTCATTAATCGGCATAGAGTGGAGGAGGCAAAGGAATTATTGATCGATGACTCCAATTCGTTTAATGTCTCGGAAGTGGCCTATGCCGTAGGTTTCAACAATAAGGCTTCCTTCAATAATTATTTCAAAAAGATAACTGGCCATACACCTTCGGCTTTTCAGAAGGCTCAGGCAAAAGGGTAAATCCTTATAGGCATAGACGAATATTCATTCAAAATGCTCCTTTTTAGTGTCAAAAAAAGGACATGACTCGAAGAACAACACTAGCATTTTTTATTTTTCTATTACCACTTTTGTCTCAGGCACAAGTCAAGGCCTACCCGATTGACGCCTGGCATTCAAGTATCTCATTCCATACCAAATTTGGAGGCCTGCTTCCTGTGAAGGGCTCGCTTGATCGCTTTTGGGGCACAGTGTTACTTGACGAAAGTGACCTGACTAGGACCTCTGCGACTATAACAATAGATACAAAGAGTATCAGTACAGGTGTAGGTATGCGCGATAAACACCTAAAGAGTGAGGATTTTTTTGAAGCGGAGAAATATCCTCAAATGACATTCACAAGTTCGAGGGTGGTGCGTAATGATGACGGTTTCATCATGAAAGGAGTACTCGATTTACATGGTATAACGAAAGAAGTTGAAATTGCCTTTTCGCTTGTTCATGGAGAACAACCTGATCCTTGGAAGAATTTTAGGGTCACACTTCAAGGAACAGTTGAAATCAACAGACTGGACTTTGGAATCGGAGAGGGGCAAGTAGGTATTAGTGATAAGGTATCAATTGACCTGATCATCTCAGCCAGAGTTTTCAATACAGAAACAATAGGCCTATTCAATCGACCCTTTGGTCAAAAAATGGTTATGGCTTTCGAAGAAGGGGGAATTGTAAAGGCTAGAGAAGTACTAGGACAATTGAAGTCAGCCGATGATAAGGATGCCATAAAACCAGCCAGTTTCGAATTTTTATACTTAAAGCTCAAGCAGGGAGGTAAAATGGAACTAAGCAAGCAGGCCGCTACCCTTTTCGCAGAGGTCTTTCCCGAAAATGCGGAGGCTTTGAGTCAACTGGGCTATTCATATTACGAGAACAATCAGCATAAGGAGGCTGTGTCAGCCTTCCAGAAAGCACTAACATTTGATCAACAGGAGAGCTTGGCATTGGAAATGCTGAAGCACTTGAATAATTGAGCGCTTAGGGTAAAAATGACGTTGGCAGAGTATGTACCTCTGCCAACGTCAGGAAGTCTGATCCAGAGGTTTATTTGTTCTTTATCTTTTCACCTCTCACAGGAGAGTAATCCTTTTTGACCTCTCCATTAACGATAATCTCAGCAAAGAAACTCTTTGCTCCAGTGGCATTGGCCATATTTTCCACATTTTGAATATGGAAATGTAAGTGAGGCTCTGAGGAATTTCCTGAATTGCCGCAAAGCCCAAGAAGTTCACCTTGTTTTACTTTCTGTCCTTGCTTCACCACGATAGACTGCTGCTTGAAGTGGGCAAAAAATAGATATTCATCCTTGGCCGTTTTTACGATTACAGTGTTACCCGGAACATAAATTGAATTCATTTGTCCTGGTATATTGTCTTTGATGCCATCGACTACCAAAACTACTTCTCCGTCAGCGGGAGCAATGATTTCTTTTCCGAAAACATAATAATCCTCGTTGGTTCTTCCGTCTGTCTTGTATGAGCTTCCCCTGTCATCTCTGATAACGAGATCAAAGGCTCCTTTCTGAGACTCAGTGGTCACATGATAATTTTGAGCCTCAGTATCTCCTCCCCAGAATACTGTCCATTCTTCCTTAAAAGGTAGGATTAACGGAGTGCTGTTGCGTTCCAGCACTGGAAATTCTTCTTCAACAAAGGGAATTACCCGTAAACCATTGATTTTAGATTCGCCATCAATTGAGAGGTTGATGCCAAAGAGCCCACGTTCAAATGTCGCCTTATACAAAGGCAAGGTCCCATTCGTATATCGAACAAACTCTAATTGCTCAATCTTGCCGGCCTGTGAGTTCAAGCCTGTCAAAAAGTTGGACAGCGCATCTTGGGGCACGGCTTGCTTCATTTGCGCATTGAACATGGAAAAAACGGCCTCATGTGCATTTTCGTTGTAATTCTCTTTGAATTGGTCAGCCACCTTTTTCAGTTCATCCGATTCTTTTTGGGCTAAGACAATGTGTGCTGTAAGGGTAAGCGCAAGGTATATTAATAGAATTCTCATGGTTTTGTTTTTAATTGATTTATGACCTTAGTCTTCGAGTTGTTTTTGTAAGCGATCTATCTCTTCAATAATTGGGCTTATGGTCTTTTTGACTGCTCTTTTATTAATCCAGACGATCAGGACGTTGAATAGCGCGATAAAGCCAATCATCCTAAGTTTAGATTCCATTGTGATGGGTAGGTACTCTAAGAGCCCTGATTCCCAGTTGGATATAGAAGGATCGCCAATGCCTAAAATGAAGATGACATTGGCAATAAAAGGGGGCAAGACATACCAATACAAAACACTATTTAGAAGTTTGGCTTCTTGTTCCATGTTTTGTCGCTGATCTTCCAATTGCTTTTTGAATGATTGGGTTAGATCAATGGGCTTCTTTAGGCTTCTATTGTTCCTCAACTTGTAAACCAGGTAGGCAAACCAGGTGATCGTCAAAAGGCAGCCTATTCTCGCAATGATGAATGGAACCTCATAGGCGAAGTACATAAAGAGTATAGCGCCTAGAGCAGAAGCAATGATCTCCCTTCTATCTCTGTTTTTGATCACGTTATTGAGGCGCTTTGCCTTCTTGTTGAGGTCCATCAGTAGGTTTGATAGATCAATCCTAATCTGTTCCACTTGAGAAGAATTCCTCCATATATCTTTCAGCTCTTGTTCTACCATCTCATGATAATTTAGGTGTGATACATTCGAAAAGTAACTTTCTGATTCTCTTCATTTTAACAGCCACATGGTTCTCTGTAAGTCCCGTGATCGTTGCGATTTGCTTATAAGGCAGGTCTTCCAGATAAAGTACCATAAGCGACTGATCGCTTTCATTCAGCATGTCTATACAATCCCTCAATGCCTGGTACTTTTCTTCCTGAGTTCTATCATCGGTTTCTACCGGGGTGAATAGAATGGATTCTAAGCGAACGGTCTTGCCATTCTGCTTCTCCAGTTTCAACCTGGATCTCTGACCTACATTCAGCGCAATTTTATAGACCCAGGTATCTACATTTGAGCCTCCTCTGAAACTGGGGAGTGATTTCCATATCTGATAGACCACTTCCTGGAAAAGGTCTTGAGGTTCTATAGGAGAGACTGCATAAATCTTACAGATTCTATAAACCTTCTCTTTATTGTTTTCTAATACTTCCTCGAAAGTTTGCTTTACCAATTTTTCTGCTTCAGGGTTTGTCACTGTCTACTAATCTTAGTGACATGGTTGACTGAAATATGACAAGAAATTTGAGATTTATTTTTTTATCTGTTGAATGGTGCTGATTGTCAGGCTATTGTGAGTTGATAAATTTTAGGTCAGCTTGTATAATATCAGCATTTCTGCTGCCTATTAATTCTTATCTTCCCGTTATGTCTAAGTACAAGGTTGCAGTTATTCAAGCCGCCCCGGTTTTATTCAATCTCGAAGCCACACTCGACAAGGTCGAGAGCCTGGTTGACGAGGCGAAAGATGCAAAGCTGATCTTGTTTCCGGAAGCATTTGTTTCGGCCTATCCAAGAGGGCTAAGCTTCGGTACTGTGGTTGGCAGAAGAAAAGAAGAGGGCAGAGCGCTTTGGCAAAAGTATTGGGAATCTTCCATAGCAGAGGGTGATGCATCCTGTGAAAGGCTGGGTGAAATAGCCAAGAAGGCTAAGAGTTTCCTGGTGATCGGGGTGAACGAAAAGGATAGCGTCTCAGGAACACTCTATTGCAGTATGTTTTACTTCGGCCCGGATGGTGAGTTTCTGGGAAAACACAGGAAAATAAAGCCTACGGCTCAGGAAAGGGTGATTTGGGGGGAAGATGACGGAAGTACACTGTCTTCTTTTGATACACCCCTCGGAAAAATCGGAGGACTCATTTGCTGGGAGAACTATATGCCTTTGGCTCGAATGGCCATGTACCAAAAAGGAATTCAAGTCTATCTGGCACCGACAGCAGACAACAGAGACGGCTGGCAACAGACGATGCGGCATATTGCCTTGGAAGGAAGATGTTTTGTATTGGGGAGTAATCAATTTGTTACTAAGGATATGTATCCTGCAGACTTACCGGGAGGTAGTGATTTGGCAGATCAACCAGATGTAATGGCCAATGGGGGATCTATTATTGTCGACCCGTTGGGTAACGTGTTGGCTGGCCCACTCTGGGGAGAGGAAGGAATCCTTACCGCTGAAATTGATCTGGATCAGATCATACAAAGTAAACTGGACTTTGACCCAATAGGTCATTATCATAGACCTGATATCTTTGAATTTAAAGTGAATCGTCAACCAGATATTAAAAAGCTTTAAGTTACAAGCCTCAAGTTTCAAGGATGCTACTTGTAACTAACAGCTTGCAGCTTGCAACTCTACATGCTATGAAAAACAAAAGCCTCGCTCTTATTCTCGGTCTTATCATCACTATTAGTGCAACTGCACAGTCCGATTATTTCTTCCCTCCCAATGCTCGTTTTGATGAAAGCATTCCCACCCCGGAAGAGTATTTGGGTTATCCGATCGGTACGCTGCACACACGCCATGATGCCATTGTGGGGTATATGCGGGAGTTGGCCAGAATATCGGATAGAGCTGTATTGGATACGATCGGTGAGACTTATGAGCATCGCTTGTTGGTGGTGCTAAAAGTGACTTCTCCGGAAAACCACAGTAATCTGGAGCAGATTAGACAAGATCATTTAAAGTTGGTTGATCCAACTGAGTCCATTGAGGATTATGGGAGTCAAAAGTCGGTTGTGCTATTGGGTTATAATGTCCACGGCAATGAGCCTTCAAGCTCAGAGGCCGCATTATTGACCGCCTACTATTACGTGGCTGGCCGCAATGCTGAGGTGACGGGCGCACTCGATGATGCCGTGTTGCTTATTGACCCAGCTTTCAATCCAGACGGCAGAGATCGGCATAGTACCTGGGCGAATAGCTTTAAGGGAGACCCAATGGTTTCCGATCCAATCGATGCTGAGCACAACGAAATGTGGCCCCGAGGACGTACCAATCACTACTGGTTCGACCTGAACCGTGATTGGCTGCCTTTGGCACATGTAGAGTCACAAGCCAGGATTGATTTCTATCATAAATGGTATCCTAATGTGGTCACAGATTTCCATGAGATGGGAACCAATTCAACCTACTTCTTTGAACCAACCAAGCCCTTTGGTTCGGAAAACCCGGTAGTGCCTCGTGACAACTATGATGGCCTGAATAATCTCTTTGCCGGGTATTTCCATGAAGCACTAGACGAAATCGGTTCGCTATACTTTACCAAAGAACAATACGATAATAGCTATCCAGGCTATGGATCGACCTATCCGGATATCCATGGGGCCTTGGGGCTTGTTTTCGAGCAGGCAAGTTCCAGAGGACATCTACAAGATTCCAGAATGGGTAAGGTAGCTTTTGCTTTCACCATCAAGAACCACCTCACTTCCAGTATGGCGACAGTTCGTGCTTCAGTGGGAGAGAAGGAGACGCTCTTGAAGCATATGGAGAACTATTTCAACTCTGCTGTGGAAGAGGGTAAGAGAGCAGGTGGAGGCTGGGTCTTTGGCGATCAAACAGATGAAGGCCGAAATGGGGAGTTTATCGACCTACTCAACAGACATAAAATTGAGACCATTCAATTGAATGAGGACATCACACTAGGAGGCAAGCAATTCAAAGCAGGCAATGCTTTCTATGTGCCGAATGAGCAAAAGCAGTATCGTATGGTGCGTACCATGTTTGAAAAGGTGACGACTTTCTATGATAGTATTTTCTATGATGCTTCATCATGGACGGCCGCGCTCACCTATAATATGCCTTATGAAAGATACACGGGTAAAGCTGCCCTGAGAGGCACAACGATAGATAAGAACTATAGCGGTTCTACTTATGCCAGTGTACCCAATTCTAATTATGCCTACCTGATTGAATGGGATGAGTACTATGCACCCAAGGCATTGCACTACTTGTTGGAAAAGGGAATTTATGTCAATACTGCCTTTAAACCCTTTAGTATTGAAACCAATGATGGGGTCAAAGACTTTGGCTATGGTACCTTGATGATTCCGGTAAACCGACAAGAGATCAATTCCAATTTACTCCATGGATTTGTAGAAGAAGCTACTGACTTAGCAGGTATTCGGGCCTATGCTGTGAATTCTGGTTACAGCAGCAGCGGTATTGACCTGGGCAGCGGTAATTTCAGAACCATCCGTCAACCAAAAGCACTCATGCTGATTGGTGGCAATGTCAGCAGCCTGGAAGCGGGTGAAATCTGGCACTTGTTGGACACTAAAGTCGGTATGCCTGTCACCAAGGTGATGACCAGCAGTGTGGGTCGTATCGATTGGGCCAAATACAATACCTTGATTTTACCTTCGGCCAGTTATGGAGGACTGGGCAAAAGTACCATCGATCGCATTAAGCAATGGGTAAGAGAAGGAGGGACTGTAATTACCCTTCGTAATGCGACCAGTTGGGCGATCAGATCCAAGTTCGTCAACGCTAAGTTTGGTGAAAGTCCTGAAAGAGATACCCCTGAGCGCATGGACTATGTCACAGCCAGAGAATTTAGAGGCTCCAATGCCATAGGTGGTTCTATGTATATGACGGATGTGGATATTACCCATCCATTGGGTTTTGGCTATACGCAAAGAGACCTACCAGTTTATCGCAATCATTCCATCTTTATGGCACCGAGCGAAGACCCATTTAGCACGGTGGTGAAGTATAAAGAAAACCCACTCTTGGGGGGCTATGTCAATAAGACCAATCTGGAAAAACTCGGAGGTACTGCATCCCTGATTGTCTCTGGACTAGGTAGGGGTAATGTGATTATGTTTGCGGATAACCCCAACTTCAGAGGTATGTGGTATGGCACCAATAAGCTCTTCTTTAATGCACTGTTTTTAGGGAATATGTTTTAGGGGTAACGGCTCCACTATGAAACGTGTCCCGAAGTGTATTGCGTATAGTTGCTGTTGCCAACATCATTTTATTTATTTTCTTTTTTGATCATTTCAAATCAGTTTTCTTCTAATGATTCTACATCGAAGTCAAATTCCTGTAAACGCAACGCACTATCTATTACAAAGTCAATACAGAATTGACAATTTTCTTTTGTCCACTTTTTATTCCCCATAATTTGAGCGGATTTATTTCCACCCATGAATCTTTGGACTACTGGAGTCAGAATTTTAAACTTCACATACTCTTTATAGTCAATACCAAAGCTTATAATTTTCACTGCGTTTTGGAGCGCATCAACGGATTCAGTAACGCTATCTACAAATTCTACTAGTTTTCCTAACCCATCATCCCTTCTCGATATGCCTAAGTGAAAGCTGCTAATAAAGGAAGTGCTTTTACCAAAAAAGAAAGGAGAAGTCCCCCAATAAGACTTGTTACTTTCATATGTGTGTAATAACTCGTCAAATGCATAAGCAACATTTTCAATAGAGTCGTCAACCTTATTTTTCTCTAAAGCTTGTTGAGACAATGTCAAGTACTCTTTTACCGCATCATAAGTAATTAAGTCAATCAACGAAATTTCCTCAAAATCAATGTCAAACTGACTTTTTGTGTTCTGTAAGAAGAAGTCAATTGCGTTTACCCTTGAAATTTCAATTTCTGACTTTGCTGGAAGAAGTCCTTTGTGCTTAATGTTAACCCTACGAGCATTAAGGTTTCTCATAGATTCTTTTAAGGTCAGGTGAGGAATTTTTTCCCAATAGTCGAGAAAACTGAATTTGGAGGCGTTTATATTCTTGTGCTCAGCTAAGAGTTTTAAAAACATTTCAATACTGTCGTGAAAAGCCAATATTGAAAATACCGCAACACTTTCATATTGGTTTGATTGAGCAACTCCAATCTTGTAGAGCTGTTTAATATAAGTCAGCCTTTTGATTAAAATGTCTTTATTTATCACAGTCTTTTATATCGTTGGCAACGTTCTGTGTATGGTGCGTATCCCAAGGGGTGTGTACTATACACATTGTTGTAAGTAGTTATTTTTTCATTTTAGGGATTTCCAATAATTCACTAATCTCAGAAAAGTATCCCTGTACATTATCACTTGCTCTCCAGTAGTCATAAAGTCTCTTACCTTCATCACCTTCTTTCAGAATCTTAGCGTATTTTTTAGCCAGAGTTTTTAACGTTTTAGTTGATTTGAAAATTTTAATTGCCTCTTCAAGACTTAATCCTGACCTCATAAAACTTTGAATAGCTTCATTTTTCATCAATTTTTGATGAAGTCTACTTTCCTTTAATCTTTCTTCTTCCTCTTCAATAATTTTTTCTCCTGTGCTACTCTCACTTGATATTAACTCCTCCATATACCGTTTTAAGGTAGTATTAATATTAGAGAGCTCGTTTATTTGACTTGTCAAGCTAGAAATTTCGGTTTGATTACTCCTAGTTCTAATAAGGTCTTTAAAAAGTCCAGCCCATTGGATTTTTAACCAATCTTCAATTTCATTGTGCTTATCAAATTCCTTTACAGGGTTATTTCTATTTTGTTTAAATATGCGATCTATGAAATGAAAAATATTTATTGAGTCAACATGTGCATATTTTATTGATTCATTTTTTCGATTTTTCTTAAAGGTTTCATATTCAGATTTAACTGATTTGTCAATTAGTATGTACAATGGAATATCCTTCCTCAAAGCGCTTTCATACTCCATTTTAGTCACGCTTTCATACCTTTCATAGAAATCTTCAGTATTTATTTCTCCGGATTCACTAGCAGGAGAGCCATATCGACCTCCTATTATAATTACAAAAATATCGCTGTTTTGGGCTTCTTTATAGCATGATTCATCTAGAGGAATATCAGGGTTATATGCAATACTTCCTTTTTCAGATAAGATAGTTTCATAGCCAAGCGATTCAATGAAATTCTCCATTGCTGACCTGATATGTTTTAAATCATAATATGTAGAGCTTATAAATATTCTTGGTTTTGCCATAGTTCATTTTAATTACTTACAACGTTGTATATCGGTCACTTTTGTGACTGATATATTTCCAATAATTAACTCTTTATGACTGATAGTTAACTAATATGGGATGCTAAACGCATCTTTTTTAATTCCAGAAAAGCACAGCTTGTAAAAAGGGAAGGCTGCGTGTGTTTATCTTTAATGAAGAAAAGAAATTATTGGGATAGTTACAAGGAGGGAATTGTGAATGGTGAATGCAGAATTAGGAATGGTTGTTAACTTTTGACTGAACGAACAGACCGATTTGCAAGGGAACACGGATCGGTCGGATCGGTATTGTTAATGTTTTTTAAATGGTGAGTAAGGAGGGGGAGTGTCGTAAGAAAGCCATTTTTTATTCAAAGTCCTTTTTATGATTCTTCACATATTCGAGCAATAGACTTACTATATCGTCAGGGTATGCGTAGAATTCAGTGTCGCATTTTCCCCAAACACCTGAAGCGTCTTCTTGAATAAGCTCATGAAGATTTTGTCTCTCTGTTATGTCTTTAGGAACTGACTCATTTGGCCATACTGCACTGGCTTTATGGAGTATATCTGCCATCTTGTTAGCTCCAATAGTTCTCAGACCATTCAAAGTCTCATCTGCGTAATCACCACTTGAATTCCAATAGAACTGATCGAACCCTCCGTTGTTGACTTCACGTTCTAGGTTTTCAACAAATAACAGAACTTTTTGAGGTTCTGTTAGCTTACTCAAATCCTCACCATAATTCGACAATTTATTCACTATCGCATCAAGTTCCATAATCGCTGACTCTGGGTCATCCATTCGCAAAATTTCTTCTATTTTCATTTTTATAGGACTTTGATTATCCATCGATTTTTTCTCGTGTCCATTTGAGCAAGAGTAAAAAAATACGGTGACGACTATTGCAATACAGTTTTTCAAGAATTTTTATCTTTTAGAATGTTTAGAATTCTAATATCCTCATCGTCCCAGTTTATATTTTTTATGTCTTCAATTAAATATATTGAGACTCCATCAGGTTGTCCGTCAGATGTGTATACTTTTATTGCAAACTCTTCACTATTGATCTCAATAATTAGTCCATACAATCCTAAGTCACGATAGAAATTGACGTGAATCATTTGGTTCGATTCCTTAGCATTCAAAAGGATCTTTTCGAAATTGACATCGCCATCGGAATAGAAAGGTGGCAGGGCATTACTAGCGTAAATTTTATCCAAGTTATTCGACTTCAACTCTAGCTTTTGGATGTAGCGGTCGTCCAAATCAATACCGTATAAATTCTCGGTTCTTACAGTAAAAACTCCATCAGGTTGACCTTTTGGGTTTATAGCTCTAATACTTACTGTATCATCGTTAATGCCGAGTAGATGACCTACGCTAAACTTATCAGCATCCTCGTCATCTGTTCTTATAGCAACTAACTGATTATTCCTCTTTGCCTGTAATAGATATTTCTTGAATAATTTTTTCAAACTATGCAGTGATTAATATTGAGCCGACAGTTTAGCTAAAGTTAAAATATAAAACTCGTTGGATACTTTCGTTTTGATTTGAGTGATTTTCTTTGCGAATAAGCCAAATTAAGGGTGTAGTGAAGAGGGAATATGTTTGTAGAGTAAGGTTGAAAGGTATGTGGTACGGCACAATCTCTTCTTTAATACACTGCCCTAGTCACCCTCCTGTTAGTCTATCAATTCTTTTTCTGACCTCTTCAATGGTAATTCCTTGTTCCCATTCTTGAACCAACATGTGATCAGACTTGTATGGAATTACCTCTGGCCTAATTCCATTTGATTGAGTTTCGATATTTACGTGTAGTCCAATAGTACTTTCCGAGTAATCTTGAATCTCGTTGGAAATTCTTCCGAAATATGATTTTCCTCCTTTTTGGAGATCGAAGTCTTCTGAATATTCATTGAATGTTTTTTTGCTTACAGAAACCCATATGCCGTACTCGAAGTCTTGACAAGCATCATTGATGTGCATTTTGAGATATGTTCTAATAAATCTATCAGTTTGCTCAGGATGATGAATTATGCAGAAATCTGAGGATATCTCTGCAATTGATTTCTTCTCCTCATCGCTTAATAGACCATAATGATGGGGCTCATCAAAGCCCAAGGCAGGGAGTTCTTGATGCACTTTATTGCATTTGGGGCACTTGTAAAGATTATTTTTAATTTTCTTTCTCTTCCAGAACATGTGTCAAATTACTTTTTGACTAAGTCATCCATACCATTCTCACGTAAAATCTTATCCAGGTACTTGCCTCTGCTACTAGTGGCTCGTTGATAAGGTGCAAAGAGGTTGGATACTTCATTATACTGATCACTTAGTGCTGTAAGGGTGGCTTTGTCTTCCTCGCTTAATGGCCTGTCAGCGTGCTTCTGATTGAATTCAATCAGTTTTTTGACAGCTATTTCCTTTTTGATAATGTCCGAGCCTGTAGCGTTTAAGGTGCATATGCCATAGATGCCCTTGCAGTAATAATCCCATTCAACCTCAAAGGCTTCATCCATTTTAGTCTCGTCAAGATTGCCTGCTTTATCGGTAATGTTGCCATAGGCGTAACGTCTGTCGGCATTCCGCTCAAAGTCGGCTAAGAATTCCTGCTTGATCTGTGCCTTAAAGTCAGCGGGGCTTTCTATCAGTTTTTTGTTCTTTTCTATCAGCGCGGGCGTGTTTTTGGGGAAGTACTCCTGGGCCTCGTTGACCATATGCTTGTCGTCCAGTGGAGAACTGATTTCATATGTAGCCTTGATACTGTAGGAGGCACTTGGAATCAACTCCATGGCAATCAAAGTGTCCAGCGTTTCTAAGGATATATTGGCGGCTGTACAGAGCGCCTTTTTCTCGATGTAGTTTTCCTGAATGTATTTGAGGTTGATATCCATAGCTTTTGAAATGACCGTTGCACGTTTATACGCGGAAGTTCTTCCAAAAAACTGTGAATTGCTAACTCAATTTGATCAGGTATGACTTCTGTTACCATCGGTATATGAGGGTGGAGGTGAGGAGTACCTTTCGGAGGCCTAGTTCCTTTCCTCTTTAGGATAATTAGGAATATTGAGCCCTAGAATGATATTGTGTTCGGCTATTTGGATACCATCCTGTTTCAATACCCTCAGTATACCACTACCGCCACGGTTTTCCATGGCCCTGCGTTTGGCAGAAGTCAGCAGAACATCGTCATCGAAGACAAAGGCATCGATATAATAAGGGTTGTCGATGGCCGGTTCGAGAATGGAGGGGTGGATATGAGCCGGATCGTTTCGATTGGGATAGGGAGCAGGTCTGACGGTATAGATGGCGTATTGACCTTGCTCATCAGACTTTACCCAGCCCCTTAAATGTCCATGCCTTGCTGCACGCTGGTTCATCTCAGCATTACTGCTATAATAGCCTTTGGTATCGGTATGGTAGTAATATACAATCACATTGGGGGCAGGTGTTTTGCCATCGGCTTTCAAGATTTTCCCGGTGATAATGAGTTTTTGACCCTCACCAAACCAACCGGATGTTGTATCACTCGAAGCGATGTTTTCCGGCATGCCGAAATACATAAACTCAGCATTTTCAAAGGGCCCACCGACCTTTTTTGACTGGAATGCATTACAGTTGAATACTGAAACAAAGAATAGGATGGAGAGAAGAAATGACTTAACCATGTTTTTGCTTTTCTTTCGATTTACGCAAAGCAATCCGAGATGGTGAGACTAAATATGGCAAGCCGAGGACTTAATAGGCTAAGTCGTGACTAGCCAAACTGTGCTTTAAACTGACTGCTATAGCTTCTACTCATTCTCACGGTGTAACCATTCTTCAATTCAATGTCGTAGTCGCCATTGAGCCTGGAAGTAAAAGACTGCACTATTTCCTGGTTAATGATGGTCGATTTATGAACTCTTATGAATTGATGGCTATCAAGATCTGCTAGAATAGATTTGAGGGTTTGTTGTTTTAAGTAGTTACCATGTGCCGTGACAAACTTGATATATGGGCTTTCCGCCTGAATGCAGTAGATATCTGAAGTGGCTAGTACAATCTTCTCTGTCCCTTTGTTAATCAAGATGTTCTGAAGGGCCTTTTTTGTTTCAATTTCCTTTGGCTTTGCCAGGTGACGAAATACCAGCTGTATAAGTCCATATCCAATCAGGGTGATGAATACATATTTAGAAACCCCATAGGATAGCACTTTCTTGAAAGTATAGGCCTGCGGATAGAATAGGCTCGAAATAACAAACACAGTTAACGGGTAAGCCAGCAGGTGAAGTGATGAGGCCAAAACACTATTGAGTATGGTTTTATACCATGTTTTGGCTATTCCCAGCCTCTTGCTTAGTGCCGTTATAGGCAAGAAAAGCACCCAAAACGTATTGAAAAGGAGTGACTCGCTCCAATAAAAGCTGTAGCCCTTGACATAAGAATGTAGGTAGTCTTGGAAGAGGGCTAAGCATAAGGCAAGGGTGAGGATCAGTGGACCAAGTCGGACTGAATTAATGCTTTGACTTTTTATATGTGTTATAAAACGCACCGGATGTAATAACGGGCTTTGCTTTTTTAAGGTTAAGGCTGGATGAGTAGGGAGTAATGGGTATTGAGTATTGAGTAATGAGTATTGAGTATTGAGTAGAACGTATTGAGTAAGGAGAGGGGCTTAAGTTTTAATAAGCAGCGTTTACTTCTTTTCTGTTTTTCTTAAGTTATAGTAGTTCAGAAAAGCAGAGATAGACATCACCAACCAGGCCATTCTAAAGAACCATATACTGCCAAATAAAGTACCAGGTACAGCATCGAAAATCGAGCTGATAAATACTATGCCTGTTAGAATTCCAGACATAAGAAATAGCGTTTTCTTGTTTTTAGTAGTCATAAATATGATTTCAATTTTTTTGGACATTATTGATAAAGGCCTTGAGTTTATCAGGGTCGAGGTACCCGTCTGTACGAACGCCTGAGCATAGGTCTACTCCAAAAGGACGAACCACTTTAATGGCTTCCGCAACATTTTGAGGAGTGAGTCCACCGGCTAAATAAACCGGGATGGGGCTTTTTCTTACAAATTCCGCACTGATGGACCAGTCATGAGTTCGGCCTGTTCCGCCAAACTCTGGTGTTTTGAGATTTGGTTTTCCAGAATCGAGTAAGAAGGCATCCACATAGGAGGCATACTTGTCGATAAGTGCCAATGACGCTTCGGATTCGATATGAATGACTTGCACGCGCCTGGTTTCAGGAATAAGTTCTGCTAGTCTTTTGGACTCTTCAGTGGAGATATGAGCCAGTATCTGAACGGATGAAGTTCCAGTCAGCTTTACATGTTCTGCAATACCTTTGGCAGTTGTTTCTGAGGTTAAGACGGTGGTATGAATATGCTGAGGCAGAAGAGGCGTGATCTCTGCGACCTTTTCCTTGTCGATCGTGCGTACAGAAGTCGGAATGGCACAAACAAAACCCAGTGCATCTGCTCCGGCATCGATGGCCAGTTGCGCTTCTTTGAGTGAGGCTATGCAGCAGATTTTGATTTGGGTTTTTCGCAAGCCCAAATGTCTAGAAAAGTTCTGGAATAGTCTATCGGTATTTTATTGGGCAATCAAAAAAGCCTCGGCTTTCGCCAAGGCTTTCTGAGTATTGTTTTTAATCATCCCTAAGGGTAGTGGCGGGATTAGCTCTTGTCGCTCTCCAAGCTTGCCACCCGATGGTAGCTATGCCTATTCCGACCATGGCCAGAGCCGTCATCAGGAATACATCAAAGCCAAAGGAAGTTCTATAGGCAAATTGATTGAGCCAGACATTGTTGGCCATATAGGCCAATGAGAAACCAATGATAAAGGCAATCATGAGCATAATGCTAAGGCTTTTGGATAGTAAGAATATTAGGCCTCTGATACTGGCACCTAAGACCTTGCGAATACTGACTTCTTTCATACGAATCTGAATGGCATAGGTAGAAATGCCCAATAGTCCCATGCCCGCAATGCTGATGCTCAAAATAGCGATCAGTCCTACGATATAAAGAATGTCAAAGAAGAAGGCATTGAATTCATCGATTTCTCCCTGGAAGGTTTTGAGAATGATTTCGTGGTTAGGGTCAAATTCATCCCAAACGGCTTCGATGCCAGAGATTTCCTTCACCATATCAAAACCAGCTACTTTGACTTGTGCTATTCTAAAGCCGCTAGGGTCATAGCGAAGCATCATTGGATCTATACCCATGATCAGCATCATGTGGTTGTAGTCTTTCACCACACCTACTACATTGAGGGCAAGCGAATCATTTTCAATATAAAACTGCTTTCCAACTGCTTCTAGTGGACTTTCAAAGCCAAACTGTTTCACAGCCGTCTCATTTAGAATAGCCGATCGCTTGTTTACTGAAGGAGCGTCTTTGATAAAGTCACTACCAGCTAGAAGCTCAAGTTGAAGGCTGCTGATATAGTCTTCATCCACATCGAAGTAATTCATTCTGAAGGTCTCATCTCCATCATTAAGCTTTACATCTTCCGAATATTCCGTACCCATACTTGGAATATTATTCGTAGCCGTTACACTTTCAACAAAAGGAAGCTTTTCCAGCTCATTCTCGAACTTGGCAAAGTCCTGACCTTGCATATGCACGTTCAGTATGTTCTCTTTAGTAAAGCCATAATCCTTTTCGACAATAAACTTGATCTGCTTATAGACTAAAACAGAGGAGACGATCAGCACGATGGAGATCACAAATTGCGTCACAATCAATGCTTTTCTCAAACTCAGTTTGGAAAGCTTAGAGTTGGAAACAGAGTTTTTCATGGCCTGAATAGGCTTAAATGAAGCCAAATAGAGAGAAGGGAAGATGCCTGTGATCAAACCTAGCAATACACTAAAGCCAAAGAATTGGAGATAAGCTTTCAGGTCAGGCTTCAACTCCCACTCTAAAAGTGAGCTCATCTGAAGGCTTTGGAAGGCCGGAATTAATAATTGTAATAGGCCGATCGCCACGATTAGAGAAAGAACGGAGACCAATATAGATTCGACAATAAACTGAATGGTAAGTTGTCCTTTTTTTGCACCCATTACCTTTCTTACACCCACTTCCTTGGTGCGTGTCAGTGCGCGAGCAGCTGAAAGGTTGGTATAATTGAAAGTGGCACATACTATGATCAGTACGGCTAAAACGCCCAAGCCAATAACAAAGAAATTCGGCATGCCTGCTCCAATTTGATTGCCATGGAGTGGGCCAGGCGTGATTTTGGACATCTTTTGGAGTGTAAACTCTTTACGTTCGTCTGAGTCCACCTCGTAATGTTCTTTTTCCGCCTCAGCTAAATAGCCTTTCAGCGTTTCTACCGAATAACCATCTCTAAGATTAAAATAGATCCAGGTCTCGCTGCCATTTTCCCAGTTTCCGATCGATGAACCGAGCACCTTGTTTTTCTCCAGCTTGTCCAAACTGGACAGAGAAACCAGCGATTCGAATTTGATATGGGTTTTACCAGGAAATTCCCTCAGGACACCTGTTACTTGGTATACTCCCTTGTTACCAACCTCAAGGGTTTGTCCCATTGGATCCTGATCTTTAAAAAGCTTCTCGGCTATGTCCTTTCTTAGGACCATAGAATTCGGCTGACTGAGGGCCGTTGCTGGGTTGCCGCGTTCCAGCTCAAAACTGAAGAGCTCGAAGAATGAGGGTTCTGTAAAGTAGCCCTGTAGTGCTATCGCTTTTCCGTTTTGAATCACATCGCCACCAAAACCTCTTCTGAACGTAACCATGTGCTCAAAACCGGCAAACTTATCTTGCATGGCTTCACCCAAGGGCATAGGCACCGTGGCCATTGGGATGTTGATTGCATCCTGATCATAGTGAGTGAAACGATAGGTTTCATTGGCATTGGCCTGCCATTTGTCATAGCTGAGTTGATCGTTGATCATTAAAATAATGACCAGACACACGGCCATGGATACGGAGAGTCCTAAGACATTAATCGCAGTGAATGACCTATTCTTGATGAGGTTTCTAAAACCCACCTTGAAGTAATTGTTGAGTATTGACATGTTGTTGAAATATTTAGATTGACCTTTTCTTTTCAGTGTGTGTCGATTCATAAAGCGGATGACATCGATACAGAATTTTCGATTGGCCTTGCGCTGACCGTATTTTTCTAAGTTTTCATCGAAGCGTTCATAGAGATCACCAATAATGGAGTCAAAGAGAGGAGGGTAGCAGTACCACTCAAAGAATCGTTCTGCCCACTTGGGAGGGTCAATATGTTGCTTCGTTTGATTCACTGACCGAATTCAAGTATGAATTTTGGAATCATATTCCAGATGTGATTTCTGGCTTCTCGTGTTTCTTTCAATGCAGTTTTACCTTGAGAGGTGATGATGAAAACACGTTTTCTGCGACCTCTTCTGTTGCCTTCGGCATCTCCAATTTTTGAAGTCACAAAGCCTTTTTCTTCCAGACGATAGAGTGCTGTATGCACACTGCTCATCGTTACCGATCGTTTGAGCTCTTTTTCAATGGCCTGTGTCACAGATAAGCCATAAGCCTGTTCGTGTTGTGCTGCAACGAGCATCAACACGATTTCTTCAAATTCTCCGAGTTTGCTATTCATTTTATTTTACCCTTTTGTAAAACAATTATCGCTGTAAAAACCGAAGTGTACAAAGCTTCGGTATTAATTATTACCCAATTGTAAAACAATTATAAAGATTAGATGGGGCAAGCGTATGAAATGTTGCAGAAGAGGTGAATTTTTTCCAAAAAAAAGAGCCCCGATTAATCGGGGCTCTCATCTCAATACTTTGTACTAGCTACTCAATACTATCTTAAGCTTCTGCTCCGATAGCTTCGTCTAATTTGTTTGTCAATACGTTTTTCGGCACAGCACCGATTACGCTATCTACTACCTCACCATCTTTGAAGTAAAGTAGGGCAGGGATTGATCTAATTCCGTATTTGATAGAAATGTCTTGGTTGGCATCAACGTCAACTTTTCCCACAACTGCCGTATCGCCATACTCGCCAGCAATTTCTTCTACAACAGGACCTACCATTCTACAAGGACCACACCATGCTGCCCAAAAGTCAACTAAAACTGGTTTGTCAGACTTCAACACTAACTCTTCGAAGTTGCTCTCATTAATTTCTAATGCGTTCGCCATTATTTCTATTATTTATGCTTTGTTTTTATTCTAATTCACTGCAATGACATCAAAAGTAATTAAAAAGTTCCGAACGCATGTCGGAACAAATTACATTCTGATTTAGGCTGTAATCAAATGCGCACCATCGGTACATTGCTTCAACCCTTTGATCAGTTCATTGTTTGGATCAATCTTCATTTTTCGAGCAAATAGCTCTACCGTAAGGTTTTCAGACCGATCCACCAGCTCTACTTTCAGGTCTGTAGATCCTTGATGCTCATCTGTCAGCTTCATGATATTATCAATCAATTCCTGATCGACCATTTTAGCATCCAGTTTGATATGAATTCCTTTACCACGCTTCTCTCTCAGCTCACTCAACAGTGAAACGGCAAATGTTTGCAGCTCCCAATCTTCTGGTGTTGGATTAATGCTTGGGTTTTCCCTAATCTCCTTTTGCTTACGCCAATTAATCTCTACACGACCGGTGATAAATAGGAATTCACCAGGCCTTAAGTACTGTGCATGATTGATATACTTTTCGCCCATCAAAAAGAGTTCTACCGAACCATTATAATCTTCTACACTAACCACTCCATAGGGCTTGCCATTTTTGGTTTGACCATTGCGTATGCCGTTGACAATACCACCAATGGAGATCTCCTGATTTGGAAACTTGTTGATGTCATTGATTGGCTTACAGAAAACTCTCCAGTTCAATCTCAAACTGATCTAATGGATGCCCGGAAATATAGAAGCCTACAATTTCCTTCTCCCTTTTGAGTTTTTTCCATTTGGCTAAAGGGCTCCATATCCGCCACGCTTGGAAGTGGTGTAGCAACATTGCTGTCTCCTCCAAAAAGAGATACTTGTGCAGCATCTTTCTCGGCCTGTTTAGCATTGGCATAACGAATCACCTTTTCTATAAGGGTTTGTTCTCCTTCAGGAGCCCATAAGTATTGTTTGCGATGATATTGTTCGAAACAATCGAAGCCACCTGCCTGGGCTAGCGACTCAAAGTTTCGCTTATTCACCGTTCTCAGGTTAATGCGCTCGGCAAAATTCAAAGACGTTTGGATAAGGGCCTTCTTCTTTTCTTACCTTGATAATTTCTTCAATTGCGGCTTCACCCGCACCTTTTACGGCTCCCATACCAAAGCGAATTTCTCCTTTCGCGTTCACCGTAAACTTGTAATTGGATTCATTCACGTCTGGCCCAAGTACAGGAACCCCCATTCGCTGGCACTCTTCCATAAAGAAGGTGACCTGCTTAATGTCGTTCATGTTATTACTCAGTACTGAGGCCATGTACTCGGCAGGGTAATGAGCCTTCAGGTAAGCAGTCTGGGAATGCGATATAGGCATAGCAGGTGGAGTGCGACTTGTTAAAAGCGTAGGATGCAAAAGGCTTCCCAGTCGCGCCAGATCTTTTCGAGCTTGTCTTCGGCATGGCCTTTGGCTTTTGCCTGGTCAACAAACTTAGGTTTCATCTTATCGAGTACTTGGCGCTGCTTTTTACCCATGGCCTTACGCAGAACGTCAGCTTCACCTTTAGTGAAATCAGCCAGTTTTTGGGACAGCAACATCACCTGCTCCTGGTAGACGGTAATACCATAGGTTTCCGCCAGGTATTCTTCCATATCGTCCAAGTCATAGGTGATCGGTTCATCGCCATGCTTTCTTCGGATAAAGGACGGAATGTATTCCAAAGGACCAGGACGATATAAGGCGTTCATGGCAATGAGATCGGCAAACTCAGTAGGCTTGAGTTCCTTCATATACTTCTGCATACCGGCAGATTCATATTGGAAGATACCCACCGTCTCACCACGCTGGAACAACTCATAGGTCTTTTTCATCGTCCAATGGAAAGTCATCAGGAACAAGGTCTACATCATGTCGCTCTTTGACATTCTTTACCGCATCCTTGATCAATGTCAGTGTTTTTAGACCAAGGAAGTCCATTTTGAGTAGTCCTGCGCTCTCAACCACAGCATTGTCAAACTGTGTACACCACATGTCTGAGTCCTTAGCTGTGGCAACAGGGGCAAAATTGGTGATATCATCAGGTGTGATGATTACTCCACAGGCATGGATTCCCGTATTCCGCACAGAACCTTCCAATACGCGGGCCTGATTGACTACTCTTCCTTCTGCTGTACTGCCTTTGGCAATGTTCTTCAATTCATTGGCCAAGGGTATTTGCTCCGACCTGATTTTTGACTTTAGTTCCTGATCGCTCAGCGAAAAGAGTTTGGCCAACTTAATATCGGGAACGAGCTTGGCGACACGATCGGCATCGGGTAGGGGCAGTTCCATCACTCTCGCTGTATCACGAATGGATGACTTGGCCGCCATGGTACCGTAGGTGATGATCTGGGCTACCTGATTCTTTCCATATTTCTCAATCACATAGTCGATCACCTTTTGACGACCTTCATCATCAAAGTCGATATCAATATCAGGAAGGGATATCCTGTCCGGATTTAAGAAACGCTCAAATAGGAGGTCGTACTTAATAGGATCGACATTAGTAATGTTAATGCAATAGGCAACCACAGAGCCTGCAGCAGACCCACGACCGGGCCCTACGGAAACCCCCATTTCAGCAGCCTTATTGGTAAAATCCTGTACGATGAGGAAGTAACCGGGATAACCAGTATTCTCAATGGTTGCCAGTTCAAAATCGAGCCGTTCACTAATCTCATCCGTGATTTCACCATAACGCCTTTTAGCACCTTCATAGGTAAGGTGTCTCAAATAGGCGTTTTCACCTCGCTTGCCACCATCTTCGTCATCTTCTGCATGAATGAACTCATCGGGGATCTCATATTTAGGAAGTAAGACTTCTCGAGCAAGTTTATAGGGTTCTACTTTTTCGACAATTTCATTCGTATTGGCAATGGCTTCAGGAATATCAGAGAAGAGCTTCTTCATCTCCTCAGATGACTTCATATAGAATTCATCATTCGGGAATCCATATCTAAAATTCTCTGCCTCGTTTGCCTATATACTTTTTAGGTTTACTGACAGACTCGGCATCTTTCACACACAAGAGTACATCATGCGCTTCGGACTGCTCTTTACGGGTGTAATAGGTGTTGTTGGCTGCGATCGGCTTAACACTATACTTCTCGCAATATTGAAGGATGATCTTGTTGACGTGCTCTTCTTCTGGAATGCCATGTCGATTGATTTCGGCATAGAAGTCATCTCCAAACTGCTCTTTCCACCAGGTAAATGCCTCTTCGGCTTGTGTTTCGGCCTACGTTCAACAGCTTATAGGGTACTCACCCCATAGTCCGCCTGTGGTTACGATTAAGTCCTCTTTATACTTTACAAGATCGTTTTTATCGATCCTAGGTACGTAGTAGAAGCCTTCGGTAAAGGCAATGGAAGATAGTTTTACCAGGTTGTGGTATCCGTTTTTTGTTTTTGCGAGAATTACCGTCTGAAAGCCATTGTCTTGGACTTTCTTGTTGCTCCTGTCTGCACAAATATTGAATTCACAACCGACAATCGGCTTGATGTCATTGGCAAGGGCAGCACTTACAAATTGAAAAGCAGCCATCATATTTGCCATGGTCGGTGAGGGCAACGGCTGGCATGCCCAATCTTTGCAGTATCTACAATCCCGTTAATCTCTGATACAGCTTGAAGAATAGAAAACTGCGAATGAACGTGCAGGTGGGAGAAGGGGATGTCTTCTAAAGCAGACAACGCTTCGGAATCTACTTGAGATTGGCCAGTGTCTGTACTGTCAGCTTGTGCTTGTGCAAAGTTCGCTGCATCAAGTTCAGGTGCTTCATAAACGACCTCGTTCAGCTTCAAAGAGGCATCATGCGGAACGACACTTTCCTTGATCAGGCCAAAGAAACACCTGGCTGTGGCATCCACATCATAGGCCGCATCGTGTGCATCGGCAAAGGGAACACCAAAAAGTTTCGTATGAAGTTCTGTTAAGGTGGGCCATTTGAACTGCCCACCACGACCACCAGGTATGGCACAGAAGTCTGTGGAGACCAGCTTGGTGTCCAGGGGATCAAGGCCTTCTAATTCATTTTCGAGTTCGGCCCTTAAGTATTCCGAGCCAACAATGTTGTAGTCAAACTCAATGTTATGGCCTATGCCCAGGGTGGCTTTAGCTATATCTTCCTTGAATAAGGCGAGTACTTCTTTAAGGTCTTGACCTTCGGCTAGCGCTCGCTCTGTGGTGATGCCATGTATCTGAGCAGAGGTTATAGGGTATGGTAAAACCATCGGGCTTTACAATCAGGTTCTGCGCGGCAACGAGTTTACCATTAGGTTCATGGAGTTGCCAGGCTAATTGAACCAGTCTGGGCCAATTGTCAAAATCAGTAAGTGGTGCATTGTAATTCTGGGGTAAACCGGTGGTTTCAGTATCAAATATCAGATACATAAGTACTTAGCTCGAAAACGTTGAAATAGCCGCTTGGGTAGGCCTAAAACAGGATTCAATTTAAGTAAAAGTGCGATGATTTTAGCGTATTGATCGAGTAAATTCTGACTGATTTTGGATTGGAATTTTTTCAACTCACGGATAGGCCATTTTAGACCGTTGGGCTCCGTTTTGCTATGTCACGATGAGAGATGTTCTTGACACTCATAAGAAACTATTTATTATTACTACTTTTAGAAATTAATATTATTACTACATTTGGAAAATAATGAGACATTTTATTGGTGAATTTGAAGAGATAGTGCTGTTAACGGTAATGCTGTTAGGGGAGGGAGCGTATGGAGTTGGGATTAAGAAAGAGATTGAAAACAGGCTTGATCGGAATGTGAGCATTGGCGCTTTGCATACAGCACTACAGCGTATGACGGATAAAGGGCTTGTTAGTTCCGAGTTAGGAGAGTCAACAGCTGAAAGGGGTGGGAAGAGAAAGCGTTTCTTTCAGGTTACTCCTGAAGGGGTAAGGATCCTGGAGAGAGCAAAGTCTAACAGAATGAAGATGTGGGAAGCTATTCCAAAACTTTCTTAAGATGTCTCAAAAACCTCCGAAGTATATATTGCTGTTAATCA
>CBDDKG010000013.1:0-239277 GCA_965230105.1 Roseivirga sp. | reverse complement strand
TCCAGAAGACCACGGTCTCTTGCTTCTTCGCCAATTACATAGCCCATTTGACTCATCCATACAGCTCCTTTGCCATAGGCCTGAGCGCCATAGATGCCGTTCAAATCATAATGATCGGAGTGTGTACTCATGGCTTCTTCTCTACCACTTTTAGCCGCTCTTAAGTAGCCACCTTGCCCTGACCTTGATCCAATATTCTCTATAGTAGTGGCTGGTGCAGACTCACCTTTCATGGTACGAGAGATGTGTTGAGAAATACGTGAAGATGCATATGAGGTAAAACCTTCGTCCATCCAAGGATGAAGTGCCTCGTTGCTTCCGAGTACTCCATGATACCAGTCATGCATGGATTCATGTATGGTTACCCCTAGAAGACTTCCTCTATTACCTGTGATGAGAGTAGACATTGGGTATTCCATACCACCGTCACCTCCTTGGATTACAGAGAACTGCTTATATGGGTATTGGCCAAAGTATTTATTGGCATACTCAAATGACATTTCTGTCAAGGGTCTTAGCTTCTCCCAGTTCGCTGAATTCTGACCTTCTTGATGTAGGAAGTGAAGCACAGTTCCGTTTTTCATAGTCAGTTTGTTATGCAGGTAGTCTGGATCTGCAGCCCACATGAAATCATGAACATCCGGGGCTATAAAGTGCCATTCAAGCTTGCCGTCAACCACTTTTTGGTTTACTACATCTCCTGGGTTTTCATAGCCATGACCAATTTCAAGAGGATTTTGAAGGTAACCAGTTCCACCAACTACATAGTCTTTATCAATTCTAAGTTTGAGCTCAAAGTCTCCCCAAACACCGTAGAACTCACGGCCAATGTATTCATCGGCATGCCAGCCTTGGTAATCATATTCAGCCATTTTAGGGAACCATTGAGACATAGAATATCTCACGCCCTCGGCATTATCTCTGCCAGTTCTTCTGATTTGCACAGGTACTTGTGCTTCAAAAGTCATATCAAAGGTGACTGTTTCACCAGACTTGATCGGTTTATCAAGTTTTACTTCTAAAATGGTTCCTACAACCTCATATTCGAGGTCTTTACCATCTTTCTTAAGGGAGAAAATTTTCTGATAGCCAATTTCGTTTTCCGATAACTTAGAGATTCTATCTCCCACTCTTCTATCAGGATCTTGAATGGTACGAGATCTTACATCCATCATACTTCCGGGCTGGAAGGCATTGAAGTAGAGGTGATAGAAGACCATGTTGAGGTCATCGGGGGAATTATTGGTGTACTCTAACTTTTGAATGCCCTGGTAGCGGTTGGTTTCAACGTCCATGTCAACTTCCATGTAGTAGTTTGCACGTTGCTGCCACCGTTCATTGTCACTCCTGTTTGCCTTCCCTTGGGCCATCACCATAGCGGATGCACCGACAAAGAGAAATGCCTGAAACAATACTCGTCTTATATTCATAATCCTCATTTTTATTCTAAGCAGGAAAATATCAAAGTTTAGAGTCCCCAACAAATGATAATATCTGAAAGGACGGATTACCTGATTTTATACCTGATTTGAAATTTGATATCTGTTCTTTTATTACCGTCTATTGTTTCAAGCCCCGTGCCAATTTCATTACGGTCGTAGAAAGTGGTTCTTGCAATTCGTACCCAAATATTTATTTGTGGACTTATTTGATAGTTAAGGAGTAGATAATTTCTGATGCCCTGTCCGCTATATCCGCGAATCGAAAATGCATAGAGTACATCTCTTTCATAGGCATACTGTCGGTTTTGCTGTCCTTCTGTGTCGAATATGGCATGCCTTAGACTAATGTTAAGACCTGATAACCTGTAGTTCAAGTCTTGAATAATAGCATAACCATTTGTCTGCTTGTCTGATATATTAAAACTGCTCCATTGAATTCTTGTCTGAAAGCTGAGGGTATTTGTCACCTGATATCGAGTATTAATCAAGTATTGAAGTTTCCTGCCGGTGGCCACAATCTCAGAGTCATCATCCAAACTCACGTTCTCATCTTTATTCTTACCTCTTATCTGTAGGTACGCGCTTGTTGTCGAATTAGGATTAAAATTGAATCTTAGCAGAAAATCATTTCCTTCGGAAGGTTTGTCCACTCTGAATTTGAGCCAGTGAAAACGGAAAGAGTCATAATAGGCTGAAAGATTGAATTTACGGTTGAGCTTATATTTGATGCCCCAATAGGCACCACTTTCATTAATATTCCGACTATTCTCCCCAAAAGCCGAACCTCTGATTGAGTGAAAATCTTTATGATAATTTCTGATAATGAATCCAAACTGGATTCTCTCGAATAAATGAGTAGTAAAACCAATAAGTCCACCCATTCCATGACTTTTTGAAATGGCAGCCTCTCCGAAGAAGTTAAGACCTCGTAAATATGTGTTGCCATAGATACTCAGGTTGAAGTTCCGTTTTCCTGAAAATTCAAACAGGTTATAGGCTTGATCATTTCTTTGTATAGGAATTGAATACCGATTGAAAGCTCCTATGATACCAAAGGTGCTTCGCTGATCTGGGTGGTATCCTAGTTCTACCCCATATATCTTTTCTTTGACCTGATGTTTATTCTCAAGCTCTCTCTGGGTTCTATGCAAGCCTGTGAGTTGAACTGAAGAGAAGTTATTTTCGCTGTTTTCCGAGTTTTCTGTAATATTCGCATCTTGCTTGAGGCTGGACATAAAAACGGTAGTCGAGAACTTAGGGTTGAGGACATAAGTGGAAGCGAGCCCTCTCATAAAACCTCCTTCAACTACCGAGGTATAAGGTGTAATACCTATACTTGCTATTTCCAGTATGTTTATGGTTTCAGAACCTTTTCCCGTTGAAAAGCCTGAACCAAAGGTTAGTCCTTGGCCAAGTTGAAGTTGATAGTCCCCAACAATGATTTTTTTCCATTTGCCTTGATTTTGAAGCATGGCATGTCCTGACCAGAAGTCCATTCCGTAGTTCCTATGCTCGGTGCTCCATTTTATGCTTTCTCCGGCATCTTTTTCTGTTGTAAACCCGAGACTGAAATCTCCCGGTTTTGAAACACGATAACGTAGGTAAATCTTGTCAGGTGAACCGAAGTAACTGTCTTTTTCGGAAGTGTTTTTGTTTGCGTATCCTCGTTTTACTTCCAATACACGCTCATGCCGAAGGATAAAGTAATTGTTCCTTTCGGTTAATATTCTTTTAAGTAGAGGTTTATGGTCTTGTCCCTTCGAAGATAAGGCTATAAAGGGTTGAAGGTCTTTGACGGTTGCCAAGTCAAATCCGATAATATATAGTAGTTCATAGAGTGTATTTAGTTTTCCGTGAGCTGTACGATAATCAAGAAGCGATTGAATCTGGTCACTGGAAAGAAGCCCTAGATTAATTAATCCTTGCTTATCTATTTGGTTAATGTCAATAGGATTTTCATAAGCCAGCAAGAGTCTCTCGTAGAGTTCTTCAAAGTTTGAGCCTACTTCTTGGTCATTGATGCGTTTTTCTACAAAGCTTTGTAAATCAAATTCACCTTGGGCTTGGGCATATAAAAAGTTGATTGGGGTTAGCAAAGCAACAAAAATGAGTAGTACAGAATACTTCATCTTTTCAAAGAATAGATAATTCCAATGCTGTGGAGAATTCTGACACCTTGCCCCGACCTTAAACCATAATCTATTGTGAATTTCTTTAACACCAGACTTCCTCCAAATGAGTGCCTATTCGTTGTGGGAGAAATCCCAGTGCGGAGTACCAATGGCTCAATTAGTCTATAGGCTAAGCCGAACTTAATAATAGGGTCTAAGTCTACATCTTTTTCAAGTTCTGCATAGAGATTCAGTTCATCCTTTGGTTGATAGTCAAGTGAGACCCTAATGATTACAGGTATTTTTTCTCTAATATCTCTTGAGATGTTGGATTGAGTGAAATTGTAAATATGAGTTCCTAGACTGAGTTCGGGGCCCAAATTGGTGATAGCGCCTATCTCAGATACAAGGACAGATCGTTTAGCAAACCCGTCAATGTATAACTGTTGAATTGCTGTTTTGAACCCTAAGTTTACTATCCCAATTTTCTGAGCTAAAGCCAGGTGGAGCATTTGGGTATTGAAGAGCTCATCTCCAAACTTGGAAGCCCCAAGACCCAAGGTGCCAATGTTCGATGGAAAGTTGATGCCAGCGAATACGCTATTAAATGGCGAGAAATCGAGGATCGTTTGGTATCCGACAATACCCGACATCTCACTGATATTCGCCAATCCTGCGGGGTTGTTAAAGATAGACCAATCTTCAGAGCCTATGGAAACTATGTCACCTAAACCTATTGAAACAGCCCCATTTGGGGGAGTTCCGGCCAGCTGACTCCATAGAGTAAGATTTATAATGACACAGTTAATCAGAATAATTGATAACCTGCGCACTCTTTAATATAATAAAATCAATTACTAATATTGATTTTAATTATAAAAAATAAACTTAAAGAGCTGACTTAAAGTTGAAGAACAGACCGGTAGTGCCTTCCCGGTTTTATGCTATATTCCAAACGGAAGACAAAATCATAATAGGTCACTATATCCACACCCAGGCCAATACTGCCTATCCATTCGTTGTTAAAGAAGTTATTCTCCGTGGATTGGATTGGATTACCAGCATAGCCCGCGTCCATAAAGACTTTAATATAGAAGGCATAGGGGAGTGTTCTGAACTGATTGACCAGACTCCTTCGACTGAGCTCTTGAACTCCTTCAAGTACTTTAAAACGTAATGCTGTTCTGTTGGATATATATCGATTACTTTCTATCACAAAACGCTCATAGCCCCTGATGAAATCAGGCCGGTAACCAAAGCCAGACCTTACAAAATAAGGGATGTTCTGTGCAGAGTTATTGTAGGCATCGATCCGATTGGCAAAGTAGAACTTATCATTTAGCTTGAAAAACTTGGCATAAGTCAATCGAGTGGTGAGCATGTTGAAGTCATTAAAGCTGCCCAGTCCGAATTGGTTCAATTGGACGGTAAGCAAGCTACCTGTCAATGGGTAGGCTATATAGTCTCTCTTATCCAGGCTAAAGGTGTAGGAAAGCCTTACATAATTCTGTACGCTCTCATTTCGTAAATGATAGTCGGGATTAACGTCTCGAATGGTGTCTCCGACAGAAGATCTTACGTAACCCAGATTTAGGCTGTGTCGGGTGTAGAACGATGGACGAATCGTAATCGTACCACTGGTACTGAAAGACCTTCTGATGATATTATCACTTTCCACAAATTGTGCTCGGTGCGCAATGGAGTTAACTCCCACAGTCTTATTTGTGGTATAACTTGTTGAAAACCCCAAGCCGATTGTTTGCTCTCGATTGATATATGGGATTTGGTAACTGAGCGACATCTGCTGCGCGAAGCCAAATTGCGCCCTGAACCTAAACCGATCGTTACGTCCTGTAAGGTTGGTATGAATGAGTTGAGCACCATAGTTTACCCGGGAGAAATCTCGATTTTGGTTTACCCACCATTCGGTAAAGTTTCGGTCTGCTAGTTTGAAAATAGGTAAGGGAAAGATATACCATCTTTCCCTGGAGTCTGATCAGAACATCCACCTCTTTCTCAGACATGAAGAGCGGTACTATTTCTACCATTACAAAGAGTCTTGTATTGGTAAGCTTTTGCTGATCTAAAGTGACTTTTTCCGCGAAATCAGCCAATTTCAGGACTTCTCCTTCCTGAAAATCGAGCTCTCGTAGGATGATTTCTAGTTTTGTCTTATTGTTGCCGGTAACATAGATTTTGCCAACCCTTACCGTAGAGTCAGGATTAAGGTCGGCTACAGTCCCGGTTTGTGCAAAAGTTGGTGTTGCAAAAACACAAATCAATAAAACATACCACCAGCCATTATTCTTCAACACGCTATTCTATAGATTTTCTCGACTTTATAAAGACCCTTATAAGGATGAATACCCCTAATGCCAATAGAGGAATACTTAATAATTGCCCCATGTTATAGGTCATTTCATCTTCAAAGGCCACTTGATTTTCCTTATAAGTTTCATGGAACCATCGTAAAGCGAAAATGTAAACCAGGAAGATTCCGAACAATAAACCCTCAGGCGTTCTTTCCTTGTACTTTATCCAAATGCCCAATAAGATAAAGAATAGGATCAATGAGGTAGCTGACTCATAGAGTTGTGTCGGATGACGATTTATCCCCCATGTGTGAACCGTTACAACCACTTTTCTATTGATCACTTTCAATTCGTAATCAAGAGGTTCATTGCCTTGTGCATAATGCTCTCTGACACTTGCATAACCGGTCAATATTCGCTTAACGTTGTTTTCTACAATCCTGCGGGCATCTGGTTCTGACAATTGGGAGTTTTCGAAAGTCAGGGTGAGATCCACTGGTACTATACCAGGGGAAGGTCTTTCGGTAGAAACCCCTTTTGAAGCTTCGGCCTTTTCCAATTCCTAAACCTGCATCTTCTATCATTTCTTCAGCAACACGACCAAAGACAACACCATAATCCGTACCAGTAGGTTTTCCGACAATCTCGGAATTAACAAAGTTGCCCAATTCTAATGAATACGGCAGCCAGAGCAACAGTGATTACGATTCGGTCAATTATCCATAACCAGCTTTGACCTGCTCTCTTTTTCTTCCTGAATTTAAATCGAAATGGTGACCAACTGGCATCAACAAAGTAATTGCTATAGAGGTAGAGTGCTAAAGGGATCCCAAAAGCAGCGCCATGACTAGCAAGTCCACCTTCCCATGTTCTGAAGAACATCAGAGGGTCGGCAAGAAATCTTTGAGGTTCATAGAATACCAAATGGCCTAGCCTTGCACTTATGATGGTGGCAAGGACCATGTGGACCGTCAATGTATCTACGTTTAGGGGGTCTTTGCCTTCTTTCTTGAAGATATTCACCATGATTTGGTAACCCACAATAAAGCCCATGGCAAACAGGACGCTATACCATACAGGTGGTTGAATATCCTTGATTATTTCCCGCATTGGGTCCCAAACGATTTGTAGAAGCATTTTGTACTGTTTTATAGAATCAACAAATATATGGGAATTACGAAAAGGAAAGAGATTCCGTATGGTAAAGGTTTATTAATTCTTCAGAACCATTTGGATCACTATTGATAGGAAAAGAAACACCTACCAGTATTCAAATATCTTGGAAATCTTACCGTTTTTGAACTCAAAAAGAGTCATTTCAGCATCCCCTCTCTGCGAACTTCCATCTTTCTGTTTCCTGACAAAGTGCTTTTCAACGGTAACTGCATTAAGCCCTACGATCATGTTAGCTACATAAATGTCAGATACGGACCCATCATAACCACCATTTTTCTGGTTTCTTAGGTATCCCATTGTGAAGGTCCTTCCTTGAGTATTCACCTCCGTACTTTGGGTGAACGTAGACGAAGTCGGGCGTGAAAAGGTCGAAGATTCGCGCTATATCTTCAGGAGAAGAATTGGCCTGGAAGACGATTACATTAAGCCGATAGTATTCATTTACAATATGAACCAAAGAATCTTTAGGTATGACTGATTCTTCCTGACCTGATAAGGGAAATGAAAAAAGGTATGAGAATAGAAGAATAGATAGCGTTCTTTGAAAGTACTTCATGCCAATGCTGTTTGACCAAAGTAATTAAAGTCATTTACCAATCAAAAGCTGATCTTTAAGACGGATTAACTCTTTTTTAACTCTTCGATTTCTTCTTTGAAACCTGCTGATAGGATAGGGAAGCGGCACCATGTCCGGGGGTCTACATTGAATTCGTCCAGATGAAAGGCGGGTGCCAGGCGCTCTCTTTTCCATTGGTTGCGACTCCACAATCTGTAAAATTTGATGATATGCGTTTTTAACAAGTCTACACTCTCCAAGTTTCGAGACTGCAGATCATGGTATACTTGCACTGGTGACTTATGATCTCTAATGGCAAGTTTTTCAATTTCTACCCATGACATGATAGGGCATCAAATCATCCTCGTCCGTTTGATTTTGGTCAGAAGGCCTAAGTTCAGCGGTAGGAGGAAGTGCATTAATCGGAGCGAGGCCTATATAACCTAATTCGGCTTCAGCATATTTCAGCCACATTCGAATGAAGTGTTTATCTACACTTGAAATAGGTGCGAGGCTACCGCTTGTGTCTCCGTCCATGGTCGCATAACCTACATCACCCTCACTGCGGTTCGAGGTTGTAAGTAGTAAAGTGTTGGTGATATTGGTGAGGCATCCAGATAATAGGACTTCTGGCCCGTGCCTGGATGTTTTGTAAGGCTAAATCATCATCCTCCCAATTCAATTCTCTCCCCAAGACACTCTCAATGGTCTGAGTATACGCCTCGACTGATTTGTCAATCGTCCAGTCGAAGAATTTAGCACCGATAGACTCGGCTAAGGTTTTAGCAGCATTCAGTGTTGTTGCGGACGAGTTGATCGTACCTTGGTAAGCAGTATTAAAAAGCTGCCCGACTATCTCTTTTTCATTCAACGCTGTTGAGTCAGGTCTACCGATGGCTTTAAGGAAATCCATTTTACCGAGCTCCTCAATTCCTCTTTTGACCATCTCCGCCACCATAACAGCACAAGTCGCAGAATCTGCTCCTCCACTTAGGGATAAGGTATATCCCTTACTTCCACTCTTTCTTAGGTAATCAAATAGGGCCAAAGCCGTGGCTTTGGGAAATTCTTCTTCCTTCGACTCCACCGGAGAAACAAAACTAGACTCTGGGGTGTTTTTTTCATTCGGAGCCAGATCGACCCATTTCAATTGGTAGGATTTGAAGGAAAGTAGTTCATTACGTAAGTACATTTTTCCTTCTTGAGCCACTAAGATTTCTCCATCATAGATCATCCTACCGGCTTCATTGCCTAAAAGGTTTGCATATATATAAGTGCATTCAAAGCTTTTTGAAGATGTTGTCACCAAATCGATTCGCTCAAGTGTCTTTTTGCATAGCAAAATGACTTGCACTAGGATTAAGAATCAAATTGACTCCTTTGTGGATCAATCGACAGGCTGGTCTATCTGGTCCCTCTCCACGCATCTTCACAAATTTCAAAGCCAATCTTCCAGTCCTCAAAATCGAAAGTTACGTCACCAATAGGGTAGCTTTTCCCAAATAACTCAATGTGATCTTCTATCTCATTAGGCCAGGGGTTAAACCATCTGGGCTCGTAGTGAACGCCATCCAGGGCCATGTACTGCTTTGCATATACGCCTAGAATTTGCTTGTCGTGAACTATAACAGAACAATTATATAGCTTCCCATTGTGGTGAATAGGGAGATTAAAGGTGGTTAAAAGCCCTTCTGTTTCGTCAATGAGTTCAGGGAGGTAGGTTAGTGCTTTCCTGGGCAACCATTCGCTTAGGAAAATATCCTCGCAGCCATAACCGGTTATAGCTAGTTCTGGTAGGCAGAGTATTTCTACTTTAGCCGCCCTTGCCTCTCTAAGAACTTTTATGAGGTTAGCGACATTTGCCTGTCCAATCAAGGGGAGTTTGATTGACAGTACCTCCAGCAATTCTATACCTACGCATTATTCTAGCTCTAAAATGATACAAGCCTCACGAGCTGCATCTTGTTCAGCTTTCTTTTTACTTAAACCATTGCCCCTTAGCAATTGGTTCTTGGTCAATGGACACCTGAATAATGAATTCTTTGTAATGCCCCTTGTCAATCGTTTGTATATGGTCAAAGCTAGGGGTTTTAGTGTTTTTCTGCGACCACTCGATAAGTTTACTCTTATAGTTCTTGGTAGTGTTGATGATTTCTTCAAGGTCGAAGTGGGGCTGCAGTAATTTCTGTTTTATGAAGTTACTGGTAAACCTGAATCCCCTGTCTATATAAATTGCACCAACCAATGCTTCCAAAGCATTACCATAGAGTGACTTATGGGAATTTGGGGTTTTTCTCTTCTTATCGAACTTAACGATTTGAGGCACACCGATGGTTCTAGCCACATTGTTGAGTGAATCTCTGCTGACTATTCTGGATCTCAATTCGGTGAGGAAGCCCTCATCTTTAAAGGGGAATTTTTTAAACAGGTACTCGGCAACCACCATGCCTAAGACCGCATCGCCTAAGTACTCAAGGCGTTCGTTGGATTCTTTGAAGCCTTGTTTCACCGATCGTGCCACAGAAGTGTGTTGTACGGCAATTTGATAAGGCTTTAAATTAAACGGCTTGCTACCGACTATCATTTTGATAGAGGCAGCAAGCCGCTTTTCTTCTTTTGAATAATTTCTAAAAACTGATCTTAAACGGTTAGTTAACCGAGGCATTAATCAATTTTTCTAAAAACCACTGATGTATTGTGTCCACCAAAACCGAAAGTATTGCTAAGGGCAGCTCTAATTTCACGTTTTTGGGCCTTATTAAATGTAAAGTTCAACCTAGGGTCAAACCTCTCATCATCAGTGAAGTGATTGATGGTCGGGGGTACAATTTGATTTTCTATTGCCTTGATACTGGCGATAGCCTCAATAGCACCTGCAGCTCCCAGAAGATGCCCAGTCATTGATTTAGTAGAGCTAATGTTCAAATTGTACGCATGCTCTCCAAAGACTCTTTCAATTGCAATTACCTCACTGACATCACCGAGTGGGGTAGAGGTCCCATGTACATTAATATAATCTACATCTTCAGGTTTCATTTGTGCGTCTTCCAACACATTCAGCATTACATTGTATGCACCTAAACCTTCAGGGTGTGGTGCAGTAATGTGATAAGCATCAGCTGACATACCACCACCTACAAGTTCTGCGTAGATTTTAGCACCTCTTGCTTTTGCATGCTCATATTCTTCAAGAATGATTGCCCCGGAGCCTTCTCCTAATACAAAGCCATCTCTGTCTTTGTCAAAAGGTCTGGATGCAGTTTCAGGCGAATCATTTCGCTCTGAGAGTGCTCTCATAGCGTTGAATCCTCCCATTCCTGCCTCAACAACAGAAGCTTCAGAACCTCCAGTGATCATTACTTTTGCTTTACCTAATTTAATGTAGGTCATAGCATCGATCATGGCGTTTGTAGCAGATGCACAAGCAGATACTGTTACAAAGTTAGGGCCATGAAAACCATATTTCATCGAGATCATTCCAGCCGATATGTCGGAAATCATCTTAGGGATGAAGAATGGGTTAAATCTTGGGTTTTTGTCGCCACTGACAAAGCCTTCGACTTCTTCTTGAAAAGTTCTTAACCCACCAATTCCAGAACCCCAGATAACTCCGGCTTTTAACCTATCAATCTTTTCAAGGTCTAAACCAGAATCCTCAATGGCTTCTTTGGAAGTGATCATTGCATACTGGGTAAAAGCATCCATTTTCCTCATCTCTTTGCGATCAAAGTGATCTAGAGGGTCATAGTTTTTTACCTCGCAGGCAAATTTGGTCTTAAATTTTTCGGGATCGAATCTTGTGATCGGGCCGGCTCCACTTACACCTTTAATCAGGTTATTCCAGTAATCATTTAGATTGTTGCCTAATGGTGTAAGTGCGCCAAGTCCAGTGACTACAACTCGCTTTAGTTGCATATATGAGTCGTAATAGTAAGGGAAAATTATTATGCGTTCGCTTCCAGGTAAGAGATTGCATCACCTACGGTAGCAATATTCTCAGCTTGGTCATCAGGAATAGAAATATTGAATTCTTTTTCGAATTCCATAATCAATTCCACCGTGTCAAGAGAATCAGCGCCTAAATCATTCGTAAAGCTAGCCTCTGGCGTAACTTCAGAATCTTCAACACCTAATTTATCAATGATGATACTCTTAACTTTTGATGCTATTTCTGACATTTTGGATAAAATTTTAGTTAAAACTCGATGCAAAGAAATGCAATTTGCGGTTAATGTCAAACAAATTTTTTAATCTTGTCTGAGGCTCCCAACGGGGTGAATTTTGATAGTTATGGCCAAAAAAAAGCTACAAGTCACATATGATTATGACTTTACATTGTTAGCACTTAATGCAAATGTGAAGCCTTACAGATTGGCTTGGAGCATTAATAAGGAGTTGAAGCTTAATCTATCGAAATCAGATAATGTAGAAATTGATTTTAAATCAGGGGGAGAGCTCAATATAGTCAACTATATAGATGTTGGTGAATACCGGACCATAAGGTTGCTCCGTAACAGAGCCGAAGAAAGTGAAGAGCAGTTTGACGCTTTTCTTATTCCTGAGTTGAAGAATTTTGACTACTTCTTACTTTTGGAAAACGAATCCAGTACTTTCGATGAGAATGCTTTTATAAGCAAAATCAAAGAAATACCTTTCGTGCAATTTGCCACAAAAGTGGTAACCGAAGCATTAAAATCCAGAGATAACCTGATATTCTGACATGGGTCACCAGACAGTGAATAAGAGAGCCAAGATTGTGGCTACCGTAGGACCAGCAAGTAGGTCCAAAGAAATGTTAACCGAACTAGCCAAAGCTGGTGTAAATGTGTTCAGACTTAACTTCTCTCATGGTGAACATGAAGGGCATGCTGAAGTCATACAAAGGATTCGTGAGGTAAATAAGGAACTTGGTACTCATATTTCTATACTCCAAGACTTGCAAGGACCTAAGATTAGGGTGGAGAGCGTTGAAAACGGAGAAGTATTTATTCAGCCTGGTGATGATATTGTGATCACGAATGAATCTTGTGAGGGAACTGCTAAAAGAGTAAGCACTTCTTATCAAAGTCTACCAAGTGACGTCAATATTGGAGATATGATCTTGATTGACGATGGCAACTTAGAACTCACTGTTAAAGGAGTTAATGGGGGAGATGTGACCTGTGAGGTAAAGTATGGTGGCTCTTTGAAGTCAAGGAAAGGGATCAACTTACCTTTCACTAAAGTTTCGGCTCCTGCATTGACTGAAAAAGATATTGAGGATTTGGCCTTTGGAATTGCTCAAGGTGTCGATTGGGTTGCATTATCCTTTGTGAGAGATGCTGAGGATATTATCGACTTAAAGAAGCGTATCGCAGCGTCTGGAAAGGACATCCGTGTAATATCCAAAATAGAGAAACCAGAGGCTCTTCAAAATATCGATGCTATTATAGCTGAGTCTGATGCACTGATGGTTGCCAGAGGAGACCTGGGTGTTGAGATAGTTATGGAGGAAGTTCCCATGGCTCAGAAAATGATGGTCGACAAATGCAATAATGCAGCAAAACCGGTCATTATAGCTACCCAAATGATGGAGAGCATGATTAACAATCCCCGGCCTACTCGGGCTGAGACCAATGATGTTGCCAATGCTGTAATGGATGGTGCAGATGCTATGATGCTGTCTGCGGAAACGGCAGCAGGTAAGTACCCGCTTCAGACTGTTGAGACTATGGCCAGAACCATTGCTTCGGTCGAAGAATCTGCCAATGTTTATGATAAGGTGGGCATGCCTGTAAGAGAAAGTGGGACATTCATGAATGATAATATTCTCTACGGTGCGTGTAAGTTGAGTGACCGTGTAGATGCTAAGGCCATAATTGGAAATACGGTTTCTGGCTATACAGCCTTTAAACTTTCTTCGAGTAGGCCTAAGGCCAAGATTTTTATTTTCACACCGAATAAGAGCCTACTTACAAAGCTAAGTTTGATTTGGGGGGTCGAAGGTTTCCATTATAATGACCTGGTTTCGACTGACGAGACCTTTAAGGATCAGGAGAATACACTAAAGACTCATGGACATCTGGATAGTGGAGATATTTTCATTACTACGGCCAGTATGCCAATCCACGATAAGGGCAGAACAAATATGTTGAAGCTTAACGTTGCTGATTAGAAGATAGCAGTATTGAGATAAGTCGATGTGTTGAGCTTACAATTCAATTTGAAGTCCATCGTAGGCCAGCATGACGTTGTCAGGTAATTCGGCATTCACATCTTTATGGAGCCCCATGCGATGACTAATGTGGGTAAGGTAGACCATTTCTACATCCAGTTCCTCTATTAGGGCCAAAGCCTCGGAAAGGGTTAGGTGACTGAGGTGATCCTCTTTTTGAAGTGCATCAAGTATAAGAACCTTGGATCCATTAATCTTTTCCTTTTCTTCACTGCTGATGGTCTTGGCATCCGTGATATAAGTAAAGTCCTTAATTCTAAACCCAAAAACAGGTAGTTTGTAGTGCATTACTTCTACGGGTAGAAACTCTATTCCATTGATTTCAAAAGGAGAGTTTTCTATAGTATTAAGTTGAACCTTAGGTACACCTGGATACTTATTTTCTTCAAAAATGTACGCAAACTCCCTTTTTAGCTGATCCAGCACTTCTTTTCGACCGTAAACCGGCATGTCTCGCTTCTGAAGGAAGTTAAAGGAACGAATGTCATCCATTCCTGCGGTGTGATCTTTATGCTCATGAGTAAAGATAAGAGCATCCAAAGCATTTATTCTTTCTCGAAGAACTTGTTGTCTAAAATCTGGGCCAGAATCAATTATGAAGCTTTTATTTTCCACCGCAATGTGGATGGAAACCCTGAGTCTTTTATCCCTAAAATCTAAAGAACGGCAAACTTCACATTGACAGCCAATCACTGGAACACCCTGAGATGTACCTGAACCAAGAACGGTTACTTTCACAGTTCGAGAGTGGTTTGGGAAAGCTCAACCAACAAGTTTACATTCTTCTCACTTAATGCTTCTTTGTCGATTTCAATGGATTTAAGGATATCAATTAAGCAGTTGACCTTACCTTCAGTGGTATAGTACTTATTGACAATGGCAATTTTAGTGTCATTCAAGAGACAATAGCCAGATTTGAAGTTCCCTTTTTCATATCGCAACACATAATCAGACTCAGCGAAAATATCTTCAAGCTTATTGAGGAACTGCTTTGTGTAGCGAATTGTCATTAAAAACTTCCAGTATACTTTTTTACTAATTCGATCAGTTTGTCGTAATCGAGAGGTTTCTGCATGTATTCATTCATGCCTGCTTCAAAAAAGTCTGAAACAGGTAAATTTTTAGCATTGCCTGAGATGCCAATGATTGGAATACCTGCCTTTTTGGTATTGCCTGAGCGTATCTCTTTGGTAGCGGACAGGCCATCTAAAAGTGGAAGGTTAATATCCATGATGATGAGATCAAAGTCCTCTGATTCAAACTTGTTAAGGACCGATTTGCCATCTTTGGCGGAGGTAATCTTGCAGTTCTCAAAGAGTAGAATTTTCTTCAGTAAATTCTGGATTACAGAACTATCCTCAGCTACAAGAACTTTTTTATAGTCCACTTCCGTCATAATGCTCATAAATTAAGATTCAGTTGCGTTGTGTACTCGCTAAAAATGTCACTGGTATAGTCTACGATTTCACTGATTCTTTCGTTGAGAGAGAGATCGTTTTTATTTTTTATATCACTTTCAAGGAGTCCTACTAACTCTGAAAGCTTGGTAAAACCCAATGACCCAGCATTACCTTTAATAGTGTGTAAGATACTTAAAATTTCAGAATCATCGTTTGCATTTTGTAAAAAGAGAAGCTTTTGATTGAAACTCTTAGTTTCCTCGATGAACTCGTTGTACAATTCTATTAATTCTTTGTCGCTAGCATAGCGTTTAAGCTCATTGATGGTCTCAAAGTCAAAATCTGGAGTTTCATTGTCCTCTATTCTACTAGCCAAATTGACTGACTCATCCAACCAGTATTGAACGGTGTTTTTTAGTACTTCGGGTTTGACAGGTTTGGTGAGGTAATCGTTAAAACCGAACGCAATGAACCTATCTCGGTCTTCAGGATCTGAATATGCTGTAATGGCAAGTATTGGTATATCCAGCCCAACTTCTTCCCTCATTCTATTGTAGCATTCAAAACCATCCATATCCGGCATCTGTATATCAATTAAAGCAAGGTCTATGCTTTGTGAAAGTGCATACTTCAGCCCTTCAAATCCATTTTCAGCCAAATAGACTCTCTTGTTTAAGTTTCTCAATACAGTTTTGACATATTTTCTGTTGACCTCGTTATCATCAACAACCAAAATTGTCTCTTTGGTATTCCCCATTAGCACGCGTTATATCAATTATAATATATTTACGCCTAACTTCTAAAGTGCGGCATGTCAAAAAAGTATCTGATCTCTGTTGTAGGTCCTACTGCAGTAGGCAAAACTACGGTTAGCATCCGACTTGCTCAGGCATTGAAAACTGAGGTGTTATCAGCTGATTCACGTCAGTTCTATCGCGAACTTGAAATCGGAACCGCCAAACCTGATGCTGAAGAACTTCGGCAAGCACCCCATCATTTCATCAATTCTCTTTCTATAGAAGATGCCTATGATGTAGGTCAATACGAGAAGGAGGCTTTGGGGAAACTCGATGAGCTCTTTAAGGAACATAATGTGGCAATCCTGGTTGGGGGATCTGGCCTCTTTATAGACGCAGTTTGCAAGGGTTTAGATGATCTGCCTGAAGTGAAAGAAGGTGTCAGAGAGACTTTAAATGATGAGTTGAGGTGCAATGGTTTAGAGAGACTCAATGAAGAGTTAAAGTCTTCAGATCCGGAATATCATATGATCGTTGACCAAAAAAACCCTCATAGAGTGATCAGGGCACTGGAAGTCATCAGGTCCACAGGTAAACCCTTTTCTTCGTTTCGCAAGAGAAAACCTTCGGTCAGGCCCTTTGAAGTAATTAGTATTGGTCTTGAACTTGAACGTCAAGTACTGTATGATAGAATAGATTCCAGAATGGATGATATGATTGCTGCCGGACTCTTCGAAGAGGCAGAACGCTTTTTACCATATTCGGAATTGAATGCGCTCCAGACCGTGGGTTATACCGAGATTTTTGGTTTTCTTAAAGGACAGTATGATCGCGAAGAAACGATCCGACTATTGAAACGTAATTCAAGGCGTTATGCTAAACGTCAGCTTACCTGGTTTAAAAGAAATGAGAATACTAAATGGTTTGATCCTAACAATTATATAAGGATCGAAGCTTTTGTTATGAAGAAGTTAGAAGGGTCTAAAACCGAATAATGAAGCTACCATACTAGCAGGGGCCTTCTTTATGAAACTATTGTATTCGTTGGATACAGACTGAAGTTTCTTAATCAGCTCTTGTTGAGTTTTGTTCGTTTCAAGAAGCTCACCACTTACTTTCTGATCGGAGAGACTATTAGCGGCAGCTTCAATCGCAGACATTAGCTCCTCTTCCTTTCGATAACTCTGAAAACGGTCAGTAGAGGTCTTTTTTAACATTCCAGCTACTTCAGAAAGTGAAGATCCTTCATTTTCACGATCATAGGACAATACTATGTTTTTTCTAATACCGCTATTCCTAGCCATTTCATCAATAACTTGAGTAAGTCTTGCCTTTCTCGGTTTGATTAGATTGTAGGTATAGATAGTATATAACAGTACTAGACCTAGTAGTGCAACGAAAATTGGAACATATCCCATAGAAACTAAATTTGAGTTTGACCTAAATTGAAGCTGAAGTAAATTTTTTTTACCAATAATTGCAAATGGCATTTTGCTGAACTGCAATAATGACCAATCTTTAGGGTAAACAGTGGAAGAAAAAAGAAGACCAATTCTGATCATTACTTACTACTGGCCTCCAAGCGGAGGTGCAGGCGTACAGCGTTGGCTTAAGTTCAGTAAGTACCTGCCAGAGTTTGGGTGGGACCCGATAATCTTTACTCCAGAGAATCCTGATTTTGATCAAAAAGATTCTTCCTTAGAAAGAGATATTAATCCTGCTGTCGAGGTGTTGAAGTTTCCGATTTGGGAACCTTATGGATTATTCAAACGGCTGTCAGGTAGGAAGGAACTAAAGCAAGGACAAGTACTAGAAACTGGTAATGACAGTTTGCTAAAGAAAATCGCGGTTTGGATTCGAGGTAATTTGTTTGTGCCAGACCCTAAAAGGTTTTGGAGAAAGCCTTCAGTTGAGTATTTGATGTCTATTCTTGAGACAAACGAGATTAAGCATATCATTACTACTGGACCTCCTCATAGCATCCATTTGATTGGAAGAGATCTTAAGCTGAAGAACCCTTCTATTACCTGGGTAGCTGATTTTCGTGACCCCTGGTCTCAATGGGACATTTTAAAGCGAATGCGCATTACATCGTTCGTTTGGAAAAAGCATTTAAAACTAGAGCAAGAAGTTTTAAAAATTGCTGATGCGGTCTTGGCTACAGGCCCTTCCGCGGCTGAAGAATTTAAAGCCCTTGGCGCTAGAAGAACTCATTATATAACCAATGGTTTTGATGGAGATGACCTGAAGGAAGAGGCCGAAGGTCCTTCGGATGAGTTTGTCATAAGCCATGTAGGTATGCTGAGTCATTTTAGGAACCCAGAATGTCTATGGTTGGTATTGGATGAGCTATGTGAGGATGATGATTTTTTTAATGCCCTGAGTTTGCGGCTAACAGGTATACTTAGTGCTGAAGTGGAGTCTTCAATTGGACACCACTCCAAATTAAAAGAGAAGCTAATATGCAAGCCATCTATACCTCATGAGCAGGTTTATGGTGAATATTTGCAAAGTAATTTGCTGCTTTTGATACAAACAGACAGTCAAGGCGCTACTTCACAACTTCCAGGTAAACTATTTGAATATCTAAGTGCAAAAAGACCAATTCTCGCTATTGGTAGAGCGGACAATGATATTTCTGAGATTCTAAAAGCCACTTCCGCAGGAGAGGCCTTTAAATATGACGAAAAAGATGACCTGAAGTCTTTTATTCTGGAGGAGTTTAATGCTTGGAAATCTAAAGGTTCCAGGTGGACTTTTAAGGATATTGAACGCTACGGAAGAAGAAGTTTAACGCAGGACCTTTCCACATGGCTGTTATCACTGTAAGTTGATTTTTTTAAGACCTGTCTTGATCAATTGGTTTAGTTCAGTGGATATATTCAGACTATAAGTCAAGCCCATTAACACAACAACAATAGCTAAGGAACGAATGGCTATATCAAGGTATATATTAGCCACTACAGGGATCAGGTAGTTCAAAAGAAGTGTAATGCCTGTGATAATCAGGAATTTCAATGATGAGAGCGTAAATGGTTGAATGCCATATTTACTCCAAACGAAAAGATACTTGATGATATTAAAAAGCAGCATAGACAGAAATGAAGCTATTGCAGCGCCTTCAATACCATATTTAGGTAACAACAAGAGGTTCAAAAGGATTGTCAGAATGGCTAAACAGGAAACGGCCACAACATTGAATCGATAGTGTTTTGACATTACGATAATCTCCCCATTAGTACCAAACGCCATGTCGCTCAATTTACCCAATGCAATGAACAGCACTACATTGAAGCCACCAATGTAGCTTTCACGATTTGGGACAAAATGATAGATGTTTTCAAGGTTAGCCCATATGCCAATGAGCAACAGCGTGCCTATAATCATCTGATTAATTGACGTTTGCTGATATAGTTTTTTCACGGCAGCCATATCGCCTTTATTGAATGATTGAGAGAGCAATGCAGAGCTGATTTGAGTTATCGCCCTTTTAGGCATTTCGACCACAACCCCAATAAAAAAGGCAATGGTATAAATTCCAGTAGCTTCCAATCCAATAGCACCACTGATCATAATGCTATCGATTTGCAGAATAATCTGAGTGCCGCCAGCACCAATTAATGAATAAAGGCCATAGTTCAGAATACGCTTTCCGACACCATTTTTCAAAAAAGATAAGTCTAGGCTAAAGGGCAGCTCACCCTTCAATTTCAAAGCAAATACCAGACTCAGAAAGACAAGTCCATAAATGCCGATGAGTGAATAGATGAGTGAATCAAAATCAATGAACTCAAACCCATAGAAGAGTAGAATGATTGTGGTTAAAACCCGAAGGCCAACATCCCTAAGAAAGGTGGGTATCACAATTTGTAAGAGGCTTCTTGAATAGGCTTCTAAAAGCTGAAATTGTATGATTAAGAATGAAATTAGGAGAGTGACCTGAAAGTAGTCAACAAAGAGTTCAGATTCACTTGAGAAATAACCAATGATAGCTGATCTAAATATTAATACGGCTGCGCATAGTAGTAAAAACCCCATGAGTCCACCCAAGAGGATAGCGCTGGGGAAGCTCTTGTTGTTTTTTTGCTCAGGGAAAAACCTGACCAAACTCTGACCTAAGCCAACTTGACCGAAAGTCGCAAGTAAATAGGCCGAACTCTGTATTAGCCTGAAAAGACCTACTTGTTCGGTTGATAAGAAATAGGGATAGAGCCAAAGAACATTGACATAGCCTATGGCAACACCTAAGTAGGCAATAATTGACGATTTTATGCTTTGTCTTATGACTACACCCATTAAGGTTTTCTCCAAATGGTTGTGTCCGTCAGTCCAGTGGTTGTAGATATTTTTGCCCAGGAACTGAGAAGAGTGTGTATTTTCTTGTATCGAGCTCTTTCGGAATTGTCCAGAAGGAGTATGCCACCTGACTTTAGTTTAGGGATAGCCATTTCTGCACATGAGACCCTTGCTCTTCCATCTATCGATACAAAGTCTAGAGACGAATCATCGTACTGACTTATTACATGCACATATTTGTCAAAGACTTCATCTTTTACAGGAAACTCTTCCGAAGTCAATAATAACTGTGCCTTACTACTCAGGTGCTGTTGATCTACTGGCTTATTTGGTAGTACTAAGTCCAGCTTTGCATTGGTGATTTTGAGCTCATTTATCATTCCCTTGACCTTTTTAAACCAAGGTTCATAGTGCTCAATACTATGAACAGTTTTCAAAAGCCTTGAATAGAATATTGTGCTTCCTCCACTGCCATACTCAAAACCAGTCATCTTATCATTCAGTAACTCTCTTAGTGCTTGAATAGCATCGGGGCTTATCCATGGCACGTATTTATGTTTGCGAAGGAAGAGGCTAAATCTATATTTCAGAATGGGCCTCAGTAACCTGTATCTGATATAACCTGATTTAGTCTGAGTAACAGCATAATTCTGTGCTGCAAATCTGCTCCGCTCTACATCAGCTTTAACTTCTAAAAACTCTTGCTCTGAAATGGTCATAAGCGATTGGCAAATCTAACAAACCAATCTTCAAGAAAGAATATCTTTGATATTTAGATGCTTTAGTTAATTTTCAAATCATGAAAATCGCCTTCTTTCTTGATCAATCTTTCCCACCTGATTCAAGAGTTGAGAATGAAGCCTATTCTTTGGTACGTGCTGGGCATGAAGTCGATTTGTTTTCTTTGAACTTTAGGAAGTTAAGACCCAAGAAAGAAGAAATAAATGGTATCAGAGTGCATCGCATCGATGCCACAGGTTTTCTTTATAGACTTTCAGCTCTAGCCTATGATTTCCCTATATTTCATTGGCTTCTTCGTTCCAAAATCAAGGCTTTTATAGAAAAGGTTCAACCAGAAGCACTGCATGTACATGATATGTTAATTGCGAAAGCAGTTATGGATGTGAACGATGGTTTCTTTCAATTGCCCCTGACTCTCGATTTGCATGAGAATCGCCCTGAGATCCTTCAGTTTTATCCTCATTTGCAAAGGTTTCCTGGAAAGTATATGATTAATATTGAAAGATGGAGATCAGCCCAGACAAGTCTCATACAACGAGCAGATCATATTATATTAGTCACGCCTGAGGCCATTGATGATGCCGTGGGTGCTTCAGGCAGAGAACGTTCTCATTTTACTGCTGTGGCCAACACTATAGAACCGGAAATCTATTTTAATTACCACTTAGATGATCAAATAACTGAAAAGTTAAAGGGGTATTTCAATATTGTCTATGTAGGTGATACTGGAATCAGAAGGGGGCTTGATACCGCTATTGTTGCAATGAAAAAGGTATTAGAGATCGTCCCTAATGCTCAATTGGTGATTGTAGGAAAAAGCACACAAGACGAGCAGTTGCGACAAATGGTAAGTTCAAATGCGCTGGACGACTATGTCTTATTTGAGGGTTGGCAAGACGTTTCGCTCTTTCCCTCGTATATCGAAAGTGCCTCGGTTTGTATATCGCCCTTGCACAGGAACAAGCATCATGACACCACTTTTGCCAACAAGGTATTTCAATATATGGCTGGTGCGAAGCCCTTAATTGTCAGTAACTGCCCATCTCAGGAAAATGTAGTCAAAGAAACAGGGTGTGGGCTCATCTTTAAAGCAAAGGACGCCAAAGATTTAGCAGATTGCATATTGAAGATCCATTCTAACCCTAATGAGGCTAAGCAAATGGGGGAGGCCGGAAAACGGGCCGTCATTCAGAAGTATAACTGGAATGAAACCAGCAAGGGACTTCTCGACATTTATGATTAGGCTTTACTTCTTCTTCAAAGATAGATAAACTGACCCAAGGAAAACCAGCAAAGTTAAGATTGAGAAAACCTGCATTAAGGCAGAACCAACAGTGTAGATTTGAGGCTCAAACTTAAACTCTATAACATGATTACCTGCTGGAATTGATAAGGCTCTCAAAATATAGTTCGCTCTGAGCATATCCACAGGTTGACCATCAATTGTCACTTCGAACCCTTTAGGGTAGTGAATCTCTGAAAATACTGCAAAACCATCTCCCGTGTTGCTGGACTCATACTTCCAATAGCCAGGGTGATATTCTGTCAAGGCTATAGAGCCTGATCCACTCAATCCAATATTTTCAGGTAACTCATTTCTATTCACAACAGCTTTCATTTCAGGGTTGCTGAGCTCCAACGTTTGATTGAATTCTTGATCGGTGTTTTCAGCGTAGTCAAGTTCTGAGACAAACCAGGCAGTGCCCAATGTATTGTTGTTAATCACGACCCCTTGTGGGGTTCCAGGGTTTTTGATCAGGTATTTAGTATTCAACATATTGATCATCGGGAAAGCACTGAAATCTGAGCTGCCTGCTTGAATACTTTGGCCCAACCCTGAGAGCTCTGTTAGTAATTTGTTGTCAATTATTTCCTGATATCTGCGAATCCGAGCTCCATGATAACCATTGATCAGGTTATGATGGTAGGCAATTTTTCCATTGTAAAAACCAGAGGTCAAATCCAATACCCTGTCTCCAAGAGATTCATTCTGGTTGATATACTGATCGGCTGGAGTGGCTGTAAAGTTTTGTCTGGAGCTAGACCTATTGAAGTTGTTATCAGAAAGAAATCTAGACCCAACTAGAATCACATCTAATGATCCAATTACTACCAAGCCCAAAACAGCCACGGTATTCGAAATTTTTTCCTTAGCATACAGATATAGCAAACCGGCAAATACGGTGATAAAACCAAAAGCCCTCAAGGCATCACTTCGGAATAGTGCTTTTCGATCCGATCGAACCGCATCCAGTATCACTTCCTGGATTTGCGCATCTATGGCGCCACGATAGGTCAATATTCCGGCAAATAGTGTGAGTAGGAGGGCAAGGCCACCAGTAGCACCAAAGGCAATAAAAAGTTTCTTTTGGACTTCTTTACTAAACTGCTGAGTAAGCAGTTTTTCAAGAGCCAGCATTCCTAAAAGGGAAATGCTAAAGATGGGGAGTACCATCGTAAAAGAGATGGATCTGAACTTATTATAGCCCGGGAAATAGTCAAACAAGAAGTTGTTAATTCCTGGCATATTGCGTCCATAACTTAGTACTATGCCTAAAATGGCCACCGCACTGAGCCAAATCACATATTTTCTTTCCACCAAAAGGAGGCCTAAAACAAAAAGGAACACCATAATAGCCCCCGCATAGTAGGTAGTAGCCGACTCCTGTCCCCAATAGGTGGGTATTCCGTTTAGAAAACCTTGTAGTTGCGCGCCATTCACATTGTTTTGTCTTAGGAATTGTGCTAGCTCACCATCCTGAGGAAAAGGACCGCTTCCGCCTAGAGCGTTAGGAATGAAGAGCGTAGCAGGATCCCATATGCCATTGGAATACTGGAAAGCATAGGTCTTACCCAGGCCGTCAGTATTCATTTCTTCATTGGCCTGTTGGGATAATTCAGTTTTCCCTCGATTGGAGTATTTCCCGTATTCATAAGTAGCATAGAACTCTCCGAAAAATGTTCCAATGGCCAGAACAAGTGCAATGACCAGCAGACCAAGCCTTTTTAGATAGTCTTGTAGTTGCTTTTCACGTATGGCATATATCAATTGAATTAGCCCATAGATGCCTATAATGAAGGCAAGATAATAAGTGATTTGCAGGTGATTAACTCTCAATTGCATAGCCAGTGCCAGAGCAGTAAGACTGGCACCCAGCAGTTTGTTTCTGCTAAAACAAAGGTGAACTCCTCCCATGACTAGGGGCATAAATGAGACGGCTGAAATCCGCGCATTATGTCCAGCGGTAAGTCCGATGAGGTTATAAGAAGAAAGCCCAAATGCTATGGCACCAATTAGTGCGAGGTATGGCCTAACTTTAAAGCAAAGGAGCATGATATAGAAGGACAACATAGAGGCAAAGACGATACGAACCGGGTGTTCAAGTCCTAACGTGAATATGGCATGGCTAGCTTTTATAAGCTGATTGCCCCATTTTACACTAATTAGATACGCAGGCATCCCCCCAAAAATAGAATTAGTCCATAGGCCCTCTTTGCCCGTTTGTTCCCGATAATCTACTAGCTCTTGAGCACTGCCCTGCCATTGTACAATGTCACTCTGGAAAAGTGTCTTCTCTTCAAAGAATACTGGTTTGAAAAAGATGATGGTTAAGACTAAGAAAACTATAACAGCTACCAGGTGTGGCAGTACATCTTTTTGAAAATTGATCTTTATCATTATCGGACCTTTGTAAACCAAGGCCCAATATCTCGATAAGCAGTGTAATACAAAAGGTTTTGTATGCTAAATGAAGGCTTTGGAGCCTTTTATTGCTAGGAAATTTGGCTAATTTTGAGGCCCAAATTGTTGGCAGATATGTTCGAAAGTTTAAGTGGAAAGTTAGATAGAGCCTTTAAGACACTAAAAGGTCAGGGAAAGATCACCGAGATCAATGTTGCGACTACGGTTAAAGAGATCAGGCGCGCATTAATCGATGCCGATGTTAACTATAAGGTAGCCAAGGAAGTAACTGATAAAATCAAGCAAGAAGCACTCGGTAGAGATGTACTTATTTCTGTTTCTCCAGGTCAATTGTTGACCAAGATTGTCAGCGAAGAGTTGACTGAAATGATGGGAGGCCAGAAGGCTGATATGTCTGTTCAGGGCGATCCTGCCGTAATTCTAATTTCTGGTTTACAAGGTTCAGGTAAGACTACCTTTTCTGGAAAACTGGCCAAGATGCTCAAGTCTCAAGGGCGTCAGGTTTTATTGACAGCCTGTGATATTTATCGTCCTGCTGCTATTGACCAACTTAAGGTCTTAGGTGAACAGATTGAGGTAGACGTTTATGCTGAGCCAGAGAATAAGAATGCTGTTGAAATTGCCAACAATGCCATTAAGCATGCCAAGGCACACGGAAAGAAAATAGTCATTGTCGATACTGCCGGACGTTTAGCAGTTGACGAACAAATGATGCAGGAGATTGAGCAACTCAAGTCTGCGGTCAGTCCGTCTGAGACTTTGTTTGTTGTAGATTCAATGACTGGACAGGATGCGGTCAATACGGCTAAAACCTTCAACGAAAGACTCGATTTTGATGGAGTTGTCTTAACGAAACTTGATGGTGATTCACGTGGTGGAGCAGCGCTCTCGATAAGAAATGTCGTAGAGAAGCCTATCAAATTCATCTCGACAGGCGAGAAGATGGAAGCTATTGATGTTTTCCATCCCGATCGTATGGCCAATCGAATCCTCGGTATGGGTGATGTGGTCTCTTTGGTTGAAAAGGCGCAGCAATCTTTTGATGAGGAGGAGGCTAAGAAGCTGAACAAGAAGATTCGCCAGAATAAGTTCGATTTTGACGACTTCCTTTCTCAACTCGAGCAGATTAAAAAAATGGGTAATCTTAAGGACTTGATGGGGATGATCCCGGGAATGGGAAAAGCCTTGAAGGGAGTTGATCTTGATGATGATTCGTTTAAGCCGATCGAGGCGATTATTAAATCCATGACCAAGGAGGAACGGGCGAACCCTGAATTACTAAATGGTAGTCGTAGAAAACGTATTGCAACAGGTTCTGGTACGTCAATTCAGCAGGTGAACAACCTTATGAAACAGTTTGCAGACATGCGTAAGATGATGAAAGCCATGAACAAGATGGGTGGTAAACGCGCTATGTCAGGCTTGGCCAATATGATGGGCAATAGATAGCTATCTGTCACTGGCAGATTCTGCCTTCAAGCCTTTTGAATCCTTATAAGATTCCCATTTTATCCAGGCAAGCTGAGTATCAAAGTCTTTGGTCTGAAATGTGATTTTGAAGTGCTTCGACTTGTCATCAAAGCCTTTGAAGTCTTCAGTGAATTGTGTGTATAGACTGTCAGGTTTCCTGCTAACGTCATATTTGATATCTAAGTCCTGACGATCCCATTTCAAACTGAAAGCATCCAGTTTGTCGTTGACTTGGTACTTGCCATTTTTTTGCACGAGTACCTTCTCTGTTTCTAGCAGTTTCTTGTTGTGATAATCGTTGATTTGAATTTTCGCACGTCCATATCTCCGTAAAAATTCATCAGTTTTGTCCTCTCTCAAGTAGACCTGAATTTTTACCAGTAGGCTATCTATATAGTATAGGTTGATATCGTCAATCTCATGAGATTCTGCCAGATAGTCTATTCTGTCCAATCGAAAGATGTTGAAATCTTCAGTGTAGAATTCTCCGTAGTGTTTGAATACAAAGTCATCCAGGTCCTCAATTCTCTGATTGAGAGCTAATGAGGAGAACTCAAATTTATATGTAGGAATATCAGCTTCAACTACGGCTCGCTTTTCTCTTTCTACCTCTTTTGGCATCGGAATTTCTTGCTGTTCCTCTTCAACTTCTTTTGGTTTGGAACAACCTAATCCAATCAGCACAATAGAAATGAGCAATGCGAGTGAGGTGAGTTTTTTCATTTGAACTAAATTCTTCGTTAATCTAGAACATTGAAGAGTCTCATGCAAGGATTATCAACTAAGACTTTAATTGGTTAAGCATTTCTGCATAATCGGAGGATGAGGGGTAGGGCAATACCCAATCTGGGGAGATATTATGAGTATTATGAAACAGTTCATGACTTTCCCATACGTGTTCTATAAACCAATCAGGCTCCTTACCCCAGCGATTCTCTTTCTTTCTTCTCTCAAGGAATTGTTCCTTATCAAGGGTTAAGAGCACTGTGAAAGCCGAGCTCTTGTTAAGTGTGGAATTGGAGAATGCAAATATGCCCTCTATAATGATGTATTGATATTTGACCTTTGCTACTTCGTAGGTCTCTAACAGTCTATTCCAATCAATGGACTCTGGTCTTTCCCAATCAATTCGATCTTGAATCAGAGGTATTTGATCCTGAGGAAGGACAAACTCATCCTGGTGTAGTATAGTCGTGCTTGGTAAATCATAATGTAATGCTTTTGCAAGACTAGACTTGCCTGATCTACTTACACCAGCAATGAGAATTAACTTGGCCATGTCTAAACATAAAAAAAGTCAGGTTGCTGGCCTGACTTTAAATGAAATTAATTCTTTTCTATCGATACATAACCGAATCTACAGCCTCCAAGGTCCTTTTGACATTCGGTAGGATAGCATCGATCAGAGTAGGAGCATACGGTAGTGGCAAGTCAAAACTGTTGACTCTTTTTACCGGTGCATCTAAGTAATCGAACGCATCTTTTTGAACATTGAATGCAATGTCTGTAGAGATAGATGCTAAAGGCCATGCTTCTTCGACAATAACAAGACGATTTGTCTTTTTAACAGAATTGATAATGGTTTTATAGTCGATCGGTCTCACAGAACGGAGATCAATGACTTCTGCATTTACACCATTCTTAGCCAATTCTGCCGCAGCTTCGTCTACGATCTTCATCATTTTACCAAACGACAAAAGTGTTACGTCTGTACCTTCTTTAACAATATGGGCTTGACCAATTGGTAGCAGATATTCTCCCTCGGGTACTTCTCCTTTGTCAGAGTACATAAGCTCTGACTCCATAAAGATAACTGGGTCGTTATCTCTGATAGATGATTTCAATAATCCTTTTGCATCGTATGGGTTAGAAGGTACAACGACTTTAAGACCAGGGGTATTAGCAAACCAGTTTTCAAAGTTTTGTGAATGTTGAGAGCTGAGCATTCCAGCATTACCAGTAGGACCTCTAAATACGATAGGCACTTGGAATTGACCGCCGGACATTGACATCATCTTTGCCGCTGAGTTAATCACCTGGTCGATGGCTACGAGAGAGAAATTGAAGGTCATGAACTCAATTAATGGTCTTAGACCATTCATGGCTGCACCAACACCAATACCTGCAAAGCCTAGTTCTGCAATAGGGGTATCAATTACACGTTCAGCACCAAACTCGTCCAGCATTCCTTGACTTACCTTATATGCACCATTGTACTCTGCAACTTCCTCACCCATCAAAAAGACCTTTTCGTCTCTTCTCATCTCTTCTGACATGGCTTCTCTAAGGGCCTCTCTGAACTGTATAACTCTCATTGAATTCTTTTAATTAATGGCCGTAAAAATAAACATTCAGTGTTCAATTACCAATACTGATTTGTCCAATATCTAAGGCATAAAAAAAGCCTCTTCCCATAAAGGAAGAGGCTTTTCATTTGTTCTTTGTTTCTAATTAGTTCACAATGCTACGGAAGGCATCTGTACCTGAGAATTGTCTGAATTCTAAGTCAGTCAAAGCCTTTTGTTTCAACGAAGCATCAGCATTAGTAGCATTTCTTAGGTGCTCAATCACTTTGTTTTCATTGTCCTGACGAGCGGCCGCAACAGCTGCCACGTAGTGCGCCCAAACATAAGCTCTGTCATTGCTGATCACACTCTCTAAGGTAGTCTGAGCATTTCTGAAGTCTTTTCTAAGCAATTGAACCAGACCTTTGTTGAATTGATCTACTGAGCTATTAGATGCTCTATTCAAAGATGCAATAGCCAGATCATATCTTCCTACCATAATCTCAACAGCACCTTTAGCACCATTAACACCTTGTCTTACATCATTTCCAGGGCTCATAGTAGCAGCTTTTGTCAAGGCAGCATGTGCACCCCAAAGGTTGCCCTGCATAGCCATAGCCATACCAATATTAGACTGAGCCTCAACATTAGCATTCTTCTGATTTGAAATGTTGAAGTGGTTCAGAGCGGTGGTGATTGAATTTCTTTGAGCTCTGCCTGTTTGTCCCATTGCCATTTGTAGGTGAACTGCACCTAAGTTGTTATGGATGGCCCAAGTATCATTTTTAGCAGCAGCAGCTTCGTATATACTCTTCTTCTCTTCTAAAGAAGGGTTGTTGGCAGCAGCGTAAGCCAATTCTTCAACTGAAAGCTGATCAGGAGAATTTAATGCCATAGTAGCAATCTCAGCCTTAGTCTTCTTAGGCTTAACAGTCAACACTTCTGTAGTTGCTGTTCTTAAAGCAGGGTATACATCTTTGAATACTTGCTTGTAAGTGCTAAGCTTTTGAAGTTCTTTTTCTTTTTGCTCAAATGATCCAGAACCATTGATGATGCTGTTCCATTCAGACTTTTGGCTAGATGAAATACCATCGTAGCTAGCCAACATAGCTTTTAAACCATTCCAATCCTGAACTACAGGCTTGATGATGAATCTGATGTTGCTTGCTAAACCTTGGTAATCATATTTGTCCATTTGCTCTCTATACCATTTCTCAATAGCGTCAGCTCTTTCTTGTGCTAATTCACTGTTGATGGTCTCCTTACCTTCCGGAGAGTGAGAACCTGTAATAGTTACAGTTCTGGTTACGTTCTTTTCGGCAATGAATGCTGCAAAGCGAGAACCTCTGTCACTATCTTTTTCTGATGTTTTGAAAACAGACTTTCCTTGGTCGAAGAAAAACTCAACGTTCGTTGGGATCAACTCCTCTTGGTCATTGTAACCGTGATCAGCATAAGCTGCATAGTATGATGGTTGTACCAGTTGAGAGGTAGTGATCAGGCCTTCTGCAATACCCAATCTTTCGGTTTCAAGGTAGCTTCCAGATTTAGGGTTGATTGCTTTTCCCTGGATCTCAATGTTTCCTCTCTCCATTCCTTTTCTAAAAGGGAATACATACTCCTGTGTGATTTTAGGCTGTTCAGTATTAGAGTTAGGATAGTCTACGGCTCTGAATTCGATCTTTCTAAGAGCTCTTTCCTGAGTACCATATTTGTAGAACGCACTTAGCTCATAAACCTTTTTAGGTTTTAACATCTTTACTGGAAGATTAGCCGATAATTCAAACCTAACGGTGTCAGCATGTACTTCTAGTGGACTAGGTGCTACAACAAGTTCCTGATTTTTAGCTGCTTTTTTCATCTGACTCAAGGCACATCCTGAGATTGACATGACCCCTATGAGCAGCAAAGGGAAAATAATTTTAGCAGTTTGGGTTTTCATAAGAATTTTGATTGTTTTCGTCTGTTTAAGGGTATTCCAACAGGGTGCAAGTTTAGTAATTTTTTAGTAGATTCCGATTTTACGATTAATAAATTGTTCCTAATTTCGTATTTTAGATTACCGATAATGGAAAGAATTCAACAGTTTTTCGAAAATCAAGCCTTCGGTGTTTGTACCAAGCTGGGTGAGAAGTTGAACCTTTCAACATCCAGTATCCGCTTATTCTTTATATACGCGTCCTTTCTGACCTTTGGATCTCCGCTGATTGTATATCTTGGTCTTGCTTATGTGATTAATTTTCGTAAGCACTTGCGCAGGAGAAAAAATCCAGTTTGGTATAATTAGTATTTCATTCTCAAGTCGGAGAATCTCTTTTTACCTCTAATGAAGTAAGACCAGATTACCCACCCCTGATACCGGGGTGAAACAACACTACCTTTTGCAGGGTTTCTCTTTTTAAATGTTGACCTAATATTAAAAATAACATGAGCGTGTGCTCTGAGGATGGCTAAGCCATGTTGTGGACCACTTTCCAATGAAAATTTTAAAAGTGCCACCCAATCTAGCACTATCCTAAGCGGTAATTTCCATATTAGGACGCCTGAGCGCTCATTTTTAATAAGCAGACTTAAACCATTCCGAAAGTTGAGATAAGTCTTTCGGGGTTTTGACTTATCAAGAGTTCCTCCTCCGACATGATAAACTTTGCTTTCAGGCACTACCATTACACGCCCCCCAGAACTCCAGATTCTCCAGCATAGGTCGATTTCTTCCATATGTGCAAAGAAATCTTCGTCTAAGCCTCCAAGGTCTAAATAGGTTTCGCGATGAATGAATAAACAACTTCCTGAAGCCCAGAAAACATCTCGATTGTCTTCATATTGCTGTCCATCTCTTTCCAGAGTTTGAAAGATTCTACCACGGCAGAATGGATAGCCGAGTTTATCGATAAAGCCACCTGAAGCACCAGCATACTCAAATTTTTCTTTGGCTTTTTGATCTAAAATTTTGGGCTGAGCTGCTTTCACCTCAATATTCCGCTGTAGTTGACTCAATACAGGGTCAATCCAGTTTTTGGTGACTTCAACATCAGTATTCAGTAGTACTACATATTCTGAGTCTATCAGTTGTAATGCTTTGTTATATCCACCACAGAAACCATGGTTTTCTTCAAAGGCGATCACTTTTACCTGTGGGTAGGTGTTTTGCACAAAGGATACAGATCCATCATCTGATCCGTTGTCTACCACAATGACCTCATGAGGAACAGAGTGTTTTACTACGGAAGGCAAGAAAGCTTCTAAGTGATGTCTTCCGTTGAAGTTGAGAAGAACAACAGAGAGTGTATTCATTAAAACATATTTCCGAAGTCCATACCAGGAATATTTGGAAGAATCCCTTCCGTGCTATTCTTGATCTCTTCCTTGGCTTTTACATCTGCCTTTTCCAAGGCATTGTTGATGGCTGCAACAGAGAGGTCCTGCACCATGTCTTTATCGTCTTTTGTTAAGAGACTTTCATCAATTTCTATGGAGATGACTTGTTTCTTACCATTGACAGTGGCCTTTACCATGCCTGCACCTGCTTCACCGGTTTCCTGGATAAATTCCAATCGCTCTTGGGCCTCCTTCATCTTGGATTGCATCTCCTTCACTTTGCCCATCATTTTCATCATGTCAAACATGTGCTGTAATTTTTTGTCAAATCTATCGAATTAAAACAAAAGTTCCTGACCTGTCCACCCTAGAGTTATCAGCGTTTTGAAAAGTAATGCGGTAGGAATAACTACCGCTTGGGGCTTCAGTTCCTTCGAACATTCCGTTCCAACCTGGGCTTGGGTTATTGGTTTGGAATACCAATGATCCCCAACGATTGTATATCAACATTTGGAAATTATTATAAATACCATCCGTTACGGTAAAGAAATCGTTGATGTTGTCTCCATTGGGTGTGAATGCCGTAGGGATTCCCAGTTTCGCTTCAATAATCACACAAACTTCTTGACTGACCATAGATAGATTTCCACACTCATCGGTATACCGAATTTGATAACATGCTTCGGCTGTGCCCTGTGGTACACTGGTATCAATGTAAGAGTTGAGAGAAGTGGTAGCAATTTGATTGAAAGTGGCGTTGACATCTCTCCGCAGTATTTGATATTCGCCCAATGGGAAATTTGTATTTGGTAAGGTAAGTCGTATGCTTCCACCAACTAGCTCGGCCAAGGGAGTATCTGTAGCAGGCAAAACCAAACTAGAATTAGGAAAAGGTGTCAGGGTTTGGCTTGTACTGACAACGCCATTTGTAACGGTTTGAAAAAAGAAGGGCAGTAGTTGCGTACAGTTTGTGTGATTAATGATATGAGGTGTTGTACTCGAAGGCTCATTAAATGATGCAGACAACATGTTGTTAATGAAAAAGTCAATTTGTGTGAAGTTAGCAGGTGATGTATTCCAAGAGTAATCAATGTCGATTGTGGTGTCAATATTATTCAAACTGAAGTCAGTGGCTATGCTTGAACCGATCAATGAATGGGCTTGAATACTATTGCAAATGTCAGTGGCTCTAATTCTAAAATCATAAGTTTCTTGACTGTTATCGAGTGTAAGGTCTTCTAAGGTGATATTGTTCGGATTTAAAAGTGGGTCTAGATCAGCGAAAGCCTCAAAGCCACTTCCTCTATCAATCTCCAAAAAGTATAGCAACCCATCCATTATCGGGTCGTAGTCAAAGCTGATATTGGTCTGATCAATCACAGTGATGGCATTTAATACAGGAGGATTAATAGTTTCGAGTGTAGAAACGCGAATAGTCACTGAATTACACTCAGTATTATTTCCTCCGGTAGCGAATATTCCGGTAACTATAATGTCATAGACACCATTGACAGCATAAGTGTGGGGTATTGACGCGTTGTTGGCATTTACATCTTTGACAAAATTGACGATCGGAGTACCATCACCATAGTCTATATCAAAGGATTCAAATGGATCAAAGGCATAGTCAAAGAAGAGTCTTACTTCATTATTAGAACAGATTCTGGCGGCTACCGAGGGCGAAAACTTGTCAAGTACCGTAACGGTAAGGAAGTCAAACCGGTCTGCAGGAGACCCTGTATTGGATAGGTCTACTACTCTTATTATATAAGTACCGGGAGTAGTATAGGTAAACGTCCTTGTCTCACCCGAGGAGAAATTCCCTGAATTTCCAGGTGGGTTGGGATCAAAAAATAGGTTGAAAGGATCATTGGGATCTCCTTCAAAGTTAAATTGTAAGTCGCCTGAGTTTATTCCAGTATGGGTAATCGTTATTGTCAAGTCACGACAGCCAAAATCAAAATCAGCATTAAACCATCCTTTCTGACTCACTTCTTGGGCTTGAAGCCCCAGACATATCATCAGAAATAATCCAACGTATGTTGCCGTTTTGATCAGCTGGAAGAGATGATATCGAACTTTTGATTGCATGCTAGCCTCTGCACAGATAACGGTGCATGATCACGAAACTTATTCAAAAAAAACAATTCTGCCTATTCTGATAGAGAAGTGATACACAGCGACTAGGACAATGCGTCAATAAGTTGATTTAAGTCTACTTCCTTTTGCTCGCCTGTAGCCATGTTCTTGAGTGTATAGATGCTGGTCTCAATTTCTCTAGAGCCAATCATCAAGACATAAGGTATCTGCTTCCTGTCGGCATAGGTCATTTGCTTTTTCAGTTTTGCAGCTTCGGGATATACCTCACTAGCAATGTTTTGATCTCTTAGTTTGCCCAAAATCATGAGTGCATGTCCTTCAGCATGCTTGTCAAAATTGGTTAGAAGCACTTTGGTTACCTCATTGTTTTCGCTAGGAAAGAGGTTCAACTCGTTAAGTGTATCATAGATGCGGTCAATACCAAATGATATGCCCACCCCTGAAACACCATCTAGGCCAAATACCCCTGTGAGATTGTCATAGCGGCCACCTGCGGTAATTGTTCCCATGCTAATAGAAGTCGGTTTTACTTCGTAAATCATCCCCGTATAGTAGGAGAGTCCCCGAGCAAGTGTCAAATCTACTTTTACTTTGTCTCCAGTCTTGCCTAATGTTTTTAGGTGATCGAGAGTTTCACGGGTTTCATTGATGCCAATCATACCTACTTCAGTTTTTTCTAATAGGCCTGAAAGTGTATCTAGGACTTCGTTGTTATCCCCTTCAATTGCTAAGATCGTTTGGAGCTTAGTAAGGCCAGCCTCATCTACACCAATTTTATTCAACTCTTCTAATACTTTTTCCAGTCCTATTTTATCCAACTTATCGAGTATAGTACAGAACCTGGAGAATTCATTAGAGGCACCACAGGCTTCAGCAATGCCCTCAAGTATCTTTCTACTGCTAAGTGAGACTTGGTAGTCAGCGAAACTTAAATTCTCGTAGACTTCTTCAACAACGGCCAGTAACTCTGCTTCGCAGATGAGAGAGCTGGTACCTACTACATCAGCATCGCATTGGTAAAACTCTCGATACCTTCCTTTTTGAGGCCTGTCGGCACGCCAAACGGGTTGTATTTGGAATCGCTTGAAGGGAAATGCAATATCATTTCGGTTCATGGCCACATACCTAGCAAAGGGGACCGTAAGGTCGTACTTCATTCCTTTTTCGGCAATTTTAGACGTCAAGGCTTTGGAACCATTTTGAAAATCTCCTTCGCTGGTCTTACTCAAGAAATCACCAGAGTTCAAAATTTTAAAGAGCAGTTGATCTCCTTCATCACCATATTTTCCTGTCAGCGTACTTAGGTTCTCTATTGCAGGAGTTTCCAAAGGCATAAAGCCATACTTTTTGAAAACACCTTTGATCGTACTAAACAAATATTCCCTACGGTACATTTGAAGCGGCCCGAAATCTCTGGTGCCTTTAGGAAGGGAAGGTTTTTGTGCCATTAACTCTGATTTTGAGCAAAACTACTAAAATGGAATGTGAAAGAATAAGCTGACTCTGCTACTTGATAAATTATTCTTAAGAATTAATGAAAAGATAGTTCGAAAAAAGTAAACAAACTCTTATCTTTGCCGCTCAATTTAGGAAAAGCCTATATCATGGGAATCACAAGATTAAAAAGAAAAGCCAGAAGAAATAAGCAAACTGCGGCTAAAAGAAATACTACAATCAAGCAATTGACTGCTCAGCCAGTAATCAAAAATGTGGATAAAGATGAGTTAATCGCATCTTTCCCTAAGGCTGAAGCTCCTAAGAAAGCTAAAGCAAAGAAGGAAGCGCCAAAGGCTGAGGTTGTTGAAGAAACTGCTGAGGTAGCTGTAGAAGAAGTAAAAGCTGAGGCACCTAAAGAAGAAAAGCCAAAAGCAAAAAAGGCAGCTCCAAAGAAGGCTGCTAAGAAAGAAGAAGCTCCTGCTGAGGAAGAGAAAGCAGCTGAGTAAGAAAGCTTGAAAGAATAAAGAAAGGTCCTGATTAATCGGGACCTTTTTTAGTTTCTACCCCTTTTACCCAGTTCAATCGCCTCAAGCTTTTGAACTTTGCCTTCGTTAAGCTCAAAGCGTAAGAGCGTCCTTGTTTTATGGAAGCCATGATGGCCGGCTGCCCCTGGGTTCATGTATAACATATCTCCGAGATTCTTATCGGGCATTACTTTTAGAATGTGGCTGTGGCCACAGATAAACAGGTCTGGTTTTTCTACCCTTAAATCACTCAACACATCTTTAGCATAACGAGGGGGAGTCCCTCCAATATGAATCATGTATACCTTGACTCCCTCAATCGTGAATATTTGTTTCTCCGGAGCCCTAAGTCGAACTTCTTGCCCATCAATATTACCATAGACTGATATCGTAGGTTTGAAGTCTTCGAGTCGATCTAGCACGTAGATATTACCGACATCTCCTGCATGCCAAACCTCATCGCAGTTTTCGAAGTGCTTGAAAACACTTTCATCTAAATAACCATGTGTATCCGAAATAAGGCCAACTCTTGTCATTTTCTATTGATTCTCGATTTGGGAATGAAGTACAAATTATGGAAATATAAATGAAGCTCAGCACCAGTTAATCCCTTTATTCAAGGCATTAAGCTAGGGTTTTAGAAAAGTAGGGTTTTGGCAGGCTTATCGCAGTGTAAAGGAAAACTAAAAATGAAAACTATGCGCAAGTACCTTATGATGTTGATGCTTGGATTTTTTACACTAGCATCTATGGCACAAACTCAAGACGATCCATGGTGGGTGAATATTGAGTTGACAAACAATAAATTCAGTTATCGCTTTTTTGAGAGCCTGTATGATTTTGGACAACTGGACAACTCGGGTTTTAGAGTAGGGCTAGATAGATACTTATCAAAGAGCTTTGATGCTGAATTTGGTTTCTCCTATGGAAAATTGAGACATGAAAATATCTTTGAAAGTAACCTTACTGACCTTGATTTAAGGTTGGTATACAAATTAGCCAACGGATACCTTATTAAGGAGGATTCTAAGATCGCTCCATTTGTATTCTTAGGGGCAGGCCTGAGTTGGTTCGGAAACATTGAAGGCTTCTTTACCTCTTTTGAAGAGGGGACCCATGCCAATTTGCCTATGGGTGCCGGTATTGAGTTCAAAGTAACTGAGGGTGCTAGTATCACCACCAAGGCTGCTTATAACAATAGTATTCAGGATGCCCCTGCTTATATGCAGTATTCTTTAGGTGTATCCTTCTCATTGGGTAAGAAAAAGGATTCAGATGGAGATGGTATTTACGATAAGGAAGATGCCTGTCCAAATACAGCTGGGCCGGCTGAAAATATGGGTTGTCCTTGGCCTGATACCGATGGTGATGGCGTACTTGATAAAGACGATGCTTGTCCCAACGAGGCGGGAACTCTTGGAGGTTGCCCAGATTCAGATGGCGATGGTATCAAAGATTCTGAAGACACTTGTCCAACAGTGGCAGGTATTGCCCAATTCGGAGGCTGCCCAGACTCGGATGGCGATGGTATTCAAGACTCAGAAGACCAATGCCCCAATGTGGCAGGAACGCTTAACGGATGTCCTGATCAGGATGGTGATGGTATAAAAGACAGTGATGATGCATGTCCTGCAGTGGCAGGTACACTGAATGGTTGTCCAGACTCGGATGGTGATGGTATCAGAGATCAAGACGATACATGTCCTCAAATCGCAGGTATTGCCGCTAACAATGGTTGTCCTGAAGTGAAAGAGGAAGTTAAAGAAGCATTAGATCTTGCTGTGAAAAACATTCAGTTTAATAGTGGTAGTGATGTATTGAAAACTTCGTCCTATGCTTCACTTAATCAAGTGGCAGAACTAATGAAGGAAAACACAACGTTTGGTTTGAAACTAAGTGGTTATACAGATAACACGGGTAATGAGGACAGTAACCTTGAATTGTCAAAACGCAGAGCTAATGCAGCAAGGGCTTATCTTATAGCGCAAGGCGTAGCAGAGAGCAGGTTGACGGCTGATGGTTATGGAATAGCCGACCCTGTCGCTGATAATAGTACAAGAGAAGGTAGAGCGGCCAACAGAAGAGTTGAGCTAGAAATAGTATTCAATTAATAGAGAATAATACTCATTTAGTAAAAAAGGCCCCGACTAGTCGGGGCCTTTTTGTTCTATTTCTGACCGAAAAAGGGTCTTTTTCCGAGAGATCCACTTTATATGAGAGAAATTTTGAAGATTTCTTTTTTAATATGAAAGTATGTTCATATATTTGTCATATAACCTAAGCGTAATGGAGAGGCAACTTGACCATGAGAGAGTTGAGAAGATTGCATTCGTTCTCAAGACAGTAGCACATCCAATGCGTGTGGCCATTATTGACGCTTTAAGTGTCAATGAGAAAATGTCTGTTAACGACATTACCGCCTATCTAGGTCTCGAACAATCCTTAACTTCTCACCATCTGTCGAATATGAAGATGAAAGGTGTGCTTGGTAGCAAGCGTGAAGGAAAGAATATTTTCTATTATCTGAAAATGAAAGAGGCGCCAGAACTCATCAAGATTCTGGAAGACGTGAACGTCATGGTCTTTTAAGGCCATTCTTCTTAAATGTATCCCATCAGTTTATAGGTAGCAATACCGACCATTTCCTTTATTAATTGTTCCCATCTGCCTATGGCCTCAGATTTGGGTATAAAAAGGTCATCAAAATGAGCCGTAGACCGAGTAGTTAGAAAACCTGCTGGGAATACGTCAAATTCTACCCCCTGCTTTTCTAAAACAGAGCTTTGAACGTTTCATATGAAAAGCCGATGTGATTAATAAATATTTCTGATCAGGAAACTTTTCCCCTTAGAATTTTGACAACGTTGACGGCATTTTCATAAGTGTTTACAGCATGAGTTTCTCGTATAATCACCGAGTCTGGTACATTGGCCATAGTCAGGAATGATGCTAGTCTATCAGCTGCATTACTGTTGGGTACTTTTTGAAAACCCAGTCCACCGCTAACAATGATATTTTTGACCTTACCTTCATTATAGAGTTGTAATGTATGAGTAATCCGATCGGCACCCTCTTGAAAGTATACCCTGTCCCTTGGTGTCTTGCTACCGCGTGTAACCCCGGAGAAAACTATGGCGACATCATATTTCTCCAATCTCTTCCATCGGAATTGGGGCATACTCCCACCAAAGCATTACTCTGTTGCTGATGTACTGATTGGAGAAGAAAATTAATAGAAAGACGCCAGTCCAAAATGATCGCTTTTTCCATTTGGTTGATTTTAACCAGACAGAAAGTAAAAATAGCGCGATCATCCAGGTGATGGGGCGAACAAAAAATGCCAATATTTTAGAGAGAAAGAAAAACATTGTTGATTGTCACGAAATTACCTCCAAGATTTTCTATATTCCTTATCCTTTGATTATCAGTATGATAAATAGTTTTCGAAAGCAGATTGTATTTTTTTCCGCGCATTGTGTAATGCCATTGTCACACCTTCGTCTATCTCATTGAATGGAGTTGCTAGAGTTTAAATCAAAGGTTCTACCCTTGAAGGATCGGTTGTTTAGAATTGCCTTGGGCATGCTAAAATCGGTCGAGGAGGCTGAAGATACACTTCAGGATGTGATGGTAAAACTTTGGAATAAAAGAGAGCAGCTCAGCATTTACTCAAGCATTGAAGCCTTTGCAGTAACGATTACAAAGAACCAATGCCTTTGACAAGCTCAAGTCGAAGAAACATAAGAACCAAATGGACATTCAAAGTATGGAGCTAGACTCTGGTTTTTTGAATCCTTATAAAAGCCTTGAGTTGTCAGAGAGTATGCAAGTGATGATGAATGCCTTCCAGGGTTTGCCAGAACAGCAGAGGATGCTGGTTATGTTGAGAGATGTGGAGGGGTTTTCCTATGAAGAAATTGCAGAACAAACAGGTCTTCAGGTAAACAACATTCGAGTAGGGCTTTCAAGAGCCAGAAAAGCAGCGAGAGCGGCTTATTTAAAAGTGAGCAATTATGAAGGAGTATAAAGACATAGAAAACCTCATAGAAAAATTTTATAACGGGGAGACTTCTCTGGAAGATGAAAAGCAACTCCATGTTTTTTTCCAAGGAGAAAGCATCCCCGACCATCTAAAGTCATATCAAGATCAGTTTCTGATGTCAGAAGTTGTTTCAGACATGACGAGTAAGCTTTCAGACGATGACCTTTTTGCTAAGCTAGATCAGCAGGAGGCAGAAGAAATCAAGGTTGTCGAAATGAGATCTTACAGCTTCTCATGGGCATACAAAGTAGCAGCGGCTGTGGCCCTGGTGTTAGTAGGTTTTTGGGTAGGCAACCAGATAAACTCTGATAGTAATATATCACAAATGCAGGCTCAACTTGAGGAAATGAAGAACATTATGTTCGCTCAAATGGAAGGGAGTTCTGCTAGCGGGAGGCTTCAAGCAGTAAATAATTCCATGAATCTGGAAGAAGCTGATGATGAGACTGTAGATGTTTTGATCGCTTTGCTGAAAAACGATGAAAGTATGCATGTGCGAACCAAGACGGTAGAGGCGCTCACCAAATTTGGGAGTAACAAAAAAGTACCAAAAGCCTTCTCTGATGCCCTCTTGAATGAAACTGAGCCAGCAGTGCAGATCGCTTTAATTGAAGGACTGGTAAGCCTGAAAGAGGGAAGCGCGACAGAAACTTTAGAGCGCTTTGTTCAGGACGAAAAGGTACTTAAGGAAGTACAGGAAGAGGCTCACTTGGGCATCTTCAAATTGAAAGAATTATAAACCATTAGAATCGATTTTAATACCAAATAGCCAAAGGGCAAAAAACTCAAGTATCAACAACAAGAAAACAATGAATATGAAAAAGTTAAATATAAAAATCGCATTAACCGCACTGGCATTATTTGCAACAATAGGCCTTAGTGCACAAGAGGGGTACTCTGTGAGTATATCTAACCCTTCAAACACAACACTTATCGTTAAGGAGGTGAATCGTGTAAGTGTCGAAGCCTATGACGGCTCTGAAATTTTAATCTCAAATAGTAAAGGCAACGCCAAACCTCAACGTGCCGAAGGCTTAAAAGCACTGAGTGCTCGTGGAGAAGACAATACCGGTATTGGTCTTAATGTTCAGAAAAGTGGGAATGAAGTAACTGTTTTTCAGGCATCCAGAAGGCCTCAAGGTAAGTTTACCATTAAAGTGCCCAAGTCTGTGAAAGTGGAAATTGAGCACACCGGAAACTGGGAAGGTGGTAAAATAGAAGTATACGGTATTACTGGTGAATTAGAGATTTCGGGTAGATACAACAGCGTTTACCTTGAAGATGTAAGCGGTCCTGCACTTGTCAATACTGTCTATGGTAAAGTGGAAGCTATATTCTCTGAGTTGAGTCAGTCGGGTCCTACTTCATTAGTCTCTGTTTATTCAACTGTAGATGTTACCCTTCCGGCCAATACTAAGGCAGATGTGAGTATCAAAACTCCTTATGGTGAAGCTTATTCAGATATGGATATGGAATTCCCTAAGTCAGATGGCATGCGTAAAGTCAGTTCGACAGTAAATGGTACTTTAAATGGTGGCGGGGTTGAATTGGCTATCAAGGCTTCTTACAGCAACGCTTACTTAAGAAAGAAATAAGGTTACAAAATTGGTGCCTCACGGAGGTACCAATTTTTTTAGGTCAAAAAACTCAAACATCATGAAATCAACAATCCTCACACTGATAGGGCTTTGTATAATCACGCTGACCAGCTATGGTCAAGAGGAAGTCGTTACAGAGTCTTTTCCAGTAAAGAAGTCTGATAAAATCACTTTAGACTTTAAGTATCCAGAACTTGTTCAGGTTAAAACTTGGGACAAGGATGAAGTCCAAATCAAGTCGACTGTATACATCAATGGTGGTCAGGATAATGATAGTTTTGAACTATCAACAGACCGTGAGCGAGGTGCACTGAGAATTAAATCCAAAATCAAGAACCTGGATAAATTCAAAAACACCAGTTATTATATAGGTCGAAGCGATGATGACGATGATGATCATGACGGAGATGTGATTATCTCCAAAAATGGCACGAATGTCACCATTGGCAAAGGTGGAAAAAGGCGATACAATGGTGTCAGGGTTTCTGTTATACTGGAAGTGATGGTTCCAAAAGGTGCTGATTTAATAGTCGATGCACAATATGGAATGGTCGAGGTGATTGACTTGCCAAGCAGTATTAATGTGGAAGCCAAATATGGGGGAGCAGATATCAGCCTTTCAGAATCTTCCATCGAATCACTTTGGGCAGCGACTTCCTGGGGGCAGATTTATGCTAACCTTTCCAGGAAGATGGATATCGGTGGAAATGACATGCCAGGTAAGGAGATGACCGCAAGAATCCAGAACGGTCGAGGTAACAAGTCTGTTAAAGTAGATTCTGAGTACGGGAATGTCTTCTTACGTAAAAACTAAGTCATGAAAAAGCTCAGTTTTATGATCATGTCAGTGCTCATGGCGCATATGACATTTGCTCAACAAGAAGTCTTTGAGAGGTCGATCGACTTCAATGATCAACGCATCGACTTGCAAGCCGATTTTGCGAGTCAGGTTTCCATTTCTAATTGGGATAAGAATGAAGTCAAGGTCAAAATCACCTATGAATTGAATGGAGGTGAATTGAACGAAGCAGTTGAAATTGACCTTCGAGAACAGCAGCACCGCATTAGACTCAAATTAGATGTTGATGAAAGAATGATGCGCAATGCGGATGTCAGGGATTGTGAGAAGGAAGACGCCATGACCTGGGGAAGCAGAAATGGCCCACGCGTATGTGCTGATATCTTTGTCGAGGTGTTTTTGCCGAAGGGGACTGACTTGGTGATGGAATCTGTGATTGCCGATATTCTGGTGAACGGGGAGTTCAAAGATCTCGATATAAAAACAGTAACTGGAGATATCGACCTGACTTGGCCAGAAAAACATGGGGCTGATATTCAGGTGAAAACTGTGAATGGCTCCATCTATACAAACTTCGACTTCAAGAGTATTCGAGATAAAGGGTTACCGATAATTAGCTCTCATGATATGAAAACTATCTATAAGGGCGGAGGTCGCTACATGAAGCTGGAGACTGTAACTAGCGATATCTACCTGAGGAAGGGTTAAGAGGATATTAGTCATCAGAAAAGGTTAATTCTTGCTATTTAGAAGTTAAAAAGCCTTAACAACTGTTAATTCCTTCAGGGTTATGCAACATTTTTTCAATTGGGCGCATCTATACTACAAAGGCAACCATTACTTCGGTAACCATTTTAAAAAGTCGGAGTCTAATAGAGAAAGAATAGGATAATGTTTACTCAACCCACTTTATACTTAGGAACCATGAACGGTCAACACAAAATTACACTCAGCGGTGTGGTGTTCTATGTAGAAGAAGAATGCAGGAAGTTATTAACCGATCACCTCAACATCATCAATAGATCAAATTCGGCCGTCAAATCAGAAGAAATGGTGGACGAAAAGATGGCAGAAATGCTATTGGATGAATTGAAAGAAGAAGGAAAAGAAGTGATAACCCAAAGCGCGGTAAAGCATTTTATAGAACGAACAAGATATTTAAGATAACCTGATTAGTTTTTGGTTTGAGGTAAATTAAAACAGGTGTTTTCTATCCCGATCCTGACGTATCTCGTCAGGATCTTTTTTTGTACCCTATTTGACAAAGTGCTAAGACTATTTCGGCAAGTCTTGCTGATAATTGCGACCTTATAAGGCATGAAGTCTCGTGTCTCAATTACAGTGCTTATATTTTTTGCTTCGTTTTCAACAGCACTTTCTCAAATTATTCCGGGAGGAGGTATTATTTACGGTGATGACATTCAAGAGGCCGGGGTAAACCTCAGGGCCTATACCTTTGTCAATGAGCGTATTTGTTTTGGACCTGAGTTTACACTTTTCAATAAGCATAAAACAACGATTGGAGGAGAGGAAGCTGAGATTGGTCTTTGGGAAATCAACTTCAATACACATTATATTTTCGAAGTTGGTGAGGGCTTGGGACTTTATCCTTTAACAGGGTTGAATTTTAGTCGAGAAGTAGAAAGGGTAGAAGGGCATAATGATGTTGCCGAATCTGTCCTTGGCTTCAACTTGGGCTTTGGGGCTCATTATGAAAAGAACAAATTGCTTTTCTATGTCGAATACGATCGATTGATCAGTGACCTTGGACAAAATAGTTTTACCGTTGGTCTCCTATTTGTTTTAGGCAAAGAAGATTAGTGTTTTTATTCGATCATATAGATCGTTGAGTATCATGACGAAAAGAAGACAATTCATAAAGAAGAGCGTTTTGGCCAGTATGTCAACGCTAATTGGAACCGACATCGTTTTCGGGGAGAAAATGGAAAATGACTACGAACCGCTTTTTTTGCAGGACAATGATCCTCAAACCCTCTTTGGCAAACATGCCGAAATGACTACACTCAACGACCGTCCATGGAATATCGAAGCCAAGGCCCACTTATTGGACGATGCCGTCACTCCGGAGGACAGAATGTTTATCCGCAACAATGGAGTTATTCCGAAAAACATAGATGTCAATAGTTGGACGTTGACTATTGAAGGTGAGTCTGCACAGGCCCAAAAGACCTATACACTCGAAGAACTTAAGACCAAATTCAAGGCCTATACCTATCAACTTACTTTAGAGTGTGGAGGTAATGGCCGTAGTGAGTTCAACCCACCTGCTAAAGGTAACCAGTGGACTATAGGAGCAGTTTCATGCGCGAATTGGACAGGCGTAAGGCTTAAAGACCTACTCGCTGATGTGGGTGTAAAAGGTGATGCAGTCTATATCGGATATTATGGTAAAGACACACATTTGAGTGGTGATCGGAAGAAAGTAGTGATATCCAGGGGTGTTCCAATGAATAAAGCCATGCAAGAAGAAACATTGGTCGCCTACGCTATGAATGGACAAGATATTCCTTTAGCTCATGGTTACCCATTACGTTTGGTAGCCGGGGGCTTTCCAGCCTCTGCCTCAGGCAAGTGGATTGATAGACTTGTTATAAGAAACATTGTTCATGATGGACCAAAGATGACGGGTACGGCCTATCGTGTACCTTCTGAACCTGTAGCGCCAGGCACGGAAGTTCCTGAGGAGAAGATGAAGATCATCGAATCAATGCCTGTGAAATCATTAATTACCTATCCAAAGACCGGAGCTATAGTTAGAGAAGGCCAAAACTTTGAAGTGAGAGGTCATGCTTGGGCAGGAGAGTTAAGTGTAGATAAGGTTGACGTTTCCATTGATTTTGGCACAACCTGGCAACGTGCCAAACTAGCTCGTGCTAGAAACAGACATGCCTGGCAGCGATGGACTGCCGAATTAAAACTGCCTCAGAAAGGCTACTATGAAGTTTGGGCCAGAGCTACAGATGCTAAAGGTAAAAGTCAACCCATGGTAGTTCCGGGTTGGAATCCGAAGGGTTACCTCAATAATGCCTGTCATCGTATTGCGGTTAAAGTTGTCAAAGCCTGATGAAGCATTTTACAACCATAGTTCTCTACTTTCTGTTCTTTGCAATAATATGGGCATGCTCCGCTCCAGAAAAGGCTGTAGACGAAGTACAAGCACCTGAAACCGAAGAACCAAGCCTTGATAAGAACGGTTTGGTCAACGCCCCGGGCAATAACCTGGTTTTCAGCCAATGTTCTGGCTGCCATTCCTTAAAGCTAGTCACGCAAAACCGAGCTACTCGTGAGGGCTGGAAGAGCATGATCGTGTGGATGCAAGAGACACAAAACCTCTGGGATTTGGGCGATAATGAAGATAAGATCTTGGATTACCTTTCCACCCACTATGCTCCAGCCAAACAAGGGCGTAGAGCGAATTTGGAAGTACTTGAGTGGTATAAACTGGATTAGTCATGATTGTCTTACCTGCAGAGCCTCTGAGTTTTTACAATTGATTTGTACGCTAAACCGACTGTAATAGGGCTATTCATTTGGTAATGGCCGTTGCCTGGTGATCAAGGCAAACTGTTTTACCTCAGACCCTCAGCAAATGCCTTAAACTGATTCATCCATTTCTGACTTTGTTTCTTGAAGACGCCTGGAAATAGTCTGGCCATAAGATTAGGCATGAACCCATTGAACTTGGTGTATTCAACTTCTGAAATATACCTGGTTTGATTTGGAGATAATTCTTGAAATCGTGTCGTTTGGGTATTGGTCATGTGTTTATGTACATATAGGGCCTTTTTCTCATCCGGCAGGTTGTTGGAAATGATGGTTTCGATCAATTCCATTTTTCTATTACCCTGTGCTAACAAAATCCTCGATTTGGCTCCAATAGCATCTTTTTGACCTTCGAACAGACTTATAGACTTAAATCCATCTTGCCACTTTTCAAAAAATTGCTCATCTGTCCAGAGTTGAACTACCCTTTCAATAGATAAGTCTATATCAATAGTACATGTATAATTCATGGTGTGCTGCCAAATGACTTTTGTCCAAACGTATCATTCAAGATACACAAAATACATTTTAGCTAATGCTTCATGAATCGCCTATTCCCCAAAACCCTTTTTGATCTCCTGAGCCAGTTGATACACGGCCATGGCATACATGGGGCTATGGTTATAGCGGGTAATGACGTAGAAGTTGTAAAGACCAAACCAGTGCTCAGTATTGCCTTCCTTATCAAAGATGAGCATAGTGGCAGGAAGGTCGGATTGAAGTTGTTCCGAAGGTTTGAAACCAATGGATGTATAATCAGATACCTTGTTTTTCGGCCTCAAAGATTGCTTTCTTAGTCCGGTAATCTGGCGAGTCATCTCGGCTCTCGAAGTGATAGGTTGTCCTTTTTTCCAGCGGTGTACCTTTAAGTAATTGGCGACACTGGCAATAGCATCTTCAGGACTTTCCATCAGGTCACGAGTACCGTTTTCTTCAAAACTTTTAGCATAAGCGATATAGCTGCTGGGCATAAATTGGGTATAACCCATAGCACCTGCATAGGAGCCCAGTACTTCCGTGATTTCAAGTTCTTCTAGCTTTGAGAGTGTTAAGAACTTCTCGAGTTCAGATTTGAAGAATTTTCCCCTCCTTGAATAGCCAAAACCTAAAGTATATAAGGCATCTAATACCTTGTAAGACCCTTTAATTCTTCCGAAATAGGTTTCTACACCAATAATACCAAGGATTATTTCAGCAGGGATACCAGTGTCTGCACTTACTTTTTCTAAAGCGGTTTTATGTTCTTTATAGAAGGCAATACCCGCGTCAATACGGCCTTGTTTGAGGAAGATATTGCGGTAACGTTCCCAAGTCATTGTGCCTTCGGCCGGGCGGGAGATCTTATCAATAATCTCTTGTTGGAATTCAGCCTGTCGCAAAATATCCAGTACTTCCTCCTTAGTAAAATGCTCATGCTTGGCAGCATAATCAGTTGCGAATTGCTCCAAGGCAGCAGGGTCTACCTGAGCGAGCGAAGCGAGAGTAATTAATGTTAAGAAAATTCCCAAGAGTGTTTTGCGCATCGAGTTGTTGTCTGTTTTCAAATATAGAACACGTGGCATACCGTCAAAGCCTTATCTCACTTACGGTCAATTAATTTAACCTTTAAAGCATTCACTTCGCTCTTCCAGCAACCCACATAATTATCTATCTTTCCTGCATGTTTGATGCCAAAGACATAGAGCGCTTTCGAGAAGAGACGGATGGGGTTAAAGAAGTGATCCATTTCAATAATGCCGGTAGTGCCTTACCACCTAATGTTGTTCGCGATGCAGTGATCCAATACACAATGGAGGAAGCATCTTATGGGGGTTATGAAATACACTCAAAGCGCTTCGAAGAAATAGAATCTACCTATGACACTATTGCTCAATTAATCAATGCTTCAAGAGAGGAGATAGCACTGGTTGAAAATGCCACTGTGGCTTGGAATTCGGCTTTTCAAGCCATTGACTGGCAGGATGGAGATGAGATTGTTACCAATCAATCAGATTATGCAAGTAATTACATCTCTTATCTCCACCATCGATGTGATTTGGTCATTAAGATAATTCCAAACTTGTCCAATGGTAACCCTGATTTAGAGGCTTTTGAAGTACTATTTACACCTAAAACAAAACTGGTTTCAATTACCCATATGCCTACCAACGGAGGTCTGGTATCCCCAGCAGAAGCTATAGGCGAGATATGTCGAAAGCATGGGGTACTCTATCTTTTAGATGCTTGTCAATCCGCTGGTCAGTATCCACTAAATGTGGAGACCATTGGTTGCGATATCCTTTCTGTTACGGGCCGCAAATATATGCGTGCTCCAAGAGGAACCGGTTTCCTGTATGTGAGAAAGTCAGTGTTACCAAGATTGAGACCTTTTTATGTAGATCTTCATTCAGCCAACTGGACAGGAAAGAATTCCTATGAGGTGAGATCAGACGCGCGAAAGTTCGAAAATTGGGAAGGTAACAGGGCAGCTACTTTGGGGTTAAAAGTGGCATGTGATTACATCAATCAGATTGGTATTGAGAATATCTGGGAGAGGGTTCAAAGCCTTGGGAATTATCTGCGAGATGCTCTTTCGAGAGTGGAGGGGGTTCAGGTTCATGATATTGGATCGGTGAGAAGTGGTATTGTGTCATTTACGGTAGAGGGTAAAACAGCGAATGAGGTAAAAGAGTATCTCTTGACCAAAAAAATCAATGTTTCCTGGAATGGTGTTCCTAACACTTATCTCGATATGACAGCGAGAGGCTTACAAGAGATCGTCCGTGCTTCCGTACATTACTACAATACAGAAGGCGAAGTAGATGTATTTATAAAAGAGTTAGCTGGTATGAAATAGCCTTATTGCTTTTTCAGTTCCTTCCATTTATCAGTAAGCGTCCAAAAATCAGTAAGGCCAAACTGTTCGGGGCTTGCACCACCAAACATGATAATATTGTCAGTTTTATCCTTAAAAATGGCCGGTTTACCTGCTCTAAAAGGGCCACCTAAGTCAAGTTGAGTCCATTTATTGTTCTTGAATTGCCAGGTGTCATTTAAGTATTTGCCGTTATAGCCACCGAAAATCAAAACTGCTTTTCGTTCCGGGTCATAAATCGCCCCATGGTGATCTCTTGTCGGAGGCCCATCACTCTCTAATATTTGCCATTGGTTATTCTTGAAAAGCAAGGTTTCAGATAGGAGTTGTTTTTCACCATCTTTCCTTGAGAATCCTCCAAAAACAACAATTCCTTCCAGTACGGGATCAAAGGTCATTGTATGTTGAAGTCGACCTGTTACATCAGATTGGATTTCAGACCAATTTTGCCCATCGAATGCCCATGTGTCTGATAGGCTATTGCGATCGCCACCAGACCCTCCAAAAAGATAAACCTGTTTTTGAACAGGATCATAAGTAATTCTGTGAGACTGTCTGCTAATGGGAGCATTTTGAGTTTTGACCTCCTTCCAGTCTTTTCCGTCAAAGGCCCAGGTATCATTGAGTAATCCATCGCTACCTCTTCCACCGAATAGATAAAGCAACTTCTTATGTGGGTCATATGTCATGGAATGACCACTTCTTGGACTTGGTAATACTGAACTGTCCACATGTGTCCAAGTTCCATTCCACATCCAGGTATCGTTGAGTCTTTTTTGATCGGCATAACCACCAAAAAGTATGGCAGATCCTAGGTGGTCCATGTAGACCATTACGGGTTGATTTCTACCGAGGGGCTCATTCTGGGCAGTCAATCCAATATTAATGAGTAGTAGACTCAGGAATGAGAGTAGCCGTTGCATGTTTCATTAAACGCAGTATAGGTGTTTGGTTGCAATGCAATAAAAGGAATTATAAAAACTTTCTTTTTAGAAGCGACCATTTCGCTTAAATAATATACATCAATAAATTTTGATTATAATATTTTCGTGGTTTAATTACTTTTTTGTGCATTTCATGACCTTGAACTTATGACTAGATTTTTTATTTCGTGCCTAGTAATTCTTTGTTGTTATACTGTAAAAGCCCAAGAGCTTAAGCTCAAGTATGGCGATCTGGACAAGTCTAATTTTGACATTGTTGAATTTCAGGGAGATTCATCTATAAGCGCTATTGTTTTGGCCGACATTGGATTTTCGGAAATTCAATATGATGAGAATAGGGGGTGGTATCTGTTTTTTGAAAAACACACCAGAATAAAGATTTTAAGCACTCAGGGTTATGACTATGCTGATATTGAAATACCGCTATACCATAGCGGTAATGTCAGAGAGGACCTGAGTAGTTTTAAAGCGATCACATATAATATGGTCGATGGTAAAGTAAAGCAAACTAAAACAAAGAAGAAGCAGAGCTTTAAGGAGAAGATAAATGACTATTGGGACCAGATGAAATATACCTTGCCAGATGTCAAGGAAGGATCTATTATAGAGTATAAGTATTCGGTAAAGTCAGACTACTTTTTCAATCTTCATGATTGGACGTTTCAGAGAAATATACCTACACTTTGGTCTGAATATAAGGTGGGAGTTCCACAATATTTTAACTATCAAAAAATTATGCAGGGCTATCACCCTATGGTCATCAATGAGGAGGGCAGGTTTACCGAAACCATTACGTCTACTTCTAGGCAGGTAGGAAATGAAAGGGGCCAGGCCGCTACAAGAGGTAGCTATCGAGCAGATCGCTTTTCCTATGACAAAAACGTGTATCACTGGGCAGCAGAAAACATCCCTGCTTTCAAATCTGAGCCTTATATGAGTAGTAGGAACAACTATGTTTCAAAGGTTGAGTTTGAGTTGGCAAGCACCAATTTTCCGAATAATGGGGTGAAGAAATTTATGGGTACTTGGGCGGATATTAATAAGAGCTTTCTCAGTAATGATGATTTTGGTGGTAGACTAAGGGGTAGCAATTTTCTCAAAGAGGAAGTAGAAAAGCTAATTGCCGGTAAAACGACAAGCATTGAGAAAGCCAAGGCAATCTATGGTTTTGTAAAGGAAAAGGTCGAATGGAACGGTTATAACAGAAGGTACGCTGATAAGAGTTTTAAACAGATTATTGAAAGTGGTCAGGGATCAAGTGCCGATATTAATTTGTTATTAGCCAATATGTTGATTAAAGCTGGAATAGATGTTAGTCCCGTTCTGATTAGCACAAGGAGCAATGGTTTTATTAAGGAGCAGTTTCCTCTTTCCAGTCAGTTTAACTATGTCATTGTTCAGGCCAATTTAGATGACAAGCAAATGTTTTTGGATGCTACAGATAGATCTTTGCCAATGGATCTGATACCATTGCGTGCAATTAACCAACAAGGCTTTATGGTAGGAGATAAAGAGTTCGGTTGGGTTGATGTGACGGCTACGGGAATGTATGATACTATGGTAAGCGCAAATATGATCCTAACTGATGAGGGCACTTTAAGCGGTAAAGTGTTGACACGTTATGGCGGATATTCAGGGCGTTCAAAAAGGAGGGCAATGTCAAAGGAAGATATAAAGACAAAGGAAGAGGAAAGAACGGGTTGGAAAATTGACTCACTCAAGATTGATAATTTAAAGGATCTTGCTCAACCCATTTTGATTTCCTATGATTTAAAAACGCAACAGGGAGTAGAGGTTTTGGGTAATTTGATTTACATCAACCCCTTTATAACGGAACAGACGGATGAAAACCCCTTTAAACTCGAAGAGAGAGAGTTTCCTGTGGACTTTGTGGCACCTCAACGCTTCAGCTATATTTATACGCTGACAATTCCGGAAGGATTTACCTTTGATGAGGTTCCGGAAAGAGCTGCAGTGGCATTGCCAAATAATGCGGGTATATTGAGATATTTGGTGGGAGTTCAGGGCAACCAACTGACACTTTCAATGAAGCTTAGTATTCAACAATCACTGTTTACAGGAATTGATTATCCTGCTCTAAGACAATTTTTTGCCATGATGGTAGAAAAGGAAGGTCAGCAGATTGTTTTGAAGCGTACAACGGAATAGGACCATAATTCAACGTAAACTGAATGATTAAAAGATCTATATTAACCATTTCCGTTTTGTCAATGGTATTGGTGCTCTGCTCTAGTGCTATAATCTATTATGCGCTTCCACAGAACAGCGTGAACGCCATTATTCATAAGGATCATGGTCTTTTTAAAATAGAATCTTTAACAGAGGCTACTTTTACTGAAACATTCAAAGCCACAATTCTCAATGCCAAGGCTAAGCATTTTGCTGAGTTGAGTGAGTATTACGATGGTCTTTCCAGCGTTAAGTTTGTCACAGCAAAGGTTTATGACAGTCAAGGTGATTTGATTTACAAGCTCAAAAAATCCGACATAGGAGATCAAAGTAACATAAGTGGTATCAGTGTTTTTGAAGATGGACGGATTAAGTGGCTTGATTTAACACAGCAGAGCTATCCTTACACTATTGAATATGAGGTGTTAAAGACTTACCAACACACCTTCCACATGCCTAATTGGTATGTGATTCCTGCAAAGAACGTTATTGTCCAATCATCCAAGTTTGAAATAGAGTCTCCATCAGATATGGAGCCTAGAATATTACAAAAGAATATTGCGGACTCTAGTTTTAAGAAGAATGTCGTTGATGGTAAATCTCGAATGACATGGGAATTTAAAAATGTTCAACCTGTTGACAAGAGCCTAAGGAGTGAAGATGCACTAAAGTATTTGCCGATTATTAATACCTCGCCATCAAAGTTTGAGTATGATGGTTATCAGGGTGATTTCTCAACCTGGGATGATTTTGCGCTATGGATCGAAACATTAAACAAGGGGAGAAATGATCTGGACACAACCGTTAAAAAGGAAATTGAGAGACTTGTAGCGGATGTTCCCAATGATAAAGATCGCATTAAGGTGATATATGACTATCTCCAGTCCAACACCAGGTACGTAAGTATTCAACTCGGTATCGGTGGTTATCAACCTTTCTTGGCTTCTACGGTTTACAATGAAGGTTATGGTGATTGTAAAGCTTTGTCGTTTTATACAAAGTCGTTGTTGGAGGCTGTTGGTATTGACTCCAAATACGTACTTATATCAGCCGGTGACGACCCAAGGCCTATTATCCGAGAATTTCCTCAATCAAACTTTAATCATGCTGTTCTATGTGTCCCCAATAAAGGTGATACCGTGTGGTTGGAATGTACAAGTCAGACCAATCCTTTTGGGTATATGGGATCCTTCACTGGCAATCGTAATGCCCTATTGATTGATAATGGAAAGGCTAAAATTGTGAGAACACCAACCTATGACCAAAAGACTAATCGTGAACAGCATAACATAGAGATTAGTATAGAAGCAAATGGTAATGCCAAGGCAGATGTGAATACTGTCCTCCGTGGATTGTCTTATGAGCGAGATGGTCTGGCATTTGTCTTGAATATGAACAATGACATTCAAAAGAAGTGGGTTTTGGAAAACTCTGGGTTTTCGAATTTTGATTTAAACTCTTATCAATTGGAGCTAGTCAAGGGTGATCTGCCGGAAGCACATATCCGTAGTAGCTATGATTTGAATAAGTATGCGAGGGTTTCGGGTAAACGTTTGTTTTTTGAATTGAACCCATTTGCAGAATCATATCAACTTGTTTCAAAAACAGACTCCTTATTAAAGGATGAATTCTTCGAAGTAAAAGATGGCATCACAAAAATCGATTCGGTAACCTTCAGAGTCCCTGAGAATTTTAGATTTGAATACTTACCAGAGCCCGGTGAAGTATCTACCTCATTTGGCTCTTTCGAAAGTCAGGTTGAGAATGAAACCGGTGTTGTTCGTTTTATAAGGAAGGTGGTGATAAATAAGGGCAAGTATCCTAGCTCAGATTATGAGACTTACAAGAGCTTTATAAAGAGAATTAACCAATTGGAATCACCAAAGGTAGTTGTCAACAAAACTACTTAGTTGACAGGATAGAGAGCAGTTCCTTGACGATTTTTGCTGCTACCATTCCCGTAACACCGTTGATGTCTCTATCGGGATTGTATTCCACCACATCACAGCCGACAATATTTGCATTGAGTTTCTGAATCATATTTATCACCTCACGTGTACTGAACCCTCCAGGCTCGTGATGAGATACACCAGGCGCAAAGGCTGGATCAAGCACGTCCATATCGAAGGTTACGTAGATTGGTCCGTCAAAACTTAGGTTGATATCAGCACTCCAGTTTTTCATCTCAATCACATCAACACCAAAGCGATCAGCTTGCTCTTTTTGATGATGGGTCATGGTACGAATGCCTATCTGAGTGAGGTTTTTAGCCAAACCATTCTCCATGATTCTGGCAAAGGGACAGGCATGTGAATGCTTATTACCATCTAGTTCATCATACAAATCCCCATGAGCATCAAACTGAATGATGTGAATGTCAGGGTGCTTTTCTGCCATGGCCTGCATAATAGGGTAGGTCATGGAGTGGTCACCACCCAATGAAAATGGAATGGCGCCATGAGTGAGGATGTCATCAATGGGTTTTCGTATGCTTTCGTAACCAGTAAGTTCCGCGTTACCACACCATTTGACTTGCTGATGTTGGTTAAGGTCTGTCAGGTCCTCAGTGAAATAGTTAGCAGAGTTGGATTCAATGGATTCAATGATTAACTCGGGTGCCTTCGCTGGACCTTGTAGAAAGGACGAATTTTGGTCAAAAGGAATACCAATCAATGCGATGTCGTCAGCTGCCAGTTCGGCAATAGTACTCCTTTTGATCCCCATTATTTTTTCCAGTTATCTCTAAGGGTGACTGTTCTATTGAACACCAAATTATCGTCAGTTGAGTCCTTGTCAACTATGAAATAGCCTTGTCTTTCGAATTGGAAGAAGTCACCAGGTTTGACTTTGGCCAAAGATGGCTCTAGCAATACGTTATGATTTACTTCTAGTGAATTTGGATTCAGGTGATTAGTGAACTCGTCATCAATCGCACTAAGATTTTCGGTGGTAAAGAGTCGGTCATACATTCTGACTTCAGCTTTTACAGCATGATCGACCGAAACCCATCCCAGTGTACCTTTAACTTTCTTTCCGCTGGTATCATGGCCACTACGTGTTTCTGGATCATACTCGCAATACAACTCCGTGATATTGCCGTCAGCATCCTTCTCGAAGCCTGTGCATTTCACAATATATCCATACTTTAATCTCACTTCACGATCTGGTCCCAGGCGGTACCATTTTTTCGGAGAAGGCGGGTTTTCCAGAAAATCTCCTTGCTCTATATAGATTTCCCTCGTTAAAGGCATTTCGCGAGTACCAGCAGATTCATCGCCAGGATTGTTTACAGCTGGCATCATTTCAGTTTTACCCTCCGGCCAGTTGGTAATGGTTACTTTCAATGGGTTGAGAATACCAAAAACACGATTAGCTTTCTTATTTAAGTCTTCACGGATACTGTGCTCAAGTAGGGCAATATCGGTAATACCATCACGCCTGGCTACCCCCACTTTGTGGGCGAAATTCTTGATAGCATCTGGCGTATAACCCCTTCGCCTTAAACCAGAGATGGTTGGCATGCGCGGATCATCCCAGCCAGTCACATGACCTTCTTCTACCAACTGCAAAAGTTTACGCTTACTTACAATGGTGTAACCAAGGTTTAGTCTGGCAAATTCAGTCTGCTCAGAAGGAAAGATCTCTAATTCGTTAATCAACCAGTCATACAGTGCTTTATGATCTCTAAATTCTAACGTACACAAGCTATAGGTCACATGCTCAATAGAATCCGACTGCCCATGGGCAAAGTCATAGTTAGGATAAATGCACCATTTATCTCCAGTACGGTGATGATGTACTTTTTTGATTCTGTAGATGATCGGATCTCTCATGTGCATGTTAGGAGATTCCATGTCCACTTTTACCCGAAGTACACGGCTGCCTTCTTCACAAGCGCCACTTCGCATTTCTTCGAAGAGGGCTAAATTTTCTTCAACACTCCTATCTCTATAGGGGCTTTTTATACCTGGGATCGAAGGGTTGGTTTTGCCTGCGCTGATTTCTTCAGCACTCTGGTCATCCACATAGGCTTTGCCCTTACCAATAAGTTTTAGGGCAAAGTCATAGAGCTGGTCGAAGTAGTCAGAGGTAAAGAGCGGTTTGTCGCCATAGTCATACCCGAGCCATTTGATGTCATCGATAATGGCATCAACATACTCCGTGCTTTCTTTCGCAGGGTTAGTATCATCAAAGCGAAGGTTGCATTTACCATTGTACTTTTCGGCCAGACCAAAGTTCAGTACAATGGACTTAGCATGTCCAATATGGAGGTAACCATTGGGTTCAGGAGGAAAACGCGTCTGGACAATAGAATTCTTACCTGATTTTAGGTCTTCTTCTATCATTTGCTCAATAAAGTTGAGCGATTCTTTGTTTTCGTTTTCCGACATTTTCTCTTAATTCTTAACTGGGTGCAATTTTACTAAAAGACGGTCATATGAACGAGGAATAAGGCAAATCATTTGTGTGCTGATGTTCTCAAAGACTTTGAATCCTTTGAATGGTCTGGATCGTTCTTTACCTTTCATTAATTAGGTTCTTATGAAGATACTCGCCACCGTTTTAACACTTGTTTTATGCTGTGCTTCGATCAGGGCACAATCGGTCATGACTTTCGATCTCCCAGCCGGGCCTTATGAGGTAGGGTTCAAAACAGACGTGGTTTATGATGAGACAAGGGCATATGAATATTTGGGAAATGGTAGGGATGAAGTGAAGTTAAAATCGGGCCCAAGGCCCATCTACCTTAGTATTTGGTACCCGGCAGTGGCAAGTGTCAAGAAAAAGATGCACTACGGACAATTCCTTGACCTCTTCGTCAGAGATCGGGAACGTACAAAAGAATATATATCGAGGTTTGTTAATAATGGCCGTGAGAAAGAAGAAAGGGCGGCCGTAACAAAGGCAGTTGCAAATGCTAAAGCGGTTGATGGCGAATTTCCCGTTATTGTTTATGCTCCAAGTTTTAATGCTCCATCCTTCGAAAATTCGGTGCTCTGTGAGTATTTGGCAAGCCATGGTTATATAGTGATTGCCTCACCCAGTCAGGGAGATAAAAACCGTTTGATGACTGCCGACTATGCTGGAGCTAATGCACAAGCGAAGGACATTGAGGTGTTAATGGACTATGCTGAAAGTTACTCTGGAGCAGATGCTGATAAAATAGCAGTTATGGGCTTTAGTTGGGGAGGTTTGGCCAATGTGATTGCCCAAATGAGAAATGACAAAGTGGATGCATTGCTGTGTTTGGATGGTAGTGTCACTTATTACTATAAAGATTTTCAGACATGGCCTGGTGTGAGCCTGAACAAAATTGATGTCCCTATTATGTATATGGCACAGAAAATCTTTGAGCCAATACGCGTGGTTGACGGTGATTCTGTTCGCATTAAAGATGTCTACGATTCGCTGGAAAATAATAGAGCCTATTTTTTAAAATTTAGTGAGTTGCACCATCAGAACTTTGGGGCTCACTTTGTGAAATTAAGAGAAAGAAACCCTGAGGTAGAAAGTAGTCAGGTTTTAATCAATGAGAGTTATGAAGTGGTAAGCCAATATGCACTCAGCTTCTTCAATGCATATTTGAAAGCCGACCGAAAATCTCTCAGGTTTTTATCTAATGGAGTACCTAAAAATAAGATTCGGGATGAATTACTGAGCATAGAAAGAAAAAGTCAGAATCGGGACTAACTCAGTATTCAGAAACAATTCTATTCCTTAGTTGATACTTACTTCCAAGCTCTTTCATTTTCTGGTAAAACGCCTTTCTGTAATGCTTAGGCATTTCATTACTGTTTAAGAAATAGCTTTGATATTTACTAAGTAGATCAGGGTAGTGCTTCTCGATAGCCTTTAATACAAGTATTTTTGCTATTCGAAGGCTCATTGCCAAACAGCGTTAAATCCGCAGGCATGCAATAATGGGCTCCATTCTTTTTGAATGATTCAAACATGACTTCCAGACTTTCTGTTGTGTCAGATATCCACGGAAGCAAAGGCATCATGCTGACACCAGTTAGTAAGCCTGACTTGTCTATAGCTTTTAGCGTCTTAAGCCGCTTGGTAGGAGGAGTTGCTCCTGGTTCGAAGATTTTGGCCACCTGATCATCAAGTGTAGAGAAAGAGAAAGTCACCATGGCGCCACGATCTAGTCCATGCAGGTCTTTAGGTAGAATAGCTGTTTTGTCGATTTGTTCAAGGAGGTCAAGGTCTCTGGTGATCAAGTCAGATCGCGTAATCAAATGTACTGGAAAACGATGTTTAAGAATAATCTCTAATAGTTGTCGAGTGAGTTTGATTTCCCTTTCCAATTGAAGGTAGGGGTCCGTTGCAGAGGCTAATACAATAATGCCATGATCTCCTTTTGAACCCCTTAGTTTTAGTGCTTTCTCGAGCAATTCTGGTGCATTTACTTTTACACCAAGTTTTCGCTCCATATGGATGCCATATTTGCTACCGCGGATATAGCAAAACAGGCAATTGAAAGAACACCCGCTATAAGGGTTTACAGTATAGTCATCGAGAAACCATGGGTCACGTTTTTTAGTTTTGTTCAATATGCTTTTGGCCATGACTTCATTCATAGCTTATTGGGGGTTGCTTGGCCATGGATAGGCCAATGTTGATCTTGTTCTGAAACCACTTGGACAATTTTGTCTTTTTGATCCTTTGTTCGTGTTTAGAAATCAGATCAGGGTGGAATTTGGCAATGGTCTTAGCTGGCCAACCAATACCCTTTTTTATATACAACTGAGTTTTATGGCCGTGGTCGAGCATTAAGAAGAGTAATTTTTCGACTTGGTCCTTGGGTAAATTTTTCTTGGTGGCATAATGAGAGGCAATACCAATAGAGCGCTGGATCCACATATTGTCGTGGTTCCCCATTTTCAGGAGTTGTTGGTAACTCACTTCAAAGTCCTCCAAAAGCCCTTCGCCAAATACACGTTCGCTTATGATGTCACAGGCATACCAAACATCACCTTCAATAATGTGGTCAATGGCATGACTAAAAGAACCAACAATTTCATTTTTCAGTTGAATTTGAAGGAGCTTTCCAATCACAGGGTAGCAAGCCTCTCGTTTGGCAGCTGCCAGTTTTTTGAGCAAGTCACCTATTTGATCAGTACTCAAGGTTTTGTAGAGCTCCACTGCAACATATTCTAGAATGGGAAATTTGACCTTGTGGCGAAGGACTTCTTTATCTAAGAGACTCCAGAAATTTTCTGAAACTTGATTTGGGATTCTAGAATTTGCTGTTTCTTGAGCAAGAAGGTGTAAAGTAGAATGAGTACTCTTTTGAGTAGTGATTGTTTTCACTTGGGCTGCTGTGATTTTATAGAATGAATGTACACAGTTTTAGTCAATTGGAGGGAGAATGTGAATAAACCTGTGGATAACCCAGTGGATAACTATGTGAATAGCCGAGTGGGAAACTTGTTGAAAACTAGGGGTTTACAAAGTTTGCATGTAAAGTTATGTAGAGTACCTTAGGTATACCAAGTGAGGGATAAAGAACAGAAGTTTTACTTCAGTCTCTCTTCGGGGGAAGCCCGAAAAAGTGTAGTGAAAGGGTTAACATGCAAATGTTAATCTGAGACAGTCAAAGTGATGCTGTTAGTATTTCTCCGGATAGCAATTGAAGGAGGCAATATCGGAAATTTACTTCAGGGATAATTTCCAAGCGTTTGTGATCACTACTTGAAAGGGAGTAATCATGAGACGTTCTAAAAATCTTTCTATGAAAGGTGATTAGACAGCGCTTTTAACAGTTGACCTTAACGAAAACTGAGCAATCAGGATTGGTTAAAGTCAGGAAATACCTCGGTATGCTCCTAATCACGGCTAATGATCATTGGCAACGGTGATTGACACCTTGCTTGCAAGAGTAAGGTGGAATATGTGGAGGCTACTTTCGGGTAGTTTTGACAAAGAACGTTAGTGTAGATCCGAAAGGATTGACAAGACTGCAAAAGCTTCGCATAACCGATTGGTGCTGAGCACCAAACTATAGGTGAAGCCGGAAAAAGACAGCGTTTGAACTTGATTGCTTGGGCCTTCAAGTTTCGGCAAAGTTCTGAACAGTAACTTGGCGTCTTTAAATAGTTCACACTATTTAAAGATGAGCAGGGGGCGAGTAATCGTCCCCTGACTTTGTTATTTGGGGGTATTTGAAAAAATACTGAAAGAGACCACTGGGGAGTGGTCTCTTTTTTTGTGCCTATTCTAAACCTTTTCTCAAGTAGATCGTTGTGTTACTAGTTTTGATAATAGTATTACTATTATTTAGGATAGTTAATCAATGTTATTCTTTAGAACATGGCACTACTAAGACTCGAATTGAATGCTAATCTCTTTCTGCGTGACCCGCAGGAAACAGATTTAGGAAGAAAGATAATTGATCAATCCATTCGTATGATTGATGAGCTGGGTTTGGAGGCCTTCACCTTTAAGAAACTCTCACTCGCAATTGATTCGACTGAGGCTTCCATCTATCGTTACTTCGAAAACAAGCACAAGTTGCTTGTATACTTAATCGCCTGGTATTGGAATTGGCTGGAATATCGGATTGATTTTGAAACACATAATGTAAAGTCTGCCGAAGATAGACTGGCCATTGCACTGCGCCTGGTGACCGAGCAAAAAGGTTATGACGCAAGCTTCCCCTCCGTTGACGAATCTGCTTTACAACGGATTGTAACCAACGAGTCTGATAAAACCTATCTCACCAAACAAGTTGATAGCGATAATAAAGAGGGCTTATTCCGAGGCTTTAAAACGCTATGCAAGAGAATTGCGGATATGATCAAGGAGATTAATCCAAATTATAAATACTCACATGCCTTGATTAGTACAGTATTACAAGCATCTCACCAACAAGTGTTTTTCTCAGATCATTTACCATCCTTGACCGAGCACAAGGCTACACTAGGTGATATCCATCAACAGAACTATAAGTTTCTTCTTGAACTCATAAACAAGGCCATTAAGGCTTAAAGCAAAATTTTATGACAAATCAGCACATAGCGAACTCCATAAAGGAGATCTCGGTTTTACTGAGTAACAGCCTTGAAGAAGCTTTACATCAAGACCTTCAGGTCAATGCTAAATCATATGCTATTGATGAGGCATTTGAGTTTAAACGAGATTTGATCGAAGCTGCCAATAAGACCCGTATTGTATTACTTGATCAGTCTTTGGACGGTGCCGAATTGGCTTCCTTCATCAGAGAAGTGAATATCCCACTGATTGCTTTTAGGCAGTCTGAAGAGGGCTTCTCTCCAGTAATCATGACAAAGGTGAAGAAGAAAGTCAGAACTCTGGAAATCACTTCGGAAGCTACCTTGGAAGTTGAATTTGATCAAATCAAATCGGCCTTGATGCGCGATGAGCAAGGAGAGATTATGCTCCTGGGAGCCTTTAGTTATAGGAGCTTGGTATCAGAACATGAGGATGGAGAGATTCCCAAGCCACTTTCGCCAGTAAAGCGCCTTATTAGACTCCTAGGTGAAGAAAGGAGAGATATTTTCTATGTTTTTGTCTATGCAGCATTCGTTGGAATAGTGTCATTAACCCTGCCATTAGGTATTCAGGCAACTGTCGAACTGGTTTCAGGGGGGGTAGTATTCAGTTCCATTTATTTATTGATAGGACTCGTGCTGCTGGGTATTCTGGCTTCTGGTGGTTTACAGATTATGCAAATCACATTGGTGGAATACTTGCAAAGAAGGATTTTCACCAAAGCGGCACTGGAGTTTACTTTCAGGATTCCTCGCATGAAGATTGAATCCCTGAGTAACCTACATGCACCCGAGCTCATCAATAGGTTTTTTGATGTATTGACTATTCAGAAAGGCTTGCCAAAGTTATTAGGAGACTTGACATCAGGAATCATCCAAATCATATTTGGGCTGGTATTACTTTCCTTTTACCATCCCTTCTTCGTCTTCTTTGGCTTGGTCTTAATTCTGACTTTGATCTTGATATTTAGATTGACAGGACCCAAGGGGCTTCAATCATCAATTAATGAGTCGAATTACAAGTACAAAGTAGTCTATTGGCTTGAAGAGATCGCTAGAACTTTAAACTCATTTAAAATCTCTGGCAACACTAATCTACCCGTTAAAAAGACAGAATATAATGTCAATAACTATTTGATAAATAGAAAACTGCATTTCAAAGTATTGGTCAATCAATACTTCTATATCGTGTTGTTTAAGGCTGTTATCACCGGTGGATTATTAATCATTGGTACTTCTCTGGTCATTAACCGGGAGATCACCTTAGGGCAATTTGTAGCAGCAGAGGTGATTATCATCCTTATTCTCAACTCGGTTGAAAAGATAATTACCTATATGGATGTGGTATACGACATGCTCACAGCTGTCGATAAAATCAGTCAGGTAACAGACTTGCCATTGGAGAAAGTGGGGGGGATCGATCTGAACAATGAAGAGTTGACAAAGGGCTTTTCCATTAGGTTAAAAAATCTGAGCTATACATATCCAGGTGCTAAGACACCTGCTATTCATAGCATTAACACGGGCTTTGCTTGTGGTGAAAAGATTTGCATTTCCGGTGGAAATGAATCTGGGAAAACTACCCTCACAAACACGATTTCGGGTATTAATCAGAATTATGAAGGTGCCCTGACTATTAACGATTATAGCCTGAGGGATTTAGACCTGACCAATCTTAGAGATAAACTGGCCAAGAACGTTTCGGCCGAAGATATTTTTGAGGGAACTATCTTGGATAACATCGTAGTGGGGAAGCCACAAGTATCAACAAAAGATGCTGTTGAAGCGATCAATAAAGTTGGTCTTGCAGATAAGATCAATATGCTTCCAAATGGTTATGGTACGCAAATAATTAGCGGAGGTAAGGGCTTTTCGAGCAGCTTTGTTCATAAGATCATTCTTGCAAGGTGTCTGGTCAAAAGACCAAGATTACTGATACTGAACGATTTCTTTTCTTCTTTTCAAAGGTCAGAGAAGGAACATCTAATTGACGTGGTAACAAGCAATGCTGAATGTACGCTTCTGGCGGTGTCAAATGACCCCTTAGTAATGGCCGCATGTGATCGGGTGATTGTAATGGAAGAAGGTACTGTAAAAGCCGAGGGTACTTACAGTGAACTATTAGCGGAAGGATATTTGAACAAAATCATAAAAGTTTAAGTCATGTTGAATCTATCAGACAATAAAAATCAAGAGATCCAGCATCAGCAGAGTGTTCTGTTTAAAACTTTGGGTTCTCCAAAGGCTGGCAAGAAGCTAGCAAGGATATTACTGACCGTAACTTTCCTTTTTTTCATCTTATTGTTTTTTCCATGGCAGCAGAATATAAGAGGGAATGGAAAATTGACTGCCTTCAGGCCCAGTCAAAGGCCTCAATCCGTAGAAACCGCGATTGCAGGGCGGATTGAGAGCTGGAAAGTACGGGAAGGTCAGTTTGTCAATAGAGGGGATACAATTTTGACATTATCCGAGGTTAAAGACAAATTCTTTGATCCGGACTTACTGGATCGTTTGAAGGAACAGATCGAAGCAAAGAGTTCAAGTATTGAGTCGAAAAAAGATAAGGTCACCTCATTAGAAAACCAGATAAAGGCACTGAACGACTTGCTGGTGTCAAAGACGGAGCAAGCAGAGAATAAGCTTAAGCAAGCTGGATTTAAGCTGGTCAGCGATAGTGTCGATTATGAGGCCGAGAAGGTGCTTTTTGCGAATGCGGAAGATCAGTATCAACGCAACTTGAAAAGGAGAGAAGCGGGAAACATAACGTTAACCAAAATCCAGGAATTCGAATCAAAGTATCAGGCAGCCAAAGGCAAAGTCACCAGTAAGGAGAATAAGTTCTATGAAAGTAGGCAGGAGTTGATCAACGCCAGAGTTGGAATTGAAGTGGTCAAATCAGAACTACTCGATAAGATTAGTAAAGCCGAATCTGATCGTAATAATACATTGGCTGAAATCTTTGAAGGTGAGGGTAGTTTGGCCAAGCTGCAGAATGAGTATGCCAATATGAGCATCAGGAATGAGCAGTATCAATTGATCGCTCCTCAGGACGGGTATATCGTGAAAGCGATGAAAGCCGGTATCGGAGAAACCATTAAAGAGGGAGAGTCAGTAGCCCAGATAATGCCAGAGAATCCTGAGTTGGCTGTTGAAATGTACGTCAAAGCAATGGACGTGCCTTTAATCGGTATGGACAGGAAAGTCCGAATCCAATTCGATGGCTGGCCAGCATTGCAATTTTCAGGATGGCCCAACGTATCAGTCGGTACCTTCGGTGGTGTGGTTCGTGTAATCGACAGAGTGAATAGTACGGGTGGCGAATACCGCATATTAGTGACGCCAGATCCGGAAGATGAGCCATGGCCCGAACAATTGCGAGTGGGTTCAGGCACCAAAGGATGGGTTATGCTCGACAATGTAGCAGTTTGGTATGAGATCTGGCGTCAGCTAAATGGTTTCCCGCCAAGTTTGTATGAGGCACCTAAAGATGTAAAGGAAAAAGCATCAGCAGAAAAGAAGTAGTCTAATGAAGAAACAAACCACTTTTCTCTCGCTGGTGACCATTTTGACCCTGGCGACTACCGCAGGTTATGGGCAGGATTTAAAGGTGAAATCCTTAAATGAGCTGTTAACTGAAAATACTGCGGATACAACTCGAATTCTCGCACTAGAATCCTTTGTAGATATGGTGCTGTTGAGTCATCCGGTGGTGAAGCAAGCCAATTTGCTACCCGAGAATGCCAAACAAGAAATACGATTAGCAAGAGGAGCTTTCGACCCTAAGCTGGAATCCTCCTGGGATGTAAAGAACTTCAAGGATAGAGAGTATTATGACCTGTTCAACACCACCCTCAAGGTGCCCACTTGGTTTCCTGTAGACCCTAAAGTGAGTTTTGACCGGAACAAAGGAGATTTTGTAAACGCTCAAAATTCTATACCGAGAGACGATGATTTTCAACAGGTAACTGCTGGTCTGAGCTTGCCGATAGGTAGGGGTTTGTTGATCGATCAGAGAAGAGCTACTGTAAAGCAGGCAGAGCTATTTGCCCAGATTACCGATGCAGAGCGAATTAAGATGATCAATAAAGTGCTACTATCAGCTTCTAAGGATTATTGGGAGTGGTACTTCGCATTCTACAATTATTTGTTGATTGAAGAGAGTTTGAATATCTCACAAAATGTATATCAAAGGGTGCTTACTGATTTTGAGTTTGGCGAAGCAGCGGCAATAGACACTGTTCAAGCTGCTATTACGCTGCAAAACCGGAAAGTAGATAGGAGCGAGGCTCTGATTGATTTTAGAAAGGCAGGCTTGATGCTTTCGAATTACCTATGGGGTCAAAATGAGGAACCCATGGTACTTCAGGATAATATAGTGCCGCAACTTGATTTTGGATTGAATCTTTTGGGTTCAAATGTCTCGCTAGATAGCCTTCGCTTGCTGGCTATTCAAAGACATCCTGAACTAGTTAAGACGAATTTCAAACTTGATCAATTGGATATCGACAGAAGGTTGGCGAGGGAGAATCTTAAACCTAGAGTTGACCTTAACTATAACCTGATCAACTCTCCGATTAATGCACAAGGAGATTTTGTTGAGGTTCAACTAAGAAATAACTACAAGTTTGGAGTTGAACTTGAGTTTCCACTTTTCCTGAGAAAAGAACGTTCCAAATTGCGCCAAATAGAAATTAAGATTGACCAAACTACTTATGAACTGAGTCAACTAGAAAGAGAAATTCTCAATGGGATAGAGGCGTCCTATTTTGAGTTAGATAATACGAGAGGTATGTTGAGTCTAATGCAGGATGCGGTAAACAATTATACGACTTTGCTCGACCTGGAATTGATCAATCTGGCGAATGGGGAGAGCGACCTTTTTAAGATCAACTTCCAGCAGGACAAACTTCTTGAAGCTCAAATTAAATTAATGAAGATGCGATCGACAATGGAGAAGGCCAGAGTAACCCTTTATTGGTCTGCAGGACTGCCATATCTTAATTTTAATTTGAATGGTTCTAATTAAGCCTTTCGTATGAAATAGGGACGTTGTTTACTTCTTTATTGATTATCTTCGCAGGCATAAAACAATAGAAGATGGAAAGACAACAAGTAACCGCAAAACGGTCTCTAACAAAAGAAACTGAGGATTTATTGAATCGCCAAATTATGATGGAGGGTTCTTCTTCCGCTTCATATTTATCAATGGCTTCTTGGTGTGAGATGACAGGTTACGAGGGCTCAGCCAAGTTCTTGTATCTGCACTCAGATGAAGAAAGAATGCATATGCTCAAGATTTTCCATTACGTAAATGAAGCTGGCGGACATTCCATACAACCTGAGATTACCAACATCAAGCATCATTACAATTCTTTAAGAGAGGTGTTTTGAGACAATTCTTGATCATGAAATCGCAGTGACAAATTCTATCAATGAGATTGTGAATCACTGTTATGAAATTAAGGATTTCACCACTATGAATTTCCTTAACTGGTTTGTGGAAGAGCAGCGAGAAGAAGAGACATTGGCCAGAAGAGCCGTAGAACTATTTGATCTTATTGGAGAAGATGGAGTTGGTCTTTGGACTATCGACAAGGAAATAATGAACCTTGTGGGTGAAGGAGACGCAGATCCCAACGCATAGACAGACAAACCTTAGGGCTAAGTATCAAGATGGATTTGACGGTTTATTTATCAGGTGAGATTCACTCTGATTGGAGAGAGGCGATCATCAAAGGTGTGGAGAAAGAAGGCTTACCTATCGATTTTCTTACACCCGTGGTAACCCATGAAGCTTCTGACAATGCAGGGGACGTTCTTGGAGAGGAGGAAAATCCATTCTGGAAAGACCATAAAAGTGCCAAAGTTAATGGCATAAGGATCAAAACAAGTATTGAACAGTCTGATCTGGTAATCATCAAATTTGGAGAGAAGTATAGACAATGGAATACAGCATTTGATGCTGGTTATGCCGCTGCTTTGAATACACCATATATTGTAATTCACCCTGACGAGTTCACTCATGCACTAAAGGAGGTAGATGCCAGAGCGGCAGCTGTTGCCAAAGACGAAAGCCAGGTCATTACCATCTTGAAATACCTCTGCACTTAGAGATAAGTAGCCACAGTTTAATTGCTCGAATCGCTCCAGACCATACTCTCAAGCCTTAACTTCAGTGATGAATTGATAGATGAGATTATCCGCTCGGGCAGGTCGAAGGAATTAGAAGGCGAGGAACATCTGATTAATCCAGGCATGGTGGCTGACCATATGCCCATGGTAATTACCGGCACACTCCGAATAATGCGTGAAGATGAAGAGGGGAACGAGGTCTTTCTATATTATCTGGAAGGTGGTGATGCTTGTGCGATGTCCATCAGCTGTTGTCTGAGTAATCAACCCACCCCCTTTAAGGCGATTGCAGAAACCAATACCACCCTCTGGATGGTGCCAATGTCTCAAGTTGATGCTTGGATGGCTAAATATCCTTCGTTTAGAAGTTTTGTGATTGACTCCTATCAAGACCGTTTTGACGAGCTTATGCATACCATCGATAGTATCGCTTTTATGAATATGGACGAGCGTTTAATGAAGTACTTACTCGATAAGAAGCAAAGTCAAGGATCCTTCGTTATCGAGAAGACGCATGAGCAAATTGCTCAGGAATTAAATACATCTCGTGTGGTAATATCTCGATTACTCAAAAAACTTGAAAAGGAAGACAAAGTGGAACTTTATCGAAATAGGATAGAGGTGCTTTAATCGCGTTGATTAAATATCAAATGTATTTCCCTATTAGCCTTAAGGGCGGTCTGAATTGAATCATATTCCTGTTCAGTCTGTAAGGTCTCTACTTTATTGATTTGTCAAACGATTATAAACCAGATCTTTATAAGATCTACTGATAGTCAATTGCGTATCTCTAATGTAAACATCTTCTTTAGTGAAGGACTTAATGTGGTCTATATTGACAATGAAAGACCGATGAATTCTCATAAATATGTCTGCAGGCAACTTATCTGACAGATTGGTCAGTGTTTCTCGTGTGATGACCAAATCATTCATGGTATGAATCTTTAAGTAATCACTTAGGCTTTCTATATATAGGATTTCGCCCAGTACGATCTTTAACATCTTTCGATCTGAACGGACAAACAAATGCTCAGCGTGATCGCCTTTCTTCGGTTCTTCTACTTTGACTGGTTTGTACTTCTCTACAGCTTCCTTAAACCTTTCCGGGCGAATTGGTTTTAGTAGGTAATCGACCGCACGAAGATCAAAACCTTCAACAGCGTAATCGCGGTAGGCTGTAGTAAAAATTATAGCCGTGTCCTTATTTAGAGATTTGGCCAGAACCAGGCCAGAGATTTCAGGCATCTCAATATCAAGGAAGAGGAGGTCTATCTTTTGATTTGCCATAATATTAATCGCTTCAATGGCATTTTTGCATTTGGCGACTAAGGTCAACTCTGGGTAGTCCTGAATGTAAATATCGAGCACCTCACGAGCCTTTGGCTCATCATCTACAATTAGACACCTAATACTATTCATCAATGGTTGGTTTCAGCCCTCTAATTTCAAGATTAACTTTGAACAAGCCAGCTTCTTGGTGAATGTTTAATCCATACCTATTGGGGTAAAGTATTTCAAGTCTTTTTTGAATGTTCTTCAGACCCAAACCAGCTTTGTACGTTTTGTCTAGGCAGGAGTTTTCCAGAGAAAAAGTTAAGAGATTTTGATTGACTGTCAACTGTGTTTTAACGAACTGCTCGGATGAGGTGGTTTTTCCATGTTTAAATGCATTCTCTATAAAAGGCATAAGCAACATTGGGGCAATCTCATAATCGTCACGATCTGTTTTCGCCTCAAGTATGACTTCCAGATTGTCTTCAAAACGTGTTTTCTCTAAATCCATATAGTCGGATATATGATCAATTTCCTTTTTTAATGCTACCCTTGGCTGATTGACCTGATACAGGATATAGTCGAGTAAGTCTGATAATTTAAGAATGGTCTCAGGTGTCTCTTTCGATTTTCTCAGTGCCAGACTATAAATAGTATTTAGACTATTGAATAGGAAATGTGGATGCAACTGACTTTTGAGGGCATCAAGTTCTTGCCTTTTCATAAGCAGATCATTTTCTGACAGCTTCTTTTGCAAGTTGATTTGGTCGACTAAGGCGAGTTGTCTGTGTTTCCAAAGGCTCAGAAAGCTGACCAGAATAACAATTGAGAACATTGCAGTCATCAAAAAGGGGTAGTTTCTACTGAAGTTCGGCATCTGGCCTATAGTTAAGCCTGGCACCAAACCTACTGTCATGATTAGAAATGATAGTGTCAGAACAGCACTTCCCAAAAAGGTTGCCAGAGACCAAGTGACAAAAGGTACGAGTTGATTGGTCAAAACATATTTGGGAATCAATTTATGGACAAAAACAAGACATGTAACAAGCGTGATGGGTACCAGTCCTGCCATGAAGATTATGTTGTAAGTGGTGCTCACAGATCCATAGCTCAGCAAAAACTGAAGCGTTGCACTAATGAAAGCAATTAGTATTACGTAGCGAGTTTGATGATACTTTTTGGCCAGAAGCAATTCCATAGGTCCCAAATAAAGAATTTAATCTTAAGGGTTAAGGAATTTGCGATGAATGACTGATTAAAGCTGGTGTTCAACATAAACAGGCCTCATTAGAGCTGTATGATAGCTTTTCATAACCATTTATCCTGTTGGATCAGCAGTATTTATCATGGAATCCGTTATCAGTCTCATGTCAAATTTAAGTCTGAAATAATGGATTAGACTTGTCTTATAAATCAAACAGAAAACTAGAATGATGAAAAGAATATGTCTAATGTTTACTATGGCCTTGACACTTCAGGTTGGCATGGCTCAGTCAAAAGGAGATTCGCTTAGAGATGCGGGGACTTTAGTAGCGGCTATGATGGCTTATGGTGAAGAGTTTTATCAAGATCAAACCAATACCGACATCGCCTATAAGCTTGCATCTACCTTATCGCTGACAAACCTTCCCGACACTGCATTTTTTTTCCTTAATGTAGCCCTACAAGGGAATAATAGCCTGAGACCATTGTCAGATAGTGATTTTTTTAACCTGTCTACTGATCCAAGATGGAAAGCCATTGAACAGGGCCAATTGGCCAAATATCAGCAAGCCAATGGAAAGCTCAAGAAACCAGAGTATGCCCTTAAATTAATCCGAATTATCATGAAGGATCAAGCCCTTGACTATCATATGGATATGGGAACAAAAGCCTATGGAAAGAATGGTTTTGCACCGCACTGGTTATTCGCAATCAGCAGAAACAAAGGGGTATTAAATGCGGAGAACTTCGAAGAGATGAATCAGCTCTTGGAGGAATATGGCTGGCCAAAGTATTCTGATGTGGGAGACTTGGCCGCTGATGCTCCTTTACTCGTTATCAACCATCACGAGAGTGAGGAGGTTAGAATGCAATATCTCGACCAAATTAAAAAGGCTTGCCTTGAAGGTGAGGGCAGTTGCATGGAATATGCTAAGATTCACGACCGGATTTTGGTTAATACCAATCGTCCTCAGACTTATGGTATGCAATTTAAATTCAACCAAAAAGGTAATTTGGAGCCATTCCCAATTGAGAATCCTGAAACAGTGGACCAAAGGCGCTTTGCGATTGGTTTAGAACCCCTTGCGGTTTACCTGAAAAGGAAGATAAACTATGATTGGAAAGTACCTCAAGAAAAGTAAATCAAAGAGCTGCCCAGAGAAATTTGAGCAGCTCTTTTTTATTATCCATTCCAAACTCCGGTGGCTGCCGTTTCTCTAAGGTAATCGGAAAATTGTTTTGCCGGTCTACCCAGTACTTCTTGAATGGTATTGGTAGTGGAGGAATTCCTACCATCAAGCACATTGGTGAACAAATAGTTGATCAACCAGATGTAAGCATCAGGTACCTGCTCATCCCTAAGCATTTTGGTATAAGCTTCCAGGCTTATAGAATGAAAACCAATCTCTCTCCCCGTGACTTGAGCGATTCCCTTGATGACCTCTTCCATAGACCATAGCTCCGGCCCGGTGAGCTCTAAAACTTTACCCGTGTATTGATCTTCAAGGAGCGCTTTGACCGCCACGTCAGCAATATCATCAGTATCTGTAAATGGAATCCTCGTTTCTGCTCTTGGAACCGCCACATGACCAGCCAGAATTGGATCGAGGAAGAAGCTTTCACTAAAGTTTTGATTGAACCAATCAGCCCTGACAACTGACCAGTCAATTCCGGATCGCTGAACAATTTGCTCACAGAGTTCTGCTTCGTGTTCGCCTCTTCCTGAAAGTATGACCAGTTTTTTGATGCCATATGCTTTCGCCTGCTTTGTGAGCTCGGTAATGGCCTCCTTGGCTCCGGGTACGGCCAGATCTGGTTGGAAGGTAATATAGACCTTATCCATTCTTTGTAATGCATGCTTCCACTCTTCGGGCTTATCCCAATCGAAGCTCGGCTTGGCATTCCTTGATCCAATACGAACATTGATGCCTTGCTTGTTTAATCTCTCTACTACTTTTCGGCCCGTTTTTCCGGTGCCCCCGATAACTAAAATGTTGTTATGAGTCATTCTTTTATTGTTTAATGATTAATGAAAATTTGTATTGATAAACGTGAGCCTTAGATGCCCAAAGAAGTAGGGCAAATGAGATCACTGAAAATGCTGTTCTGATGAGATGATATTGATTCCACTTGGTCTCATAGGCCAACCGAGTTTCCCTGAGCTGCTCCAGTGTCAGTTTGGAGAGGTTAATAGCATCCAGGGTATTGTTCATAGGAACATTGCCGAAACCTGTAATGCCCAACAGACCAACTATATAAATGATGGTGGCAACGAATACCCAAATGAAACCCTGATCATGGTCTATTTTGAAAAGTCCAAGGCTTGATATAATCATCATGACCATTGGACCAAAGAAGATGATAAAGAACCATGGGTTGAGAATCTCCCGATTCATGGATTGCATGGATTCTAAATAGACTAAATCCGAGAGCTTGCGTGTTCCGGGAATAACAGATACTTGCCAGGCATAAAATAGGCCAGCTGACAAACCGGTAAGAAGTGTTGTAATGAGTAAAATATTTCCTTTCATGACTGAGTGTTTTATGTCTTTCGTTGACACAAAATTCGCTTAGTCAGCCCTTAAGGATTTGTTTGAAAAGAATTCTGATTTGTTCGAAAGGAACTATGTTCTGATTTCGCTGGGTCGGAAGCCGAACTTCTTCATGAATGCATTGGAAAAGGAGCTAATACTTTCGTAACCTACTTGCCAGGCAACCTCCTGTATGCCGAGATGCGCTTCTTTTAAAAGTGCATGTGCTTTGATCAAGCGTTCGTTTTGAAGGTGCTTAAAGACAGGCATCCCAAAAACTTCCTTAAAGTTCTTTTTGAGTTTATTACTGTTCAGGCCTATTTGCTTTGATAACTCTGACAAAGAAGGTGGGGAGGCTATATTCTCGAGCAATATCTCATTGGCCTCATGGATTTTCTGCCTATCCTCATCATTGAGTGTAGGCCTTTCTGGTAAGGATACTTGTGCGAAAAAGTGAGCCAATAATTCCGTTACCTGACTTCTTAAAAACATTTGCCTCATGTTTTCGGTATAGGTGCTGCTATAGATTTTACTCACTGCATTTTGCATGTCATGATTCATATAGAAGCCAGGGCCATCAACAATGTCGGCTTTTGGATTCACCAGTGATGTCAGGTACGTCTGAAAGAACTCCTGTTCATGTTGAGGAAGCTTTTCTAGGTTGCTGAGGGTAGATACAATGCAGATCGACTGCATAGGGTTATTGGGGCTAATAGTGTGCTCGAATGTCGAGCCTTTGGCTGCATAAAACGATAAGGCAACTCCCTTGGTGTTTTGATAAGTACTTACCTGATCACCACAACGAATATTCATTTCTACCTTGCCAGAGCCATAAAAGGCAATACCCACAACATCTTCAGCAAAACCGCAGATTTCAACTTCTTTAGTGTTGCTCGAGGCGTACTCTATCAAAACGATAAAGCCATTGATTTCAATGATGTCGCGGGTCATAGCTTATTTATCATCTTTATAGAAGGTAAGAATATCTTCCATTTTAGCGGCTGATTCTGACCTACCTCCCGGGCGATTTCGCATGAGCCAGAGTTCTTTATGCTTGGCAATTAACGGCTTGAGTGCGTTGCTTAATTCTTCTCTTTTTTCTGCCGTGATGCTTTTGGTTTGAAAGTCTTCAGTATTGAGTCTCGCAATGCCCAGGTCAATACCATGCATGGCGAGGGCTGCTGCCTGTTTGAGCTCAACACTGATGAATTCGGCATCATATGATGTTGGCTCACCTTTATCGAGCAGGTCAATTGATTTGAGTATCGTCTCACGTGCTTTCTCCAGGTTGTCTATCGTCAAAACCTTGGTTTGATAGTTCCCCTGCATGGTCCATAGGTAACGTCTCAAAAGGAGATGGAAAGCATTGGCATTCCCTTTCGGGACTTTTGTATCAAGGTAAGCGTTGCCCAGTTGTAGAACAGCTTTGGCAGTATTGCCAGTCTTGTCCTTAAAAACGAATTGGCTTAACTGGAATTCTAAATGTTGCAGGGTGCTATCCGAGTAATTCCAGGCATAGCTTGCACCAATCATAATGCTAGGGTAGACTGTTGATAGGGGTTGCCAGTGTCCATAGTCTCCCCAGTTGGTATTCAAATATCCTTTGGCCCCATTCTCTTTACCTGTTAGCGCAGCATTTTTGAGGTTCCCGAAGGCATTTTTATTTCTGCCTATGATTGAACGCCATGACGAAGTCCCTGGGCAAACGTAAAAGTCAACGCCAGCCGCTTTGAATTTCGGAAGTTGTTCATCAAAGGGATGGTCATCTTGATAACCCCAAACCAATGCTGTCATGTCCTTTGGTAATTGACTAATGAGTTCTGGATGGTTTAAGATAATGTCGCCCCAAAACTGGGTTTTAAAGCCGAGTTGATTAGCCTCACTATTTAGCTTTTTGAGGTAGTTTAGATACACCTGCCCCTTACCAATCTTTTCGCACTCAGCCTTGGATTTTCCTTCACAGAGTTCTACTGTTTCATCTCCACCAATGTTGAAAAACTGACTTGAAAAATTTGGTAATACTTCGGCATAGAGGGATTTCATTAGGTCTAATGACTTTGGGTTTGTTGGATCCAGGCTAGTTCTTTTTCGTTTCCCCCAAATTGTTTGACAGTCCTCCGGGCATTCAGCTAAATCCAGGTATTCATCATGCTTGAGCCAGTTCTCCATGTGCCCAAAAGAGTTTTGATTGGGAACCAGATCAATGTGTCTTGCTTTGCAATAAACGTCCAGCACTTGTATTTCTTCTGCAGTCAGAGGGCTGGAGTTCTCCCACACAACCTTATGCCCTTTGTAAGCAAATGTGTGTTCAGTATAAAGCTGAAGCTCATTGATTTTCCAATCAGAAAGTTGATCAACTAACCGATACAGACTTTCCATGGTAGGCACCTTATCACGACTGATATCGAGCATATAGCCTCTTCTCTCAAAGTCGGGCCAATCGTTGATGCTTAAGCAGGGGAGAGGCGCATTCTCATTGACGGAATATGTTAGAAGCTGAAGTATGGTTTGCTTGGCATAATAGAGTGCTGTAAAACTATGCCCTTTTACACGAACCTGACTCCCTTGAATGTTGAGTTCATAGCCCTGCTCAGGCAGGTTGATGGAGTCTAGCCTAAAATCAAAAAAGACTTCTGAGTCAATGGGTTGAGCAATTGAGATTTCACCCAGGAAATCGACTTTTCGGAGTGAAAGCACGAAATTCTTGAGTTGATTGGCCTGTAGATGGATGTCAGAGTAACAGCCGTCTTCAATACTTAATTGCTGTGGAGGGTTGATTAAGTATTTATCTAAGTCATTAGCCAGAGTGCTGAGGGATATGATCGTGCTTAGACAGAGTAGTGTGACCTTTCGCATATACTTTCCAATTCGATCAAAAGGTAGCAAATATGAAACCGAAAACGAATTGGAATATGAGTTAAGCCACCAGGAAGGTTTTAATCAGGAAGTACTTCGCATTGAAGCCCACAGGTTGAAACCATTTCAATAATTTCTCTTTCAGAGGAGTGATCATCAGCTTCCACCCTGAGTACATTATCAATGTCCTCCATATCTATTGACCATTCAAAAATCTTTGGAGAATAGGCAAAGATGGAATTGACTTTTCTGGCTTTGAGCCTGTTTTCAATATTGGTTTTAAAAATGAGCAACTTCATAGTGCTAATGATTGAGTTTTTGAATTTCTACGAATTGTGTCTGGCCTAGAAGTAAATCTTTGCCGAAGCGGTGAATTATCTTCTTAAACCCCTTATTTATTGAGCTGAAATGTCAATTTTGACAATCGAATGGATGAATATGACTTAGCTTAATACAAAGATGTTTGACACCTTTTGCCGAGAGCTTATAACCGTGTTCGAAGAATTTAAATGTGAGTATTACTAGATAATGCATAATGTGTTGTTTTGAGTTTGACGTATGGGCTGGCTAGTTATGGACAACAACTCAACCTTTTGTTCTTCCTTCGCCTGTTTATGAAGCTTCCTGATCGTCATAGGAGAATACCTCATGCAGAGGAACTTCAAATACCTGAGCGATACGGAAAGCTAGTTCTAGAGAAGGTGAGTATTTACCTTTTTCAATGGCGACAATAGTTTGACGCGTGACATCTACTTGTTCAGCGAGTTGTTGCTGTGTCATCTCATCTTTCATGAAGCGCAGCGTTCTGATTTTATTCGAAATTTTATGTTTGGCCATTAAAATCCTCTTCTGTAGAACATCAATTGTAGACTATTTTCAAATATTTCTGAGATGACTCCTCCAACTATAATTGTGATGAAAAGGGCACTGGCTGAGTAGTCTAAGGCCTGAGTGGCCATGGCTGCAATCAGCCCAATTCCGAATATCGCTTGTCCAATGTTCTTGGCTTTGAGTTCAATGATCTTGTCCCTTTCATCTGTTCCTGGTATTTTTTCCCGGGTGACTATGGTATTAGAAATACCGAAAAGAATGTGAATTACAATTCTGGCAACAATGGCAATGGGCATATAAGTAATCATTGATACACCCCAAAATTTAAGTAACTCATCTGTTGTAAGACCGATGTGGGGTGCATCCCTAAAGATAATCCAAAAGTAGATGGCAGGCACTAGGATAGCACTGACCATATTGACTAAACTCCTTTTTTCCTGGTACGACATTCTTAATCTATTAGTATATAAAATTTGACCTGATGTAAAATATTACGGACTAAATGTATAAAATGTTTTACATTAAGTAAAATAAAATATACATAAAGCTCATAACTTATTCAAAACCAGACTGTTGTTTGAGTAGAAAATTTCTTGATAGAATTTATCTGAGGTTGTTTCGAAATAGGCGAGAGGCTGAAAGCCCTATTAAACCGAAAACCGCAAGTAGCCCGAATAGGTATTGATGCCCCAGAGCTCCGGGGTTATTATCCAGAATAAGACCCATCAGTGGACCCATGAAAACATCTGGAGTATATCCTATTACAGAGACAAAGCCTATAGCGCTACCTGAGATGTGAAGTGGGATTTTTGATTCCTGAAAAAGGGCGTAATACAAGCCCCTTAAGCCGTAAATACCAAGGCTCGTGGAAGCTATGGTAATGGCAATCAGCAGTTCCATGCCGGGCTGAAGCATACCTGTTGAAATCACAATACTACCTGTAATGAGAATGAGGAAGCTATAGGAGGCCATCTTTGAATGACCAAATTTGTCTCCCAAGATACCCGCAGCTACTGCAGCAACAGGTCGCACCCAGAATGAGATGGTGGCAATGTGAGCTGAGTCTACATCATTATAACCAAATACATCGCTTGCGTAGAGGCCAAAGTCATCAGTACACTTGTAACCCACATAGCCGCAGAGTAAAACGATAGACTGGAGCCAAACTGATCGTCTTTGAATAACCTCCCTGATGCCTTGTAGGGATATTTTTTGAGTAGTGGATCTCTGTGATGGGTTATCTTTTGGGAATACGTACCAGACGAGTACAGCACTGGCCGCCACAACTCCGCAAAAAACAAAAATGATTTTACTCAGAGCACTTGACAATTGATTTATAGAAGCCGTTTCTACCACTGATGGTAAAAATGCATCCAACAGGAGTACAGAGCTGGAAGCAATTACTGCTGCTACTAAACCTCTGCCACCATCAACAATGCCGTAAGATCTGCCTTGACTTTCTTCCCCTCCAAATTGTCGAATGGCCTTGATATAACCTGCCCAAAAAAGTAGAATAGTACTCAGCCCCCAAAAGCCGTATAACAGTGTGAGTGTTGCTAATGAAGGGATCATCGCCATAATAATTCCAGCGAGTGCTGTCACCAATAAAGAAACGATTAAGAGCTTTTTGGGGGAGTAGCGATCAGCAATTGGACCACCAGCGAAATATGAAATCATAGCCACGATGCCATACAAAGAAAAGGCAGTGCCCAACTCAAGGTTAGTGATGTCGAATACTTTGAGGAAAGTAGGCCTGAAGACTCTAGTGACTATAAAAGGGAGAAGGAAAACTCCCTCGCCAGTCAGCATCATAGTAAAAAGTAAGAATACTTTTTTGGTCTTCATTAAGGCGAAAGGTGGTTAATAATTATCCAAATACCAATTCTCTCATTTGCGCAAAAGAAGCCCCGAACCTTACTAAAGCCCGGGGCATTCCAAAGGATGTATGAAAAGTGTCAGGTTTATTTATTGGTATTTACTACTCGAAGTATTTTTCCATTCTCTTCGTCAGTCAAAAGGTAAAGTTGGCCATCAGGCGATACCACTGCTTTTCTTAATCTCACCCGATCATGGATAAAGAGTTCTGCCATACCCACTACTTCATCATTTTCAATTACAACACGCCATAAATTCCCTTTGCTCAATCCAGGAATGATGATGTTTCCTCTCCACTGGGGAAATTCCAGACCATTGTAGAATGTTAGGCCCGTTGGCGCAATGGTGTGCTGCCAGAAGTACTTGGGGTTGGTATATTCCATGCCTGGAATTTCATAGGGTTCGTAGTCTTTAGTCCTATAGCCACCACTGGTTCTATTCGGCCAACCATAATTAGCTTTTGGTGACATTATGTTCAATTCATCTCCCTGCATGGTTCCATGTTCGCTAAACCAAATCTTTCCGGTTGTTGGGTCCAAAGCCAAACCTTGTGCAGCCCTAATACCAGTGGCATATAGCTCGGGAATCGCACCTTTTCCAAAAACAGGGTTATCATCGGGGATGGAACCATCAGGATTAATTCTTATGATTTTCCCTCTTTTGTCAGAAACATCCTGAGCTACTGGGATTCTTGGGTTTAGGTGCTCATAGAAATTTCGCTCTCCAATGGAGATATAGAGCTTTCCATCCCGACCGAAAATCATTCCACCACCATAGTGGAAAAGACCATGGGAATATGGATCAGCCACAAACAAGGTTTCAACTTGTGAGAGCTTGTTCCTCTTCAATTTCCCTCGGATTACCTTTGTGGTACTGGCTTTCTCCTCATTTTCAGCAGCATAAGAAATATACAGGTAGCCATTGTTTTTGAAATCTGGGTCAAGAAGCACCTGGAACCACCCAGCATTAAAGCTTTGCATCTGACCGTGGGCTGGCCCAGGGAATACTCCATTGGGGTGCCTGACCGTATCTATCAATATTTTTCTACCTACATCTTGGGGTAAACCTTGAATACTTTCTCTTGTTTTCTCCTTTAAGTTTACCAGAAGTATATCTCCATCTTTCTCAGCTATTATGGCTTCTTCTTCCGAGAGAAATGCCATACTCCATGGTCTGTTGAGCCCTTCCATAATGACTTGTTTGCCAGGTTTAGGACTAACCTTGGGTATAGGCCATGCGGTGGCGGCCTTGGAGATGATTTTCCAATCACCATCTATTTTCTTAAGCAGTACCAGATCAATAAACTGCTTGTCAAATGAAGGGATCAAGGTCTCAATTTTTGCTGAAGCAATGTCTTTGACCACGTCAATCGCCAGGATCTTTCCGTATCTCTTATTTCTCGTGCCTGGAGGCCTTCGGGTGTACAGTGATGCATAGCGTTCGGCAGAATAGATCATCACAGTGTCTGCATCATTATGTAGAAACATAGGAGTCCCTGGGTAGAAGGCTCCAAGAATCTTATCTGGGTAATTGTAACTGGTTCCTTCAATAAAATCATTCAGGACAGCTGTGACCTGTTCCTGATCGGTTTGCCCTTTTAGGTGAAGACTAATTAGGAGTAGGGCGCTTGCAAAAAGTGTATTGAGTTTCATCATTGAGTTTTTATTTAAGCTCAATTACGGAGGTGTAGGTTTCAAGAGACAGTCAAGACCTATTGAAGGAGTCTCAAATGATCATTCTGGAGTGCTTTTCTGAAATAGTAGACCTCTGATGCCAAAATTTGAGATTTCAAAACCGGTTATCTCCCCCTCTTCTCGGAGAAATTTCATTTGGAAAAAGAAATAGTTCGCCCCAGAAAAGAGATCCTCTTCGATAGGGGTAAGTACAATGTCACTAAGCCTTTTGTGAGAGATAACTAACCTGTTTTCTTTTAGGCTTAGTATGTAGTTAGTTTTTAATTCTTCACTATGATATTCACCTATAAAATTCTCTAAGTATGAGCCATCAGGTGTAAATGGGGCGTCTTCTATTGAATTGGTGACGACCCCATTCGCTTTTATATCTTTAGCTGGGATATTGAAGACTAAATCGGCAATCGCAAATCCGTTTTTTAGAATGTCATAATGTTCATCGTTGCTGAGGGTTATGATTGAAATATCATCTTTATGAAATCTTCCAATAAATGCTCGAAAACCTGCATCATGACCTCCGTGACTAATTAATTTGTGCCCTTTGTATTGCCAATGAATTTGTCCCTTAGCATGATAGAGGGTATCAGTAGGGGAAATTCTGTATATCACGGGATCGCTATTATCTAAGAGGGATATTTGATTAAAGCGTTTTAGCAATTCGACTGTACCAACTATTGGGTTTTCAAAATTATTTGTCCATTTCGCTAAATCCTGAACGGTGGTAAAAAGACTTGTTGGTCCAGGGTTTGAATAGCTTAGTTTTTTCTTCATGTATATGCCATTCTGCTGTTCATATGAGTAAGCTCTATTCTTCACCACCCTATGAAAGTCATCATAGAAATTGGTATTGTTCATTCCCAGAGGTTCGAAAATATTTGCTTTGGTGTACTCGGTGAATGACTGCCCTGTTACTCTTTGCACTATCTCCGCTAAAAGGGTATAACCAGAGTTACTATAGCCGAATTCAGTGTTTGGTTCAAAGTTTAATGCATTCTGGCTAAATAGCATTTTAAGTACCTGTTCTGTGGTAATCACGTCCTCAAGATGCCATCCACCAGTAGTTAGCAGGGCCCATTGGTCTCTCAATCCGCTGGTGTGTGCTAGCAGATGATTTATGGTAATTACTTTGCCATAGTCTGGCAGTTCAGGTAGATATTTTTTGATATCATCACCTAAGGAGATCTTGCCTTCACTTTCCAGCATGTAAATTGAGAAAGCAGTGAATTGCTTAGAAACTGAGGCGACATGAAAGACGGTACTTGAGGTAATAGGTACATTATACTCTAGTGTGGCCATTCCATAGCCTTTTTCGAATACTACCTCTCCATTTTTGACTACCGCTACCGATACCCCTGGCGTATGGTTGCCATATCTTTTAAATAGATTATCAATATTCTGTTCGAGTGAGTTATTCTGCGCTTGACTTGGAATACTCACCGAATTGATGAGAAGAAATAAGATACAGATGATTTGATTGAACCCTGTTGCTCGCATGATTTTGTCGTTTCGACAAATAATGCTTGTAGGTATTTATCGCTACTGCGACTTGATAATTCAGGAGTCTTAAATGATCATTCTGGAGTTTTTTGTGCTTCTCTATCGGCAAGAAGCGTCTTTTTATAGGCCGAAGGAGTAAGACTGGTGATTTTCTTGAACGCATCAAAAAAGGAAGACTTTGAATTAAAACCAGCTTCGAAACCGATTCCTTCTAATGATAGTTCATGCCTTACCTCTATAAGCTGCTTGGCTTCGTTAACTCTGTGGGCTTTTACATAATGTGAAAAGCCATGTTTATACTCTTCGTTCAAAACGCGTGATAACAAATGACGTGACATACCAACCTGAAGTGCCAGATCATCCAGTTTTAGTTTTGGATTTATGAAGGGCTTCTGATCTATCATAAACTGCTCTACTTTTTTCAAAAGCTTGTCGCCTTCTTCAAGTGGAGCTTGTGTGGTTTTTGGTGTCAAAGCTTGTTTGCCCAATAGTTTTCTCAAAGCCAAATAATAGAAGCTTATCGAAAAAATTATAGAGCCCCAAATGTAGGTGTATCCATTTGCGAAGAGGGCTATTTGATAGGTAATGGTTATAAAGACTACAGCAAGCGCAATGCCCACGATGTAACGCTCGTCTGACTTAAGTTGACCATATGCTCTAAAAGCCCTGGCAAAAAGCGATCTTGTATAATAGAGTCCAGCCACTACGAATACAGTCCAAACGATATAGATGCCTTTGACTAGATACAGGTTCCAAAACTCAGGATTTGTACGATAGGGGGAAATAAGGCCGATGACAACGATGGCAAGGAGCAAAGTCGATAATAGGAAGCCATCACTTTGTTCAAACTTTAGTTCATTATTCTTTAGTGACTTAGCATATAGATAGAAAAAGGGACCAATGAAAAGACAGGCCGAAAGCCCGATTTGAAGGATGAGTTTGTCCGTATCACGATCGAAGTGTACCAGAACAGATTTCCCTATGCGAATGCATAAGGCAAGAATTAGTGCCCCGAAGTAGATATCGACTATCTGCCGACCTTTTTTCGTCAGAAGATATATGCTCAACAGTACGCCATTGATGACACCGAGGCTAGCAAATAGAAAGAGGGCCGACATGAATACGAAATTAGCGGTTTGAGCAGTATTATTTAGCTATCCCTATGAATTCTTGGAATGTAATCCGTCCCATCCGATTGGGCTGACATCGTCATGATTCAGCACCCTTGAGGCTTCTCGGTCTATGCGCATAACAAGTTTGCATTCAGGATCAGGACAGATCACTCGGGCATCTGTTTCCATCCAGTCGGCAGGATGATTTTTTCTTTGCTTGGCAGGTAAGAGGGGGAGCGTAGATTGCAAAGCATAAAGACAGAAGTTTTTGCCCTCTGGCATAGAGAGTTTTCCACCTTTGAGATAGAAAACATCTCCGATCGCCATTTCGCAGGTACAATTTCCATCGATTTTCTCAACCACTACTTTTAGATCATAGAGCTCAAATTGGTCTTCTCTCAGTTTTGAAGTATCACTCATTTCTGGCTTGTTTTTCTTTTCGTCCGTAACCGAATATAACCACTATGATCACCATCACCAATAAGGCCCATGAAACGAAATTATGGATACCTACTTCCAAGGGCGATACTGAAGGTACACCAAAAGCTTCACCCGAATGCGACATGTTCGTCATCAGTATTACGGGAATAAAATAGGGGAGTAAAAAAGGAAAGGTGCAGGCAACAAGGCTCAGGAGATTGGCCCGTCTGATGTTTGAAATACCCATTTTCTTACCAGTTTTATTGGCAAACTCCGATACCATTAAAATAGCCACAGCACTGTGTGTGGTAAGTAATACTGCCGCACTAATTGTACCCGAAATCCAGTATTCGGTCTGACGTTCTGTACTGCTTCTGGCAGCAGCGTAATCGACAAGCCGATCAATCAAACCACTCGCTTTTAAAGTGGCAACTAGCCCCATTAATAAAATAGTAAAGAAGCTAATGCCGACTGCTCGATTGATACCATCTATAATGAAGCTCTTAGCGGTAAAATTTTCCAGATCTAATGAAATAAGTTGGTCCATGGGTAGTAAACCCAGACTGAATCCCAAGACTATTCCAAACATTAAGCCACTGATTAGGCCTACGAAAAGGTGTTTCCCTTTCAGAAAGAGAAAAATGATCAATACCGGAATCAAAAGCATCGGTAGGCCGTCAGGGCTACCATTCGCTGTCCATTCTTTGTTATTCACCGAATCGGTCGCAGTACCAGCGCTTATGCCAAAAGCAATCAGTGCAAGCAACGCTACAGGTAGTATATACTTGATTCTGCTACGGACAGTAGGGCCCATTTCTGCTTTTTGACTCAAGGCACTTACAATAGTAGTGTCAGAGATTGGGGCCACAAAGTCGCCCACAGTGGCCCCGCCAATGATTGCACCTGCTAAGGTGGGCAAATGCATGCCTATTTGGCCACCAGTTGGGTAAAGTAGGGGTGCACAGATCAGGATGGTTGCAAAACTAGAACCTGTTGATAGTGATACAATACAGCATATAAGGAAGGTAGCAATGGCAAACCCAGTTCCGTCTAGGTTTAGACTTTCAGACACCCAAATTAAGGAATCAACTAAGCCTGTGATTTGCATCAATATACCAATGGTTGAGGCCAGTATCCAGGCGATGATCATCACCATCACAACCCTGTTGGACATGCCGTCAATAATCGTTTCAGAATATGCCCTACGATCCTTTGCGAGTAATAGCCCCAGCGCCATTGCAGCTATCAAAACAGGCCAAAAACCCTTCTCATCTGGTGCACCCGATAGGGCTATGATGATAACGCCCGTGATAAAAACTAGGAAGGGTAGAATTGCTCCCCAAATGCCGCCATAAAAGCTTATGGACCTTTCTTTATCTGTTGTATTTAAGTCCACCTCCATTCTAGGTATCATTCAGATTATAGCGCATAATACGACCATGCTTGCCCTCTTTATCACGCTCAAGATCGTAAACCGGACCTTTGGGTCCAGGGCATTGTGAAACAAATTCCCTTATGCTAATAACATCATCGGCAGTTAATTGGAAATGAGTGAGTTGTCCCAATCTTTGCAAATGATTTTTATTCCGTGCTCCGATGATAACGCCAGCGACCATTGGTTTTTGCAATATGTATTGACTAGCCACTTCGGCAATACTGACATCATACTTTAGAGCAAGCTCATTGAGTAATTCGAGAACATCTTGGAATTGTTCATAGCCTCCAAACTCATCAATAATCAGGCGGTATTTAACTAGGGACCTGTTTTCAAGTGGTTCTTTTGGGTCTGGGCTTCGCAGGTATCTGCTACTTAGAAAACCTCCGGCCACAGTTCCATAGCATAGAAAAGGAATGTTCTGATCTTTGGCAAGAGCTTCCATATCGCGTTCTGGTCGATGATCCAGTACAGAGTATTGTAGCTGATTGGAAACCACGTCAACACCTGCGTTTATAATCTCTTTCAAATGCTGGGCATCAAAGTTCGTTACTCCGATATGTCTGATTTTTCCTTGTTTTTGAAGTTCAGTCAAGTGCAATGCCGTCTCGACATAATTATCGAAGCGATAATCCCACCATGAGAATTGTACCAAATCCAATTGCTCTACCCCCAATCTTTTTAAAGATCTGTCAATGATTTTGGCGGTGTCGTGCAGGGTTAAAGTAGAAAGTGCATTGTAATCAGGTACATACTTGGTATGGATTTGAACTGGAGCCAAATCTCCCGAAGTGATTGCTGACTTATATCTTTTGAGGAATTTTCCAATCAGTTCTTCTACTCCGGTATAAATATCAGCGCAGTCGAAGGTGGTTATCCCCGCTTTCACAAAGGCGTGCATGTCTTCAATGGCATGCTGCTCATCAATCTTGCCGTGGCCACCAGCCAGGTGCCATCCTCCCTTAATCACTTTGGAAATAGAATAGCCTGGTCTAATTTCAATCCTATCCATCCCGATTATTTAGAAATGCTTTGCTGAAAAATTCCATGGAATTCATCAATCGGAATAGGCCCTGCTTTCATAATGGTATCCATGAATAACTTTAAATCAAAGGATTCACCTAGTCTGTTTTTTTCAGCTTTAAGCAGAGCGCTGAACTGAGCTCCTCCCAGAAAGTAGGAGGTGAGTTGCATTGGTGACCTCATAATTCGCCCCCAAAGGCTTTTCGCAAACTGAGGAGCCAATAAAGACCTTTCTGTGGAAAATTGCATCACCTGTTCTTGTGTCCATCCTTGGGTATGCACCTGAACGGAGGTATAGGCTCGATTGGCATTCTCAAGCCGCTTTCTTAGATGTGCTAGCATGGTCAGGTGGTCTCCGGCCTGCCATCCGGCATCCAGTAAAACGCGCTCGGTGAATGTGGCCCAGCCCTCAGTATAAATTCCAAAAGGAAAAAGGAGACGAACAGGATGTGGTGTTTCCCGACTGATCTTCATTTGCATGTAATGCCCTGGTAATAATTCGTGAATGACGATCATACGGTTAAATGGCTTATTGAAAGAAGCCCAAAAATCAATTTGTTCCTGCTTTGGTAGCGTTTCTGGGATTGACGGTAGGTAAAGAGTGGTTACAGGGTTTGGATCGAAAGGTGGGGCACTACTTACCCAGCCAATTCTTGCTTGCGGACCAGCACTTTCAGGTGCCGTCTTTATCTCAAGGGTGTTGTTTTTTGGTAAGGTGGCAATATCATTGACTTCTAAAAACAACATGGCGTCAGCTGCTAGTTCTTGCCAAAACCGAAGATAGTCCTGCGCATTTAAAGGCGCATCTTTTTCCATATCAGCCAAGGCTGCCTTGGTCAATTCTTCTAATGAGTTTGGTAAAGGCTGATCAGGATATTGTTGGCTCAAGTATTGGCGTGATACTTCCGTCATGAGAGTTCGTACGGTGTCAATTTCCTGAAGTGCAATGCGGGCTAGTCCCTCTGGGGTCAAATCACTATCCGTATAAAGCGACAATCTTCGACTGTATTCGGCACTACCCAAAATTGGGCTTGAACTTACGGCATAAGGCATAAGCTTCTTTTTAGCACGTGTCATTAAGCCTTTGATCGCCCATATGGCCTCTTTGATGAGCTGATCATAATCACATTCAGATTGATACCCTTTGATAACGGTTTTGAAATCATTTGACAAGTAGTCTACCAATGAGCCGAGTCGGGCATTGGCTCTACTGGCATCTCCAGTTTTTACCCTTTTTAGCCTTGTACGTCCGTAGTCACTGATTTGTCTAATACTGATTAGTCTTTGACAGAACAAATTTGCCCGCTCTTGTTCGGTTAGAAAGTCCGCATTTGTAACGCTTCGAAGCGCAGAGGTAATGAGGTTGCTATAAAAGACCAGAGAGTTTATGTGAGGTTGTTCTTTGGTCCATTTGTGAATCTCTTCCTTGACCCGAACCCTAAGAAGTCGACCATTGATGGTCTTGTCGGATATCTTGGGGAGTAGCTTCTTATTGAATGAAATCCAAGTCTTAATCTTTCTAGGCGATGGGTCTTCATACAAATAGATAGCATCATGCATTCCGGCTGATAAGGCTCGCGAAGGATAGAAAGCTTTCCAAATATCAATGTAACCCTCGCTTTGGCTTTGTGCGTTCAACACTGTTTGTGAACCAAGAAGTATGATTATTAGAAAGACGCTACGGGTTTTCATTTCAGGATAGGTCGAAGATCACAGGTGGAATATAAGGATTGAGCTTGAGAATTTATAAGAGCTCATGGATATCACTATTGGTTATCTAATGCTTCGTTGGCGAGTGCTTCTCTGATTCTTGCCTGCATGCCTTTGGCTATCATATGATTGGAGTCTGCTGCCACGACACGATCGACCAGTTCGCTTGCTTTTTCAAGGCTATCGAATGAGATATAGATGTTGGCTTTGAGCATAAGCGGGCTCAAATAGGAGGGGTCTCCCAGCTTTTCATCCAAGACCATGGAAAGTGCCATGGCGCGATCTGTATTTCCGAGTTCAAGTTCCAGATCAGCTGCATAGGCAAGATAGAAGCCTAACTGCTGCTGCTCAGGCGTTGCGAGAATATTCAGTGAATCAAGCGCCACTTTGGCACCATATATGGCGTGTAAGAACTCAATGTACTCAGCCTTAAAGTAGTTGTCTGAGGGATACTTACGACTGAATTTCCCAAAGTTAGTCTCGGCCAAAGAAACCCGTTTACGATTATCTTCTGGCATATTCGGGATACCTAATCCTCGGTTATTGGCTGACTGCATGCTGAGTAAGTTAACGTCAAGGAGCAGGCGTTCATCCTCACTTGCATTGTCTTTTAGACTATCTAATTCTGCAAAAAGACTTTGGCGTTCTTCAAGGTCTCTGGTAATCCTGCCAATCATGCTTTTTCCCAGCAGCCAATCTGGGTCAAGAGAAGAGGCCTTTCGGAAGGCAATTTCGGCTTCTGTCCAACGACCATTGTCCAGAATTTCTTCCCAGCCTTTCATAAAGTAATACCGAGCGGAATCTACTTCAGTACCATAATTAGGAATAAAAGAGTGCTCTGTTTTGCTGCACGACAATGATGTGAAGGCTATAAATAATAATCCTAAATACTTGATGCGGAACGACAATGGGAGCTTTAAGGCTTTTGGCAAATGACTATGGTTTTGATTCGGGTAAGTTGGTTAAAAGATTAATCATTAACAATAAGGAATCTGACCTGAGTACAAGGGTATGCTGGAATATTTCTAAGAATAATTGCTTATTTTCGATCACATCAACCTTAACTGAATACGCTAGGCACTGCCAATGTCGGGATTTGACAAGCTCAATAGCTTCTGGGAAGAACTGAAGAAACGCAATGTAGTTCGCGCCTTTGTTTTCTATGCAGTTACGGCCTGGTTGATTATCCAATTTGTTGCCACAGTTTTTCCTTATCTGAATTTACCAAAATGGGCAACTACCGCTGTAATTATCACCTTACTAGCCGGTGCACCGGTTGTACTCATTGTTTCCTGGATTTATGAACTAACCACGGACGGTCTTAAGAAAACGGACTCAGTGGATAAGGAAAAATCAATCTCCGTTAATACAGGCAAGCGATTGAATAGACTTACTATTTCGATTTTAAGTTTGGCTGTGCTCTTCCTACTGGTTGATAAATTCTTTCTGAGCGCAAATGCTCAGAACGAAACTGAACGTACCGAATCCATTGCTGTTTTCCCATTCTCAATCCAAGGTAGCCCTGATATCCAGTATTTAAAGGATGGCATGGTCGATTTGATCAGCGGCAAACTGGATGCAATGCCTGGTTTGAATGCAACTGATCCCAATATTATTCTTAGTGTTTCTAATACTAAAGGATTAGACAATAGAAATCCTGCTGCCGCTGCCAAGGCTGCAGAAGACCTTGGTGCCAATAGAGTCATCTTGGGGAGTATAACTCAGGTAGGAGACTTGCTTGAAGTAAAGATTTCCAAGTATGATAATGCAGGGAGACCTGTAGGTAATTCTATTATAGAAGATGGATCTGCTTTAGAGTTATTGAGTAGGGTTGATAATATTGTCAGGCGCCTCGTGTCAGATGAATTGAGTGAACAAGGCAATGAGTTTAATAGTGAAGCGGTTCTTACGACTAACAACCTTGAGAGTATCGTTCCTTTTCTCAGAGGGACTCAATTGAGCAGACAGGGAAAACATGAGGAAGCTTTAGTTCAATTCAGAGAGAGCCTTGAGGCTGATTCGACATTTGCATTGGGGTACTACAGTTATATTGTTAATGCCGGTTGGATCAGGGAAGTTAATGCCGGCCCAAGAATGCTGAATGAATATATTCCCTATTTCAATAGACTAGAGCATTTGAGCAAAAACTTGAAAGGGAAAAATGGTGAGGTGCTTAGGGCTCGAGTAGCTTATCTTAATTCAGATATTTCCTCTGAAGACCAGTTCCGTAGCCTGCTTGAGAAATATGGAGAGTCTTTGGAAATTCTAAGTGGCCTGGCTGAATCGATTTTTCATCACCGACCTATTGTAGCAGGTGATCAGGCTGATTCCAAGCCTTACTTTGAACGCCTTATCGAACTTGACCCAACAAAAGATGAATATTTCAGTCATATCATGGAAATTGCCGAGGCTGAAGATGACCTGGAATCCTTTAATATTTACGCAAAACAACTAAATCCGGAATCTAGCCAACAATACGCCATAGAATTTAAGCGAGCTATGCTTCGGGATTCTGTCTCTGATGAGGATATTCAGGAATTGTCTCAAGTGTTAAAGCCAAATTTTGGGTTTATCACTGACAATATGATTGAAATCCACGAAGGGTTTGAAGTGGGCAAAAGAGTGCGAGCAATCGATGATAGGTTTTCCAGTGTGGACCCTTGGTTTGATTATTTAGAAAAGACTATTGGTGGTCAGCATGATTCAATCTTTCAGGAAGCGTTCACCCTTTTTGATCGATCAGGAGGTGTACAAACAAATTTTCTTCCCAACTTTATTCAAGCCAGTTTTAATGATATTCCGCTTTGGGATAAATATGCCCAAAACCTAATACCTACGTTAATAAAGGCAAAACCTGTTGTTGCCGAGAGGATGCCTGGTATACCTCAACTAGAACTGGAATATATGCTGGCATTGGCATATCTGTATGGTGATAACATCGAAGAAGCCAATAAGCAGCTTGCACTTTTAGAGACCTACTTTGATGATGAAATAGTAACACCTTTTGGAAAAGCCAGAGATCAGGCCAGATTACTCTACTACAACTTAGCTGGAATTATAGATTACCAGCAAGGAGATATGGAAGGAGCGAAGGTCAATTTCGATTTGGCCGAGACTAAAGTAAAGCGTGTGATCTTGGACTATGCCACAGCCTTGGCAAAACCGCGAAATTTTCATTTGGCAGAAATGAAAATCAAAGAAGGTAAGTATCAGGAGGCTTTAAACATATATCTGAACACCTTAGAATCCCAGCCCTTCAATATTGTGTTTGTTGGCTTTACTTGGGGCTTTAATGTATATCGTATCGCTCAGATGTATGATAAGCTGAATCAGAAGGAAAAGGCTATTGCTTACTACAAAAGATTTGTTGAAACCTATGTTGCCCCTGATGAAATGTATACCCCTTGGGTAGATGACGCCTATGCAAGGTTATCAGTATTGGTAGAAAGACCCGAGGAAGAATTAAGAGGTCAAATCAACTAAAAGATGATTTTCTTAATCAGAAAACTTAGAAACAAGATGATAGAAGGAGGTAAGGTGAAACGCTATCTCCTCTATGCGGTAGGAGAGATCCTTCTTGTGGTCATTGGTATTATATTGGCAGTGGAGGTCAACAATTGGAATCAAAAACGGAACCTTAAAGAATCTGCGGAGGCTCACTTAGTAATTTTCAAGCAGAATCTGGAGGTTGATCTTCAGGAACTCAAGCGCTTAGACAGCTTGGTTCAGATACAATATCAGGCAGCCGATTCTGTGCTAAAGCAGTACAAAACCTTAATACCCATAAACGAACGTTTTGCTGGTAACCTAACCAATCTAGTGCTGGAGTATAATTTCAAGGCTGAAATGAATGGTTTCATCCTTCTGAGTAATTCTGGTGAGATAGCAGCTTTGGAAGACGCACTTCAAAATCAGATTGCGGAATACTATGCACTGGTAGAAGGAGTGAAGGAAAGGGAGGCTATCTCAAATACCTTCATCAAAGACAAATATGAGGTTGCGGTAATGATTGAACACCCATATTTGTGGGGAAAGCACAATACACAGGTAGAGATAGTGCCATTTTATGCTGATGATCCGCGCACCGTTGCGAATTTGGACTATAAAACCATTTTAGCAGACAAAGGCCTCGAGGTTTTAGTCCTTGGTCGAAGTTTTCAAATTGTTGAGCAGTTGAAAAAATATAAAGAGACAATTGATGCTCTAAATCAACTTATTTTGATGATAGAGGACTAGTAGTCTCATCTGCCACCCCTGGCTTTATTGTTCATTTAAACAATTTTCCATTGTCCATGTTCTAAAAAAGTAACTCTACACTTGTAGAGTTTAAAAATATACTCTATGTTTGTAGAGCAACATCTAATACTGTAGACTATGCAACTATCAAAAAGCGAAGAACAATTGATGCAGCATCTCTGGGATCTGGAGAAGGCATTTATGAAAGATTTGCTGGAAGTATATCCAGAACCAAAGCCAGCAACTACAACATTGCTCACCTTGTTGAAACGAATGATGGATAAGGGTTTTGTTGCCTATACACTTTTTGGAAACTCCAGACAATACAGGCCGCTGGTGTCTAAAGAGGATTACTTCTCTAAACATCTGAATGGCCTGATCAAAAACTTCTTTGATGATAGTTCGGCCCAATTTGCTTCATTTTTTACCCAGAAAGCGGATCTGAGCAAAGAAGAACTAGAGGTATTGAAAGGGATTATTGACGAAGAACTTAAAAGGAAATAGGCATGCTCATGTATATCATAAAATTCAGTTGTTGTCTCGCTATTTTCCTGGCCTTCTATAAGCTTGTCCTTGAGAATACCAGTGTACATAAGTTTAAGCGATTCTATTTGCTTTTCGGAATGATAGCAGCGGCTGTTATTCCACTTGTGACATTAACGACTTATGTAAAGGCTTCTGCTCCGGCAAGAGGACAGACTAAAGATGTTATACCCGATTTCAACGAATTTGCATCGAATCTCTCACTGAGTTCATCTTCAGTGGATTATTGGCCAGCTATATTTTACAGTATCTACTTCTTAGGTCTGGCATTTTTCGCTTCCAGATTCTTGATCAACTTCAGGGAGGTGGTGCTTAAAATTGTAAGGAATCCCAAACAAAGAGATACCTCATTGATTAAAGTGCTTCTCAGAGAGGAAGTTATCCCCCATACTTTTTTGAAGTATGTCTTTTACAATAGAAAGAAGTTTATCAATCAGGAGATACCCAAAGAAGTCATTTGGCATGAAGAGGTTCATGCTAAGCAACTGCACTCAATAGACGTGCTCTTAATCGAATTATTACAGGTAGTTTTTTGGTTCAATCCACTGATTCGGTTGACCAAAAACTATATGAAACTAAATCACGAATACCTTGCTGATCGTGGCGTTCTCGAGAAAGGGGTTAAACCCGGCCTATATCAGCAAATAGTACTGGCTTTTGCCATTAATAAACAACCATCAGATCTGGTGAATGCTTTTCAATTTTCATTTATCAAAAAAAGATTCACAATTATGAAAACAAAAACATCAAAACGGGCAATGGTACTGAGGTGCTTATTACTGCTGCCATTGGTCTCACTGACGCTGTTCAGTTTTAGCAGTAGAAATACTGAAGTGCTCCCATCTATGGAAGAAGAGAATAAACCTGTCCTTGAGGAGGTAGTTCCAACGGTTCAGGATGAAGGTCTCACGACTTTAGAAGAGTACAATAAGCTTGCTCGACAGTACAAGGATTATCCTCCATACGACTTTGTAACAAAGGCTAAGGACATGTACCGTATGTGGACCTTGCATGAGGAGTTATCAGCCTCAGAAAAGGCCGAAGCAGAACCTTACTTTAGATCCACTTCTACACTAACCATTTTTATTACCAATGATGGGAAGTATTTGCTGGATGGCGAAGAAGAGATCAGTATCTCATCTTTGGAGGCCATTTTCAAGCAATTGACGCCAGAGGAGATGTCTGAAGCTTATGCCTTTAGTGATGAAACAGATGTAGGGAAGTATGTCAGAGATAATAGAGCTCGCAACATGAGTCCCGAATCGCTTAATCATATCTATATCAGCTTGTTTTCTGAAGAGTTTGTCAACGGTAAAGTAATAAATCAAATAACTGCCTCTGAGGCTCATGATGCAATGAAAAAGTCGGGGGTCAAGTTCGTGACACATGCTCTGGTAAATCCGAAGCTCAAGGCATACGTGGATGAATTACACAAAATGTTTAGAAAGTATGGCATAAAAGTAGACTATGATTGATCTACATAATTGATGTTGCCATTGAAAAATGATCGGTTAACTTTATTAGCCGATCATTTTTGTTTTTTAAGAATCAAATTATGGCACTAAAACCAAGACTCTGTGAACATCTAGAAACACTTGAGGTGAACCCGCCTGACAAGTATGTATGTGACGAGTGCGTGAAAACTGGTGACTCTTGGCTTCATTTAAGAAAGTGTCAAACTTGTGGTACAACTTTATGCTGCGATTCATCTCCTAATCAGCATGCCCGTAAGCATGCAGAGTCCCACCAAGGGCACAGCGTGATTGTTTCAGCAGAACCAGGCGAAAAATGGGCCTACTGCTTTCAACATGACAGTTTTAACCCAAAGGCCTATTAATGTCCATGGAAAACAGACTTAAAATCGATGACTTAGGAGGAGAATTCCAACTGTGGGAAGACGAAGAAATGCTTGCCCATATGATGTTCTCCAAACCGTTCCCCGACCGGATCATTATCCAACATACTCAGGTTGATCAATCTCAGAAAGGCAAAGGGCTCGGAAAGCTACTCTTTGATCAAATGATTGAATATGCAAAGTCGAATAAGCTTTCTGTTGTACCCAGGTGCAATTTCACGCAAAGGATGTTTGAGCGTTATCCTGAGTATCATGACTTACTTTAAACTTCCGTTTTTTGATTTATTGATCAGTTCGATAAGCCTCAATTCTTCTTTTGTCCATTCGTAAATCAGAAAAGGGTATTTCTGATCAGCGGCACGATCGGATGAATCTCTGTTGTAGAAATAGATATTTCTGTTCAAAGGTCGATATGGCTTATTAAACTCAGATAGTGTGAATTCACTTTTGAGTTGATTTTCAATCGAAATCAGGATATCAAGTGTATTAATATATTCCAGGTACCTCGTCTCTTCTGCCACTGTCAGTACAATCAGGAAATTTGGAGAGTACTTTTTTTGTAAATTGATGATCAGCGACTTCAAAGATGAAGCGTCAGTTTTCTGATTATTAACAAACAGATTTTTCTTATCGACTCTTATTTCTATACGATTAAAACCTCGTGCTTCGTCTAAACGATAATAGGTTGATTCGGGTATTCTTATTATGCTTTTTGAGAGGTCTATTTGCTCAGCAGAATCAAGGAATTGCTCAAATTCAGGATAGTATCGGTTTAGGAAAAAAGGAATCCCAATTCTTTTGAAGTAAGGATAGTGACTTGGGTATTTAGAATTCTTTATGCTTGTGGAATAAAGAATTTTTCTGATACCTACCTTTCTCAGTCGTTGTTTTAGGTCATTAACAATGGCCATTTTTACTTCAGAGTCAATGTGTAGGACGAATTGAATACGGTCTCGTTCAAATTCAGAGCGTTTTCCTCTTTCGATATCATACTGCTTCGCTAACTCCGTTAGTTCCAGCTCGGTTCGAGCATTATTCCAATAGGTTTTTGGTGTTTCGGAGAGGGAATCCTCAAGTACTAAATAGAGATCTATGACAATCGAACTTCTTTCTGCCAAATATTGGCTGTTTAGAGTCCGCGGTAAGTCTGGTTTATTGGACAATTCAACGGATTGAGAGATGATGGCCTTATTAATGGCTTTGTAGTCTAAGAGGTTAACCTGAGCAAGAGAAACAGATAGAATACTAATTAGACCGAATGACATAATCATCCACTTCTGACCTTTTTTTCCTAATGTCCGGGTCATTGTCATCCATACATTCAGGAATAATGTGATGGGTGCAAGTATGAAAAATAGCGGAAAATCCATCATCGGATTTATATCATACTGCAGGGGGATTGCCAGAAACATGATACCCAGGACAGTACCAGTTTTAGCGAAAAAGAACAGAAAAACTGAGCTCAAGGACGTGATGTCGTTAGTAGATTGTCTTTTTCTAAACCTCAGCTTCTTGTTACGGTGATTTATGTTGTTTTCAATGATAAATTTGAAACAAACTTGCAGACCAAAAATCAGTGCTATAGAGGCAAAGAAGAGGTTGTACAGGAAGTTTTCTCTAGGAGAAAGTTCGAGCAAGGTCATGCCACCAAACCAACTGGTCATGATGCGCAAAGCTTCTCGGAACATATAGAGGAGCCCGTAGAAGCTCAATGCGAACACCGAACCACTCATTATGCCTGTAGCGATGGTGTATTTATCCAAGTGGGTATTTGGCCTCAAAAATCCCTTTTCTAAAGACATTATAGAATTTCGAAAAAAGCTTAGAATTTGCAATGGGGAGATGAATAGACGGTTCCTAATGAGCCTGAGCGTTATCCCCATTGTTGACACTCGATATACCCTACCAAATCGCTGTGGTAGAGCTTTAGTAACTTTGGTTACTTTTGAACAAATGAATCACGCTACTTTTGTGTGGTCGTTTAATGAATCAACGATTGAAGCAATTTTTTCCAATACTTAACTGGTTACCCAATTACAAGAAGGAATATCTGAGCAATGACCTATTTGCGGGTTTGACCGTAGGGGTGATGTTGATTCCCCAGGGAATGGCTTACGCTTTAATTGCTGGTTTGCCTCCTGTTTATGGTCTTTATGCTTCCGTTGTGCCACAAATCATTTATGCAATTTTTGGTACATCTCGTCAACTGTCTGTGGCGCCCGTAGCCATGGACTCACTGCTTGTAGCAACTGGTGTTTCGGTACTTGCAACTGAAGGAACTGATGCTTACATCACTTTTGCCATTATGCTGGCCTTATTTATGGGTGTGGCTCAGTTTACCTTGGGCCTTATCAGAATGGGGTTTATTACCAACCTCTTATCTAAACCAGTGATTAGCGGCTTTACCTCTGCCGCAGCTCTTATTATTGGCTTAAACCAACTGAAATACCTTCTGGGAATTGATGTCACCAGGGGACATGAAATACATAAGATCTTAGCCAGTGCCTTCGAAAAGATAAATGAAGTTCATTGGGCTACGCTCATCATTGGTCTTGCCGGAATTATCTTTATCAAACTGTCAAAGCGAATAAGTACTAAAATCCCAGGTGCATTGATTGCGGTCGTATTAGGTATACTCCTGGTTTTTGGTTTAGGCTTGGATGAAAAGGGTGTGAGTGTTGTTCGGGATATTCCTCAGGGACTACCCACACTTATTATTCCCAATGTATCGTGGGAATTAGTGGAGCAACTCCTGCCTCTGTCATTGACCATTGCGGTGGTCGCCTATATGGAAGCCTTCTCTGTCGCCAAAGCCATTGAATCGAAAAGAAGAAATTATAAAGTGCGACCCAATCAGGAGCTGATCGCACTTGGGGCAGCCAATATTATAGGCTCATTGTTTCAAAGTTACCCAGTTACTGGAGGCTTTTCACGTTCCGCAGTCAATGAACAATCAGGGGCACAGACACCATTGGCCTCAATTATTAGTGCTGTTTTGGTTGCGTTGACGCTGCTGTTCTTAACGCCTTTATTTTATCACTTACCACATGCTATACTGGCAGCTATTATTATGGTGGCTGTATCAGGTTTAATCGACACTAAATATGTGCTCACGCTTTGGAAGACAAACAAGGTTGAGCTTGGGCTACTGCTGGCTACGGCTTTGGTCACTTTAATATTTGGTATGGTACCAGGGATTGTTTCAGGAATAATACTGTCCGTCCTTATACTCCTTTTCAAAGCGGCAAATCCGCATATGGCACTGTTAGGCAGAGTGAATGGCTTCTCGGAATATAGAAACCTTAAGCGCTTTAGTGATCTGGAAACTTGGGATGAACTGATGATCGTAAGAGTAGATGTTCCTTTTGTGTTTGTTAATATTCAAACCATCAAAGAGAGGATCATCAATGAGGCGCTGAAAAGAGGTGAGAAATTGAAATTTGTGATTTTAGATGCCGCTTCTGTAGTGCATATGGATGCAACAGGAATTATTGGTGTCAGAGATCTGATAGAATCCTTGAAGGAAAAGGAGATTACACTTTTATTTGCAGAGGTGATTGGGCCGGTGAGAGATGCGCTCCATATGAACGATTTGGTAAATACCGAATCAGGAGAAACCTTCTTTCTAACAACGGACGATGCGGTGAAATACTGCCTGTCCGAAGAAGTGGAGGAGTCTCGGGCAAGGCTAGCCTTGCAAACAAATGCCTAGTGTAACAAGAGTTACAGTCTTTGATTGATCAAGGAACGTAATTTGAAATATGAATGTCTTAGGACTGTAGAGAAAGAAAAAGAGAACAATGAATATAGAACAGATTTATACGGGTTGCCTGGCACAAGGTGCTTACTACATAGAAAGTAAAGGTGAAGTAGCGATTATAGACCCCTTACGTGAAACACATCCATATTTGGCCAAAGCTGAAAAGGACAAGGCTACTATCAAATACATTTTTGAGACTCATTTTCACGCAGATTTTGTTTCGGGACATCTGGATCTCGCGAAGAAAACGGGTGCTACAATTGTCTATGGACCGGGTGCCCAAACGGCATACGATATTCATGAAGCCCAAGACAATGAGGTTTTCGAATTGGGAGATGTAAAGATTAAAGTACTTCATACACCGGGCCACACCCCAGAAAGCTCTACTTTCTTGCTGATCGATGAGCAGGGCAAGGAGCATGCTATCTTCAGTGGAGATACATTGTTTATTGGAGATGTGGGTCGACCTGACTTAGCAGTAAAGTCTGATTTGAGTCAAGAGGATTTAGCTGGTATGCTCTATGATAGTCTTCGTAATAAAATCATGACACTGCCAGATGAGGTGATAGTTTATCCGGCCCATGGTGCTGGTTCAGCATGTGGAAAGAACATGAGCAAAGAAACTACCGATCTTTTGGGTAATCAGAAGAAGGTCAACTACGCGCTCCGAGCAGATATGAGTAAGGAGGAGTTTATTAAAGAAGTCACAGAGGGTATTTTACCACCGCCTCAATACTTCGCCAAAAATGCTATGCTCAATAAAACAGGTGTAGACAGTTTGGATGCTGTTATGGCCAAAGGGAACGTAGCACTTGATGTGGAGACCTTTGAAGCGATGGCGAACCATGAGGGTGCGCTTGTGCTAGATACACGTCATCAATCTAATTTTATCAACGGATTTATCCCTAATTCCATATTTATTGGCGTTGATGGAAGTTTCGCTCCTTGGGTCGGTGCCTTAATTTCTGATTTACAACAGCCGATCGTTTTGCTTGCTGATGATGGTCGAGAAGAAGAAGTCATCACCAGGTTATCACGCGTGGGGTATGACAACACCTTGGGATACCTTAAGGGTGGAATCGAAGCCTGGAAAGCAGCAGGTAAAGAAATCGATACGTTGGTTTCTGTGAGTGCAGGAGTACTTAAAGAGAAACTGGAAACGGAAACCATTAATGTACTTGATGTTAGAAAACCGGGTGAGTACCAAGCTGAGCATATTGAGAAGGCTAAGAATACACCATTGGATTTCATTAACAATGAGATGCACCGAATAGACAAGGATACAGAGTATTATATTCACTGTGCGGGTGGATATCGATCTGTAATCTTCGCTTCCATCTTAAAGTCTAGAGGTTTTGACAAAGTAATTGATGTTGCAGGTGGCTTTGGGGCCATAGTAAAGGAAGGTATTCCTGTAACAGATTTCGTCTGCCCAAGCACACTAGACTAGAAAATAAAATCGAGACATGTTAGAATTTATTAGTCAGCCCTGGCCATGGTATGTGGCAGGGCCTGTGATTGCTTTTGTCATGTTTGGGCTGATCTATTTCGGAAATAGCTTCGGAATGTCAGCCAATTTCAGGAATATCTGCTCCATAATGGGGGCTGGAAAATCCTGTGAATTCTTCGACTTCGATTGGAGAAAGCAGATGTGGAATATCGTTTTTGTTATCGGTACAGTCCTTGGTGGTTTTATCGCCAGCCAGTATCTGATGAATTCGAATATTGTTGCCATTAGTGATTCAACAATTGCGGAGTTGTCTGCACTGGGCGTTGAGAATCCGGGAGTCGGTATGATGCCTGAGGCAATCTTCAATTTTGAGTCGCTACTTTCTGCAAAAGGCCTGATAATGATAGTGCTTGGAGGCTTTTTGGTAGGCTTTGGAACACGCTATGCAGGTGGTTGTACCTCGGGGCATGCCATCAGTGGTTTAAGTGACTTACAACCAGCTTCCTTGTTGGCCGTGATTGGTTTCTTCGCAGGTGGTTTGTTAATGACCTGGTTAATTCTTCCCTCAGTTTTAAGCCTTTAAGACAGTTATGAAGTATTTCAAATATTTAGTCCTAGGAACAGTCTTTGGCGTAGTACTGACAAAAGCTGAGCTAATTTCTTGGTTCAGAATTTTCGAAATGTTCAAATTCCAATCCTTCCATATGTATGGAGTAATTGGCTCTGCTGTAGTACTGGGCATCATTGTAACAAGAGTGATTAAGACAACCAAGATGAAGTCCCTTTCTGGTGACCCAATAGAAATCACCCCGAAGAAATTCTCTTATGCCAGGTACTTAATTGGTGGCACAATTTTCGGTTTGGGATGGGCTTTGACGGGTGCTTGCCCAGGTCCATTGTTTGTTCAAGTAGGGAATGGATACCTGGTAATGCTGGTGGCGATTGCCTCAGGATTGCTAGGTACTTATGTCTACGGTTTGCTTAGGAACAAATTACCTCATTAATTGGGGGAAATTTTCAGACTTGAGACAGACACTTTTTTTCCTACTTCTATTCCTTTCATTTTTTTCGGCACTAGGTCAAGAGCAAAACGATTTAAGCGGTGCTTTTAAGTTTCGTCATATGCGGACGGCCAATAAAGGGGATTTGGCCGATTTTTCTAATGCGGTCTCGTATGGGTTTCTGAAGTATAAAAATAATATAAGTCCATGGCTCACAGTAGGAGGACAAGTGAATGGATTGATTCATTATGGCATTGACAATATTACAAAGCGTGATCCTCTAACCGGTTCTGGGCCAATTTTCGAGGCAAATCTTTGGCATCCTAACTATTTGGATGGACGAGTTGACGGTCTTCTAAGTCAACTTTATGCCGACCTGAATTTTGGCAATCACAATTTCACGATAGGCAGGTTTTTGAAGGAAACTCCAATTATCAATCCAGAACCCTGGCCCTTTCCTAATGCCTTACAAGGTGTATGGTATCAGTATGAAAGAGATCGCTTTAAATTTCAGTTCGGTTATATTGATCAAATTGCCCCAAGGTTTTCAGGACGCTTTGACAACATTGGTGAGACCATTGGCTTGGTAGCCACAGGTTTTGCAGAGGCAGGTGTTCCAAGCCGATTTCCTGGCAATGTAAACTCGAACTACCTTTTAATATCAAACCTGAATTTTCAATTTTCAGAGAAGCTTGGCCTTGATGTTTGGAACTATTACGTCCACAACGTTTTCAACAATTTTTTAATAGAGCCTGTTGCAAACTTTGAGAATGGTCTGACCGCAAGAGCCATGTTTATATACCAGACACGCGTAGGTAATGGTGGCAATAGCGATCCCGCCTTGGCTTATGTCTTGGAAGAAACCGATGCCGTTTATTTTGGACTTAGGGTAGAAAAGAAATTTGAAAATCAGTCTTTTCAATTGAATTACTCAGTCATTGGCCCAGATGGGAGGTTTCAGTTACCCCGGGAATGGGGGCGTGAACCGTTCTATACCTTTCAGCGGAGAACCAGAGTGGAGGGTTTGAGTAATGTCACTTCCATTATGGCGAAATGGACTAGGAATTGGAATAAAGAAAGTAGAGATATTCGGTTTTTCACCAGTCTTGGATGGCACGACACTCCGGGTCAAGAAAGTTCTGTCCAGAATAAACTGGGTCTTCCCTCACATCTGCATTTAGACGCTTCAGTCAAATATAGTCGCAAGGAAGGGACACTGAAGGGGCTTTCACTAGAGCTCTATTTGGCAAATAGGTTTTTAACCGGGCCTGAAGTCATTAGCGAAAACTTTAGAATCAACCGGGCTGATTTCTTCCACAGTGATCTGATCTTAGCCTATACCTTTTAGAAATTCGTATATGGATCTATGGACTTAGAAAAACTCTTATACACAACCACTCAGGCCGTCTATGGAGTTTTTGCTTTAGTTCTTCTTTCCTTCATTTTTCTCATAGTCTTATGGACAAATCCTCAATGGATTCATTCTGAGGCTGTCTCTCCAGAAAACTGGCAACCCCGTAGTGCAAAGACTGATTTAGGGGAGAACCCAGGTGATAACCTCGTACGCCTAGGATATGAAATTATCACTGAGACCAGTAAGCATATAGGACCACTAGCTCCTGAAGTCAAGAATCGACTCGCAGGGAACAACCTCAGTTGCCAGAGTTGCCATTTAGATGCCGGGAGAAAGTCAGGTTCGGCATCCTTTGTGGGAGTCGCCAACCGTTTTCCACAGTTCAGGGGTAGAGAAAACAAGATGGGTTCATTAATAGAGCGCGTCAATGGCTGTATGGAACGGAGTATGGATGGCGAAGTACTACCGGAAGGAAGTCTGGAAATGCAAGCGATCATCGCATATATGGAATGGCTGAGCGAAGATGTGCCAGAGGAACGAGAAGCGGAATTCAAAGGCTTTGCAAAAGTAGAGCTGCCCAATGAAGCGGCTGATCCTGTGAGGGGGAAAGAGGTTTATATCAAGCACTGTCAAACCTGCCATATGGAAGATGGGCAGGGACAAAGACCATCTGCAAAGGAGAAATACCTCTATCCACCTTTATGGGGTGCAGATAGCTATAATCATGGGGCGGGTATGCATCGTGTGATCACGGCAGCCGAATTCATTAAAGGCAATATGCCTTATCTATTGGCTACGCTAGATAATCCTGTGCTCAGTGATGAAGAGGCCTACCATGTAGCGGCTTATATTAATAGTTTTGAAAGACCCCAAAAATCAAATCCTGAGACAGACTTCCCTGATAAGAAACTAAAGCCGGTATCTACTCCCTATGGCCCCTGGGTTGATAGTTTTACGCCAGAGCAACATAAGTATGGCCCATTTCAGCCCATCATGGAGTTTTATGATAAGGAATATGGGATTAAGAAAACAAAGTGACTTTACTACTAATAATCTAGAGAGAAGTCGTAGTCTCTAAAGACATTAGTAACCCTTTTTATGTTTTCTGGTACTTCTAATTCTAATACTATGCGAATTTCGGTTTGATTATTGGACTTGTCATTTAAAATGTCAATTAAGTTGTCTACTCGTGATATTAGTTCTTCCATTTTGTCAAGAATCATTCTTGACCATCCAGAGAGTAAATTTTTTGCTTGAATTAACTCGTCAGGAGGTTCAATGGTCTCAAGTTCATACTCCCATGCGAGTGCCTCTTTCGAAATTTGAAGTAGCCGGTCGATCGCTGTTTTTATACCGAGCGCACTACCATTCTGTCCAGGCTCACCATAAGATTCGTTCAACTCTTCGAAAGCCTTTACGAAGACCTCCGATAATTTTGTAAAATCAGTAAGAGATACAGAATACCAATCAAAGAATTCCTTTCCACTCATTCTTTTACTTCTTTGAACAACTAATCCATTTTTTAACTCAGAATAACCGATTCGAATTTCTTGAATCTTATCGTTTAATAGTTGTTGTGTTAGATCATATTCCCAACCAGGCTGTTTTTCATATACTATTTTTCTTGCCGCCAGACTTTCATTTTGAATGTCCGATAGGTTTTCAATCATGAAATCTCTCATTCTTGTCCTAACTTGATTACAAAAGGGACCTACCGCAGCGTTTACATTGCCATCATCTCTACTGGCATCGAAATAGCCTGGAGTTATCCCAAGGAGGTCGGTGGGTAAGTGTAATTGGTCAGTTTGCCTTGGTAATAGAAAGTAGACCCGATCCTTACCTAACTTCCCAATGAATAGTCCAAGCTCAAAGACAAGATTATCTCTAATGGTATTGACTTTTTTATCGCGAATAATAGTGATGTCATCGGGTTGGAAAACGAATACTGCAAAATCTGTTTTATCTAACTCGTTTATCAAAGAATCAAGACTAGATTCAGAGAGTCTAAAAACTCCTTGATTCCAAATTGTGACATTGGCATCATACTCTAAGCCCTGTTGTATAGCGTATGAAGTTTGGAGGTTTTCGACTGACGATCCAATAAAGAGTCGTGGTTTCATGGTTGTGTGTTTTTTATAAGTATAATGACTTTTCAGAAACTTTGCGAGAATATGTAGTCAATGCAATCACATTCTTGCTCTCTGAGAAAGCGAGTTGGGTTACTGGTGCTATCTGGGATGTTGATGGTGGTGTAATGGCTGGCAGAAACTAGTAGTCGCTTATAACAAAAGGCAGGTATGAAACGATACCTGCCCTTTTTAGTCTACTTCCAGTCTGCCACCTTTGGCTTCATTGGCTCCACACATTCTGACCACTTTGGGCTGGAAGGTGCCAACTACATCCACAAGCTCTTTCTGACGATCCATTACTTGATGAATGTCTTTATACACTTGTGGTGCCTCATCCAGGCCAGAGCCGATCAAGGTAATCCCAGCTTTTTTAATGTGCTGTTTTACCTCTTTTTTCGACAATGTCTGCTTGGCTTTTGTTCTCGGCATCAATCTTCCCGCCCCATGTGCGGCAGAATTGACAGCAGCCTGAACGCCCTTGCCTCTAACAATAAAACCAGGAGAAGTCATAGAACCGGGAATAATTCCCATTACTCCCTCTCCAGCTGGAGTGGCCCCTTTCCTGTGAACAATGATTTCATTGCCATCACCATCTTCCTCTTTCCAGGCGAAGTTGTGATGGTTTTCAACCATGCACAGTGGCCTTTCACCAAGTGCCTTGGCCAACCTTTCATGAATCTGATGATGGCATGCTGAGGCATAATCACCAGCCAAATTCATGGCAAGCCAGTATTCCTGACCTGCCTCTGAGTTCAGATCCAGCCAGGCCAGGTGCTTGGCTTCGCTCGGTAACTTGGTCATGTCCATGGCCAACTTAGTGTAATGTCTTGCGATATTCGCACCAAGTCCCCTCGATCCTGAGTGGGAGAGTACCGATAGGTATTTGCCTTTGGGTAAGCCCATTTCATTGTCATCGGTTAAGATTTCTCCAATGCCGAATTCTACAAAATGGTTTCCCCTACCAGAAGACCCAATCTGGCTCCATGCTCTGTCTTTCAATGATTTAATGATGTTGATCTCATTAAAAAGACTGTTGTCAAGCACTTCGTGCTCCATCGGGCGCTTAAATGAACTTTGGCCAAAGCGTGTATTGTCCAATAGCATTTTTTCCAGCGCTTCTGTGCTCTGATGCACATAGGCGGGAGGGATGTCGTAAAGAGTCATACACATTCTACAACCAATGTCAACACCTACACCGTAGGGGATCACCGCGTTTTCGGTGGCAAGTACACCTCCAATCGGCAAGCCATATCCCTGATGTGCATCTGGCATCAAAGCGCCAGATTTTGTGACAGGCAACTTCATTGCAATCTCCATTTGGTTGATTGCGCCAGGTTCAATTCCTTCACCGCCATAAATGGCATAAGGAATTCTCTTTTGACGCATTTCCAATGGTTTATTTGAAATTTCACTAATCATCAATGCGGTGGCAACGGGTCCGAGCGTTTCATGCTTTGCATAAAGAGCAGGGGTTGTTAACACCTTTTTGAGCATGGATTTTTTGTGAAGTATCGACTTGCCTTTATAGGCAATTTCCATTACTCGCATGGCTTCGCCAATGGCTCTCCCTTCTGGGAACCCTAGCTTTTTCAGGTCCTTACCTGTTAACTTTCTTGATGCCATGATCTTATTGTTTAGAGGCGTTTTGCTTGCCGCCTTTCGCCTTAGTTTTATACTTATTTCTTTTGATATGCTTCTTCAGCCTGCTTGACTCATTGTCATTCAATGAATGAATCAATGCCTTTTTGAAGTGTTTGATAGCTTTTGTATACCTTTTTTCTGCTTCTGCTGATTTGCCCAGGTTTTCGTAGACAAAGGCCTTACTGATCTCATCAACTTTCTTGGCTTTTTTCATCCAATACTTTAGCCCTTTGTACTTCTCTTTTTTTATATACAACCAGGCGAGGTCGGCATAAGCACTTTCATATGTTGAGTCAAACTTTATGGCCAATTGATAGTGTCTTTCGGCCAGTGCTGGATTTTCAATATCATAGTGATATAGTCTGCCCATGATGTAGTGAAGTTTCGGATAACCCGGTTCCTCCATTAGACCACTCACTAAAAGATTTTTAGCTTCGATGAGATTATCATCGTCAATGGCTTCTTCTGCCAACTGAATTAGACCCTCTATGTATTCTTCGTAGATGTCCATTTTTTTCAATAGTTCAGAGGGCAGAGTTTTGCTGCCCTTAGTTTCTCTTAATTTTCTTTTTCACTTTTAATAGTTGCCCACTTTTAGGGTGTACATAAAAAACCGAATGCCAATAGGAGTTTAACTCATATTGCCCACCCCATCTTCCAATTGACATTATTTTGCCCCTTTCAATGGATACGTTGGTGTGCACAAAGTCAGAAATGTGGTCAAAGACGTGTTGGCCCAGAACACTATTTTTATCCATTCTTTGGCATAGTTGGGCATAAACCTTATTCCAAAACTTGCCCTCATGTTTGGCAAGGAATCTAATGAGTGGCTGTAGATTGTCAGTCTGACACTTAGTACCACCACTTCTTAGTTTTATACCCTCTTTTTTTCGGTAGTTGTCGGGGTTGTTCGCATGGCACTTGTCGTAGCCTTTGCGTTTGTTCCCCTGCCATCTACCACCCACACGATAGCATTCGATTAACTCTTCATGCATGCGCTTGTCTCTACGCTTTTGGCGTTTTCTTAAGGATGGTTTAAGCGTATCTATATTTTTCATTTTTCTTTGTTTTAAGGCTCCGGGACTATGCCCGGAAGCCATTATTTAAAACCAGTGAACACTTCTTTCAACTGATCGATAACCTTGTTACCACCTGAGAGAGAAATGTTGCTCACTTTATCAGCAATCTTTTCAACATATTCCATCTCTTTCAACTTGAACAACATTTCGTTGTCTTCCATCAATTTGGCGGTGTTCAGTAGGTTTCTGGTAGAAGCAGTTTCCTCTCTTCTAGCCACTACATTAGCCTGTGCCTGTTTCTGTGCTACCAATACCTGGTTCATGATGTTTTTTACTTCACCGGGCAAAATGATGTCCTTGACACCACAGTCCCTGATCTCAATTCCCAGATCTTTGGCTTTCACCTCAAGCACTTTCTTTACATAGTCAGCAAGAGAGTCTTTCTCTTCAAGCAGCTCGTCCAAAGTGAACTTTCCGACAAACTCTCTTAGAGCGATTTGCATCAACACATAGAGCTGTTTCTCGAAATCTTTATTTTCAACCAAGGCCTTGATAATATCTTTGACCTTGTATTGTCCATAAAAATTGATTCTCAAAGCCGCTTTGTCTTTAGTCAGAATTTCCTGACCTGTCACTTCCATTTGAACCTGCCGCATGTCGGCTTTCAACATGTTCATGGCAATTTCATTCTTCCAGAAGTAGTAATCTCCAGGCTCGAGTTGTTTGTAGAAGGCTCCGTTGACCATTAAAACCGCCTTTTCGTAGCTTTCTACTTTGCATACTCTGATGTAGGGAACAAGTGACCTATCTTTTTTGACACTTAGTGCTACATCTTCAGTAATCTCGATTTTTGATAGATCTACTTTCACAAAGCTGTAGTCAATCAATCCTTTCCAGTACACGTAGGTACCTGGAGTCAGCACCTCCCTGAAGTTTCCTCTTTTGTACTTCAGTGCAATTTCATTGTCACCTACCTGAACTATGTCTAGCATGCCCATAAGCTTTTGATCATGTAAGTACAAGTCAATTGTTTTGGGTGCAATGAATGGCTTGACCATATCGTATTCGACTACTGAGTCGAAAAGAGATACCCAATGCTTGCCTGCAGTAAGTACATCTTGGTAGTCTCCATTTCTGAAGACAAGCCCTACTTTGCCTTGGTTAATTCGTATCCTTTTCATTTTTCTAAAATTTGTGAGGCTCTGCCTCGGTTAATTATTTATTATCACTATTGGCCAAATAATTTCATTTAATAGGGGTGATGTAGACCGACCATCTTTCAGAGACGGGGCTTTCATTGAGCCTGAATTCATGGTTGAGTTCTGGCACAAGCGTGATCGGTATGAATTGGCTGATATCCAATTCTCCTTTCAGTTTTGTACTGGAAGTCAAACACTGCGACAAGCGGTATCCTGATTACCCGGTATCTTCAAAATGTTCCTCATTCCCAAGAGTTTGAGGGGTCGGTCTAACACCACATCCTGGTGTTGCTGATTTTTAGAGAAGTCAGCACTTCTGATGGATTAACAGTCCATTCCCCGTTTCAAAAGGGTGCTTTACTCTAACCAAACTGAGTTACCCCGACCTTGTCGAGGGGAGGATTCGAACCTCCGTCCTAAGCGTAATTTATGGTGGGAGATTAGTCCACTCACAAGAAGCATATCCATGCCTATTAGCAAGGATACTATGGGGCTATATCGAAGCCCTCATCAGGCCTTATACCTGAACTTAATTCCCGTGCCTCAGGTAGGATTCGAACCTACAATCCTTGTGGAGGCAGTTTCTAAAACTGCTGTGTATGCCTGTTTCACCACTGAGGCAGAAGGGGGGCTCATGAGCCTTGCCCTCTGGTGGAAATGATAGGATTCGAACCTATTCAGCGCTCGGCATCGGTTTTACAGACCGACATAACTCTCCATCGTTATCGCATTTCCATATGCGGAAATAGCTGGACTCGAACCAACAACCTTCTCCTTAACAGGGAGTAGCTCTGCCATTGAGCTATATTTCCGTTTAGGTTATTCCTTCATCAGGCTTGAGATCAACAAGCTGCATGGCAGAATAACCTGCTATTCACTTTAGAGCTTTTACAAACATCACAGCCTGAACGAAAGACTGCTTGAGGCCTTCAACCTCTCTCTAAATCAGGAGACACTCGTTCTGCCTCTCCTTTAGCTTCTTAGTTTCTTTCGGGGTAACTAGCTTCACGTTTTACCCCTTCGCTCTTCGAGCACCTCCCCAAGGGGAGGGTATACCGACTCCAGTCAACTCTCCAGGACTTGAACCCTGCCTGCCTCTGTTGGCAGACAGGCCCTCCTAGCTGGTTTTACAGACCAGTGCCTAATCACTCGGCCACCCTGACGTGTGTATCGAGTAGAGGATTCGAACCTCTATTTCTACCTTATGAGAATAGTGTCCTAATCCTCTTAGACGAACTCGACTGATCAAAAAAAAGCCCGACCTTCAACAGGTCGGGCTTTTCAAAACCAATACATCGGTTTTGTCAAGTCTTCATTTGATCGACCTTTTGAATTCCATATACAGCACGCAGCCCAAAATCATAGAGACTTTGGTTTGGTGTATTCGAACTGGCAATATGTATTTGTACTAATTGCATTTTCTTACTTAGTTTTTACGCACAAAAAAACCCGAACCATATGGCCCGGGTTGTCAATTTCTTTGTCGAAAATTAACTTTCCCCAAGCCGGGTTACATATGCATCCTGAGTTATCAGGTTGAAGCCTTGTGACGGGCATGTGCTATGTAAATAGTTTTTTGTCATTTCGTTTTTCTGTGCTGCAAATGTATTAAAATGGTTTTCGTAAATCCAAATGATAAGTTGCGAGAAATCTCAAAAAGAAAATTTAGTCATGTTTTAAATATTTGATATACAAGTAGTTAAATAGAATAAAAATTTTCTAATTTTTTTCAAATACTTGATAAAAGCGATTGTGTTGGTTGTTTTAATTGCTTATTCGTTTAAGCAAATATCAATCTTCTATCGACTCATATATCAACTTGTACATGTCTTCCCAAAAGGCATTATTATTGAAGCCTGCGATTTGCGTCATACCGACAAAAATCATCTCTTCCTTAGGGTCAATAAAGAACTTAGTATTGAAGTAACCACCCCATTCGTAGGTGCCAGAACTTTTAGGACTTTTCTTAGTTGGGGAATCAAGATAGACGGTGAACCCTAATGCGAATGCACTGCCAATCATCTGATACCTGTCGGGCTTGTAATCATTAATGACATCTGGCATTTGGTCTCTGCTCATTTCGGCCAAGGCATCAGCTCCGAGGATCTTTCCACCACCGGATACCAAGGTTTGAATAAAAATCGCATAGTCCATTATAGTTGAGGAGAGGCCGGCACCTCCGGCAAATACATTCCGGGGACCTTTTTTGGGATAATCAGTACCCTGAGTCCTGCCCATTTCTTCTACTGTCACCCATCGATCTCCAAGGTTCGCATATACACCAACCAATCGATCAAACTTGTTTTCAGGCAGATAGAAGTAGGTGTCTTTCATTCCCAGTGGATCGAAGATGTTGGTCTTGAAGTACTTGTCTAATGTTGTTCCTGATACAACTTCGATGATTCTACCGAGCACATCCATGTTCAGACCATAAGAGAATCTGGCTCCGGGCTGGTGCGCCAATGGTACTTTCGCCAGTCTATTAATCCATTCTTCTGTAGTCCAGGTCTCATGCGAAAAGCCCACATTCATATCAAACTTCTGATAGACTGCCATTAGTTTTCCTGGGTTAAAACTGCCGTAAACAATGCCTGAGGTATGTGTCAGCAGATTTCTTATGGTCACATCTTTTTCAACTGGTACAGTTGTATAGCTGGAGTCTGCCTTGTTGAATTCGTCTAATACTACTTGATCTTTAAAGGCTGGAATATACTTGTGAACTGGATCGTCTAAGCCAATCTTTCCTTGCTCATAGAGTTGCATAATAGAAACTGCTGTGACTGCCTTGGTCATGGAGGCAAGTCGCCAGATATCTCCTTCTCCATAAGCCTGCTCGTTTTTTGAGTCGCGATAGCCAAAACTTTTGTTGTAAACTACTTTTCCCTCTTTGGCTACCATAAATGACCCACCCGGCAACTTATTGTTATCCATGTAGGCTTGCACATGCTGATCGATTTTGTTTAAGGCTTCGGCAGACATGCCTACTGAGGCAGGCTGTCCTTTAGTGAGTGTCGCCCCATTTTGTGCAAATACTGCTACACTAAAAAGGAGTAAAAAGGCGAGGGTTAGTCTAGTTTTCATGGAAGGAGTTTTAGAGGGTAAAGAGTTCATGAGATGTTGAGAAGTATTTTTCCTTTTCGACCAGGGCTTTCCATATGCTCAATGGCCTTATGAATTTCGTCTAACGAGTAATGCGCTTCTACATCAGCTCTAAGAGACTGTTCGGTGAGCATCCCGAGTATTTTAGGTACTATACTTCTTCTTTCGTCACCCGATAATCCAGTAAACCACGTGGTTAACCAGAATCCTTTGACTGTTAGGTTTTTGAAGATAAGAAGACCACTGTTCAGCGGTATGGGTTGTAGGCTTAACAGGCCGTAGACCAATAGTTTTCCACCCGGTTGAAGTGCGTTGAGCACTTTGTCTCCTAGTTCACCACCTACGGCATCAAAGGCAGCACCTACCATTGCTCCCCCAGTGGCTGCTTTTACAGCTTTGTAGATGTTTTCAGTCTTTTCATTGATGATGGCAGCAGCACCTAGGTCAAGCAGGGCCTGCTTCTGGTCGTCACTCCTGACTGTACCAATGACGTTGATACCTCTGCTGGCTGCGATTTGAATTACAAATTTGCTAAAGGCCGAAGCGGCCGCGGTAAGCATTAACCAATCTCCTTCTTCAAGATCAGCTTCTATGAGCATTCCATATGCCGTTAAAGGATTCACGAATGCCTGACAAGCCACGTCATCAGACATTGTAGGAGGTTTGGGAATGACACTATTCGCAGCTACACAGACATATTCTGCCCAACAGCCTAAGGCCGTAAAAATAACCCCATTTCCGACAGACATATCCACACCGTCACCGCAGGCATCAATGGTTCCGGTACCCTCAAAGCCACCGATTTGTGGAATTTGAGGCCTAATGCCATACATGCCCTGAATGAACATGATATCAGCAGGAATGATATTGGCTTTGGTTACTTTGATTCTGATTTCTCCTGGAGCAGGTTGTGGAATGGCAATGTCAACGACTTGAAGAACATCCGTTGGTTTCCCGAGGGATTCAAATTGTACAGCTTTCATATTATTGATTGGGTTGTTATGGCTTGAAGAGAAAAACTACTTACTCTGCAAGCATAACAAGTTAATTATTTATCTTTCATTGACGCAGATAAAAACTATTAATCCATGCAGATCGCAGAGAATTTTAGGTTGGATGGCAAGGTGGCCATTGTAACAGGGGCCAGTAAGGGAATTGGCAAGTATATCGCTCAGGCACTTGCCCAGCAAGGAGCCGAAGTGGTCGTTTCCAGCCGTAAGTTGGATGCTGTGAAAGCTGTGGCCAATGAGTTTGTTGCTGCTGGCCTTAAAGCAAAAGGAATTGCCTGCCATATGGGTGATGACACTCAAGTCAAGGCATTGGCAGAGGAAACGATCGGCACTTTTGGAGGAATTGACATCATAGTCAATAATGCGGCAGCAAATCCTGTATTCGGTCCTGTTCAGGATGCGGGTGATGATGCTTTTGATAAGATTATGGACGTGAATGTGAAAGGTCCTTTGAACCTCGCCAAATATGCCTATAGTTCTATGAAATCCAGAGGCGGTGGTTCTGTAGTGAATATCAGTAGCATTGAGGGTATCACCCCTGGCCAAGGCTTGGGACTTTATTCAGTGAGTAAGGCCGCCATGATTCAATTGACCAAAGTTTTAGCACGCGAATGGGGACCTGACAATATTCGGGCAAATGCCATTTGCCCAGGATTGATTGAAACCAAATTTAGCGAAGCGCTGACCTCAAATGAAAAGATTTTGAAAATGGTAATGATGAAGCAGGCCTTACCAATGCTGGCTCAACCCGAGGATATTGCTGGTTTAGCACTCTTCTTGGCATGTGACGCTTCCAAGTTTGTCACTGGAGCTGCGATTACCGCGGATGGGGGGTATACTATTTAATGTTGAATGAGGAATGAAGAATTTTGAATCAAAAGCCCTAGTCACCGATTAACTACTGACCAATAACCAATGACCAACCTATTCGCTACAGATAAACTCCATGCACTCTATCCGAAGGTGAAGACCTTCATAGAAGAGGAGATTTGTCCTTTGGAGTTACCAATGATTCATGGCCCATGGAAAGAAACACGGCTTCAACTGGATGCGCTTCGATTGAAGGCCAAGTCTTTAGGCCTATGGACTCCATACCTTTCTGAAGAAGAAGGAGGGCTGGGGCTGAGCATGACGGAATTTGCTCAAATTTCAGAGCTTTTGGGCGGAACACCTTTGGGCCACTATGTACTTAATTGCCAGGCACCAGATATCGGTAACATCGAATTGATGCATCAGTTTGCTTCGGAGGACTTAAAGACCAAATATCTTGAGCCATTGATCAAAGGTGATATCCGAAGTTGCTTTGCCATGACGGAACCTGAATTTGCTGGATCTAATCCCGTAAATCTAGGGACCACGGCAGTTTTGGAGGGAGAAGAATATGTTATCAATGGACATAAGTGGTTTACCACCGCTGCGGATGGTGCTGCTTTTACCATTGTGATGGCCGTAACCAATCCAGATGCTAGTGCCTATGAACGTGCAAGTATGATTGTAGTACCCTTAGATAACCCAGGTTTCGAGAACATTCGAAACATCTCGATTATGGGTGATGAAGGAGGAGGGTATCTGAGTCACTCTGAGGTGAGGTTTAATAACTGTCGAGTGCCTAAAACCAACTTAATTGGTAAAGCAGGAACAGGCTTTATGTTGGCACAACAACGGCTGGGACCGGGTAGGATTCACCATTGCATGCGATGGATTGGTATCTGTGAGCGTGCTTTCGATATGATGTGTCAGCGAGCCGCTAGTAGGGAATTGAGAGAAGGAAAAAAACTGGGACATCAACAGACCATTCAGAACTGGATTGCGGAAAGCAGGGCAGAAATCAATGCCTCGCGATATATGGTGTTACATGCCGCTCAGAAAATGGATGAGCAAGGCAGTAAAGCCGCTAGAATGGAGATATCTACCATTAAGTTCTATGTGGCTGATGTATTGATGAAGGTTTTAGATAGGGCCGTCCAGGTACATGGTGCACTAGGAATTACAGATGATACTTTGCTTTCGTTTTGGTATAGACATGAACGCGGTGCCAGAATCTATGATGGACCTGATGAGGTACATAAGTCTAGTTTAGCTAGAAGTATATTGAAAGCGTATGGACTTTAAGATTTACGTCACTCCGAGGCTTTTTGCCGAAGGAGTCTCCCAATGCGAAAGGAAATTGCTTCGTCACTGACAAATTTCGTTTCGTGCAATGACCATGACTTAATATGATTGATCAACCGAAGGACATAAGAAAAGGAGAGGAGTTAGACCTTGGTATTCTCAAGGCATATCTATCAGATCACCTTCCGGAGTTCTCAGGAGCGATCACTGTATCGCAGTTCCCTAGTGGCTTTTCTAACCTCACCTATCTGATCAAATCTGGTAATAAAGAATATGTCTTAAGAAGACCTCCCTTCGGTGCTGACATTAAAGGAGGTCATGACATGAGCAGAGAATTCAAGGTATTGTCCTTGTTAAAGCCGGTTTACCCAAAGGTGCCGATACCTATATTGTTCTGTAATGACGAGTCTGTTCTTGGTGCTGAATTCTATATGATGGAACGCGTAAAGGGTGTGATTCTAAGAGGAAGACCTCCGAAGAATGTTAACCTCAGTACTGGCCTGATGAAGTCTATTTCGCAAGCTTGTATCGACAACTTATCGGCTTTGCACACTATGGACATTAAGGCAGTCGGCCTTGACGGTTTCGGTAAGCCAGAGGGTTACACGCAGCGGCAGGTAGAAGGATGGATTAGACGCTATTATAAAGCCGAAACCGATAGCTTGGAATCAATGAATGTTGTGGCGAAATGGCTAGAAGAACACTTGCCCGTACAAGAGCATATCAGTTTTATTCATAATGACTATAAGTACGATAATCTGGTACTTGATCCGGATGATTTAAGCCAAATTATTGCAGTATTGGACTGGGAAATGTCTACTGTTGGTAATCCATTGATGGATTTGGGCACATCTTTGGCCTATTGGGCCCAGGCAGATGATTCAGATGCCCTTAAACCATTCAGTCTGACCTGGTTGCCGGGTAACCTGAATAGAGCCCAGTTTGCCGATCGCTATGGAGAACAAACAGGTTTTGACCTGAAGGACCTGGTCTACTACTATGCCTTTGGCGCATTTAAGATCGGGGTGATTATACAACAGATTTATGCCCGGTATAAAAAGGGATTGACCAATGATCCACGCTTTGCCAACCTAATATATGCGGTTAAGGCTTGTGGTGCCAATGCAGTCAAGGCAATGGATAGAGGTAAGGTTTAACGAGACTAATTATCAAAGTCTCCTCCTTTTAAGGAGGAGTGACCCAAGACTGAGGTGGTTAAACAAAAACATATGGAATTGAAAATTGAGAACATTAATAAAGTACTTATCCTTGGCGCGGGAACGCTCGGCTTGAGGGTGGGGCTGCAATCAGCAATCAGTGGTTTCCAAACCACTATATATGATATTAATGAATCGGCATTTGACGCTGCTATCAAGACCCAAGAGGGTATTCTCAAGATGCTCATTAGGCATGAGAAGCTGTCGGAGCGGCAGGCCGAGGAGGCAAAACAACGCCTTACGTTTACAACTAATGCTGAAGAGGCGGCCGATGACGCGGATTTCCTGAATGAGTCAGTCACCGAAAATCTCGAACTTAAGAAGAAGGTCTGGGAGCAGTTTGGAAAACTTTGTCCTCAAAAGACGCTGTTTACCTCAAATACTTCATACCTATTACCATCTGATCTAGCCGAAGCAACAGGAAGACCAGAACGATTTTGCAATTTTCATTTTCACGATGTCTTTTATGCCAATGTAGTGGACATTATGCCTCATCAAGCCACCGCTTCCTGGATTCCGGATTTGCTGTTTCTGATGGGAGAGAAGTTATGGCAAACCCCCGTATTTGTAAAGAAGGAAAACCCCGGTTACATTTTTAACTATATGTTAATGGCACTGATTGGTGCAGCAGGTGCGCTCAAAACCATGGATGTAGGTACTATTGAAGACATTGATCGCAGCTGGATGGGTAATTTCAAAATGGATATGGGGCCATTCGGTGTGCTTGATACCGTAGGACTCGATACTGCATGGCATATCACTAGTAGTCAGCCAGATAAGAAGAGTCAGTCCTTTGCCGCCTTGCTCAAAAGCTATATAGATGTGGGGAAACTAGGTGTTAAATCTGGGGAGGGATTCTACACATATCCGAATCCAGCTTATAAAGAAGAGCGCTTCATTAAGGGTGTTTAGTTTACTTTCCATTTTAGCCTGTACTAAAAAGTAGGTAATTGTATCGTCTGTTAATCAGGTAGTTGTAATTTTTTTTTAAGGCACATTTGTACTAATTTGCTTATTCACCTGGACCACGAACATGAGACTACTACTACTCGGCATAATGCTATGCTGTTCTTGTTTAAGCATTTCAGCCCAATCGGCTAGTCCATTTTTCTATCAACTCTTCGCAGATTACGGCTTGTCAAGTGACAAAACCACTGTTTCCTTACAGGATTACAAAGGATTTCTCTGGTTCGGTACAGAAGAGGGCCTCAACAGGATGACGGATTATTCGGAGTTTGATATCTATGAAAATGATCGAACCGATACCTCTACTATTAGCAATGATCATGTAACGGTTCTTTTTGAGGACCTTCAAAATCGCCTTTGGATAGGAACGAGAGATGGTTTGAACCTTTATAATCGAGACACCAAGACTTTCAGAAGAATTCAATTGCCTTCGGAAGGTTTGGGAGAGACCATAAATACCATACATGATATTATCCAGGATGAGGATGGAGATTTATGGATTATCAATAATGATGAGCTAGTAGTTTTGGATGGGACTACTTTGGAATTGACATCCAGTATAGTGGCTAAGGGTAGGCAAGGAAACCGTCTGAGGCTGAACGATCTTGAATTCTATCAGACAAATTTATGGGTAGGGACCTCAGAAGGACTGTATGAGCTGAGAGGAAAGAGGTTATCAAATGTTGGAATTGGTGAGCGGTTTGAAATTACCAGCCTATTGGCCATAGAACAGAGTCTATGGATGGGATCAAAGGGTAATGGAGTCTTAAGGTATAGCGTCACTAATAAGAAAGTCGATCGGTTTTCTACAAGTAGCAGGCAATACACGCTGAACAATGATTTTATCAATGATCTTTCGCTAGTAGATAAAACAGAGCTTTGGGTGGCTACTATGAATGGAATAAATGTACTCGACCTGATCAATAAAACAGTAAGGTCTTATCAATACGATTTTGACAATGGTTTTTCACTTTCTGATAAGGTGATTCGCGATGTTTATCAGGATGAATCAGGTTCGGTTTGGATGACAACACCAAACTCTGGCATCAACTATTTTCATAAGGCAGATAATCTGTTTGATTATATAGGCCAGTCTCAAGAAGAAGGAACAGCAAGTGACTTGATGGATTACAATGTTTTTTCCATTGTTTCTTCAAGATCTGGGGATAATTGGATCGGTTCTAGGAAAGGAATTTCAAGATATAACTCAGTCACCAATACCTTTAAGCACTACCCGTTCGATCCAGCTATAACTGAAAGGGTTAGTGAAGTTTTATCGATTGCTCAATGCAGCGCCAACTATCTATGGCTTGGCACAGATGATGGACTGGTCAAATGGACTGGAGGGGGTAGCTCATTTAAGTATGTTATGCCTGATGAGCTAAAGGGTTTAGAGATTCTTTCCGTAATGGCTGATGAAGAAGACAATTTATGGTTGGGAACAGCTACTCAAGGTGTTAAGATATATTCAAGTGTTAATCGTGTGCTGACTGAGGTTCCATTTTTTGGAGAAGAACAGAGTTTTTCTGGCCAGCCAAAGATCAGTGACATCAAAAAGCTGGGTGATCGAATATTGGTGTCCACCGAGAAGGGTCTTTATCAATTTGAAGGTGGGGCTCTGATTAAAGTAGAGCTGACGGACATCGGAGAAGGTATTGCTGCCGAAATTCCCATAAATGTGATTTATAGAGATACGCATAACCGAATTTGGTTAGGAACGCAGCAAGATGGAGTATTGGCAATAGATAATGAAGGCTCAGTGTTGCATCATCTGGATAAAAAGAATGGGCTTGCCTCGAATGATATTCGATCCATAATCGAGGATACTCATGGTGATATGTGGCTTTCGACCAATCAAGGAGCCAGTAAATTGTTTAAAGTAGATAGTGAGCAGGATAGCTTTTCCATAAGGAATTATGATATTTCTGACGGACTTCAGGGGAATCAATTTTCACCGAAGGCCAGTTCCATGAGTTCCAATGGGAAAATTCTAATGGGAGGTTTGAGTGGAATCACTACGTTTAGTCCCGATGATATTATCGACTACCAAGTGACTCAAAGACCTACTTTTATCAGTTTATCGGTCAATGGGGAGCCTATCGATGCAGTAGATAGTGATGGAGTTGTAAAAGATATCTCATTATTAGAATCGCTTACCCTTGATTGTGAACAAAATAATTTTACGCTTGCCTTTTCTGCTCTGGACTATCTCAGGCCAGATGATGTCGTTTATAGGTACAAACTTGAAGGGCATGATAAAGACTGGACAGAAGTAAAATCCGTGGGTAAAGCAACCTATCAGAACATACCTGCGGACAGATCATTTGACTTTGTTTTTCAGTCCAAAGGAAGACTTTCATCAGAATGGTCAGAAGAAGCAAGGTTGGCGATTATTGTAGAACCGCACTATTATCAGACGTTTTGGTTTAGGTCGTTAATGGTAATAGCCGGCTTGGGATTCATATTTCTTTTATTATGGCTCCGTGAGAAGCGTGTAGTTAGAAAACGGCAAGAACTTGAATCTTTAGTCAATGCTCGTTCTTCAGAATTGAGAAAAGAAATTAACCAAAGACAAGAAGTCGAAGAAGCCTTAATTCAGGCATTGGTGGTTGCTGAAGATGCAAACACCATTAAAAATAACTTTCTGGCGAATATGAGCCATGAAATCAGAACTCCGTTGAACGGAATCATCGGACTTACAGAGTATTCGTTGGATAACAATTTAGATGAAGAGCATAAAGATATTTTAAGAACCATTTCCAGTTCTGCGACCTCACTTAAACTTATTGTAGATGATATTCTGGATATCACGAAAATTGAATCTGGTAAGATAGAACTCTCTTGTGAGCCGTATAGTGTTAAAGACTTACTGAACGACATCGTAACAACGTTTTCGATCCCTGCCAAGAAAAAGGATATTACCGTTAAATATTGGGTGTTGCCAGATGTACCAGCATTGGTTTTAGGCGATGAAAGATATGTGCGCCAGGTATTGACAAATCTGTTGTCTAATGCTATCAAATTCACCCATGAGGGCGGGGTCTCAATTTTTGCAGAGGCGCTGTCTGAGAATGAAGGTGAAATGGAAATATGGTTTACCGTGACTGACACTGGTATAGGTATTTCCGAAGACGCCCAGGAGACAATCTTCGATCGTTTTGTCCAGAGTGATACCAGTAACACTAGAAAGTATGGCGGTACGGGCCTTGGCCTAAGTATCAGCAAAGAATTGGTTGTAAAAATGGGTGGAGACCTGTGGGTCGAAAGCAAAGAAGGTAAGGGGTCGATATTTAAATTCTACGTTAAGTCCAAGGAGTACGTAAGTGAGGAACAGCCCTTAAGGACAAAGGAGAAAAAAGAATCAGCTAAGAGACCGGTTCACTCAACAGCCAGAATATTGGTAGTGGAAGATAATCTTACCAATCAGAAAGTAGCCTTGAAGATGTTGGGCAATAAAGGAATGACAGTCACTTGTGTTGAGAATGGGGAGGAGGCAATTCAAAAATTTAAAGATCACGATTTCGATCTGATCATCATGGATTTGCAAATGCCAATTATGGATGGTTATGAAGCAACACGCCAGATTAGGGTAATGGAGGGGAAGAAAGCCAATATTCCGATTATCGCATTAACAGCTGCGGCTATGGCCGGAGAACGTGAGAAATGTATAGAAGCCGGCATGGATGAGTACCTTACCAAGCCTGTTAGCTATAAGAAGCTTATCGATACAGTGAATTCCTTTTTGGAGGGCAATGAAAAGGTTGGGGTCTAAGCGATCATTGGGCTAATTGGCCCCTTCAATCGTAGCGTCAATTCGTTGCAAAATTTCAGATAACAGTACAAGGTCTTTATCAGTCAGTTTTTGACTCATAAAAGATCTGATTTCTTGGACAATCGGCAATGCTTGTGAGACTCTCTCATTGCCTTTTGAAGTGAGTTCCAAGGTTGTGACGCGTCTATCTAGTTTACTAGGCACTCGTCTTACCAGGCCCTTTTTAACAACTACATCGACCATGCGAGTAACCGTTGGCTTATCCTTGAGCATTATCTCTGACAAGGCTGAAGAGTTAAGCCCTTGAGTATTTTCCGACAGGATCTTTAGTATACCCCAGTGGTCTACTGTAATGTCTAATCCGGCAGCCTTCAACCGTTCATTGCTATACCTACGCATATTGCGGGTGGTGTAATTGAGTTTGAAACCAAAAGAGTCTCTGATCTGATCCATGGCACTAAGATAATTGTTGTACTAACCAATTCATTGTTTTGAATTAAGTAAAATTCTTATTTAGTTAGTATACTAATAATTGTTATACGAATTAAATTAAACTAATGAGAAAATTTGCAATGATCCTTACATGTTTATTGATAGTTATGGGGGTAATGTCCAATCCAATGAATGACGAGAGCGACATTAAAAAAGTAGTAATGGCACTGATGAATGGAGTCGATCAGCAAAACGGTGATATGATCATAAAGACTTTCCGCGATAATGCGACTGTTCAGGCTACTAATCAGGGTAAGATAATTTCTGTTGATTACAAACAGTTCGCAGAAATGCATGCCTCCAAAAGATTTGGAGGAAGAGACCGAAAGGTAGAAATTGAGTCTGTTGAGGTAACAGATGGTATAATGGCCAGAGCCAAGATAATTGCCTATGATGATAAGGTGCACTATGTATACTATTTGAATTTTTCTAATACCGATGGTCAGTGGCTAATTCAAAACTTTCTTCAACACTCAAAAATGAAGTAATAATCATGGCTAACAGAGATAAAAAAGGGAGTACTAGTACTCCCTTTTTTATTGCCTAATCATGTCAACTCAAAATATTTCTAATTTCATTGAACCTTCGAGTCTTTTTTAAGACTCTTTATTGAAGTTCAATGGGACGCAGTTCAGAGCAGATATTCGATGAATTACTCGTGATCAGATGCCAGGAGAAAGATCAGGAAGCCATTGGCCTCTTGTGGAAGCGCTGGCAGCCGAAACTTCTCAGCTGGGCATTTAACTTCTTGAAAGATCGAGACCAGGCATATGAGATTGCTCAGGAGAGCTGGGTGTCCATCTTCAAGAGCCTTCATAAGCTTCAAGACCCAGCGATGTTCAGGTTTTGGGCCTATAGAATTGTCCAGAGAAGGTCTGCAGATGCGATCAGAAAACTTCAAAGGGATAGACAAGTGGTTGAAGAGAGACGCCACATGATAGAAGTATCTGACCAAAGCGATAATGGCCAAGAGGAGGTTATAGATCAGATGCTGAGGTGCATACGATCCTTACCAGTATCGCATCAGGAAATATTGAGACTGTTCTATCTGGAAAAGCACTCAGTGAAGCTGATTGCCAAGCAATTGGATCTACCCGAAGGCACTGTAAAATCGAGGCTCTTCTATGCAAGGAAAGAATTGAAAGAAAAACTAAAAGAAATGAATCATGAATAAATCAGACAAGGAAATTGACGACTTAATACACCAGGCACTTTCTAAAGAGGAGGCAGCTTATTTTGATAAAATGGGAGAACAGAATATACCCGATCAAATACTGAGTCTTTTCAGAGGGAAAAATAAATGGATGAACGTACTTATGGTTTTTATGAACCTGGCGGTATTTGCTGTAGCCGTTTATACCTTCATTAATATGTTGCATGCCGAAGTACTGGACGAAAAGCTGGATTGGATGTTTTATACACTGATTGCTTTTATGGGCATGTCATTGTTAAAACTATGGGGTTGGAACCAAATGGACAAGAATGCCCTTATGCGTGAAATTAAGAGATTGGAATATCAAATCTCATTACTCAAGGGAAAAGAGTAATGGTGATGCTCAAGTACAAATTCTCCCAGGAATACAAGAGGCCTTTATAGTCCCAACTCGACATGAATTCACTTAGTGTGAAGTATTTAAAATCAATATTGTGAATTTCAAATTGACTCTCACTGGTGAATCATAAGCTTTACATGTGAAATTGCTCTGTTTACTGGTTTCTATTCAATCTCTTTTTTTAATTATGCTTACTTGTCGATTAGTTTTTACCAAGTGTAATGAAAATTCTTTTCAAAAAGGGATCTCACGGACTTAGTTCGGATGACTCTGCTTTTTTAGGCTCAATCGCGACTAACATAAAATCACAACGAAAATTTCGTGTTACTATCGTTGGCTACCTTTCCAATGAAGATTTATTGTGGAATAATGGTTTGCTCTCCAAAAAACGTGTCAATACCGTTATCAAAGCTTTGATACGATTTGGTGTGCCTACTTCATGGATTGGTTTTGAGATTTGGAAAAGTGACTCTATTAAAACAAATATGGTTGAGCTGATCGTTTCGAAATCTTAAATGAACCTCCTGGGTCATTTAACCTAAAGAATTCCCTGGGTATTTGTTCTCAAAATTGAGAAGTCATTAATAATCTATTTCCTGTTAGCATTCATCTATTCACGTTAGTTTCTGTCTATTCCTTAGTAGGTCTGCTTCTGTGACATTTACAATACAATCAGACCTTAGGACCATGACAGAAAATGCCAACCCACTATCCTGTATCATTTTAGATAAAGAAGGTGCGAAGCTCAAGCAGATATCTGATGCTTTAAAGGATTATTCTTTTATTACAGTAGTCGGCTCATTTACAGAGACTATGGATGCCGTAGCCTTTTTGACTCGAAAGGAACTGACATTTTTAATTATTGATTCTCAACAAATTTTAGAAAATGATACATCTAGAATTATCAGAAAACTGTTTCCTGATAATAGAGTAATTGTAACTGGAAATGGAGAAGGTGATTTTATCAAGACCTTTACAATTGGCCGTTATCACTTTCTCAACAAACCTTTCGATAAACCCGAGCTATTGAGTGTAATGAAAAACATCTATCAAGACGAAGTCTTGGATAGGATGAAATCGTCTGAAGATATTGAGGTTACACAGTTAGAAAGGAATGGACTTTTTGTAAAGGGAGATTCCGGATATGTACGTATTGATTTTGATGAAATTGATTATATCAAGGCATTTGGGGAATATTCTAAACTCTATCGTGGCAAAAGCTGGGTGTTACTGTCATGCACCTTGAAGAAGATTACAGAGCAATTGCCAAAACGAACATTTGCGCGCGTACACCGATCTTTTACAGTGAGAATTGGTTCCATTGAAAGTTTCGATGCTCATGAGATTAAGATGGGGAGCGACTTTGTACCCATAGGTAGAAACTATAAAAAGGATTTCGAATCTTCCGTACTTCGGTTGACTTAATCACTTCTTTAGCGTCAGTCCGTTCATTACTGACTAAACGAACTTCTAGGCTATTCTCCGGCACAACCTGCTTTTAAGAGCTTCAACCTGTTGTGATCATCGCTCTAATAGACGGCTCTGGTCACCGAACATTCTTGTTTGAGCCTACAGTGCTTATTTTTTCTTTTAGAGCTCATATGGAGGCAGCACGTGATTGTTGTTCTGTCAATCTGGTACCATTAAAATTTCAACCATGTTTTACCCTAGAGCAGGAATAGTATCCGTAAGGGAGTTATCTCGATTTCTCTTTCATGAAATTGTAAATCAGGGTTGGTTTTCGGAGAGTTTTATCAAGGACACCTGTCACTTGTGATGCTTAAAAATACTTTTTACATGCATTAATATGCTTTTCAGAGTAACTTAGGGCATGGATTCAAAGTTCGAAGAAGCAAAGAAAGGGAAGGTTTTATTTGTGGATGATGAAGTGAACATCCAAAAACTCTTTATTGCGAACTTCAATAATGAATTTGATATTCAAACGGCCAGTAATGGAAAGGAAGGCTTAGAATTGGCAAGACGGCAAGAGTTTGATATTGTCGTATCTGATCAACGGATGCCTTTGCTAACAGGTATTGAATTTCTTAAAGAACTAAGGGCAATTAACCCACACCAGGAAAGAATTATACTAACAGGTTATACAGAATATGATGTAGTGGTAAGAGCGATTAATGAATGTGGTATATACCATTTTTTCACGAAGCCATGGGATTATAATGCACTAAAGCTCTGTCTTGTCTCTGCAGCTGAAAAGGTTTCTTTTCGAAAAAGAAATGATTCGTTAATTCAAGCTCTTATACAGGCTAATGAAGCCTTGGAGAGGGCTTCGAGGAATATCGAAAACAACTTTTTAGAGAGCATTAATAGGCTGAATGCGCTGGAGCAGGGATCTGAAATTATGAAAGAAGAGAGACCTGCAAAGGATAAAGATCTGGAAGAACTCTCTTTGTTGAATAAAAAGTTACTCGCTTTCTCTCTTAGATTAAACCAAAAAAAGAAAGTACTTGAACAAGTGAAGAGTCATTTATCTACACTTCCTATTGATATGAAGGACAAGACCGAGATAAGAAAGGTAGTGAGCATGATTGATGGGCAACTGAAGTTTGAGAATGAGTGGGAGAATTTTGAAACCTACTTTAATGCCATTAAGCCAGAGTTCATTCAAGGACTCAAACTCAATTATTCTGATTTGAGCCAGCATGAACTCAAATTATGTGCACTTATTTCAATGAACATTAGCACAAAGAATCTCTCTTTGGTGTTGAATGTATCTAAGGAAAGTGTAAGTACCGCTAGGTATAGGTTAAGGCAAAAGTTGGGCTTAGACAAAGAAGAAAAACTTGATGACTTCCTCATTATGTATGGAAGAAGTTAGGGGATTGTATCCAACTTAATAACATGTCATCCTTTCCATTTCCCTTTGCGAGAAATGAATGTATGATCTTTCTAGTCTTCCGCCAGAAATAGGGAGTTGACATTGTGTCCTAAAATCATATCGGCTTCGATGCGTGCTTTACGCTTACTGTCTATTAAGTAATCCTTACTGGCCAATGGGTGCGTTGACTGGATTATTCCATGGCAGTACGAGAAGGTGCTTACTTTTATCATAAACGAACAAGGTAGTAGTAGTTAGTGCTGCCAGCCAGCCGTCCCAGCCTTTGTGTTTAGGTGAAATAGGGTACCATACGGGTATCCTATTTTTGTAGATATACCCCAGTATGTTTGCTGTCAGGCGCTCATTTGAAATTTGATAGTAATAGTACTCCCTTTCCCCAAACCTTCAGACTCTACGAAAATTTCACCATTGTTAGCCTCCACGGCTGAACGTGTAATATGCAAGCCAAGTCCTAAGCCTTCGCCTGGTTGTTTAGTTGTAAAGAAGGGCTCAAATACTCTTTCCTTCACTGCTTCGTCCATACCAGAGCCGGTATCTTTAAATGAAACGACAAGTACATTATCGACATACTCGGTGGTAATATCAATTTCCCCTTTACTGTCTATTGCATGGATTGCATTTATCAGAATGTTCATAAATACTTGCCCTAATTGACCTTTACCGAAAACTATAGGAGGTACATCCTGATAGTGCTTATTTATTGTAATGGTATCCTTAATTTCAGATTGCATTAAGGTGAGGATGCTGTCGATGGTTTCGTTTACGTTCTCACTACTGGCAGCAGCGTTAGTTTCTGAAGAGTAATGACTGATACTACTCACAATGACTTGCACCCGTTTGATGCCATCTTTTATAATGTCTAGTACCCAGTCGAAACCGCCCTTTTCCTCATGTTCTGCTGAAGGTTTAGCCAACTCTCTTTCCAAAGTATCCACCCCGCTTTTGACGAATACCAGCGGGTTGTTTATTTCATGGGCTAGTCCGGCATAGAGCCTGCCCATAGAAGCCAGTTTTTCGGAGGCAATTAATTGGCCTTGGGCCCTTTCCAGGTCATCAAGCGCAAGGCTGAGCTCTTCGTTCTTTCTATCCAAAGTGAGGTTGGCAGCTTTTTTTGATCTATAGGCACGATAACTTATTACAATAATGATGACAAGGGCTGCTATCCCGACTATACTGACCATAATGATGAAACGCTGATTGCTGATTTCAGCCTGGGCTTGAAGAATATCATTTTCCTGCCTTGTAATTTGAGCCTCCGCCAGCAGGATGTCATTTTCTTGTTTGCTCAGTTGAAGTTGACTTTCTGCCCGGCCGATGTCCAGTGCCTTTTCTTCATTAAATAATGAGTCTTTCGCAAGCATGTACTGTTTATGATATACCAAGGCATTTTTGTAATCACCCGTAGCTTCAAAAATTTCTGCAAACCTTCTATATAGCCTTTCTCTTCTATCTCTGAGGAATCCAACTTTCTCATAGTCTTGCAACAGCTGGATGGCCTTATCCCATCGCCCAAACATTGTATGGTAATTGACTAGGTTGTTATAATAGTTAAACAACCTTATATCTACCTGAAGAATCTGCTCAGCTTGATCCTCAGGCACAATCTTTAAAAATTCTTCTGTCTTTTTTACAAATGTACTGGTGTCTTGTCTGTCATAGGCCAATAAAATTTCCACATTATAAATACCATGAAGAACATCAGGTTTAGGCTGGTAATTCTTCTCCAAAATCACCATTTTCAATACTTCAAGTTTGGATTTTGCCAAACTCAACTTGTTCATTTCGCGATATGCTGTAATTTCCAGTATTACCGAGTAGGTATACGTGCTCATTTTAGATTCTTCCAGAGCACTTTCCTTAGCTTTGGCGATAGTTTCTATGGCCTTATGATGTTCATCAATTTCAAGGTATAGAGCGGCCAGGTTATAGTGGTTGTTTTGGATTGACTGGTGGTTATCTGGCTCTAATTCACTGATAACTCTTTTATAGGCTTCAATAGCTTTGGAATAGTCACCTTGCTGAACATAATTCACAGCCAATGCCCCCTGTGCAGATGCTTTTCTACGTTTCCTATCCAATTTAGCTGCTAACACTTCAGTTTTTTGAAGGTAATAAATAGCAGTATCTGGCAAACCCATTAGGGTATTTGTCACACCTCTCAGGTAAAGTGCATTTATGGCCATTTCATTTCTGGAACTATCTGAAAAATTCCTATCCTTTATTCGCAGCATAAGGATTGCAAGGCTATCTGCTTTCTTTAATTCTCGGGTTCTTTGATACAGATTGCCAAGACGGATTAGCCCACCAGCATATTCATCCCTGTACTGGTCATTATTCCGAGTTAAATCTATGATCGATTTATATGCCTCTTTTCTCTCCTCAACAAGACCTACATTAGCATATGCTTGACTTATAAACTCTAAGGTGTTTACTCTCTCCTTCAATGATACCTCAACAGCCAATATTCTCTTTAGACTATCGATTGTGTCAGACTTTTTGTTTTGAGCCATCAATCCATTGGATTGTAGTCCGACAAAAATGACTAGCAAAAATTTTGACCGCCAGAACCTTTTCATTAGCATGTTTTGAAGATAGATCCCTTGTATTTTATCCCATACCCGGTAAATAATTACGATGCTGACGAAAAAAGGGAACTAATTTTGCAAATAAATGTAGCATTGTTTTCTCTAAGCATCAATCAATTATGTGACCAGGCTACCTATTCTAACGACAAAAAAAACCGATTTCGGTCATTTCATATACTAACAATGCTTTCTTTGATGAACCTTTGCTAGTTAGGCTTGTCGAAAAAGGCTGCCATATGTCGTTCACTATTTTTTCTGTATTCAAGTTACTTCTCAATAGCTTAGTCTTCAGTCTATGTGCATATAACCTAATTTGCGCCTGGAGGCCATTTACTTACCACTATCTTAGTCAATCATGGCTTTTAAGAGATTCATACAATTTAAAAATACTTGCTTACCTCTTGACCTCTGACAAATTCGACATGAAAAAGGGTCGTTGGTGCTTGAAGTGTCACTCAGGATTTTTTAGGGTTGATATTGAAAACGTATGGAATTTCCAAAATCAGGGTTGAGAAATGAAGGTACATCTCGATAGAAATGAAGAACAATCGAGAGGTGTTCTCATCAACATGAAGTCCCTTGTAGACATATTGCGATCTTCTATATTCATCAGAGTTAGATGGTAAGCATTGATAAAATAACTCATTTTGATAGTTATGAAGTTTATCTCGAGGATGCTTCACTATCCATTGGCAGGGCTTACAAGTAAAGACTCAAAAAAATGATTTTGGGCTGATTCTTACTCTGGCTTTTAGCTCCTCGATTCCTACTCTTGGATCTTGATCAGTATCGATGTATTCTCATTTCGACCTAACCAAACTTTCTCTGATTTCCCTTTACCCCTCGAATTATGCCGTTCGTTTGTGATTGACTTACCTCAACTGGATTATCTCATATAAGACCCGCATTCCAGCCTTTTTTATATCACAAACAGCTTCAGAAACGAATTTGGAATGATCTTTTAAGCATTTCAAATACAGAAAGAAGCTGTTCGATCGAAACGATTATGGTACAAAAAAGTCACCGAAAGTCACCAGTTGTAGAATTGTTTTCCCTAAAGAATCCCTCATTTAGGATATGGCTTACGATTGCCTCGGCCATGCTCCTCATGTTCGTATCTGGCATGTTGGAAGCCAATACTTTGAGTACGGGCCCCCTCAGCTCAACCGCAGCATTCAGTACTGATGCAACCAATGGAAAGACCTCTATTTACCCAAAGGTTGGTGCGATTATTGGAACCGATGACTTAGACCTTTCAGGTACCGCCTTATCCATTGTATACTCAGCCGATAAAAGTACCGTTGAAGCTACTATTTGTAAGGTACAGTTAAAAGATAAGTACGACAACCCCATTGGCCATGCCGATGTTACTGTAGCATTTGAGATTCCCAATGGCCTGGATATAAAATTTCCCAATGGCAGTGGTGTATATACCACCACTACCAATGCAGAGGGTACTGCCACGGTATTGGTAAATGGGAAGTTGGCTAAAACAGATTTAAAGGCATACTACGACCATGATCTGGACTTCGAAACGCCAATGTTTACCGCCTTGGATGACTTTCGGATTTCGGACATGGGTACCGATGGCAATGCAGATTTTGATGTGGCTGCTGTAGATATAGCTTATAATAGCACGGACAATGAGTATTTGGTGGTATGGTCTGGTGATGACAATTCTGGATCCCTCGTTGATGGTGAATTAGAAATTTTCGGCCAGCGATTAGATGGTAACGGTAACGAAATAGGCACTGACTTCCGCATTTCGGATATGGGTCCTGACGGAAATGCTGCCTATGACGCTTTGGATCCGCGTATAGCATATAACAGTACCGACAATGAGTATTTGGTGGTATGGTCAGGCGATGACAACTCAGGATCTTTAGTTGACGATGAGAATGAAATTTTCGGTCAACGGTTGAGTGCTGCTGGTGTAGAAATAGGCACTGACTTCCGCATTTCGGATATGGGCCCAGATGGAGATGCAGCGTATGATGCGGTTACTCCTGCTTTAGCCTACAATTCAACCAATAACTTATTTATAGTAGTATGGTCTGGAGATGATAATACAGGATCTCTGGTAGATGGTGAACTTGAGACTTATAGAAGTAGAATCAGTGCAACTGGTGCCATTCTTGATTTTGATCTCAGGATCTCCGATATGGGGCCTGATGGTAATACGACTTACAGGGCAGTGTTTCCAGATATAGTCTATAACACCAATGATAATGTATTTATGGTGGCTTGGAATGGATCTGATGATTTGCCAGGGCTTGATTCGAGTGAGGAAGAGATCTACGTGCAACGTTTGTCAGGTCAATTAGGTGTAGAAATAGGGACCAATGATCAGCGTGTTTCTGATTTGGGTGACGATGGAAATAATGTTTTTGATGCAACGCGCCCAAGTGTAGCACATAATACGACCGACAACGAGTACTTAGTAACCTGGCAGGGAGAGGATAATGTGAACGGACTGGTGCAAAATGAGAACGAAATTTTCGGCCAACGTATCAATTTTTTGGGAGTAGAAGTGGGCGACAACGATTTCAGAATTTCTAATGCAGGGCCTGATGCTAATACCACCTATGCTGCTCTTGGTGCAGCAGTGGTTTACAGCGAATCGAGCAATGAATACCTGGTGATATGGTTTGGTGACGATGATACGGGAACACTAGTAAATGGTGAATTTGAAGTCTTTGGCCAGCGATTAAATGCTTCGGGCACGAAAGTGGGAGATACGGGTTTCAGGATATCAAATATGGGGCCGGATGGTAATACCAGTTTTGCCGCTTTAGAACCGGAGCTGGTATGGAACAGTGTTAACAATGAGTATATGGTGACTTGGTTTGGGGATGATAACACTGGTAGCTTTGTAGATAATGAATTTGAAGTTTATATACAGAATCAGGCTTTTCCACCACTTTTGGTTTCCAGTACTCCTGCTGACAATGCTACAGGTGTATCCCAAACCGATAATCTCACCCTAACCTTTAATGAGAATATTGTGCTTGGTACTTCAGGGACTATTCAGATCATCGATACTGATGACGGCTCTGGGTCATTTTCGATTGATGTTGCCTCTCACGGAGGTCAATTAAGTATCGTGGACAATGTCTTGACGATCAATCCGGGTGCAGACCTGGACGGAGCCACCAATTACGCCATACAGATCAGCGCAAGTGCCATTGAAAGCTCACTCTCAGGAGTAACTTACGAAGGCATTTCAGACAATACCACGTTGAATTTCACTACGGTGGGTGATGTCTCTGATCCAGTGCTCGTAAGCAGTAATCCAGCCGATGATGACACTGAGGTGCCCGTTGCTGATAACCTCACCTTCACCTTCAATGAGAATGTGGTTTTTGGTACGGGCAATATCACCATTACGGATATTACCGCTGGAAGCACTTTTTTGGTGATTGACGCTGCCAATCCAGGTGCCTCTGGAGCAAGCATATCCGGCAATATATTGACCATTGACCCTTCAAGCAGTTTACTGAACAACAACCAATACTCAATTCGATTTGAGAGCACTGCTATTGATGATGCCAGTGGTAACAGCTATGCCGGTATTAGCGACAATACAACTCTAAACTTTTTCACTTTTACTACCTCGCCCGGTGGGGTTGATACTAACTTGAGATTTTGGGTAAAGGCCGATAAAGGCGTAGATAGCGGGGGGGATAATACAGACATCACCCGTTGGAATGGGCAAACGATCAATTTTGATGATTTATTCCCCTTAGCAAGTGCACCCAACTATATTTCCAGCTCTGATCATGTTAATTTCAATCCATATATAGATTTTGAAAGGACTACAAGTGACATGCTTAACGGTCCTAACTTTGGCCTGACTGGTTCGGCAACCTATCAATTGTTCTTTGTGTACAATGAGACTAGTGCACCTTCATTAGATGCTAATCTATGGGATTGGGATGGTACCCAAGGGGATGAGAGCATCATTCTATTTACTGAACGCTTTATTAATGCTGCCGGGGGTACTTTGCCTACTGTCACTGCCGGTCGGAACGAATGGCATATAGGTGTAGCCAATACGTCATCCAATGCTACAGTTCGCCTATCAGGAGAGGAGTCAAGTGTCACGGGCACCAGAGATGCTTCGGTTCAGGGCAATGGTAGCATTGTCATGGGCATCAAAGGAGAGCTTGATGCCAACATCGCAGAAGTCATCTATTACAATACGGCCTTAAATACCGGCACCGATCTACAACAGATTGAGTCCTATCTGGGCTTGAAGTATGGCATAACACTCTCATCAGACAGCGATGGAGATGGGATGGCCTTTGAAGCAGGTGAAGGTGACTACCTAGACTCAAATGGCAACGTGATTTGGGACGCATCGGTAAATAGTACTTATCATCACAATGTAGCGGGTATCATTAGAGATGATCGCTCTGACATTATCCAGCGCCAATCCAGAAGTGTGAACTCAGGTGCCATAGTCACCATAGGCCTAGATGACGATACAGACGGTTTGGAAGGTACAAATGCTGACAATCCTAGTAGTTTTTCTGCCGATCGATCCGCCTTGATCTGGGGGCATGACAATGCAGACCTTAATGGGGGTGAAGGCTCTGCAGCGGAAACTGAATTTGATCCGCTACAAGTAAAGAGCCGATTGAATCGAGAATGGAAGGTGGGTGAAACAGGCACTTTAGGTACTGTTACCATTCAGTTTGATGTCAGTGGATTGCTTGGTCCGGATAATACCATTGGTACCAGCGATGAGAATCAAATTGTGCTATTGGTTGATGCAGATGGCAACTTTTCCAGCGGTGCATCAGTAGTCTCTCAATCTTTTGTTACTCCTGCAGATGGGCTAGTGCTATTTAGGGTTGACTTATCGGATGGTATGTTTTTTACACTTGGTTCTGGTGAACAAGGAGCATTACCTATCATGTTACTGTCATTTAATGCCGCTTCTAGAGGTAAAAATGTGCTTATACAATGGGAAACAGCATCAGAGGAGAACAATCAGTTTTTCTCTATAGAGAGGAGTGTCGATGGTCAAACATTTGAGTCCATTGCACTATTGGATGGAGCCGGAAATAGTGAGGTAAATCGAGCATATCAATACATTGATCATAAGCCTTTACGTGGAAACAGCTTTTATAGACTTGTCGACATAGATCACAATGGCAACCACAATTACTCAGAAGTCAGGAGCGTCAGTTTTAGTACGCCAGTCATTCCTCTCATTGGGTATCCAAATCCCATTAGTGGCGACAATATTCTCCGAATAAAAGGAGGTGATAACGAGCGTCATGACGTCAGAATACTAGTGAGTAGTCTATTGGGTGAATTGGTGTTGGATCAGAGGAAAACATCCGTAAAGTATTCTGATTTAAAAATTGATGCCCAAAAATGGCCCTCAGGAATTTATATGCTTCGAGTGTTTGTCAATGAACAGCTAATGGCCAAACCGATAAAGATTATAAAATAGAAAACCGACAAAGATGAAAGTTAGTGGAAACATAGTGTACAAGTTCTCCTTGAAAGATGGAGTGTTAAAATATGAACTGAGAGCTCCGTTTCTTTTGCTCTTCGGTTTGATGGGTTCTACCACCAATGTTGGAATGCAGATTAACACGATCCTTAAGTTTGAACATAAGAAAACGGCTACCTACCAAAAACTGATTCTGTATAAGTACGAGCATAATCTTAGAAAGGAGAATAGACTTGTTGTCAAGACAATAAGCCTGATTTTGTTACCATGGGATAAAGGTATCCCTGATTTGATCGAAGCTTTGATAGACATTCAGAAAAGCACGGCAGAAGGCCAAAATGTAGGACTGTTGCCTGTAAAAGAACAGGCAAAAACGATTGCTAAAGAAGAACTTTCAAAACAACATCTATTAGAAGGGTCTGACAAAAGAGCAAGAGAGTTAATCCTTATTACCGACTATAACACCTCTTCATTAAGTCCGGATCAAATTGATTTTCACAACCCTGCTGCCATGGAAAGTCTGGTCAATTAGCTGAAGGAAAGGATAATATCTAATAGGGTGCTAGAACATATAGATTTTTAGGTTGTGAGACAGGTTAATCAATTTCTGTCGGCTATTAAGCAATGCTTTCGGATAGGATGGGAAAGTGGTCTTAAAACAGTAAGTGAAGAAGGCTGTCATATAGCATCATGCGGTCAGGCTACTGGCAATTTAAAGACGGATAGACTCATGATTGAAGGAGAATTTCGTGGTATAATGAATGTTTTAGAGTTAGTGGAATCGATGTCTGATTCTCATGTTATGGCAAAAATTGTCACAAACAATGCGACCCTCGGAGGGAACTTTTCAGGTGTTATCAAAGCGAAAGGCCACGTCAGACTTTTATCAACAGCTCGAGTGGAAGCTACGATCATTTGTAAGTCATTAGAAATTGAATTAGGAGCAGTATTTAATGGCGAATGCCATCAAACTAGTATTATAGGAGGCCTCTTAGACTTGTCTCAAGTGGACCCTCCACTAAGTAATAATTACTTGAATGGCGCTTAAAACTTGTTAGGCACTATTCAATTGGGCGGTACGGATCATGGGTAACAATGAACGGAGCTTCTATACGCTCTCAGTAGTGTTATCAAGTTTCCTTTTGATAAACCTCTAAAGAGTTATCGACTGTAAAACAGCGGATAACCGTGAGCAATCAAAGGAGCGAAATCACAAACACTTTTTGGAGGGTAGTAAAAGGAGATTGGTTGTAAAACCAATAATGCCGCAGGTAGCGGAATTCAAATTTTGAACCTATCGTGTAATCTCCTTTTCCCCAAGTTTTTAGATCTATAACGTGACATTATCAGGAATGAGGAAGCTTTTTTTATTATTTGTTTTGAGTATCACTTTCGTCTCTTTCGTCTCAGCACAAGGGTTTTACTCGCGCAGGGTAACTCGAAACTGGAGATTCTCATATGGTTTGGGTAGTACTACATATCATGGTGATATGAACGATCTGTTTTTTGATAAAATAGGTGGGACACTGGGCTTTAATGTCGGAATTGGTTTGAGGCGTACTCTAGGGTCTGCAATGAGCTTGAGCCTTAATCTAAATTATTACAATATAAACGCTTCAGATAATAAGAATGGGACGCTACAAGGACGTAGCCCTAATCAAAGAACAGGTAGTAGATCTGGACAGATGGATAGTCGCTTTGTCAGAAACTTGAGCTTTGAAGCAACGAATTTTGAAGGCTCGGTAAGAGCCCAATTCAATTTAATTCCCGAGAACCGGGGTTCATACCGAAGACCCCTCTTGAATCCATTCTTATTTATTGGAATTGGATTCTCTACTAACAATCCTATGGCTACGCACCCTGTAGAAGGTAAAGTGAACCTTCGGCACCTTAACACTGAAGCACTACCGGGAAAAGGTTATAGTTCGATAGTTTTGGTGATGCCCATAGGTTTTGGCTTGCGAGTAAAAGCGGGTCCTTTTATCGATTTTATTTTCGAGAGTGGCTGGAGGTTTACAAACTCTGACTATTTGGATGATGTAAGTGGTTTCTACCCAAGTCGAGATGCTTTAATTCAGGCGGATAGACAGGGTTCAATAGAGCAAGCACTTATATTCTTTGACAGATCGGAGGAGGGTGGTTTCCCTGAGCGTCAGGAGGGCAATATAAGAGGTAATCCTGATCGGAATGATGCCTACTATATGTTTCAGGTTAGTTTGGAGCTTTACCTGCCAAATGGCCTTTTTGAGAATGTTCTGTTTAAAAAACACCTAAAACCTAAATTCAGATGAACAAGGATTTTACCTGCATACTAAGCTGAGTATTTAGTTTGTTGAAAAATCCAGACCATGCATATGAGATTACTCAGGAGAGCAGGTCGTCAAACCAAGGCTCTTCCATGCAAGGAAAGAGTTGAAAGTATGTCCTAAGACAATTGTGCTGTTTAAACTTTTGAAAGAGTGCTTGGTGCATCTTTATGATAGTAGGATGCAATGACTATATTTAACTGAATTAAAGCTGAAGTCAAATTGATAGCCAAGTTCACTCCTGAAACAGACCAAGTTTACTTTATAAAGAGAAACTCCTTGTTTCACGTTTTAGAGGGCAGTGGGAGTATTCAAGTCGATTTTAAAAACTATACAGACTGGAAGGACAAGCTCATCTATCTTGAAAAGGGGCAGTACATCAAGTTTCTTTCTACCAATTTCGTAATCCGAAAAATAGAATTTGAAGATGAGCAACTGTTTCAGGACAAAGAGGTGAGGGTGCTCTTTAAGCATCTCGTATCCTTAGGCTATATCAATTTTGAAGAATGTCAAGATTGTCAGCGGTATCTGTCCAATACTGTATTCAACAGTGAAAACGCCAGTATAATAGATGTCTCTTCCAAACAGTGGTTTTGGCAAAACCCATTTCAAGCCAGCAAAGAAGAGTACCACATTATTTTTGATATCAAGGAAGTAATAGATCAGGAGTTCCAAAATCACCTTACGCATAATGACGTGGCAGATCTCATTAACATCAATGGGAATATTGCTCAGGAGCTTGTCAAGGATAAGGTTGGCTTTTCGATAAAAAAACTATTGTCGAACAAACTATTGCTGGAAAGCAAAAAGGAGTTGGCCTTTACAGAGAAGAATGTTCAGGAGGTTGCTTATGACATGGGCTTTAAAGACCCTTCTTATTTTAACCGAGTCTTTAAAAAAGTAACAGGGCAAAACCCAAAGGATTTCAGAGACATATATGGGTTGCAACGCGATCTATTCGTACAGGACCTACTCAATATTATTAAGAGCTATCATCAGGATAAACAAACACTCGACTTCTATGCTGACAAAATGCATATGTCCGTTAAAGGGCTTTCCAAAAAAGTCAGATCCAAAATGAATGCTTCTTTGGGTCAGTTGATACGTCAGGAGATGATTCTAACGGCTCAAAAAATGCTGACTGAGTCTGAATCCATCTCTGAAATATCTCGTCAATTGCGTTTTGAAGAGCCCAATCATTTTTCGAGTTTCTTCAAACGGTATACTGGGCTCACACCATCAGAGTACCAGACAAAAACCACTGCCTCTTCCTGAACGCTGGTCAGAAAAGTGCCATTTATAGCGTCTTTTTTGTACTAATCAGCCCGAGCTGATCGACCACCTTTGTTGCATAAGTTTTAATAAAAATTAATGCAATGAATATCAAAGACCAAGTAAAAAAAATGGACGGTATGGTATCCCAGGGAGATATCGTAAATGCCGTAAAAGAATTCTTTTCAGAGAATGCCACTTCATCGGACTATGGCCAGACTGTAATGTCTAACAAAGCTGAAATGGTAGGTAAAATGGAAGGCTTTCTGGGCAGCATAGCCAAAGTAAATGGTATCACTCATCATCGTACCATGACCAGTGATAATGCTTCGGCCTCGGAATTTACTTTCGACTTCGACATGAAAGACGGTAGCTCAATTTTCTGGCATGAGATCATTCGAAGAGTGTGGAATGAGGATGGACTTGTAGTGCACGAGGAGTATTTCAACGCACAATAAAACATCGGACTATGAAATTTGTAACGAAAAGAATCCACGCGTTTTTAGATTACCCTGTGGCAATTGCGCTAATGGGCCTTCCATTCCTATTGGGTTTGGGAGATTCCAGCCCTTTGGCGCTACAGCTTTCTGTGGCTACCGGTGTGGCAGCGTTTTTATTGACGGTGTTGACAGACCATCACTTAGGCTTATACCCTTTAATCTCTTACAAAGGACACCTTATTGTTGATTTCCTAGTCGGAGTAGTGTTTGTCGTGGCACCATTTCTCTTCGCCTTTGAAGGAATTGATGCCATCTATTACTGGGTAAATGGAGTGACTGTATTAACTGTGGTCAGTCTGCATAAACCTGAACCAGTAGCCTCATAATAGTTTTTAATCCAATAATTAATAATCGATAAAATGAAAAATTCAATTAAAGTTTTCACTGTCCTGTTTTTACTACTAGGTGGTACAGCAATACAGGCACAAGACAAAAAAGCCAACAATATTGACAACAGTAATATTGCACTTCAGGGATACAGTCCTGTTTCTTACTTAGATCTCGGACTTGCGCAAAGAGGTAACAAAGCTTATAAATCGACCTATCAGAAGGTCAACTACTATTTTACTTCTGCAGAGCAAAAGGCAACATTTGACAAGAACCCATCAAAATACCTTCCTCAGTATGGTGGATTCTGCGCTTTCGGAGTTTATGCAGGTGCCAAGTTCAGAGTGGATCCCAACAAGTTTATCGTAGAAGATGGAAAATACTTCCTTTACTTAAATGATGTAGAACTTGATGCAAAGGGATTATGGCTAAATGAGAAAAACCATAAGAAACTTGTAGCAAAGGCTAACGAGAATTGGAGCAAGCTAAAGTCTACTTATAACTAGTAGCATTTTCATTGGTTGATCATAGCGCGGGGTGATCAGAATGTAATTTTCACCCTCGATAGAAAAGGCAGCTATTCATATAGCTGTCTTTTTGGTTTGAACCCAGTCAAATTATTCCTGACCAAGGAGCGAAGGCAGTAGCTATTTCAACGACCTTAAACCACGTTTCGCTATATAAGCTGTCCCTTTGTTATCTGATTTGGAAGTCCAGTCGGAAACAAGAGTTTTTGCCCAGTCTGGATTAGATTTAGCTGCATCATTGATCCAATTGGACACAGAGTCCCTCACGTATTTGGATGGATCCTCTTTCAAAGGTTCAATCAGTGGAAGTCCCTTAGATGGATTGTCCTGAAACTCGGCTATTTTTTTGGTCCATACGCCAACCGGACGTAAGACTTCTACGGCATAACGTCTAACGTTTTCATCCTCAGACTTTGTCCAATCAGAAAGGACATCTATTGCTGTGTCCAGGTCATCTACAAGCCTTTCTTTTGTGGCGAAAATCACCACTTCCCTGACACCGAAGTGACTATCTGCTGCATAGACTTTCATGGCTTTCAGGAGATCTGCAGTATCATCATGGTGTAAGCTTTGGGCCCAGCACGCCCAACACCTGACTACATCACTTTGCTTTCTTAGCAGTTGATAAATGTCTTGATCCTCAGTTTGAATCCCCAAAGTTTCACCAATTACACGTGTCAGACTGTTCGCAGTGGGTTTCTTTAATTGAGCTATGGCTTCGACAAAGGTGGAATACCATTTGTAATTGTCTATTTGATTGAGCGTCAGTCTAAGGAGCACCTGTTGATCAACCGCAAGCCATTCTATCAAATTGCGGGTTTCCGTTTTACCTGTATTTAAGAAGTCTAATGCCTCTGGATCTAACTCTTTTGAACTCCTTGGACCTTTTCTTTCTAAAATATGCTGGGGGATACTCATGATAACCCTCAAGTTAGAAAATGAATAGAGGAAGCCAATGATTAAAGTCTCGAGTATCCGTATAATTTGAGGTAGATTTCTAAATGATTACTTTCCAATCTTGAGCCTAATTAGGCTCATTCCTTCTGAGCATTTAACTGTTGCATAAAGTAAGAAGGCTTGAGTCCGGTTTTTTTCTGAAAGGCTTTGGAGAAGGATTGTGCTGTATTGTAACCTGACTCTTTAGCCACAGCTTCTATGGTGTACATTCTGAATTTATGATCTTCGTGTAGCCTTTTAATGGAATATTTAATCCTAAGCTCATTCAAATAGTTCGAGAAATTTGTGCTCTTATATGTGTTGATGACCTTTGACAGATAAGTACCGTTAGTATTCAACTCCTTGGCTAAAGAGGGTAATGTATGATTTTCCAAAAACAGCTCTCTTTCTTCGAATGCCTCCAATTTTCTTAGTATCTCGTTAATCAACTCAACCGACAGACCAGTACCAGAGGGGCGATTTGCTTTTGAGTCAGACACCAGAAGGTCTCGTTCCTTTTTTTCTTCCTCTAACTGATCAATAATTGCCTCGAACTTTTTTTTATTGATTCTATTTAACCGGAGACTGTAGAGCAAAATGATCAATACAATGCCCGCGATAACTATAAGAATGAAAAGATATCTTCTGGTTCGTTCATTCTTGCGTTCCAATAACTCAATCAATTCAACCCTTTGATCATAAATATTGGCGATTTCAATGCCATATGCCATGCCATTTTCAAGAATACCTTGCTTTGTGCGGAAAACGCTGTCAGCCTTGATATAGTGGTTAATGTACTTTAGTTGTTCCTCCAGTTCTCCTTTATCTTCGTAATGGCTGATTAAAAGTTCGTAGATAGCTAGAAAATCATATTCTAAGGGTAAGGCATCTTGTACATAATGGTCTACTTGCCGCAAATAATCAATGCCTGAGATCTCATCATTCAATTTCATTTGGCTCTTACCTAAATAGAGGTTCACGTAAGCATTGAATTCATCAATTCTAAAATACTGCTTGTCTATAAGGTTTTTTCCAATCAAAAGACTGTCTATGGCCACATGGTAATCGCCTTTTTTGAAGGCATTTGCGCCAGACAAAACAGTAAAATATGCAAGCATGGTGGTATCATTGGTACTCACCGCTAAAGGGTAACCTTTGTTTATAGTCAAATCTGCGGAATCCAAGAGATCATTTCTGAAGTATGCATTTGCCAGCTGATATATACTATTTGTTATGATCATACCTTGATCTGTAAAACCATTCTCTTCTATGAATTCTACATATTCTTTGTACTGCGATAGCGCTTCTCTATAATTGCGCGTTACCATATTTAGCGTAGCAATGTTAGCCCTGACATGCAATTCTACCCGTCTGTTCCCACCTCTTTTTGCATAAAAAAGAGCGGAAAGGAAATCATCAAGTGCTTTTTCATAATCTCCCAATTCGAAGTAGATGGTTCCCTTTTGAGAATAAGGAGATGTTGGAAGGTATTCGTGGTTTTGAAGTTCTCGGCTGTAGAAAATTGCAGAGTCGCAGTACAGGATGGCATTTCGGACATTAGACGATCTGGAAAGGTTGAAATAAGCATAAGCAATCCGTTCACTATCATTCTCATTTTTTGCCTTCTTTAGATAAGCCTTTCCATGCAACTGGTCATTGATGGTGTCCACAGTGGGTTTAAGAAAGTATGTATCCAGGTCATAATAGGACAAGTTGGACAGGGAATCGATCAATTTATTTTGGCCATAGGAGTCAATGCCTAAAGTCAAACAAAGAAGTACTAAAGCCAACCTTTTCAGAACAGATTTTACACGATTTAAAGGGATATTCAATTTCAATATCTTGTCCATTGCAAACATTTCAAATTATAATTCAGATCTATCATGTGCAATAGATCTTGTCTCAAAGTAGTAATTGCCATTTGGGATTGAGAAGTAATTTTCCGACTTCATCTCTGCATTTATAAATTTCATGAGAATTGGTTCTTTGTTTGGAGTTGTTTCAAGCCAAAGAGCTTACAAAGAGCACAAGTCTAACCTGTTAGAATAACCAAACTAATTATATCTTGGGCCTCAGATGGTGAATAGAAAGATAACATCAGTGCTTTTCAGTATAGTAGCCTTAAGTCTAATCGTCTATTTTTTTAAGACTACGGAATTGAGTGTTGAATTCAGTATGTATTTCAAACCTCAATACTATTTGAAATTCTCTTTGTTGATTATCAGTGTGATGCTGCTTAATGCTGCCTTTCTTCTTTTTAAAAGTGCCAGGGGAGCAAACCTCTCACTCGCAATTTTTGGTTACACCATCTTGGAAGAAATTATGTTTGATCTAATAGGGGTCACTGCTGTCAATATGCCATTACTCGCCTATATTGTATTGTTTGTTTGCGCCTTACCCAGTCTTTGGATAGCTCACTCAAATACATTCAAAACCGAAAAACTATCAACAAAGGGACTAATTATCAGCCTGACTATTGGGGCGCTCGAAAGCCTTTTTCCCATCCTGATATAGAAGAGAGTAAATCAGTAATTAAAAAAAGCCAGTCACTTTCGTAACTGACTGATCTTCAAAGTGGGCCCACTCCGCCAAAGGCGAACAAACTGGGCTCGAACCAGGAACTTCCTTATTGTAACTCAGCATTGGCGCATTGAGTATTGTGATGAAAACACAATGCAGGAAGGTAAAAATGAACAAAAGAGGTTTACTGCCCTTTTTTGATCCAGGTCAAAACTTGTTATTTTCAGTAGGTCTACTTTTGTCGATTAAAATGAATAATATGAAGAATTCGACTTTGGTTATTAGATCCTTTTTGATCGTAGCCATCATTGCCGGTATCCCACATTTATTGGCGCTTTATGCTAAGTCTGATGAAGTGAATGAGATAGTTACTGAAGCTGAGATCACTGAATCAATAGAACCTGTTGAAGAAAGTTGGGCACCTTATTGGCCTGGAAAGTATGAGGTGAGCTTTCAGGAACTGGAAGAAAAGGCGGTCTACGAAATCCGCAAAGAAGGAGGTCAATTGAAGGCCTACTCGATAGAATTAATTGATAACAAGGGCAATCGTTTTAAAGACAACTCCCTGGTGATGGAGGAGATAAAGATAGAAGAGAATCTTGCTAAGGCGGATTACGAGATAGAATATGAAGGGGAAAAGTTTAAAGTGGGTTGTCAAATGGAAATGGACAATGAAGGTAATATCATACTTACCTATGAGTACTACGGTTACGAAGGGAAGGAGACTTGGAAACGCATTTAATATTTTCCTAAAAGATTGATTAAGACATGGAATTTCTTACCAAAACATTCGAACTAGAAGAGCTGCAATACTTCTTTGATTATGTGAATAATGGCAGTGTATTCTACCTGATCATTCCTTTCTTTATACTGGAACTGATCCGTTATGCAGTACTCAAAAGGCTGAACTGGAACGTCCTGGGCGATTCTATTGCCAATGTGATTACAGTGGTTGCCTTTGTCATGATTGAGTTTGTCATAGGGGCCTTAATACTCTACAAGCTTTACTTCTTTGTATATGAGTACATGAGTCTACCGCATTTACCGCTGAATATTGTGACGGTGGTGGCTTGCATACTGTTAGCCGATTTTGCTTACTATTGGGATCACAGAGTGATGCACCGAATAGGGATTGGCTGGGCAACGCATACAGTACATCATAGTTCACCCCATTTCAATATGTCTGTAGCTTATCGTTTTGGGCCACTGGATGCTGTTTTTCCTATCTTCTTTTCGTTGCCCATTGTCATGCTAGGATTCAATCCTTGGATGTTACTGTTTGTGGAACTCTTTGTTCAGTCCTTTCAAGCCATTTTACATACAGAGGTAATTGGAAAACTTCCACGCCCTTTAGAATACATATTCAATACACCATCGCATCACAGGGTACATCATGGATCCAACGATGAATACCTGGATAAGAACTATGCGGGGATTCTCATTATTTGGGACAGAATGTTAGGCACATTTGCTGAAGAAAAAGAGAAGGTTGTTTACGGAATTACTGAACCTATCAATAGCATCAATCCCTTAGTAGTATTCTTTCATGGTTTCACACGATTGTACAGGAGTATGAAATCTGCAAAAGGACTTAGAAATAAACTAAACTATCTGATCAAGCCTCCGGGTTGGACTCCAGATACAAAACCTTAAAAATTGCGTTATGGTCAGGTGGATTGTGAATATACTTTTCGTGGTTGTACTCATTTTACTCTATGTGTATAGTGTTGAGTCTCTTCTGATATGGGGTGTCTTTATAGCGGTATGGTTTGGTGCCGATTATCTGGCTGCAGGTAAGAAATCGGAGTGATATGATTAACTCCCATTTCTTATCTGAGTATTGTCAGAATACCCTGACGATATTAAAGCCAAAGAATATATCTCCATCAGCCCAATCTCCCTCTGCATTGCTTATAAAACCAGGCTCATTAGTAGATTGGGCATTAGAAAAGAGTAATTGAAACACATGCCCTCCAGTTTCAATATCTATCCCTAAGGTGAGTGGATTTTTGTAAATAGACTGATTAGCCCTGCTAAAATTATGTAGATAATCTACATTGAGCGATATACGCTGGCTTAGCTTATGTCTTCCTCCGAAACCTAAGGCAAATTGCTCGTGATTTTGGAAAGATTCGAATACTAAGTTCTGCCGGACAAAAGTGGGCGCGATTTGAATGGAGAGATTCTCATTCACCCTTCTCGAAATCAATAGCTGAGAAGCATAACTCAAACGATCAAAGTATCTCAGATTGGGATACCGTTGTTTACTCAAGTCTGTATTAAGGTTAATAGTCCCATAAGCACTCATGTTCACTGGAAAGTTTAATGTCTGCTGCTTAAGCTTTATTTTGACAGAACCTGCAAATGTTCTTCGCAAAGATTCTCGACTTAGACCTATTTGTATACCATTAAGCAGCCCATAGATCATTTGGATTTTAGTATTGGCATTATCTAGGCCAAAGAAGGTAGAACCGGCATTTTTCAAGGTGCCGAATCGGTGAGATACGTACATATACAAGTCACCCTTATCTGCAACTTTCGTTGACTGTAGGTTTCCAATTTTCATTGCCTTAAAGGCCGGTGCTTCAAAAACTTCATTTTGATCTTCTGATGTCAGTATGTTAAGTAGGTCGTCCTGACCAATTAAAGCTTTGGCAGATACCAGAAGTATCAATAGAGTGGTTCTTAATCTTCTCATCATGTTTTCTAATTTTCAGGAAACTGGTCTTCCACCCACTTAGCAATTCGCTGACGATCTATCGCAGGGATTAATCCACTGGGAGGCATGGGGCTGGCTTGGTTATTAATTCGGTTAATTAGATTCCCGCTTTCTGTGAAGAATCTGACATTCTGATATGTTGTGAGGTCCACACTTGCATTGGCGGCAGGGCCACTATGACATGTTGTACAGTAGTTGAACATTATCGCTTGTACCTCCGGATTGTACCGTACTGTTCCTAAGGGGGGTAGTGTAGTGGGGTCGGTCTCCTCAATTGTGGCTGTCGTACAACTACTCAGCCATAGGCATATGATTGAGATAAGGGTATAATAGGCTTTCTTCATAAGACTGTTAGTTGCGAATGTTAATATTGTCTATGGTGATTTCTAAAGTCTGTTCTGGTGCAATATTGATCAACTGACTGATATGGGTTATATCACCTTCAGAAATGAAACCGTCCTCATTGGCGTCTGCAATTACGGTCACATAGTACTGCCCTGGGTGCATATAAGTGAAATCGAAAGAGTTTTCTGAACCGATGATTTCTGGAAAGCGTAGAACGCTTGCAAATGCTTCTCCTTGGAGCACTCCATTGGCATTGGTCAGGGATTCTTTTGAGAGGTATAAAAACCATGACTTTCCTGCTATATCCGTATTTCTGATAATGCTAACAGACAAAATTCCCAGGTAGGGATGGTCCTGAATTCTAAATGGATCTCCAGATTCGTTGGCCAAAGCAAATACATCATTACTTCCGCTTTGTTGTGCAAGAAATGAGGCAGACTTTGCCTCCGAATCACCAGGATTCACATAGAGAAAGTCTTGTCTGAAACCACTTGAGAAATCCCAGCTAGGTATATTTTGTGGGAAACTTACTGCTTGAGCTGCCACAGAGGCTAAATCAGGGTTTTTCCGACTGGCTCTGAAAGTCATATGCCTGGTTGGTACCATATTGAGCCCAAGCCTACTGGTGTACGCGTTGAAATAGAGACTGTCTTCTTTGAAGCGTAGTTCCATGTACATTGTGGCGGCACCGCCTTGGGCATCTACTAACCTGAAATATTTACTGTTATCAGAATCATAACGGATGCTGTCTAACACAAAATAGCTGCTACGGTAAATCCCATTCAACAATCCACCATTTCGAGCCATAATGGTTCGAGTGTTTTTAAAATCTGTGACAAAGAAGGATGTGAGTAGATTGCCCGATGAGCCTCCTTCAAAAATACCATGTATGTGTGAAGGTGAAATGGCACGATAATCAAAAGCAAACCAATCAAAATCGTCTGCAATAATTCTTAAGGGCCCTGTCCAGTGACCTTGCATGTTTTCCAAAAGATCAAAACCATCCGTATTGATGTCTAGCGGATTGACTTCACTTGAGACGTCTGTAGCGGGAGGAAGGTTATTCTCGGCTATGTTTCGAATTTCATCTTCACAGCTGATGCAGGTCCCGATTAAAATCAATATAAGAATTGGCTTTATTAATTTATTCATGGTCTTTGGTACTTTATTCTGGTCCATACCTCTCTGATAGGCCTGTCCCGGATGTATTGATCTACCCATAGGGTGTCTGAATGTCTTGAGTTAATTAGAAAATTCACTTTGGCAGTTTCGCTTTTAGTAGCCCCACTCAGGCCATCTACGTATACATCCTTTTTCTTCCTTAGATTACTAAAGAGGTAGCGATGATTTGTGGGCTCATGGTTGAATCTGGTGGTGCCATCATCGTATTTCAAAATCACAGCAGCATAGAAATCACCCTTTTTGATGATTTGATAGGTGGCTTTGTAAAAACCATTAGAAACGTGCCATTCTCCTTCCAATAAGTCCGGCTGGCCTTGACAAGAAGTCAAACAAAGGATAATAAAAAAGGTGAAAGTAATTTTCATATCAACCGATTGAATTCAAAAGTAAGGTCTGTCCTTATTTGAGTTTTTGACATATGTCAAAAAGCCATTGAACAGGAGTAGATATGTTTGAAACGGAAACTTTTGTTTTATGAATCGAACGGCAGTATTACCCAAGAGCGCTTATACCTCCCAGGAATGGTATGACCGAGAGCAAAAAGAAATTTTTGGCAATACCTGGCAGTATGCGGGTTTGGTTGAAGACTTAAAGGAACCCGGGGATTCTCTTACCATCCAATGTGGTTTTCAGAACATTTTAGTTGTCATGGGTAAAGATGAGCAGTTGCGTGCATTTCATAATATATGCCGCCATAGAGGGACACAATTGCTTAGGACCGAAGGTAAAAGACAGAAAGCTATTACTTGTCCATATCATGATTGGACTTACAATTTGAATGGTCAGCTGGTGAGTGTTCCTGATAAAAAGAAGGAATTTCCTGACCTTGAATTAGGTACGATCTGTTTACATAGGGCCTCAGTCGCTGTGTGGAGAGGCGTTATTTGGGTACACCCTAAACCCAATGCAGAATACATTACCAATTGGTTTGCAGAAACTGATCAATACCTTGGACCTCACGCACCGTTGAGATTGATAGAATATCCCGGTTCTGACTACGAAAAAGTGGTTAATGCTAATTGGAAGATTATCGTTGAAAACTATATAGATATCTATCACCTTTCACATTTGCACTCAAATACCCTCAATATGTATGATCATAGAAAGGCAGAGTTTCGATTTGTGAGAGATCATTATATGTTTTGGGAGCCTCTGGCAAAAACATATCGAGAAAACCTCTCGGACTTAATGCCTTATAAAGGAATTGGTGAAATGAAAGATTCACATGTTGGAGCTTATGTGCCCTGGCTTTTTCCAAGTCTCGGTTTAGTAGAAACAGAATCTTCTTGGAGTGTATTTCATATTGAACCTATATCTCCTGAGAAAACGAAGATTAAAATTCGAACAAAATTAGAGAAGATGTCGACCATGGAATACTATCGTCAAAGTAGAAGGTCTGAAAAATATTGGCCGAAGCTCATGGGTGTATCTACTAAATATGATAGTAAGGAAAAGGGTGATGTCTTTTCTTTATGGGATTTTATGGAAGAAGACATTTTTGCCTGTGAACAACAACAGATATCTCTGAAAAATCCGCTTTATGAGGTGCAGTATCTAGCAAAACACGGGGAAGCACCTGTACGACATTTTCAGTCTGTAATAAAGAATTGGGTAAAGCCTGAGCTTGTTTCGGCTCTAGCCTTTTCTTCTGATTCTACTTAGCGTTTCCTGAGTAATCCCCAGCATGGAGGCGATATAGCCCAGATTGACCCTTTGAGTAACATCTGGAAAAAATGACAGCAATGATTGGTATTTTTCCTTGGCGCTCATTAGATCATAGCCTCTGGAATAATCGTCCAATAGTGCTAGCTGCTCCTCGGCCAGGTGTCTGCCAAATCGTTCAATGAGGCGATCCTGATCATAAAGATGATTGAGAGAGTCTTTGGTAATATAAGCCATTGTGGTGTCTTCTAGTACCTGAACCGATTCAGAGCTGGGGCATTCGAAAATGAAGCTAGACCAGGCCGTTACAAAATAGCCTTCAGGGTAAATCCATGTGGTGATTTCTTTCCTCTCATGATCGTGATAAGTCCTGCAAACTCCTTTTAAAACAAAGTACAAATTACGACTTGTATCACCCTCGTTGAAAAGAATATGGCCTTTTGGGTATTCGCGTACGGCAAAAGTTTCAGTAATGAGATTTTCGGATTGATCCGTAAGATTAACATAATTCCTAATGTAGTCTAGAAGCAATTCCATGTAGGCATCAAATTTAGCAAACTTATGGTATGAGACGAGAGGATACTTCGGGTTGAATTTATCCTCCTGAGAAGAGATGAAGCTCGTTCATACCATTTATTTATGCATGTGTCAAAAATTAAAACTTCCTTTCCTGCGCTTTTACTAAATTCCCTATTGACCGAGAATAACCTATAAATACTAATGAGAAAAAAACTGACACTCCTGCTCGTTTGCCTTGCTCTTTTATCTACCAATGAGATGTTATCTCAAAAAAGGAATGCAAGAAGAAGCCCTTCATCAACAGATATTTCACCCTCAGTGTTTTCTGGTTTAAGATTAAGAAATCTGACTCCTGGCAAAACTGGTGGGAGGGTTGTCGATGTGGCTTTTCATCCAACAAACAGAAACATCAGGTTTGTGGCGGTTGCTTCTGGTGGTGTTTGGAAAACGGTCAATGCGGGTACAACATGGACACCTGTGTTTGATAATGAAGGCTCATTCTCTATAGGTACTGTAATTGTAGACCCCAGAAATCCCAATACAGTATGGGTAGGTAGTGGGGAAAATAATGCGCAGAGATCGGTCAGCATGGGCGATGGTGTCTATAAAAGTGTGGATGGTGGGCTTTCATGGACCAACATGGGGCTGAAAACTTCGGAGCACATCGGTAAGATAGTAATACACCCGGAAAACTCTGATATTGTTTACGTTGCCGCACAGGGAGGGCTTTGGAAGGCTGGTGGTGACAGAGGCTTATACAAAACAACAAATGGTGGCAAGTCTTGGGAAAGGGTATTACATATTAGTGAAGACACTGGTATATCTGATGTGATCATTGATCCACGCGACCCCGATGTGTTGATTGCATCATCTTACCAAAGAAGAAGACACTTTGGCATTCTGGTAGGAGGAGGCCCTGATGGTGGCGCATTTAAATCTACAGATGGCGGTGAAAACTGGACCAAGTTAAAAGGCGGTTTTCCACAAGGCGAACTTGGAAGAATCGGATTGGCCCGATCTCCCCAGCAGCCAGATGTTGTCTACGCTTTAGTAGCAGGAACAGATCAAACCAAAGGCTTTTATAGGTCTTCTAACAATGGTGATAACTGGACCAAGATGAATGACTACATGGTCATTGATGCGCAGTACTACATGGAGATTTTTCCAGATCCTCACCAGTTTGATAAGCTGTATGTCGTAGATGTTGTTACCCAAGTTTCTGAAGATGGAGGAAGGACTTTCAAGAGGATTAGCCAACGCAATCTGCATTCAGATAATCATGAGATTGAGTTTGACCCCAATGACCCCAATTACTTAATGATAGCGGGAGATGGAGGGGTTTTTGAATCCTGGGACAAAGGGACAAGTTGGCGTTTCACAGATAACCTACCCATCACACAGTTTTATCGTGTTGGGATAGATAACGAAAAGCCTTTTTACAATGTGTATGGAGGCACACAGGATAACAACACCATTGGTGGTCCAAGCCAAACTACCAAAAGACATGGCATTTCGAATGCAGATTGGAACTATACCTTGGGAGGCGATGGCTTTCAGACCAGGGTAGACCCAACCAATCCGGATATTTTATATTCAATGTATCAGTATGCAGGCATTGTTCGCTATGATAGAAAAAGCGGAGAAACGATAGACATTCAGCCACAGCCTGAAGCGGGTGAGCCTCCATTCCAATGGAATTGGGACGCTCCTTTGGTAATCAGTGCTTATGATCATAAGACACTCTACTTCGCTGCTGACAGGCTGTTTAAAAGCGAGGACCAGGGGAATTCCTGGAAAGACATTAGTGGTAACCTTACGCGTCAACTGAACAGAAACCAGATGGAGGTCATGGGAAGAGTCTGGGGCATTGATGCGGTTTTTAAGAATGTATGGACATCTCCTTATGGTACCATTGTTTCTCTATCTGAATCACCAATTAAGAAAGGCTTGATTTATGCAGGTACTGATGATGGCTTGATTCAGGTAACAGAAAACGATGGCCAATCCTGGAGGAGAATTGAGGGTATATCAGGAGTACCTAAGTTGGCTTATTTGGCAGATGTATTTGCTTCGTCTCATAATGAGAACACTGTGTTTGCTGTGTTCAATAACCATAAGTATGGCGACTATAAACCATATTTTTTCCGTAGTGATGATAAAGGTCTGAGCTGGAAAAATATTTCCTCCAGTTTACCTGCCACGGATTTTGGCTGGACCATTTTGCAAGATCATGTCAAAGAGGATCTTCTCTTTGCGGGCACTGAGTATGGACTTTATTTCAGCTTAAATGGTGGTGATCATTGGTTTAAATTCCATTCTGGTATACCGACTATCGCCATCCGAGATCTGGAAGTTCACCAAGGCGAAGACGACCTGATAGCTGCATCTTTCGGAAGGGGTTTTTATATCCTTGATGATTATAGCGCGCTAAGAGCTGTATCATCCGAAGCACTTGAAGATGAAGCCATACTGTTTCCTGTCAAAGATGCATGGAGCTTCGTGAAAGGTAACCCCGATGGATATGCTTTCGGTGCTAACTTCTATCGTTCTGCCAATCCGACTTTCGGTGCTGTATTCACTTATTACCTGAAGGAAAGCCCGAGAACCCTGGCGCAACAACGCAGGATAGAAGAAGCTGATAAAGTAAGAAATAACGAGCCAGTAACATATCCTGAATGGGATGACTTGACGAAAGAGCAAAGGGAGAAAAGGCCTGCCTTGCTATTCACTATTAAGAATGATGAAGGTCAAGTAGTGAGTCGTATATCTACAGCTGCGAGAAGGGGAATCAACCGTGTAGCATGGAACTTGAGACATTCGGCTTATGAATCTTCAGATGGACCCTTGGTAGCTCCTGGAAAGTATACAGTATATATGAGTCAATTGGTGGATGGTCAATGGAAGGATCTTGAGGAAGAACAAACTTTTTCCGTAGTGCCTTTACCCAATACTACGCTTCCTGCGGCAGATAGAAAACAACTGGAAGTATTTCAATTGGAGGCCACCAAATTGGAAATGGAAATCAGTAAAGCCAACAGGGTACTGTCTGCTTACATCACAGAGATTGAAGATGTCTATGATCAGGCCATAGGTAGTATAGAAAATGCTCAGGCACTTGAAAATGTAGAATCTGTCCGACAGAAATTGCTTGACCTGCGAATAAAACTGAACGGTAATCCTCTAATCTCTCAAAATATGGAATTGCCTGCACCTTCTATCAGGGCACGTGTTTCCAAAGTAACTGGAGCTTTTTGGAGTTCCACTTCAGCAACAACAGGAACTCATCAACGGAACTATCAAATTGCATCCGATGAATTCGCTAACTGGGTAAGAAACTTCAACGAGCTGAATACACAAATTAGACAGCTTGAGGGCGTTCTTGAAGGAATCAAGATCACTGCAGGTAAGCAGACTTTATTCTGGAAATAAAGGATAAACCTCCGGGCCAATCTGCTTTAAAACAAAAATGACCCAACCTAACGGCTGGATCATTTTGTTTTGTGGGCCCACCTGGGCTCGAACCAGGGACTTTCTGATTATGAGTCAGATACTCTAACCAACTGAGTTATAGGCCCTATCCAAAAGCAGTTTAAGGCTTTTGAAAATTGGATTGCAATGTTACATATTTGCTGCTTATTAAACAACCTCCAATGCCCTTAGATACCACGAAAATTGATGCAATAGTTTTTGACCTTGGGGGGGTAATCCTGGACCTCAATACGGAAAGAACTTACCAGGCTTTTGCTGGACTTGGCGATTTGAGTTTGACTGATGTAAAACAGTTAGCGAACCAAGACTTTTTCAAACAATATGAAGTGGGAGAGATTGACGACCCAACCTTTAGAGCACACCTCAGGGAAGAACTGGAATTCAAAGGCTCCGAAGACATTTTGGATGAAGCTTGGAACGCCATGTTGGGACCAATTACCAAAAGCAAGTTCGAGCTTTTGGACCAGCTAACTCCAAAATTCAAACTTTACTTAATGAGCAATACCAATGCGATTCATATGAAGAGAATCCTACGTATTGCCGATCACTTTTCCCCGCAGAAGCGATTTTATGATTACTTTGATAAGGTGTTTCTCTCAAATGAAGTAGGTGAACGCAAGCCAAATGCTACCTTTTATGAGCATCTGATGGAAGATGTATCACTGACCCCAAGTAAAACTTTATTTATTGATGACTTGGAGGAAAACATAGAGGGGGCAAGGCGTTTGGGTTGGCAAGGGCATCACCTGAAAGCGCATGAATCCATTGAAGAATTGCTGAAGGACAGGATATGAAGATTGAAGGAAAGGATTATCATACCATATGGTTGAAAGAGGGAAGTTCCAATGTTGTTCAAGTCATTGATCAGCGTGTACTGCCCCATCAGTTTGTAGTTCATGAGGTCCGTAGCGCAACTGAAGCTGCTATGGCCATTTCAGATATGATCGTAAGAGGAGCACCTTTGATCGGTGTTACAGCCGCTTACGGTCTTTATTTGACTTGCCTGACTGATTCATCTGACAAGGCTTTGTCTGAGGCTGCATCCTTATTAAAAGCTTCCAGGCCTACGGCAGTTAATTTGGCTTGGGCAGTGGATTTGGTAATGGATGAACTACTAGGTTTGCCATTGACTGAAAGGTCCAAAGCGGCATTAGAAGCTGCTGAAAGGATTAAGGAGGAAGATATTGAGATCTGCCGACAGATAGGTTTGCACGGCCTTGAAATAATCAGAGCACTGTACAAGAAAGAACAGCGTACCATCAATATTCTAACACACTGCAATGCAGGGTGGCTGGCCACTGTAGATTGGGGCACCGCGACATCACCAATTTATCAGGCGGTGAAAGAGGGGATTCCAGTACATGTTTGGGTAGATGAAACACGTCCTCGTAACCAAGGGGCTAACCTTACAGCTTTCGAACTATTACAAGAGGATATCCCGCACACCTTAATCGTAGATAATACTGGTGGCCATTTGATGCAGCATGGAATGGTGGATATGGTGATTGTAGGTACAGATAGAACAACTGCACATGGAGATGTGGCTAATAAAATAGGGACTTATCTGAAGGCCCTCGCTGCTTATGACAATCAGGTTCCTTTTTATGTGGCATTACCATCATCAACGATAGACTGGAGTCTAAAAGATGGTCTCAAAGAAATTCCAATTGAAGAAAGAAGCGAAGAAGAGGTAACCACTATTGGGGGGTGGACTGGAGGAAAGATGTCTCAAGTTAAACTAAGCCCCGAAGGTACGCCTGCGGCCAACTATGGCTTTGATGTGACTCCTGCGAGATTAGTCACCGGATTGATCACAGATAGGGGAGTATGCGAGGCATCTGAACAAGGACTTTTGTGTCTATACCCTGAAAAGAGAATTACTGATGGATGATGGCGTTATCAAATTTAACCTTGAATGGCAGGAGGGAGAGGCTCCTAATTGCGAAGAGTTAAGTGACTTGATCTATTGGCGTGATCGCATGTATGATTTGGGCCTTATTGGGCATGATTATAAGTATGATGTCGGTTTTGGAAACATCAGTATGCTATCGAATAAAGGTCAGTTCATCATTTCAGGAACACAAACAGGCCATATTCCCAAACTTACCCCTGAATATTATACAGAGGTGGTTGATTACAGTATAGGAGAAAACAGTTTGACCTGTAGGGGGCCTGTAAAAGCATCATCAGAATCTCTAACGCATGCAGCCATCTATGAAGCAGGTGCTGAGATAAGGGCAGTGATCCATATTCATCATGATCGGCAGTGGGAGGCTTGGCTCAATCAGGTTCCAACAACACATAAGGATGTGCCCTACGGAACACCAGAAATGGCCTATGAAATTCATCGATTGTTTAAGGAAAACCAATCGATGAATGTATTAGCAATGGCCGGACATCAAGGTGGGCTTATTGCTTTTGGTAAAAATCTGGAAGAGGCGGCCCAACCATTTTTGAAAGCTTTTCAATAAGGATGAAGACCTTCTGAATTGTCTGAACCCTTGATAAGGCTAATTTCTTAAGCTCGCTTTTATAGCTATCTTTTCATTTATGAGACTTCGACTCACAGTACTGGCTCTGATGATGACCTTTTTCATCCCTGCGATTTGTTCTGGACAAAGTGAAGAATCACATTTCACAGGCTTGAAGAAGAATATGCTACACTTTACACCGGGAGTTCAGGGACTGACTTTAAGCTATGAGCGTAAGTTATGGCATCCTGAGAAGCCTAACCCTCTTTTTAAAACCTTCACCGCCAGAATTGAGAGTGGGTTGTTCTTATCCGCTTTTGACAATATTGCAGGAGAAGAGGATCTAGGTTCATTCTATGCCTTGAGTATCTCTGGCATTACAGGAAAAGGAAAGAACCACTTAGAATTTGGCTTTGGAGTGGTAAGAGCAGAGGGTATCGAAAATATTTATTGCTGCTTAGCAGATGACAACTGGGATATATATCCGAGCTTAGGATATAGGTTTCAAAAGCCCGAAGGAAAATTCATCTTTCGGGTCGGTGCGAGCCACCCGAGATACACCTATATCTCGATCGGATATGCTTTTTAATAGGCTGCTTGATCGATTGGTTTTGACTAGGCTTCTTCTCTATAAGCCATAATGCCTCCCGCCAAATTGATCACATTGCTAAAGCCTTGCGAAGTCAAATATTTCTGAGCCTTGGCTGATCGTGCTCCGCTTCTGCAATGCACGATTACTTCTGCATCTTTCAAGTGCTCTATTTCCGATATTCTGTGAGGCAAATCTCCCAAAGGCAATAGTTGTGCACCAATGTTGTCTTCTTCAAATTCCCATTGTTCGCGAACATCAATGATGTTTAGGTCATCATTATTGACTTCTCTTTGTTTCAATTCTTGAACTGTAATTTCCTGCATTTCAGTTGTTTAGAATAATTCTTTTAGTGAATACATCTCCGCCCTTGGAGAATTTGAGCAAATATATTCCTTTTTTGTTTTTACTCAGGTCAATAATTATACCTCCGGTGGCCTCCATTACCTCAAAAGAACTCTCATTGCCCCAGTTATCATAAATTTTGAGCGACTCAATCTCTGAATCTGCAACGAAGATTTGACCATCACTAGGATTAGGGTAAACGCTAGGCGCCTCTGCTTGCGCCTGATTAATTGGGACAAAATTGGCAGCCACCTCCTTATCAAATCGTGGTCTCATCATTAGGCTACCTGTTACAAACTCATTAGGTCTCCATTCGCCACTGACATTGAAGAAAAGTTTGTCTCCTGTGTCATTGTTTTTATCTAGACCAACGGCCAAAAATTCATTCGTTGCCTGCTGAAAACCAATATAGAAAGTGTCTTGAACAAAAATCGGGGTATCCAATTCGTATGCTCTAAGATCGCCAATACTTGCAGGCCGAATTACGCTATATGAGTCTTGGAAAAGCACAGACTCGGGTTCATTATCCAATTCACTCCAAACCAATAGCTCTATCGGTTCTCCAGCCTGTTGAGTAAATGGAAAGTTGATGTCTATGTGTGTCAATAGAGCCCTTTGCTCAGCAAAGAATGCATAGGCAAGCTGACCACCTCTCTGGTTAATGCCAGCTGCAAAGTCTGGGTCACCATCATCATAAGCCAGATAATCATCAATGACAGTAGTAACCCTAACAGTATCATTCAATCGATAATCGACCGATTGATTGAATGTCGTGTCAACCCCAGGGTCAATGGCTTCTATCAGGAAATTGTCTCCTGACCTTATGAAATAGCTTGTTTCCAACAGGAGAGAATCTGCATTAACATCTAGCAGGTTACTATTTAGTGCAGGTGAGGTGAATGTTCTTCGCTCAAAAGCATCTGGGATAGGGTTCGCAATCGTTTCGTTATTGAGCACCTCAATTTGAATATCTCCAGAGGTCTCTCTTACAATGGTGCTGAACTGAATAGGCTGAAAAAACTCATTGAGGTTGAGAAACTCAGCGCTCGTCTCTACCAAATAACGTCCAGGGTTGGCAAAGAACTGCTCAGTGGGCATAGCTGAATATGGAGCGATAAGGAAAGATGGTTTTCGAGTCAGTGCTCTATCTGGGTAAGCAATATCATTAGCATGCCTGGAATCATTAAGAAACACATAATCAACGAGCCAGGTGTCAAAGGCACCAGCTAGTCTTGAATAAGACTGGAAACGAAATTGAAAACTATCGAAGAAGTAGTTCGATGCCACCTGAACCAATTGTTGCGTGAAATCATTGGATTCATTTTCCCTTCCACCTACTTGAGACCAAACGTTTTGCCATTGGCCTGTAGGATCTTTGAATTGTAGTACTAAAGAGTCTTCTGAATCAGGTATTTCTCCATTACCATTGAGTTGCCAAAAGAAGCTCAAATAAACAGAATCCACTTGATCAGGACCTAAAAGAGACAAATCTATCAATTGAGAAACCAGGCTATCGGTAGCACCATTGATCAGACTGTTGGCATCATAAGGTGCTCCATTTGCATCAACTCCATCGAAGACTGCCACATTAAGGGTAGGGGAGTTTCTGCCTAAACCATTGCTGATTCTGACATTATCGGAGTTAGACCATCGCTCAATGGCAGGAATCAAACGGCTAGTAGAGAAGTCATCCCAAAAAGGAATGTTGACGGTTGCAAGAATTTGATTGGATTGATTGCTTGAAAACCTAGCCGGATTATCAGACTTAATTTTGTTAGGGAGTGGTCGTTCCACGATTTGCCCAGTCACTGATAGTGTAACAAAACAGAGCGATAATATGATGGCTTTGAATTTCAAACTAATTGCCGTTGTCCTCTTTTTCCTCTTCCTCTTCAGGAGGCTCATCACCATTGATCCAAAGTTCAATGATGCGGTTCTTTCTAACCACGGTGCCTAAAGGAGGTAGCTGTTTGTAGATGGTATTTAGCGGTACAGTATCGTTTTTAATGTAGTTAACGATATCCAGGCGTAATTCTGCTGCCTCAATCTGAAATTTTGCTTCCTCTAATGTTTTTCCAAGGAAGTCGGGAATAGGAAAGGTTTCAACTCCTATGCCATTACCGATGACAAGATCAACCACAGACCCTTTGAAAAGCATGGTGCCAGGCTCAATTTCTTCACCTTCTAATTCTTGCTTAATTACCGCATTTTCACGCAGATCAGGTACATAAGTGATTTCACCTCGTTTGAGTCCATTGCTTATTAAAATATCCTCTGCATTCAATAAGTCCGTGTTGATCAGGTTGGGCATTCTTACCTGAGGAGGGACATTGGCATTCAGGGTCAGGTAGATCTTCCGATCTTCTTTCACCTTAGCACCACCTTTTGGGTTCTGACTTAGGATCACTTCCGGTTCGAAGTTTTCGGAATAGCCAGAGTCTATTTCTACCTCATATCTTAGGTTCCTATTGGTCAGAAACTCATCGATACTTTCGAAAGGGGTACCCACTAGGTCAGGTACAGTTATAGTTTCATTGTGGTTTGTACTGGCAGGAAGGTATATGTAAAAAAAGAATAGTACTAAGACCACCGAAATACCTACCATGATACCAATGTTCTTCAAGAAACGAATAATGGTAAAAGGCTTATTGCTCATCTTCAGTAAAAGTAACGTCCGCAGGCGTTGTTCATTTTATGCGGTACGAGAAGTTATTGGCAAAGATAGTTATTAAGTAAAACTGACAAATTATCGGTAGAAATCAGGGCGTAAAAAAAGCCTCGATTTCTCAAGGCCTGGAATGCTTTAAACTTCGGCAACGTTGATTGCTTCAACGCCTTTTATTTCAGGTACGTCTCGCTTTAGGGCTTCTTCAACACCTGCCTTCATGGTCATGGGCGACATTGGACAAGTTCCACACGCTCCCTCTAACTCTAGTTTTACGATTAAATCATCGGTAATTTCCAACACCTTTACATTGCCACCATCGGCAATCAGAAATGGCCTAATTTTTTCTAAGGCTGCCTCAACTCTCTCCAACATATCATTAAACTTTTAATTCAACCTTTTTTGTTTCTGCCTTTTGAGCATTTCTAATGGCTACTTGCTGAGCCACGGTTTCTGCAATGCCTAAAAAGGCATCTGCCGTTTTACCCTCTTGCATTATAGCAGGATATCCAATATCACCACCTTCTCTAATACCTTGTACGAGCGGAATTTCACCCAAGAAAGGAACTTCATGTTTCTCAGCGAGCTTCTTTCCACCGTCTTTACCGAAGATATAGTATTTGTTATCAGGTAGTTCTTCAGGTGTAAAGTAAGCCATATTTTCTATCACCCCAAGCACAGGAACGTTGATCTGAGGTTGCAGGAACATATTCAGCCCTTTTTGAGCATCAGCAAGGGCTACTTTTTGAGGAGTGGTAACGAGTACTGCTCCGGTAACGGGCACAGTTTGCACCATTGTGAGGTGAATATCACTTGTACCCGGAGGAAGGTCGATCAATAGATAATCGAGTTCTCCCCATTCAGTGTCACCAATAAATTGCTTTAATGCACTACTGGCCATTGGACCTCTCCACACTACTGCATTTTCTGCAGGGGTAAGGAATCCAATTGAAATCAGTTTGACACCGTATTGTTCTATAGGAATAATTAGATTTTTCTCACCCTCTTTTCTAATACCTGGTTGCTCATGCTCACAATTGAACATAGTAGGCATAGAAGGTCCAAAAATGTCAGCATCAATGACACCTACTTTTGCGCCCTGACGTGCCAGAGCCACTGCTAGGTTAGCTGTGACAGTCGATTTGCCGACTCCGCCTTTTCCTGAGGCAACCGCTATGATATTTTTAACCCCTGGTAGCAGAGGAGTGTTGTCACGTGTGGTGGTTACATCTGAAGTCATTTCAATTTCGACCTCCACATCAGGACTTATGTGTTCGCTAATAGCATCCAGACAGTTGTTTTTAATTACCTCTTTCAGAGGGCAGGCAGGTGTCGTAAGTACCACTGTAAAAGATAGTTTGTTACCATCTACTGCCACATCACGAATCATATTCAGTGTTACCAGATCCTTTTTTATATCTGGATCATCTACATGACGTAGGGCATTTAAAACACTTTCCTTGGTCAACTCCATTGCTTTCAATTTCAGATGCAAATAAAATGCATTCGATTTACTTTTCATTAACAGCTGTGTAAGATATTAGTTCAAGAAAAGTGTTTCCAATCGCTATATTTGAAATCCGAAATGGCAATCAGTGACGCTACCATCCAAGACATCAAGAATCGCATCGATATAGTCGATGTTATTGGAGACTTTGTCACCCTCAAAAAGGTAGGGGGTAACTATCGCGCATTGAGCCCATTTACCAACGAGAAGACACCTTCTTTTTATGTTTCGCCTTCTAAAGAAATCTATAAATGCTTCTCCTCAGGAAAAGGAGGTGATGCCATATCCTTTGTTATGGAAGTGGAGGGCATTAGCTACATAGAAGCGTTGAAATACCTGGCAGGTAAGTATGGTATTGAAATTCAGGAAGAGGCACTGACCGATGAACAAATTGAAGCACAGAATGAGCGTGAAAGCCTTTTCATCGTACTCAATTTTGCCAGTGAGTACTTTCAAGATCTCCTTCATAAGAGTGACGAAGGAAAATCAATTGGACTCAGCTATTTCAAGGAGCGTGGCTTTACCGAGGCAATAATCAAGAAGTTTGACCTGGGCTATTCGCTGGATGTTTGGGACGGCTTATTGAAAGCTGCAAAAGAACGAGGTCATACAGAAGCAATGCTCGAAAAGGCAGGCTTAATACTTACTTCAGAAAAAGAGCAAAAGAAATACGATCGCTTCAGAGGTCGGGTTATTTTTCCTATTCATAATGTAGCAGGAAAAGTCATTGCTTTTGGTGCCAGAACACTCCGTAAGGATAAGAAAACACCTAAATACCTTAATTCACCGGAAACAGAGGTATACCACAAGAGTAATATCGTCTATGGAATTCATCAGGCCAGGCAGGCAATCCGCAATGCCGATGAATGTTTTCTGGTAGAGGGCTATACAGATGTGATTTCCCTTCATCAATCGGGTGTTGAAAATGTGGTCTCTTCCAGCGGTACTTCTTTGACCAAGGAACAGATCACTTTGATCAGTCGCTATACCAAGAAGATTACCGTATTGTATGACGGTGATAGTGCTGGAATTAAGGCATCCTTTCGAGGGATTGATATGATCTTAGAGAATGATCTAGATGTCAAAGCAGTAGTTTTTCCAGAGGGTGAAGATCCCGATAGCTTTTCCAGGAGCATGAGCTCAGAGGCGTTTCGTCAGTATCTGGAAGACAATGCTCAAGATTTTATCACCTTCAAGACGAATGTACTTACCGATGGGGGTAAGCAAATTGACCCTGTTAAGAAAGTACAAGTTATCCGCGATGTAATTGAGAGTATTTCTCTTATTCCTGATGGTATCAAGCGATCGGTATATATCCGAAGTTGTGCTGATCAACTTGAGATTGAAGAACAGGTGCTCATCAGCGAGTTGAATAAGATTCTTATTCAAAAGCAAAGGAAGGAAAGACAAAGCCGTGACAGGGCAGAAGGGCAAGCTGTAGATTTAATACCAGAACCAGAGGTAACCAGTCCTAAACAGGCCATAAAACTTACCTCATATCACGTTGAAAGGGAGTGTCTTAGACTTTTAGTCAACTATGGTAATGAACCCTACGATGAAGAAATGAGCGTGGCAGAATTCGTTTTACACGAAACGGAGTCTGTGAATTTTGAGGATAAAATGATTGAGAAGACCTTCATCCATGCGGCTAATCTAGTGAGTGAAGGAAAGAAAATAGAACCGGATCAATTTATTGGTCCGCAAGATCCTGCGATGAGCCAATTGGTGATTGATCTGCTAGAGATGAAGTATTTTGTCAGTGAGGGTTGGCAAGAGAAACACCGTATTACGATAATTCACGAATCTGAGGACCTGGCTGAAGCTTCCTATAAGATTGTTTTACGCCTTAAGTGGAAAAAATTGAATTCACTGATTCAACAAAATGATGATGCCCTCAAAAAGGCTCAGGATGCCGAGAACATTACCGAACAAGATGAGTTGCTCAAGATGAAGATGCATTTGAAAGCGATGTTCGATGAGGTGAGTACAGAACTAGGGGTAGTAATATCAAGGTAGTTTTGAAGCGGATAGATACTTATTACCTTTGCATCGCTTAAACCGAAGGAATGGCTGAAGAAATCAAATTAAATACCATTGAAGAGGCTATTGAAGCCATAAAGAACGGTGAAGTAATCATTGTTGTGGACGATGAGAACCGAGAGAATGAAGGAGATTTCATCTGTGCTGCCGAAAAGGTGACGCCTGAGATCATCAACTTCATGGCGACACATGGTAGAGGCCTTATCTGTGCTTCGTTATATGAAGATCGGTGTAATGATCTTGGCTTAGACCTTATGGTCAGAAATAATTCAGCTGCTTACGAAACTCCCTTTACTGTGTCGGTTGATTTGATTGGGCACGGATGTACAACAGGTATTTCTGCATCAGATAGATCAAAAACGATCCAGGCACTGATTAATCCAGAAACAAGACCAGAAGAATTAGGTAAACCAGGGCATATTTTTCCTTTAAGGGCCAAAAAAGGCGGTGTTTTGAGGAGAACGGGGCACACCGAAGCTGCAGTTGACTTTGCGCGACTCGCAGGACTTAAGCCTGGCGGTGTATTGGTTGAGATTATGAATGAAGATGGCACCATGGCTCGATTGCCTGATCTAAAGCTAGTTGCCGATCGCTTCAACTTGAAATTGGTTTCCATCGAAGATTTGATTTCCTATCGATTGGAAAATGAAAGCCTCATCGAGAAAGAAATCGGTATCGACCTGCCTACCGAGTATGGCGATTTTCACTTACAAGCTTACAAACAGGTGAATACAGGAGAGGTTCACCTGGCCGTAGTAAAAGGAGAGTGGGAACCTGATGAACCAGTGCTTGTTAGAGTACACTCATCAAGTACTTTGGGAGATATTTTTGGATTCAAGTTTGATGCGGGCAACCCGATCAAATATGCCATGCGAATGATTGAGGAGGAGGGCAAAGGAGTGGTTCTGTATATGAATCAGAATGCCAGAGGTCAGCGATTGCTTCATGAAATCCAAGCACTTAAGAATGAGGGCATCACCGACAAACCATTAAGCCGCAAATTTGGAGTAAAGATGGATGAGAAGGATTATGGTGTGGGTGCACAGATTCTCAGAGATTTAGGTGTTTCTAAGTTGAAGCTAATATCTAACAATCCACAGAAGCGAATTGGCATCATTGGGTATGGTCTTGAGATTACCGAGTATGTAGAATTGAAAGGGCAAAATGCATCACAAAATGTGATTTCATAGCTAAAATGAGCACTCAATCGAAGTTAGTCTTCGAAATCCTCTAGTTTTTTCCCGAAAAGCAGCCTTTTTCTGTAACAAAAAGTATAGATACCGTTGTTATTATATAGGATGAGGGTATTGATTGCAGGCGTGTTTTTGTTGAGTGCTTTAAGTGTTCAGGCTCAAAACTTTGGCTTCCAATTTCCAAGTGAAATGTGGCATAAGGGCGAAGTGATTTTAGCCAATGGAAATACAATGCAGGGGACAATAAAGTATGATATTCTCGGTGATGTAATCCAAGTGAATCGAGATGATAAGATCCAGACCTTTGCGGCCAACCAAATCCAGCAATTCAAAATTTTACAAGAGGATATCGGTAGATTCAGGTCATTTTATACGATTCCATATTTAAACAAGAATGGTTATCGAAGGCCCAAGTTTTTCGAGCTGATTTTTGAAGGAGAGACTAGTCTACTGGCTAGAGAAATGATTTTAATTACTACACGCCCTCCGAGAGATCCTTACTTTTCCAGAGGACTTAGATATAATCCATATGCCGGTAGTAGAAGTGTCAGGATATTGGATCATGATCTCTTTCTAATGAATAGTAAAGGTAAAATCACACCCTTGAATAAGAAGAGGAAAGATGTGATTTACTCCTTTGACGACAAATACACTGATTTAAAGAAAATCATCAAGAGTAACCGTCTGAAGATGAATAATATTGATGATGTGGCCACTTTAGTGGCAGAGTACAATAAATTAGGAGAGCAATAGGTACTTCGGGTTCATACTGAAGTTAAGTAGTTTGAGTTGAGAATAAATTAAAAGTAGATATTAAAGCCAACATCATGAATGCCAAGGTTTTGCTAACGACTTGCTTCTTTTTTCTTTCCTTTTTTGCTAGTGCCCAAGGTTTGGATTTGGATGGTTGGATAGATGATTGGAGAGGTTTGGCGGAGCAGCGAAACAGAGGTGTAAATCCAAACTTTGATACAAATGACTCTGATCTCTTCAGAAACCGTAATGGTAGGAGAACTAGGTCCTTTTCATTTCCTCCTGTTTGGAATGTTGGTGCCGTTTTACTTTCAGACGGTAGTATACTACAAGGGACTATCAACCACAATATAAAAAGAGATGTGGTTCAAATTCAATCGAAAGACACCACAAGAATACTGGCAGCACATCAAATTCTAGGCTTTGAAATACTCAAGGATCAAGGGCGATTCAGACGGAATAATATCAATATAAAGGCAAGAAAAACTAGATATTATAGCCTTTTATATGGAAGTAAAAATAGCTATGCAAGGCCCAAGCTCTTTGAGGTAGTATTGGAGGGTAATACAAGCCTTTTGAGAAGATGGGTTTATGGGACCAGAAGCTCAGACCGCAAGCTTTACCTCAAGAATGCAAACGGAAAAATCACCCAGATAAAAAAAAGAAGGGGGCAAGTAATTGACTCTTTTGATGGAATGCAGGATGAGCTGAGAGAATTTGCCAAACGCGAGCGTTTGGATATGTATAAAATACGGGATGTAATTCAACTGGTAGCTGAGTATAATAAGCTAGTCGGTTTATAAATGTCCAAACCTGTCCCGGAACAGGTTGAAATAAATTTGTGAACTAAAAAATGTCGATATGAAGCTTAAGGTTTCTTTAATCTGCTGTCTCTTTTTCTTTGTAAGTAGTGTTTATGCTCAAAATGGAAATGGTGAGCAAGAGACAAAGTTTGATGAAGATAAGTTCTTTTACTTTACTGCGGTTAGCCGTAATAAACCACTAAACCTAAAACAGTCTGCGAAAGACGGGGTCGTTTATACAAAAGTTAAGAAATGGGCGCCTGGTACAGTATTGATGTTTGATGGCACTAGGGTTGAGGGCCTTCTTCACCACGACATTGTTAGGGATTTGGTAAAGGTCCAAGTTGGAGGTGCGCTTCAGGCGTTCAGTGCTTATGAAGTATTGAACTACGAAATAGATAAGGAAAGCAAACCGTTTCTTCAAAATGGTTTTGATACAAGGAGGGAGAAAGTAGTGTATTCAAGTTTTGCATATCCTAAGAGTACTTCGGAAAGGCGTAAGCTTTTTCAGGTATTAGTCTCGGGGAACATGAGCCTTTTGATAAGAGAAGAGGTCAGCCCCAGAAGACCTTATGGCAAGCTTTATCTTATGAATTCTACAGGAAGGATTACTCGAGTTAAGAAGAAGGTGGATCAGATCATGGCATCGTTTGACGTGAATCATGCTGAATTAAAGGATATTATAAAAAGTGAACAACTCGATATGTCTGATATAGGTGATGTCATAAGGTTGGTTGAGGCTTATAATGAGCTCAGAAGTCAGTGAATCAAGTCTAAAATATTTTCTTAAAAAGATGGGATTCTGTGCACTTAGAAAGCCTAATGTTTCGAAATTAGGGTTCTAACAATAGCACTATGCCCAAGCCCCTTATTCTTGTTTCTAATGACGATGGTATAACCTCCAATGGTATTCGCTTTTTAGTGGAAGTGATGAGTACCTTGGGAGAAGTCCTTGTTGTGGCACCCAATAGTCCGCAATCCGGTATGGGGCATGCTATTACAATTGGTCAGCCATTAAGACTCGTGAAAACATCTCTCTTTGACGATTTGGATGTTAAGTCGTATGAATGCTCCGGTACTCCAGCTGACTGTGTGAAATTGGCTAAGCACCATGTACTGAAAGACAGGAATCCTGATTTAGTGGTAAGTGGTATTAACCATGGTAGCAATCTGGCCGTGAGTGTACTCTATTCCGGAACCATGTCGGCTGCCATTGAAGGAGCAATTGAAGGTTTTCCCGCTATTGGCTATTCCTTGTCTGATTTCTCCCACGATGCTGATTTCTCTCATACTGCGGATTTTGTAAGGCATATTGCTGAACAAGTTTTGAAGAATGGACTAAATAGGGGCGTTGCTCTTAACGTCAACTTTCCGCCAAAGCAAAATGAGAGAATTAAAGGCATAAAAATTTGCCGTCAGGCAAAGGCTCATTGGGAAGAGGAGTTTGATCATCGCAAAGATCCGTATGGGAGACCTTACTTCTGGTTGGCTGGGAACTTCGTCAACAATGATAAGGGAGAAGATACTGATGTTTGGGCCGTTGACCACAACTATGTGGCGGTGGTCCCTTGTCAGTATGATCTAACTGCTCACCATGCGATCGCTCAGATCAATGACGATTGGGATTTTAACTAGAAAGACCTTCTAATTATTCAGGGTAAAAGGGATCGTATCTCCGTAAATGACATCACTGTCAGTCAGAGCATAAACTCGAAGGTTTAAAAAAGCATTGACAGGTAAATCAGTGACATCTACTGAGAATTGGTTGTTATTGAGATTGTCAGCGACCGTTTTATTAGCAAATATATTGGGCGCCCCTCCAGACCATACTACACCATATTCTCTTATTGTTGTATTTGTACTATTTTGAGTAATAGCCCCATAGACTCTCACTGAGTTTGGCGACATTATTTGAATTGAAACCGTCTGAATTCTAGGAAATTCCCTTTCAATCAAGTCATCAGATTGACAGCTTATTACAAGAATCAGAAAGATGATACCAAGTGTTTTTTTCATTTTAATGCAATTATTAAACCAATTGATGACTGTTTAAGCGAACTAATGAAACCGTCAGGAGCTATTACAAAATTAGTCATAGGAGAAAACAATTCGGCAACAAGGCCAATTTCCAAATTGTTTGTTTGATAAGTAACTCCAGCTCGGCCCCAAGCGGTGAAAAACCTCTTAATGAAACTGAGGTAACTTCTGTTTTCGGTAGTGATGGAGGATTGAGTTATTCGATCAAAGAGAATCTGACTTGAGGAGTTAACAACAAAATGGAAGGATATACCCGGCTGAATAAAAATCGAGGTTTTGCTTCGGAGAAGGTAATACCTGAATGAGACTGGCAGTTGAACTAGATCAATATTATGGACAGGTTCATACTGCTCAATAATAAAGCCTGGCCTTTCATCACTTACAAAACTTGAATATTGACTTGTAGTATATCTTAGTTCTGCCTCAAAGTGAGATCTGTTTGATAGCCTCGGAAACAAGAAACTTGCACTTATACCAATCACTTGATCTTTCGATGTGTAGTTGTTGTTTAGTAAACCAGCTAAATTTTCGTCATTAAAAACTTCGAGTGTGGACGATCGAACACCGGCATACATTCCAAAACCAACCTTTAACTTTGGAATACTCTCTTTTACTTCTTCAAAGTTCGATCCTCGGCAGGTATTGTACTTTTTTATAATTAGAATCAGTTCAGCCTCGTTCAAGTTTATTTCCTGTACTTCTTCAGCTGTAATTTCGCAGTCTGAAATGTAGTTCAAGAGCATCCCCTTCCACTGTTTGTTCTTTCTTTTATACCCGTTGTCTCTCGCTAGTTGAACCGTTCCTTCCGAGAGTTCTATGACCCCTTTCTGATTACTTTTTAGATAGTATACACCACCCAAACGGTATAGACTTACCTCTCCAATCAAGAGTATTTCAACAAAGGAAGATTTGACGATTTCTGATGAGTACTTTTTTCCATCTTTAAAGCCATAACCTAATAGTTGTGTGGGATTATATTTTTGAACATTGCTGTTTCTTTTGACAATTACCTCTAGAAACCTCTTTTTACCAAAATTCGATTTTATACTTACTTCAGAAGTATCATTGGTTAGACTAACGATATATCCGTCTCTCCAAAGCGATTGAGCTTGTGTTAATGAACTAAACAAGACTATTGTTGACAAAATGAGAAATGACCTTAACTGCATGGGTCAAAAATAATAAATCACCAAGTGAACGAATTCTGTAAATAAGGCTATTATATAAATGGTCAGTATCTGGTATGTTACTGAGATATCAAATGCAAGTCTGACTGAACTTTGGGAGTGTGATTATCTTCGATGCACGAAACTGCAGTGACCCAAAGTAAAAATCACTCCTCGCACTTACATGACTTCTTAGGTACCGGATCATAGCCATGACCTCCCCAAGGGTGACACTTACTAAACCTTTTCATACCTAACCAAATACCCTTAATCGGCCCCCATTCTTGAATGGCTTCGATCGTGTAAGCTGAGCATGTGGGATTAAAACGACAATTAGCGCCCAATAGAGGGGAGATTGCATACTGATAGACGCGAATAGGAAAAATGAATATGGTCTTTATGACCCGCTTCATTATTTGAAATCTTTGTAAAGCATACTGGCCTGAATTCCCTCGTTATTTTGATATTTACCGTTCTTATAAGTGTCGAAATCTCCTTCAATCGTATGGTAAAAGATTTGACAGATATCGACTCCGGCATAAATTCTAATTGGCTGAACACAAAAGATTTCGAGTGTCCAAAAACCGTTAAAGCCAACGTCACCGAAACCTGCAGTTACGTGAATAAAGAGGCCTAGTCTTCCAATAGAGGAGCGACCTTCCAACATAGGCACAAACTTCGAAGTTTCGGTTTTTTCGACTGTTCTACCCAAATAGAGTTTTCCAGTTTCTAATAATAGTCCTTCTTCCGGGATGGTCAATGGCTCGACTGGGTTTGGATGTTTCATATCCAAAACGGGATTCGAGTAAACCATCAGCTCATTATGCAACTTTAGGTTGTAACTGTTCGGATTAAGTTGAGACTTACTAAAAGGCTCAATATTGATTCCTTTCCCAATTTCCTTTTCTATTTCTTTACCTGATAGAATCATACTGATTAATCTATGGAGTAGGACATGCCGCCTCCTTTTTCGTCCTTTATTTGTACGCCTTTTGCCTTCAGCTCGTCTCTGATTTTATCAGAGAGTGCATAATTCTTCGAAAACTTAGCCTGCTTTCTTAACTCGATGAGCACTTCCATGACACCATCCAAAACAGCCCCGTCCTGTCCTCCGATCAATTCGTTTCTTAAGCCCAGTACTTCTGAAATAATGCCTTTGAAATGACCGATGGTCTCATCAAACATGGATTTGTCAATAACGGCTAGTTCAGATGGCTTTTGGTAAAACGTATTAATACGGCTACAAACTTCAAAAAGAGAAGCAATTGCCTTGGCAGTATTAAAATCGTCACTTAAGTCTATTAGTGCCTTCTCAATCAGCCCTTTAAATGCCTTAGACTTTGCTGAGTCAATTTGTCCTGTTCCAGCAGGTGGAAGTTTCTCAATGAGGTTAACACTTGCCATCAACCTTTTATAGCCTTTCTCGGCTGCTTGTAGTGCTTCATTAGAGAAGTCAAGTGTGCTGGCATAATGACTCATAAGCATAAAGAATCGAACCGTCATGGCACTATAACCTCGATCTAACAACTTATGATTACCGGTAAGCAGTTCTTCTGGTGTAAAACCATTACCCTCACTTTTAGCCATTTTGCGACCATTAACGGTGAGCATATTACCGTGTATCCAATACTTAGCGCCTCCATGACCACTGCATCCTTTGTTCTGCGCAATTTCTGCTTCGTGATGAGGGAATTTCAGGTCCATCCCACCACCATGAATATCAAAGTCTTGCCCAAGATATTTGGTGCTCATGGCAGAGCACTCTAAATGCCAGCCGGGAAATCCTTCTCCCCAAGGAGAGGACCATTTCATAAGATGTCCTCCCTCAGCTTTCTTCCAAAGCGCAAAGTCTAAGGGATTCTTTTTTTGATCCTGACCGGCCAACTCTCGTGTATTGGACATCATTTCTTCTACATTCCGGCCGGAGAGTTCGCCATAAGGCTGGTCTTCGTTATATTTTTTTACATCAAAGTAGACAGAGCCATCTACTTCATAGGCATAGCCATTATCAATAATCTGTTTGATAAACTCAATCTGCTCGATGATGTGGCCTGTAGCGGTCGGTTCAATAGAAGGAGGAAGGGTGTTGAAGAGCTGCATTACATCATGAAAGCCATTAGTGTACTTTTGAACTACCTCCATGGGCTCCAGTTGGTCTAGCCTTGCTTTCTTGGCAATCTTATCTTCTCCTTCATCAGCATCGCCAACTAAGTGCCCAACATCTGTAATGTTACGGACATAGCGCACCTTGTAGCCAAGATAGGTCAGGTATCTGAAGATGATGTCAAAAGAGGAGAAGGTTCGAACATTACCCAAATGAACATCACTATAAACAGTTGGTCCACAAACGTACATGCCCACTTTTCCCTCATGTAAAGGCTCGAACTTTTCTTTCTTCTTGGTGAGGGTATTTTGAACGCTTACTGGGTACTGTTCGTAGAGTTTCATTTCAACTTGTTGTTGATATAGGCTAAAAATTCATTTCTAGTTTTTTCTTCTTTGAATTTACCACTGTACTCAACGGTTACAGTAGAAGAAGACTGATCAGAGGCACCACGAGAACTCACACACATATGTTCAGCATCTATGAACACTGCCACATGCTTAGTATTTAGCGCGCTTTTCAACTCGTTCAAAATCTGCAAGGCCAAACGTTCCTGTACCTGTGGTCTCCTAGCAAAATAGTCTACTATTCTATTGATTTTTGATAAGCCAATCACTTTTTCATTAGGGATATACGCTACGTGGGCCTTACCAACAATTGGAAGGAAGTGATGCTCGCAATTGGAATACAAGGTGATGTCCTTTTCAACCAACATCTCGCTGTACTGATATTTGTTTTCAAAAGTCGACATAGAAGGTTTGTTCTTCTCATTCAGACCTTTGAATAGTTCATTGACATAAAGTTTGGCAACACGCTTAGGCGTCCCTTGGAGAGAATCATCTGTCAAATCAAGCCCAAGAGTGTACATGATCTTCTCGAAGTAGCCTTGAATAAGCTCGATTTTCTCCGCATCAGTAAGATCAAACGCATCGTCTCTCAATGGGGTCGCAATCGATGACATAATATGTGCGTCACCCATAGCTTCTATCTCCTGCAATAATTCTTCTGACGTCTTATTTTTATTATCCATTTGAATGATGTTCTTATGGTGTCTGTCATTGTACTCTCAACTGACAGAAAAGTTTGGCAAAAGTACTATTAATTCGTGTGTTATAGAAGTGGTAAAGACCTAAACAATGCAAGGTCTATTGTCGTTCGCTCAAACAGTTAGTTATCAACTTTTGCTCACTATATTTTTTGTATTCATACACCTTCAAAGGGATTATTTAGCTATTATTAATCCATGAATGCCTACAACCTCATTATAGCATTGTCTTGTGTGATCATCTTTTCGCACATATTCAACTTTGTTTCTAAGCGAACTAAAATACCAAGCGTAATTCTGTTGATCCTTTTGGGTGTGGGTATCAAGTTGGTCATGGATTATAATGACTACAATCAAGATGCGCTGATTTTCAGTACTTTAGAGGTTCTTGGGATTGTTGGGCTCATAATGATTGTATTAGAGGCTGCTATAGATTTGGAGCTTTCCAAAGAGAAGTGGCCAATCATCTGGAAGTCTTTTACAGTGGCTTTACTGTCCCCTGCTTGTATGTGCATTTGCAATATCTTTTGTTATAAATCAGGTCTTTCATGAAGATCCTATCATCTCATTAGTCTATGCTGTACCGCTCTCTATCATGAGTAGTGCCATAGTCATACCAAGTGTGACGAGTCTGTTTGAGGACAAGAAAGAGTTTATGATTTACGAGAGTACTTTTTCCGATATTCTTGGTATTATGTTCTTCTACTTTCTGATAGAAAATGTAGGTGCTGAAAATACTGGCACAGTCGTTTATAGCATTATCGGAAACATCGTAATTACTATAGTGGTTTCAATTGCCATTAGCTATGCGCTGGTCATGCTATTTCAGAGAATAGTGGGGGACGTCAAGTTATTTATGTTGATTGCCGTGCTTATCCTGCTTTATGCGATTGGCAAGCAACTGCACCTGTCTTCTTTGGTCATTATACTTGTTTTTGGCCTGTTGCTGAATAACACGCACCTATTCTTCTTTGGGAAATTAAAGACCTGGCTGGATGCTAAGATGATAAGTGGCGTGCTGAAAGATCTACATTTGGTAACCAGAGAATCGGCCTTTGTTGTTCGGACATTTTTCTTTGTAGTTTTTGGAACTACCATTGATTTTAGGGCTCTTCTTGACCTTGAAATTGTTGGAGTCAGTTTGATTATTGTCGCTGTATTCTATGCTTCACGCTTTCTTTTGCTCAAAGCATTCTTCCTTAAAAAGAGCATTCTCCCTGAGTTGTTCATTACTCCAAGAGGCCTGATTACAGTCCTATTGTTCTTCTCTATTCCGATAGAGTTGACATCTGATACGTTCAACTCCGATATCATTTTAATAACTATCCTGGCCACAAGCATAATTATGACATGGGGTCTTGTGCGTTATAGCAATGTGGAGCCATCGAAGGAACCTGAAGAGGTGATTGCTGAAGCATTGAATCAGACGGGTAATAGCGGTGAGGTCTCATACTTTGTTTCAAGGATGAGCGAAGATGCCGATGAGTCAAATAAACCCGATGCGGACATGTCTGCAGAAGAGAAATCCGATTCCGAAGAACCTGATAAGGATGACAAAAGTTTAACCGCGGAGTAAGTCTCTATTATCCTTGTAAAAGTTTACCTCTATGCGGGCAGTGACCCAAGATGCTGCAAGAGGAATTAAGAATGAGGTCAACAAAAGTGGGTGGTTCAATATAGTTCTGACTTGATCGGGGTAATAATCAGTAAAATGTTCTATCCCTAACAAGTTTCCGATGATTGTCAAGTGAAGCTGAGTGATAAACTGGGGTAATATGGCTTTGCTAAATCCCTCTTTCAGCTCGAGTTTTTCTCTTGACTGTTCAATCAAAGATGACATTAGAACTCCTTGAACTGGCATAACAATTAGACTTAGGCCAACAATACCTAATAAGAGCATGCCAATTGATTTAATAAGAATCATAATGGATAAAATGACTCTGGGCTGAAGCGTTGAGCCTTGCCGGATTTTCTCATCGAAAACCACCAGTAGCTTGTTGCTACGAAGTTGTTTCTCTTTAGTAGCTAGTACTTTTTCGCCAAGCCTTTGTACACTCTTCGAGCTCGAATAGAATTGTCTTCCAGCCGTTAGGCTTAAAAAGAAGAGGAGACTATGTGTCGTTGATAGAATAACTATCAAGGCCATCATGACTAATAGGGGTCTACATTCACAATTACTTCTACGGAAGCGAACTCTTTCTTTTTGAGTAGCTCCATCTGAGCAGCTTTGATTATGTCCTTGACTGCTTCAATTTTATACTTACGCTCGACCTTTAGATAAATGTCCATTAAATATTTATCTCTAATCTTATTGATTAATGGTTCCTGAGGACCGAGTACTCTCTTTTGACCAAGGTCTTCTTTCAGAATGTTGGCAAGAAAGCGAGCTGTCTCATTGGTCAATTTTTTATCCTTACTTCTCACCAAAAGGAAAATCATTCGAGTATAAGGAGGGTAGTCATACTTCTCACGCTCAAACATCTCTCCTTGATAGAAAGTAAGGAACTGATGATTTTGAATAAGTCGAAGGATGCCCTGATCTGGGTCCCTTGTTTGGATAATAACTTTGCCCTGAATATCTCTACGTCCAGCACGACCACTTACCTGTGTCACTAGCTGGAAAGTGCGCTCCAAAGAACGGAAGTCAGGGAAATGGATCATTCGGTCTATATCAAAAACACCAACCAAGCTGACTCGGTCAAAGTCAAGTCCTTTGCTGACCATTTGTGTTCCTACCAGAATATCAATATTACCTTTTTCAAAGTCATGAATAATGTTTTGATAGGCATACTTAGCCCTGGTGGTTTCGAGATCCATACGTTGGATTCGAGCCTCAGGTAAAATTAACTTCAGTTCTTCTTCAATCTTCTCCGTACCAATGCCTACCGTATGGATGCGTGTCCCACCACATGCAGGACAAACCAAAGGTACAGGCTGTTTATGACCACAATAATGGCAGTTAAGTTGGTTCTTGTATTGGTGATAGGTGAGGCTGACAGCACAACGAGGACACTCAGGAATATAGCCACAGTCTTCGCAGGTCAGATAATTTGAAAAACCACGTCTGTTTTGAAAAATAATTGCTTGTTCGCCTTTCTCTAATACCTCTTTCAGGGCACCAATAAGCTCTGAAGTAAAGTCACCAATGGCCGTTTTCTTCTTTTTTTCGCTTCGGATATCAGCAATTTGAATATCCGGCAATTGAGCATTATGGAAACGACTATTAAGCTCAACCAACCCATACTTTCCTTGTAGCGCATTGGTATATGATTCCAATGATGGGGTGGCCGACCCGAGTAGGGTCTTGCCCTGATGAAGGTGTGCCAGATAAACCGCCACATCTCGTGCATGGTATCTCGGTGCAGGGTCAAATTGTTTGTAGGAGTTCTCATGGCTCTCATCAACGATGATGAGGCCTAACTGTTTGAAAGGTAGGAAAATTGCACTCCTGACACCGATAATAAAATCGAAACGTCCCTCGAGCAATCCATGCCAGACTTCTACACGTTCGTTGTCGGAGAATTTTGAGTGATAGACACCCATTCTGTCTCCAAATACTGCTTGAAGCCTATTTACAATTTGAGCTGTAAGAGCAATCTCCGGAAGGAGGTATAACACTTGGTTTCCAGTTTCCAGTGCATCCTGTATCAGGCTGATGTATACTTCCGTTTTGCCACTCCCGGTAATACCGTGTAATAATGCCGTGGGTTTAGTCTGGAAATGACCAAGTATTTCGTCTCTTGCTTTTTCTTGTTCTTGGGTAAGGTTGACTTCTTTCAAAGCTTGTTCTGTGGATTCTCCAAATCTTGAGATAACTACTTCAAAACTTTCAAAAACTCTATTCTTAATCAGAGTATTTAGAGAAGAAACAGATAGATCGGCTTCATTGAAGAGAGATTTATCAATGCCTTGCTCATTCAATTCAGGTGATTGATAAATAGGTACTTCCTGTAAATATCGTAGCAAAATATCAGTTTGCTTTGGTCGCTTTTCCAGGCGTTTGAAAAGTGCTTCTATATGCTCTTCTGACTCCAGGAAGTCAGGGTTTAATCTGATTTTCTTAACCTTTTTGGGCTTATAGCGCTCTTTAACCTCTTCATATATAATAATCAGCTCTTTTTGAACCAGGGATTTAATGTACTTGTAGGCACTTTTAAGCCCAAGAGCATCAGCTGCTTCGCGATAGGTGAGCGAATCATTATTGTCAAGTGCGCTCAGCAAAATAAGCTCTCGGTCGTCCAAAGGCAGGTCAGTATCATTCCAATCTCGATCGGGATGTAATTGAATCCTTGATTCACTGCTTAGTTTCAGCCCAGAGGGGAGGCCTGCATTTAGAACCTCACCCAAAGTGCACATATAATAGCTTGCCATCCATTTCATCAGTTGTGTCTGTTGATCCGTCACAACCGGTTCAGCATCTAGTATATCCAGGATGGGCTTGGCGGCATAGATCTCAGGAGCATTCTGATGGATGTTATCGATGATCCCAGTTACAACCTTTTGGCGTCCAAACTGGACAATAACTCTGATGCCAGGTTGCAGCAGTTCTAAGAATTCATTGGGAATCCGATAAGTGAATAATTGAGGAATAGGTAGTGGCAATGCCACATCTGCAAAGTAGATTTCACCACTGTCTGGTGCATCAATATTAAGTTGTAGTTCCCCCAATAAACCTGAATTCTAAAGAGATTGAAAGTAAGGGTAATTCAATTGAAAGTGAACCTTAATACAAAATAATTCCAATGCCTAAAGTGCTTAGACAGCCGTTAGTTGTTCCATTAACTGTTTTGGGTCATTCACTGGTAACTGACAAGCCTTGTTATAACATAGGTAGAAAGTAGTTTGTTGATTGACCAGTTCACGTTCTTCTAACAATGGAAGGCTAGAATGAATATCAGGCTTCTTTCCTACAATTACACGATTAGGAATGAAACTATCATGGAGTGCGTGAATATCTTGTACGGGATGCTCACTGACCAGCGCTATTTCAGCAGTAGGGTATGTCCGTTGCGTATAAAGTGTTGCCCAATGTGCAAGATCCTGTGGGGCCATGTTCACAATTCTATCGATCCTCTTGAGCATGATATCCGATTTATCGATATAATCTTGATCTTCAAGTAACATACCAAGGTGGTAGAGGTTTGTAGCCATTAAGGCATTTGATGAAGGAATGACGTTATCAAAAATCTCTTTCTTACGAGCAATTAGTGCTTCGGCAGAATTGGCGGTAAAGAAGAATAACTCTTCCTCAGGATGATAGAATTCAGTCAAAGTGGTTTTGACAAGTTGATCGGCATGTTGGAGCCAGACTTCGTCAAAGGTGACTTCATATAGGGCAATGAAGCCTTGGATAACTGCAGCATAATCTTCCAAATACCCGTCTATAGAGGCTTTTCCATTTTTGAAGTTCCGTTTGAGTCTTCCCTCATGATGCATGTTTTCTAACAAGAAATGGGCATTTTTCAAGGCAAGTTTCATGAAATTAGCTTCACCAAAGACAGCAAACGCATCACAGAGGCCTTTGAGCATCAGACCATTCCACCCAGTTAAAATTTTGTCATCTAGACCCGGCCTGACTCGTTTATTTCTCTCTTGAAGCAGTTTGAGGTTTGTTGATCTTACAATGTCCTCAAGCTCATCTATTTCTATATCATGGGCACTGGCAAATTCTTCATTTGAAGTACTTCTGAAAGGGATATTCTTATCGGGCTCCCAGTTACCAGAGGTGATGTTATAATAGCTGATCATGAGCTCAGCGTCCGGTCCCAGAAGCGTTTGGAAATCAATATCTTTCCATAGGTAAAATTTCCCTTCTTCACCTTCACTATCAGCATCCAAAGCTGAATAAAAACCACCTTCTGGACTTATCATTTCCCGCTCCAGCCAATCGATGGTCTGCAGTACTATCTGTTTATAGAGAGGGTGCTTGAAAACCTGGAAGGCTTCACTATAAAGAGTCAGCAATTGACCATTGTCATAAAGCATTTTCTCGAAGTGAGGAACAAACCAGTCCATGTCTGTTGAATACCTGGTGAACCCTCCACCAACTTGATCATATAAACCGCCCCAGGCCATATGATTTAGGGTTCTTTCCACATGACCGAGCGATTCTTGATTTTGGTTAATAACACCTTCACGCAAAAGGAATCTATAGATCACGGGCATAGGGAACTTAGGGGCCCTGTTGTTTCCACCCTTATTCAGGTCGAAGTTTTCGGCAAACTTTTTTGCCATGAGCGATAGCTTTTCTTTAGTAAATTGCTCCTCGGTACTATTGAGTCCATACTTTTCTACCTCACTTCGACCTAAAGTTTGCATAAAACCGGCCGCAGACTTCTCCAACTCACTGCGTTGTTCTTTGAATACCTTACCAATCTGGTTGCATAGTTGTGCCCAGCCTTGGGGAGGGAAGTAAGTCCCTCCATAAAAAGGACGTTGATCGGGTAGGAGAAAAGCATTTAATGGCCAGCCTCCCTGTAGGCCCATGGCATGTACGGCATCCATGTATACTTGATCAACATCAGGCCTTTCCTCTCTGTCTACCTTTATGCACACAAAGTGTTCATTCATGATGGCCGCGATGTTCTCATTTTCGAAACTCTCACGTTCCATTACATGGCACCAGTGACATGCAGAATAGCCTATGCTTACGATAATAGGTTTGTCTTCTTCTTTAGCTTTTTTTAGTGCTTCTTCTCCCCAAGGGAACCAATCCACAGGATTGTGGGCGTGCTGTAAAAGGTATGGAGATGAAGCTTCTGCCAGCCGGTTGGTAAATGCTTTGTTAGCCATTCGTTGCCAATTGTGCTTTGATACTTTCTATTTCCTTTTCTAACCTAATTTGACCTTGTAGGTTTTGAAGTTTCAGCAAAGTTTGACGAAGAAAATCTTGATGCTTTCTTTCATTTGGATTAAAGGGTTTGTGTGAAAGCGCTCTTTGGATTTTTTGCCAATCTATTAGCGTCTTTTTGGTTTCTGCCGAGCAAAATGTTCTAACGAATATATCCCATATATAATCCATTGCTTGCTCGTTCGGGTGGATCAAGTCCTTTTTGTAAAACCGATAGTCTCTTAAGTCATCAGTCACGATCTCATAGGACGGAAAGTAATGAACGTCTTTGGCCATATCAGAAAGGTAGTGACAAGCGAGTCTGAGTATTGCCTTACTAGTGGCGTTTAGACTAAGGGTCTCTCTGGTATGTCTGATAGGACTGACTGTCAAAACAATTTGAATGTCTGGGTTCACTTCTTGTATGGCTTCTTTCATGCTCATGAAGCCCGTCATAATTTCTTCCACACTGATTAGCTCTTTGTAGAATTGTTTTTGTGGCTGTTTGTGACAGTTAGCCACTAGCATTTTAGTGTCTTTGGTCCAGTAGGTCCATGCTGTACCAAAAGTCAGAAACAGGACCTTCACTTTGGTGAGCCATTGCTTTGATTCGTCTAGTTGACCTTGAATTGTTTCCAGGAGTCCATCCTTGCTTTCACTCCTAAAAGATGAATGGAGTTTGTAGTTGAAGTAGAGTCCATCTCTGTTGAGTACGGCCTCCTCTAGCAGAGTGGAGGGTTCCATCGCAATGTCTACCAGTTCAAAGATCGATAGTGGGTTGAAAATTGTGCCAAAGGGATTGACTAATGTTTCAAACTTGCTTTTAGACAGACGTTGACCTATCTCATCTGAGAAACAACTTCCAAGCGTAATCAAACGATCCTTATGATCAATCGAGAATGGTATTTTTGGCTGCTCAATTTCTGTTCGAAACATGATCAAAGATACTTTATCTTTTTGGCTTGAGCCTGCCTTTTTCAAAAGCCCTTGATCAAGGGTGTCAAGTAGTGGAATCGGTTGCCTATGTTTAAATGAAAAACAAACGTTTGTTATTTAGAATTGCCTGTTTCATAGTGAGTTAGTCTCCTTTCACTGTGCAAACGTTTCACCAATTTTTTGAGAACATATTTGTGCACGCTTTGGATTCAATCAACCTTTGTTTAGGAAATTATTTTTGACATGAGCATTAAGAAACAATACTTAAAGACCAAGCCAGAGGCTAACGTGACTTTTCAACTAGGCGCTGAAGTAGCTCCTGAAGCAAGCAAAGTAGCCGTGGTAGGTGAGTTCAACGATTGGGACGAGTCCGCAATCGAAATGAAGAAATTGAAATCAGGTGCTTTCAAAGCGACTGTTAAACTGGAAACAGGTAAGGAGTATCAGTTTAGATACTTGATTGACGGTCAAACTTGGGAGAATGATTGGGAAGCTGACAAATACGTTCCGAATAACTTCACATTCGAAGAGAATTCTGTAGTTACAGTTTAAGCTTCTTTAAAAATCCATAGGTGGTTCTCGTTGAGAGCTCTAAAGCGGTCGTTGCCTTGAAGACCGCTTTTTCATTTTTGGGCAAAAGAAAAGCCGATCTTTCGACCGGCTTACAACCAATAATTTAACCCCGATAAATTCTTTTGTGAGTTTACTTAGTGATTCTGTAGTACGCTTTGCTACCAAAACTGCTTAAGTAATCTGCTTGGTTCATAAGCTTTCTAAGTTCTGCGTTGTTTTCAGGGTTTCCAGAGGCCAACAGGTTGTTGTGGTTATCATAAACGCTGATTTCCAAATCTGCGGCTTCTTCCATTTCCATAACAATCTCTTCTTCTAAGGAAAGTTCTTCTTCAGCATAGAACTGATCGATTTCAGAGATTAACTCCATTTCTAGCATGGACATCTCGCGATTTTCAAGCTCGTTAGATTTAACGTTACTGGCTTGAAGTAGTGTCACTGCCGCGAGTACCACAGCGATGATTGCACTGAAGTTGCGAACGTTTGAGCGACTGTTGTTTTTTGTTTTGTTGACTATTGGGCTTTTCATGATTGTTGTTTTTACTGACCTGCCCAATAGTTTGCAAGGCCTGTGCCAATAATTACAAATTATTGAAAATCAGGTAGTTAAAATATGGTGATCGATTTTGAACGATTTTTTGTGTACTAATATCGTACACATGTTGATTGCTTTTAGCACACTTTAAGAGACAGTGTGGCTGAGGTGGATGCTAGAGTAATACTGTATGCTCCCTATGATCCAGAACTTACAGATACCTAAACTAAGCGTCCACGCTCTGGCTTTTGATAAAACTCAGCTCAACGCCAATTTCTATAGCGATCTGTTCGAGCGTCTCTAAAATGACTTGGTTGCCGTCCACAGGAAGTTTACTGCCCGAAAGAAAATCTCTGCTCAACTCAAATACATCGTTTTGCAAGTTGACCAGGAGGGGGTTAAGACTTACTTTTTTTGAAAGTCTGAGTGCTTTTAGAATCTCGTCTAGTAATGTAATGTCATTGTCTTGCTCAAATTGGCCAAACATATCATCTAGTTTGGTATTCAATTTGGCACTGATCAGTTCATTGTTCAATTTAACATCCCATTTAAGGGTCTCATCTACCAGTTCTTCCATTCGTTCAATATTAAAATGGCCATTGGTAAAGAGATCTTTAAACTCAATATTGATAACATCATCAATGTTTTGTTTCAGAGTAGGCGGAATTTGAAGCTTTTGACCTTTCATTACATTCAGAATTCCATAATTGCGGTCATAGATCTTCCGGTAGGAATCATAAGCTAATTCTTCGCTCTGTTTTAAGTATTGGTTTACCAACTTCATCTGCTCATCCTTAAACATGCCGAAGAAGGAGAAGGTATGAGCTCTGAATTTCTCTTTGATGATATCAACAACTTCGGCCACGTTACTGCGCTCAAAGGCATGTGTCAATGCTGTTGAGATTGGTTCAAACTCTTTTTTGGACAGCCTTTTAGAAGTACCCCCAATCAAATGGTGCTGTCCCAGGTAAATGACCACAAAACTGAACTCCTTTTTTGAAGTGGTGACTTTTGAGTTGACTACAGTGGTACCATAGGCGAGTTTTTGAAGTCCGGCACTCTTTCTTTCGAAGAAAATACTCTTACAATCATAATTGAGGACGGTCAAACTCTGAGGGTTGTCTGCAAAGAGCGATGCCACAGCATAGTGCATCCCTACTTGTGTGAGTGATAACTGATAGCGATGTATATGTTTCAGATAAATGTCTTTTCCAGTGCCTTCACTAGCAACATTGCTTTCGGCTTTTGCAAGGTCTTCAAGAAACTTGCCTTCTAGTTCCTCGTTCGATTCACTCTCTGCTAATTGAATAGCTCGACAAGCATATTGTAAGATCTGAAGCGTTTCAATTCCTGAGATGTCATTGAAAAACCATCCGCAACTTGTATACATAAGCATGGCGTTACGCTGCATTTCGAGCATGCGCATTACATGAGTTCGGTCATCATCGCTGAGTGTCTCCTTGATATGATATTTAAGAAACTGTGATACGTTTGCTTTTGATCTATCCATGATTACGCGGATATAATCGTTTCTCATGGCCCATGGATCATTTGTGAATTTTGATACCCCTTGTTTATAGATATCAATCATTTGATCTCTGACGTTGTCTAGGGCTGTTCTTAGAGGTTCCCGCCATTTTTGGTGCCAGTGACCTTCACCTCCGGTATGACAACCGCAGTTGCTACGCCAACGCTCTACACCATGAACACAACTCCAAGAGCTGTTTTCATGAATTTCAACTTCGTACTCTGGCTCAAACATTTCAAGGTATTGGCCATAGTTGGTAAGTTTTGTGAGGCTATTCTCCTCAATATACCTAAGACAATAGGCAAGGGCCATATCGCCATTCTTATGATGATGACCATAACTTTCACCGTCAGTTGCGATATGGACGAATTCTCTTTCATTCGTATCGCGATAACCTTCCATTAGGTCTTCAGCAAAGCGTTTTCCATCCTGAAGAATACCTTTAAAGGCTACATTTTGAGATCGTTGACCATCATAGAAGAAGAGGGCAATGCGCTGACCATTGGGTAGCTTGTAACTGTAATGCTTGTTTGGGTCAATGCCTTCTATCCAATCTTTTGATCCTATTTTTCTGTACCGGGCGGCTTGTCTTGGGGCTAATAGGGAATATTTAATCCCTTGCTCATTCATTAACTCAAGCGTTTCGGTGTCTACTGCGGCTTCACCAAGCCACATGCCCTCTGGCATGCGTCCAAAGCGCTTTTTAAAGTCTTCAATACCCCAAACGATCTGAGTTTCCTTGTCTCTTCTATTGGCCAAAGGCATGATCATGTGGTTGTATACCTGGGCAACAGCCGAGCCATGACCACCAAAGTTTTGCATACTTTCCTTATCAGAATCAAGAATAGCCTGATACGTAGTTTGAGCATGCTGTTCCATCCATGACAATAGGGTAGGACCAAAGTTGAAACTGATTTTAGAGTAATTATTAACGATATCAATAATTTTCCCCTGATCGTTCAATACTCTTGAAAAGGCGTTCGGGTAGTAGCTTTCTCTGGTAATTCTCTCATTCCAATCGTGATATGGAAATGCACTAGGCTGTATTTCTATTTTCTCCAACCACGCATTTTCTCTCGGGGGCTGATAAAAGTGCCCGTGAATACATAAATACCTATCCATCAATCGCCTGTTCTACTTTTTCTTTATTGTTTTCTTAGCAGTTTTGGGTTTAACCTTGGCTTGCTTAAGCATAATCACGGCTAGCGGTGGCAGTTTTAAGTCCAAAGAATTGGGCCTACCGTGCTGCGGCTCTTTTTCTGATTTAATTGTCCCTTCGTTCTTAATGCCGCTACCCCAGAAATTGGTATCATCTGAATTAAAGACTTCTTCCCAATCACCACCGTTAATGCCGATTCGATAACTTTCACGAACGACTGGGGTAAAATTGCAAACAACTACGATATCATCCTCAGGGCTTTTACCCTTTCTGATATAACTCAAAGCTGAGTTTTGATGGTCATTTAATTCAATCCATTCGAAACCTTCTGCACTGAAACCGTGCTCGTAAAGTGCATTCTCGTTTTTGTATAGTCCATTGAGAGTCTTAGTAAACTCCTTCATGCCTTTGTGTGGGTCAAGTTCAAGTAGGTCCCAGACTACAGAATAATCGTGTTGCCATTCGGATGTTTGCCCGATTTCGCCTCCCATAAAAACCAGTTTGGTCCCAGGGTGGGTGTACATGTATGCATATAAAAGGCGAAGGTTCGCAAACCTCTGCCATTCATCACCGGGCATTCTATCAATCAAAGGACCTTTACCATGTACCACTTCATCGTGAGAAAGTGGTAACATGAAGTTCTCGGTGAAGGCATAATTTAAACTGAAGGTAATGTCATTTTGATGATACTGGCGGTAGTAAGCATCTTTCTTAAAATACTCCAGCGTATCATTCATCCAGCCCATCATCCACTTCATGCCAAAGCCCAGACCACCTAGGTAGGTTGGTCTCGAAACTGCGGGCCATGCGGTAGATTCTTCAGCTATGGTCTGTACACCTTCCAACTGGCTATATACCGTTTCATTTAGTTCTTTAAGGAATGAAATGGCTTCTAGGTTTTCTCTTCCCCCGTGTTCATTCGGAATCCATTCACCTTCTTTTCTAGAATAATCCAAGTAGAGCATGGAAGCCACAGCATCCACACGCAAGCCATCTGTATGGAAGGTGTCGAGCCAAAACATAGCGCTGCTGATCAAGAATGCCCTTACCTCATTTCTACCATAATTGAAAATGTAAGAGCTCCAATCTGGATGATACCCTTGTCTAGGATCAGCGTGTTCATACAAATGGGTGCCGTCAAAATTAAATAGCCCATGAGCATCGCTTGGGAAATGAGACGGAACCCAGTCTAAGATTACACCAATTTCAGCTTTATGGAAAGCATCGATCATGGCCATAAAATCTTCGGGTGTTCCGTACCTGGAAGAAGGCGCAAAATAACCCGTACACTGGTAGCCCCAAGATCCAAAGAAGGGATGCTCCATTACAGGTAGGAATTCAATGTGCGTATAGCCCATCTCCTTGGTGTAATTCACCAATTCTTTTGCAAGCTCTTTATACGAAAGAGATTCTCCATTTTCTTTTCTTTTCCAAGAGCCTAGGTGGACTTCATAGACTGAATAGGGCTGGTTAAGTGCATTCTTTTCTTTTCTAGCCTTAAGCCATTTACTGTCTTTCCACTTATAGTCAATCTCCCAAACGATAGAGGCAGTTTTTGGCGGTACCTCCCAATGAATAGCAAAAGGATCCCCCTTTTCAAGAATTTGCCCGTAGTTGTTTGAGTGAATTTTATATTTATATACAGTGCCTTTCTCAATTTCTGGAATAAAGCCTTCCCAGATGCCCGAACCATCCCACCTAGGGTATAGCTCATAACCATCACCATTCCAGTGGTTGAAATCACCTATGACTTGCACTTTTTCTGCATTCGGAGCCCAAACAGAAAACTGAGTTCCTCTTTTGCCTTCAACTTCAATCAGCTTTGAGCCTAATTTTTCATAGAGTTTAAAGTGTTTGCCTGATTTGAACAGCTCACCATCAAAGTCCGTCATTAAAGAGTGCGCAGTGATATGTTGATGTTGTTCCATAATTAATCTTCTAATATTTGTCTGATTCCGGTCAATGGTATGATGACCCAATCAGGTCTGGCTTTTAATTCGTAGCCTATTTCGTATACTGCTTTTTCCAGCAGGTGATATTTTAATAGGTATTTGATTTCCGACTGGTAACCTATGTCCAGGTTGTTATTCATGGCCGTGGCAACATATTTATTTAGGAATACAGCGGAAATAGCCTGGTAGTATTTTTCTCCTGCCTGAAATAGTTCGTCTTGCGAGAGACTGAAGTTGTTTTTAGAGCCGAATATCGTAGCATAAACGGCATAGTGAAAGCTTCTTAGCATACCTGCCACATCTTTCAATGGCGTTTGTTTTACCTTTCTATCCCGAATTGTACTCTCAGGTTCACCTTCGTAGTCAATGATATAGAAGTCGTCAGCTTCGGTCATCAGGATTTGCCCTAAATGAAGGTCTCCATGAATTCTTATCCTACTACTGTTGAGCTCTACTTCATCAAAGGCCAGAAAACGAGCTGTGATCTCTTCTCTTTCTGCCACAAAGTCTTCGGCATACTGCTGAGCCAAGCCCTCTAGTTTCTCGATGTTCTCCTCAACCAAGATAAACCTGGCATTCAGTTGGTAGATGATCCGATTTTTGAGCCAAACCGTATAGTCTCCATTGAAGGGGATAGGATTGAATTTTGTATCTACCTTATTTTTGAACAAGGCCACATGCATTTCTGCAACCCGAAGTGCCATTTGCTCCACTTTGGAGAGTACGTCATCACCAATTAGTAATCTAAAGTCTGATTTCAATTGGTCAGGGCTATGGAAACTGAAACTAGGAATGGACTGAATATCTGCCACATCAATATCGGTGGCTTCAATACGATCAAAATAGCCCTTCATCATGTCCAACGTGTGGTTCCAGGCTTCTCCAATATTTTCTACCTTCTCCTGCATGATACCAATGGACAGGGTAGCGTATTCGTTTTTTATCCAGCTGATACTTCCGCCATATTTGGGACTGTTTTTAAAGTCACTGTCATCAGAAAGAAATTTGGTGAGTTCCAAATCAGGGTTGTCATCCTGGAACAGACGTCTGTAGACTTTGAAGAAAAATTGATTATTGTATTCAATAGAGGTATTACTTTGATCAAAGTCCATCACTCTTGAATTAGTATAAGGTGGGCTCGATCTTAAAACCTTGCCTCGTTCGAAAACGAGTTTAGTTGACCCATTGCTAATAGACTTTTGAGAGATGATCTGGTTATAGAGAGATTTTCTAAATATCTCATAATAGAGTGCATCGATGATCCAGCCATGGTGACCTCCAATTTCAGTTTGATGAACCTTGCCCTTTTCCTCGATTTCAACGGTATCACTGACAAAGGCGAGTGTCATAAAGTAGTATTCCGTAAAGCCCGCCTCAAAGTTGACTTCTATGGTTATGAAGTAGGCCAGGTCATCGTTTTCCATAAGAAATGGCATGTACTGCTCTATCCTTATGGTTTTGATTTTTTGAGTCTTGGCAGCGTACCAACGAGTGGTCATCATATAGGCTGGCAGTATTTTATTACTCAATTGTGCTCTGAATGAATCTTCTTCAAAACACTGTTGCCAGCTTATTTTAGATTTTACTGCCTTGCCTGACATAACTACAAATTAGTAATGAATTGAAAATATATGATAAGGTACCTGATATGGGTCAAGTTCAACGAAGTTCCATTCTTGATTCCAGATGTAACTGTCGCCTGTTACCAAATCGGTCATACGCATAGGGGTGTCTCCTGAGATGCCCATTTTATGCCGCGGTACCTGGACCCAGCCTCCATGCTTATTATATGGATCGAGGTTTACTACGCATAGAATACTGTTTTCCCCATCCTCACTTTGCTTGAAATAAGCCAGTATTTGGTCGTTTTCTATACTGCAAAAATCAATATTGTTTGTGAACTGGAATGCGGATTGCTCATTTCGAATCTGATTGATTCTGGTGATGAGCTGAGTCAGCTTATTTGTCTTTGTCCAATCCCATTGTCTCACTTCATACTTTTCAGAGTTTAGATACTCTTCTTTGCCGATGTAAGCTGCATTGTCAATTTGTTCATATACGGGACCATACATGCCGTAATTAGAAGAAAGTGTTGCTGCCATCATATGTCTGATGATGTAAAGGTTTTCGTTTCCTCCCTGGAGCATCCATGGATTGATATCAGGCGTATTAGGCCAAAAGTTCGGCCTGAAGTAGTCTTTCATTTGACTTTTCGAAAGCTCAGTCATGTATTCTATAAGCTCGGCCTTATTGTTTCTCCAGGTATAATAGGTGTAGCCCTGGCTGAAACCAATCTTTGCCAGGCGTTGCATGGTTTTAGGTTTGGTAAAGGCTTCTGCAAGGAAAAGAACGTCCTGATCTACTTTCTTCACTTCCGCGATAAGGTATTCCCAAAAACCAAAGGGTTTCGTATGCGGATTGTCAACCCTAAAGATTTTGACACCCAGCTTATTCCAATAGAGGACTATGCTAATGAATTCATCCCACATAGGCTCCCAGTCAGCTGACTCAAAGTAGATAGGATAGATGTCTTGATACTTTTTAGGTGGGTTCTCAGCATACTGAACACTTCCATCAAGTCTCCACTTAAACCAGCTTGGATGTTCTTTGACATAAGGGTGATCAGGCGAACACTGAAGTGCAAAGTCAAGCGCTATTTCAATACCCTTTTCAGCGGCCACTTTGATCACCTTTTTGAAATCGTTAAGAGAGCCCAGTTCAGGCAGGATGTCTTTATGACCTCCCTCTTTATTACCAATTGCCCATGGCACACCTACATCCTCTGGCAGAGCTGTGGTGGTATTGTTTTTTCCTTTCCTATGTGCCGTTCCGATCGGGTGAATGGGAGGGAAGTAGATGACATCGAAACCCAGTTGTTTGACATAAGGGATTACATCCAGACAGTCTTTGAAGGTTCCGTGGGTGTCTTCCTTTTTAGAGGTAGACCTTGGGAAAAATTCATACCAGGTACTGAAAAGTGCCTTATTACGATCTACATAGAGCGGGAGTTCTTTGCCGTAAGTTGTAGCAAATTCTTTTGTAGGATTATTATGGAAGATATCATGAAGTCTTGTGGACTGTGCTTCCGCAATGGCATAGTTATAGGCCTCTGGATTTTTGAAGGCTTCGATCAATTCTTCCAAATATTCTTTCTCTTCTTTAGCCGATTTCAGGGCTGTCTCCAAATACTGTATGCCATCCAACAACTCAACATCTACATGCTGTTGGTCCGCTATTTTTCGCTCGATGTTGTGTTGCCAGGTGAGGGGGTAGTCTACCCAGGCTTCTATAGTGTAGGAGTAGTTCCCTTGCTTTTCAACGGTAAACGCACCTTCAAAAACATCGTTATCTACGAAGTGCATCGGAGCATATTGCCAACTTCTGGCATTGGCGGACTTATACTTGATGTGCGCATTGAGGACATCATGCCCATCGGCCAGAAGATCAGCGCTAACCTGAAAGGCCTGTCCAACAGTTCTTTTTGCTGCATGTTGACCACAATTAATTTCCGGGGAAACGTTTTCAATGACTACTCTTTTTTGCCCTGATTTCATGATAAGGAGATAGCTAGGTGGTTACCGGTTGGTTTTTGTTCAATTCGAAGCAATTAATCTTCTGATTCAGTGGGAAATAAGGCAAAAATGAGCGGCTATTCAAGCCATGTCATATGAATTGTTATGCAAACGGTTGCCTGTAATAAGAGGGGAGGTTTTAGGCGGGAGGGTATTCTTTGTGTTTCGGACTTCTTCTAAAAGAGGGTAACTGCACCAGCGTATTCCTTTAGGGTAGGGAAGTGATGAAGTGATGAAGTGAATAAGTGAAATGTGATGAGGTGAATAGGTGATGTAAATCCGGTCGTTATTCTCACGATTGCAGGAGCCTCCATCTGATGGCATAGAGACTCCTGCTTCTTTGGTCGTAAGGGTTATTGTTTTACTTTTTTAAGCCCTTGATCTGTTTCTTAAGTGTTTCAATTTCTAGTTGTTGCTTTTCCAACTGTTTCTGCTGCTCAATGGTGTAAAGCACCAGTTCCTCGACTTTTTCCAAGAGCTTTAACTGTATATCGCCCACGTCCTGACCGTTCTTCTCTACTTCTGTCGCAGAAGGGATATTAGGGAGATGTTTGTTAGAGTTCACATAATCTTCAAGCTCGGCAAGAGTTCTGAGCTTGTATTCTTTAGCAAAGACATAATCCGGTACCGAACCGGGTGTAGCGGTGACTTTTACTTTTTTGGACTCTAGATTACCATTAACTATGGCATTCGACCCAAAATTGACCTCTCCAGTGGTGCTTATTTCATCAATGTTATTGAGTTTGGCCGTTTGGAAGTCATATGAATCAGAAGCGTAATTATAGAAGAGGTATCTAAGGCCGTTTGAGTCTCGAAATCCTATCCCGGTAGAAGGGTCAGTACTATCGATTATAATAGGAGCATCACTTGCAGACTTAACTACAGACTGATATAGACCTGAGTTTACCCGTATGGTTCCATCAATTGAAGCATTCCCATTAACATTCAATTTATAGCCATTTGTGTTGGCGGTTCCTATTCCAGTATTTCCTGAGGTATCGATAAAGATTCCTTTATCTGCAGCTAAGGAGGCATCGGCACCTAAAAATAGATTATAACCTGCTGCGGATTGGAGTACAAATGAATTGGTCGCAGGTGAATTCGACCAGGTAATTCGTCCTCTGCTAAAGCCTTTGAAGTTTAAGGCGTCTTCAAAATTCCCAGTGCTTCTAACATCCAGGCCATAGCGAGGGTCGGCTGATGAACCAATATTTAAGCCTAAGCTTGTCCAGACTCCTTTGCCTTGATTGTTCGGTTTAAACATTAGTTTTCCTCCTGTACCTACTTCCATGACAAAATTCACACCGCTACCATAAATAGCTGCTGAATAAGTACCGCGAGTGTTATAATAAACCCCGTTTGTGCTAAAATTTGCTGTATTAGTCAATGTCAAGTCTCCAGACATTGTATCACCGGTTTTGTTTACATAGGACTGTGCGGATAGAGATACACTGAGAATAAGGCCTAGTATTGTGAGTCTATTTTTCATCTTTCTTGGTGTTTTCGAGTTTTTCTATTCGGTTTAATAATTTGTCTATTGTCTTCTGCTGCTCAATAGTATAGAGCACCAACTCTTCCACTTTCTCTAAGAGTTTCAGCTGCATATCGCCCACATCCTGACCGTTCTTTTCCACTTCTTTTGCAGATGGGATATTCGGTAGGTGCTTGTTAGTGTTGATGTAGTCTTCAAGCTCTGTAAGCGTTCTCAATTTATAGTCACTGGCAAAAACATAATCAGGAACTGAGCCTGGGGTTGCGGTCACTTTTATTTTTTTGGATTCGAGGTTGCCGTTGATTAAGGCATTACCGAGTACATGTAGTTTTTCTGAAGGATCGGTTAGCCCAATTCCCAACGAACCTTGAACAGCAATTTCGTTGCCTCCTTGACCTAGAAATATGGTCATGTTAGAGTCAGTCCCATAAAAATGAGGCGATTCAACCACATAGCTGCTGATACTGTTATTCCATCTTGGCAAGGGACTACCTGCCATTTGAAGTTTACCGTTAATGAGTGTGTTTACATTAATTTCAGTTTGGCCGTTATTCTTCCAGCGTTGCTGCCAAACTCCGGTACTAGCATTCCAAACACCCATATAGCCTCCGCTTTCTATCCATGCAAATTGGGCCCGAGTGCTATTATTATTTCTGAAGACGAACCCTGATTCATTTCCAGAGGTGTTAATAATGTTGTTGCCTCCTCCGGTGTATATACGTCCCATTACATCCGCATTTCCAGACAAAGTGCTGTTTCCAAGATGTGAAATACTGAAGAGTGCATTTGTTTGATATTCAGCCTGTCCACCACTTTCATCAAAACCAATTTGGAAATAGTTGTGGACAGCAGCATAGGGGATGCCGGCAAACCACTCGCCTCCATATGTAATGTCATTGAAGAAAGTGCCTTGTCCACGTCCCTCATAACCTGTCATTTTTATGGTGGTCGCCATGGCTGGAGCACCTGCTGTGTTTGTGGCTGTTAGGTTTAAGTTTATTGATTGTTTGCTGCTATTTCCAATGGTTAGGTCGCCTGTCATCGTATCACCGGCTTTATCGACATAGGACTGGGCCTGCACAAGTGAGCAAACTGATAGAAGTAGGAGGAGTGTGAATATCTTCTTCATAAAAATCTTATTAATCTTATAATAGTTACATAAAACAATATAGCAGTTTTATTGAAAAAGAAATATCTTATTTATATGAAGGTCATTGAGGGGTCAAAAAAGTGATTATGAACTGCTCAGAGGCTAGCGTATTGACATAAAAAAAGCCTTTCCGATATTCGGAAAGGCTTTATAATTCGTTTTGTATTAGCTTATTCAGCGACTACAGAGAATTTCAAATCTTTCTTCACTTCTTTGTGTAGATCGATTTCCAATTCGTATTCGCCAAGCATTTTTACTTCTCCTTTGAAAGAGATTTTCTTTCTGTCTACATCAATTCCTTTAGCTTTCAAAGCATCAGAAATTTGCAAAGTAGTTACAGCGCCAAAGATTTTGCCACTATCGCCAGCTTTCGCTTTAATCTCAAGAGCAGTGTCGCCAATTGCATCAGCAATCGCCTGAGCGTCTCCTTTGATTTTATCTGCTTTGTGAGCTGCTTGCTTGATGTTTTCAGCAACCATCTTTCTGTTTGACTCGCTTGCTAGTACAGCAAAGCCTTGAGGGATAAGGTAGTTTCTACCGTAACCTGGTTTCACGCTAACAGTATCGTTTTTGTAGCCTAAACCTTTAATATCAGTTTTTAATATAACGTCCATCTTTATTTACAGTCTAGGGTTTACTTCAATCCGTCAGCTACATAAGGCATCAAAGCAATGTGTCTTGCCCTTTTAACTGCCTGAGTCACTTTCTTTTGGTATTTCAAGCTTGTACCAGTAAGTCTTCTTGGAAGAATTTTACCTTGCTCGTTTACGAAGGCCATCAAGAAATCTGGGTTCTTGTAGTCAACGTATTTGATTCCATTTTTCTTGAAGCGGCAATACTTCTTGCGTTGCTGCTCTCTGTTGATTGGTTCGTTTACTAATGTCATGCTGCTGCCTCCTCTTTTTTCTTCTTATTAAAAGCGCCACTTTTTCTTCTTGCGTTATACTCAACTGCGTGCTTGTCTAAAGACACGGTTAAGAATCGCATGATTTTCTCATCCCTTTTGAATTCAATCTCTAGGGCTGCTACTGTTTTTGGGTCGGCTTTGAACTCAATCAAGTTGTAGAAACCTGTAGACTTGTGCTGAATGGCGTAGGCCAATTTCTTAAGTCCCCACATTTCTAGGTTCACGATCTCTGCTCCATTGTCTTTTAGGAGTTGTTCGTAACTGCCGACAGCATCCTTCATCTGCTCATCAGACAAAACGGGATTTAAAATGAATACTGTCTCGTAATTGTTTAACATTTTTAATGTATTTGTTTTTCGGCCTGCAAAGATATGAATTACTCTTAAAAAATCCACGTCTTGTAAAAGATTGTCACAGAATTAATCGGCACACCTTCCTTTTCGTATTTTCGAGCAGATATAATACGTATTCGGTTGAAAAGACGCGCAAACAGACCTCTTATCGCTATTCTATCCATATTAATCATTCCCGTGATTGTTTATGGAGTTTTTGAATTGAACTCGTTGACCGTTGACGAGCGTGAATTAGAGAAAATTTATGAACGTCAGCTGGAGTCAGTACTCTTTTCAATCAACCAAAGTGTTCAAGACAAAGTGTCCCTCATTACCACTGTTTTAGACCAGGATATCGAAAATGTAGGAACAGAAGAGTGGATAAGCGAATTGGGTACATACAATTTTTTTAATGCACTATACCTAAAGGGTACTCAAAAGCCCTATGAACAACTCTTCACTTTTGACGAATCTTTCGATGATTCATTCGCTCAAAGGGCTGATAGTGTATATGCTGCAAACTTACCCGTTGTGAACAGGCTTACCCGCTACAAAGAAGCTGGTGGGTTTTTGAAAATCGAAAATGGTGAACAGGCCTTTTTTCATAATGGTGTCGAACTGGACTACTTCTTTTTTGTACTCGGTTTGGGAGAGGAAACTAAGTTTGGTATCTATTTTTTTGATGCCGTCTGGATGATAGAACAATATCTTGTTCCAAAGTTCCAGGAAATCGCCAGGGATGATTTTGTATTGTCATGCACCAGAATTTCAGATAACTACTTGGTCTATTCTACTTCAGGGAATACTTCAGGCAATTATGAAAAAGAGCCTATAGATTTACTGCCCAAGTATGAAATAGGTATAGACAGAGTGGGAGGCACTGTTGAACAAGCCGTAAACAAACGGAAAAGCCAAAGCTTGCTGGCCCTGGGACTTTTGATGTTGGTGATGATCATGGGGATCTATTTGGTTTTCAGAAATATCCAACAAGAGATGAGACTGGCTCAAAAGAAAGCTGATTTTGTGTCGAATGTATCGCATGAAATCAGAACACCTCTGGCACTGATAAACATGTTTGCCGAAACGCTACTGATGGATAGGGTGAGGACCGAAGAGAAAAAGAAGGAGTACTATGGCATAATTACCAAAGAGGTAAGTCGACTGACCAATATGATCAATCGTATCCTAAGCTTCTCAAAAATTGAAGCAAGTAAGCGCACCTATGAGAAGCGACAATTGGACCTTAACGAGGTGGTGAAAGACGTTTTCAATACCTACTCTTATCACCTTGAAAACAATGGCTTTCAATATCACCTGAACTGTCATATTGAAAAACTTCTTGTTAATGCCGATCCCGAAGCCATGACTGAGGTATTGGTGAACTTAATTGACAATGCAATGAAGTACAGCCTGGAAGAGAAGCAAGTGACTATACAGACGGGTCTCAAGGGACAAAGAGCTTTTGTAGCGGTTTCGGATCATGGAATGGGGATTCCAAAGAGTCAATTGGATAAGCTTTTCGAAAAGTTCTATCGCGTTCCTAATGGAGATGTTCATGATACAAAAGGTTCAGGTTTGGGACTGACTATTGTGAAACATATAATGGATGCACATGAGGGCACCGTTGAAGTCCATAGCACACCTGCCAAGGGCAGTACTTTTAAACTGATTTTCCCACTATATAAAGAAGAAGATGTCTAACATACTTATTGTGGAAGATGAGCCGGCCATGCGCCTTGGCTTAAAAGATAATCTCGAATTTGAATCCTATAAGGTGGAGGTGGCCATTGATGGTCAGGAAGGCCTCCAAAAGGCCCAAAACGGAAATTTTGATCTGATCATATTGGACGTTATGATGCCTAAAATGTCGGGCTTTGATGTTTGCAAGGCTATAAGGAAAAATGGAGTTATGACCCCAATTATCTTTTTGACGGCCAAGAGTGAAGAAATTGACAAGGTATTGGGTCTTGAGCTTGGTGCTGATGACTATTTGACAAAACCCTTCAGTCTAAGGGAATTAATCGCTAGAGTCAAAGCCATCCTTAGAAGAATTAAAACTCCAGATAATAGTACTGTGGATGGCCCCCTTGAGATTGGCAAGTTAACGATTGACTTCTCGCTGTTTACCGCCCAAAATAGTGATGGTGATGTGCGCATGTCTCATAAGGAATATGAGATTTTACAATACCTGATGGAACACAAAAATGAGGTGGTCAGTCGTTATGATCTATTGAATAAGGTTTGGGGTTACGAGAGTCAACCTACGACTAGGACGGTTGATAATTTTATGCTCCGTCTCAGACAAAGAATTGAAGAAAATCCGAATGAACCTAAACATATATTAACCGTACATGGAGTAGGGTATAAGTTTATAAGTAATTGATATATAGTTATTTAAAATCATGTTATTTGTCTCGTGACATTTTATGACATCTCTTTACCCCAACATGACATACACTTTTCATAGGCCTCGTATGTTTGAATACAACAACGAAGCCCAAGGGCAAAAACGAATTACAACTAAACTGGTAACTAACTAATCGCTCTAAACAGAGCGGTTGGTTTTTTAGAAACGCGAAGGAATGTTTAAAAGATTAATGATAGTAATGCTGCTTTTGGTCACTGCGGCTACCCAGGCACAAGACCTTGATCGGCTTCTGAACCTAAGAGGGCATTGGAAGTTTTCTATCGGTGACCATAAAGAATGGGCCGAGGTAGATTACGATGATTCTGATTGGGAAGAGATCTATGTGCCAAGGCGATGGGAGAGAGAAGGCTTTAACGGTTATGATGGTTACGCTTGGTACCGCACCACCTTTAGTGGAGATGAGCTGGAAAAGGAGGGTGCGCACTATCTCCGCCTTGGGTACATCGATGATGTAGATGAGGTATTTTTCAATGGGGTCAAGATAGGGTTCTCGGGAGGGTTTCCGCCCGATTATTACACTGCCTGGAATGCAAAACGGGAATATCGAATCCCAAATGAGTTACTCAATTACGATGGAGATAATCTTATCGCTGTAAGAATCTTTGATAAAGGTGGTGAAGGAGGGATTTACAGTGGCGAAGTTGGCCTGTTAGTAGCCGATGCCGCTTACAATGAGATGTACTCGCTAGAAGGCCTATGGAAAATATCCAGACGTGATCGTGATGAGTTTGCTGATGTTGATTATGACGACTCGCGATGGGAAGATATTGTAGTACCGTCAAACTGGAAAACGATCGGTATGCGTAACTACAAGGGCTTTGCCTGGTATAGGAAAGAGTTTGAAATGCCCTCAGGAGGCAAAGAGACGGAGTTCACACTTATTGGCGGATACATTGATGATTTTGATGAAATCTTCGTCAATGGAGTAAAAATAGGTGAAACCAATGATGGAAGAAGAATAGGGAGGTCCAGAAGTTTCAGTGAACTAAGAATATATGACATACCTGAGGGTGTACTAAAACCAGGAAAGAATACAGTAGCCGTTAGAGTAGAAGACATTGGCGACAATGGAGGTATCTACAGAGGTCCAGTTACAATTATCCCCTCAAGAATTGTCACGAAGTTTACGCGCGAATTTAGGTTCTGGCGTTAAGTATTCTGGCTGATTTGCTGAATGACTTGATCATTCAATTCATGCTTGCCCTCGAAGGTTACCACTTCGGGGGTCACTTTTATTTGAGCTGCAATAGATTCCTGTTCTTTTATTCTTGCTTCAGTCAAGTATTGATCCTTTAATCCGTAGACCAAAAAACAAGCCTTGTCGAACAGCCTTCTCTGACTCTCCAAAGGTGGAAGGTCAGGAGGAAAGATTCCAGCCCACAATACTAATCGATCAAAAGCAACATCTGTTTGTGTGGCAAAACGAGAAATCGTTGCGGCCCCCTGCGAAAAACCAAATAGCGTCACTATGACTGTTGGACTTAACTTCTGCTTCACCTCTTCCATAACTGAGCTCAGGAAAGTGAGGTAGTTTTGTATGTCAGAAGCTCTGTCTTCTTTAGTCATCCAAGTGGCTCCAACCCTTCCGGTAAAGCCTTGCAAATAATATCGAAACAAGCCCTCTGGTGCTACAATAAGGTGCTTGCCATCATTCAGCGTCTCGAATTTCTTTATAAAGTACTTTGCCAGTTGCCCATGGCCATGACAGACAAACCACAGTTGTTCAGTTTGATCACTTGGTTGGCCAAGCATCTCATAGCGCCCATTGAATTCAAATGAGATTCTGTGTTCCATTAATCTCTCAATTGGTCAGAAGAGAACTTGAAGGGCAAGAGATTGTCAATGGAGTTTGACATGAGAATGTCGCCTTTACCTCCAGTTAAATAGACTTCAATGGATTCCTTTTGATCATTTTCATATTCACTCATTACTTGGCGGCAACTCCCGCATGGAGCCGGAATATTGAATTCGTTTGAGTTCATACTTAATGCAGCAATAGCGACTTTCAATACACTGGCTTCCGGGTTGTTGGCCTTGGCAGCGAAAAATGCAACGCGCTCCGCACAGAGCCCGGAAGGATATGCTGCATTTTCCTGATTGTTCCCCAGAACAATGGATCCATCAGAGAGTAAAATTGCTGCTCCAACCTGAAAACCAGAGTAGGGAGCTCTTGCTTGTTGCCCGATTTGCCTTGCCTTATTAACCAGGTCTAAGGTTGTTTTGTCTAACTCAGATTCTTGATAGATGATAAGTGAGACTTCTTGCTTAAGTTCTTTTGCCATTTAGTAATATAAAGCGGATGGGAAGATACGTATCTTTTGTAGGAAGGTTGTCTCGAAGCATTTCAATTAATCATTTGAAGTTAGCACTCTTTTTACCTATTTCGGGGTTTAACATACTCATCTATGGATCACATTCTGGTTTTGGGAGCAGGTCGCTCCGCCACTTCACTTATCTCGTATTTACTCAAAGAGGCTAACTTAAAGAATTGGAGGGTAACTGTTGCTGATTATGCGCTTCAGTTGGCTCAAGAGAAGGTTGAGGGTCATGCCAATGGTAAGGCAGTCGCATTTAATATCAACCAAGAAGATGAACGAGATGAGTTGGTCGGTTCCAGTGATGTGGTCATCTCAATGCTTCCCGCTTCTTTTCATCCAATTGTAGCCGAGACTTGTCTGAAATTCAATAAGCATCTATTAACAGCCTCATACGTCTCCGATGATATGACCAGCCTTAATGAGCAGGCAAAAGCGAAAGGCTTATTATTCTTAAACGAATGTGGTCTTGATCCCGGGATTGATCACATGTCAGCTAAAAAAGTGATTGATCATATTCGTGAAGACAAGGGTTTGGATTTACGAGCTTTTGAGTCTTTTACTGGCGGATTATTAGCCCCGGATGTTTCGGATGATAATCCTTGGCAATACGCCTTTACCTGGAACCCAAGAAACGTGGTGTTGGCAGGTCAGGGTACTGTTAAGTTTATTCAGGAAGGGAGGTATAAGTATATTCCTTATTCCAGACTCTTTAGGCGAATAGAAATGATCCACATTCCAGGCCATGGATATTTTGAAGGCTATGCTAACAGGGACTCATTGAAGTACTTGGACGTTTACGGATTACATGGTATTCAAACCCTCTATAGAGGGACACTTCGGAGGCCAGGCTTCTGTAGGGCCTGGGATATCTTTATTCAACTAGGGGCAACGGACGATACTTATCAGATGGAAGGTGTGTCGGATATGACCCACAGGCAGTTTGTCAACTCTTTTCTGTCCTACAACCCGAATGATTCGGTAGAATTGAAATTAGCCCACTATTTGAAGCTGGATGTTGATGGAACAGAAATGCATAAACTGAAATGGCTGGGCATGTTTGACGAAGAACCTGTTGGTCTAATGAAAGGCACTCCAGCTCAGGTATTGGAGCATATCCTGAAAAAGAAGTGGACCATTGGTCCTGAGAAAAAAGACCAAATTGTAATGTGGCACCTCTTTGATTATGAGGAAGAAGGGCAAACGAAAAGAATTCGTTCAGCCATGGTTGCCACAGGTGAGAACGCTTCGGACACGGCTATGTCAAAAACAGTGGGATTGCCATTGGGTATTGCTACCAAGCTTTTGATGGAAGGAAAGATAGAGGCACGAGGGGTTCAGATTCCAATAACCCCTGAGTTTTACAATCCAATCTTAGACGAATTAGAAACTCTTGGTTTTGAGTTTGTTGAGGAGGAAGTGGTATTGGATTAAGATCCTGTTTTACTCTTCTTCTTCTTGTCTTTGCGTTTGAAGAGATTGCCAATCTTTTTAAACAGACCCTCTTTCTTTTTAGGTTCAGCGGTTTTGTTGCCTCCTTTAAACTCCGATACCTTGGGTTTTTCATTATTGACAAAAACTCGATTTAGTAGACCTTCTTTCTTTTCGGGTGCGCAGCCTATCCGATTGAGTACATCAATTGAGAGGGGAGGAAACTCTACTTTAGTGTACCGATCGAATTGCATATCGACATTCATCTTTTGAAAGAGTTTACCGAATATCGGTAGCGCTGAATTGGCGCCCTGGCCCATTGCCGTTGTTCTGAAACCAATACGATGATCATCGGCTCCAACCCAGGTTACAGTGACAAGTCTGGGAGTTAAACCTACAAACCATCCGTCTTTATTGTCTTGGGTGGTGCCCGTTTTACCTACAATGTCATTCTGGAGTCCATACTTCCAACGAAGCCGCTGGCCAGTGCCATCTTCAATTACTCCTTTCATCATTTCAATCATGACCTCTCTGGTTGCCTCAGTGAAAACGGGGTTTTCGGCAACTTCAGGGCCAAAAGTAGCGAGCACTTCACCTTCGCTATTTTCGATTTTAGTAATAAAATGAGGGGTCACGGGCCGTCCGCTATTCAAAAAGCTAGTATAGGCTTTTGCCAATTCCATGACAGACATTTCCGCAGTGCCAAGTGCTATTGATGGTACTTCCGGAATCTCCGATTCAATGCCCATATGATGGGCAAGATCGATGACATTGTACATTCCGCCATCCTCCATTACTTTGACCGCGACAGTATTGATTGATCCGCTTAATGCGGCTTTCATTGTATACCGTTTGTCATAGTCTTGTGCACCATCGTTAGTTGGTGTCCAGTTGTTATAGTTGGTATAGGTAACTTGACGAGCAGAGTAGAATTTACAAGGGTCAATGCCATTTTCCAGGGCGGTGGCATAGACAATAGGTTTGAAAGTTGAGCCTACCTGTCTTTTGCTTTGCCTCACATGGTCATATTGAAAGTGCTCAAAATTTATTCCACCTACCCATGCCTTGACTTGACCTGAAAATGGGCTCACAGACAACACACCAGCATTGAGAAACTTCTTATAATGCCTTATACTATCTAATGTGCTTGCCTTTACAACTTTCTTTCCATCCCAATCCCACAACTCTATATTGTGCTTAACGCTCATAGAATCAATGATTTGGGATTCTTTTAGGCCCTTACTTTTTAGCCTTTTATAAGTTGTTGATTGAAGAATGTTATTTCTGATAATGTCCGAGTTTTTCAACCAGGGCGCATTGGCACCATAACTCTTTTCAAAGTCTGACTGCAAGGAACCTAGGTGTTCTGCCATGGATTCTTCGGCAAGCCTTTGCATATCATAATCCAGAGTAGTGTATATCTTTAGCCCACTAGTGAATAGGTTATAGTCATTATCGGTAGAGTCATTGTAATCGTCTAACCAGTTCTGAACCTTCTGTCTGAGTGAGGACCTGAAGTAAGGAGCTATGCCTTTATCATGACTAAAAGGACGATAGGAGAGCTCTAGTGCTCTTTGAGAGACTATGTCGTATTCTTCTTTTGAAAGGTAGCTGTATTTCATCATCTGATTTAAAACTACATTTCGCCTGAGCTTGGACCTTTCAGGAAATATCCTGGGGTTATAGCGATATGAGGCTTTCAACATCCCCACGATTACCGCTGATTCTTCGAGCCTAAGATCTTCTGCAGCCTTGCCGAAGAACTTTTCAGCAGCACTTTCAATTCCGAAAGTATTGTCACCAAATGGGACTGTGTTTAAGTAAAGTGTTAGGATATCTTCTTTCGAATAGATGTTTTCCAATCTAGTAGCTAAAATGGCTTCTTTAACCTTGCTCACCGGCATGGAAAAGAATCCATGGTCTTTTCTTGGGTAAAGGTTTTTGATCAGTTGCTGGGAGAGGGTACTACCGCCACCCGAAGATTCATCTTGCAATATGATGGTTTTGAAAATGACCCTGAGTAAACTCCTTCGGTCTACACCATTATGTTTAAAGAAACGTGAGTCTTCTGTCGCAATGAGCGCATCAATAAGTTGGGAGGGGATTTGATCATAGGTAATGGGTTGTCGATCAAAAATGAAATATTTACCTAATAACTCGCCACCTTCGGCATAAACCTCTGTGGCTTCACTTTGCTTGATATTCGCCAATTGATCTTTGGATGGAAGCGGTTCCCAGAGTTCCCAGTATACACTTAAGAAGAAACCAACAGCAGCAAGGATTCCTGCAGCCAATAGGCCGAATAGCCATCTGAATAGCCTATTGCGCTTAGTTCTTTTCTTGGTCATTGAGTCTAGTAAGTAACGCGGTGTTTAGGTACATCTTATGCGTTTACAGTATAAAGTTAAGTAATCATGTTTCCTGTTCAAAGGTTGTGTTTTCTACTCTAAAATGAAGATTATTGCCATGTGGATCAAAAGCATCATTTTCTCAATCGGGATGGCGTACTAGCATTCGTAAAGGCTATGGATAATGCTGATTTATCCAGAAGCTATGATTTTCAAAAGCATTCGCTATACTTTGGCAGAGAAGGAAGTGAATTTCAGTTAAGGCTTCCAGTTACTATTAAGGTATCAGCCGATAAAACTCTTTCGGATTCAGAAGTCAAATACCTGATGTTGTTAGTACAAACGGGTAGCGCATCGGTCGGTATATTTCAGGGTGATAAATGTCTCGAGCACAAAGTTTTTTCTGCTTATATGGTCCGAAAAAAACAGGGGACAAGTCAAATAAAGCACTTAAAAACAAAAGGCAAGTCCAGGGCTGGTTCGAGGGTCAGGTTGGCCAAGACGCTTCTATTTTTTGAAGACATCAATACACGACTCATTCGACACTTCAAAGAGCATGAATTTGATAGAATTGCTTTTAGTTGTTCAAAGATTCTGATGCCTTATTTGTTTGGATCTAAGGTGGTAACACCTTTTGATCGAAAGGATGAACGTATTTATAAAATCCCGAAGCATTTGCATCAACCCAATTTCGAGGTGATGCTAGGGATGCAGAGATTTTTGAATAAAGGAGAGGTTATTTATGACCAAAAGACATTTCCTGAACTCGAAGAAACCCTCGATCACTTATGATGGTCCGCTGCGTAGGCAGCAGCACCAATGATTCCTGAATTATTTTCTTTTTCTCCAACAACAAAGGGAGTCTGAATCGTGATTTGATCTCGGTATTTGTGAATGTGTTTACTCACACCACCACCAAGAATTATAAAGTCAGGGTTGATAACTCTTTCAATATGCTTCAGGAACTTGTTTAGTCGTTTGCCCCATTTCTCGAAAGACAGTTCTTCCCTTTTTCTAGCGGAATCCGCAGCATAGAATTCTATGGGGTCACCATTTTTATAGTATAAGTGACCTAATTCAAAGTTAGGAACCAATACCCCATCATAAAAAAGACCACTGCCCAGACCTGTTCCGATGGTAACCATCAATACAACTCCAGAATGATGACGTCCGGCACCAAATTTCATCTCAGCCAAGCCCGCAGCATCGGCATCATTGATGACATTAAATATCTGATTGCATCTTCCCCTGAAAAGGTCATCGACCTGCATACCCTTCCAGCTTTCATCAAGGTTGCTATGGTATTTGGCCTTTCCATTGACTACTACCGTAGGAAAAGCCACGCCAATATTGTCATTCCAATTGAAGTGTTCTTGAATTTGGCCGATGACATCAGCAATGTCATCTGGTTTGCGCCCTTCTGGTGTGGGTATTCGGAATCGATCTGAAATTAAGTATCCAGTTTCAGTATCGACAATTGAACCTTTAATTCCGCTACCGCCAACGTCTATGCCTAGTATTTCCATGGTGCTTTTAGAAAGGGCGCAAGATATTGTAATTATTTAGTGACTGCAAACCTCAGGCTTAATGGAGAGGATTGACTTTATAAGTGGAGGTAATAGTCTTTTAAAAGGTGTATAAACTCATTTGAGTAGGAGTTGTCCTGTCCTTTAATCACCAAGCTGGTTTCGACAAAATTGGAATTTGCCCCTTTAATGAATTCGGAGGTCACACGAAAGACCGGGCCTCCTTGCTTATTATAGATATTCGTTCTCTGTCTTATGGAGAAGCCTTTGGAGATGATAAGCTTCTCAAAAACGCTCATTTCATAAGCGGGGTACATCACCCAGAGGGAACCTTGTTGCGATAATAGTCCAAAACAACGGGTTGCCAGCAATGACATAGGAAGCGTATCATCATGTATTGAAGCATTCTTTGTATTGGATTTTCCTTTGTAATTGTCCTTAAAGAAAGGCGGATTGCAGACAATTTGATTATAGAGCCCTTGGGTAGTGTAAGTGCTCAAATCTTCACAGAGGACAGTAATTTGATCAGCCCAGGGTGATTTTTCGATGTTTAGATTAGCTTGTTCGGCTACTTCAGGGTGAATCTCCAGGGCATCGATTTGCGCAGGAGTTCTCTGGGCTATCATTAAGGAGAGTAAGCCTGTCCCCGTGCCAATGTCGAGTATTTTGCCTTCTTGTATTGGCTTGATTAATGCTCCAAAGGTGCAGCCATCGGTAGTGACTTTCATGCCATCAATGGGCTGATCAATACGAAATTGTTTGAATTGGAAGTAGGTATTCGACAAAACGGGAGTTAAGAGTAAAGCCCAGACTCAAAGCCATCGTCCACTAATAGATCACTGCTTTCAGCAGCTTCAACAGCGAGCTGGTCACACCTTTCATTCTCCGGTATTCCAGCATGCCCTTTTACCCATTGAAAAGTGACGTAGTGTTTCTTGTAAATATCAGCAAAACGAAGCCAAAGGTCTTTGTTTTTCTTACCCTTGAAATCCTTCTTCATCCAGTTCCACAACCATCCCTTTTCAACAGAGTCAATTACGTATTTGGAATCTGAGTATACCTTTACTTTGGCTTTTTCCACTTTCAGACTCTCTAGCCCGATGATCACTGCGAGCAGTTCCATACGGTTGTTAGTGGTCTTTCTATAGCCTTGAGACATTTCCTTGCGGTGTTCTTTGTATTTCATTACGGTACCGTAGCCACCCGGGCCAGGGTTACCCCTTGAGGAACCATCCGTATAGATCACAATCATATATTGACAATATTATCCTTAAATAGTTTGATGGCAATAGAGAGGAGGATAATTCCGAAAACCTTTTGAAGAACACCTAGCCCAGCTGGGCCGATTTTGCGCTCCAACCAATTGGTTGATTTTAACACGAGATATACAAAGCCAAGGTTCACGATAATACCCACCAGAATGTTCCATTCGCTATACTCAGCCCTGATAGAGATAATTGTCGTGAGGGTGCCTGCCCCCGCAATTAGTGGGAAAGCAATTGGGACTATGGAAGAGGTACCAGCAGCCGAAGCATCGTTTTTGAAGAAGTTTCTACCAAGAATCATTTCCAAGCCGATGATGAACATGACCAGTGACCCCGCAATGGCAAATGAGCCCACATCAATACCAAAAAGTCCTAGTAAGTTATCACCCACAAACAGGAATAGAATCATCAGCACGCCAGCGGCCAAAGTGGCCTTACCAGACTGTATATGTCCGTTTTTCTTTCTTAAATCAATGATAACCGGAGTGGAACCGAGTATATCGATTACTGAGAAAAGAATGAGTGTTACTGAGATGATTTCCTTAAAACTGAGCATCACAAAAATGTTTTTGCAAAGCTAGTAAAGGCGAAGCTAAACCCTCAGAAATTTATCAGGGACTTTAAGAGTTTTGACTTTTTAAATAGCCTAGCGCCATATCATAACCCTTCAAGCCAAAGCCAGTGATAAGGCCTGCACATTCTTTGGTAATAAGGCTTAGGTGCCGGAATTCTTCACGGGCATGGATGTTCGAGATGTGAACTTCAACAACGGGAGTTTCTATGGCTGCAATGGCATCCGATATAGCCACGGATGTATGCGTATAACCACCACCATTAAAGACAATGCCATCGTAACCAAAACCTACTTCATGGAGCTTATTGATCAACTCACCTTCAACGTTACTTTGATAGTATTCCAACTCAATGGTTGAAAAATTAGCCTTCAGCGTTTCGAAATAGGTTTCAAAGCTTTGATCACCATAGATGCTCTTTTCCCTGGTTCCGAGTAAGTTAAGATTTGGACCGTTAATGATGATTACCTTCATGATGGACAAATCTAATCCATTCTAAATTTCTTTCAGAATCTATACTAAGTTTTGCTTATACTTGATCATGTCTTGGGATATCTACATTCAGGAATATGAGAATTACCTCAAGTTGGAACGCTCATTGAGTGAAAACTCCGTGGATGCCTATGTTCGCGATATCGTTAAGCTCAAACAATTTCTAGACTTAAGAGAAAAAGACCTGAATCCGCTGCAGGTAACCATAGTAGAACTTCAAGATATGGTGGAGTGGATTAACGAGGTGGGGATGAGTGCCTTTTCTCAGGCAAGAATAATCTCGGGTTTAAAGTCCTTTTACAAGTTTTTGGTATACGAGGGAGAGCTAGACAGCGATCCCACGGTTTTGCTGGAAGCACCAAAGCTTGGTCGTAAGCTACCTGATACGCTCAGTGTTGAAGAAATAGATCAAATACTAGAGGCGATTGATCACTCAACACCTGAGGGTACGAGAAACAGAGCCATGCTGGAGACACTGTATAGTTCGGGCTTGCGGGTGTCTGAACTGATTGGGCTTAAGGTATCTAATATTCATTTTGATGTTGGCTTCTTAAGGGTTTTTGGCAAGGGAAGTAAGGAGCGTTTGGTTCCTGTCGGGAAAACAGCTTTGAAGCACATCAATATTTATCGTGACGAAGTGCGTGTCCATCTGGATATAAAGCCAGGGCATGAGTCTTTCTTGTTTCTGAACAGGAGGGGTAGACAGCTAACGCGACAAATGGTTTTTACCTTCCTTAAGGATCTGGTGGCGAAAGCAGGCATTCAAAAAACAATCAGTCCGCATACCTTTAGGCACTCATTTGCTACTCATCTAATAGAGGGGGGAGCAGACCTTAGGGCAGTGCAAGAAATGCTGGGACATGAGTCAATTACTACCACAGAAATTTACACACATTTGGACAGAGATTATCTAAGACAAGTGATTCAGGACTTTCATCCGAGAAGCTAATTGAAACCTAAGATTTATTTACTTCTAAAACCGTCTCGGCTTTCAATTTTAAGCTCTATTTTTGTGGAAAATTTCCCCCTTGTATAAAAGTTTAATACGTCCCTTTCTCTTCACCAAAAACGCAGAATCAGCTCATTATTTTGCCTTTAGGTGGCTCAAACGATTATTTAAGATTCCTGGAGTAGCAGCAATAAGTAAAAGCCTGTATGATTTTCGCGATCGAGAACTGGAAGTAGAATGTTTTGGTCTAAAATTCAAAAACCCGGTTGGTTTAGCCGCAGGCTTTGACAAGGATGCCAAACTCTATAATGAGTTGTCGGCTTTGGGTTTTGGCTTTATCGAAATTGGTACCATCACTCCCAAACCGCAGGCAGGGAATCCTCAGCCTAGACTCTTTAGATTGCCAGAAGATCAAAGCCTTATCAATCGGATGGGCTTCAACAATGGTGGTCTTGATGAAGCTATTGAAAGGCTTAAGGCTAGGAAAACGGATGTCTTGATCGGTGGTAACATAGGCAAAAACAAAGTGACCCCTAATGAGGAGGCCGTTAATGACTACTTAGTTTGCTTCAATGGGCTACATCCATATGTAGATTACTTTGTGGTCAATGTAAGTTCACCCAATACGCCAAACCTTCGTGCTTTACAAGAGAAGGAGCCGCTCAAACATATTTTAAATAGCCTTCAGGAAGCGGGTAAGGCATTCATTGACAAGAAGCCCATCTTACTCAAGATTGCTCCTGATTTGACAGAGGAGCAGTTGTTAGATATCATAGAAATTATCAATGAGACAGGCATTGACGGAGTGATTGCCACCAACACAACCATTTCTAGAGAAGGTTTAAAAACACCTAGGACTAGCATCGAAGAGATTGGTGCTGGAGGCTTAAGTGGTAAGGCAGTAAAAGACAGGTCAACGGAGGTCATTCGATTCCTTCATGAGAAATCCAATGGCTCGTTTCCGATTATTGGAGTGGGGGGTATACAGACAGCAGAAGATGCAAGAGAGAAGTTAGAAGCTGGAGCTCGTTTGGTTCAGGTGTATACAGGCTTTATCTATGAAGGACCAGGAATGATCAAGAGAATCAACAAAGGTCTTGTAAAATGGAAAGAAAATAAGGCTTAGGTCGTTTGATGAATGATCGGTATAGGTTCATAATATTCGATTAAATTCGTATTATCAGGTTTTAGATTTTTAGATGGCTAAAAACACGTATAAGTCCAACACTTTTAAGTCCAACACCAAGGACAAAGGCCCCAAAAAGAAACGTTCGCTGAAAATCGACATCCCTTTTCTTAGGGATAGAAGGTTTCAGTTGTCTATTGGTTTTTTTCTTCTACTCACTGCAGTATTCATTTTCTTGGCTTGTGTGAGTTATCTCTTCACTGGGAAAATGGACCAGAGTGTTGTGGAGGCATTCTTCGATCAGAATGAAACAGTAAAGTCCTTAGGTCAGGAAGCGGGTAACTGGATGAAACTGCTCGGGGCTCTGGTAGCACATAAACTGATCTTTTCCTGGTTTGGAATTGCTGCATTCCTGATTCCTCCTTTGCTTTTCATTTTTGGGTACAAAGTTATTTGGGGTAAGGAGCTGGTTAAGCTTTCTAGAGCAATTGTTTTTACTTTGTTTTTCCTAATCTGGATTAGCCTGTTGATGGGCTCCATGATCAAAGGAGATGAATCCATTTCGGAATGGAGTTTTTACAGCGGTGGTTTGGGTTATCAACTCTCCATTTTCTTTGATAATCTTCTCGGCTTTGGTACCGTGCTTTTCTTAGCATTTACACTCTTAGTGTTTGTGATTTTCTTCTTTAATATCACTGAGATTTTATCTCTAAAAAAGACACCTGAAGTTGATACTGCTGACGATGACAACAATGAGGCATTGCCAATCATTGAAGATACTCCTGTGAGTGAAGAATCTACTAAAGAACCGGAAACAGAGGAGGCTATCGACACAGAAGCTGAGCTGAAAGACTGGGTGGTTTCATTGAAAGAAGAGAAGGAAGCGAAGGAAAAAGAAACAGTAGAGGAGGTCAAGGAGGTAGTTCCTGAGCCAATATCGACACCGATTGAAGAACCTGAGGAGGCGGCTTTAGAATTAGAAGTGGCACCTGTTAACAGACCACAACCTAAGACTACAGATGCCGAACCAGCCTTTGAAGTTGAAATAAATGAGAAGGCTGAAAAACTGGTAGAAAAGGCCGGTCATTACGACCCGACTTTAGACTTGGCGAAATTCCAATTCCCGAAGATTAATTTACTGAAGGAGTATTCCACTGGAAAAATTTCGGTTACCAAGGAAGAGTTACAGGCCAACAAGGATAAGATTGTTGAAACGCTGACCAATTTTAAAATTGGTATTGCGAGTATTAAGGCTACCATCGGCCCTACAGTAACACTTTACGAAATAGTACCAGAAGCGGGGGTCAAAATTTCGAAAATCAAGAACCTCGAAGATGATATTGCACTGAGTCTGGCTGCCTTGGGTATTAGAATTATTGCACCCATTCCAGGTAAGGGTACCATCGGTATAGAGGTGCCAAATAAGAATAAGGAAATGGTATCCATGAAGTCGGTGATTTCAACTGACAAATTCATGAACTCTGACATGGCCCTTCCGGTTGCACTAGGTAAGACTATTTCCAACGAGGTATTTGTGACAGATATGGCCAAGATGCCACACTTACTGATGGCTGGTGCTACGGGTCAGGGTAAGTCAGTGGGGCTGAACGTCATTTTAACTTCGCTATTATACAAGAAGCATCCTTCTCAGCTGAAGTTTGTGTTAGTCGATCCTAAAAAGGTAGAACTGACACTATTCAATAAGATTGAGCGACACTATTTGGCCAAGCTTCCAGATAATGAGGAGCCGATTATCACAGACACCAAGAAAGTAATCAATACACTCAATTCCTTATGTATTGAGATGGATCAGCGCTATGATTTATTGAAAGATGCCGCTTGTCGGAACATTAAAGAATACAATCAGAAGTTCGTTGATAGAAAGTTAAACCCTGAGAAAGGACACAAATTCCTTCCTTACATCGTCTTGGTGATAGATGAGTTGGCTGACCTGATGATGACAGCCGGTAAGGAAGTAGAAACACCCATTGCCCGTTTGGCACAATTAGCTAGGGCAATTGGCATTCATTTGGTTGTGGCAACACAAAGACCATCGGTAAACGTGATTACTGGTATCATTAAGGCGAACTTCCCAGCAAGACTATCGTTCAGAGTAACATCAAAGGTAGATTCCAGAACGATTTTGGATGCTGGAGGGGCCGATCAATTGATTGGTCAGGGAGATATGCTCCTTTCCATGGGCTCTGATATCACAAGATTACAGTGCGCATTTGTAGATACGCCTGAAGTAGACGAAATTTGCGACTTTATAGGTTCGCAGAAGGGTTATGAAACTGCTTATATATTGCCTGAGTTCACTGGTGATGAAGGAGATTCAGGTAGTGGTGATATTGATTTGTCGGACAGGGACGCATTGTTTGAAGAAGCTGCAAAACTAATTGTAGCGCACCAACAAGGCAGTACCAGTTTGATTCAGCGTAAGCTGAAGCTGGGGTATAACCGAGCAGGACGTTTAATTGATCAATTGGAAGCGGCAGGTATTGTGGGACCGTTTGAAGGTAGTAAGGCCAGACAGGTGCTGATACCGGATGAATACAGTTTGGAACAGTTATTGAATACCATCGATGATAATTGATTCCAAGGAATAGAAAGAAGATGAAGAAGTTAATATATGTGTTGGTTTTAGCTGTTGTTGCTTTAGCAGCTAAAGGACAAAGTGGAGATGCAAAGGCTGTCTTGGATAAGATGAGCAGTACCTATAAAGCAATGCCAGGGTTTGAGATATCCTTCGTGCAGAAGAATTTCAGTGAAGCCGAAGTAATTGCCAGAACAGCGGGTTCTGCTTCGGTTGCCAAGGAGAAGTTTGTATTAAGAATTGAAGGTCAGCAGATCTATTGCAATGGTCCGGTATTATGGACTTACCTGGTAGAATCTCAAGAATTGACCATAAGTAATTTTGAGCCAGAGGAAGGAGCTATTAATCCAGCCAATATCTATGATATCTATAAGGAAGGCTTCACCTATGAGTACAAACGCCAAGACAATGTTAATGGTGAACTGGTTGATGTGGTTGAACTGATCAGCACGGATGAAGATGCTGACTTTACCAATATTGTAATGTATATCGGTCAGAAAGATGCTTACTTAAAGGCTTGGGATTTGATCGACTATGATGGTGCTAAAACCAATTTTGAGGTATCAGCATTTAAGCCTAATCAGGCCTTTGATGCTAAGTACTTCGAGTTTGACGAAGAGGCAAATCCAGTTCAGCATAAAGAAGATTTGCGTAACGAATGAATAGAGTTGAGCTCTTTGAGCAAATTCAAAAGAAATCGTCCTATCTCTGCGTAGGTTTAGATACGGATATACAAAAAATTCCAGAACATCTTTTAGAACTTGAAGACCCCATCTTCGAGTTCAACAAGCAGATCATTGATGCAACGGCCGATTACGTTGTCGCATACAAACCAAACATCGCCTTCTATGAGGCCCATGGAATTGAAGGCTGGAAGAGTTTACAAAAGACAATAGAGTACATCCCCAATGACATCTTTACCATAGCCGATGCTAAAAGAGGTGATATCGGTAATACCTCCAAGATGTATGCTCGTGCTTTTTTTGAGCAAATGGATTGCGATTCTATTACAGTAGCTCCATATATGGGAGAAGACTCAGTGAAACCTTTTCTTGAGTTCGAAAATAAGTGGGTTATTCTACTGGCATTGACTTCTAATGCGGGAGGTAAGGATTTTCAGAATCTGGCTTTGACAAATGGTGGAGATCTTTACGAAGAAGTGCTTAGAAAAAGTCAGGAATGGGGAGATACTGATCAACTCATGTATGTGGTTGGTGCTACTAGAGCGGAAGCTTTACAAAACATAAGGAATATCGTTCCAGATCACTTCCTGTTGGTGCCTGGTGTGGGAGCACAAGGCGGAAGTTTGGAAGAGGTTTCAAAATATGGGATGAATAATCATTGCGGTCTTCTTGTCAACTCTTCAAGAGGCATAATATATGCCGATAACTCAGAAAATTTTGCTGAAGTTGCCCGTGAAAAAGCAGAAGAACTGCAGGCACAAATGGCTGGCTTTCTGAAAAAATACCTTTAAATTCTTGGTGCAAACATGCACCAGATGATCCAAGAAGCATTTCTGCACTTTGTGTGGAAAAATCAATACTTCAACAAGAGTCGACTCCTAACGCAATCGGGAGAAGCAATCACTATTGAGAAAGTTGGTTTTCATAATAACTTAGCGGGTCCGGATTTTAAAGAAGCTGTCGTAACCATTGATGGAATGAAATGGGCAGGAGCTGTCGAAATTCATTTGAACTCCTCCGATTGGGAAAAGCATCACCATCAAGGTGATCCCAATTATGATAATGTTATCCTTCATGTAGTCTATGAGGATGACAAGGAGATTTTAGATAGTCACAGTCGACTGCTACCTACACTAAGTCTTAAGGGGCTCATCAAACCAAAAATGCTACAGCGGTATACTGATATGCTGCAAAATGATGAGAAGGTTCCTTGTGCCAAGCAGCTTCACTCAGTAAAGGTGATTACGCGGCTTTCCATGTTGGAGAGGACCTTGATTAGTAGGGTTGAACATAAGGCACAAGAGGTGGTAACGTTACTGCAGGCCAACAACACAGATTGGGAAGAAACAGCTTATCAGTGGTTGGCTAAAGGCTTGGGTTTCAAGACTAATGCTGAATCGATGCTTGCTCTTGCTCAAATGGTACCTTCAAGAATACTGCATAAGCATAATCAACTTCAGCAATATGAGGCGCTACTGTTTGGAGCCTCAGGTTTGCTCAGTATTGACTTAAAGGATGAATACCTCAAGAGCTTAAAATCTGAGTTTGACTATTTATCCAAGAAATATGAATTGAATAGGTCTTTAAGTTATAATCAATGGCATTTTTCAGGAGTGAGGCCCGCGAACTTCCCAACTGTGAGAATTGCTCAATTGGCTTCGATGCTCTATCATCATCAGAATATATTCTCATTATTCACAGAATTTGATGACCCCAAGAAACTCATCAAGGAGTTTCAAATCACACAAACAGCATATTGGCAAAGCCATGTAGTGATGGATAAGGAGAGCAAGATCAAAATTGGAGGACTTACTAAATCGGCAAAAGAAAACCTGATGATCAACACTACTGTGCCCTTGCTTGTGGCATATGCCAAATATCAGGACACAACCGAACCTTTGGATAAGGCATTGAATCTGTTGATGGCCTTGCCCAAAGAAGAAAATAAAATTACCAGACTTTGGAAATCAGTAGGATGGAATGTGTCTTCTGCTTTTGATAGTCAAGGCTTGATTGAGTTGCATAACAATTTCTGTAAGAAAAAACGCTGTATTGAGTGCGGTATAGGTGCCGAGCTGGTAAAGGCATAATTGACTCCAATAGAGCTTATTCTTACGAAATACTTTATCTTTGCACTCCAATTAATTAATGCATGAAGAACCCGGTAATTATATTCGGAGCAAGCGCTTTAGGACAAGCAGCAAGAGAGATTTTTGAAAGTAACGATATCATAGTATATGGTTATTTAGATGATGATGAAAAGCTCCATGGGACTGAGTTAGGAGAGCTATCGATCTTAGGAAGGACGGATGATGACGGGTTCCTTAAGTTGATAGGTAAGAAATGTGAAGGCTTTATAGCAGCAGACGATAGAGATCTTCGTAAGGGGATCGTGAAGCTCATGAAAGAACGAAGAAAGATGATGCCTGTCAACGCTATACATAGTAATACGGAGATTGCACCATCGGCACACGTAGGTCATGGAGAATTTATCAATAGTGGGGTGATCATTGGAGCAAATGCAAAATTGGGAGACCACTGTATGTTGCATAGCAACGTGGTAGTTGACTATAGTGCTAGTTTGGGTGATCTTGTGCAAGTGGGTGCCGGAAGTATCATCGGTGCGGAAGTGCAAATAGAAGAGAATGCATTTATTGGATATGGTGTCACAATTGTGCCAGGTGTCAAAATAGGCAAGAATGCCAGAATTGGGGCAGGTTCCGTGGTTATTGGTGATGTTGAAAAAGGCAAAACCGTTTTCGGAAACCCTGCTAAAGAAGTTTAAAAGTAAATTCACCCTACAAGCAATAGGGCAGAAGTTATGGGAAAGAAATATTCAATATTACTCTATTACTGCTATGCCGAAATTGAGGATTTTGAGGCGTACAGAGAACAACACCATCTTTTTTGTGTAGAAAATAATCTAAGGGGAAGAATCATTATCTCTCCTGAAGGACTCAACGGGACCGTATCCGGGTTAGAAGAAGACTGTCAGAAGTATATGGATTATGTGCACTCTGATGTGCGTTTTGCAGATACCGAATTTAAGGTGGAAGCACATGATCGTATGGCGTTTGCAAAGCTTCATGTGCGCGTAAAACCAGAGATCGTTCACTCAAGCCTAAGACATATCAACCCTAGAGAAAAGACAGGAACCTACGTTGAGCCCGATCAATTCAAAGAGATTTTAGAGGAACAACCGAATGATACGGTAATCTTAGATGTTCGTAGTAACTATGAACACAATGTAGGTAAGTTCAAAAATGCTTTGACACTTGATATTGATAACTTCAGAGACTTTCCTGAAAAGGTCAAAGAGTTAGACCACTTGAGAGATAAGAAAGTCATTACTTACTGTACAGGGGGTATCAAATGTGAAAAAGCCAGTGCCTATTTGCTCGAGCAAGGTTTTGAAAATGTATACCAACTTCATGGTGGTATCATTAAATATGGCATTGAGGCTGAAGGGAAAGACTTTGAAGGAAAATGCTATGTATTTGACAATCGTATTACTGCAGATGTCAATCACGTGAACCCAAGTATTCTTTCTAAATGTCATATAACGGGAGAGCCTACCGATCGAATGGTCAACTGTGCCAATCCTGAATGTAATGCACATATCCCTATGAGCGAAGAGGCAGGTTGGATCATGGATGGTTGTTGCTCTGATGAGTGCAGAAAGCATCCCGCAAGAAGGCCTTATGATGGTACTGGGTACTACCAAAAGAATACGAATCACTATAACCCTTTGAAGGGAGTTAAACGCGAACCAGCCACAATCAAGTAATGAGTAAAAGAATCCCTGAGTCCGAATTAATACTTACGCCACAGGGACGAGTATATCACCTGAATCTTGCACCAGAAATGGTGGCGGATACCATCATAGTTGTTGGCGATCCCGAGAGGGTTCCAAAAGTAAGTTGCTACTTCGACAAAATTGAGCATCAAGTCAATAGTCGTGAATTGGTAACCCATACGGGTGTCATTGGAGGAAAAAGACTATCGGTTATCAGTTCTGGAATGGGCACAGATAACGTTGAACTACTGATGACAGAGTTAGATGCACTCGTCAATGTTGATTTGAACAGAAGGGAGGTCAGACAGGAATTAAAAAGCCTTCAAATAATACGAATTGGTACCTCAGGATGTCTGCAGCCTGAAATTCCCATTGACGCTCATTTGGTGTCAAATGCGGCCCTGGGACTGGATACCCTGATGAACTTCTATAATTGGAGTAGTGATAGCACGGTTGAAGAGTTTACAAAGAAAGTTCAAGGCGAATTGGGGCTTAACTTTCAGCCTTATTTTGCCAGTGCCTCTGAGAGCTTGATGAGCCTTTTTGGCGATGACTTCTATCAAGGTGTCACTATTACAGCTCCTGGTTTCTATGCTCCACAGGGACGTCAAGTTAGACTTAAGCCAAGAGTTAGTGGTTTGATTGACAAACTAGCGGCCATGAATACTCCCTTTGGCCCTTTTACTAATCTCGAAATGGAAACTGCTGGTTATTATGCCATGGCTAATTTGTTAGGTCATGAAATGATCAGCCTTAACGCTTTGATTGCTAATAGAGCACGTCAGGAATTTTCTAAAGACCATGAGGCCGCTGTCGATGGTCTAATCAAGAGAATTTTAGACATCTTAACGCCTTAATCAGTCATCTTAAGGATTTGATCAATTTGCCTGAGAGCACGTTCATAGTAGCGATTGAGCACTGAGGTTTCATTCATTGTAAAAGCAACAAAGTTTCTGAAGAGGGGTGTTTTGAAATAACCAATATCAATTATTTCATCATTGATCAGATCATAACTAGACATAAACTGAGGGTAAAAATTGTCATCCAAGGCACTGGAAAGATTGGTGTGCTCAAGTTCAATTAACTCATAAGATCTATAAAGTTCTACAAGTGCTTTTTTGAAGTCTTTGTTTTTGAAAACCTTAAAATCACCACTTTGCTGCAGTGATAAGTAGGTGTATTCGTTTGGTTCAAAAAAGTTGTAGTTACCAACAAGATTAGCATAAGTGGGCATAGAGTCGTAGGTCAGGCTACTCTGTTGACCTTGAAAAAATAAAATAGCCTTACTCAACTCGCGCAGCTTTACCTGATTCTTGTCAATTGAAGAGCTCAGGTAAACCGAGTCCTTCTTCAGGTCTGAACGAAGGTCATTTATATATTGCGCCTCCAATTGACTTTCCTTTTTTGTTTCACCCAAATTGGATAGCCAAAAGGCAATGGTGATACCTAAAATCACTATTATAAATTCAATAAAGTAATCTTTGAAATTGGATTTTCTACTATGTCTCATGACCAATCGTTTGGTCTAAAGACTTACTGAAATAGTAAAGGATGCATTATTTGTTCTTAGGCTTCAGGTTACCCTGAATAAGCAAGTTGAATTCGGTACATGTCAGTACACCATTCGTTGAGTAGGGACATTGGCGGTAAAGCTTTTCTCCAAAAGGGTCTATAGTGACAATAATACCATCGCCACGACAGACTGGACAAATGATGGGGGCACTAGTCTCATCACATTTGATCGTATTGCGATAGAAGAACTTACTGTTTACATCAGCAGAAGTTGCTATTCCTCGGTTTTCTCTAAATCCTTCTTCTGCCTTTTCGAGTAAAATCAACGTTTCTTTAGAGAATTGTCCTTGACTGCCCTTCAGTTCTAAGTACTTGTTCAACCAGTCAATACTTTGAGAGTACTTCTTAAGAAAAAGTGAGTTTTTACCAAAATGGAAACAAAAATCTGCCGGGAGCACATCAATTCTATCGAGGGCTCTCATGAAGTAACTGTCTGCTTCAATATATTTTTCTTGATCTACTAAGACGACAGCCGAATCTATGAATAGCCTTGGGTCTTCAGGTCGGATCTGGGCCTGAACGTTTAGAATACCCAAAAACAGTAAAAGAGAAACGAGAAATACCTTCTTCATAGGAAATTTTATGAGGCTAAATTAACAAAGTTTAGACACTAAAAAGCCCCGGTGTCACCGAGGCGATATAACTTAACAGTATTTAACGAGAAGTACTGACTAGTACACTGGCCTTACTTTGCTGATGCCTTCTTTTTCGGTAGTGCGATTTTCTTACCCGCAATACTGTAAATACCAAGACCAGTGGCAATTACTGCTGCTGCTGTGATTAATAGTGTTTTCTTTTTCATTTTCGTATCCTCCTTACCTCTCTTATACGACAATCAATGTGCCAAGTTTGTTACACTTAAAGAAAAATATTCTTTTTTCTACAAAGATTGTGACTCTAATACACCTGAGACACCCAAAACCCTTATAGCAAAAGAATAAACTCCATCCATCACTTATCCATTTTAGTGTGAAACTTTCTTTTTTACTTTTAGGCATAAGATCAACCGAGATAATAATGAGGAAAGTAATTAAAGCAATAGGTCTTTTCAGCCTAATGTTCGCTTTACAGGTGGCCACGGCACAAGACGCTCCACCCCAAATAGATACCAGAATTTATGATATAATCAATGCTACTTCTGCTGAGCGTATAGAAGCCGATATAAGAAGACTGGCTGGCTTTGGAACTCGGAACACCTTTTCTGACACGGTTTCCGAAACCAGAGGTATTGGGGCAGCTCGTAGATGGATAAAGGCCGAGTTTGAAAAGATATCACAGGAGTGTGGAGGTTGTTTGGAAGTTTTTTATCAGAAAGACTTCGTAAAGAAAACAGTACGAAGCAGGGTGCCTCATGATGCCTGGGTTGTAAACGTTGTCGCAGTTCTTAGAGGAACGGATTACCCTGATTCTTATGTGATGATGTCTGGAGATATCGATTCCAGAGCTTCAAATACCATGAACTATGAAATTGATGCACCTGGGGCTAATGATAATGCCTCGGGTATGGCAGGGACGATTGAAGCTGCTAGAGTAATGTCAAAGTATAAGTTCAAACACAGTGTGGTCTTTGCCGGGCTATCTGGAGAAGAACAAGGGCTTTTTGGAGGTAGAGGACTTGCCAATTATGCACAACAGAATGGCTGGAATATGATTGGTATTCTGAACAATGATATGATTGGCAATATTGAAGGGGTTGATGGCGTGATCGATAATCGCACTTTTAGGATCTTCTCCGAACCCACTCCGGCAAATGAAACTGACAGACAAAGAGGTGCAAGAAGATTCGCTGGGGGCGAGGTAGATGGTATTTCTCGCCAATTAGCAAGGTATATACATGGACAAGTGAAGACTTATATGCCAGAGATGAATCCAATGATGATCTATCGCCTGGACCGTTTTGGTAGAGGAGGACACCATAGGCCTTTCAATGACCTGGGTTTTGCGGGTGTGAGAATTATGGAGGCCCATGAGAATTATAATCGTCAGCATCAGGATATAAGAGAGGAGAACGGCATTAAATATGGAGATGTCATAGAGGGGGTGAACTTCCCTTATGCCAAGAAATTAACAGCGGTCAATGCCATTTCGATGGCCGGACTTGCCTGGGCGCCACCGGCACCTACTGAAGTACGCATTGGCGGTGCAGTTAGACCGTCTACTACGCTACAATGGGCTAAGACAGACGATCCCAATATTGCCGGCTATAAGCTCTATTGGAGATTAACAACTTCTCCCACTTGGGATAATTTCAAATATGTTTCAGGGGTAAATGAGTTTACACTTGAAGGAATCGTTATTGATAATTACTACTTCGGAGTATCAGCAGTAGGTAAAGATGGCAATGAGTCACCTGTGGTTTTTCCTGCTCAACAGATTAGGAGAAGAAGGTGAATTGCAGATTTATTGGAGGTAAATTCATGACCTTTCTTGGTTTAAACAGGCGCAGACTAATATTCTTGATAAGAATAATGGCGGTCAAGACTTGAATTATGCAATGAAATGTGTTTTATTTAAAAATTGCTTTGAATAATATCATTTTGATTTTACTACAGAAAATCAAGGCTTTTGGTGTCTTCTTGCTCCTGTCTTTCTTCTTGACTCTTAACATTAATGCTCAGAGTGGCCCTAAACCTAAATGGGTTGAGGATTACGCTTACGAAGAAAGCACTATCGAAGACCAGAACCCGGGTTATCAATACCTTTTACTTGACAATCAAGAGAATATTAGTCAACAGACGGACTATTGGCACTTTGCGGTTAAGGTTACAAATAGCGAAGGCGTACAAAGTATGTCTAACATATCTGTTGACTTTGATCCCTCATATCAGAAATTGACTTTTCATGAAATCAGTGTCTACAGAGAAGGCATTAGATCAGATCGTTTGTCTCAAACTCTGATTGAACGTGTTAGAAGAGAAACTAATATGGAGCGGAGTCTTTATGATGGAACTGAGACCGCTTACACTAACCTTTCTGATATTAGACCGGGTGACATTATTGAATATTCTTATTCTATCAAAGGGTATAACCCAGTCAACAAGGGCTTTTATAGTAACAGTATCTCATTGGAGTATGCTGGGATACCTGTAAATAGAATTGTTTTTAGACTTCTGACGAATCAAGGGAGAACCCTTAATTATAAACTGAATAATGGTGCACCTGAGCCTATCGTTAAAAACAGAGGTGGGGTTTTGGAGTATGTTTGGGATGTACCGGCAATTGCCCCAATCTCGCTAGACGCCTATACGCCACAGTTCTATAATCCTCTGAAGAATGTATCTGTATCAAATTTTCAGGACTGGGAGGAAGTCATCGAATGGGCAGAGAAGCTTTATAAATTTCCGAATTCCGATTTAGATAAGATAAAAATCTCTTACTCAAGAGGTGCTTCGCGAGAACTTAAAATTCTAGAGGCCATTCAATTTGTTCAAGATGAGGTGAGATATTTGGGTCTGGAGTCAGGAATAGGAGCATACAAACCAAATTTTCCCGCTAAGGTATATAATCAGCGATTTGGTGATTGTAAAGATAAATCCCTTTTGCTAGTGGCCTTGTTGAGAGAATTGGGAATTGAGACTTATCCGATGTTGGTAAATACTGGCTTGAAAAGAGGGATTGCTGATTACTTACCTGGTAATAACCTCTTTGATCACTGTGTTGTGACCTATGAATACAATGGTCAAAGCTTATATGTAGACCCTACTATCAGTAATCAGGGAGGAAATATTTTTAGTAGGAATTTCCCACAGTATGAATTGGGCTTGGTAATTAACAATAGTGAGAGTGGTTTAAGGTCACTTGCTCAACCAAAGAGGGATAAGATCGAGATTAAGGAATGGTTTGTATTGGATTCAATAAATGGCGGGGCACAGGTGAACATCAGGACGGAATATTCGGGTTCGAGAGCCGATGGTGTTAGAAGTCAGTTTGCGAGTAGCTCGGCAGGGGCAATCACCAAGAGTTATTTAGATTTTTATAGTAGTGTTTATCCCAGTATAAAATCGTTGAAGAATGTGCGACTGATTGATTCCTCACGAGGTTCGGATAATCTGGTTATTACAGAAGAGGAATATGAGATACCAAATGCATGGAATCGTGATGAGGACTCAGGTCAAATATATTTTAATATATATCCAATTTTTCTGGAGAGTCTGACCTCATTTGGTGATGTTGCAAACCCAACCATGCCTTATGATCTCGGGAGCCCCATAGAGTTCAGACAAACCAGTGTAGTTGAAATGCCAGAACAGTGGGACGTAGAGACAATGTCTGACGAATTTGTCGGAGACGGCTATAGGTATGTCAATAGACTCTCCTCGCGAGGCAATATTGTGACGGCTGTCCATGAGTATGAATCTGACTTGAGTATTATCGAGGCTGATAAAGTTTCAGATGTGCTGAATGGGCATAAGAAGATTCAGAATGACCTGAGTTATATACTTATTTATAATCCCTCCTTAGCTGGATTTAACCTTAGTATGACTTCCGTAATTCTCGCCTTTTTGGGACTAGGCTTAGGTCTGGGAATCTCATACTATATTAATAGAGTTTACTCGCCTGACCCACTTGGAGTAACTACTTATAAATCTATAGGCGGATGGCTGGTTCTACCCGCAATTGGCTTAGTACTGTCCTTCTTTAGGGTAGGGATTGATATTTTCTCTTCTGAATACTTTAATAAATCACTGTGGCCAGGGCTTGAATTGATTGGAGGGAATTCATTGTTGGCCAAATCAATTATCTCTTTAGAGATAGTCTATAACGTGGGTTTCTTGGTTTTTATACTCTACGTGTCATACCAGTTCTTTACGAGAAGAACGAGAGCTCCACGACTGATGATTGTTTACTTGTTACTCGGTGCCGTTATACCTGTCGTTGACTACCTACTAATTGATGCCTTTTTTCCAAACCTGTTCAGCGCTCAGGAAGATGACCAAATGGCAAGGGAAATGGTACGAGGCATAATAGGAATATCCATTTGGGTGCCATATTTTCTTAAATCAAAGAGAGTAAAAGGTACATTTAATGTATCAAATGATGTAAGCGTAATGGATGACAGACTCAGTGAGCCGTCCGTGGTTCTTTCCGGAACCGAGGAAGAGGATTCGAACTGATTACAAAAAAGTAAAAAACAGTCTGTTGCTGCCTCTTCTATGCAAAAAACCAATAATCAGCAACTGGTTCTTTGCCCCAAGTCTTAAGCTGTTCCTTGATTTCTTGTTTACCTACTGGAGAAGCCACAACAATCATAATTTGAGGCTTTTGTATGTCGGTGATCGTCTTAAAGCTCTCTGTTATCACGCCATAGATGTCTACACCGATTTTACGTTCACTATCAGAAACCCAATGAAAAGTATCATCTCGACCTTGAAGCAATCTTGCCATGTCCTTGCCATTTCTTCCAGTACCCCAAAGCACCAATGGCCTTGATTGATCACGATCTAACTCATAGAAATATCGCAACTTCAAATCGAAGTATCGGTTGTCTTTATATTCTTCCCAAGTTCGTGAAATTCTGTCCGATCGATCTCGCCAGTGATGAAGAACCTTATCAATACCTATAACCTTAAGCCGATGCTTGTAGAAGCGAAAGCATAGGTCATAGTCTTCTGGATACACTTCAGGGTTAAAAGCATCTACTAAATCAAAATCTCCTTTGTGAACAATCCAGCAGTGAGAGGGGATTACACATTCCTGATATATCTCTTCGTAATGTCGGTTATCTCTGGCGATTTGATTGAGCCATTCTTCATATCTAAGGAAACCTCCGCCAACTTCTCCTTCATCGACAAAGTGCTTTGTGCCTCCTGCTATAACAGTTCCTCTTCCATATTTCAACCATTCTGCGACAAGATTTTCGAGCTTGTCAACTGGCATTTTATCGTCCGAGTCCATTCGATTAATCAGTTCACCCTTAGCAAATTGATAGCCGTATTTCAGTGTAGGAATCAGCTTGGTACGTTCACTATGAAAAACGCGAATACGGGTATCACGCCTAGCATATTCATCAAGGATTTCAGGAGTTGCATCAGAGGAGTGATCGTTAATAGCTATCAGCTCCCAGTTTGTATAAGTCTGAGCTAAAATTGAGTCAAGGCAGTCTTCAAGATAAGAGGCAGTATCTTTTGCTGCCATAATAATGCTGACCAATGGTTTGTGTTGATCCATCGGCTTTAAAATAGCACAAAAAGCAGCCATTGGCTGCTTTTTGTCTTGATTCATTTTAGAATTTCTACTTGTCCTTCATCGCTTTGTCAAAGCCAAAAACAGGGAAGTCTTCAAAATCTTGTTTAAAAATACTCTCCTTTATGTCTTGAGAGTTCAACGATCCTTGAAGACTGCCTTGGAAGTTTCCTTCTATAAAGTCGCCAACGACAATGAAGTCTAAGCACATCAGTACCTTTCTCATTTCGGCAGACTTAATACCATATTTACCTAAGAAGCCTTTGTACTTAAATGTCAGCTGCTGTGTTAGTTTATTGTCATTTACAAGGATGTCATCGTTGTCAAACAATAGCCTGACATCATCCCTTCGACTCTCGATTAAGTCATCCTTTTGCAGTTCTCTATAGAGCTCCTTTTTGAGTGATCTCAATTGTTCTCCATTCAATTCAATTAAGGTGCGCTCGGTCTCTTTCGTATATATTGATATAGCCTCTTTACCTGAGTCATAAAATCTATTGCCATCCTTCGGTGGTGCATCTCCCTGACTCTTTAAAATGCGATCAACTTTCGAGAGGTTGACTTCTGATTTTTTGAATTCACCATTGGTTTTTAAAATGGTATCATCATCCGCGTCTTCCATAATTGACTTACCAGTATTCGTGTCTTTGGAGAAAAGTCCTTTTTTGCCTTTTGGATCATCTATGAAGTAGATTTCCATGTGTTTGCCTAACGCCTGTCCATCAAAGCCTTTGTCTGTGTAATCTCCGACTTGAATGAAGTCATTGTTAATTACTATTCGTCTTTCAGGGGCTGGCTTAATATGAAATGACTTTATCACAGTAGCGTATCGGCTGAACATTTCGCCTTTTAGTTCGGTATTGTTCAATTTCAGGAAGTCAGCTGTAAACCACAACGTGCTGAAATCTGATATGCCCGATTGGTCGATATTGTCTTCTCTCAGTAGCCTAAGCAGTTGCCTTTTTAAGATCCTTAATTCGGTTCGTGTTAGCTTAGGTTTGGCGTCACTAGGAGTGGCTGGTTGAAAAAAGTACCCTCCAGATCTTTGAGGCTCATTTAACCTTCTAATTTCTAAGATGCTTTGTGTTACACTATTATTCGAAGTCTCGTTGTCATTTGCCTGAGTGATGGTTACAGGCTTCTTTTTCATAGTAACTTCCATTGCCCAGCCTAAGGCACTCCCTGAGAAGCCCTCTTCTGTAAAGTCACCTGCCATAATATAATTTTTGTTTAGGATGAGATGTCTTTCTGGTCCTGGTTTAATCCAGTATGAGTCAAGCAGTTCCTGGTACTTGATTTTCTGATCTTCAGATAGTGTTTTGTAGTTAATAGTTAGATTGTCTTCGGCATAATCGATTACGATAAGCCTACTTTTCCCCAAATTGAATTTATCCTCTTTAATATAGTCTTGTAAGGATCGCTTCAATGACTTCAATTGACTTTCATCTAGCGAAACTCTAAGGTCTGTTTCTGGTTCAGAATTTTCCGGTTCCGACCAGGTAATTGGCTTGGGATTACCAGAAGTCTTACCTCGGTCAATAGATTTGGCATCTTCTACAATCGGATCGGCCTCTGTAGGTTCCTCTACAGGTGCTATCGGTATAATCTCAGTATCCGTTTCTACCGAAACAATCTCTTGAAGGCCATCAAACTGAATGGTAGTCAGTTTAATGATGGATTCCTTTGGTTTCTCATCTAATTCATCGGAAATTAAATCAGGAGCAGTGGCTGTCTCTGGACTGATTGGCTCCATATCGAGCTTTTCAGTTGGAGATGAAAAATAGATTAGTGCACTTGTGACCAGTGCAATTGCTGTTGTTGTCATGATAATTGAGTTTAAATTGAAATTTTGAAACCAGTTATTGGATGGCGGTGGGAGTGTGGGTATGGTTTTAATAAAGCCAAGAACTTCTTTCTTAGATAACTCTGTTGGAGCTTGTCTTGCGATTTCAATCAAATATGAAGAGTCTTTAGTGCTCATAACGTGATTGTTTGAAGTGTCTCCATTAAACTGTCAACAGAGCTTGACGAACCATCCTTCATCAAGTCTGTAAGTTTCTTTCTCCCTCGACTAATCTTAGTCTTGATTGCACCTTCATTACTACCTTGTATTTCTGCAATCTCCTTCATGCTAAACCCGTTGATCTCAAAGAGTACCAAAGCGTCTTTCTGTTTTGACGGAAGTTTATCGAGCATGCGATAGAGAAGCTGAATGTCCAGTACAGTTTCAGGTTTTACGCCTTGATCTGCCAAGCGCTCCGCGTGTAGTTCAGTCAATTCGGTCTGAGGCTTTTGTTTGCGCCAAATACTGATTGACTTGTTGCGAGCTGCGCGAATCAAGTAATGTAATAGCTGATCCTTATTTTCAATTTTCTCAAATTTGTGATAGGCCGAAACCAATACATCCTGTATCAGGTCCTGCACATCCATTTTACCATAGGCAAGGGAAGAACAGTACCTCAAAAAACGGTCATGACAAGCGTCATAGGCTTTCATGAATTCGTTTTGTTTTGCATCGGCCATAATCGAAAATAAGGATTCTTTGAAGGATAGTCGCCTGACTCGAAGATAGGTTACATTCTGGGTAAATATTTTTTCAAATACTCAATTACCAGCTTCGATTCGCTTAATTTCATCATATGGTCCGACTGTCCCCTAAACGTAGAGTCTTCTTACTTTCATGGCTAACCTATGTTATTGTTTTCAGTATTGGAGGCATACTATATTTCAATATAGAAAGAGGTTTGTTAGGCGATACGGACCTTTACCCTTCTACAAAAAACCCTTATGACCCAGTAGCATCAGGTATATCTATTGTTCTGGGGAGTTTTCTGATTGGTGGTCTTTTGGGACTATCCGAGCTGACTTTGTTCAGATACCGATTCAATAATCTTCGCTTTATAGTGAAAATTGGTCTTAAAGTAGCATTATATGCTGCCATGCTTGTTGTGCTATTAGTTTTAATAGCTTTTCCGATTAACGCAGGTGCTTTAGAACTACCTTGGACCGATGAGCGGGTTTTAGGAACTGTTAAAGAGTTCATCAATGACTATGCATTTTGGAGCACAATGGCTTATTGCGCGTCCTTTATGACACTGGCACTCTTTATAAAAGAGATGATTGATAATATTGGTATCAGTCAGGTGATGAATTTTTTTACGGGTAAGTACCACGATTCAAAAGAGGAAACCAGAATTTTCATGTTTCTTGATATGAGGGGTTCCACCACTATTGCTGAGCAAATGGGGCACCAGAAGTATTTTCGATTTCTGAATAAATACTATCGAGATATGACCAAAGCTATAGTGGATTCGGAGGCGGAAATCTATCAGTACATCGGTGACGAAATTGTCTTGTCATGGCTCAGTGAGGATGGTCTGGAGCGTAATAATTGTGTTGAATGCTTCTTTAGAATCAAAGAAGCAATCCAGAGGAAGGCACAAGTTTATAAAGATACTTTTGGACAGGTACCAGAATTTAAGGCAGGTATTCACATTGGTCAGGTAACCCGGGGGGAGGTAGGAGTATTGAAGAAAGAGTTACTCTTTACAGGGGACCCAATTAATGTGGCAGCAAGGATTCAGAGCCTTTGTAATGAATTAGATAGTGAACTTTTAGTTTCTGGTCAGTTGTTGGACGAACTCGAGCTAGAAGGCGATTTTTCGCTTGAGAAGAAAGGTGAGTATGAGTTGCGAGGAAGGGGTACTGCGATAAAGTTGAGCGCTGTCAGTCGCTAAGTCTATATTTAGATTACATTTTTTACCAGATAGACCTCGTGATAGAAGGTTCCATTTATCAGTGAAGAGTTTTTTTCTACTCCATATCTTTCAAAACCTAATTGTTCATAGAGCTTTAGAGCAGCAAGGTTATCTGTTCGAGTAGATAGGTTTATTTGGGTGAGGCCTTCAATGCTAGACGCTCTTTCCATAATTGCTAGCATGAGCAGTTTACCAATGCCTTTTCCCCTGTGGTAAGGGTGGGTGTAAACACCCCAAATAAACCCCTTATGCCGAAGCTTGAGTCGGGACTCTCTATGAAAACCACCTATCCCGACTAACTCTCCATCGCTGAAGTGCCCTAGAATGCAGTCATCAGAACTAAGAACCGTATCCTTGAATCGTGACTCTCTATTAGGCAGTTCATCTTCATTACTAGCCCAAAAAGAGGTTGGATCAGTGCTTAATCCAAGAGACCTCAGGTTAGAATATAAGGCATAGTCTGAAATAGTGAGTTCTCTAATCATAGACTCGAAGTTCTTAAATATTTAGTTTAAGTGCCAATGACGGTCATTTTTAATGATTATTTGTTTTACAAAGATAGATGTTATAGATTTGATCTATGTTTGTAAATATAATTGACTCAATATGAAGGGAACCAACATAGGCGAGCTTGAAGAACTCGTATTGCTGGTAGTTGGAGTACTCTATGAAGGAGCATACGGTGTTTCAGTGCTTAAGGAAATCAAAGAACAAACTGGTCGAGAGGTAAACATCAGTGCAGTACATGCAGTGATGAATCGCTTGGAGGAAAAAGGCTTTTTACGATCTGAAATGGGCGGTTCTTCCAGTACAAGAGGGGGTAGAAGGAAAAGGAATTATTATCTGACCTCCAGTGGTAGAGCTACTTTGGATCAGGTTAGAACCGTAAGAGAGAAGCTTTATAACCAGTTGTCTCCATCAGGCGCTTATAGTTTCTCATCATGAATAAAGAAGTTTCTAAACCTCCTCGGTGGGCCGATCGCTTCTTAAGTTGGTATTGTAACCCAAAGCTATTAGAGCAAATCCAAGGAGATGTACACGAGCTATTTTATTGGCGCTTGGAAGAAAAAGGACTTCAAAAGGCAAGAAGGTCATTTGCCTGGGATGTCATACGCCTGTTTAGGTGGTCAAATATTAAAAGGAAATCAAATAGAACTCAAAATTCAAACAACATAGCCATGTTCAAAAACTATTTTAAGATAGGTGTCAGAAACCTATGGAAACAACGTATGCCTTCTACCATTAATGTGGTAGGGCTCTCATTAGCCATCGGCTGCTGCCTGGTGGCATTTCTTTACACAGAGTTTCAAAATAATCGTGATCAATTTCACGAGAAAGGTGACCAAATATACCTGTTGACTCATAATGCCTTTGTTGATGAAGAGGTCAGACGCTATGGTTACATGTCATGGGCCATCAGCGATCAGATTCGTGAAGAAATTCCTGGCGTCAACAATGTATTGAAGTATTCTAACACAAATGTCGAATTGAAGATTGATGATCGAAAGTTCTCTCAGTCAGTTGCCTTTACAGACTCTGGTTTCTTCGATACTTTCTCCTTTCCCATTGTTTATGGAAGTAATGATGTGCTCACAAACCCTAAAGAAATGGCGATTTCTGAGGAAGTCGCGGAGAGGTACTTTGGTACAGAATACCCCATTGGTAAAATCATTCAGCTTGAAATCAATGATGTTACAGAGGAGTTTGAGGTAGCGGCTGTTTTTAAAAGACCGAAGAAAAATGGAAGCTTAAGGCCAACTATGGTTGTTCGGTATGAGTGGAGAAGAGCTGGTAGAGCACTCAGAGATATAAATGCTCATACCTTTGTAGAAGTAGAAGAGGGCATAGATATGGATGCCTTTGTCAGAAACCTGCAACCCTTGGTGGCAGTTCAACAAGGGTTTAATCAAACCAGGAAATACGAAGCCCTAGGACTGGAACCCATAACGACAATGGCCAAAAACTCTCAATCCATCAATAGTGGCTTAGGTTCTATGCCGCCACGTGCTCCAATGATTCTTTTGGCTTGCATAGGTCTTTTCATGCTTACGCTGGCAACATTCAACTATATCAATATTGCTACCGTTATGGCCACAAGAAGAGTGAAAGAGATTGGTATTAGGAAGGTTATTGGCAGTACCAGAAGTCAGTTGATTGTTCAATTCTTAACTGAGAACCTTATTCTATGTACCCTCGCTGTAACATTGGGTTGTCTACTGGCCGTGGGATTTTTTATCCCCAACTTTAATCAGATTTCGGGTAGTAATATTTCCTTGGATCTGGCACATCACTGGCCATTGCAAAAGTTCCTGGTTGGACTCCTGTTGTTCTTATCATTTGCTTCTGGCGCATATCCTGCCTTGATCGTATCCAGGTTTAAACCGGTTAAAATCTTCCGTGGTTCTGAGAAAGTAGGAGGAAAGAGGAGGTTTACTATGAGCTTACTCACCTTTCAGTTTATACTGGCAATGATTACGATAGTTGCAGGAGTGTCGTCAGTCCAGAATAATGGTATGTACGAAGCTATGGATTGGGGTTACAACCATGAAGATAAGCTCGTTATTGAAGTCTCGGGAAGCAAAATAGCAGCTTTTCGCTCCGAGATATTAAAGCATCCTAATGTGGAAGGTGTGTCCGGAAGTTATAACAGCCTGAATAAGCATTGGGATTTTGAGGAGATGCAAGTTGGAGAACTCTCTTATGAGGGACAATACATGAAAACAGGTGTGAACTACCCGGAATTTATGGGAGTAGCACTTATCTCAGGAAGGTATTTTGACGAATCTTTACCCAGTGACTTATCCTCTTCCATTTTAGTGAATCAGGCCTTTATGAGAGACTTTCAATTAGAAAAAATGGATAATCAATTGGTGACAATCGATAGTGTCAATTACACCATTGTTGGAGTATTGGAGGATTATTACTATGGTTCATTTCAAGATGGAATAGAGCCGGCTGTTTTTAAGGCTATTCCTGACTCTATGTATAATTGCCTCACTATTCAGGCAAGTGAAGGTTCGGTGTTTAAGGTAAGGGATGAACTCAAGAAGACTTGGGAAACTCAATATCCTGACGAACCATTTGAGTCTCATTTTCAATCAGAAGTGAGAGCGCGCGAGTTTGAAGATATGAGGGGAGTAAAAAACGTATTGGTTTTTACAGCTAGTCTAGCTACCGTACTTGCAGCCATGGGGCTATTTGGCCTTGTTTCGCTAAGTGTGACAGCTAAATTCAAGGATTATGGTATCAAAAAAGTGCTAGGAGCCTCTGCAATCGCATTATTGAGAGATGTTTATAAACAATTCTCCTTCATCGTATTTTTTGCCGTTGTAGCCGGAAGTTTAGCAGCTGTAAAAGTAGTGGGTCTTCTTTTAAGCAGTGTCTATGGTACTTATGCCCCTATAGACGTTATCCCTCTGGGCTTAGCCGCCATACTACTTCTTTCAGTTGCCGTATTGACAATCAATATTCAGATGAGAAGAGTGAGATTGATGAATCCTGCCGAGACTTTGAGATCAGAATAGAGAATTAGAGGTGTGGCCGAGCCACACCTCTTACACTAGGACTTGGTGAATGAGATGCTGCCTAGCGAGTAGTCGGACAAAACGAAGCCCGTAATCTTACCTTTTTTATTGCGTTGAAAAGTGATGAAGCCATCATGGGCTGAAGTGAAATTATCATCCATTGCTGAGACATAATCTACAAGCTTTCTTTCTCCCACATATGTAGATAGCGTGTTATTAGCGATATCAATGGTGTAACTAACACCAAGCTCTTCTGAATAAAAACTCCCTTCGAATTGACTGAGCTCCTTAGCCTTGTAATTGGCAGGCTCATATGATCTATAAACAGCGGGTTCGCGGCCATTCACCCTAACACTCATCTGATGACCATTGCCTGACTTTTCAAACACTATACGCACATCTGACTCATTTGTGTCTATTGTGAATTCATTTTCAGATACGGGAACTATGGTACTCGTTACATTAGCGTTTACTTCTAATCTAAGCGTGTCATCCACTAACCTGACTTTTCTCAAATAGCCATTGTCCAGGCTGAAATAGTCTCCCACAAATGGTGATAACTTATTTTTATTAAGGCTAATTAGTTTTTTTGGAGCCCTGTCACTGTTCGAGACTTGAGCAGGGATTGCAGGTAATATGGCCTCCGCCAGGTCGTAGGCTTTACCTGGGGCGCTGATGTTCATATTACTATTCAGAGCAACTATGGACAGTCCCTCATTTGGAAAATTTATATACATGGCATTGAAACCAAAGCCATAACCATTATGTGCAATCAATTCATGACCAAGAAATAAACCTCCTTCAAGCCCAAAACGGTAAGTCATCAGCATTCCATTATTGAGCGTGGAAGTCCTTGATATTCTCTTGAAAAGAGACTCATTACCTAGCATTTTCTGGTTTAGAAACCTATTCCACTTAACAAGGTCATTGATGCTTGTCATTACCCGGCTACTTCCATTGGCCAGGAAATGATCTGATAATATTCTCTGATAGTTGGGAGATTGACCCTCATAAGCCGATGCTCTGTTTTCTATCACAGCATTTGGACTGTTGAAAACTAAAGAGTTACTCATTCCAGCAGGCAGAAAAAGATGCTCTTTCATAAATTCAGGATAAGTCTGTCCGGTGATTCTTTCAATCACCATGGCTAATAGGGTGTAGTTAGATTGCGAAAACCTGTACGTAGATCCAGGGACTACACACAGTGCCTGTTGCTTGCTCAGAGACTCCAGCGCCTTTTTGTTATCAAATGAAGTGTCCAATGGGTTTCCTGCCGCCATTAATAGGACGATATAATCCCTGATACCACTGGTATGGGTTAGTAAGTTTCTGATGGTGATTTTCCCTTCCTTATAAGTAGGAATTTCTGGTAGAAACTCTTGTAATTCATCATCTAACTTGAGCTTTCCTGCTTCCTCAAGCAGCATAATGCCCGCAGATGTAAAATGCATAGATAGAGTGCCTATCTCAAAAACAGTTGATGTGTTTGTGGGAGTTTTAAGGTCCATATTAGAAAACCCATAACCGTTTTGATAGATTAGGTTGTTGTTGTGCATTACACCTACCGCACAACCAGGTTGACCCTTACATTCCGAGAATATGCTATCAGCCTTCGATTTAACTAAGGCATAGTCGTAATTAGATTGTGCGCTGAGACTTAAGCTTTGCAAAAAGAAAGCGAGCATTGATAGGCCTAGAAGGCCACTTTTGAGAGTTATCCTTTTCATTTTTATTTCAGTTTTTCGAACCATAAATCTTTGATTTCAGGGGTGTTTAAGTAAAAGCCGGTAACCTGGCCTTTAGCATCTTTTAAGAACTTCACTGTACTGAAGTACCACGCATCTTCGCTTGCAAATTCATTCTTTGTTAGTGGATCAAGAATGATATCTTCAGTTCGGAGGTTGGTGGCAGTCAAATAACCTCCTCTTATGATGAATTTGTAGACTGCCCCGACTATCTCAGAGTAATATTTACCTGTAAATGACTCAAGAACTTCAGCCTTATATGATTCCGGAGTAAATCGAGCATAATTGTTTGTAGGGACTTCGTTAGAATAGATCGTCATTTTCATTTCCTCATCCTCTAGGAAGAATCGGATTGATCGATTGGAGCTACTATTGATCATGCGAAATTTCCCATTTTCTAATACCAATGGGCTTGACCAAGCTCTTGGGGTCTGATAATACAGCGTGTCATTCCTGAGCTCAATATGTTTGGCATGCATTTCAACTGAGTCCCAATAATGTCCAGCGACCTTTTGTGGGTTTGTGAGACTTTGTAATGCGTTTGGTGTGCTCTGTTCCACTGAAGATTCAGGTAAGAGGAGAGAGGCTATTTCCATTCCCCGATCATGCGTGTTATAGTAATAATCGTTACTTAAGAGTATGACAGTGAGTGCCTCCTTTGGGAATGTCCCAATGAAACCTCTGTAACCAAAGTAGTAGGCATCTTGATAGTAGAAACTGCTGTCATGACGTCCTTGTTGGGTGGATGGTAAGACCTCGATAAGCTTCTTATCATTGATGAATTGAAGCCATTTTTGTAGATCATCCAGCGTGGCATATAAACCTACCGTACCCGAGTCATTACCATACTTGGCATAACTGGTCTGAGGGCCATCGCCATAGTCGAAGTAATAAAGAGATTTGTTTTGAGTAGGCTCAGCATAGTTTTCAGATATAAATGCACTGGACATATTCAAAGGCTTGAAAAACTCCTGTTTCAGAACCTCATTCAGATTTTTTCCTGATACACGTCTTAATATTTCTCCCAATAGGAAGTAATTGGTATTGGAGAAGTTATAGGATTGACCGGGAGGGTTGTTGAGTCTTTCAACCTTGCTCAACATTTCCAAAGCTTGATACTTCTTGAAAACATCATCATAGTCCCAGCCACCGAGTGATTTGAGTGCCCAGTAGTCATACAGACCGCTGGTGTGATTTAATAAGTGATTGATGGTGATTTCCTTTGCTATCTCCGGCAATTCTGAAATGTATTCATTAGCCAAGTCACTGGATGAAAGAAGGTTTTTACTCTCAAAATGTTTTATGGTAAGAGCAATGAAATCTTGAGTAAGAAAGTTAAGGTGAAATCGGGTATCTCGAGATATCTCAATACCCTCGTTCAAGTTGGCCAGGCCGAAATATTTCTTATATATCGGTTCTCCGGACTTCAATAACAAGAGCACACCACCAGGTAGGGTGTCTCTCTGTTCAACCTCCAAAATCTTCAATATCTCATTCTGGGTTTGCGGATCCAGTGTTTGACTATTCAAGCCCAAAGGCATTAGGCAAGCTATTAGTAGCAATACGTTTCTCATTCAACTATTTGTTGCCAGAAATGTAGCTACGACCTTTAGGTTATAGTTCTTAGGCGATAAAGGGGAATTACGGATTTATAAACCTGTAAGAATTTGGCATTTTTAATCGACAAATGCGCTGTTTGTATCTACTAACAGCATATGTCTAACCTGCCAAACTTCGCCACAGATAGAAGACCGTATAAGCTTCCCAGGTCCTGACGGTCCTAAAAAACTTCCTAATGGCCACATCATCTTTTCTATCTGTGATGATTTGGTGGTTAAATAAAGACTGGGTCAAACCTGTGTCACCAAAAGGGATGGCTTCTGGTTGATGAAGTGTCTTCATCAGAGCATAATTAGCAGACCAGATGCCGATACCTTTTATTTCAATAAGTTTCTTCTGTCTAGACTCGAAATCAGGAATTTCACGGATAGATTTTTTACTGAGCCCGTTTTGAGTAAAAGCCAAGGCTACATTTCGCAAGTATTGGATCTTTCCCCTTGAAAATTGATTCGTACGTAAACGTTGTTCATCTAAGTGCACCAAGGCTTCAGGGGTTGGGAAGTGCAACAGTTTTTGACCATTCCACTCAGTTGATTTTCCGTAAAACTCGACTAACTTTCTCTTCAGTTTAAAAGCGAAAGTGAGGTTGATTTGCTGCCCAATAATACTCCAACACATCGCCTCGAATAGGTCTGGAATACCGATCAATCTAAGACCGTGATATTTATCTACTAATGGTTTGAGTCTAGGTTTTGAATTTAGAAGGTCATAGAAGGGCTGAATGTCTCGCTTCAGGTCAAACCACTCTTCAACATATTTCTTAATAAACTCTAACTGTCTGTCATTTAGAGTCTTGGGGGTTTCAATGGTCAACTGATTGTTATTGGGCATTACAGAGAAGGGTAGCAATGCCTCCTCATAGGCAATAGCTCTATGTACTTTTTGATCATCCAGTCGGTAAAGGCATTCATCATAGCCTCTATCTAAAAAGAAGTAGCATTGATCAAAATCAAAGAGGGCAGGAGTTGGGAGTGTGATAGTCTTAGTCACCATACTACTTTTGGAAATAGTCACCTTCTAAGATGGCGTACATGTAATTATCGCACCAATTGCCTCGGATAGGGAGAATACCCCTGCGCAGACCTTCTCGCTGCATACCTGATTTCTCTAGTACTCTTATAGAACCTATGTTATCCGTTGCAACTCCAGCTTCTACTCTGTGAAGATTCAGGTGGTCAAACCCAAACTTGATGAGTCTTTTCGCTATTTCAGTGGCATAACCTTGTTTCCAGAATGCTGGCGATATGTGGTAATGAATTTCGCCTCGCTTGAATCGATCATTGGATGAGGTCATTCCAGTTTCTCCTACGAAAGTATTATCGTGTTTGAGTCGGGCGATCCATCCATAGATAGATCTTGGGTGCTTAGCCTGATCTTCTATTGCTCCTTTGATAAGGTTTTTGGTAACGTCTATATCTTTAGGAATGCCTATAGTATTGAATTTAGCGACATCAGGAATGCTATGAAAGGCATGGATGTCGTCTAGGTCATTCCAGGAAAGCTCTTGTAATACGAGTCGGTCTGTTTCAAGTCGCATCTTTAAATATAGCCCTAGACCTGACTCGTATCATAAATATTATTAAGAATACATCTAATAAATCAGCTAGGCTTTTCCCCAATGCTTCTCATGCCCTATGGCCTCTGACTACCCTGGTCGCTTAGTAGATGGCTGCGCGTTGAGCCTCAAAGGCCTCATTTTCGATATACTGATCGTATGTACAAAGTTTGTCCAGATAGCCTTTCGGTCCGATTTCCAAGATTCTATTGGCCACTGTTTGTGTGAATTCGTGGTCATGAGAACTGAACAACACAGTACCTGGGAAATCTTTAAGTGCATTGTTAAATGCTTGAATAGATTCCAGGTCCAGGTGGTTTGTTGGTTCGTCAATGATCAACAAGTTTCCTTGAGCAAGCATCATTCTGGAAAGCATGCAACGCACTTTTTCTCCACCAGAAAGCACGTTTGACTTTTTGAAAACCTCTTCACCTGAGAAGAGCATTTTACCAAGAAAACCCCGCATGTAAACCTCGTCTTTTTCTCCCTCAGTGAACTGTCTCAGCCAATCGACCAGGTTGAGGTCACTGGTAAAGAACTCAGCATTCTCATTGGGTAGGTAAGATTTGGTGATGGTTTGTCCATATTTAAATTCGCCAGCATCAGCTTTTGCTTCATTCATCAAAACCTGAAAAAATAAAGTTGTAGCTAAGCTATCCTTGCTTAATACAGCAATCTTGTCTCCTCTATTTACAAAGAGGTCTAGGCCACTAAAAAGCGTCTTTTCCGAGGTAGATTTACTGAGATTCTTAATCTCTAATATCTGATCTCCGGCTTGTCTTTCCTGCTGAAAGATGATAGCAGGATATCTTCTCGTTGAAGGTTGAATGTCTTCTACATTGATTTTATCCAATAACTTGCGTCTACTGGTAGCTTGCTTAGACTTTGACGCATTGGCAGAGAATCGTGCAATAAACTCTTGCAGCTCCTTTTTCTTCTCTTCTGCTTTTTTGTTGGCAGCTGATCGTTGGCTCAGTGCCAATTGACTAGACTGGTACCAAAAGCTATAGTTACCCGTGAATAGCTTCACCTGTCCAAAATCTACATCGACAATATTTGTACAGATGGTGTCCAAAAAGTGCCTGTCGTGAGATACGACAATCACTGTATTCTTAAATTCCAGAAGGAAGTCTTCCAGCCAGGCAATGGTCTGGAGGTCCAAGTCATTCGTGGGTTCATCAAGAATAAGAATGTCAGGATTGCCAAAGAGGGCTTGAGCCAGTAGCACACGTACTTTTTGAGAGCCATTGAGGTCCTTCATTAGGCTATAGTGCAGATCTTCTTTGATACCCAGACCACTCAAGAGCGCTGCTGCATCTGATTCTGCATTCCAACCATCCATTTCTGCAAATTGCGCTTCAAGTTCAGAGGCTTTAATACCGTCTTCTTCAGAGAAATCAGGCTTCATATAAATGGCATCCTTCTCCTTCATGATTTCCCAAAGGACGGTATGGCCCATCATGACAGTATCCAGCACGGAAGTTTCATCAAACTCAAAGTGATTTTGCTTGAGTACTGCCATACGTTTGCCTGGCTCAATGATTACCTTACCAGAGTTTGGATCCTGATCCCCAGAGAGAATTTTAAGAAAGGTGGACTTACCTGCGCCATTGGCGCCTATCACACCATAGCAGTTATTGCCTGTGAACTTAATGTTTACCTCGTCAAAGAGAACTCTTTTGCCAAATGCGAGAGATACGTTTTGTGCTGCAATCATAGCCTAATTTTTCTGGCCGCAAAGGTAAGGTTATTGTCTGTAAAAGAGAACTGTGCCCAGAACTTTAAGTTGAATCGTCCACTCGCTTAGGAAGTGTGTTCCGATTCGAAGCAAGGTTGTGTTTCATAGCGGAACATGTATCAATTCCGTGATGTGTATAATCTATTGATTATTAGCTATTTATGGTTTTGGCAAGCCTTTGGTATTTGGTAAGAAAAACGAAAAGCAATGAAAACTCTAGTTTGTACAATTCTTCTTTCTCTTGGTTTCTTATTAAATCAGGATTTGACTTCTGATCACCTCAAGGTATATGAGGGTGAGTGGAATGGAACACTGACTTATCTCAACTACGGAGATGATAAGACCATGGTAGACTTGACTGTTCGAATGGTCGCTAAATTTGACAATGAAAAATTGAAGTTCGAGTATTTCTACAATGAGGGAGACGGACGAGTCGAGAAGAGAAAGGGAATATTCGAAATCAAGAAAAATAAGATTTTCTACAATGGCAGCTGGAAGTTAGATGAAAGTCACATCACCGATTTGAATCATTGGAAACTGAAAATGTCTAGTGAGGGGCGTGATAATAACAAGAAAGCATCATTTACTCAGACTGTGGATGTGACTCCTGAAAAAATCGTATATATAAAAATGGTTAAGTATGAAGGAGAATCAGAATACTTCATGCGTAACAGACACATATTCGAGAGATAGTAGGGAATGGAGATAGTAGTTAAAGAATTACTATCTCCATCTGGTTCTTTGCCAGGCTGATTGCTCAGCCTCAGACAGAAAGGTCCAGGCAATGATTCGGCTTGCTTTGTTACCCTGACTCATGGCCATGACCTTTATTTCGGCTGCTCCAGCAATCTGAAGATATTCCTGTATGGCTTTTAGATTAGATTGTTTCGAGACCAAGGAAGAAAACCAAAAACAGGACTTTCCAAATTTTTTACTTTCTCTGATCATATCACCCACAAAACGCCTTTCGCCACCTTCACACCAAAGCTCACTCCCTTGTCCGCCAAAGTTTAACTTGGCTTCCTTTATTTCTTTTTTATTCAAATTGCTCAACTTTCTCAAAGTTCCCTCCATGGCCGCTTCTTGTGAGGCATGAAATGGAGGGTTACAGATAATTACATCTATCCTTTCTTCGTGGTCAAGCACCCCATATAGAATGTCTTTAGGATTCTTTTGCAAACGGATATCCACCTGGCCATCAAGGCCTTTGTTATTGTCAACGATCTTTTTTGCAGAGGCTATAGAAACCGGATCTATATCCGAACCGATAAATGACCAACCATAGCTGGCATTACCTATAATGGGGTAGACACAGTTGGCCCCAACACCTACATCAAGACAAGTAATATGCGATCCCTTTGGTATTTCCCCAAAGTTACTTGTGCAGAGTACGTCTGCGATATAATGAATATAGTCAGCTCTGCCTGGAATAGGCGGACACAGATAGCCTTCTGGAATGTTCCAATAGTTGACATCATAGTGCTGCTTCAAGAGTGCTTCATTCAGTAATTTTACTGCCTCTGGTTGTGAAAAATCCACTGTATCTTCATTTCTGAGGCTCTTGACAACATGCCGTCCAAGTGGAGGGTTTACTTTTACCAGTTGCTTTAGGTCGTACCGCCCCTGATGCTTATTCCGCGGATGAAGCTTGGTACCTTTTTTTGGTTTGATCTCTTTGATCTTTGATTTTGTGGGCGCTACTTCTTTAGCCTTATTCCTTAAAGCTTCTGCAAAGCGACTTCTTTTATGATTTGGCGAGTTTTTCATGTTGAAGGTCTACTTTATGCACTTTAGATAGTACGCTTCTACCTTGGTTCGTGCCCAAGGAGTTTTTCTGAGAAACTTAAGGCTTGATTTAATGCTTGGATCACTCTTGAAACAGTTGATTGATACCACTTGAGCCATTTGTACCCAACCCTGAGTGGCTACCAGATATTCCAATATGTCGACAAGCTTAACACCATGCAGTGGGTTGTTGGCTTGACCTTCTTTGGGTTGTGATCTTTTATATTCTAAGGCCATAATCTAAGAACAAAGCTAGGTATAAAAATATGGTTGGTATAACTATTGAACGGCTTATAAGACTAGTATGATAAAGTCAAAGAGTTGATCGCTCTTGGGCACAATAAAAAAGCCTCTTACCGGACGGTAAGAGGCTTTTTTATTGTGCACTTTCTCTTATGAAAGGAATTCTACTTCACCAGTGCTGAGTTTGTAATAGGCAGAAACCACTTCTACACCTGCATTTTTGACTGCATCGGATAAAATAGGCTTAGTCTCCTTTAACTCTTCACCAACAATTTGCGCATTCACTTTGATGGCATTCGTAAGTAAATCGCCTTCCATACGCCTAGCCATATAGACGGCAGGTTTGATCTTTTCAATGATAGATCCTATATGACCACCAGGATCTGTGTCTCCCAAACTTGCATTGACCGCACCACAACTTTCATGTCCTAGTACGACTATCAGCTTAGAGTTTAAATACTTTACTGCATACTCAATACTTCCATAAACTTTGTCTTGGCAACGTTTCCGGCAACACGAATAACAAAAAGGTCACCGAGACCCCTGATCAAACAAGAGTTCTGGTACCACTCTTGAGTCTGCGCAGCTCAGAATTACGGCAAATGGATGCTGCGCTCCCGTGAGTTCGTCTCTCTTCTTGCTGGGTCAGTATGTGGATGCTTCAATTCACCCTTTACCATATCTAATATTTCCTTCTTTGAGGGTTTTTAATGCTTCTTCTGCTGTCATGAACTTTTGATAAATGATTTATGAACCTAAGATAATCAACGGAAAATACTTTTGATAATTTTACGAAATTATAAATGTCTATTACTTTTTTTTCCGAATGTACTCTTCGAAAATCTCACCTCTAAATTCTTATAAGTAAGCGCTAAGAAACTATCTTTGCGGGCTATGAGCCATAAGGAATTTAAAAGACATACTGTAACTGCTGCATTACCATATGCTAATGGTCCAATTCATATTGGTCATTTGGCTGGAGTTTATGTACCAGCGGATATTTATGTCCGGTATTTACGATCTAAAGGAGAGGACGTAGCTTTCATCTGTGCTTCAGACGAACATGGAATGGCCATAACAATGAGGGCTAGAAAAGAAGGGACGACTCCACAGGCCATCGTTGATAAGTATCATGATATGATCCAAGGTTCAATGGATCAGCTAGGTATCTCATTTGACGTTTATTCTCGTACTTCAAATGAAACTCATCATGATACAGCTCAAATGTTCTTTAGGAAGCTCTACGAGGAAGGCCTATTTGAAGAGCGCGAGAGCAAGCAATATTATGATGACGAAGCCAAACAGTTTCTGGCCGATCGCTATATCACCGGAACTTGTCCAAATTGTGGGCATCCGTCCGCATATGGAGATCAATGTGAAACTGCGGATCGTCATTGAACCCTACGGATCTGATCAATCCTACTTCCACCTTAACCGGGAATCCACCTGTGAAAAAGGAAACCAAACATTGGTATTTGCCACTTCAGAATTACGAGACATGGCTAAATGAGTGGATCGTTGAAGGTCATAAAAAAAGACTGAAACCAAATGTCTGGGGTCAGTGTAAGTCTTGGATTGATGGAGGTTTACAACCTCGGGCAATGACACGAGACCTGGATTGGGGCATTAAGGTGCCAGTAGAAGGTGCTGATGGTAAGGTATTGTATGTTTGGTTCGATGCGCCTATTGGCTATGTTTCTGCTACACGTGAATGGGCGGAAAGAGAGGGTAAGGAATGGGAACCATACTGGAAGTCTGATGATACCAAGCTCGTTCACTTTATTGGTAAGGATAATATTGTATTCCATTGCATCATATTCCCAGCTATTTTGAAATCAATGGGAGACTATGTTTTGCCTGACAATGTCCCTGCTAACGAATTTTTAAACCTGGAAGGAGATAAGAAATCTACTTCAAGAAATTGGGCGGTCTGGCTCCATGAATATCTGACTGACTTGCCAGAAAAACAGGATGTGCTTCGCTATGCACTCTGCTCCAATGCGCCAGAAAGTAAAGACAATGATTTTACCTGGAAGGATTTTCAGGCAAGAAATAACAATGAGCTAGTTGCTATACTCGGAAACTTTGTGAATCGGGCGGTCGTGCTTACCCAATACAGTACTTCGATGGCAAAATTCCTGCAAGGGGAGAAGTCTATGACATTGACAAGGAAGTATTAAGACCAATTAGGTAAAGTGCCTAAGAAGGTCGGAGAGTCAATTGAGAAGTAACAGATTTAGAGAAGCATTAGCTGAAATGATGGAATTGGCCAGAATGGGTAATAAGTACCTGGCTGATACTGAGCCATGGAAATTGATAAAAACGGATCAGGAAAAGAGTAGGTACCATTCTTAACATTGCCTTGCAGTTGGTGGCCAACCTTTCTATAGTGGCTGAGCCTTTTATTCCTTTTAGTACTAAGAAACTGAGAGACTTATTGAACATCGAAAAGCTCGATTGGTCAAGTGCCGGAAATGATGAATTACTGGCTGAGGGGGCAACTCTGGGAGAAACCAACCCTTCTTTTCGAAAAAATAGAAGACAAGACTATTGAAGCACAGGTCCAAAAACTGGAAGACACTAAGAAACAAAACGAAATGGAAAACCAAGAGATCACATTGGCACCCTTAAAGGAAGATATTGTATTTGATGATTTTATGAAGTTGGATCTTCGAGTAGGAACAATTATCGAAGCCAAAAAGGTTGAAAAGTCTAATAAACTGCTTCAATTTCTTGTTGATACTGGAGTTGATAAACGAACAATTTTGAGTGGTATCGCCAAGCAGTATGATCCTGCTGAAATGATCGGTAAGCAAGTGACCATTATTGCGAATTTGGCTCCGCGCAAAATTGATGGGCGTAGAATCTCAAGGGATGATCCTTATGGCTGAAGATGCTGAAGGAAACTTACGGCTAATCCAACCCAATGAGGCGGTAAACCCAGGTTCGGTTATAAGTTAAATGAAGGTCAACGGTCAACGTCTGTTAGAAAATATTGCTCTCTATGCCCAGACGGTAAAGTGGGAGAGATAGGCGTTGAACGTATAGCTTTGTCTGAGGAGGACAAACAAGCCAGAGATTTACTAAAAGAGCAAATGCTCAGCCTTGGGCTGGAGGTTCATGTTGACCAGTTGGGCAATATGATTGGTCTGAGGAAGGGTAGTCAGGGTTTAAAGCCAGTGGCTTTCGGTTCACATTTGGATACAGTCTATGCAGGAGGTCGTTATGACGGTGCACTGGGAGTATTGGCAGGGTATTGAATTAATCCACACATTAAACGATCAAGACATAATAACAGAGCATCCACTTGCTTTGGTCAACTTCACCAATGAAGAGGGAGTAAGATTTGCTCCTGATATGATGGGTAGTCATATGTATAGTGGTCAGGCAAGCCTTGGAAGTATTCTTGCCTCACAAGCCTATGATGACCCAAAAGAGACGATAGGTTCTCGTTTGGAAGTAATTGGCTATAATGGCCATTTGGAGCCTGGAGCTGTAGCTTTTGACAGTTTTATAGAACTTCATATTGAGCTGGGCCGGTTTTAGAAAAGGAAGGGATTGATATAGGAGTGGGGAAATGGTTCAGGAATTCACTGGACGCGCTACACAGTTAAAGGAGAAGCAAATCATGCCGGTACTACGCCTAATCAGTATCGCAAAGATGCAGGTTATGCCAGTGCTCAAATCATCAAGTTTATTGGAGACTATTCAAGAAAAGAAGAAAACTCTGTACTCACCACTGTGGGTTCCATTGAATATGTACCTAATACGATCAATATTATTCCCAGGGAAGTGATGTTCACATTAGACCTGCGCAGTACTGAGGCAGAAGCATTAGAAAAGGCACAAATCAAGATGATAAGTTTATCGATCGAGTAGTTGATGATATGGGTTTAGAGGTACATAGAGAAAAAATGGTACGGTTTAGCCCGGTTCACTTTCCAAATGAAATGATTAATCTGGTAGAAGCAGCTGCTGACACCCTTGGATTGGCTTCTAAGCGAATGCCTAGTGGTGCTGGTCATGATGCGCAGATGATGAATCATTGCTGTCCGTCAACTATGATTTTTATTCCAAGTGTACGAGGTATAAGCCATAACATCGAAGAATTTTCAAAAGATATTGATGTGGTCAATGGAGCGAATGTGCTCTAAATACAGTACTCAGTCGATCTGGTGGTGATTCTTAATTCATTGTGCCAAACATTTTTTCGGTTTTAGGGTTCAATTGACATTAGCTATTTTTTTAGTCATGCCAATTTTTAAAACTAAGATTAAGACAGAAGCCTTTGCGGCAGTAACCTGCCAT